>NZ_CP116338.1:1453139-2906279 GCF_028198145.1 Microbacterium sp. nov. GSS16 | reverse complement strand
GATGAACGTCAGCACGGCCATGGCCGACAGGTAGATGCCGACCAGCCAGGGCGAGCCGTCGCCGAGGCGCCACAGCTCGACGGCGATCAGCGGGGCGACGGCCGCGCCGAGGATCGACGACACGTTGTACGCGATCGCCGAGCCCGAGTACCGCACGTTCGTGGGGAACAGCTCGGGCAGCAGCGCGCCCATCGGGCCGAAGGTGGCGCCCATCAGCAGGAAGCCGAGGATCAGGAAGCCCTGCACGACGGCCGTGGTGAGCGCCGGGTCGTCCTGCGGCATGAGGAACAGGTTGAAGGTGAGCCCGAACACGATGATCGCGCCGGTCACCCACAGCAGCAGCCGGCGTCGCCCGAACCGGTCGGCCCACGGGCCGGAGAGCAGGGTGAAGATGCCGAAGAACACCACGCCCACGATCTGCATGATCACGAACTGGGTGTAGCCGAAGCCGAGCCCCGGGTAGAACTGGGCCGCGAAGGCCGACGCGTCGAACGGCTTGCCGGCCGCGTCGGCGGCCTGCTGTGCGGCGGCCGACGCCACCTCGAGCGAGCCGGCCTTCGTGCCGTAGGCGAGCGTGAAGTTCGTCATCAGGTAGAACAGCACGTAGGTCGCTAGCATGATGAACGTGCCGAGGATCAGCTGCTTCCAGTGGTGGCGGAACACCGTCGCGAGCGGCAGCTTGCGGATGCGCCCGGTGTCGGCCGCGCGGGTGAAGGTCTCGGACTCGACGAGCTTGAGACGCACCCACAGGCCGATGATCACCATGACGGCCGAGAACAGGAACGGCACGCGCCAGCCCCAGCTGAGGAACGCCTCGGACTTCAGCGCAGCGTCGGTCTCATGCGGCAGCAGGGCGTTGATGCCGAGGAAGATGCCGTTCGCGATGATGAAGCCGAGTGGTGCGCCGAGCTGAGGGAACGATCCGTACCAGGCGCGCTTGCCGGCCGGAGCGTTCTCGGTGGCGACCAGCGCCGCGCCCGACCATTCGCCGCCGAGGGCGAAGCCCTGCGCGAGACGCAGGACCAGCAGCAGCAGCGCCGCCCACCAGTTGATCTGCTGGAAGGTCGGCAGCAGCCCGATGAGGAAGGTCGCGATGCCCATCGTGAGCAGCGAAGCGACCAGGGTCGCCTTGCGGCCGAACTTGTCGCCGAAGTGCCCGAAGACCACGGCGCCGATCGGGCGCGCGATCATCGCCGCACCGAACACGCCGAACGAGGCGAGCAGCGAGGTGGTGTCGTTGCCGGTCGGGAAGAAGAGCACCGGGAAGACGAGAACCGCCGCGGTCGCGTAGACGTAGAAGTCGTAGAACTCGATCGTCGTGCCGACGAGGCTGGCCAGGATGACCCGCGAGCGCGGGTTGGCCGGGGCGGTGGTCGTTGTCATGTGTTGCTCCTCCGGTGGCAGAACCTCGAGGAGTCTATTGGCCCGCCGGGCCGGCGTCTCACCAGATGACGGCGATGCCTGCGTTCAGCGCGGTCAGCACGCCGATGCCCCAGAACAGGGCCGACGGCACCTGGCCGCTCTTGCGCTGGCGGGCCTGACCGATGCCGAGGAACGCGCCGATGATCAGCAGCACGACGAGCTTCGTGCCGATCTTGGCGTAGTTCATCTCTACGCCGTCCGGCAGGCCCCAGGGAGCGGCCAGCGCGAGCCCTGCGACGGCGGCGATCGTGAAGCCGATGTGCATCAGCTTGACGATCTCCCGCCTGCCGCCGAAGGCCTGAACCGCCCACGCTCCGAAGAGCACGGCGAAGCCGACGAGGTGAACGAACAGGACGATGTGGCGCAGGGTCTCCATGACCCCAGGCTAGCCGGTCTGGCGCGTCGGCTCAGCCGCGCAGCGCGCGCACGATGAGGGCGGTGCGCAGCGCTGCGTCCGCGGCCTCGGCGCCCTTGTCCTCCTTCGAGCCCGCGAGTCCGGCACGGTCGAGGCCCTGCCGCTCGTCGTCCAGCGTGAGCACACCGAAGCCGACCGGCTTTCCGGCATCCAGCGCCACCCGGCTGAGCCCATCGGTGGTGGCCGACGACACATACTCGAAGTGCGGCGTCCCGCCGCGGATGATCACGCCGAGCGCGACCACGGCATCCGCCCCGCCGGCGAAAGCCGCCTGAGCGGCGACGGCCAGCTCGAACGATCCGGGCACGCGCACCAGCGTGTGCGCGGCTCCCGCCTCGTCGAGCACGCGCTGCGCGCCGGCGATGAGGCCGTTCGAGATCGTCTCGTGCCAGTTCCCCGCGATCACGACGACGCGCAGACCGCTGCCATCGATCGGGGTGTTCGGGGTGGGTGCTCCTGCGCCGCTCATGCGTCGTCCTTTCCGAGGGCACGGGCGAGCTCGTCCGCGCCGATGATGTGACCCATGCGATCGCGCTTGGTCTCGAGGTACTGGTGGTTGTTGGGGCCCACGCCGACGATCAGCGGCACCTGCTCGACGACATCGAGGCCGAGCGCCTGCAGCTTCTCGACCTTGTCGGTGTTGTTGGTGAGCAGACGCACCTTCGACACGCCCAGATCGGTGAGGATGCCGGCGGCGGCGGCGTACTCGCGCGCGTCGGCGGGCAGCCCGAGCGCGAGGTTGGCGTCGACGGTGTCGAGACCCTCCTCCTGCAGCGCATATGCGCGCAGCTTGTTGATCAGCCCGATGCCCCGGCCCTCGTGGCCGCGCATGTAGATGACGACACCGCCCTCCTCACCGATGCGGTCCAGGGCCGCCTGCAGCTGGGGCCCGCACTCGCACTTCTGCGAGCCGAATGCCTCGCCGGTGAGGCACTCCGAGTGCACCCGCACCAGTGCCGTCTCGCCGGGAGTGCCTGACACGACGGCGATGTGGTCGGTGCCGCTGATGCGGTCCTTGTAGGCGAGGAAGCGGAAGGTGCCGTGATCGGTCGGCACGTTGGCGTCGGCGCGCAGGCTGACTCGCCGCCCGGAGCGACGGGCGAGGCAGTCGGCCTCGTCGCGCGGGTCGATCTCGTTCAGGTGCGCGATGAGCTGCTCGATGGTGATGACCGGCACTCCCTCTCGTACGCCGAGCTCGAGCAGCGCCGGCAGGCGCATCATGCTGCCGTCGTCGGCGACGACCTCGGCGATCGCGCCGACCGGCTGCAGGCCCGCGAGGCGCATCAGCTCGACGGCCGCCTCGGTGTGCCCGCCGCGCTCGCGCACGCCGCCGTCGACCGCGCGCAGCGGCAGGATGTGGCCGGGACGGATGAGGCTGGTCGGGACGGATGCCGGATTCGCCAGCACATTGAGCGTCAGCGCGCGGTCGCGGGCGCTGATGCCCGTCGTGACGCCCTCGGCGGCGTCGACGCTGACGGTGTAGGCCGTGGTGCGGGCGTCCTCGTTGGTCTCGACCATGGGCGGCAGGTTCAGGTGGTCGGCGAGATCGGCGGGCATCGGGGCGCAGATCAGACCCGAGGTCCAGCGCACCATCCAGGCCATAGTCTCGGCCGTCGCGAGCTCGGCGGAGATGATGATGTCGCCCTCGTTCTCGCGGTTCTCGTCGTCGGCGACGATGATCGGCTTACCGGCGCGCAGCGCGTCGAGGGCGTCGGAGATGGGCGAAAGGCTCATCGCGAGCCTCCTTCCGGGTCGGAGCGGAACGCGAGCAGGCGCTCCACGTGACGAGCGAGGATGTCGGTCTCGAGGTTGATGACGTCGCCGGGCTCGAGAGCGCCGAGGGTGGTCGCCTCGAGCGTCTCAGGGATGAGGGAGACCTCGAACCAGTGCTCGTCGCTCCGGGTCACGGAGCCTGTCGAAGGCCCGCTTACAGCGCTCACGGTGAGCGACGTGCCGGCGACGCTGATCGAGCCCTTGTCGACCACGAGCGGTGCGAGCGCCGTGGGCAGGCTGATGCGCAGCACCCGCCACTCGGCTCCGGGCCTGACCTCGAGCACGGTGCCGACGCCGTCGACGTGACCCTGCACGATGTGTCCGCCCAGGCGTGCGCCGACGGGCATCGCCTTCTCGATGTTCACGCGCGAGCCGACCTGCACGGCGCCGAGCGCCGACACGTCGAGCGTCTGCTTCATGACGTCGGCGTCGAACGTCGTCTCGGTCGAGTCGACGACGGTCAGGCAGACCCCGCTGACGGCGATGGACTCGCCGTGCACGGCATCCGCCGCCGCCTTCGGGGCGTGCACGGTGAGCCGCCACCCGTCGCCCGATGCCGAGATCGCGGCGATCTCGCCGATCTCCTCGATGATTCCGGTGAACATCAGCTTCCTTCCTCTCCCGCGGCGGATTCCGTCGCGGGGTGTGCGATGGCGAGCAGATCGGGGCCGAGCGGCATCCACTGCTCGATCTGCAGGCGCAGGGCGTCACCGATCGAGGCGACGCCGATGTCGGTGAGTGCGAGGCGCTCGCCGCCCAGCAGCACCGGGGCGATGTAGGCGAGTACGGTGTCACCGAAGCCCGCGGCGATGAACGCGCTCGACAGCGTCGGTCCGCCTTCGACGAAGACGCGCTGCACGCCGCGGTCGCGGAGGTCGGCGAGCACCGTGGTCAGGTCGCGCGTGTCGTAGAACAGCGGGGTGCGCGGATGCCGGTGCACGGCGGCATCGGCCGGCGTGGGGCGCGAGCCGACCACGACGGGGATCGGCTGGTGCGGGTACAGGGAGTCTCCGTCGCGCGCGGTGAGCGCGGGATCGTCGGCGAGCACGGTCCCGGTGCCGACGACGATCGCGTCGGCATCGGCTCGGCGCCGGTGCACGTCGGTGCGGGCGTCGGGCCCGGTGATCCACTGGCTGGTGCCGTCGGATGCCGCGGCCCTGCCGTCCAGACTCTGCGCCCACTTCACCGTGACGTGCGGGCGGCCCAGCTGCTGCACAGTCAGCCAGTCGCCGATGAGGCGGCGGGAGGCATCCGCCTGCTCGCCCGCGACGACCTCGACGCCCGCCGCGCGGAGCCGATCCGCGCCGCCGCTGGAGACGTCGCCGGGGTCGCCCGTCGCGTACACGACGCGTGCGATGCCCGCATCGATCAGCGCCTGCGCGCACGGGCCGGTGCGCCCGGTGTGGTTGCACGGCTCGAGTGTGACGACGGCGGTCGCGCCGGATGCCTCTCCCGGCCCGAGCTGCGAGAGCGCGTCGACCTCGGCGTGCGCGGTGCCGGCGCCGCGATGCCAGCCCTCGGCCAGCACGTCACCGGCGGGGGAGAGGATGACGGCGCCCACCTGCGGGTTGAGGCCGCGTGGGCCCTTCGAGGCGAGCGCGAGCGCGCGACGCATGGCGTCGCGTTCGGCCTCGGTCACTGCCATCGGTCATCCTTCTCTGGGTTCCCGGGGTCTGCAGCGCACGCGTACGCCACGTGCTGCCTCTCTTCCGGACTAGCGAGCGGATGCTCGCATCACCGTCGGTTCCGGAGTTCCACCGGATCGGCGCCTGTCGCCAGGCGTTCGCGGACTGTCACCGCCGGTTCGGATTCACACCGACCCCGGAGCACGTTGATGCTCAGAGTCTAGTCAACGTGCCCGGTGACGATTCATTCCTCGTCACACCGTCGTCATTTCAGCAGTCGCGAGAGCCGGCGGTCGGCGAGCACCTTGCCGCCGGTCTGGCAGGTGGGGCAGTACTCGAGCGACCGGTCGGCGAAGAACACGCTGCGCACCCTGTCGCCGCACACCGGGCACGTCTCACCGCGGCGGGCGTGCACCTGCATGCCGCGCCGCTTGGCGTCCTTCAGATCGGCGGGCGGCTTGCCCGCCGCCTCGTCGATCGCCTCGCGGAGCGTCTGCTGCATCGCGTCGTACAGCCGGTCGATGTCGGCGTCGTCGAGGTTCGCCGCCGGTGCGTACGGAGACATCTTCGCCGCGTGCAGGATCTCGTCGCTGTACGCGTTGCCGATGCCCGCGATCAGACCCTGGTCGCGCAGCAGCCCCTTGATCTGGGTGCGGCGACCCGCGAGCAGCGCGGCGAACGCCTCCCGCGTGAAGGTGGGGTCGAGCGGGTCGGGGCCGAGCCGGGCGATGCCGGGCACGTCGTTCGGGTGACGGGCGGCATAGACGGCGAGCGACTTCTTCGTGCCCGCCTCCGTGAGGTCGAATCCGCTGCCGTCGTCGAGTGCCACCCGCACGGCGATCGGGCTGCGGCCCGGCTTGATGGGCGTCGTCGGCAGCTCCTCGTGCCAGCGCAGCCAGCCGGCCTTCGCGAGGTGGAACACGAGATGCAGGTCGTCGCCGAGGCTCAGGTCGATGAACTTGCCGTGCCGCGTGACGCCCGTGATCCGGGCATCCTGCAGCGCCGTGACCGGCGGATCGAAGGTCTTCAGCGCGGCGATAGCCGCCACGCTGACGCGCGTGACGGTGCGCCCCGCCGCACGTGCGGCGAGGAAGTCGACCAGTCCCTGCACCTCCGGCATCTCGGGCATGCCGTCATCCTGTCACGGGCGCAGGGGGTCGAGGGCGGTTCACAGCACCGGCCATGCGACCGGTGCGCGGTCGTCGGATGCCAGGAGCCCGGCGACCCAGCCGTCATCCCGCCCGCGCGGGCTCGTCAGCCCTTGGCGCAGCGTGCCCTCATAGCGGAAGCCGAGCGAGCGCGCCGTGCGGGCTGACGGGATGTTGCCCGCCACCGCGCGCCAGCTGAGCCGCGCGAGGCCCAGCTCGTCGAAGGCGAAGTCGATCACGGCCCGCGCGGCTTCGACCATGACTCCCTGCCCGCGGAACGCCGCGACGCCCCAGAACCCGATCTCCGCCTCTCCGCCATGCGGGTGATCGGTGATCCGGTGCAGGCCGATCATTCCGGCCAGCACGCCGTCCTTGCGGATCGCCCACACGGTCTCCGCGCGATCCGCCCACCACGCCGCCACGAGCTCGACGAAGTCGGTCGCGTGCTGCCGGGTGTATGGACTGGGCACCGTGGTCCAGCGGGGCACCTCCGGGTCCTGACAGGCGGCGGTGATCGCGTCGATGTCCGCTTCGGCCGGGATGCTGAGCACGAGCCGCTTGGTGCGCAGGGAGACGGGTTCCATCCGGCAACGTTATCCGCACGGCGAGGCGTCGATATCCTGGAACGCGGTGCGCCGGATGTCAGGCGCCAGAAGGAGGCGGACGTGGCGGTGCAGCACACATCGCCGCGCGGCGTGCTCGCGTCGGTGCTCGCCTCGGTGCTGTTCGGGGTCATCTTCCTGCTCGCGGGGGTGCTGAGCTCGTCCGCCGAGGTCGTCTTCGCCTGGCGGATCCTCGTGACCTTCGCCTGCTATGCGCTCGCCCTGCTGCATCCGCTCGCCCGCGAGCAGCTGAGGCTGCTGGGCCGACGGCTGCGTGCGCGCTGGTGGATGCCGCTGCTGCTGATCGGCCTCGCGGCGATCATCGGCTTCCAGCTCTGGCTCTTCATGTGGGCGCCCATGCATGGGCATGCCCTCGACACCTCTCTCGGGTACCTGCTGCTGCCGATCTGCCTCGTGCTCGGCGGACGCTTCCTGCTGGGCGCGCGGGTGAGCCGGATGCAGTGGCTCGTGGTAGCGCTCGCGGCGGTCGCCGTCGCGGTGAAGGTCGCCGCCACCCCGCAGCTGTCGTGGGTGACGCTCGCGATCTGCCTGCCGTACACCGTCTACTTCGTGGTGCGCCAGCGCTTCGGTCTCGACGGGCCGATCGTGTTCGGCGCCGAATCGCTGCTGATGGTGCCGCTGGCGGTGATCTTCCTCGTCACCGCGACGTCCGGCGTGATCTCGGCCGCCGAGCTGTCGGGCCTGGTCGGCATCGGACTGGCCAGCGCGGCGGCGATGTCGCTGTATCTCGCCGCGGCGACGCTGCTGCCGCTGCCGGTCTTCGGACTGCTCAGCTACGTCGAGCCCGTGCTGCTGGTGGGCGTCGCGCTGCTGCTGGGCGAGCGGATGCAGGGTGCGGATGCCCTCGTCTACGTCATCCTCGCCGTCGCCCTCGCGGTGCTGGCGGTCGAGGGCTTCCGCGGCACGCGGCGCAGCCGTCGAGGGCGCGCCGACCTGCCGCTGCCGAGCGATCCCGGTGCGCCCGGCGTCGGCGAGCCCGACACCGACCGTCGCGACTAGAATCGTCCGGTGACTGTTCCGGGGATTCTGCGCGCCTTGGAAGAGGCGAACCTGTACCGCGACGCCCTCACCTGGGCGCAGACCGACGCTGAGATCTCGGCGGTCGACGGGCTCGACGCCCCCATCATCGCGGGGCTGCTGCGCAGGCGCGCATCGACTGGCAGACCGGCATCCGCCCTCGTCGTCACACCCACCGGCCGTCGGGCCGAATCGGTCGCGGCGGCGCTCGCCGCCTATCTCGACGACGCCGAGATCCTCACCTTCCCCGCGTGGGAGACCCTGCCGCACGAGCGGCTGAGTCCCAGCCCCGATACGGTCGGCAGGCGGCTGGACACACTGCGCCGCATCGTGACCTGGAGGGGCGAGAAGCCGCTCGTCGTCGTCGCCTCGGTGCGCGCCGCCCTGCAGCCGCTGGCCGCCAACCTGGGCGACGCGGCGCCGCTCGAGCTGCGCGTCGGCGGGCGGGGCATCGAGCTCGAGGACGCGGTCGAGCAGCTCGTCGAGCGCGCCTACTCCCGCGTCGACATGGTCTCGCGTCGCGGTGAGTTCGCGGTGCGCGGCGGCATCCTCGACGTCTTCCCGCCCACCGCCGACCACCCGCTGCGGGTGGAGTTCTTCGGCGACGAGGTCGACCAGATCCGCGCCTTCTCGGTCGCCGATCAGCGCTCCCTGCCCGGAGAAGTCGAGTCCGTCTCCCTGGCGGCGAGTCGAGAGCTGCTGCTCACCGCCGAGGTCCGCGAGCGCGCGGGTGAGCTGGTGGGCCGCTTCCCGGCGATGTCGGCGATGCTCGAGAAGATGTCTCAGGGCATCCCGGTCGAGGGCATGGAATCGCTGCTGCCGGTCGTGGCCGGCCCTCTGGTGACGCTCGCCGAGTACCTGCCCGAGGGCTCGGCGGCAGCGGTCGTCGATCCCGAGCGCGCCAGCTCGCGCGCGCAGAACCTCGGCGAGACGAACCGCGAGTTCCTCGACGCGGCGTGGAGCGCGGCGACCTCCGGGGCATCCGCTCCGATCGACCTCGGCGCGGGCGACTTCCTCAGCCTCGCGCGCATGCGCGAGATCGTGCACGGGCGAGACGGCGTGTGGTGGCGTGTCACTCCGTTCGCGGTCGACGACGAAGCGGCCGAGAACCTCGACGCCTCGATCATCCCGTCGTTCCACGGAAACGTCGACGGCGCGATCGCGTTCGTCGAGGCGCGGCTCGGCGAGGGCTGGCGTGTCGTCGTCATCTCGTCGGGGCAGGGACTGGTCGAGCGGGCACGCGACGTGCTCAGCGACCGCGGCCTCGCCGCGCGCATCGTCGACCGCCTCATCGACGAGCCGGAGGGTGGGGTGGCGACGCTGGTCGCCGGGTCCGTCGAGTCGGGTTTCCAGGTGCCGGATGCCCGGATCGCGGTGCTCACCGACAACGAGTTCTACGGTCGCACCATCGGCGGCGACCAGCGCATGGTCAAGAAGCTCGCGTCGCGTCGCCGCAACGTCGTCGATCCGCTGCAGCTGAAGCAGGGCGACTTCGTCGTGCACTCCACGCACGGCATCGGGCGCTTCGTCGAGATGACCAAGCGCGAGGTGTCGTCGGGCGGGCGCAACGCGGTGAAGACCACCCGCGAGTACCTGGTGCTCGAGTACGCGCCTTCGAAGCGGGGGTACCCCGGCGACAAGCTCTTCGTGCCGACCGACCAGCTCGACATGCTCTCGAAGTACGTCGGCGGTGACGCCCCGACGCTGTCGAGGATGGGCGGCAGCGACTGGGCGGCGGCCAAGGGGAAGGCGCGCCGGGCCGTGCGCGACATCGCCGTCGAGCTCGTGAAGCTCTACTCTGCGCGGATGAGCTCGAAGGGTCACGCGTTCGGGCCGGACACGCCCTGGCAGCGCGAGTTGGAGGAGGCGTTCCCGTTCGCCGAGACCCCCGACCAGCTGCAGACGATCGAAGAGATCAAGGCCGACATGGAGCGCCCGATCCCGATGGACCGGCTGCTTTCCGGCGATGTCGGCTTCGGCAAGACCGAGGTCGCCGTGCGCGCCGCGTTCAAGGCGATCCAGGAGGGCAAGCAGGTCGCCATGCTCGTGCCGACGACGCTGCTCGTGAAGCAGCACCTCGAGACGTTCACCGAGCGGTTCGCCGGATTCCCTGTGAAGGTGCGGCCGCTGTCCCGGTTCCAGACCGACAAAGAGGCGCGGCTGACTCTGCAGGGCCTCGTCGACGGGTCGATCGACATGGTCATCGGCACGCACCGCATCCTCACCGACCAGGTCATCTTCAAGGACCTCGGCCTGATGATCATCGACGAGGAGCAGCGCTTCGGGGTCGAGCACAAGGACGCGCTGAAGAAGCTGAAGACGAACGTCGACATCCTCGCCATGAGCGCCACGCCCATCCCGCGCACTCTCGAGATGGCGGTCACGGGCATCCGGGAGATGTCGACTCTGCAGACGCCGCCCGAGGACAGGCATCCGATCCTCTCCTTCGTGGGCCCGCGCAGTGACAAGCAGATCGCCGCGGCGATCCGCCGCGAGATCCTGCGCGAGGGTCAGGTGTTCTTCGTGCACAACCGCGTGCAGTCCATCCAGCGCGTCGCGTCCGAGCTCGCCGAGCTCGTGCCCGAGGCGCGCATCGCCGTGGCGCACGGCAAGATGGGCGAGCACCAGCTCGAGCAGGTCGTCGACGACTTCTGGGAGCGCAAGTACGACGTGCTCGTCTCGACGACCATCATCGAGACCGGGCTCGACATCTCGAACGCCAACACGATCATCATCGATCGCGCCGACAAGTACGGCCTGTCGCAGCTGCACCAGCTGCGCGGGCGCGTCGGTCGCGGCCGCGAACGGGCGTACGCCTACTTCCTCTACGACGACATGAAGCCGCTCAGCGAGACCGCCGCCGACCGGCTGCAGACCATCGCCGTGAACAACGACCTCGGCTCGGGCATGCAGGTGGCCCTGAAGGATCTCGAGCTGCGCGGCGCGGGCAATCTGCTCGGCGCCGAGCAGGCCGGGCACATCGCCGGGGTCGGCTTCGACCTCTATCTGCGCATGATCGGCGAGGCCGTGGCGACCTTCCGCGGCGAGGACACGAACTCCGAGGTCGAGCTGCGCCTCGAGCTTCCGGTGGATGCCCGCATCCCCGAGCACTACATCGACAGCGAGCGGTTGCGGCTGGAGGCCTACCAGAAGCTGTCGTCGGCGGCGACCGTGTCGGCCGCGGACGACGCGATCGACCTCGTGGTCGAGGAGCTCGTCGACCGCTATGGCGCGTTCCCCGACGAGGTGACCACGCTGGTGAAGGTGGCGCGTCTGCGCCGACGCGCCGCGCGGGCGGGGCTGTCGGACGTCGTCGCGATGGGCTCGAACCTGCGCATCGCTCCCGCCCGGTTCGAGGACTCGATGAAGGTGCGCCTGCAGCGGCTGTATCCGAAGGCGAAGCTGGTCGGCGGGGGAGAGGCGCTGGTCGTGCCGATGCCCACCGACTCCGATCTCATCGAATGGGTCGGCAACCTCTTCACCGCGATGTTCCCCGAGCCGGCGAAGGCGGAGGCCGAGGCTGCGGGCGTCTGATCCGCGGGTAGGTTCGAGGCATGGCGGCACTCGATCGGACACTCGAACAGCCAGGGGCGCGACTGCGGTTCCACGACACGGGCGGGACGGGCGTGCCGGTGGTGCTGAGCCACGGCGCCGGCATGGATCACACATCGTTCCTGCCGCAGGCCGAGGCGATCCGGAATGCCGGTGACCGGGTGATCCTGTGGGACATGCGCGGCCACGGCGAGTCAGCCCTCGCGCCCGGCACACGGTTCAGCGCGACCGACGCGCTCGACGACCTCGCGGCGCTGCTCGACGCCTGCGGCGTCGACCGGGCGATCCTGATCGGGCACTCACTGGGCGGAAATCTCGCTCAAGAGTTCGCGAAGCGGCATCCGGATCGGGTGGCGGGTCTCGTCGTCATCGGCTCCACGTGGAACGCCGGACCGCTGAGCGCCATGGAGCGGTTCGGGCTACGCCTCGCGGCGCCGACGCTGGCCGTGATCCCGGCCTCTCGGCTGCCGCGCATGATGGCGCAGGCCTCGGCCGTGCATGCGGAGGTGGTCGACGGGATCGAGCGGGTCTTCGCGCGGATGCCGAAGCGGATGTTCATCGATGTCTGGCGAGCCACCGTCTCGTTCGTGGATCCGGATGCCGGATACCGCACCCCTTTGCCGCTGGGCCTCATCCGCGGTGCAGCCGATCGCACGGGCAACATCGCCACGGCGATGCCGCGCTGGGCCGCGCACGAGGGCGTGCAGGAGCATGCCATCCGCGGGGCCGGGCATGTGGTGATGCTCGATGCCCCTCAGTCGACGAGCGATGCGCTGCTCGCGGTGCTCGAGGGCATGCGGCGCTGACCCCCGGTGAGCTTCGCACGACTATGCGCACGCGGTGCGGAGGATTCCTCGGCTCCGGTGCGCGCGAAGCGTACGCGCGGGCCGGTCTGCAGGGCGGAGGCGTCGCGCCCACTTCTACCTCTTGTAGAATTTTGGGGTGAGCGCAGACCGAGACCCCTGGGTGCTGGAGGCGTCGCGCCCGCAGCAGCCGTCGCGACGCCCCGACCTGTCGTCGGTGCCGAAGCGGGCGCTGTATGCGCTCGGGCTGCTCGCAGCCGGGCGCGCACTCGGCCTCGTGCTCATCGCCGAGGCGGTCGCGCGCGGAATCGCCGGGCTGGCGGCATCCGGTCTCACCCCCGAGGCCACCCGCGCCATCCTCATCCTCGGTGTGGCGGGAGCGCTGCTGCGGGCCGGAGCGGAATGGGGCACCTCCGTCGTCTCGCGCCGCGTCGCCACCGACGTCAAACGCGACCTGCGCACTCGGCTGTGGCAGCGCATCGCCGACGGCGATCGTGCCGGTGGCGGCACCGCCGTGCTCGCCGCCGACGGGCTCGACGACCTCGACGACTACTTCATCCAATCGCTGCCCTCCCTCATCGGTGCGGCGATCATCCCGCTGCTGGTCGGGCTGCGCATCCTCGGCGCCGACTGGCTCAGCGCCCTCATCATCGTGATCACCGTCCCGCTCGTGCCGCTGTTCATGATCCTGATCGGCAAGCACACCCAGCAGCGCACAGACGCGGCGCTCAGCGCGCTCACCCGCCTTGCCGACCACCTCACCGAGCTCGCGCGCGGCCTGCCCGTGCTCGTGGGTCTCGGCCGGGTCGACGAGCAGACACGGGCGCTCGACGGCATCCAGCACCGCTACCGCCAGCGCACCGAGGAGACGCTGCGCTGGGCCTTCCTGTCGGCCTTGGCCCTCGAGCTCATCGCCACCATCTCGGTCGCGGTCGTCGCCGTGTTCCTCGGGCTGCGACTGCTGAACGGCACCATGGCGCTCGAGCCCGCCCTCATCGCGCTGATCCTCGCACCGGAGTGCTTCACCGCTCTGCGCGATGTCGGTACGGCCTTCCACGCCTCGCAGGACGGACTCTCCGCGCTCGAGCGGGCGAAGGCGATGCTCGGCGCCCCGTCCCGCCGCGACCCGCGCCTCGACCCGGCCGGTCCGGTTCGCGTCGACGTGCTGACGGTCACCTATCCCGGCCGGCAGGCACCCGCGCTGTGCGCGGTGACGGCCGAGATCTCGGGAGTGACCGCGATCACCGGCCCGAGCGGCGCGGGCAAGTCGACGCTGCTCGGTGCGCTCGCGGGTGCGCTTCCCGCCGAGGCGGCGGTCTCGGGTGCGGTGCGCGGAGTGGATCCGGATGCCGTGGCCTGGGCGCCACAGGCGCCTGGGGCCTTCGCCGCGACACCGCGCGAGGAGCTCGCGCTGTACGGCGCCGGGCCCGCCGCGCTCGACGAGCTGGGCCTGGAGCGCCTGGCGGATGCGGCGGTCGCCGAGCTCAGCCCGGGCGAACAGCGCCGGCTGGCGGTGGCGCGGGCTCTCGCGCGAGTGGATGCCGGCGCCCGCCTCCTCGTTCTCGACGAGCCGACCGCGCACCTCGACCCGGTCGCGGCTGAGCTCGTGCGCGCGGCCGTGCGACGCCGCGCCGGACGGTGCACGGTCGTGCTCGCCAGTCACGAGCCCGAGACGCTGGCGCTGGCCGACCGTTTCGTGTCCGTGGCCGAGCAGGTGGCTGAGGACGCCGGCGGCGGCGCCCGTGCACATGAGCATCCGGCATCCGGCGAACGGCTCGAGCCGCGGCAGCCGTCTGAATCGCCTTCCCCCTCCGGTGCTGAGCCGCCGACCGGGCGGCGAACCCTCACCCTCGCCTCTCTGCTGCGCCCGCACGCCTGGCTGTGGGCGGCGTCGATGGCGCTCTCCGCGCTCGCCGCCGGGCTCGCCGTGGCGCTCACCGCCGTCTCGGGGTGGCTGATCGTGCGCGCCAGCGTCGAGGAGTACATCATGTACCTGCTCGTGGCCATCGTCGGCGTGCGCGCGTTCGGCATCGGCCGCGCGGTCGGGCGATACGCCGATCGACTGGTCACGCACCGCGCCACGTTCCTCGTGGTCGACGCGCTGCGCCTGCGACTCTGGCGCGCGATCGCGGCCCGAGGCGCCGGATCCCGCCGCCTGCTCGAGGGCGGCGCGCCGCTCGACTACCTCGTCACGCTCACCGACGACCTGCGCGATCAGCTGCCGCGCGTCGTCCCGCCCCTCGGCGCCGGCCTGCTCGTGCTCGCGGGCACCGTCGTCACGGCCGCGTTCGTCACCCCGCACCTCACCGTGCTGGTCGCCGCGGTGCTGATCGTCGCCGTCGTCCTCGCCTCGTCGCTCGCCCTGCTCAGCGAACGAGGCGCCTCCGCCGATCGCGTCGCAGCACGCTCGGCCATCGTGCGCTCCACCGCCGTCCTCGCCTCCGCCGCTGACGATCTGCGCGGCAACGGAGTGGCCGACGGCGCTCTCCGGCAGCTCGACGCACACGCTCGGCGGCTCGCGTCGGCCGAGAGACGCGCCGCCTGGTCGGCAGGGCTCGGCGCTGCCGTCGTCACCATCGCGACCACGATGCTCGCCGTTCTCGTGCCGGTGCTCTCGTCCGAGCTGCCCGCCGAGTCGGCCTCGGTCGTCGCCCTTCTGTCGCTCGCCCTGCTCGAGCCGCTCGCCGCCTTCGTCGTCGCGATGCACCGCCTTCCGGCGCTGCAGAGCGTGCTGCGCCGCCTCGACGTGGTGCTGCGGCCCGCGCCCACGCCGCAGTGGGGGACGGCCGTGCCGGATGTCGTCACTCGCCTCGCCCTCGAAGCGGTGACAGTCCGCTACCCGGGCGCAGCGGCTCCCGCCGTGTCGGACGTCTCCGCCGAGGTCGCTCGCGGCGGCTGGCTCGTGCTGGACGGGCCGTCCGGTTCGGGCAAGTCGACGCTGCTCTCGGCCGTGATGGGCGCTCTGCCCGTGGCATCCGGAGCGATCACCGCCGACGGGCGACCGATCACCGCTTTCGACGAGCGCTCCTGGCGCGACAGGGTCGCCTGGTGCCCGCAGGATGCGTACGTCTTCGATTCGACGCTGCGCGGCAACCTGCTTCTCGCGCGCGATCGCGACGACGCACCCGATGACGAGGCGCTGCGCGACGTGCTCGGGCAGGCGGGTCTCGCGGGCCTGCTCGACGCGCTCGACGACGATCTCGACGCGCGTGTGGGCCCGGGCGGTTCAGCCCTGTCGGGAGGAGAGCGTCAGCGGCTCGCCGTCGCGCGGGCCCTGCTCACCCGCGCCGAGATCCTCCTGCTCGACGAGCCGACCGCGCATCTCGATCGGCCGACCGCCGCGGCGATGATGGCTGATGTGCGCCGCGCCACCGACGACCGGATCGTCATGCTCGTCTCGCACCGGAGCGCTGACCGGCATGACGGTGACGCGATCGTGCGACTCGGGGCCCGCGCCGTGCCCGTCGGGTGAGCCGCGGCCTCACCGGATGATGGGTCGCCCGTGCAGCGTGCGTCGCTCGCCCTGCTCGCCCTTGCGCTGCCCGCGCGCACTCGTCGGGTGCAGGAGAACACGCGGAGGCAGGCTCGATTCGGCGGATTTCTCCTGTGCTCGCGTGTTCGCCTGCGCTCGCGAGGCGCGGCGAGCCGCGCGGCCGCTCCGAGACGTGCGTCAGTCTGCGAGCCGGCGGAACCTGTCGCTCACCCGCATCGACCCCGACACGGGATGATCGGCCCCGGGCACACCGCTGGCGCCCACCTGCAGGATCGCGCGGGCTAGCACCTCGTCGCGTACCTCACGACGCGCGTGGTCATCGGCGAGCATCTCGACGAGGGCGGCGACCTCGACCTCGGCTCGAGCGGCGATGGGGAACCACGGCAGCGCCGAGCGCCAGGCGCGGAACGCGAGCAGCAGCAGATCATGTCGCTGCTCGACGTGCGCCCGCTCGTGAGCGATCACCGCGACCAGCTCGTCCGGATCGAGCCGGTCGAGCAGCCCCTGCGAGAGCACCGTCACCGACCGGGGCCCGTTCGGCAGGCAGTACGCCATGGGCACCGCGTCGTCGATCACCCGCGTACGCGCGCGGGTGGGATGCGGTGAGGTCAGCATCTCGAGCAGAGCGAGATGGCGGCGCCGCTGCTTCGTGACCTGCACAATCGTCGCGCCGAGGTGGGTGAGCAGATAGACGGTGAACAGCACGGCGGGCACCGGCGCGAGCCACGGATGCCCGGGCAGAGCCGCATAGCCGGCCAGCGCCAGCGCGCCGATCATCGAGAGTCCTCCGGCCAGGCCGATCGCCTGCCACAGCAGCAGCGCCATCACCGGCGCGCGCATCGGCCACGACGCGCGCGACAGGGCGACCGGCACCGGCCACGCGAGAGCGATCGAGATCAGGCCCAGCGCGACCGCGCCGAAGATGACCACCCCGTGCGGGATGACCAGCGCGCCGCTCTGCGCGGCGCCGGTCGCGACCGTCAGCATGGCGACGCGTCAGCCCGAGCGGCCGAGCAGCTGACGCAGCACGGCGGCATCCTCGGGGGACACCCCGCCGACGAAGCGCTCGAGCACGGCGGTGCGGTCGCCGGCGTCGCCCAGCACCGAGTGCATGAGCTCTGCAACGTGATCCGCGCGGGAGGCCACGGCGGTGTAGCGGTGCGGGCGGGCCGAGCGGTCCGACGCGACGAAGCCCTTCTTCTCCAGACGAGACAGCACGGTCAGCAGGGTGGTCACGGCCAGCGAGCGGCCCTCGGCCTGCAGCCTGCTCTGCACGTCGTACGCGCTCATTGCCGCGTCCGACTCCCAGATGGCGTCCATCACGGCTCGTTCGAGCTCTCCGAGCGTTCCCATCAGCGCATCCCTCCTTTGCCGCATTTTGTCCGGCTCCTCGATTCTACTCCTTGTCGAATTTGTTCTATCGTGTGTCGAAGAAGTTCTACGAGGCGTAGAATAGTCATGGCGGAATCGACCGCCATCCTTCGCGAACGGAGAAACCGCGTGGACGTTCTCGACATCGCCCGCTGGCAGTTCGGCATCACGACCGTCTATCACTTCCTGATGGTGCCGCTGACGCTCGGCCTCGGCATGATGGTCGCGATCATGCAGACCCGCTGGGTGCGCACAGGAGACGAGAAATTCCTGCGCATGACGAAGTTCTGGGGCAAGGTCTACCTGATCAACTTCATCGTCGGCGTTGCGACCGGTCTCGTGCAGGAGTTCCAGTTCGGCATGGCGTGGAGCGAGTACTCCCGCTTCGTCGGCGACGTCTTCGGCGCCCCGCTCGCCATGGAGGGGCTGCTCGCCTTCTTCGTCGAGTCGACCTTCCTCGGCATCTGGATCTTCGGCTGGGGTCGCCTGCGCAAGGGGCTGCACCTCGCCGCGCTGTGGTGCGCCGTCGTCGGCTCGTGGATCTCGGCGTTCTTCATCATCGTCGCGAACTCCTGGATGCAGCACCCGGTCGGCGTCGAGCTCGGCGCCGACGGACGCCCGGTGATGACCGACGTGTGGGCCGTGCTCACCAACAACACCGCGATCGCCGCGTATACGCACACGATCTTCGGCGCCCTCGTCGTCGCCGGCATGTTCCTGCTCGGCATCTCCTGGTACCACCTGTGGCGGCGCCGCCACGACGGCATCGACTCGGTCGACGAGACCGGTCGCGTGATCGTCGGGCAGGCGGATGCCGTGGCAGGACGCGACAAGAAGGACCACGGCGTGTGGATCTGGTCGCTGCGCTTCGGCGCGGTCGTGGCCATCGCCGGATTCCTCGGCACCGTGGCATCCGGAGACATCCAGGGCAAGCTCATGTACGAGCAGCAGCCGATGAAGATGGCGGCCGCGGAAGCCGCCTGCCACACCGGCTCGGCGTTCTCGGTGCTCTCCCTCGGTGACCCGGGATCGAAGGACTGCTCCGATGTCATCACGCTCATCGAGATCCCCGGTGTGCTCGGCTTTCTCGGCACGGGGGAGTGGGGCGCCGAGATGCCCGGTATCAACGACCTCGAGCCGCAGTACGTCGACCAGTACGGCAAGACGATCCCCGATGACGCGCTCTACGGCGACATGGCCGGCACCGACGTGCAGTACGTGCCCGTGATGTGGGTCACCTACTGGGGCTTCCGGCTCATGATCGGCCTGGGCGGAGTGGTCGCCTTCGGCGGCGTGGTCGCGCTGTGGCTGACCCGCAAGGGCACCGTGCCCCGCTCGCCCTGGATCATGCGCCTCGCGCTGCTCGGCATCGTCGCGCCGTTCGCGGCGAACATCGCCGGCTGGATCTTCACCGAGCTGGGCCGCCAGCCCTTCGTCGTCGCACCGAACCCCGATGCGACCGGCGTCGACGGGGTGTTCATGTTCACCGCGGCGGCCGTCTCGCCCGGCGTGACCGCAGGGGAGCTGCTGTTCTCGGTGATCACCCTCAGCGCCGTGTACGGCGTGATGCTCGCGATCGAGCTCTACCTGATGGTGAAGTACGTCCGCGGCGGCGTGGCCGCCTCGATGCCCGAGCTCGCCGCAGTCGGGCATCCGGATGACGACGATGACCGACCCGATCCCGACCGACGCGACGACGTGCTCGCCTTCGCATACTGACCGGCCCGAGAGGAACTGAGGAAATGGAACCGCTTCCCGTCGTCTGGTTCATCGCGATCGCCGTGCTGTGGACCGGCTACCTGCTGCTCGAGGGCTTCGACCTCGGCGTGGGCATGCACATGGTCTTCTCCACCCGATCCGAACGCGACCGTCGTGTGATGCTCAACACCATCGGCCCGGTCTGGGACGGCAACGAGGTGTGGCTGATCACCGCGGGGGCCGCGATGTTCGCCGCGTTCCCCGCCTGGTACGCCTCCCTCTTCTCGACCCTGTACGTGCCGCTGACGATCACCCTGGTCGGTCTCATCGTGCGAGCGGTCGGCATCGAGTACCGCGGCAAGGTGCACACCGAGCGCTGGCGCACGGTCTGGACCTGGATGATCGGACTCGGCTCGCTCATCGTCGCGTTCTGCATCGGCGCTGCGCTCGCCCTGACCTCGACGGGCCTGCCCATCGACGCCAACGGCGACCGCGTCGGCGGGCCGTTCGTCTGGCTGACGGTTCCCGCCGTGCTCGGCGGGCTCGCGGTGGTCGGCTTCGCGCTGCTGCACTCGGCGACGTTCCTCGGCCTGAAGGCCGACGGGCCGGTGCGCGAGCGGGCCGGGCGGTTCGCGGCGCGCTGGGCGCCCGCGTGCATCGCGCCTGCTGCCGTATGGGCGATCTGGGTGCAGCTGGCACACGGCGGCAACGTGTTCGCCTGGACTCTCATCGTCTGCGCCGTGCTGGCCGCCGTTTTCGGCTGGCGGGCGGCGCAGGTGCGTCGCGAGGGCCGTGCGTTCATCGGCTTCGCCGGGTTCGGTCTGTTCGGCGCCGCGGCGATCTTCGCGGGCATGTTCCCCGTGCTGCTGCCGTCGACGGTGGATGCCGCGTTCGACCTCACCGTGTGGAACGCCGCCAACGGGCCCTACACGCTCGGCGTGATGACGGTCGTTGCCGCCGTGTCGCTGCCGGTGATCCTGCTCTATCAGGCGTGGAGCTACTGGATCTTCCGCAAGCGGGTGACCCCGGGCATGATCCCCGAGGTGCACATCGTGCTGCCGGCGGTGCTGCGCGCCCGCTGACGCGCGGGGCTAGTCTGGCCGCATGATGTACGAGCACCTCGGGGCTCGGCCCCGCATCCACGACACCGCCGTCGTGGCACCGACCGCTGTGATCTCGGGCGACGTGCAGATCGGCCCGAATTGTCAGGTGCTGCACGGCGCCGTGATCACCGCCGAGGGCGGGCCGATCACACTGGGCGAGCACGTGATCGTAATGGAGAACGCGCTCATCCGGGCCACCGCGGCCGACGCGGTGCACATCGGCGATCACACCCTCGTCGGCACCCTGGCCAGCATCGCGGGTGCGACCATCGGCGAGGAGGTGTTCCTGGCATCCGGTGCCCGCGTGTTCAACGGTGCGCTGGTCGGCCCGCGCTGCGAGGTTCGGGTCAACGCGATCGTCCAGCGCCGCGCCGTGCTGCCGGAGGGCGGTGTCGTCCCGATCGGGTGGGTCGCCGTCGGCGATCCAGCGCGGCTGCTGTCGCCGGACCAGGCGGACGAGATCGCGGCCGCGATGCCGGCCCTCGACTTCCCCGGACACGTCTTCGGCGTCGACCGCGACACCCCCGACCTGATGGTGCAGCTCACCGAGCGTTATGGCAGCTCGCTGGCCAGGCACGCCGACGACCGGCGGCTCTGACCCGCCTCCTCCCGCGAGAAACCACCTTCCGCGTGAGAAACGCGCTCGCGCGTGGTTTCTCGTGCAGAAGGTGGTTTCTCAGCGAAGGGTCGCGGCGGGGCTGCGGTCAGATGACGCCCTGCGCGAGCATCGCGTCGGCGACTCGCTCGAAGCCCGCGATGTTCGCACCCGCGACGTAGTCGCCGGGGGTGCCGTAGCGCTCGGCGGCGCGGAACGAGGCATCGTGGATGTCGGCCATGATGTCGCGCAGCTTCTGCTCGCTGTTCGCGAAGTTCCAGCGCTGACGCGAGGCGTTCTGGCTCATCTCCAGAGCAGACGTCGCCACACCGCCGGCGTTCGCCGCCTTGCCCGGCGCGAAGAGCACCTCGGAGTCCTGGAACGCGCCGACGGCCTCGGGGGTCGACGGCATGTTCGCGCCCTCGGCGACGGCGCGCACGCCGTTGGCGATGAGCATGCGGGCCGAATCCTCGTTCAGCTCGTTCTGCGTGGCCGAGGGCACGGCGATGTCGACCGGGATCTCCCACACGTTGCCGCCCTCGACGAAGCGAGCGCCGGGGCGACGGTTCGCGTACTCGACGATACGGCCGCGCTCGACTTCCTTGATCTGGCGCAGCAGAGCGAGGTCGATGCCGGCGTCGTCGACGATGTAGCCGGAGGAGTCGGATGCTGTGATCGCGCGCGCCCCGAGCTGGGTGGCCTTCTCGATCGCGTAGATCGCGACGTTGCCCGAGCCGGACACGGACACGCGCTTGCCCTCGAGGCTCTCGCCGTGCACCGCGAGCATCTCCTGCACGAAGAACACCGCGCCGTAGCCGGTCGCCTCGGTGCGCACCTGAGCGCCGCCCCAGCCGATTCCCTTGCCGGTGAGGATGCCCGACTCGTGACGGTTGGTCATCTTGCGGTACATGCCGAACAGGTAGCCGATCTCACGGCCGCCGACGCCGATGTCGCCCGCGGGGACGTCGGCGTGCTCGCCGATGTGGCGGAACAGCTCGCTCATGAACGACTGGCAGAAGCGCATGACCTCGGCGTCGCTCTTGCCGTGCGGGTCGAAGTTCGAGCCGCCCTTGCCACCGCCGATGCCCTGCCCGGTGAGCGCGTTCTTGAAGATCTGCTCGAAACCGAGGAACTTGATGATCGAGATGTTCACCGAGGGGTGGAAGCGCAGACCGCCCTTGTACGGGCCGAGAGCGGAGTTGTACTGCACGCGGTATCCGCGGTTGACCTGCAGCCTGCCGGCGTCGTCGGTCCACGGCACGCGGAAGATGACCTGGCGCTCGGGCTCGACGAGACGCTCGAGCACGCCCTGGTCGAGGTACTTGGGGTGGCGCTCGAGGACCGGTCCGATCGAGTGCAGCACCTCGTGCACCGCCTGGTGGAACTCCGGCTCATTCGGGTTGAGGCTGCGCACCGCGTCGAAGACGGGCTGGGCGGCATCGCTGAGCGGATGGAAGTCGGCAGTGTTCTCTGTCACGCGGGAAGCTTTCTGGTGGGGGATGGAAGGGCGCGATCGTATCGCGTGATGCTTCGCCGGATCAGGCAGGAGCCTTCACTTTAGCTGGCGATCAGCGCCGCCTCCGACGAGAAGTCGCAGGGGATGCTATCACCCGGTGTTCTGCAGGCCGGCCGCGACTCCGCTGACTGAAAGCAGCAGCAGACGCTGCAGATCGGGGTCGGTGTCGCCCTGGATGTCGGAGCGCAGCGCGCGCAGGGCACGCAGCTGCAGCAGCGACAGCGCGTCGACGTAGGGCGTGCGCAGCTGCACGGCGCGCTGCAGCACGGGCTTGTTGCCCAGCAGCTGCTCGCCGCCGGTGAGACGGATCACCCAGTCGCGGGTGAGGGCGAGCTCGTCGAGCACGATCTTCGCGAGGTTATCGCGGTCGCCGAGCGAGAGGTACTCGCGAGCGATGCGCTCGTCGGTCTTCGCCAGACTCATCGCGACGTTGTCGATCATGGTGCGCAGCAGCGGCCAGTCCCGGTACGCCTCGATCAGCCGTGCCTCGTCGCCCACGGCATCCAGCGCCGTCCCCAGCCCGAACCACCCGGCGAGGTTGATCCGCGCCTGCGTCCACGCGAACACCCACGGGATCGCGCGCAGATCCTCGAGCGACTCCACCGACAGGCCGCGTCGGGCCGGGCGCGAGCCCAGCGCGAGCAGTCCGATCTCCTCCATCGGTGTGACGGTGGCGAACCAGGGCGCGAATCCGTCGGCGGCGACGAGCGAGAAGAACCGCTCGCGCGAGGCGGCATCCATCGTCTGCGCGACGTCGGCGAACCGCTCGGCGGCGCCGCTGGTGCGCTGCTCGACGGTGGGCGAGGAGGCGAGCAGCGTTGCCGCGGCCACCTGGTCGATGTGGCGCATCGCGATAGCCGGCTCGCCGTAGCGGGCGAAGATGACCTCGCCCTGCTCGGTGAGCTTGAAGCGACCGTCGACCGAGTGTGGCGGCTGCGCGAGGATGGCGGAGTTGGCGGGCCCGCCGCCGCGGCCGAGCGCACCGCCGCGGCCGTGGAACAGGGTGAGACGGATGCCCGACTCCTTCGCCCACAGGGCGATCTGCCGCTGAGCCTCGTAGAGCGCGAGGTTGGCGGCGACCGGGCCGACGTCCTTGGAGGAGTCGGAGTAGCCGAGCATGACCTCGAGCCGGTCGCCGGTCGCGTCGAGGCGGGCGCGGAACTCGGGAAACTGCACGACCTCGGCGAGGATCGCCGGGGCCGCCTGCAGGTCGGCGAAGGTCTCGAACAACGGCACGACGTCGAGCACGGGCGCGTCCTCGCCCAGGGCGTATACCGCGAGGCGGTGCACGTTGGCGAGATCCTGCGCGGACTGCGTGAACGAGACCACGTAGCGGCCGGCGGCGCGCAGGCCGTAGCGGCGCTGGATGTCGGCGACCGCGCGGAAGACATCGAGCACCTCCTCGGTCTGTGCGCTGAGCTCGCCGCCGGCGTCGAGCTCGGCGAGAGCCTGCCGGTGCACCTTGGAGTGCTGACGCACCTCGAGCTCGGTGAGGTGGAATCCGTACGTCTCCACCTGCCAGATCACGTGCTGCATGCCGCCGAACGCGTGGCGGCGCGCCCCGGCATCCGCCAGCGACGACTGCACGGCGCGCAGGTCGGCGAGCAGCTCCTCGGGCGCGCGGTAGCCGCCGTCCTGCTCGGTGCGGGTGGCGTGCACGCGGTGCACGAGCGCGAGCATCACGCGGCGGTGCGGCTCAGACGGCGAGCGGGTCGCGATCTCTTCGGCGAGCTCCGGATGCTCGTCGGCGAAACGCTGCCAGATGGCGCTGACCTGCTCGCTGGGCGGGGTGTCGGCGGCGTCGAGCGTGAGCGTGCGGCCGATCCGGTCGAGTGCCCGCTCGAGCCCGCGCAGCACGTGCTCGGACGCGATCTGCGCGGCCTCCCTCGTGACCGCGGCGGTGACGAAGGGGTTGCCGTCGCGGTCGCCGCCGACCCACGAGCCGACCCGCACGAACGCCGGCACGACGGGCGCGCTCGCGCCGGACTCACCACCGCGCAGCGCGTCGTCGATACGGCGGTACACGTGCGGCACCGTGCTGAACAGGGTCTCGTCGAAGACTCCCATCACGGTGCGCACCTCGTCAGTGGGGGTGGGCTTCTGGGCACGCAGGGGAGCGGTGCGCCACAGCGTGTCGATCTCCTCGAGCATCCGGCGGCGGGCGCGCTGCTCGTCGGCGCCGCCCTCGCTCGCGGCATCGTGCTCGGTGAGCAGCTCGGACAGGCGCCGGATGCTGCCCGACACCGCACGTCGGCGGGCCTCGGTGGGGTGGGCGGTGAACACCGGGTGGAAGCGCAGCTCGGCGAGGCGCTCGCGAGCGGCATCCTCCCCGACCTCCTTCGTCAGCTGGGCGAAGGCGGTCGCGACGGTGTCGGTCGCGCCCTCGCGGGGCTGACCGGAGCGCTCGCGCAGGATGCGCACGCGCTGGTGCTCCTCGGCGAGGTTGACGAGATGGAAGTAGCAGGTGAAGGCGCGGGCGACCTCGTCGGCTCGCTCGATCGTGAAGGAGTCGGCGATCTCTGCGGCGCGATCGAATGCCGCTCCGTCCCCGTCGGCATCGGATGCCTGGATCGTCGCGAGCCGCAGCCGCTCCACATCCTCGAAGAGGCCGGCGCTGCCCGACTCGCGCAGCACCTGCCCGAGCAGGGCGCCGAGCATCCTGACATCCGCGCGCATCGCGTCGGGAATGCCGTGGGAGGCTTCGAATCGGGTGATGACGCGGATGGCTTCGGTGTTCGTGGGCTCGAGCGACATGCTTCGAGCGTAATCCGCCCGAACGCGGCCGCTGTTCCCTGTGACAGAGTGGAGGGGATGCGAATCTCGGACAATCCCCTTCGTGGCCAGCAGTTCCCCGCGGCGCTTCTTCTCGCGGCCGCGGCGCTCGGCCTGCTGCTGGCGAACCTCGCCACCCACGACGGGATCGCCGAAGTGCTGCATGCGCACATCGTCATCCCGGGCACCGGTCTCGACCTGTCGATCGAGGAGTGGGTGGCCGACGGGCTGCTCGCGATCTTCTTCCTCGTCGTCGCGATCGAGCTGCGGTACGAGCTCACGCACGGCGAGCTGGACTCGCCGCGCAAGGCCGTGCAGCCGGCGATCGCAGCCACGGGCGGCGTGATCGTGCCGATCGCGATCTACCTGCTGATCGCGGGCCCTGCGACCGGCGCGGGCACTGCTGTCGGCTGGCCGATCCCCACTGCGACCGACATCGCCTTCGCGCTCGGCGTGCTCGCGGTGTTCGGCAAGGGCCTGCCGGCGGCGGTGCGCGTGTTCCTGCTCGCCCTCGCGATCCTTGACGACATCATCGGCATCATCTTCATCGCGGTCCTCTTCGCGCACGACGTGAACTGGCTGATGTTCGCGCTCGCCGTCGCATGCGTCGCGGTGTTCGCGGTGCTCAGCCGGGTCGTGGCGAAGAACAGCTCGTCCGGCATCGCCGTGCTGATGGGTGTGCTCGGCGTGATCGCCTGGGGGTTCATGGCGCTCTCCGGCATCCACGCGACGATCGCCGGCGTGATGCTGGGACTGGCGATGTCGCCCGCGCCGGCCGAGAAGACGAGGCACGCGCTCGAGCCGACCGTCAACGGCGTCATCCTCCCGGTCTTCGCGTTCGTCGCGGCGTTCGTCGTCATCCCGCAGGTGTCTCCCACCGAGCTCTCCCCGGCGTTCTGGGGCATTCTCATCGCGCTGCCGGTCGGCAAGATCATCGGCATCGGCATCTTCGGGTGGTTGAGCATGCAGCTGCGTCCGAAGGGCACCGAGCCGGCGCTGCGGCTGCCCGACATCCTCGCCGCAGGCACCCTGGGCGGCATCGGGTTCACCGTCTCGCTGCTGCTCGCGAACCTCGCCTTCGCCGATGATGGCGGGATCCGCGATCAGGCGATCCTCGGCGTGCTGGGTGGTTCGCTGATCGCGCTGGTGCTCTCGGCCATCGTCGTCACCGCGCGAGCGCGCTCGTACCGCCGTCTCGCCGCAGCGGTGGAGTGAGCCGATGACCGATCCGCTCAGCGAGCCCGATGGGCTGCGCGCCGCCGCCGAGACGATGCGTCAGGTGCGCGAGCGGTGCGTCTGGTCGCAGCGGATCACGCATCGCGACCTCGTCCCCTACCTCATCGAAGAGGCGCACGAACTCATCGACGCCGTCGAGCGCGACGACCGCGCCGAGATGCGCGAAGAGCTCGGCGACCTGCTGTGGCAGGTGCTGTTCCACGCGGCGATCGCCGCGCAGAACGCGTCGGAGCCGTTCGACATCGACGACGTGGCACGTGGACTGACCGAGAAGATGGTGCGCCGGCATCCGCACGTCTTCGGCGACGCCGTCGCGACCACGCCGGAGGAGGTGCTCGTGCACTGGAACGCGGCCAAGGCGGCCGAGAAGCGCGAGCGTCGCAGCGTGCTCGACGGTGTGCCGGCCGGGATGCCCGCACTCGCCCGCGCACAGAAGGTGCTCGGGCGCGCAGCTCGCGTGGCACCTGCGCCTGCCCCATCCTGGGTCCCTGCTGCCTGTCCTGAGCCTGCCGAAGGGCCTGCCACATCTTGGGTCCCTGAGCCTGTCGAAGGGCCTGCCGAATCCTGGGTCCCTGAGCCTGTCGAAGGGCCTGTCGAACCCTGGGGCCCTGAGCCTGCCGAAGGGTCTGTCCCACCTTGGGTCCCTGAGCCTGCCGACGGGCCGGCATCCGAAGCCGAGCTGGGTGACGCTCTGCTCGCTCTCGTGGCGGTCGCGCGTGAACATGGCTGGGATGCCGAGCGCGCGCTGCGCGAGCGCCTGCGCCTGCTGGAGTCCGAGGTCCGCGCCGCCGAGCCCGGCGACTGACGTCGACTGTCCCACGTCGGCCGCGTGCCGCGTGCCGCGTGCCTCGCGTCGAGCCTGACGGGGAGCCAGAAGCCGGTTCCGGACGGCGAATGACCGGCGTCTCGCTCCTCGCCTGGCTGCATGGCGCGAGCCGGTGCTGTCCGGGAGCTGGATGTCGGTTCCGAGGCCGGGATGACCGGCATCTGGCTCCTCGCCGGGCGCTCAGCCCGCGGCGTGCTCACAAAGCCAGGTGATCCCTGAGCCAACTCCGGATCTGCAGGAAGGTCGCGTCGTCCACCCGACCGAGGTCACGGTGCAGTCGGTCGCGTGAGACGACGCGCAACTGCTCCGTCATCGCCCAGGACGGCACCGGAAGGCCGCTGACCGGAACGTGATTCGGCCAGCGACGGTGCACAGATGTGATGGGCACGATGATGGCGAGCGTGTCGACCACCTGAAGGTAGCCAGCGCCGGCGACGACCACCGCGGGGCGACGGCCGGCCTGCTCGCGGCCCACCGTCGGGTCGGGGTTCATCCAGACGATGTCACGCGGTGCGAGTTCATGCTTCAGTGGCACGATCCCACCACTCGGTCTCCTCGCGGTAGCTCTGCCATTCCTCCGGAGTGGTCTTGGACATGGCCTCGCGCAGCTGCTCGAAGCGGTGAGCCCGCAGCTCTCGCTCCAGCAGCTTCTCCAGGTACGAACCGATGGTGCTGTTCTCGGCGCGGGCCTGTTCTTTGAGTCGGTCCCGCAATTCGGTGGAGACCTTGATGGTCGTCACAGTCATACCTTAAGTATACCGATTCGCATACTCCTCAGACCTGGAAAGATGGACGGGTGGCAACCGTGAACCCGCCGCGCGGAATGCGCGACTTCCTCCCCGCTGACAAGGCCCGTCGTGAGCGCGTGCTCGCCGTCATCCGCGAGCGCTACCGCGCGCATGGCTTCGACGAGATCGAGACGCCCGTCGTCGAGGAGCACCTGCGCCTGCACGCCGGGATGGGTGGTGACAACGAGAAGCTGTCGTACAGCATCCTGCGCCGCGGCCTCGACGCCGACGGCATCCGCGCTGCGGCCGACGACCCCGCCGCACTCAGCGATCTCGGCCTGCGCTACGACCTCACCGTGCCGCTCGCACGTTTCTACGCGACCAACCGCGGCCAGCTGCCGACGGTCTTCCGCGCGATCCAGATCGGACCGGTCTGGCGGGCCGAGCGCCCGCAGAAGGGCCGCTACCGCCAGTTCGTGCAGTGCGACATCGACATCATCGGCGACGACTCCGCCCGTGCCGAGGCCGAGCTGATCGTGGCGTCCATCGACACCGTCGACGCACTCGGTCTTGAGGGTGGCATCGTGCGCGTGAACGACCGCCGCGCCCTGGATTGGATGCTCGACAGCTTCGGCTTCACCGAGGACGAGCGCCCCGGCGTGCTCATCACGATCGACAAGCTCGACAAGATCGGGCCCTCGGGTGTCGCCGCCGAGCTGCGCGAGCGGGAGGTCACTGCCGCGGCTGTCGATCAGTTCGAGGCGTTCCTGAGTCGTCCGCAGACCCTGGAACACAACCCGTACGGCGAGCGACAGATCCGCAAGGCCCTGCCCGAGGGTGCCCCCGACGAGATCGTCGCGCACCTCGTCTCGCTCGGAGAGGCAGTCACCGCCGCGCGCCCTTCGACAGGCCCTTCGGCAAGCTCAGGACAGGTCGCAGAGACCGAGTTCGGGGGAGAGTCGCCGCTGGTCTACGACCCGTTCCTCGTGCGCGGCATGGGCTACTACACCGGCACGATCTTCGAGCTCGCCCACCCGTCGGTGGACTACTCGCTGGGCGGCGGCGGTCGCTACGACGGCATGATCGGCCGCTTCCTCGGCCAGCAGGTGCCGGCTGTGGGCTTCTCGATCGGCTTCGAGCGCATCATCGATCTGGTCGCCGATGTCGAGGCCGAGGCGGCGCAGGCCGTCGTGCTCGTGCACGACGCCGACGTGCCGGTGGCCGAGCTGCTGGCGCACAAGTCGGCGCTGCTGCGCGACGGCGTCGCACGCGTTCGCCTCGAGCGCCGACCCAAGAACATGAAGGCGCTGCTGGAGCGCGCGGCGGCCGACGGCTACACCGGATTCGCGGCACTGCGCTCCGGCGACACCGTCGGCTCGCTCGAGGTCAAGCCGCTGTCCTGAGTCCAGGCCTTCGGCGGGTGGATCAGCCCTGCTGTGCGGCCCATTCCGCGACGCGTGCCGCGGACTCCTCTTCCGAGAGATCCTCGATGCGGGTCATCACCGACCAGCGCACGCCGAACGGGTCTCGGATGCTGGCGAACCGGTCACCCGAGACGAAGTCCGACGGCGCTTCGCGCACGGTCGCCCCGGCCTCGACGGCGCGGGCGACGACGGCATCCACATCGGGCACATAGAGGCCCATCGAGTAGCAGTCGTCGTCACCCTGCGGCGGCGCGACCAGGTGATACGTCGGATTCGGCTCTCCGAGCTGCAGCATCCCCGCACCGAAGTCGAGGTCCGCGTGCACGACGACGCCGTCGAATTCGGTGACGTCGACGACGCGCGCGCCGAAGACGTCGCGGTAGAAGGCGATGGCGGCGACGGCGTTCGGAATCGCGAGGAAGGGCGTGAGCGACGTCGACCCGTTGGGGCGTCCGTCGGTGGTGTGCGTGCCGGTGAGGCCGGCCGTGCCGGTCATGTCTGAAGTGGTCATGACTCGACGGTATGCAGGGCACCGCAGGCCGCACTTGAAGATTCGCGACAATCCGGCACGGCGTGCGTAGTGTTCGATGCGTGATCGATGCACGACGCGGGGTGCTCTTCCCCGACCGGATGCCGCGGTTCCACCGGGTCCCGCCGACGCCTGCCGCCGCCGAGCTGGTGGCCTGGTTCTGGATTCCCGAGTGGAATCTTCCGCGGGGCGAGACCTCGCGCCAGGAGGTCGTGGCGTATCCGGCCCTGAACCTCGTGATCTCGTCCGAGGGAGTTCAGCTGGCGGGGCCGACGACACGTGCCACCCACCGCGACCTGCGCGGAAGAGGCTGGGCGGTGGGTGCTGTGCTGAGGCCGGCTGGTGCAGCCGCGCTCACCGCAGAACCCGCCGCGCTGCGTGACGCCGACCTGATGATCGATGCGCCGGCGCTGGTCGACGAGGTCTCAGCGGCGATGGCGGGCGATGACCAGCACGCCCGTGCCGCCGAGGTCGTCTCGCGCTGGCTCGCCCAGCAGAAGGGCGCGGTGACGGATGCCGACGTCCAGGCGAATGCGATGTCTCAGCTTCTGATGACCGATTCGGGCATCCGCACGGCGGAACAGGCAGCGGCACGGCTGGCCGTGTCGCTGCGCACGCTGCAGCGCATGGCGCATCGGTACGTGGGGATGCCGCCGCTCGCGATGATCCGTCGCCGCCGAGTGCAGGAGGCGGCTCAGCGACTGCGGGACGACCCTGCAGCCGATCTGAGTGCCCTCGCCGCCGACCTCGGCTACGCCGATCATGCCCACCTGACGACGGATTTCCGCAGCGTGCTCGGCATGCCCCCGAGCTCGTACCGCGAGCGGATCTGAATCAGCCGTCGCCGAGGAAGGCGAACACACCAGCGGAGGTGGATTCCCCGGAGATCGGCCTGCGCCCGCGTGTTCGCCTGCACTCACGTGGCGTACGCCCCGGCGCCGCGCCGCCCGGGAAACCTGCACCCGCGTGGCGCGCGCCTCGATCGTCGCTGCTTCCCCGTGGCGCTCAGCGCGCGGCGAGGCTCAGCCGCAGCATCCGGTAGCCGACGCCGGCGAGCACGACACCGGTGCCGATCAGCGAGGCGACCGCGGGCAGCGTAGAGACGAGCAGCAGGCATCCGAGCGCGCCGACCACCTGCAGCAGGCGCGGGTAGCGGCGGGCGGATCCCCTCTGGCGGAACGCCGCGGCGTTCGCGATCAGGTAGTACAGCAGCACGCCGAACGACGAGAAGCCGATCGCGCCGCGCAGGTCTGCGATGAGCACGATGCCGATGACGATCAGTGCGATCGTGATCTCGGCACGCTGCGGCACCTGCCAGCGGCTGTCGATGTGTGCCAGAAAGCGGGGCAGGTCGGCTTCGCGTCCCATCGCGAGGGCGGTGCGGCCGATGCCGGTCAGCAGGGCCAGCAGCGCGCCCAGCGATGCCGTGGCCGCGGCGACGCGCACGACCTGTTCGGATCCCGTCCAGCCGGAGGCAGCCACGACGTCGGCGATCGGGTGCGCGCTGCCGATGACATGCGCTCCCAGCGTGCGCATGACCGCGAGTGCGACCAGGACGTAGACGACGACGGCGCCGCCGAGCGCCAGCACGATCGCGCGCGGGATGTTCCACGCGGGGTCGGCGACCTCTTCGCCCATGGTCGCGATGCGCGCGTACCCGGCGAAGGCGAAGAAGAGCAGTCCTGCGCCCTGCAGGATGCCGTAGGCGGTGGCGTCAGGCAGGGGAGCGGGCGCTGCCTCGGATGCCGTGGCGAAGCCCGCCGCGACGACGACCGCCAGGCCGATCAGCGTGATCACCACGAGGATCCGCGTGAGCAGTGCGGTGCGGGTGATGCCGAAGCAGTTCACGACCGCGAGTGCCGCGACGGCGATCACGGCGACCGGTGTGCGCCACGCCTCGGGTGCGGCGTACGCGGCGAACGTCATCGCCATCGCCGCGCAGCTGGCGATCTTGCCGATGACGAAGCACCAGCCGGCGATGAATCCCGACCACGGGCCGATCTCGGCGCGCGCGTACGCGTAGGTTCCGCCCGCGACCGGGTGCACCGCCGCCAGCTGTGCCGACGCGGTGGCGTTGCAGAACGCCACCACCGCAGCGATCCCCAGGGCGATGAGGATGCCTGAGCCGGCGACCCCGAGCGCCGGCGCCCACACAGCGAACACGCCCGCGCCGATCATCGAGCCGAGGCCGATCGCGACGGCGTCGGTGAGAGTCAGGCGGCGGGCGAGGGGCATCCGCTCATCGTGCCACCGGATGGTGAACAGCGGGTGTCACGTCACGCGGTCGAGCCCGTCATCGACGCCGTGACGCGCCTCTTCTCGCGCACGTACACCTCGCGCCGCACCCGTGCGACCACGTCGCCGTCGCCATCTCTGATCTCGGTCTCGAACCATTCGAGCACCTTCGCGCCGCCGCGGGCGCGCTCGCGCAGCTCCTGCGCCTTCTCCGGCGAGACGTGGAAGTGCGCGGTCAGCACGCCGCGTCCCGGCTTGACGAACTCGATCTCGCCTCGGGTGTCCCACACCACGTAGTCGCGCCCGAGCTGGTGCATCACGAGCATGAAGAAGTACGGGTCGGTCATCGCCGACATCGATCCGCCGAACGCCGTCTTGACGTAGTTGCGGGTGAAGACGTTCACGTGCAGCTCGACGGTGGCGTGCGTCCAGTCGTCGCTGAAGCGGCGCACGCGGATGCCGCTGAAGAGATTCGGGATCCACAGGCTCATGCCGATGGCGAGACGTCGGGGGGTGATGCGCATGTGGGCCAGTCTGCCGGTCGTGTCGCCGCGAGGTGAGATCGCCTGGATGTCACCCACAATTGTTCTATTTGTATTAGAATAAACGCGTTGGAGGTGTCATGCTCATCCGGATCGACCCAGAGAGCGCACGCCCGCTGTTCGAGCAGATCGCGGCGTCGGTGCGCGGCGACGTGCTGATCGGGCGGCTGCGCCCCGGAGACCGGCTGCCGCCGGCCCGTGAACTCGCCGCGGCGGCCGAGGTGAACGTGCACACCGCGCTGCGTGCCTATCAGGAGCTGCGTGACGAAGGACTGGTCGACCTGCGGCGCGGCCGCGGCGCCGTGATCTCGGCATCCGCCGCGCCCCTCGCCGGTCTCGCCGACGAGATCACCGCACTCGTGCGGCGCGGTGCCGCGCTCGGTGTCACCCCCGCGACTCTCGCCGCCCTCATCAAGGAGATGGACTCATGATCGAATCCGACACGCAGACCGACATCGGCCGAGCACGACGCTCGCTCATCGTCGTCGGCCTGGTGATTCCCGCCGTCCTGACGGCGGTCGCGCTTGCGCTCATCGCCGTGTGGATGCCCGAGCTGCCCGACCCCGCGGCGACGCACTGGAGCGCCGGGGGCGTGGACGGATACGGCCCACCTGCCACCTACCTGTGGCTCGCCGTGGCCATCGGGTTCGGCCTTCCGCTGCTGCTGGTCACGGTCACGCTCACCATGGCGCGGCAGCAGTGGGGTGTGACGGCGCGGTTCCTCGGCGCGCTCGCCCTCGGACTGTCGGGCTTCAGCGCGGTGACCACGGCAGGCTCGACGTGGCTGCAGCGCGGGCTGTCCGACGCCGCCGACGCGGCGGACGTGCTGCCCGTGCTCGTCAGCGCGTTCTGCGCTCTGCTGCTGCTCTCGGCTGCCGGATGGGTGCTGCAGCCCGACGTCGAGGCCACCGGGCCGGTGACGCTGAAGAGCACGCGGCTGCCGTCCATCTCGCCGGGGGAACGGGTCGTCTGGATGGGAACGGCGAACATCGCGCGCGCGGGTGTCCTGATCATCGGAATTACCTGCGTCGTGCTGGTCGGAGTGACCGCGGTCATGCTGCTGCAGGCAGCCGATCGGGCGTGGATCCCGCTGCTCGTGCTCGTCGTGGTCGCTCTCGCGCTCGCGGCGACGGCATCCTTCCGCGTGCGCGCGGGCGCCGTCGGGCTGGTCGTGCGCTCCCAGCTCGGATTCCCGCGTCTGCACGTGCCGCTCGATGAGATCACGTCGGTGCGTGCGATCGAGTGCCACCCCTTCGCCGAGTTCGGCGGAGTGGGCTGGCGCGTCGGCCTGGACGGCCGCACCGGTATCGTGCTTCGCACGGGCCCCGCGATCGAGATCGCCCGCCGCGGCAAGGGCGCGGTCGTGGTGACGGTGGACGGGGCCGAGGTGGGGGCGGCCACGCTACAGGCGCACATCGACCGCGGCGCCTCCGGCGTGCACGACGCGAGAGACGGAGACCGAGATGAGTGAGACGCAGGACTTCCCGCGGGCCGACGAGCGGATGCCGCGCATCCCCCTCCGGGTGATCATCGCCTTCATCGTGCTGGCGGTCGGCCTGGCCTGGCTGGTCGCGCTCCCGCTGTGGCTCGGCGACGGTCTCGCCGAGGCGTTCGCGGGGGTGCTGCTGGTCGTGACGATGTACACGCCGGCTCTCGCGCTGCTGATCGTCCTGGTGACGATGCGGCCGATCCCGACGGGACAGCGACTGCGCTTCCTCGGCATGTGGCCCTTGCGGCCGGCGAAGCGCGTGATCGGGATGAGCGTGCTCGGACTGTTCGGCCCGGTCGTCGTCGTGATCGCGGCCATGCTGCTCGCGGTGGCGTTCGGCTGGCTGCAGGCCGACTTCGCCGGGCTCTCCGGCTTCTCGCAGATGCTGGCGCAGAGTCTGCCCGCCGGAGTCGAACTCCCCTCACCATGGCTGCCGCTCGCCGTGCAGCTCGCCTCCATCCCGTTCGCCGCCGCGACGATCAACGCCCTCGCGGCCTTCGGCGAAGAGGTCGGCTGGCGAGGATTCCTCGTGCCGGCGCTGCGCCGGTACGGCACCTGGCCCGCGCTGCTGATCAGCGGCGTCGTCTGGGGGCTGTGGCACTCGCCCCTGATCCTGCTCGGCTACAACTTCGGCCGCACCGACCTCACGGGGGTGCTGCTGATGACCGCCGGATGCACGGTGTGGGGCGTTCTGCTGGGCTGGCTGCGCCTGCGCAGCGCCTCGATGTGGCCGGCGGTGTTCGCCCACGGCGCGCTGAACGCCAGCGTGGGGCTGCCCGTGCTGTTCCTGGCGGCGGGCGCCGAGTACGATCCCGCGCTGTCGACGGCGCTCGGTGTCTCGGGCTGGATCGTCGGCGCCGTCGTGATCGTCGTGCTGCTGGTGACAAGTCAGTTCCGCCGGCAGCCGGCGCTCGCAGAGCGCAGGCCGCCGAAGTATCCGGCATCCACCCTGCCGCCGGTCCAGCCCCCCGCGTGATCCGGACGGCGGCTCGACACGGCCCCACCGCTTGACCGGGCGCGGCCCGACGGTTTGGCTGGGCACATGACCGAATCCACTCCGCAGAACTGGCGCAGGGCCGACGACTACCTGGCCGAGACCCTCGTCGGGCCCGATGAGGGTCTCGAGGCGGCACTGCAGGCGCAACGGGCCGCCGGGATGCCCGAGATCGAAGTCGCGCCCGTGGCGGGCAAGCTGCTGAACCTGCTGGTGCGCATCAGCGGCGCACAGCGCGTGCTCGAGATCGGAACCCTCGGCGGGTACTCCACGATCTGGATGGCCCGCGCCGTCGGCGACGCCGGCCGAGTCACGACGATCGAGGCCGAGGCCGCCAATGCCGCGGTGGCGCGCGCGAGCATCGACGCGGCCGGGGTGGGGGAGCGGGTCGACATCCGCATCGGCCGGGCGGCCGACGTGCTGCCCACCCTGGTCGGCGGGTTCGACTTCGTCTTCATCGACGCAGACAAGGAATCCAACACGATCTACCTCGACTGGGCTGCCCGGCTCGGGCATCCCGGCACCGTCGTCGTCGTCGACAACATCGGGCGCAGCGGCGACATCGCCGACGCCGAGAGCACCGACCCGATGGTGGTCGGCACACGCGACGGGCTCCGGATGCTGGGCGAGGACCCCCGCTTCGATGCGACCGCCCTGCAGACGGTGGGCATGAAGGGCTGGGACGGCTTCGCGCTGGCCGTCGTCGTCTGACACGCACACGAGTGGTGAGAACCGGCATGGCTAGACTGAAACGCGGATCGACGTCGCTCCACCACCACCCTTCCCTCCCTTTCGAAGGAGCACTTCTGTGGCACTGATCGAGGCTGTAGGCGCACGCGAGATTCTCGACTCGCGCGGAAACCCGACCGTCGAGGTGGAGGTGCTCCTCGACGACGGCGTGGTGCAGCGCGCCGCCGTTCCCTCGGGCGCGTCGACCGGCGCCTTCGAGGCGTACGAGCTGCGCGACGGAGACAAGGGCCGCTACGGCGGGAAGGGCGTGCTGAAGGCCGTCGAGGCCGTCATCGACGAGCTGGGCCCCGCCATCGAGGGCGTCGAGGCCAGCGAGCAGCGCATCGTCGACGAGATCCTCAACGAGGTCGACGGCACCGACAACAAGAAGCGCGTCGGCGCCAACGCCATCCTCGGCGTCAGTCTCGCCGTGGCCAAGGCGGCCGCCGACTCGGCCGACCTGCCGCTGTTCCGCTACCTCGGCGGTCCGAACGCGCACCTGCTGCCCGTGCCGCTGTTCAACGTCATCAACGGCGGCGAGCACGCCGACAACGGCATCGACATGCAGGAGTTCTTCCTCGCCCCGATCGGCGCCGACACCTACTCCGAGTCGCTGCGTTGGGGCGTCGAGACCTACCACGTGCTGCGCAGCGAGCTGAAGGCCGCCGGCTACGCCACCGGCCTCGGCGACGAGGGCGGCTTCGCGCCCGACCTGCCCAGCAACCGCGAGGGCCTCGAGTTCCTGATCAAGGCGATCGAGAAGGCGGGCTTCACCCCGGGCAAGGACATCGCGCTCGGCCTGGACGTCGCCGCGACGGAGTTCTTCAACGACGGCGTGTACCGCCTCGACAACAAGGACTGGAGCGGCCCCGAGCTGATCGAGTACTACCAGGGTCTGGTCGCGGACTTCCCGATCGTCACGATCGAGGACGCGCTCGCCGAGGACGACTGGGACAACTGGAAGCAGCTCACCGACGCACTCGGCAGCAAGGTGCAGCTGGTGGGCGACGACCTGTTCGTCACCAACCCGCAGCGGCTCGGCGACGGCATCGCGCGCGGTGTCGCGAACTCGCTGCTGGTGAAGGTCAACCAGATCGGCACCCTGACCGAGACCTTCGACGCGGTCAGCCTCGCGCAGCGCTCGGGCTACACCGCCATGCTCTCGCACCGCTCGGGCGAGACGGAGGACACCACGATCGCCGACCTCGCCGTGGCGACCAACGCGGGTCAGATCAAGACCGGTGCGCCCGCGCGCAGCGAGCGCGTGGCGAAGTACAATCAGCTTCTGCGCATCGAAGAGGAGCTGGGTGACGCCGCGGTCTTCGCGGGCGCATCCGCCTTCCCGCGCTTCCAGGCCTGAGCAGGAGCGCACGCTGATCTGAACGGATGAAGGAGGAGGGGCATGGCCAGACGACCGGCTCCTCCTCCTTCGCCGTCCGTGGCGGCTGCGGATGCGCCCCGTCGCACCTCGGCCGGCCGCACGGTGGATGTGCGCGAGTGGGCCAGCGGCATCCGGCTGTCGGGCTTCGCGGTGATCATGCTGTCGCTCGTCGTGCTGGGCACCTGGGTGCTCGTGCCGACCATCGGAACCTACCTGGGGCAGAAGCAGAAGATCGCCGCGCTCGAGCAGTCGGTGCAGGTGACCGAAGAGCAGATCGCCGACCTCGAGCGCGAGCGCGATCGCTGGAACGATCCGGCCTACATCACCACGCAGGCGCGTGAGCGGCTGTACTACGTCAAACCGGGTGAGGTCGTCTTCCTCGTCGACGATGATCTCGACCCCGCCGATCTGCCGCCCGAGCAGCGGGAGGTCAGCGACCAGCTGAAGGAGCGCCCGTCCGACTGGATGCCGCAGCTGCTGCGGGGCCTGACCGCGGCGGGACTCGCGAAGAACGCCGTCGAGGAGCCGAGCCCGCAGGGGTGAGGGGTGTCACAGCGACCCTCCCGTACCCTGGTGAGGTGACGACACCTCCCTTCCCGACGCCCACCGCAGCAGAGATCGACGTGGTCTCGAGCCAGCTGGGCCGCGCCGCCCGCGGCGTCATCGGCATCGCCGCGCGCTGCGTCTGCGGCAACCCGACCGTCGTGGCCACGGCACCGCGTCTCGACGACGGAACGCCGTTCCCGACGTTCTACTACCTGACGCATCCGGCGGCGACCGCCGCGATGTCGACCCTCGAGGCGACGCAGGTGATGCCGGAGCTGGCCCGGATGCTCGAGGAGGACGCCGACATCGCCGCGGCCTACGGCCGCGCCCACGAGGCGTACCTCGCCGACCGTGCTCAGTTCGGCGACGTGCCCGAGATCGACGGTATCTCGGCGGGGGGCATGCCGACGCGCGTGAAGTGCCTGCACGCGCTCGCCGGGCACGCCCTCGCCGCGGGGCCCGGGGTCAACCCGGTGGGGGATGCCGCGCTCGAGCGCTCCACCTGGTCGCCCGAACGCTGCGCGTGCGTCGACCCCGGCGCTGCGCTGGCGGACCGCGCGTCATGACCGCTCCCCGGATGCTGCGTGGTGTCGCCGTGACTGCGGCGATCGTGGCATCCGCGGTTCTCGCCGCCGTGCCCGCGTCGGCGGCCGGAGCCCAGCCGGCGCCTGTGCTGCAGGTGCCCGCAGAGACGGTGACGCCGGCTGCGCCGCCCATCCCGGACGACCCGAACGATCCGGCTCGGGCGATGGAGTACTGGCTCGACGGGGCCGGGATCCGGCAGGCCTGGAACGTGACCAGGGGCAAGGGCGTGAAGATCGCGGTGATCGACACGGGCATCGGCAAGCCTCCAGTGGTCTTCGACGGTGCGGTGGCCGACGGCACGGACGTGTCGGGCGTCGGCAGCGCGGACGGGCGCACCCCGGTCGGCGTGCGCGACCCCAATCACGGTTCCTGGGTAGCCTCGCTGGCGGCCGGGCGGGGGAACCCCGACGGCACCGGCATGATCGGCGTCGCGCCGGAAGCGCAGCTCCTGTCGGTCTCGCTCGGCTTCCCCGGTTCGTCCTCGACGAAGCCGTTCGTCGACCAGGTGGTGGAGGCCATGAAATGGGCCGTCGACCACGGCGCCGACGTCATCAACCTCTCCTTCACCACCAACACCCTCGACTGGGACCGCAGCTGGGACGACGCGTTCCTGTACGCATTCGAGCACGACGTCGTCGTGATCGTCGCCGCCGGCAACCGGGGCAGCGGCACCTCGATGATCGGCGCACCGGCCACGATCCCCGGGGTGCTGACCGTCGGGGGCGTCGATCAGACCGGGGTCGCCAGCGAGGGGGCATCCACCCAGGGCATCACGATCGGCATCTCCGCGCCGAGCGAATCGCTGCTGGGGGTCTCGGCCGACGGCACGCTCCGATCCTGGGACGGCACGAGCGGCGCTGCACCGATCGTCGCCGGCGCTGCCGCGCTGGTGCGGGCGGCCCACCCCGATCTGGACGCCGCCAACGTGATCAACCGCCTCATCAGAACCGCCGTACCGGTGCCCGAGATGGCCCGCACGCCCGACCCGCTCTACGGTTTCGGTCTGCTGAATGCCGAGGCGGCGGTCACGGCATCCATCCCGCGCGTCTCGAGCAATCCGATGGGCGATCTGAAGGAGTGGATCCGCGTCTACCGCCGCGCGGACGCCCCTGAGCAGCCGGCGACCGAGCAGCCGGCGACGCCGGTCGCCGTGCCGCCGCTTCCCCCCGTCGAGCAGTCGGTCGATGCGGCATCTCCGCTGCTTCCGACCGAGGAGTCGCTGCGATACGGTACCCTGCCGCTGCTGGCCCTCACCGTGCCTGGTATCCTGGTAGCGCTTGGCGTCACCGCAGCTGCCCGGCGCATCCGATCGGAGCGCGGTAGACGCACTCCCACACCCTGACGACGAGGAGTTGTCCCCCTGTGCCTCAGAACAGCACTGCGCCCCGCATTCTGATTGTCGGTGGAGGCTACGCAGGTTTCTACACCGCCTGGAAGCTCGAGAAGCACCTTCGCAAGGGCGAGGCCGACGTGACGATGGTGGACCCGCTGCCGTACATGACGTACCAGCCGTTCCTCCCCGAGGTTGCAGCCGGATCGATCGAGCCGCGCCACGCTGTCGTCACGCACCGTCGTCATCTCAAGACGACCAACGTGATCACCGCCAAGGTGACCGGCATCGACCACGCCAACAAGGTGGCCACGATCACCCCGCCGATCGGCGAGCCGTACGAGTTCGCGTACGACCAGATCGTCGTCACCGCAGGCGCCGTGTCGCGCACGTTCCCGATCCCGGGCATCGCCGACAACGCGATCGGCCTGAAGACCATCGAGGAGGCCGTCGCGGTGCGCGATCGCCTGCTGTCGAACTTCGACAAGGCCGCGGCGATCCCGGCCGGTCCCGAGCGCGACCGCCTGCTGACCGTCGTGGTCGTCGGCGGTGGCTTCGCCGGCATCGAGGCGTTCGCCGAGCTGCGCTCGTTCGCCTCGTCGCTGATCTCGAAGTACCCGCAGCTGTCGTTCGACGACACGCACTTCTACCTCATCGAGGCGATGGGCCGCATCATGCCCGAGGTCTCGCTCGAGACCAGCAAGTGGGTCATGAAGGACCTCGGCAAGCGCGGCGCGTACATTCACCTCGACACCCAGGTGACCAGCGCGGTCGACGGCAACGTCGAGCTGTCGACGGGTGAGGTCATCCCGACCGACCTGATCGTGTGGACCGCCGGTGTCATGGCCAACCCGACCGTCGTGCGCGGTGGCGACCTGCCGACCGAGCAGCGCGGCCGCATCTCGGCGCAGGCCGACCTGCGCGTCGTCGACGCCGAGGGCAACCCCGTCGCGGGTGCGTGGGCCGCCGGTGACGTCGCCGCGGTTCCCGACAAGACCGGCGGCCTCCCCGACGGCACCTGCGTGCCCAACGCGCAGCACGCCGTTCGGCAGGCGAAGCTGCTCGCGAAGAACCTCGTCGCCGTCCTTCGGGGTGAGGGAACGACGGACTACTATCACAAGAACCTCGGCGCGGTGGCAGGTCTCGGCCTGTACAACGGCGTCTTCCAGTCGGGCAAGATCGCGCTCAAGGGCTTCATCGCCTGGGTCGCGCACCGCGGCTACCACGGTCTCGCGATGCCCACGTGGGAGCGCAAGTGGCGCGTGCTGTGGGGCTGGTGGAACAACCTGTGGCTCGGTCGCGACTTCGCGAACCTCGCCGCCGTGCAGCACCCGCGTGCGGCCTTCGAGGAGTTCGCCGCGCGTCCGCGTCCGGCGGCCGCCGAGACCGCGCCGCCCGCCGCACAGAAGGACGCGGCGGAGTCGGATGCCGGCAAGCCGGCCACGTCGGATGCCGCGAAGCCGGCTGACAAGGCCGACGCCGCGAAGCCTGCTGCCAAGAAGCCGGCCGCCAAGAAGCCTGCTGCCAAGAAGCCCGCTGCCAAGAAGCCCGAGAGCGTCGAGACGACGGTCTGACGCGAAGGACTCAGGGTCCGCCCGAGCGAGAGCTCGGGCGGACCCTTTTCCGTGCCCCTGGTTGGGGCTTCTCACCGGCCACTCCACGCGCCGCTGCGCGTCGCGCGGAGCCTCGGGCCGGCGTGGCCCCTGGTCTGGCTTCTCACCCAGTGGCGTCACTGCGTGCCCCCACTGGGATTCGAACCCGTCCCCACCGGCCACTCCACGCGCCGCTGCGCGTCGCGCGGAGCCTCGGGCCGGCGTGGCCCCTGGTCTGGCTTCTCACCCAGTGGCGTCACTGCGTGCCCCCACTGGGATTCGAACCCAGACTGAAGCGTGTTTAAGACGCCTGCCTCTGCCATTGGGCTATGGGGGCCCGCAGTTCAGCCTATCGACGCCTCGGTCGGGTCGTAGGGTGGGGGAGTGCTCGATCTCACCGCAGGCCGGCGTCCGGCATCCGATCCCGACGCGCTCTGGAGCCATACCGACCGGTTCTGGTCGTCGCTGACCGACGCGACCGCCCACCTGCCCGCCCCGGTGGCGGTGATCGACCGGGAGGCTCTGCGCCACAACGCGATGGACCTGCTCGTGCGCGCCGGTGGCATCCCGATCCGGGTCGCGACGAAGTCTGTGCGAGTTCGCGCCGTCATCGATGCTGTGCTCGAGATCCCCGGGTACCGCGGTCTGCTGGCCTTCACCCTCGCCGAGGCGCTCTGGCTCGCCGAGCAGCACGACGACATCGTGCTCGGCTACCCGACCGTCGACCGGGCCGCCCTGGCGCGGCTGCTCGCCGACGAGCGCGCGGCATCCCGCATCACGCTGATGATCGACGACATCGCCCACCTCGACGTGATCGACTCGGTGGCTGGACCGGGATCGAGGCCCGAGGTGCGGGTGGCGATCGACGTCGACGCGTCGCTGCGCTCCCCGTCCCTCGGCCATGTCGGCGTGCGCCGCTCGCCGCTGCACTCGGCTTCGGACGTCGCCGCCTTCGCGCGGCAGGTCGTGCGTCGCCGTGGTTTCCGTCTCGTGGGGCTGCAGATGTACGAGGCGCAGATCGCCGGTCAGGGGGATGCCGCGGGGCCCGACGCCCCGGTGATCCGCATGGTGCAGTCCCGCTCACGCGACGAGCTGCGCCGACGTCGCGCCGAGATCGCCGAGGCGATGACGCAGGTCGCTCCGCTCGAGTTCCTGAACGGAGGAGGAACGGGCTCTCTGGAGTTCACCGGAAGCGACGAGTCGCTCACCGAGGCGACGGCGGGCAGCGGTCTGCTCGCCGGTCATCTCTTCGACGGGTATCGCTCGTTCCGCCCCGCGCCTGCCGCTGCGATCGCCTTCGACGTGGTCCGAAAGCCGACGAACGACATCGCGACCGTGCTCGGCGGCGGCTGGGTCGCGTCAGGCCCGGCCGTGGCATCCCGCCAGCCCCTTCCGGTCTGGCCGGCAGGACTGCACCCCCTGGGGCGGGAAGGCGCCGGCGAGGTGCAGACGCCGCTGCGCGGACGGAGCGCGCGCGATCTGAGCGTGGGCGACCGTGTCTGGTTCCGGCATGCTAAGAGCGGAGAGGGAGCCGAGCGCGTCGAGCGGTACCATCTCGTCTCGGGCGGCACCGTGATCGGCGAGCTGCCCACCTACCGTGGCGAGGGGAAGGCCTTTCTATGACCCGACCGGGCGGAACCTGGCAGAACTGGGGTCGTACCGCGTCGGTGCGCCCGATTCGCGTCGAGCGCCCGCGCTCGCCCGAGGGTGTCCAGCGGTCTGTCGTGGCCGCGGCGCGGCAGGGGCTCACCGTCAAGGCGGTCGGCGCGGGCCACAGCTTCACCGGCATCGCCGCTGCACCGGGTGTGCTGCTCGAGCTCGACGACCTTCAGGGTCTGGTGTCGGCCGACCCGCAGACGGGGCGGGTGACGCTGCTCGCAGGCACGAGGCTGCACCGCATACCCGCTCTGCTGAAGCCCTACGGCCTCGCGATGCAGAACCTCGGCGACATCGACCGGCAGTCGATCAGCGGTGCGATCTCGACGGGCACGCACGGCACGGGCGCCCGCTTCGGCGGCATCGCGACGCAGGTGCGCGGCCTCACCCTGGTGACGGCGGCGGGCGAGTTCCTGCGCATCGACCACGAGCACGACCGCGAGCAGCTGGCGGGAGCAGTGGTGGGTCTGGGCGCCCTCGGCATCGTCGTCGAGGTCACGTTGCAGTGCGTTCCGGCTTTCGTCATGCACGCGATCGACGCCCCAGAGCCGCTCGACGAGACTCTCGGTTCGCTGCGCCAACGCGTGTCGGATGCCGATCACTTCGAGTTCTACTGGCATCCGCACACTGACATCGCGCTCACCAAGACGCAGACGCGACTTCCCGAGTCCGCGCCACGGCACCCCATCCCGCCCATGCGACGCTGGATCGATGAGACGCTGCTGGCGAATGGGGTGTTCGGTGCATTCTGCGCGGTGAGTCGCGCGGTCCCCGCGGTGATCCCGCCGTTCAACAGGCTCGCGGTCACGCTGACCGGTGACGCGGAGTACTCCGATCGCTCGCATCGCGTGCTCGTCCACCACCGCAACGTGCGCTTCCGAGAGATGGAGTACGCGCTGCCGGTCGAGAGTGTCGGGTCGGCGTTCGGCGAGCTGCGCCGGCTCATCGCCGACCGCGGGTGGCGCATCGAGTTCCCCGTCGAGGTGCGCTTCGCCGCCGCCGACGACCTGTGGCTGTCGACCGCATCCGGTCGGGACAGCGCGTACATCGCCGTGCACCGCTACTGGCGCGCGGATCCGCGTGAGTACTTCGACGCGGTCGAGCAGATCATGCTCGCCCACGGCGGCCGCCCGCACTGGGGAAAGCTGCACAGTCTGACCGCCGAGCAGCTGCGCGAACGCTATCCGCGGTTCGACGACTTCGTCGCGCTGCGCGACCGGCTCGATCCCGACCGGCTGTTCGGCAACCGGCACCTCGAGCGCATCCTCGGCGCCTGAGCGCGGCCTGTCGTCCAGCCGACGCGCAGTGATACGCGCATAGGATGGATGTCGGTTCAAGAGGGGGCTGTGCATGGAATGGCTGTGGCCGGTACTGATCGTCGTCGGAGTGCTGCTGCTCGTCGGGATCTATCTGTGGTCGACATACAACTCGCTGGTGCAGCTGAAGGTGCGAGTCGACGAGGCGTGGAGCGGGATCGCCGTGCAGCTCAAGCGCAGAGCCGATCTCATCCCTAACCTCATCGAGACGGTGCGCGGCTACGCCGCGCATGAGAAAGAGGTCTTCGAAGGGGTCACCCGAGCGCGCGCCGAGACGCTCGCCGCGTCGGGACCGGCCGAGGCCGGGGTGGCAGAGGGGCACCTGCAGCAGGCGCTGCGCAGTCTGTTCGCCGTCGCCGAGGCGTACCCGCAGCTGCAAGCCAGCCAGAACTACCTGCAGCTGCAGCACTCGCTGGTCGACACCGAAGACAAGGTGCAGGCGGCTCGTCGCTTCTACAACGGGGGCGTCCGCGAGCTGAACACCAAGATCAAGGTCTTCCCGAACAACCTCTTCGCCCGCGGACTCGGCTTCACCGAGCGCGAATTCTTCGAGGTCAACGACGACGGGGCGATCTCCGAACCGCCGCGCGTGCAGTTCTGACACGAAGAGGCTCGATGCGACGAAGTCGCATTGAGCCTCTTGCGTGTCAAGGTTGAGCGAGCTTGCGAGTCGAATCACCGAAAGCACCGAACGCCCCGCCCTCCGACGGGGCGTTCGTCACTCCCGCGGATGCACGTGTCGCTCGACCGACGTCACGGCGCCGTGCAGTGCGTGCGCCACGTCATCCGCCGCGTCGCCCCACCCGGACACGCTGATCCGCTCGAGGCCCTGCCAGAGCGCGGCGCGCGCGAGCTCTTCCGCGACGCGCTCCGCGTCGGCCTGCGGCCTGGCCTGCCGCTCCCACCACGCCGACTGCACCCGCAGTGTCGACGATGCGCGATCCGCCTTCAGATCGACCCGCCCGACGACACGGTCAGCGACGAGAACCGGCAGGGAGTAGTACCCGAAGCGGCGCTCGGCGGCCGGCACGTAGATCTCGATGCGGTAGTCGAAGTCGAACGTCCGCAGCGCCCGATCGCGGAACCACACCACAGGATCGAACGGGGTCAGCAGCGCGGCGCGATCCATGCGCCGCGGCAGCACAGCATCCCGATGCCGCCACGCCGCGATCGGCTTGCCGGCCCGCTCCCAGCCGCGCACCGAGACCGGCTCCAGCTCACCCGCGTCGACGAGGTCGCCCACCGCCGCCCGCACCGCGGACTGATCGCGCAGGCGGTGGTAGTCGTTCAGATCGGCGATCGTCGCGACGCCGTACGACCGCGCCGCCCGCCGCACCAGCTCGCGCACAGCCTCATCGCGGGGGATGACGGTGCGTCGGATCTCCGGCGGGATGATCTGGGTCGCGAGGGCGTAGCGGCGCTCGAATCCGACGCGCCCCGCGATGGCGACCTCACCGCATCGCCACAACTGCTCGAGCGCGATCTTCGCCTCATCCCAGTCCCACCAGGAGCCTCGCTCGCGAGGCGCGTCGTCGCGCAGGTCGGCAGGCCGCAGCGGGCCGCGGGCGTGCAGCTCATCGCGCACCCAATCGAGGGTGCGCCGGTGCACATGGCCCCATCCGCCCGGTCGCTCCGCTCGCTCGCGCCACTCCCGCATGCGGAAGCCCCACAGCGCCCAGTCCGCGACCGGCATGAACGTCGCCTCGTGTGCGAGGTACTCCACGTAGTGCGTGGTGCGCGCCAGGAAGGTGCGATCGAGCAGGGTCTGGTCGTACGCGCCCAGGCGGGAGAACATCGGCATGTAGTGCGAACGCGCGAAGACGTTGACCGAGTCGATCTGCAGCACGCCCAGCTGCGACATCGCCCTGTGCAGATGACGGACCGCCACGGCATTCGGTCGGCGCCGGGAGAACCCCTGCGCCGCCAGCGTCATCCGGCGCGCTTCGGCAGCGCTGAGGGTGTTCGAGGGCGGAGCGGTCACCGCGCCAGAGTATCCGCACCGACCGACATCGGGTGCGATGCCGATTCGAGGCGTACGTAGAATTGCACAATGAGCGACGACCCCCGGCCGAGGTTCCGCAATCCCTTCCGGTATCAGCCGCCCGTGCTCGAGCGCACGGTGACCACCACAGCCGGTGAGGCCGTGCCGGCACCGCTGCGCGTCACCGCCGCATACGCCTGGCGCCTGCTGGTGATCGCCGGCCTGATCGCGCTGTTCATCTGGCTCGTGATGCTGCTGAAGCTCCTGGTCATCCCCCTCCTGGTCGGCATCCTGATCACGGCGCTGCTGTGGCCGGCCTTCCAGCTCATGCTGCGCGCTCACTTCCCCCGCTGGCTGGCGATCGCGGTGACCGTCCTGGGCACGCTCGGGGTGGTCACGGGGCTGTTCTGGCTGGTGATCTGGCAGGTGCGCAGCCAGCTGCCCGACGTGCAGGCCAAGACGATGGATGCCATCCAGCAGGTGCGCATGTTCCTGCTCGACGGTCCGCTGCATCTCACCGAGAAGCAGATCGACGGCTACATCCAGCAGGGCATGGGGTTGCTGAACGAGCAGGCCGATCTGCTGCTCAACGGCGCTCTCGCCGTCACCGGGACCGCCGCACACATCCTCACCGGTGCGCTGCTGTCGCTGTTCATCCTGATCTGCCTGCTCGCTGACGGTGCGGGCATCTGGCGGTGGACGCTCAAGCTGTTCCCGCGCATGGCGCGCCCGGCGGCGGACGCGGCGGCCCGCAACGGCTGGGCGACGGTGGTCGACTACGCGCGCACGCAGATGTTCGTCGCCGGCATCGACGCGATCGGCATCGGCGTCGGCGCAGCGCTGCTCGGAGTGCCCATGCCGATCCCGGTCGCAGTGCTCGTCTTCCTCGGGTCGTTCGTGCCCATCGTGGGCGCCGTGGTAACCGGAGCGGTGGCGGTGTTCCTCGCCCTGGTGTACAACGGTCCGGTGATCGGGCTGCTCATGCTCGGCGTGGTGCTGCTGGTGCAGCAGCTCGAGGGCCACATCCTGCAGCCGATCCTGATGGGCTCGGCTGTGAAGGTGCACCCCCTGGCCGTGGTGCTCGTGGTGGCGGGTGGCGCGATGATCGCCGGCATCCCCGGCGCCCTGTTCGCGGTTCCGCTGGCCGCATTCGTCAACGTCGCCGCCGTCACCATCGGCTCGGGCGCGTGGCGCACCGGGCGTGAACCCGCCCCCGAAGATCTGATCTGGAGCACAGTGCCGCGCGAGCGGCAGAGGAGGAATCGATGACCGCAATCCCGAGCGTCGCCGCCATCCCGAGCCTTGCCGAGTTCACCGCGGCGGCGGAGAGCCTCGCCGGGGTGATCTCCCGCACGCCGACCGAGCTGTCGCGCGCTCTCGGGGAGACCCTCGGCTCGCCCGTCATGCTCAAGATGGAGAACCTGCAGCGAACCGGGTCGTTCAAGATCCGCGGGGCGACCTACCGCCTCTCGCGGCTGACCGACGAGGAGCGGGCCAGGGGAGTGGTGGCAGCCTCGGCCGGCAACCACGCGCAGGGCGTGGCTCTCGCAGCTCAGATGCTCGGCATCCCGGCGACGATCTTCATGCCGCTCGGCGTGCCCGTGCCCAAGCTGCTCGCCACCCGGGGCTACCGCGCCGAGGTCGTGCTCGAGGGCGAGACGGTGGCCACCTCCCTGCGCCTCGCAGCCGAGTTCGCCGAGCGCACCGGTGCCGTGCTCATCCACCCCTTCGACCACCGCGACATCGTCGTGGGGCAGGGCACGCTCGGCCTCGAGGTTATCCAGGACGTCCCCGACGTCGACACGGTGATCATGGGCATCGGCGGCGGTGGACTCATCGCCGGCGTCGCGGCTGCGGTCAAGGCCGCTGCCGCAGCCGCCGGTCGCACTGTCCGCGTCATCGGCGTGCAGGCCGAGAACGCCGCCGCGGTGCCGCCGTCGCTCCAGGCAGGCAGCCCCGTCGAGATCCAGACCCACCCGACGATCGCCGACGGCATCCTCGTCGCACGGCCAGGGGACGTTCCGTTCGAGATCATCCGCGAACTCGTCGACGAGGTGGTCACGGTCAGCGAGGACGACATCGCCCGCGCTCTGCTCGTGCTCCTCGAGCACGCCAAGGTCGTCGTCGAGCCCGCCGGTGCCGTGGGCGTGGCCGCCATCCTGGCCGGCAAGGTGCACGACACGGGCGTGACCGTGCCGATCCTCTCGGGCGGGAACATCGACCCGATGCTGCTGCAGCGGGTCGTGGCGCACGGTCTTGCGGCGTCGGGTCGATACGCGACCGTGCGTGTGCCGCTTCCCGACCGCCCGGGTCAGCTCGCGAAGGTCTCGGATCTGCTCGCGCAGGCAGGCGCCAACGTCATGGAGGTGCTGCACACGCGCCACGGTCACGGTCTGCAGATCAGCGACATGATCCTGCAGCTCTCGATCGAGACCCGCGGACCCGAGCACACCGAGCTCGCCCTCGAGACGCTGCGGCAGGCGGGATTCGCCCCCGTCGTCGTGCCGGACTGACCGCGCGCCGGACTGACCGCGCGCCGGGCTGACCGGGAAGACGCAGAACGGCGGGATGCCATGCAGCATCCCGCCGTTCGTCGTCTTTGCGGAGTCAGCCGGTGTAGGTCTCGACGCCGGTGATCTCGACGGTGATCGCGCGTCCGTTGGGCGCCTCGTAGCTGGACTTGTCGCCGACCTTCAGGCCGATGATCGCCTGGCCGAGCGGGCTCGCCTCGCTGTACACGTCGAGGTCGCCGCCGGCGGCGATCTCACGGCTGCCGAGCAGGAAGACCTCCTCGTCGCCCGCGACCAGCGCGGTGACCACCGTTCCGGGCTCGACGATGCCGCGGCTGGTGGGCGCCTCGCCCACCTTCGCCGTCTTCAGCAGCTGCTGCAGCGTGCGGATGCGCGCCTCCTGCTTGCCCTGCTCGTCCTTCGCGGCGTGATAGCCGCCGTTCTCCTTGAGGTCGCCCTCTTCGCGGGCCGCTTCGATGCGGGCGGCGATCTCGTCGCGGCCGACGGTCGAGAGGTGCTCGAGCTCTTCGACGAGCCGGTCGTAGGCCTCCTGGGTGAGGAAAGGTACCTGAGCGTCTGTGGACACAGCCTGCTCCTTCGGTGCGGGCCCCTTCAGGGGCTTGGGGATGTCGAGCCGTCTCGTGGCCCGTGGGATATGCAAGACGCCCCGGCATCGGCCGGGGCGTCGGTCATCTTTCGGATGATTCTAGGCGACCCAGCAGGTCTTCACCAAACCGGTCGTGGCTTCCGCGACGGTCGGGATGCTGACCGCGACGCCCTTCGTGTGATGCTCGCCGCCGGCGATCTCGACGATCTTCCAGCCGACGACGCCGAACTCCTCGTCGAGCGCCTCCACGGCGCAGGCCACATCCGCCCCCTGCGGTGCGGTGAACTGGAAGCGCAGGTCGACGCTGTGCGCGTCGACCACGGTGAAGCCGAGGTCATCGGCATCCACTGCGCGCATCTGCTGTGCCACGATCGTCCAGCCGAGCGCGACGACGGCCGCCAGGGCGACGGCGCCGAAGATGATCCAGGGCAGACGCCGCCGCGGAGTGCGGCCGTATCGCTCATCGAGCTCGCGTGCGGTGGTCACGTCTCTCCCGGGTGTGGACGGCGGATAGGCTGGACTTCCAGGTTATTCGACCTGCAAGGAGAAGGCGGACCATGATCCTGTTCGGTGAGACCACCCCGATGCCGACGCCGTCGATGACGGTCGATCCGAACTCGGTGACCCCGGGGTTCGCCGGCTTCGCCATCATCGTGATCATCGTCGCGGCCGTCGTGCTGCTGATCTGGGACATGAACCGCCGCATCCGCAAGGTGCGCTACCGCGAAGAGGTGCGGGAAGAGCTGGATGCCGAAGAGGCCGCGCTGCGCGATCAGGCCGACGGCGACGAGAGCGCGCGCTGAGCCCCGCTCGGCTCACACGCCGGTGCGCTCGAACGCGTCGAGGCTGATTCCCTGATCGAGGATGGTCTTCGACCACTCCTTCGCACTGTGCAGGCTGTGGTCGCGGTAGTTGCCGCATTCCACGGCCGAGACGCCGGGCACGTCGCTCCATTCGGCGCTCTCGGCGATGAACTCCAGGCCGCTGCGCACCGCGGCGACGACGTCCGCGACGGCGGGCTCGCCCCAGAAGATCGCGTGGAATCCGGTGCGGCATCCGAACGGCGAGATATCGATCAACCCGTCGATGCGGTCGCGCACGAGGCTGGCGAGCAGGTGCTCGATGGTGTGCAGTCCCGCCGTCGGTATCTCGCCTTCGTTCGGCTGCACGAAGCGCACATCGAAGTTCGAGATCGCGTCGCCCTTCGGGCCGTGCTCGACGCTGATGAGACGCACGTACGGCGCCACGACGGCGGTGTGATCCAGGGTGAAGCTCTCGACTTCGGCCATTGTCGCTCCTCTGCTCTGCCGGGAGTATCGAGCGTATCCCGCGTCGGGGTTCGACGTGTCGGAGCATTACCTCCCGCGACAGGGCCGGCGATCGGCATCCGGATGCGGCGCGTGCCCGCCTGCGTCAGCTGCCGAAGCCGAGTGACGGGGAGAGGGGGTCGAGCGAGATGAGCAGGCACGCCGTCCAATGGCACAGGAAGGCGAGCACCGTGCACACGTGGAAGATCTCATGGAACCCGAAGTGCCCCGGCCACGGGTTCGGCTTCTTCATCGCGTAGACGATCGCTCCCGCGGTGTACAGCAGACCGCCGACGCAGACGAGCACCATCATCGCGACGTTCGCCTGCAGCAGATCGACCATGTACATCACCGCAGCCCAGCCGAGCGCGAGATAGAGCGCGACGTAGAGCCAGCGCGGGGCGTTGATCCAGAACACCCGGAAGAGGATGCCGAGCACCGTCCCGCTCCACACGACGATCAGCAGCACCATGCCCTTCTGCGGGGGAAGGGCGAGGACAGCCAGAGGCGTATAGGTGCCGGCGATGAGGAGGAGGATGTTCGCGTGGTCGATGCGCTTGAGGACCGCCTTGGTCGTCGGACCCCAATCGAAGCGGTGGTAGAGCGCGGAGTTGCCGAAGAGGAGCAACGACGTCACCATGAACACCGCGGCCGCCCACTTGGCCGGGCCGCCCTGAGCGAGGACGATGAGCACGATGCCGGCCACGATCGCGATCGGGAAGGTGCCGGCGTGGATCCACCCTCGCCAGGTCGGTCTCACCTCGACCGCGGCATCGACCGCGGCCGCCTCCATCAGGGGGAGCTCGGGGACGTCTGCGTTGTCAGAGGGGCGGGTGCTCACGCGCTCACTCTACGTTCGGGCGCATGCCGCAAGCGGTACATGAGCTGGGAGCTGCCGCGGGCTCGCGTCGGGTGGGAGTAGCGTAGGCACGTGACTGCACGTGAGAGCTCGGGGCGGGGACCCCTCTATCGGCTCTACGGACGACGCCTGCGACGGCGGATCGACGTGTCGAAGGCGCCGCACCACGTGGCGATGATGATCGACGGCAATCGTCGATGGGCGCGACAGCTCGGTTTCGACAGCGCCGCCGCCGGGCACCGCGCCGGGGCCGCGAAGATGCGCGAGTTCCTCGGCTGGTGCGATGAGCTGGGCATCGGCGTCGTCTCGCTCTACCTCCTCTCGGCCGACAACCTGCTCAAGCGCGACTCGAAGGAGATCGACGATCTCATCGAGATCATCGCCGAACTCGCCGAGACGCTCGCCGAGCACGGCGAATGGCGTGTGCAGCACGTTGGCCGCTCCGACATCCTGCCGCCGGAGCTGTCACGGGTGCTGGCCCAGGCTCAGGAGCGCACGAGCGGCCACGCCGGGATGCACGTGAACCTCGCGGTCGGCTACGGGGGCCGCCACGAGATCGTCGACGCGGTGCGCAGCATCATCGGCAAGCACAACGCGTCGGGCGGCACCCTCGAGGATCTGGCCGAGCAGCTGACGCCCGAGATGATCGGCGAGCACCTCTACACCGGGGGTCAGCCCGACCCCGACCTGGTCATCCGCACGAGCGGCGAGCAGCGGCTCAGCGACTTCCTGCTCTGGCAGAGCGCGCACAGCGAGTTCTACTTCGTCGAGGCTCTCGGCCCCGACCTGCGCGAGGTGGACTTCCTCCGCGCCATCCGCGACTTCGCCGACCGTGACCGCCGCTTCGGGCGGTGACGCCGCCTCCCGGCATCCTGACCCTCGTCGTTCACCGGAACGTAAGCGAACCGTTCCGCGTGTCTCCCGTTGTGTGCGGCGAGCGGAAGTACGTTCGTGGCATCGGACACCGTGTCCGGTCGGGTCGGCCTCCAGGTTCGCGACTCGTGACCCTGGTCGACTCGCTGCAGAGCCGGGAGCACATCCCGAGTGGGAGTGGATCGTGACCACACGTACAGCACAGCAGCAGTCCACGTCAGCAGCCCGAGCCGTGTCACACGATGACACGGCTCTTCGCACATATGTGCTCGACACCTCGGTGCTGTTGAGCGATCCACAGGCCCTGTTCCGGTTCGCGGAGCACTCGATCGTGCTTCCGGTGGTGGTGATCAGCGAGCTGGAGGGCAAGCGCCACGACCCCGAGCTGGGCTACTTCGCCCGCCGCGCGCTGCGTCACCTCGATGAGCTGCGGGTCGAGCACGGGCGGCTGGATCTCCCCATCGAGGTCGGCGACGGCGGCACCCTACGGGTCGAGCTGGGAGCTGTCGACATGTCGGTGCTGCCGGCGGGCATCCGACTCAGTGACAATGACAGCCGCATCCTCGCCACGGCGGCGCAGCTGGCCGGAGAGGGGCAGAACGTCACGATCGTCTCGAAGGATCTGCCGATGCGCGTGAAGGCGGCCTCGCTCGGTCTCGCCGCGGAGGAGTACCTCGCCGAGCAGGCGGTGGATGCCGGATGGACGGGCATCGCGACCCTCGATCTCTCGGGCGACGAGATGAGCGACCTGTACGAGAGCGAGGTCGGCCTCAGCGAAGAGGTGCGCGGGATGCCCGTGAACACCGGGCTGATCATCCACTCCGAGCGTGGGTCGGCGCTGGGGCGCGTCGTGGCCGACGGCGAGTACCGGCTGGTGCGAGGGGATCGCGACGTGTTCGGGATGCACGGTCGTTCTGCCGAGCAGCGGATCGCGATCGACCTGCTGCTCGACCCGGAGGTCGGCATCGTGTCGCTGGGCGGGCGGGCCGGCACGGGCAAGTCAGCATTAGCGCTGTGCGCCGGTCTGGATGCGGTGCTCGAGCGGCAGCAGCAGAAGAAGATCATCGTCTTCCGACCTCTGTTCGCCGTCGGTGGTCAGGAACTCGGATACCTGCCCGGAGACCAGGGCGAGAAGATGAACCCGTGGGGTCAGGCGGTGTTCGACACTCTCGGGTCGGTCGTCTCGGGCAACGTGCTGGAAGAGGTCGTGGCCCGCGGGATGCTCGAGGTGCTGCCGCTCACGCACATCCGCGGCCGGTCGCTGCACGACGCCTTCGTGATCGTCGACGAGGCGCAGTCGCTCGAGCGGAACGTGCTTCTGACGGTGCTGAGCCGGATCGGTCAGAACTCGCGCGTCGTGCTCACCCACGACGTCGGGCAGCGCGACAACCTGCGAGTCGGCCGGTACGACGGCATCGCGAGCGTGATCGAGACGCTGAAGGGGCACGATCTGTTCGGTCACGTGACCCTGCAGCGCTCGGAGCGCTCGGCGATCGCAGCGCTCGTGACCGAACTGCTGGAGGGCGGCGAGCTCAGCTGAGTCGGGCCGACGGAAGCGTGCTTCCGTGGCGGCGTGCGTGACGGCGGGCGCCCGTTACGGTTCGCGTCCGTCGCGGTTCGCGGGCGTCGCGGTTCGCGGGCGTCGCGGTTCCGATCCGTTACGGTTCGCGTCCGTTCGGTTCGCGGGCGTCGTGGTTCCGGGCATCGCTTCCGCTTACGGTTTCCGGCCGTCGCTTCCGTTACGTTTCGGGGGGCCGACACGCCAGATGACGGACGTTTCTCGCGAATCCGTCCGACATCTGGAGTGTCGACCCCCGATTCGCATCGCGTTGGCGGCGGGTCGGATGCCCGGATGCCCGGATGCCCGGATGCCCGGATGCCCGGATGCACGGATGCACGGATGCCGGATGCCGGATCTGTCTCGACGGGGCACGGTCTCGACGGCGCATCCTCTCGACCGCGCACGCCTCGCGTCGCAATCGCCGGCCTCGAGTGGGGGCGAGCTTCAAGCTGAGGCGAGCGCGTCGGCGAACTCGATGGCTCGAGGCGATGCTCGGGTCAGCAGCCGGGGGCGGAAGGCTGCTCAGCGCACGTGCGAGCGACCAGCGCGGTGTGCGCCTCGAAGATGCGGATCTGCTGTGCCGGGCCGGTGATGTCGAGCTGGCCCTCGACCGGGAACCAGCCGACACCCAGGTCGATCTCGGCTGTGTAGGCGATGTCGACGCTCGCGTCGTAGGTTCCGCGATCGGCGTAGGTGTGACTGGTGCCAGTGGGCGTGAACTGCGCTTGGCCGAGGCTCTCCCAGCTGGTGCCGGGGGAGGAGGTCGTCTGCGACTGCCCGTCTCCGTAGTGGAACGTGTAGGAAACCGGTGTGAAGCGCACGTCGATCGGGAATCCGAACAGCTGACCCGAACGGACGTGCGTCGCAGCCTCGGTCACGAAGTTCGTCGGGAGGCCCACGACCCCGAGATTTCCTGGCTCGCCAACTACGGTGCCCTGCGCCGGAGAGAAGCTCGCAAGGTCGGTGATGGTGATCGGCGGCATACCGGGCGATTCGTCGCCTTCGTCGGGTGGAGTGTCGTCTGAGGGCACGACGTTCCAGCACCCGATGTACGAGTCCCAGTCCACAAGGCATTCCTCGAACGGCGTCGGCTGTCGCGGCGCGTTATCGATCGTGGCGTTCGAGCCGCCGGGAGAATGTCTTGACGGAGTTCGTTCGCCCTGCTGGCCCGGCGATGTTCGTGAGCCTTTGATCGTCGCTGTCCCGCCGCCGAGTGCAACCTGGCACGTTCCGATCTCTAGGTCAGCGGCGGAGCACGTCGAACTTCCGCTTGCATTAGCAGCCGATGGAACAGAGCAAGCGGTGACGATGATCAGCCCTGCGAGGATCGCTGTCAGCCGGCGCATGTTGCATCCTCGACAGGGGTTGAATCGGCAAGCCGAAGGGTGGGAGACCTATAGGCAAAAGTCAGTTTGAGTGCGTAGACATCGCGACGGTCGGGCGCTACAACCGATTTTCCTGATGGATCGACTATGTCGGTGCCACTGACGTCATTGCAGGTGACTGCGATGACGATATCGCCATCGACGCGATCACCCTGGAATCGAAGAATCTCGGTTGCCCCAGTTCGGACATAGCCCTTGGCATGGAATTCGCTAAGCGTCTTTCGTTCTTGCGCGCTGTAGTCGCCAACCACAAAGTTGCGGGTCGCCTCGAAGCTGCTGGGATCTGCGAGGTCGATCTCGTTATACGCAGAAATGTATGCCCGGTACGTCTCCTCGGCGGCGGCGAAGGCTTCCTCGTCTGAGGCGAAGGCGGCAGTCTTCGTGGGCTTTGGAGTCGGCTCTGCTTCCGGGGTGCACGCCGACAGCATCCCGATCAGCAGGCCGGCGGCGGCGAGGGCCGAGCCCGTGCGCGTGAGGGTGGTCGTCATCGTCACCGCACCACGCTAACTCGGATCGCCGAGACCTCGTCGAAGTTATCCACAACCACGTTCATCCTCGCTGAGCCGTCCGCCGCAACGCCGAGATGATGGATCGCTGCACCGCGGACCAGTCGTGGATGATCTGGGCGTAGTCGAAGTGCAGTGTCTCGTACCCGAGGGCGGAAGCAGCGGCATCCCGAACCAGGTCCTTATGCCGCATGGTCGAGCCGTCGTGATTCTCCTTCCCATCCGCTTCGATGATGAGACGCCCGTCGACCACGAAGTCGACTCGTCCGACACCGCCGATGACGACCTGGCAGTCGAGCGCGATCCCCAGCAGATGCAGGCGCAGCCGCAGCAGCGATTCGAGACCGCTGTCTGAATCCGACCGCGCGAAGTCGACGAGCCATCGCGCGTGCGCCGGCAGTGCCGCACGCACGCGTGCGCGTGCGGAACGGGTGAGCTTGCGCTGTTTCAACGCCGACTCGAGTGAGCGAAGAACGACTCCTCACCCTCGCAGCGGTAGAGATGCAGAAGAGCGGTTTCGACGTCGACGACTCCGAAGCGCACACGTCCGGTGCGGAAGTAGTGGCTTACGCAACGGCATCCGGAGTGCGGATAGACGCGTCCACGGCGGCCGACCCAGACATGCGGTGGCGGCTCCGTCGACATCACCCACACGCCCAGGTGCCGCAGCGCTGCAGCGCATGTGAGTGCGCCCCCGTGCCGAGCGGCGTCCCGCTCGGCGTCGGCGGCTCCGTGTGTCGCGAACACGCCAGGACGCAACCGCTCGATCTGCCCGTTTCGCACGGCTCTGCTCAGCTGCATCCGCGAGACGCCGTAGTCCTGAAGCTGGGCGCCCTGCGCGAGTCCACCGAGTCGGGTGAGCAGATCATGGGGATCGAACATGTCCCCAGCATCCGCGACACGACGTTCGCGCTCGATCCCGTTAACCGGGGGTTGTGGACAACTCGCCTCTCCGCTCCGGGTGGGGACGGATGCGAAACGGGGGCCGACACGCCAGATGTCGGACGAATCATGGCGAAACGTCCGACATCTGGAGTGTCGGCCCCCGAAACGTAACCGCTAGGCCGGCAAGCCCCCGAAACGTAACCGGTAGGGCGGCAAGCGCCCCCGAAACGTAACCGGTAGGGCGGCAAGCGCCCCCGAAACGTAACCGGTAGGGCGGCAAAAGCCCCTGGCGACGCCGCCCGACGACCCGAAGGCCTGCGGACTCAGCCCGCGTGCGTCATCGACAGGAGGTCGAGCTTCGCGTCGAGCTCCTCCTCCGAGATCTCACCGCGCTCGACGTAGCCGAGGTCGATGACCGCGTCGCGCACGGTGATGCCCTTGGCAACCGAGTGCTTGGCGATCTTGGCGGCTGCCTCGTAGCCGATGACCTTGTTCAGCGGCGTGACGATCGACGGGCTCATGCCGGCGAAGGCCGCAGCCCGCTCGACGTTGGCCTCGAGGCCGTCGATGGTCTTGTCGGCCAGCACGCGCACGGCGTTCGAGAGCAGACGGATCGACTCGAGCAGCGCGGTGCCCATCACCGGAATTGCCACGTTCAGCTCGAACGAGCCCGATGCGCCGGCCCATGCGACCGTCGCGTCGTTGCCGATCACGCGCGCACACACCATGAGTACGGCTTCGGGCACGACGGGGTTGACCTTGCCGGGCATGATCGACGAGCCGGGCTGCAGGTCGGGGATGTGCAGCTCTCCCAGACCCGTGTTCGGGCCCGATCCCATCCAGCGCAGGTCGTTGTTGATCTTCGTCAGCGACACGGCGATCGTGCGCAGCGCACCCGAGGTCTCGACCAGGCCGTCGCGGTTGGCCTGCGCCTCGAAGTGATCCTTCGCCTCGGTGATCGGCAGCTCGGTCTCGGCAGCGAGCAGCTCGATGACCTTCTGCGGGAAGCCGAGCGGGGTGTTGATGCCGGTGCCGACGGCAGTGCCGCCGAGGGGCACCTCCGCCACGCGGGGGAGAGCCGACTGCACGCGCTCGATGCCGAGGCGGATCTGACGGGCGTAGCCGCCGAACTCCTGGCCGAGGGTGACCGGCGTCGCGTCCATGAGGTGGGTGCGCCCCGACTTCACGACGTCCTTCCACAGCTCCGCCTTCGCCTCGAGGGCGACGGCGAGGTGGTCGAGCGAGGGGATCAGGGTGTCGATGAGCGCCTGCGTGACGGCGATGTGCACCGACGTCGGGAACACGTCGTTCGACGACTGCGATGCGTTGACGTGGTCGTTCGGATGCACGGCCGAGCCGAGGATTCCGGATGCCAGGTTCGCCAGCACCTCGTTCATGTTCATGTTCGACGAGGTGCCGGAGCCGGTCTGGTAGGTGTCGACGGGGAACTCGCCGTCGTGCTTGCCGGAAGCGACCTCATCGGCGGCCTGGGCGATCGCGTCGGCGATCGCGCCGTCAAGGGTTCCGAGCTCCTTGTTGGCGAGCGCCGCGGCCTTCTTGATGCGGGCGAGGGCAGCGATCTGCGTCGACTCGAGGCCCTTGCCCGAGATGGGGAAGTTCTCGACGGCGCGCTGGGTCTGCGCGCTGTACAGCGCCGTGGCAGGCACGCGCACCTCGCCCATGGTGTCGTGTTCGATGCGGTACTCGATGTCGGTCATGCCGATCCCTCCTCAGAAGCGGGGATGTGCCCCTCGGTGTCGATGCCCACAGTGACGACGGGCACCGCGGTGCCCTCTGCGAGGCGGTAGTTCGCGCCCACGATGCCCAGCCGGCCGTCGGCGACGGCGTTGCTGATCATCTCGGACGAGTGCAGCAGGTCTGCGACGGTGTTGCGCAGGTGCTCGCGACCGACCAGTTCGGCGTCGATGTCGGCGGGCGTCGTGCCGCCGGTCTCGGCGAGCACCTTGCGCGCTGCCGGGACGATCGGTGCGATGAGCTTCCAGATGCCGGCCGGAAGCGGGGCCGAGTCGATGGCGGTGCCGTCGATCGCCGCCCGCACCGCTCCGCACGAGTCGTGCGCGAGCACGACGATCAGCGGCACGTTCAGGATGCCGACGGCATACTCCAAGCTGGCGACGATCGACTCGCCGATGACCTGCCCCGCGTTGCGGACGACGAACAGGTCGCCCAGGCCCTTGTCGAAGATGATCTCAGCGGCGAGACGCGAGTCCGAGCATCCGAACAGAGTCGCGATGGGCGCTTGACCTTCGGCCAGCTCATGGCGCTTGGAGACGTCCTGGTGAGGATGCGCGGGCGTGCCGGCGACGAATCGCCTGTTGCCGTCGAGCATCTCCCGCCATGCCTCAGCGGGGGTGAGCGTTGCGGTCATTCGGCCTCCTCAAGGTCGTCGATCTGTGCGGACAGGGTCTCTGCCAGCTCGGCCGTCGCCTCGGGCGACTGCGAGCCGTACAACAGGACGTAGTCGGGCCCGGCCTGGGTCCCGATGGCGTAGGAGATGTTGGCGGAGCCGCGACCGCGCAGGTCGAACTCGTCCCACTCGCGACCGGCGATCGTCGTCGTGCCGGTGGGGGCCATGCCGTCGAGAACCTGCGGTGCCCAGGTCACGTCGGCGTCGAACGCCTGCGCCACGCGGACGAATCCGCGCGCGTCGTCGGCGGCGGGGGCGAGCGTGATCGTCCAGACACGGGTGCTGCCGCCCGAGAGGGCGGCCTCGTTGACCCGCCAGTAGTCGTCGGCCTCGACGACGAGTGCGGGCCGTTGCATCGACGTCTCGACGTCTGCGGCGATCGCCGCGACGTCGATCGCCGGGCGGTCGGGAACCTCGCCGCGAGGAACTCCCAGCACCACGATCGCGACCACTGCGACCGTCACGATCAGCGCGGCGATGAGGTTGCGGAACGTCTGGCTCGAGCGGTAGACGCGGCTGGCCTCCGCCTTGCGGTCGGCGGTCTCCTGCGCGGTCTCGGGTCGCCCGAGACCTGCGACGACCCGCGGTTCCCGGCTCATTCGCCCGCTCCGCCGGATGCCGCGTCACGGGCGGCATCGAGCCGGCGCTTCGCGCCGAGCAACCACTCCTCGCAACGGGCGGCCAGCGCCTCGCCGCGCTCCCACAGAGCCAGGGAGTGCTCGAGCGTGGGCGAGCCCTGCTCGAGCTCGGCGACCACGCGCACGAGTTCATCGCGTGCGGCCTCGAACGACAGTTCTTCGACAGGGGAGTCGCTGGGGGCAGTCACGCCCCCATCTTACCGGCGTGTCGGACATCGCCGATCCGGTGATGCCGCGGCGGAAAGGGGGCCGACACTCCAGATGTCGGACGCATCCACGGAAAGCGTCCGACATCTGGAGTGTCGGCCCCCAGAACGTATCCGGAATGTCGGGGCCGGTGCCGGGACGGCCCCGGAGCCCGGTCGGATGCCGGAGGCGGATGCCGGGAACTGGTCAGCCGGCCTCGGATGTCTCACCCTCGGACACCGCGCGCAGCGAGCCGCGATCGACCGCCACCGTGAGCGCGGTGCCGACGGGAGCGTCGGCGGCGTCGCTGAGGATGCGCCCGTCGTCGAGGTGCACGATGGCATAGCCACGCGCGAGGGTGGCGGCGGGGGAGAGGGCACGCAGGGAGGCGCGCAGCTCGGCGGTGGAGCGCTGAGCGGCATCCAGCGCCCGGGTGACGGTGTCGCGACCGCGGGATGCCAGTAGCCACACCTCCTGTGCGCGGTCGTCGATGATCGGATCGGGCGAGCGCAGCACCGGGCGCGAGCGCAGCTGCTCGAGCTGCGCGATGTCGTGCGAGATCCTCTGAGTGAGCCGCGTCGTGGCCCTGGCCCGCAGCTGCGCGACGATCGCGCGCTGCTCGCCGACATCCGGAACGACCCGTTTCGCGGCATCCGTCGGGGTCGAGGCGCGCAGATCGGCGACGTCGTCGAGCAGCGGGTGATCGTTCTCGTGCCCGATCGCGCTGACGACCGGGGTGGATGAGGCGGCCACGGCGCGCACGAGCCGCTCGTCGCTGAAGCCGAGCAGGGTCTGCGGGTCGCCGCCGCCGCGGGCGATGACGATGACGTCGACGTCGGGATCGGCATCCAGACGGTGCAGTGCTGCGAGCACCTCGGGAACGCAGCGGTCTCCCTGCACGGCGACGTGCTCGGTGCGGAAATGCACCTGCGGCCAGCGCAGCTCGGCGTTGCGGTGCACGTCCTTCTCAGCATCCGACCGCTCGCCCGTGATCAGACCGATGCAGTGCGGCAGGAACGGCAGCGGCTTCTTGCGCGCGGAGTCGAACAGGCCCTCCTGTCGCAGCTGCGCCCGCAGCTTCTCGAGCTTCTCGAGCTGATCGCCGAGACCGACGTGCTTCATCGCCGAGACGATGAAGCTGAAGTCGCCGCCCTTGACGAAGTAGTCGGCCTTGACGGCCGCGACGACGTGGTCGCCCACGGCGAGGTCGGCGGGGATGCGCGGGCGCACGCTCGACCAGACGCGGATCGAGATCTGCGCATCGGAGCGGTTGTCCTTCAGCCGCGCGAAGACGTTGCCGCCCCGCAGATTCCACGAGGTGATCTCGCCTTCCACCCAGACGGTGTTCCAGCGGGCGATGAAATCGCGGATCGTCCCGTTCAGCCGGGCGACCGAGGTGGGGGCATCCGGTCGCGAGTCGCGCGGCGCGACCGAGTCGGCGGGCGGCGGCTCGCCGGGGATCGCGGTGGCTTCGAAGACGGTCACCCGACCATTCTTCCGGATGCCGCCGACGCGGCGACCGAGACCGGCCCGGGCGTTGCATTCCGGGGACACTCCAGATGTCGGACGGATCTCGCGAATCCGTCCGACATCTGGAGTGTCGGCCCCCAGGGCACGGTGCCGCCGACCCATCCGGCCCGCCCGCTCCCGGCCCGCGAACAGGTGGCATCGGTAGACTGGCGGGGTGAGTTCAACCGCCGTCTCGCTGCCTGTGCCGCACATTCCGACCCGTCGTCGCGCCGCCGAGCGTGCGCGCCTCGAGAACCGTCCGGTCGACGGCGAGAAGCGCGTGCTGCTGGCCGCCCCCCGTGGCTACTGCGCGGGAGTCGACCGCGCTGTCGTGGCCGTCGAGAAGGCGCTCGAGCGCTACGGCGCCCCCGTCTACGTGCGCAAGCAGATCGTGCACAACATCCACGTGGTGACCGAGCTCGAGCAGAAGGGCGCCATCTTCGTCGAGGAGGTCGACGAGGTGCCCGAGGGCGCGCACGTCGTCTTCAGCGCGCACGGCGTCTCGCCGGCGGTCGTGCAGGGCGCTGCGGATCGCGGGTTGCACGCGATCGACGCCACGTGCCCGCTCGTCACCAAGGTGCACCGCGAGGCCGTGCGCTTCGCGAGGGATGACTTCGAGATCCTGCTGATCGGTCACGAAGGGCATGAAGAGGTCGAGGGCACCGCGGGCCACGCGCCCGAGCGTGTCACCATCGTCAACTCGCCCGACGAGGCCGACACCGTGGTGGTGAAGGACCCGAGCAAGGTCGTGTGGCTCTCGCAGACGACGCTGTCCGTCGACGAGACGATGGAGACGGTGAACCGGCTGCGCACGCGATTCCCCGAACTGCAGAACCCGCCGTCGGATGACATCTGCTACGCCACGCAGAACCGTCAGGTGGCGATCAAGAAGGTGGCGAAGGATGCCGATCTCGTCATCGTCGTCGGCTCGGCGAACTCGTCGAACAGCGTGCGCCTGGTCGAGGTCGCCCTCGAGTATGGAGCGAAGGCCGCGTACCGCGTCGACTACGCCGACGAGGTGCGTCAGGAGTGGCTCGACGGGGTACGCACGGTCGGCGTGACCAGCGGGGCCTCGGTGCCCGAGGTGCTCGTGCGCGAGGTTCTCGACGCCCTCGACGAGGCCGGCTACGCAGACATCGAAGAGGTGCGCACCGCGGAGGAGGACCTCATGTTCTCGCTGCCCAAGGAGCTGCGCCAGGACAACTCCGGCAAGCGCGACGAGCGCGCTCTCGGAGGTCGGGTCTCGCGCGCATGAGCGTCGATCGGCCGCAGTACGGTGAGTATGCCTCGCCTGAAGAGCAGCGTGCGCGTGCAGGTCTGCCCCCTCTGACCGCCGATCCGGCGCCGGCCGCAGCACCGTCGCCAGCCGCAGCACCGTCGCCAGCGCCCGGCCGCAGCGCTCGACCTGCGCCGCAGGGAACCCCGGCGCACCCGGTCGGCCGGCTCGTGACGCTGGTGCTGCTGGGCTTCGGGCTCGTGAACGTCCTGTCGTCGGTTCCGCAGTTCGTGAACATGTCGACCACGCTGTCCGAGTCGATGTCGCTGCTCGGGCTCGAGGGAGAGTTCAGCAATTTCGCGGCTGCGCGCACGTGGGGCGTGATCGCCGTGGTGGTTCTGCTCGTCGGTTACGCGGCCACCGCATGGCTGTCGTTCCGGCAGATGAAGCTCGGCAGAGCGGCGTGGTGGATCCCGCTGGTCGGCTTCGTCATCACGATGTCGCTGGTGTCGGGATGCATCTCGGTCGTGATGCTGGGCGATCCGGCATTCACCGCCGGACTGCTCAACGCACCCGCCGGGTAGCCTCGAGGGGTGTCAGAAGAGCAGATCGCGTTCCACGTCAGCTATGCCCTCGTCGAGTCCGCGGAAGGCGATGATCCGACAGCGGTCGCGTCCGAGCTGCTGCGGGCAGAGCGCGTGCTCGCAGCATCCCGCGGGTCCGACGGCGGTGAAGCGGTCTTCCTGATCCCCGTCACCGAGAGCGGCGCCGTGGTCTCGCTCGATGCCGATGACCGGCTGCGGTTCGATCTGTCTGCTCTCGCTCTGCAGCAGATGTTCGACGATGCCGGGCTGACGCTGCATCTCGGCGCCTCCGACGATGCTCTCGAGGAGGTCGATCAAGAGCTCGATGAGCAGTTCGGCGCCGCGTTCGAGCAGCTCGACGACCCTGCAGCGGCTTCGGAGGATCTCGGCGGGTTCGGGATGCCCGACAGCGTCGACAACGACGGCTTCGCCGTGCAGCCGGTCACGGTTGCGGAGTTCTCGCGGCGCGGGCCGTGGGGTGCGCGCATCACCGCGCAGATCACCGGCGCCGATGTCGAATACGTCGAGACGGAGACCTGGTCGCTGTACCGCTACGCCACCGGCGGCACGCATCTGGCGGTCACGAGCGGCCGCGCCGACCATCCGATCATCGAGGTGAACCTCCCCGAGCATGGGGAGGCGTGGATCGAGGTCACCGCCGATGGAGGCACGGGGATGTTCTGGCCGAACATCGAGCGGTTCATGCAGCCGCTGCTCGATGTCGACACCATCGCGGTGCCGCAGAGCGCCGAGGTCTACCGCCGCATGCTTCTCGAGGCCGACGGCACCAGCGACGAGCTGCGCGGACTGCGCCTGGGCGTCGCGCTCGACATCAATGCGGCGGTGCGGGCATGCGCACCGGAGGCGCTCGGCGGGACGGTCGGCGAGCTCGAGCGCATCGAAGCCTTCGTCGCCGCGTTCGGCGTGCCGGCATCACTCGTCGCCGCCGGTATCGACGGGAACGGAGCCGGGCAGCGGTACGCGCCCCGTGGCTGGCCCCGAACGGTGATCGACCTCGCCGTCGGCGGCGTCGCCGAACTCACGGCACTGACCCGTCGTGAGCGTCCGCTCGCGCGGGCCGCACGATTCCTGCGGGAGAGGCCGGCGCTCGGCGTGGCGATCAGTGTCGCGGAGTTCACCGCCGGAGTCGCTGCCGCGCGGTCGCGTTCGGCGGCCACGCGGGGAATCGGCGTGCTGATGGTCTGCGACGCGATCATCGATCTGGCGATCTGGGTGCGTCGCAGCCGCAGTCGCAGCCGCACTCGCGGGCACTGAGCCGCGACCGCTGCGTCGACGACAAGAGGGATGCCCGGACCGCCAAGCGGTCAGGGCATCCCTCTTCCATGTCAGAGAGCGCTCAGCTCTCGGGCTGTGGTCAGCTCTTCGACTGACCGTACGAGCCGAGCTGGCGGGTCGACTCGACCACGCGAGCGGCCATCGCCGACTCGGCGATCTTGCCCCAGGCGCGTGGGTCGTACTGCTTCTTGTTGCCGACCTCGCCGTCTACCTTGAGCACGCCGTCGTAGTTCTTGAACATGTAGTCGGCGATCGCCCGCGTGTACGCGTACTGGGTGTCGGTGTCGATGTTCATCTTGATCACGCCGTTGGCGACCGCGAGGGCGATCTCCTCGTCGCTGGAGCCGGAGCCGCCGTGGAAGACGAGGTCGAGCGGCTTCGGACCGGTGTTGTACTTCGCGGCGACCTCGGCCTGGATCTCGCCCAGCAGCTCGGGGCGCAGCTTCACGCCACCCGGCTTGTAGACGCCGTGCACGTTGCCGAAGGTGAGGGCGGCGATGTAGCGGCCCTGCTCGCCGAGGCCGAGGGCCTGGATCGCCTGGTCGACGTCGGCGAAGGTGGTGTAGAGGGCGTCGTTCGAACCCTCGTGGGCGACACCGTCCTCTTCGCCGCCGACGACGCCGATCTCGACCTCGAGGATGGCGTTGATCGCCTTCATGCGGGGCAGAAGCTCCTTCGCGATCTCGATGTTCTCGTCGAGCGGCACAGCCGAGCCGTCCCACATGTGCGACTGGAAGATCGGGTTGCGGCCCGCCTTCACCTCTTCCTCGGATGCCGCGATCAGCGGCTCGACGAACCCGCCGAGCGCATCCTTCGGGCAGTGGTCGGTGTGCAGGGCGACGGTCACGGGGTAGTTCTTGGCGACCTCGGTCGCGTAGCGCGCGAAAGCGAGGGCGCCGGTGGCGCGAGCCTTCACGGTGTGGCCTGCGAAATAGTCGGCCCCGCCCGTGGTCACCTGGATGATGCCGTCGGAGCCTGCCTCGGTGAGACCCTGCAGAACGGAGTTGATCGTCTGCGAGCTCGAGACGTTGAAAGCGGGATACGCGAAGCCACCGGCCTTCGCGCGGTCGAGCATCTCTGCGTACTGTTCCGGAGTGGCGACGGGCATGAGTTCTCCTGCTTCTGTCGGTCGGGGTGCATGCTCACTTTAGCCCGCAGGGGTGCGGATATCCGCGTGGTTACGCCCGCCCGGGCGCGAATCTTTATCAGGTGGCAAGAAGTGCGTTTTCTTCGCCTTCATATCGTGAAAAGTCCCGATTTCCATCCTGCTTCGTCACTAGGCTGACCGGCATGGTGAGCCTCACAGCAGATCTCAGCCCCCTCCGTCCCGACCGCAACCTCGCGATGGAGCTCGTACGCGCCACCGAGGCGGCGGCCATCCGTGCCGTGCCGTTCATCGGCCGCGGCGCGAAGGAGGCTGCGGACGGCGCTGCCGTCGACGCGATGCGCGCCTTCCTCGGAACCGTCGACTTCCAGGGCCGGGTCGTCATCGGCGAGGGCGAGAAGGACAACGCTCCCATGCTGTTCAACGGCGAGGTGGTCGGCACCGGTCGAGGCCCCGAGTGCGACATCGCCGTCGATCCGATCGACGGCACGACGCTGACTGCGGAAGGACGCCAGAACGCTCTCTCCGTGCTGGCGGTCTCCGATCGCGGCTCGATGCTCGACGCGTCGAGCGTCTTCTACATGGACAAGCTCGTCACCGGGCCGGCCGGAGTCGGCGTGGTCGACATCCGCAAGCCCATCGGCGAGAACGTCCGTCGCCTCGCGAAGGCCCTCGGCAAGCCGGTCGACGAGCTCGTCGTCTCGGTGCTGAACCGCCCGCGTCACGAGAAGCTCATCGCCGAGATCCGCGAGGCCGGGGCCGGCACCCGCCTGATGAGCGACGGCGACGTCGCCGGCGGCATCAACGCCGCGCGCCACGACGCCCGCACCGACATGTGCGTCGGCATCGGCGGCAGCCCCGAGGGGATCGTCACCGCCTGCGCGATCAAGGCGCTCGGCGGTCACATCCAGGGCGTGCTCTGGCCGCGCGACGACGACGAGCGCCAGCGCGGGATCGACGCGGGGCTCGATTTCGACAAGGTGTACGAGGCCGACGACCTCGTGCAGGGGAACAACACGATCTTCGTCGCGACCGGCGTCACCGATGGACAGCTCGTGCGGGGCGTGCGGCGTGAGGGCAACTACCTCTACACCGAGAGCGTCGTGCTGCGTGGCGCGTCGGGCACACTGCGTCGCATCGTGTCGGATCACCTCGTCTCGAAGTGGCTCTGACCCTGGCATCCGACCTCGCATCCCGGCATTCCCAGCAGAGGCTGGCAGAATAGACGTGTACGGCGTGACCAGCGCGCCGCCATGGTCATGAAGAGGAGTGCTCGGGATGCCGTTGAACGAGACGTCTGCGAGTCCGAGCCGCGCCGCGCACATCACCACCCCGACCGGCCGCATCCTCCGTGTCACCGAGGAGCAGATCATGGCCGCTCAGCAGGCCAAGGCCGCCGTGCAGCCCGGATTCGATCCGGCACGCCGTGCGGACGTGCTCTTCCGGGTTCGGCGCGAAGAGGGACACGAGCTGAGCTCGTGGTGGTTCATCGGCGCGTTCCTCGCGACCTCCAGCGTCGTCATCGCGCTGCTGTCGTGGGTGCCGGGCGGCGCGTGAGTCGCCGAGCGCTCACTCGGGCCTCTCAGTAGGAGTCGAGGACGGCGCGCATGTCGCCGAGGCCGAACTGGTCGGCGATCTGCTTCGCGCTGTGCCCACCGGCATCCTGATCGGCACCGGCATCGAGCAGCAGCCGCAGCAGCGGCTCGTTGCGGCGGAACACGGCGCACGAGACCGCGGTCTGCCCGTTCGCGTTGACGGCATCCAGGTCGGCGCCCCGTGCGATCAGCTCACCGACCGTCTCGACGTGCTCGGCGTAGGCGGCGACGATGAGCAGGGTGTCCTGACGTGGATTGCGCACGTCGACGGGCACCCCGGCGTCGATCATCTCGCCCAGGGGTTCGGTGCGACCCTGACGGGCGAGGTCGAAAGTGCCCTCGATGACTTCGAGGCTCAGTCCGTTCGTCACCTGACCATTGTGTCGGATGTCGCCAGGTCAGGCCACAGCGGGCTCGAGCTCACAGACGAGCGGGGCCGAGAGAGCCACGCCCAGGGCGGCGCCGAGTGCCGCGACATCGCGCACCGCGGCACGACGGGCGGCGTCGATGACGATCTGCGCGCACGCACGGGCGTCGGCGAGAGCGTCGTGGTGCGCGAACTCCCCGAAACCGGCCGCAGCGGCCGCGAGCGGCAGTCGGTACGAGTCCAGCGTGTACGTCTTGCGGGCCACGGCGAGCGAGCACAGTGAGCGGTACGGCGGCGCGGCGAGGCCGGTGGCCTCGCAGGCGCGACGCAGCACGTTCAGGTCGAATCCGGCGTTGTGCGCGACGAGCACGTCGTCTCCCGCGAAATCGCAGAGGCGGTCGAGCTGCTCCGCCCACGTCGCGGCACCGATGACGTGGTGCGGATGGATGCCGTGGATCCGGACGTTCCACTCGTTGAAGTCGTCGTGACCCATCGGCGGACGGATAAGCCATCCGGTCTGCGCGACCACCGCGCCGTCGCGGACGCGGACGAGCCCGACGGAGCAGGCGGAGGCGGGACTGGAGTTCGCCGTCTCGAAATCGATCGCAGTGAAGTCCAGTGGCACGGATCCACCATCCCGCGGCATCCGGACGCCGCCCGGCAGACTCGCCGTAGGCTGACGAACATGGGCGATTCGCGAGCGACATCCTTCGGCGCCGAGGCCGACAGTTACGAGGCGGCACGACCCGACTATCCGTTCGAGGCGGTCGCGTGGATGCTCGAGTGCATGCCCGAGGGGTCGCGTCGTCTCGCGGATGTCGGCGCGGGAACCGGCAAACTCACCCGGGTGGTCGTCGAGGCGCGCGACGCCGAGGTCGTCGCCATCGATCCGGATGCCACTATGCTTGCGAAGCTGCGTGAGCAGGTGCCGGGCGTGCCGACGTTCCTCGGCACAGCGGAGGCGCTGCCGCTTCCGGATGCCAGTGTCGACGCGGTCGTGCTGGGGCAGGCGTGGCACTGGGTTGACCCCGTCACCGCGTCCGCGGAGATCGGGCGGGTGGTGCGCCCGGGTGGGACGCTGGGGCTGATCTGGAACGCACGCGACGGCCGCGTCGACTGGGTGCGCCGGCTCACGGCGATCATGCGCGCGAGCGCCGCGGAGGAGATGCTCGACGCCGGCGGTCCCACCGTCGCACCGCCGTTCGGCTCGCTGGAGGGCGAGCGGTGGGAGTGGCGGCGGCCGATGACGCGTGCCCAGCTGCACCGGATGGCTGCGTCGCGCAGCCACCTCATCACCGCATCGGAGAGTGAGCTGGCGAGCATCCGGCGGGGGATGGACGACCTGTTCGACGAACTGGGGCTGGATGAGGAGTCGAGCATCGACGTGCCGTACGTGACCTGGGCATTCCGGGCGCTGCGCGGCTGATCCCACCGACTCTGCGGCGGCGTCCCCGCCGGTAGACTCGTATCCCGTGGCTCTTACTATCGGAATCGTCGGCCTGCCCAACGTCGGCAAGTCCACCCTCTTCAACGCGCTGACCAAGAACGACGTGCTCGCGGCGAACTACCCGTTCGCGACGATCGAGCCGAACATCGGCGTGGTGAACCTGCCCGATCCGCGCCTGCAGGTGCTGGCCGGGATCTTCGGCAGCGAGCGCATCCTGCCCGCCACCGTGTCGTTCGTCGACATCGCCGGCATCGTGCGCGGCGCGAGCGAGGGGGAGGGGCTCGGCAACCAGTTCCTCGCCAACATCCGCGAGGCCGACGCGATCGCGCAGGTCGTGCGCGGCTTCGTCGACGATGACGTCGTGCATGTCGAGGGAACCGTCGACCCCAAGGGCGACATGGAGACCATCAACGCCGAGCTCATGCTCGCCGATCTGCAGACGATCGAGAAGGCGCTGCCGCGCTTCGAGAAGGAAGTGAAGCAGAAGAAGACCGACCCGTCGGTTCTGGATGCCGCGAACGCAGCGAAGGATGCCCTCGAGCGCGGTCAGCTGCTCTCGACGGCGGGCATCGACCTGTCGCCGATCAAGGAGCTCGGTCTGCTGACGGCGAAGCCGTACATCTACGTGTTCAACGTCGATGAATCGGTGCTCACCGACGAGGAGCGGAAGGCAGAGCTGCAGGCTCTTGTCGCGCCCGCGCAGGCCGTGTTCCTCGACGCGAAGATCGAGTCGGAGCTGATCGGGCTGGACCCGGAGGACGCGCAGGAGCTGCTGGAGGCCACCGGTCAGACCGAATCGGGTCTCGACCAGCTCGCCCGCATCGGCTTCGCGACGCTCGGTCTGCAGACCTATCTCACCGCCGGCCCCAAGGAGTCGCGCGCCTGGACCATCCCGCAGGGCGCGAAGGCGCCGCAGGCGGCAGGCGTGATCCACACCGACTTCGAGAAGGGCTTCATCAAGGCCGAGGTCATCTCGTTCGACGACCTCGTCGCGACCGGGTCGGTCGCCGAGGCCCGCGCGAAGGGCAAGGCGCGGCTCGAGGGCAAGGATTACGTCATGCAGGACGGCGACGTGGTGGAGTTCCGCTTCAACGTCTAGGGAGCCGGCCTGGCCAGGGGTTGTGTTGCTTGGGCCCTGCGGGCAAGGGGTCTGAGTGCTCCGATCCAACGTCTGGCGATAGGTCCATAGATGCCTTCTGCGGCCCGAACACGTCTCTCGTTGTCGGTGGCCATAGCTAAGGTTCCGATGGACCTGCTCCACTTCGAAGGGACCACGATGGGGCGGACATCGCGGTGGCCGCCGCGCGTGAGCTGTGGGACGCCGGCCTCACCACCCCCGGCGCACATGCGCGCCTCGACGCGTCGCCGCGCCGGCTACGGCCGCTACGACGAGAGCACTGCGACCCGCCTGGGCCGCATGCCAGAGCAGCTACTCGCGGACTACGGCGGTGACCTGCGCCGGCTGCGTGCAGCGGGGCACACGGAGCCCGCGGCCCTGAGCCGTCTGCTGCGCGCCTTTCCCGGCATCGGGCCCGCCGGGGCGCAGATCTTCCTGCGCGAGCTCCAGGGGATCTGGTCCCTCCCGCCGGTCTTCGATGCCAGGCGCTCGAGGGCACGCGCCGGGCGGGGCTGCCAGCCGAGCCCGAGGCGCTGGCCGCGCTGGTCGCCCCTGCCGACCGGGCGCGGTTCGTCGCCGCGCTCGTGCGCCGCGCGCCGCGCGCTGCGCGCTGCGCGTTGCGGAAGTAGCCCCGGACGCGAGGGGAGCGGGCGCCAGGCCGCGCCCTTGCCGTGCGCGGAAAAATGAGTAAGCTCAAAAATAGGCGCGCAGGTTGCGCGGCTGCCGCCCCGGCGGCCCATCGAGGAGGAACACCATGAGCGACATCGCCCGCGTCACCGTGCTGGGCGCCGGAGTGCTCGGCGCCCAGATCGCCTACCAGACCGCCTACTCCGGCTTCGACGTCACCGTCTACGACATCGGCGACGAGGCCCTGAGCGCCGGCCGCAAGCGCCTGGACGCGCTCGTCACCGCCTACCGGGCCGAGGTCGAGGGCGCCACCGAGGCCAGCACGCAGGCAGCGCTCGAGCGCCTGGCGATGACGACGGACCTCGCGCAGGCCGCGGGGAATGCCGATCTCATCATCGAGGCCGTCCCGGAGCGCCTCGACATAAAGCGCGAGACATACGAGAAGCTCGCGGCGCTCGCCCCCGAGCACACGATCTTCGCGACGAACTCCTCGACCCTGTTGCCCAGCGACATGAAGGACTTCACGGGGCGGCCCGACCGCTTCCTCGCCCTGCACTTCGCCAACCAGATCTGGAAGTTCAACACCGCCGAGGTCATGGGCACAGCGGAGACGAACCCCGCGGTTTTCGACACGGTCGTGGAGTTCGCCCGCGCCATCGGTATGGTGCCCATTCCCGTGCTCAAGGAGCGCCCCGGCTACGTGCTCAACTCGCTGCTCGTGCCTTTCCTCAATGCGGCCCTCGACCTGGCGGCGGGCGGCTACGCACAGCCAGAGGACGTCGACAACGTCTGGCGGATCGCCACGGGCGCGCCCATGGGACCGTTCCAGATCTACGACATCGTGGGCCTCGGCACCGCCTACAACATCCTGTCGAGCGGCGATGAGCACAGCCAGCGCCTCGCCGCCTGGCTCAAGGAGCACTACATCGACCGCGGCCGCATGGGCGCCGGCGCGGGCGGCGGCTTCTACGACGACCCGCAGGGCTGAGCCCCGCCCGCTCTGTGGTGGAGGTGGGCCGCGCTCGGTAGGCTCGACCTGCCGCGCCATGGGTGCGGCGGGCGCGCCGCCGGGCGGCCCGGTCGCTAGGAGTTCCGTGTCTGTGCAGCGCTGAGGGACGGCGATTCCGAGGCGGGCCCGGCCCGCCGGGAGACAGCCGCCGACCGCCGCGAATGGGCGGCCATGTGCGCCACGTCCGCGTGCCCACGATGCGGGGCATCCCCCTGCGTCTCTTCCTGCTCGCCCTCGCCCTCGGCGCCGTGCTGCCTGCCCTCGACCGCGCTCGCGCCGCCGCTGCATTACCCGCAGGTCGACGCGGGGTCGCTGCTGGGCATCATCTCCGGGGCCATGGTCACCTTGGCCGGCCTCGTCTTCAGCGCGCTGACAGCCGACATGAGCCTGCGCGTCACCGCCCTGTCCGTGCGCATCTCGCCGGTCTTCCAGGCCGATCGCGTCATCCAGTGGGGGCTGGGTTGCTTCGTGGGCACGTTCGCCTATGCGCTCCTCATCGCGCTCTCGATCGCGGTGGGCGGGGACGCCTACCGCCCCTGGGACTCGACCGTCATGGCGGTGGACATCACCGTGGGCTGCGGCGCCAAGTTCATCGCGGTCGCCGCGACTCCACCCGCTACGACCCGGCCCGCTTCCACACCCGCGTTGCGGAGCTCGCCACCGGCACCGTCGCCGGCGGCCGCTCGGTGCGCCGGCGCCGCCGCGCCCCGGGGGGGTGCTCGCCGTCAACATCCCGCGCCTGCTCGACTGCGAGGACCCGTGGGGCATGCGCATCGAGCTCGTGCCCAGCCTGGGCACTCCCGCGCCGAGCGGCGGGATCCTCTTGCGGACCTCGGCGCCGGTGGGCCGGGCCCAGTGCCGCGCGCTCGAATCGGCGCTGGCGTTCGGCGACGCGCTCTCGCCCGTCAGCGGGCACTTCGGCGCGATCCGCGCCATGGTCGACATCGCGCTCAAGGCGCTCTCGCCCGCGGTCAACGATCCCAGCCGCGCCGTCCAGGCGCTCGACGAGATCGAGGACCTCCTCGCCGAACTCGCCCCGGACATCGCGAAGCGCGAGGCGCTCCTGGCCGCCCACCCCGACGCGTCGGTGCTGCGCGACTGGACGCGCAGCTGGGCCGGCTACGTGGCCGCGGCCACCGACGAGATCCGCCAGTACGGGACCGGGAGCGTCCAGATCCAGCGGCGGCTGCGGGTGCTCTTCCCGTCGCGCGCCGGATGCCGATCACCCGGCGCGATATTGAGTGTACTCAGAATTGAGTCGACTACAATTGCCGCATGGAAACTCGGGATGACACGGAGCTGGCGCCCTCGGCGACGCTGGGCAGGCGCGAGCGGGCGAAGGCGGAGAAGAGCGCCCGCATCCTCGCCGCGGCGCGCGCGCTCTTCGAGGAGCGCGGTTTCGAGCGGACCTCGATGAGCGAGGTCGCGCGCGCGGCGGATGTGGCCGAGGGCACTGTCTTCCAGTACGCGGCGACGAAGGTCGAGCTGCTCATGATGGTCGTCGATGCGCTCTGGGGAGCCCACGAGCGCGGGACGACCACCCCTTCGCTCTCTGCGTTCGTCGCGCCCGGCGTCGCGACGGCGGGCGGGGAGACCGCGGACCGGATCGCGGAGCTGATCTCGCCGCTCGTCACCGCGATGCGGCGGTGGTCCGAGCTTGCGACGTGGGTCGCCCGCGAGATCCTCTTCGGTGCGGACATGCCGCATCGCCGGCGGGTCCTCGACCACGTCGATCGCCTAGAAGAGCAGATCGCCGCGCGCCTGCAGGACGGCCGGGCCGACGCTTCCGGTGCGATCGGAGCGGCGCGGGACGGTGTGACAGGCACTGCCGGCGAGGAGCCCGGTGCGGCTGCGACAACCGGCGCCCGGCTCATCGTCGCCGGGGTGCTGGCCGAGCTCAACCGCTCCCGGCAGGGGCGCATCGACGGCCAGGACGTCGATGTTGTGCTCCGCCGGCTCATCGACCTCGTGGTGGCGGGGGTGGGCGCCGCCCGGTGACCCGGAAGCCGTCCGGGCCGTTCTGGCCGCCGCTGGTAACGGCGGGCGCCGCCGCGATTGCCCACCGCGCGGCCGGCATGCGCGTGCCCGCCGCGGTCGTGTAGGGCCCCACGGACAGGTCCTCGCCCAGCAGGGCGGGGGCGATGGCGCCATCGGAGAACTCCACTGCCGGAGATGTCGTTGTCCTCGTAGACCCCTGCTGGAGTCCATCCTATAGCGCTTGATGAGCGCCTCGGCGTCCTACCCGTGGCGGTCCACACCCAGGCGACGGTTCTCGCGATCCTGAGAGATCCGCAGGTAGACGGCGGCCCGGCGAGGCTCAGCACTCATGGAGTCAATCTACGTCAAAGGTTATTCGGCTATCGAACGTGGTGGAGTTCCGCTTCAACGTCTAGTCGCGTTCCGCCTCAACGTCTGGTTCGAGTGCCTGCATTTCCCACAGGGAGCTCCGGGCGCCAGATTCATGTGCGACCCGCAGGCAATTCGCCGCGGCTGCGCGCTAGCGGAAGGTTCGGCTGACCGCGCTGCCGATCTGGAACAGGGTGATCCACACGAGGAACTTCTGGGTCGGACGCAGCGGCCATGCGACAAGTACTCGCCACGCCGGGCAAGGATGCCACGAGGGACCGAACGTTCGCTCGATCGTGACGTGTGATGATGAAGTGCGAGACGATGTCGTCCCGGCAAAACCGGACGGCTCCATCGGGGTCACCAAGCTCCGACTCGATCCGGACAGGTTGGACCTGCCGACTGCGACGGAAGGAAAATGATGAGCATCTGGCAGTCGATTCCGGTCGATGAAGCGCTAGACATGCTGCAGTTCTGGGTGGACGCGAACTGGCCGATGACCGAGCGGGAGGCCGCGGAGTTGTCCAGCGGGATCGCCTGGACCCAGGACCAGGACGGCTGGGTGTCCAACGATCGCTTTGGACTGAGCTTTCCCGACGTCGAGGGCATCGGACCGGCAGATGACCCCGTGAAGAGGATCATGCTGACCCTCACCGATCACGAGAAGCACATCACCGACGACTTTGCTCGATTCATCGCCGACCGCTTCGCCGAGTACGTCGACGGGGCCGAAAAGCGTTGGGGCAAAGGCGCATTGCGTCGCGGCGAGGTTGATCGCGCCTACTTCGATCTGGAGTCGCGGGGTGGTGTCATGATCGTCCGATCGAAAGTTGTGGAGGCGCTGTACCTCACTCAACCCGAGGTCGACCTGCGGAAGGCGAACAAGGAGTGGGCCGCGTGAGCGTGCAGCAGGTGGGACTGGGCTGGGAGGAGTTCACGACACAACTGGCGCGTGCCATTCGTGAACTTCCGGATCGAGGATTCCTCGTCGTCCAAGACGGAGCGACTCATGCCTATGTGCAGTTCGCTGCCGACGACGACGCAGTCGCAGCGGAGTGCACCAGTAACAGCAATCAACAACTCGCTCACCATGCCGACGACAACGGTGAGCAGCTGCTCGCAGAATCAGGTTGGACGCTTTGCTTCGATGCCCAGCCGAACTGGACGTTTCGCCTCGACCTTCCGGCGATCACAGCACGGTTCGACCAGCTCGCGCACAGCTGTGTCGTCGCGTTGCGCGATGTGTACGGAACCTCGGCCCCCGAGCAACTCAGCTACACCGCATGGTGTGAGCCGGAAGTGATGCACTCAGGCCGGACCTACACCGACGAGGAGATCTCTTCCCTCGATGCGGGGCAGAACCCCCTGCCGGTCGAGAGCCTCACCATCCCGATGACGCGTAGGTGACGAAGTCGTCCGAAGTCGGTGTCGTTCAACACTGAAGGTCTGAGCAGATGAACATGACCACCACCGCGCCGGTCGGAGAGGTCAGCGCCCGCGTCGTCTGGGCGCGGCCGCAGGAAACCCCCGAGGAGATCGCCCGCCAGGTCGATCTGTTCATGCACGGAATGCGAGAACGTACCGATATCTCGTTGTGGACCCTGGGGACCGAACGCGCGCCGTGGCCCAAGGACCAGGCGGAACAAGCGGAACTGGTCTCCCAGATGAAGTCGACCGAAGGGCTGGCGCGGCGGGGTGATTGGGACGGTTACGCGTTCTGGGTGCGAGGCTTCACCAGTGAGGCGATGGCAGTCGCGCACGTCAGCGCGGGTCAGGATCACACGGGGGGACGCATCCCGGCTCAACGCGCTGACATCGAGGTCACCGCGGTCGACGGTGAACATATCCCGCGGGCCTTCACCGATGCCGTCGTCAGTTCAGCGGTCGAGGGGTGGGATCCCCTGATGGTTCGGCTCGGAACGATTGAAATGCAGCGTCTGGCGCGCCGCGGAAACTGGAAGATCACTCCCGGGTATCGGCTCTGGCTCGCTGACGCCGTCGGCAGAATCGATCACGTCGCCGACGGGGTTCAGGCAGAGCGAGTAGAGACCGGCACCCTGCTGACCCTGCCCGACGACTGGTCCGCCCAACAGGTTGTCGATGCCACTCAGAAAACGCTTGAGCTGAACGGCCTCGACGAGCTACCTCATTGACTGTGCGGTCCATCTGGCAGTCGATTCCGGTCGATGAAGCGCTCGACATGCTGCAGTTCTGGGTGGACGCGAACTGGCCGATGACCGAGCGGGAGGCCGCGGAGTTGTCCAGCGGGATCGCCTGGACCCAGGACCAGGACGGCTGGGTGTCCAACGATCGCTTTGGACTGAGCTTTCCCGACGTCGAGGGCATCGGACCGGCAGATGACCCGGTGAAGAGGATCATGCTGACTCTCACCGATCACGAGAAGCACATCACCGACGACTTTGCTCGATTCATCGCCGACCGCTTCGCCGAGTACGTCGACGGGACCTCACTCAACCCGAGGTCGACCTGCGGAAGGCGAACAAGGAGTGGGCCGCGTGAGCGTGCAGCAGGCGGGACTGGGCTGGGAGGAGTTCACGACACAACTGCCGCGTGCCATTCGTGACCATCCGGGCGGGAAGGATAGTCACGCCCAGCGAAACCAGTTTGGCTGGCATCGTCATCAAGACACCCACGATCCTTCACGCGCGGTCAAGTCTGCACAAGACTGATGGTCTCAGACGTGCGTTCTGTCCAAGACGTGGTGGAGTCCCCCTTCAAAAGCTGAACGGCGCTTGGAAGTGGCCTGGGCTCAGGCCATCCGCGGGTAGTCGATAGTCAGCAGACTGTCGTCGCGGATGTCGCGGAGCACGTCCTCGGTGAGGTCTCCCACTCGGACACCTCGAGCGTGGGAGGGCACGACATCGTCGTCCTCAGGGCTCCACGCGCGGAGTACTGCGATGCGCGAGACGTTCGTGACGTGGTCCGGCATCTCGCGCAACCACCCGAGCCACGCGTCGGCGTCGATCTCCTCTTGCACCGGTGGGTCGTTGCGACGCCCGATGAGACTGTCGCAGTCGCACATCCGGCGGGTCAGTGTGAATACCGCCGACGAGCCCCGCACTCGACCAGAGGCTATGCGCATGGTGGTCCGCACGGGAGGCACGCCCAGCTTGTCCTCGGTGAATCGCTGGAATTCCGAAGTGAAGGCTGCGGCGTTGATCGCCCACAGATTGGTGGCGCACATGCTCTCCATCTTTCCGCGTTCGACCGCCACCGTGCACACCGCTGACGGTGACGTAACCCGGTGGAGTTCGGCTTCAACGTCTGAGCCAACCCGGTCGTCGAGCGACACTTCGTCTCGCTTCGCTCGCTCAGTGCGGGTCTCCGCGAGACGAAACGCATCACCGTAGGCTGGACTGCAGCCACGGCCCGGAGGTGAAGATTGCCGACGATCACAGACAATGCCGGATTGCGGATCGCGTGAGTGGTCATCTTGTCGTGATCTCTGGTCTTCCGGGGGTCGGGAAGACCAGTGTCGCTGAGATCGCTGCTGCACTCGGGGGCTCCATTCACCTGTCCATCGACGCGGTGGAGGAGTCGATGCTCTCTTGCGGACTGCCCGTGAGCTGGCAGGTCGGCGTAGCCGCGTACGAGGCGACTCGCGCGATGGCGGAATTGAATCTGCAACTCGGTCGCAGCGTCGTGGTCGATGCGGTGAACGATAGTGAAGAGGCTCGGCAGACCTGGCGGACTGCGGCATCGCGGACGGGCGCGCGGCTCGACTTCGTGCACCTCGTGATCACGGACGCAAGAACGCACGTGCAGCGGCTTCGCAACAGGGATCGTGGTCTCGCCCATGTCGGCGAGCCGACGTGGGCGGACGTTCAGCGGCGTCGTGCCGATTACGCGGTGTGGTCAGATGAGGTCTTGGAGTTAGATTCGACAGCACGAACGGCGGATGAGGTCGCACGCGCGATCGTGTCCCGCCTCAGCGCGAAGCAGTGAGCGGCACGAGTCAGCCGGTGAAATGCCTACCCCTAACGTGATGTGGTGAACTTCCGCTTGTACATCTGACAGCCGCTCCATTCCGCTCAGAACGTGATGTCGGTCGATGTCTCCGTCTTCGGGCGGCGACCGAACCGTGCCTCATATGCCAGGGTGAGGTCGTCTTCGGTGAGGTTCTCACCCGCGGCAAGTCGGGCCAGGTGCGGCACGAGCCATCGTGCCTCGCAGGCGTCGAATTCCTCGGCGAAGTTCTCGTTCAGCTCGCCGTCGTGGATCACGCGCGTGATCGGCACCTGTCCGCCGACATTCGCGATGTGCGGACCCATCGAGAAGTTGATCAGGGTCGTCTCGCCGCGAGGGTGCACGGTGATCGTCGCTGGATGCGGCCAACAGGTCGCACCATCGGGCGAGTGGCCGAGCATGAGGAAGTTCAGCCGCCTGCGTGTGTGCTCTGTCATGAAGCCATTGTCGCCGGGCTCGAGGCAGACGCTCGATCGCTGCGTGACCTGATGGAGGGCGCACCGACGTTCTGCGAACATGGCGTCATGATCACAGCCAGGCTCGCCGTCGCCGTCGCCGCACTCGGGCTGACCGTGACCGTGCTCGCCGCGTGCACCACCACCGCACCGACTCGAGCGGCAGAACCGTCTCCGACCCCGACAGCGGTTCCTAAGCCCGCCGCAGAACCGGCGCTGACGCCGACGCCGACGCCGAGCTCGACGGAATCGCCGGAGGCGGACTCCTGTTCCCGCCTCTCTGAGGTGATCAGCCACACCGACGGGCTATACCTGCAGCGTCAGGGGACTCTCCGCGATCGAGGTGCGCGAGAGTTCGCGCAGGGGGAGGTGGGCGTCGACGAGAACGGCACTCCCGTGACCTACACCGTCGCCCCCGGCGACGTCGAGGCCGTGGTCGCGGAACGGCTCTGTGCCTACCCGAACCTCGGCTCGATGAATCACAGGCGGGACATCCATCCGGGCCAGGTGCTCTGGCTCACACCGAACCCAGACACCCCCTGGGTGGACTACTACAGCCCGCACGACGCGCCCGCCGGATTCTTGCAGATTCCGTACCAGCAGGCGATCGAGGTGGCAGGCAGAGCAGCGGACGCCGGCGACCTCGGCACCGTGCGTCGCATCTGGAACGGCACGTTGAGACCCATGTACTCGAACCAGACGACCATCGACGCCGTGCAGAAGGTCGTCGACGCCGGAGACCTGGACGCGCTGCGTCAGCTCTTCTCGTGAGCCGGCTCTCGCGCGCGAGCAGTCGTGACCCGGTCGTGGGGCAGTGCAGAGCTTCGACGGATGCACCGACGGTGATTGCGTATCCGACCGCACGGCGCGAGCATGGGCTATGGGAACTCTGAGCTACACCGCGACCATCTCGATCGACGGGTACGCGGCCGGCCCCGACGGCGACTTCCAATTCGGTGCGCCGAGCGAACAGGTGTTCCGTTTCCACGTCGAGCGGATGGCCGCGATCTCCACCGAGATCCTCGGGCGGCGCACGTACGACCTGATGCACTACTGGGAGGCGGAGCCCGAGGAGGAGAACTGGGGCGACGACGAACGTGCGTTCGCGAGGCTGTGGCAGGGACTCGACGTCGTCGCGGCGTCATCGTCGCTGAACTCAGACGACATCACGCGCGAGAACCACAGGCTCGTCACGCAGCTCACGCTCGACGAGATCCGCCGTATCACGCAGCATGCGTTGGGGGAGGTGGAGATCTTCGGGCCGACGACGGCCGCGCCGGCCATCCGCGCGGGCCTCGTTCAGGACTTCCGCTTCTTCGTCGTCCCGGTGATTCTCGGTGGCGGACTGCGGGCGTTGCCCGAGGATGCGCGTCTGGATCTGCGTCTGATCGAGAGTCGCGTCTTCGAGAACGGTTTCACGATGCTGCACTACCGTGCCGCGCAGGCGCACCCCGCCGGTGCCGACTGAAGGAGAGACGATGTCCGAACCGATCTACGATTCTCCCCTCGGAGACGACCGACACGAGCCGACCGTTCCCGAGATCGAGGCCGATGAGAGCATCGCGCCGCGGCCGGAGGAGGAGATCGCCGACGCCCTGCGAGCCGAACCCGATGTCGCGGATCACTCCGCGCACCACTCCCGCGACTGACTGCGTCTACGCTGGCCGCATGATGAGCGGGCTGTGGGAGTGCGACGAGGCGTCGCTGTGACGGGCGCTGCGCTGCGGCTCGTCTTCCCGCACCAGCTCTTCACCGAGCATCTCGACGCCGGTGACAGCACCGTGATGGTGCTCATCGAGCACGACCTGCTGCTGCGCCAGTACGCCTTCCATTCCCACAAGCTCGTGCTGCATCGCGCGTCGATGGATGCCTTCGCACGGCGGCTGCGCGACAACGGCTTCGAAACCGAGGTGCTGCGCAGCTCAGCCGAGCAGAGCAGCCGGGCGCAGCTGGCCGCACTCGTCGCCCGGCGCGCCCCGTCGAGCGTGACCTGGTTCGATCCGGTCGATGAGTGGCTCGAGCGCGACATCCATTCGGCGCTCCGCGACGGCGGGTACGAGACCCACCAGGATGACGAGCTCGAGACGCCCAACTTCCTCACCACTCGTGCTGACATCGATGACTGGTTCGGTCGGCACGGCGCGCGCATGCAGGAGTTCTACATCTGGCAGCGGCGGCGACTCGGCATCCTCGTCGACGACGAGGGGCGACCCGCCGGGGGAGCGTGGTCGTACGACGCCGAGAACCGCAAGAAGCTGCCGCGCGGATACACACCGCCCATCCCCGGACGCTTCGGCGCCGTGACGGCTCTGCACGAAGGGGACGGGATGCTCGATCTCGACGAGCTCGGCGATGAGAGCCGCGACACCGACCGCGATCCGGACGTCGTCGCCGCGATCGCCTGGGTGCGTGCGGAGTTCCCGGATGCTCCCGGCGACCCCGAGCTGTTCACCTGGCCGACGACACCGGAGGAGGCGCGGGCGCACCTCGCCGAGTTCGTCGCCGACCGTCTGGCTGACTTCGGTCCGTACGAAGACGCCATCTCGGCCACTCACCCCTTCATCGACCACAGCCTGATCTCGGCCGCACTGAACATCGGGCTGCTCGATCCTCGCCAGGTGGTGCGGGCGGTGCTCGACGGAATGGGCTCGCACACGCCCCTCGCCTCGATCGAGGGTTTCGTGCGACAGGTGATCGGCTGGCGCGAGTACATGCGCGCCACGTATCGGGTTCGGGGCACCGAGCTGCGCACCTCGAACGTGCTCGCGCATTCGAATCGGCTCGGCGAAGGGTGGTGGGATGCCCGCACCGGCCTGGCTCCCGTCGATCTCGTCATCTCACGTGTGCTGCGCACGGGCTATGCGCACCACATCGAGCGATTGATGGTGCTGGGCAACGCGATGAGTCTGCTGCGTGTGCACCCCGACGACGTCTACCGCTGGTTCATGGAGATGTTCATCGACGCGTACGACTGGGTGATGGTGCCCAACGTCTACGCGATGAGTCAGTTCGCCGCCGGCGAGGCCATCACCACGAAGCCGTACGTGTCGGGCAGCAACTACCTGCGCAAGATGTCGGACCTGCCGCACGGCGAATGGGAGGGTGACTGGGATGACCTGTACTGGACCTTCGTCGACGATCACCGAGATGTCTTCGCGCAGAATCCCCGGTCGCGGATGATCGCCCGGCTGCTCGACCAGATGGATCCCGACAAGATCGCGTCGCATCGCGAACGGGCAGCCGCGGTGATGTCGCGCAGAGCGGCCGTCTCGCTACGGCGCGGATGACGGCCCGCCCGCCGCCCACACCCTCCGCCACCATTCCGCGAGGCTCTCGACCGTCTCGTGCGCGTTCAGCCCGCTCGGGTTGGGCACCACCCACAGCGGGATCTCCTCCGGCCATCCGCTGAGCGCATCCGACTCCTGCGCGCCCATGCGCGCTCGCGGCACCGCGAACGCGGTGCGGAACGCGGTGACGCCGACGACGGCGACCAGGCGAGGCCGCAGCAGGCGCACCCGCTCGAGCAGACGGCGGCCGCCGGCGCGCAGCTCGTGCGACGCGAGTTCGTCGGCGCGCGCCGTGGGGCGTGCGACGAGGTTCGTCATGCCGATGCCGCGCGCGGCCAGGATCCGCTCGTCTTCCGGCGACAGGCCGCGCGAGGCGTCGACCACCTCGTCGGTGAGGCCGGCCGTGGCCAGCGACGGCCAGAACCGATTCCCCGGACGCGCGAAGGGCGCGTTCACGGCGACCGTCCACGGACTGGGGTTGATGCCGACCATCAGCAGGCGCACGCGGCCCGCGGACTCCTCGTCGGTCGGGTAGGGCAGCACGTCGTCGCGGCCGAGACCAGCGGCCGACGCGCGCGCGAGATCGGCGGGGCCGGGACGTCTGCCGTCGAGTGGCGACGGCGCACGCCAGGGCGACCAGTCGGCCGGGAGCCCGACCGCGTCAGCTCGGGAAGCGCTCACGGGGCCAGCAGCTCCGTCGTCCAGCCGGACTCGCCGCGACGGTAGACGAGACGGTCGTGCAGGCGCGACCGTCGACCCTGCCAGAACTCGATCCGCTCGGGCGCTATCCGAAAGCCTCCCCAGTGCGGGGGCGCCGGCACCTCGGCATCCGCGAAGCGCGCTTCGGCCTGGGCGACCGCGGCCTCCAGTTCCGCTCGGTCGGCGATCGGCCTGCTCTGACGCGACGCCCACGCGCCCAGCTGCGACCCGCGCGGACGGGTGGCGTGATACGCCTCGACCTCGGAGCGGGTGACCGGGGCCGCCACCCCCTCGACCCGGATCTGCCGCTCGAGTTCGGGCCAGTGGAACACCAGCGATGCCTGGGGATGCGCGGCGAGCTCGCGACCCTTATCGGAGTCGATGTGGGTGAAGAACACGAAGCCCCGCTCGTCCCAGTCCTTCAGCAGCACGATGCGAGAACGCGGCCGCCAATGATCCCCGACCTTGGCGACGGTGGAGAGCGTCATCGCCGTGGCTGAGAACGGACGGTCGGATGCTTCGGCGCTGCGCGCCTCGGCGAACCACTCCTCAAAGAGCGGGAAGGGAGTCGCAGGCGGCGTGGCAAGGGGCATGCACCCATGGTGCCCGATGCCCGGCAGGCTTGGGCGCGCGATCGTGACGGTATGGTCTTCTGCGGAGACGACGTCGACGGATCGGGGGAGCGGATGCCGGAGCCGAGGTGGGCTACGCGGTTGCGAGACGTGCATGAAGCCATCAGGACGCTGCGGGCGGCGAGTCTCGCGGACGAGGATCCGCAGCGTTTCGACGTCGCGGACGTGATGGAGCGACGCTTCGCGAACATCGCCGATGCGCGGGCGCTGCGCCAGAACGCGCGAGAGGCGCTGATGCTGTGGTGGCGCGGCGGGATGGGCTCGTTCCAGGACACCGGCTCGGCGATCATGAGCCGTGCGGTGGACGGCCTGCGCGACGCGCTCAGAATGGCGAAGCGGCGCTGGTGACTGCTCGCCGGTGATCACCTCCCGGTACGCTGGGGGAGGCCAACGACGCGCCATCGACCGACCGGAAGCGAGCACACATCGTGACCCAGCCCAGCACCTTCGAGCCCGAAGGCCGCGCCGTCCCCTTCGTTGACGAGGGCGAAGGCCCTGTCACGCTCGTGCTGGTCACCGACCGCAGCCTCGAGGCTGACGGCCTCGGGGTCATCTCGCACTACCTCGCCGAAGAGGCCGGATTCCGTGTCGTCCGCATCGGCTCGCGCGCGACCGCCGAGGGCATCACCGCCGCCGACCGAGCGGCGGACGCGGCTGCCGTGATCGAAGACCTCGGCATCGAAGACACCTGGATCGGCGGTCACGGACGCGGCAGCACCATCGCGCGCACCTTCGCCGTCGAGCACCCCGAGCGGGTCAACGGTCTGCTGATGCTCGGCGTCGAAGACGAGCAGATCCCCCTCGCGCCCGGCATCCCGGTGCTCATCATCCAGGCCGAGAACGACGACGTCACCCCGCCCGCGAACGCCGAAGCGCTGCAGGCGACCGCACCTGAGCGCGCAACCATCACCCGCATCCCCGGGGCCGACCACTACTTCGTCGCGACGCACCCGATCGAGACCGCCGTCGTGATCGAGGAGTACCTCGACTGGGACTGATGCCGACCGACCGTGGTCAGCCGTGCAGATCCTTCCGCATGAAGATCTGCTCGGTGCCGTCATCCTGCGGCACCCGCTCGCTGATGCGGTAGCCGCAGGATTCGTAGAGGCGGATGTTCGCTTCGCTCAGGCTGCCGGTGAACAGCTCCGCCTGCGCGGCGCGACTCTCGCGCTCGGCCACATCCAGCAGCCCCCGGCCGATGCCCTCGCCCTGCATGTCGGGAGCGATGGCGATCCTGCCGATCAGCAGCAGGTCTCCGTCGATGCGTCCGCGCAGCGCGCCGACGAGCCTGCCGTCGACGCGAGCCGTCCAGCCGTAGCAATCGGCGAGCTCGGCCCTCACCGCGTCGAGAGTCTGCGTCAGAGGCGGCATGTCGGCGCTGCCGTAGATCTGGGCTTCCGACACGAATGCAGCCCGCTGCAGGGTCAGCACCTCTCCGGCGTCGTCGGTCGAGATGGGGGCGTACGTCACATCGAGATCGGCCATCCGTCCATCATCCCTCTTCGCGCAGGCGCGGCTCGACACGGTGCTCGGGGCGCAGCCCCGCCTTGTCTGCGTAGAACGCCCGGATGCGGTCCATATCCGCCGGGATGTCGCCGGTGAGATCCATGGTCGGTCCGAGGCCCGATGTCATGGTGGTGCGGTCGACGTACCCGAGGGTCACGGGCATCCCCGTCTCGCGGGCGATCCGGTAGAAGCCCGATTTCCAATGCGTGTGGCCACGGCGAGTGCCGTCGGGAGTGACGACGAGGCCGAACACCTCGCCACGTCGCGCCATCTCGACCACGTCGGCGACGACCCGTCCCGGATCGTCGCGATCGACCGGGATGCCGCCGAGCGCGCGCATGAGCGGACCGCGCCAGCCGCGGAAGAGACTCTTCTTGCCCAGCCAGCGCACATCGATCCCCAACCGCCAGGCGATCGCGAGCATGAGCACGAAATCCCAGTTTGAGGTGTGCGGAGCGCCGATCAGCACGGTCGGCGTGGCTGGCGCAGGGCTTGAGCGAAGAGTCCAGCGGCTGCAGAGCCAGAAGACCCGCGCGATCAGGCGTCGAAGCATCCGACCACGCTACGGCAGTCAGCATGCGGACGGAGGCATGACGACCGGGGGATGAGTCGCGCGACGAAATCAACCCCCTCAGCGCGTCCGACGTCGGGTGTTAGCGTCGGGCCGAACACACAACCGACCGCGCGACGCCCCGGCGCCGCGCAGAAGACAGAGGTGGTATTCATGGCAGCCAAGAGCACCGCGACCCAGAAGTCGAAGAACGCCGGCACCAAGACGAAGGACTCGGCGAAGACGAAGGATGCCGCCGAGACCACGCCGCTCGAGAACGCCGAGAAGGGGTTCCAGGCTTCACCCGAGCTGGTGCGCGATCTGCAGGCCGTGCTGGTCGACCTCATCGAGCTGTCCGTGCAGGGCAAGCAGGCGCACTGGAACGTGGTCGGCCGTAATTTCCGCGACACCCACCTGCAGCTCGACGAGATCATCGAGGCGGCCCGTGGGTTCGGCGACACGGTGGCCGAGCGGATGCGCGCGCTGCACGCCGCCCCGGACGGGCGCAGCGCGACCGTCGCCAAGGCGACCACTCTGCCGGAGTTCCCGATGGGAGAGGTGTCGACGACAGAGACGATCGACCTGATCACGGTTCGGCTCGAGGCGACGGTGGCAACCATGCGCCGCGTGCACGACCAGGTCGACGACGAGGACCCCACCTCGGCCGACATCCTGCACGCGATCATCGAGAAGCTCGAGCAGTTCGCGTGGATGGTCAGCGCGGAGAACCGCACTCCCGCGTCGTGACCCCGACACACAGCGAGGGCCGTCACCCGATCGGGTGACGGCCCTCGCTTGATGCGGCACTCAGGCCGGCTGCGGGAGCAGGCTGAACGACACCGCACCCTGCTCGTCGACCGAGGCGTCGAGCACCTTGTCGTCGAGGGCGTCGGCGGCGGCCTTCTCGAGGAACACACGGATGTCCTCGTCGCCGATGATCGAATCGCCCGGCTCGGGCGTGGGGGCGACCGTCACCGCGAAGCGCGGTTCGGTCTCGGTGCCCGACGAGTGGATGCGGAGTCCGGCATCCGGCGTCGTGCTCTGCTGGGCGACGATGGTCGCCGCGATCGTGTTTGCGTTCTCGGTCAGGGTGAGCATCGGCTCTCCTTCCGGTTGCGGACACCACACCGTGCGGCGCGATGTGCGTGCCACGATTCCGCAGCCGTGGCGGAGGTTCAAGCTCAGGCGACGACTCTGAGGGGTTTCACACGTAGGACTTGCGTGCCTCTCAGCGGCGGCAGGTCACCGCCTGCGATGCAGCACCAGGGGCAGGCCGATCCACAGGAGCACGATGACCACCACTCCGATCCCGCCGGCGATCAGCGCCAGCACATGATCGAAGGTGAAGTCGATGATCAGCACCGTCACGCCGACGGTCAGCGCGCCGCCGACGAACACGTTCGCTTTGACGATGCGATGCGCCATCCGTACAAGCTCGGGTTTGCGACCCTTCGCGAAGAGCACCCGGTGCATGCCCACGGGCGCGAGGGAGAGGAGGCTCGAGGCCGCGGCGAGCAGAACCAACACGATATAGAGCATCCGCTGCAGGTCGGTCAGATCTCGGAACAGTGGCTGGAACGCCACCGCCAGCAGGAAGCCGGTGAGGATCTGCGTGCCCGTCTGCATGACGCGCAGCTCCTGCATCAGCTCCTCCCAGTTTCGGTCGGCGCGCTCAGACGCTGTCTCGTCGCGCCCGTCGTGCTGGGCATCGGCCTGCGGGTCGTTCATGACATCGGACGCTACACGCCCGCTCCCTCCGCAGGCGAGAGGCTTGCGGGGTGCCGCCCGCTCGCTCGTGCCCGCCGCGCTGCGCGGGCGTACCATCGAGGGATGCCCGATAACCAGGCACCCCAGAACCAGGCACCCGAGATCCGGTCGCACACCCTCTCAGCACCTCCCGGACTGCGGCTGATCGCCCCCGATGCCGCCGCCGGCGTGTGCGCCGACGGGCACTGCGCGCTGCCCGCCACCGTGTCGCGGGGCGCCGACGAAGACGAGAGCCGCCGGGCGGGTGCCCGGGCAGAGGCGTCCGACGCCGACTGAACCGTCTACGCCGAGCGGCGCTCGGCCCGATCACGGAGTGCGGCGGCGAGCTCGGGCGCGATCAGCGGGTCGTCATCGAGTGGCACGGCGAGGGCCATCAGCGAACGGCTGAAGTGATTGCGAAGCCCGGCGGCGAGCGTGATGTCGACGATCTGCCTGTCGGTGAAGCCGTGCGCGCGCAGCGACTCGGCGTCGGCGTCCGTCATGTCCCGGGGTGACGTCGACAGACGCTCGGCGTACCGGATCACAGCCCGCTCAGCCTCGGTGAACGCCGAGTCGTCGTCGGCGGCGAAGGCGCGCAGGCCCGCCTCGTCGACGACGCCCGCCGTCATGCTCTTGCGTCCGTGCGCGATCAGGCAGTGCGCTGACCCGATCGCTCTGGCGGCGCCGAGCGTGGCGGCCTCGTAGATCCGCACGCCGATGGAGGGCACCACCGTGCGAACGAGCGCCACGAACGCATCGTGCGCCTCGGGGTTCACCGCCATCGCTGCGGTGTAGGAATGCACGAAGCCGTCGTCAGCGAGGTCGTCCTCGTACATCTGTGCGACGGCGTCGCTGGCGCTCTCCGGCGCCGGGGTGGTGATGACCATGGAGCGGACGGTACTCCGGTGCCGGCGTCGGCGGAAGAGCGTCAGTGAGCACTGTGCGCGGGCGCGCCCTCGCCGTCGTCTTCGGGCTTGCGGATCAGGAATGCGCCGATGATCGTGATGGTCGCGATGACGGCGCCGATCGTCACCGACATCCGGGTTCCCGCCGCCACGGCAGCCGGCACCTCGGTGCCGCCTCCGGTGTTCACGACGGCCGTGAAGACCGCCACCATCACGGCGATCCCGGCTGCGCCGGCGACCTGCTGCACGGTGCCGATCACGGCGCTGCCGTACGAGTAGAACGTCGGCTTGAGGGATGCGAGAGACGCCGTGAAGAGCGGGGTGAACGACAGCGCGAGGCCGACGGAGAGCAGCGTCTGAGCGACGAGGACCAGCCAGATCGAGCTGTCGACCGTCACCGTCGTGAACAGCCACAGCATCGAGGCCGCGAGGATCGACCCGGGGATGAGCAGGATGCGAGTGCCGTGGCTGTCGTAGATGCGCCCGATCACCGGCCCCAGCAGGCCCATGATGAGCGCGCCGGGCAGCACGACGAGCCCGGCCTCGAGTGCTGTGAGCTGCAGGGCATCCTGCAGGAACAGCGGGATGACGGTGATGCTGCCGAAGAAGGCGAGCGAGAGCAGGAACATCTGGATCATCGACAGCGAGAAGTCCCGCGAGGCGAACACGCGCAGGTCGAGCAGCGCGTCATCCTCTCGCTGCAGCAGCACCTGACGCCAGAGGAACAGCGCAAGCCCGAGCACGCCGACGGAGAGCGAGATCGCCATCGGCGCCCAGCTTGCACCGTTGCCGAGCCCGCCGATCTGGCTCAGCCCGAACACGAGCCCGCCGAAGCCGAACGCCGACAGCACGACCGAGAGCAGGTCGATCGGGGCGCGCATCGTCTCACCGACGTTCGTCAGCCAGCGCCACCCGATGAACATCGCGACCAGGGCGATCGGCAGCACGACCACGAAGATAGCCCGCCATCCGAAGTGGTCGAGCAGGAACCCCGACATCGTGGGTCCGATCGCCGGCGCGAGCGACATGACGATGCTCACCCGGCCCATCATCCGGCCGCGCGACGACGCGGGCACGAGGTTCATGATCGTCGTCATCAGCAGCGGCATCATCACGGCCGTACCGGATGCCTGCACGACGCGCGCGATCAGCAGCACCGCGAATCCGGGCGCCAGCGCGGCGATCAGGGTCCCTGTCGAGAACAGGGCGATCGCACCGAGGAACATCTGCCGCGTCGTGAAGCGACGCAGCAGGAAGCCGGTGATCGGGATCACGACAGCCATGGTCAGCATGAACGCGCTGGTGACCCATTGCGCCGCCAGGGGAGTGATGCCGAGATCGGCGATCAGATGGGGGATCGCGATGCCCATGGTCGTCTCGTTGAGGATGGCGACGAAGGCGGCAGCGAGCAGCACCCAGATCACCGCCATGTCCTTGGCGGGGATGAGGCCGGCGGATCGACGCGCGACGGGAGTCGACCCGGTGTGAACAGCAGACATCGGTCTCCTCGAGGGTGAGTGCGAACGGCGAAAAGCCCCACGAGGGGGCAGGACACGGCCGGCCGACGCCGGTCGAGAAGATCAGCCGTCCATCCTAACCCCTGCGCGCGCACAGGCATTCCCTCGTCTTCTGCGGACTAGCCTGAAGGGATGAGCATGGGTGTCGGGGGAGGACGCGGCGCCGTCTTCCGCGGGGTCGACGAGGCCGCGCAGCGGCGCATGAACGCCGCCGCCCCCACGGTGCCCGGTCTCGGTCGTCGGGTCGTCGCCCTCTTCACCCCCTACCGCGGGCGTCTCGCGGTCACCGCGCTGCTGGTGATCGTGGGGGCCGGGATCGCCGTGATCCCCCCGCTGCTGGTGCAGCGCATCTTCGATCACGCCCTGTTCCCCCTCGATGGCGGCGGCCCGCGCATCCCGCTGCTCACCATGCTGGTGAGCATCACGATCGGGCTGTTCCTGCTGTCGGCCGTGCTGGGGGTGACCCAGACCTGGCTCACCTCAACGGTCGGCAACGAGGTGACCGGCGACCTGCGCGTGCGGCTGTTCGAGCACCTGCAGGCCATGGAGCTCGGCTTCTTCACCCGCACCAAGACCGGAGTGATCCAGTCGCGGCTTCAGAACGACGTCGGCGGTGTGTCAGGCGTGCTCACCAACACCGTGACCAGCGTGCTCGGCAACACCGTGACGGTGATCGCCTCGCTGGTCGCGATGCTTCTCATCGACTGGCGCCTGACACTCATCGCCGTGGTCCTCATGCCGATCCTGGTGCTCGTGCAGCGGCGAGTGGGACAGGTGCGGGCGCGCATCGCGGGCGAGACGCAGGAATCGCTGTCGGAGCTGAGCAGCATCACGCAGGAGACGCTGAGCGTCTCGGGCATCCTGCTGTCGAAGTCGTTCAACCGCCAGCGCACCGAGTCGGTGCGCTACCAGGCCGAGAACCGCAACCAGGTGCGGCTGCAGGTGCGCCGCGCGATGAGCGGTCAGGGCTTCTTCGCCGTCGTGCAGGTCATCATGGCCAGCGTGCCGGCGATCGTGTACCTGGTTGCCGGGCTCTTCCTCACCGGCGGCGCGCCCGAGATCACCGCCGGCGCGATCGTCGCGTTCACGACGGTGCAGGCGCGGCTGCTCATGCCGCTGATGGGCCTGATGCGCGTGGCGCTGGATCTGCAGACCTCGGCCGCTCTGTTCGCGCGCATCTTCGAGTACCTCGACATGGTGCCGCAGATCCAGGACGCCCCCGACGCGATCGACGTCGCCGATGCTCCGGGGCCCCGCGGTCGCATCGAGTTCAGAGACGTCGTGTTCCGGTATCCGGATGCCCCGCCCGAGGCGCGCCCGACTCTCGACGGCGTCTCTTTCGTCGCCGAGCCCGGGACGCACGTCGCATTCGTCGGGCCGTCGGGAGCGGGCAAGACCACCATCCTCTACCTCGCGCCGCGCCTGTACGAGGCGTCCGGGGGCGCGGTCGAGTTCTCAGGCGCCGATGTGAAGTCGCTCACGCAGGAGTCGATCATCGACCGGATCGGCATCGTCTCGCAGGAGACCTATCTGTTCCACGCGACGATCCGCGAGAACCTGCGGTATGCGAAGCCGGATGCCACCGATGAAGAGCTCGAGCGCGCGTGCCGTGCCGCGAACATCCACCACGTCATCACATCGTTCGACCAGGGCTACGACACGGTCGTCGGCGAGCGCGGGTACCGGCTGTCAGGTGGCGAGAAGCAGCGCATCGCCATCGCGCGGGTGCTGCTGAAGGACCCGCCTGTGCTGCTGCTCGACGAGGCGACCTCGGCCCTCGACACCGTGTCGGAGCGGGTCGTGCAGGAAGCGCTGGACACCGCGGCGCGGGGCCGCACCACGCTGTCGATCGCGCACCGGCTCTCGACCGTCATCGACGCGGACATGATCCACGTGGTCGAGGCCGGTCGCATCGTCGAGTCGGGCACGCACGCCCAGCTGCTCGCAACGGGCGGGCTCTACTCCACTCTCGCGGCGCAGCAGATGGCATCGGCGCGGGCCGTCGAGGAACGGCAGCGCTGAGAGCCGTCGCTGATGCGGGTCAGTGCACCGAGAGGCCGCCGTCGACGAACAGCGACTGCCCGGTGATGTATCCCGACGAGCGTCCGGCGAGGAACACTGCGATGCCCGCGAAGTCGTCCGGCACACCGTTGCGGCCGACCATGGTGCGCGCGGCCAGCTGCTGCACCTTCTCCTGGTCTTCCTGCAAGCGTGCGTTCAGCGGAGTGAGCACGAAGCCGGGCACCAGGGTGTTCGCCGTGACCCCCTGAGACGACCACGCCTCGGCCTGAGACCGGGTGAGCGACTCGAGCCCGCCCTTCGAGACGCCATAGACCCCGCTGGTCACGAAGGCGCGGTGGGCCTGCTGGGAGCTGATGTGGATCAGCCGGCCGAAGCCGCGCTCGAGCATGCCCGGGGTGTAGCGACGACTCAGCAGGAAGGGCGCCTCGAGATTGACGGTCATCGTGGCATCCCAGACGTCCATCTCGATGTCGTTCATCGGGGCACGCAGGTTGATGCCCGCCGAGTTCACGAGGATGTCCGGCTCGCCGAAGGGCTCCGCGGCAGCATCCGCGGCGGCGAGGATGCCCTCACGGGTGCTGAGGTCGCCGACGACTCCGGCAGCGCGCCCTCCGGATTCGGATATCTCGCGCACGGCCGCATCGATGCGCTCGCCGCCTCGTGCCACGACCGCGACCGACGCGCCCGCGCCGGCGAGAGCCGTCGCGATCGCCCGGCCGATGCCGGACGATCCGCCGGTGACGACCGCGGTGAGGCCGTTCAGAGAGAAGAGGTCGTCGAGGTTCACCATGCCAGCGCCTCCATCATCGTCGGGTCGGGTATCGCGTCGCCGTACTCGGGCAGGGCTCGGAGCGTCGTCTCGAAGGCGTCGAGAGCGGCGGCATAGGCCGGGTCTGGATGCTCGGCGGCTATCGCGTGCAGCGAGGGGAGGTCCATTGCGCGGATGAGTGCGATGCGAGCGCGGACAGCGTCGGGCTGATGCGCCGCGACGAGCACGTCGATGCCGCCGAGAAGAGCCGCGAGGTAGTCGTGGAGCACGGGCAGCTGCGCCTTGCCCTGTGTGATCGAGGTGCCGTCGGCACGCACGCGCCAGAGCACGGCGACGTCGGGGATGACGTCGAAGGCGCGCGCCTCGGTGTACATGCGCTGCGCGATGACCTGATCCTCGTACGCGACGTTCTCGGGGAAGCGCAGTCGCTCCCAGAGGGAGGAGCGGCTGAGCTTCGACCACGCGACGATGTTGGCCGAGGCATCGGGGTGCTCGGCGAGCGTCACTCCCAGCCTTCGCGGGGCGGTGGCTGCCGCGACCCACGGCTGCACGCGGCCCGCGCGATAGGCGCCGTCGACGAGCCGGGAGCGCACGTAGGCGGCCGCCACGAAATCGCTGCCTGACTCGTCGAGCGTCGCCAGCCAGGTCGCGACTGCGTGCGGAGTCAGCTCATCGTCGGCGTCGAGGAAGCCGACGAAGGGCGTATCGACGCGATCGAGGCCGATGTTGCGCGCCGCCCCCAGACCACGCGCCTCGTCGTGGCGGAGCCCCTCGAAGCGCCGATCGCGAGCCGCCGCGTCGGCGAACACGGCCGGGGTGTCGTCGTGCGAGCCGTCGTCGATCAGCAGCGCGCGCCAGCGGCTCTCGGTCTGCCGCTGCAGAGACGCGATGGCGGCCGGGGCGAAGGTGGCGATATCGCGGCCGGGCACGATGATCGTCGCGAGCGGATTCACAGGCTGAGTCTACGGTTCGGCAGATGCCCCGATGACTGCCGGCTCGTTCGTCACCTGTCGTCCGCGGATTCGCCTAACTGATCAGGATGAGACCGCGGCGACAGCGGCGGCGACCAGCTGTGCGAGACGCCGGGCGGAACCTGCCGGCAGGGGCGCGCGGGGGAAGGTGAAGCGCACAGAGGTCTGGGCGACGGTCGCCGGGATGCCGATCGCCAGAAGAACGGGGGAGGGTTCGTCACTGCCTGCGGCGCAGGCCGACCCGCTGGATGAGACCACACCGCGACGCTCGAGCTCGAGAAGCACGGCTTCGCCGCTCGTGCCGGCGAACGTGAAGCTCGCGAGATTCGGCAGGCGGTGTCGTGCGCAGCCGGTCAGCGCGGCCTGCGGCACGGCAGAGCGAACCGCGGCGATGAACTCCGTGGTCTGCGCGGCCACGGCCGCGGTGCTGCGCGCCCGCTCGGCCTCGGCGAGGTCGAGGGCAACCGCCAGCGCGACCGCGCCGGCGACGTTCTCTGTTCCGCTGCGCCGCCCTCGCTCCTGACCTCCGCCGTGCAGCAGCGGCTCGAGGGGCACACGCGCGCGCACGGCGACGGCGCCGACGCCCTTCGGGGCGCCGAGCTTGTGGCCTGCGATCGAGATGCAGTCAGCGCCGAGGTCGCGCAGGTCCACCCACCCGGCTGTCTGCACCGCGTCGAGGTGCACGGGCACGTCGTGCTCGCCCGCTGCAGAGATCAGCGCGGCGGCGTCCTGCATGGTGCCGATCTCGTTGTTCGCATGGCCGACGCTCACCAGGGCTGTGTCGCCCCTGTCCAGCGCCGCCCGCAGATCGTCGACCGCCACGACTCCGTGCGCGTCGACGGGCAGCAGCGTCACCTCGACGTCGTGCAGCCGCCGCAGATACTCGGCCGACTGCAGGATCGACGCGTGCTCGATCGGGGTGGTGATCAGTCGTCGTCGCGCGGGCGGCTCGTGAGCCGAGCCGAGCACGACGCCTTTCACAGCGAGATTGTTCGCCTCGGTGCCTCCGGAGGTGAAGATGACCTCGCTCGCTCGTCTGCCCAGCGCCGCGGCGACCCGCCCGCGCGCCCACTCAAGCGCCCGCGCGGCCGCCTCACCCACCGAGTGGTGGCTCGACGGGTTGCCGTACGCGCCGGTGAGATAGGGCTGCATCGCCTCGAGCACCTCGGGTCGCACCGGGGATGTGGCGGCGTGGTCGAGGTAGAGCATGTCAGCCGACCCGCAGATCGAGCCCGAGATCCAGCGCCCGCGCGGAATGGGTGAGTGCACCGACCGAGATCACCTGCACGCCGGTCTCGGCGATGCGCCGCACGGTGTCGAGGTTCACACCGCCGGACGCCTCCGCTGTCGCCCGGCCGCCGATCAGGGCGACGGCCGCCCGAAGATCGGCGAGGCTGAAATTGTCGAGCAGCACGGTGTGCGCGCCGCCCTTGAGCACAGCCGGGATCTGATCGAGCCGGTCGACCTCCACCACGACGTGCGTGGTGTGCGGCAGGCGGCCGAGCGCCTCACGCAGCGCCGTGGCGAGATCCCGCCCGCTCTGACGCAGCACGGCGAGGTGGTTGTCCTTCGCCATCACGGCGTCCGACAGCGTGCGCCGGTGATTGCTGCCGCCGCCCGAGACGACCGCATGGCGTTCGAACTCGCGCAGCCCAGGCGTCGTCTTGCGGGTGTCGGCGATGCGCACACCTGTGCCGTCGACCGCGTCGACGTAGGCAGCCGTGAGCGTAGCGATGCCGCTCATCCGCTGCGTGAAGTTCAGCGCGACCCGCTCGGCCGTCAGCAGGGCGCGTGCGGCGCCGCTCACCGACGCGAGCACATCACCCGTCGCGAAGCGGTCGCCGTCGGCGACGTGGAGGTCGACCACCGCGTCGGCGTCGGTGAGCGTGAAGGCCGCCGTGAACACCTCGCCGCCGCTGAAGACGCCGGGCTCGCGGGCGACGAGATCCGCCGTCGCGCGGGCGGAGGCGGGCAGCAGCGCGGTGCTGGTGAGATCGCCCCACGGGGCATCCTCCTCCAGAGCCGCCGACACGGTACGACGCAGGGTTGCCGGGGTGATCATGCGGCTCCGATCAGGGCGGGGGAGACGATGAAGTGGGCGCCGAGCGAGCGGGTGCGGGCGAGAGCGGCGGATGCCACGGCTCGCGCCACGGTGAGCAGATCGGCGTCCTCCTGGGCCGTCGGCGACGTCGCCGATGGCGGCGACCACGCGTGCAGGCGGGCGACCGCATCGCGCAGGCCCTCCTCGGTGCGCATCAGTCCGACCTGCTCCCACATCAGCTGCTGCAGGGTCCTCCGCTCGACGATGTCCGCGTCCTGTCCGCCGCTGCCCACGACCACCCGCTGCTCCCGCCCGGATGAGTTCGCGTCGCCCTCGGGGGTCTCAGGTGGCACGAACTCATACCGGAGCGGATGGCGGGTCAGGGATTCGGCTGCGCGAGCGCCGAAGACGGCGCCCTCCAGGAGGGAGTTGGATGCCAGTCGGTTCGCGCCGTGCACGCCGGTGCATGCGGTCTCGCCGACAGCCCACAGGCCGGGCAGAGTCGTGCGGCCGTCGATGTCTGTGGCGACCCCGCCCATCAGGTAGTGCGCAGCGGGGGTCACCGGCACGGGTCGTCGCGACCAGTCGATCCCGCGACGTCGCAGTTCGGCGCCGATGGTGGGGAATCGCTCGGCCAGGGTCTCGGCGCCGAGCGCCGTGGCATCCAGCATCACCGGCCCCGCCTGTGCTGCGGCGCGACGGGCGACTGCCCGTGCCACGACGTCTCGTGGGGCGAGCTCCGCATCCGGGTGCTCGTCGAGCATGAAACGGTGCCCGCCGGCATCTCGTAGCACGGCGCCCGCCCCGCGGACCGCCTCGGAGATGAGGAACGGCGCGCCGCCGGCGAGAACGGTCGGATGGAACTGCACGAACTCGAGATCGGCGACCGCAGCGCCCGCTCGCAGCGCGAGGGCGATCCCGTCGCCCGTGACGCCGGGAGGGTTGGTGGTGTGCGCGTACAGCTGGCCGGCGCCGCCAGTCGCCAGGATCACGCCGTCGGCGTGCGTCTCGACGCCGTCGAGCGACCGGACGCCGCGCACCCGGCCTCTGACGATGAGCAGGTCTGCGACGAAGGCCCCCTCGCGCACCTCGACCGAGGACGCCCGCAGTCGGCGCACCAGGGCCGCCGAGATCGCAGCGCCCGTGGCGTCACCGCCGGCGTGCGCGATCCTCGGCCGGCTGTGCGCGGCTTCGAGGCCGCGCGCGAGCAGTCCGTCCGCGAAGCGGTCGAAGGCCACGCCGGCGGCGATCAGCTCGTCGATCGCGGCTGCGGCGCCGTCGACCAGCGCGGTGATCGCGAGGGCGTCGCCGTGGCCGTCGCCGGCCTGCAGCGTGTCCAGCGCGTGCAGCGCGGGGGAGTCGCCGGGTCCGTACGCCCCGGCGATCCCGCCCTGCGCTCGCGCGGTGCAGCCGTCACCGAGCGCGCCCTTGACCAGCAGGGTCACGCGGTGACCCAGCGCGTCGGCCCGCAGGGCGGCGGTGAGACCCGCGATGCCGCCGCCGATCACGATCACGTTCATCGCGGTCGCGCCGCCAGCATCCGCTCGAGCGCAACCCTGGCGGGCTCGGCGACGTCGTCGGCCACGCGGATGCGGTTCTGCACCCGTCCGGCCACGAGCTCCTCCAGCACCCAGGCGAGGTAGCCGGGGTGGATGCGGTACATCGTCGAGCAAGGGCAGACGACCGGGTCGAGACAGAAGATCTCGTGCTGCGGATGCTGGGCCGCAAGGCGCCGCACGAGGTTGATCTCGGTGCCGATCGCGAAGGTCGTCGGCTCGCTCGCACCGGCGATCGCCTTGCGGATGTAGTCGGTCGATCCCGCCTCATCTGCGGCGTCGACGACCTCGACCGGGCATTCCGGATGCACGATGACGCGAACGTCGGGATGCTCGGCGCGCGCCCGATCGATCTGGTCGACGGTGAACCGGCGGTGCACCGAGCAGAAGCCGTGCCAGAGCATGACTCGACCGTCGCGCAGCTCGTCGGCGCTGGATCCGCCCAGAGGCCGGCGGGGGTTCCACATCGGCATCCGCTCCAACGGCACCCCCATCGCCTTCGCGGTGTTGCGCCCGAGATGCTGATCGGGGAAGAAGAGCACGCGCCGCCCGCGGGCGAACGCCCACTCCAGCACCGTCGCGGCGTTCGACGAGGTGCACACGATGCCGCCGTGCCTGCCGACGAATCCCTTGATGGCAGCGGAGGAGTTCATGTACGTCACCGGGATCACGGGCAGCAGTCCCTCGGCATCCGGCTGATCGAGCGGGCCCAGCACGTCGGCGAGCTGCTCCCAGCAGTCCTCGACCTGATCGATGTCGGCCATGTCGGCCATCGAGCAGCCGGCTGCGAGATTGGGCAGGATCACCGCCTGGTCGGGGCCGGAGAGCAGGTCGGCGGTCTCGGCCATGAAGTGCACCCCGCAGAAGACGATCGCCTCGGCATCCGGATGCTCGAGCGCGGCGTTCGCGAGCTGGAACGAGTCGCCCACGTAGTCGGCGTGCCGCACGACCTCCTCGCGCTGGTAGAAGTGGCCGAGCACCACGACGCGATCGCCGAGGGCGTGCTTCGCCGCGCGGATGCGGCCGTCGAGCTCCTTTTCGCCGGCTTCGCGGTAGGCGGCTGGCAGCTCACCCTGACGCGGGGCTCCGACCGGGATGACGTCTCCCATCGACGAACCCGGACCGTACCCGGGGCGGGAGTCGAAGTCCCAGGGGCCGGCGGCGAGATCCGTGCTGCAGGTCGGATCGAGCGAGGCGCCTGAGACGATCGCCTGCAGTGCGTGGTCGACGGACGGGTCGAGCGCGGGGAGGGGGGACATGCGGGACCGCCTTCTGGTCGCTATGACATTTACTGTCTGCGAACAGATTAGGTCGATCTGACCACAAGTGCAATCAGATGACGACGCGTCGTCGACGAGGCCCTGCTCAGGCGTGCGCGACGTAGCGGTACAGGCGGGCGGGGCGGTGCTTGCCGGTGCGGAAGGATTCGGTCGGCACGAGCTCGTCCGACCCCTCGAGCAGACGGCGGAAGTTCGACGGGTCCAGGCGCTGTCCGAGCACGGCCTCGTAGACCTCGCGCAGCTCGGTGAGGGTGAACTCGTCGGGAAGCAGGCCCGCGGCGATGCGACTGTAGGCGACCTTGTTGCGCAGACGCCACAGCGCGTACTCCGCGATGCGGTTGTGGTCGAAGGCGAGCGCCGGCAGAGCGTCGACGTCGAACCACTCGACGTTCTCCGGCGCCCCCGCCCGGGCGCGCTGCGCGTCGACGAGGTCGGAGCGCAGCAGTGCCCAGTAGACGATCGAGATGGTGCGCGAGGGGGAGCGGCCGACGTCGCCGAACGTGTACAGCTGCTCGAGATAGCTCGGCTGCAGGGCGGTCGTCTCGGCGAGGGTGCGGGATGCCGCGGCATCCAGATCCTCCCTCGGATCCAGCCACCCGCCGGGCAGCGCCCACGACCCGAGATGCGGCTCGCGCGTGCGCCGCACGAGCGGCAGCATGAGCCGGTCGCCTTCGTCCCAGGTGCGCAGCGAGAAGATGACGGTCGACACGGCGACGCCGATCGCGTCTGTGTCGCCGGTCGTGCCACTCACATCGACGAGCCTAGACGGTATGCTGAGAGACCTAATCGAACACAGGCCGCATGACCCGTGCGGGAGAGCCCGGTGAACGCGATCGGGCACCGAAGGAGCAAGCCTCCCCGCCAATCTCTCAGGTACCCCTACCGCCCAGGTCCGGCCGCTCTGAAAAGAGATGCTCACGCATCCGCCGACGGTGAAAGCCCTCGTCCATCAGCTCTTCGAGCCGGTGGCGAAGGCGAAGCTCTCAGGCCCGATGACAGAGGGGGAGTTCCGAGGATGCCGACGACGTCGTCCTGCCCGATCCTGACCGGGAGAACTCCATGACCGAACCCCGCTATACCCCGCTGCGCGAACGCCATGAGGCGCTCGGCGCATCCTTCACAGACTTCGGCGGCTGGCAGATGCCCGTCCGCTACACCTCCGACCTCGCCGAGCATCGCGCGGTGCGCGAGGCCGTCGGCGTCTTCGACATCTCGCACATGGCCGAGTTCCTCGTCGACGGTCCCGCTGCCGCCGCCTACCTCGACTACTGCCTGGCCGGCCGCCTCTCGGCCATGGCCGTCGGCAAGGCGAAGTACTCGCTGCTGCTGGCGGAGGACGGCGGCATCATCGATGACGTCATCGTCTACCGGATGGGCGATCAGCGCTTCCTCATCATCTCGAACGCCGGCAACAGGGATGCCGTGCGCGAGGCGCTGGAGGCGCGGATCCGTCCCGCCGAATTCGCCGCGACCGCTGATGCCGTCGGCGAGGACGGCTCGTTCGCGTTCGTCGCCGGAGGGCACGCCGTCACGGTCGAGGACGTCTCCGACGAGTTCGCGCTGATCGCCGTGCAGGGGCCGGCGTCCGAGCGGATCCTCACCGAGGTCGCCGGCATCGACGAGCTCAGCGTCCCGTGGGCGGAGCAGAAGTACTACTCGTGGGCGAGCGCGACCTTCGCCGGCAAACCGCTTCTGCTGGCGCGCACCGGGTACACCGGGGAGGACGGCTTCGAGCTGCTCGTCTCGGCCGCAGACGCCGCAGAGCTCTGGGATGCCGTGCTCGCGGCGGGCGAATCGCACGGTCTCGTGCCCGCCGGTCTCGCCGCACGCGACACCCTGCGCCTGGAGGCGGGCATGCCGCTCTACGGCCACGAGCTCTCCCGCGAGATCAGACCCGCGCAGGCGGGCCTCGGACGCGTCGTCGTCGCCGACAAGGAGCGCTTCGTCGGCAAGGACGCGGTCGAGCCGCCCGCTGGTGCGCGCGTGCTCGTCGGCCTGACCGCCGAGGGGCGTCGTGCCGGGCGCGCGGGGTACCCCGTCGTGCTCGAAGACGGCACCGTCGTCGGCGAGGTCACCAGCGGCGCCCTCAGCCCCACGCTCGGCCACCCGATCGCGATGGCCTACATCGATCCCATCCACGCCGAAGACGCAGCCGACCTGTTCCTCGACGTCAGGGGGACGAAGATCCCCGCCACCCGCACCGCCCTGCCTTTCTACCGGAGGAAGAAATGACCGATCTCACCACCCTCAAGTACAGCGAAGAGCACGAGTGGGTCGCCCTCGACGGCGCCACGGCGACGATCGGGATCACCGATTTCGCCGCTGACGCGCTCGGCGACATCGTGTTCGTCGAGCTGCCCGAGGTCGGCGCTGAGCTGACCCGCGGCGATGCGTTCGGCGAGGCGGAGTCGACCAAGTCGGTCTCCGAGCTGTACGCGCCCGTCACCGGCACGGTCGTCGAGATCAACGACGCGGTCGTCGACGACCCCGCGCTGCTGAACTCGGCGCCCTTCGGCGACGCGTGGCTGATCAAGGTCGAGGTGGCCGACGGCGCGCTCGACGGACTGCTCGACCGCGACGCCTACGTGGCGCACACGGAGGCGTGAGAGTGGTCTCGTTCGCTGATCGCCACATCGGTGTGACCTCCGAGGCGAGCGCGCACATGCTCCGCGCCCTCGGCCTCCCGCAGGCGCCCGTACTCGACCCGACCGATGAGGAGCCGATCGAGGCCCTCATGCGCCAGGCGGTGCCGGCATCCATCTTCACCGGCCCTTCCGACGATTCGATCATCCCCGCCGCGGCCAGCGAGGCGGAGGCTCTCGCCGAGCTGCGCGCGCTCGCCGGCCGCAACACGGTGAACCGCCCGATGATCGGCCTGGGCTACTACGGCACGCTCACCCCGTCGGTGATCCAGCGCAACGTGCTCGAGAACCCGTCCTGGTACACGGCCTACACGCCCTACCAGCCGGAGATCTCGCAGGGGCGCCTCGAGGCGCTGATCAACTTCCAGACGATGGTCGCCGACCTCACCGGCCTGTCGACCGCGAACGCGTCGATGCTCGACGAGTCGACCGCCGTCGCCGAGGGCATGCTGCTGGCACGGCGGGCGTCCAAGTCGAAGTCGAACGTCTTCGTCGTCGACGCCGACGCGCTTCCGCAGACCAAGGCGCTGCTGCGCACGCGCGCGGATGCGGTGGGAATCGAGCTCGTCGAGCGCGATCTCGCCGGTGGCGAACAGCTTCCCGACGAGCTGTTCGGTGTGCTCGTGCAGTACCCCGGCGCCTCAGGACGCGTGTGGGATCCGAGCGCCGTGATCGACGCCGCGCACCTGGCGAACGGCATCGCGGTCGCCGCGGCCGACCTGCTCGCCCTCACGCTGCTGCGCTCGCCGGGCTCGCTCGGTGCCGACGTGGGCGTGGGCACGACCCAGCGCTTCGGCGTGCCGATGGGCTTCGGCGGCCCGCACGCAGGCTATATGGCCGTGCGCGCCGGTCTCGAGCGCCAGCTGCCCGGCCGCCTGGTCGGCGTCTCGGTCGACGCGGCCGGCTACCCGGCATACCGCCTCTCGCTGCAGACCCGCGAGCAGCACATCCGCCGCGAGAAGGCCACGTCCAACATCTGCACCGCGCAGGTCCTGCTGGCCGTGATGGCCTCGATGTACGCCGTCTACCACGGCCCCGACGGTCTGCGTGCGATCGCCGCCGAGGTCGCCGCCAAGGCGACAGTGCTGCGCGACTGGCTCGTCGAGGCCGGTGCCGAGGTCGTGCACGGTGCGTTCTTCGACACGATCACCGTGCGCGTCCCTGGCGCGGCGGAGGCCGTGGTCTCCAAGGCGCACGCCCAGGGCATCCTGCTCCGGCTGACGGATGCCGACACCGTCGGCATCTCGGTCGACGAGACCACCACGTTCACCGACCTGCACCGTGTGGCGGTGCTGTTCGGCGGCAAGCAGGAGCGGGTCTTCGGGTTCATGGTCGGCGACGACGCGCTGCCCGAGGCGCTGCGCCGTGACGACGAGTACCTGACTCACCCCGTCTTCCACGCGCACCGTTCCGAGACGGCGATGATGCGCTACCTCAAGCAGCTCGCCGACCGCGACTACGCGCTCGATCGCGGCATGATCCCGCTGGGCTCGTGCACGATGAAGCTCAACGCGGCCACCGAGATGGCCGCGATCACCTGGCCGGAGTTCGCTCAGCTGCACCCGTTCGCCCCGGCGGAGGATGTCGAGGGCTCTCTGGCGATGATCGACCAGCTCGAGGCGTGGCTCGCCGAGGTCACCGGATATGACGCCGTCTCGCTGCAGCCGAACGCCGGCTCGCAGGGCGAGCTGGCAGGGCTCCTGGCGATCCGCGGCTACCACCTCGCGAACGGAGACGCGCACCGCGACGTCTGCCTCATCCCGAGCTCGGCCCACGGCACGAACGCGGCGTCGGCGGTGCTCGCCGGCATGAAGGTCGTCGTCGTGGCCACCGACGAGCTCGGCAACGTCGACCTCGACGACCTGCGCGCGAAGATCGCTCAGCACGCCGAGGCGCTGTCGGCGCTGATGATCACCTATCCGTCGACGCACGGCGTGTACGAGCAGCAGGTGGTCGACATCACCTCCGCGGTGCACGAGGCGGGCGGCCAGGTGTACGTCGACGGAGCGAACCTCAACGCGCTGCTCGGCTACGCGCGCTTCGGCGACCTGGGCGGCGACGTGTCGCACCTCAACCTGCACAAGACCTTCGCCATCCCGCACGGCGGCGGCGGTCCTGGCATCGGCCCGGTGGCGGCCAAGGCCCACCTCGCGCCCTACCTGCCGGGCCACCCGCAGGCGCAGAAGAGCGAGCACGCCGGAGGCTTCGTGTTCGACGGCGGCCCTGTCTCGGGCGCTCCCTACGGGTCGGCCGGCGTGCTGCCGATCTCGTGGGCGTACGTGCGGATGATGGGCGCCGAGGGGCTGCGCAGCGCCACGGCGGCTGCCGTGCTCTCGGCCAACTACATCGCCCAGCGTCTGCGCGATCACTACCCGGTGCTGTACACGGGGAAGAACGACCGGGTCGCGCACGAGTGCATCCTCGACCTGCGCCCGCTGAAGGAGGCGACCGGCATCTCGGTCGACGACGTCGCGAAGCGCCTGATCGACTACGGCTTCCACGCGCCCACGATGTCGTTCCCCGTCGCAGGCACACTGATGGTGGAGCCGACCGAGTCCGAGGACCTCGCCGAGGTCGATCGCTTCATCGAGGCGATGATCCAGATCAAGGCGGAGGCGGATGCCGTGGCCGCCGGCACCTGGCCCGCCGACGACAACCCGCTGGTGAATGCGCCGCACACCGCGGCATCCCTCATCGCCGGGGAGTGGCAGCACGCCTACTCGCGCGAGGTGGCCGCGTACCCGGTGCGCGCCCTGGTCGCCGCGAAGTACTGGCCGCCGGTGCGGCGCATCGACCAGGCGTACGGCGACCGCAACCTCGTGTGCGCCTGCCCGCCCATCGAGGCGTTCGCCTGATAGCGGTGAATCACCCCCGTCGCAACCGCGGCGGGGGTGATTCGGTTAAGGGTGCATAACACTTCTGCGGGCGTGCTGGTGACATCCGCGTCGGGTCTTAGGATCGGATGTGAGCGCGTTCGACGTCGAGCGCGTGCATGTCCCGGTCCACAGGAGGACACTGTGAAGCACAACAAGATCACCCTCGCGGGCATTGCGCTGCTCGCGGCGAGTGCCCTGGCACTCTCCGGATGCGCAAGCAGCGGCGATTCGCCCGACGCAGACAAGGGCTCGTCGAACGCCGATGCGTCTGCGATCATCAAGGTCAACGGCTCTGAACCCCAGAACCCGCTGATCCCGACCAACACCAACGAGACCGGCGGCGGCAAGATCCTCGACGCCATCTTCGCCGGACTCATCGGCTACGAGGCCGACGGCGCCGTGTTCAACGAGGTCGCCGAGGACATCAGCGTCGACGACCCGCAGAACATCACGGTGAAGCTCCGCAAGGGCCTGAAGTTCACCGACGGTGAAGAGGTCACCGCCGATAACTTCATCAAGGCGTGGAACTACGGCGCGCTCGCATCGAACGAGCAGCTCTCCAGCTACTTCTTCGAGGACATCGAGGGCTTCAGCTACGACGAGGACTCCGAGCTGACCGGTCTGAAGCAGGTCGACGACCACACCTTCACGATCAAGCTCAACAAGCCCGCAGCCGACTTCGCGCAGCGTCTCGGCTACTCGGCCTACTATCCGCTCCCGGACGTCGCGTTCGAGGACATGGAGGCCTTCGGCGAGAACCCCATCGGCAACGGCTCCTACATGCTCGACGGTGAGGGCGCCTGGAAGCACGACGTGGGCATCAACCTCGTCGCCAATCCCGACTACGACGGCCCGAAGAAGGCTGCCAACGGCGGTCTCGAGATCGTCTTCTACGCCACGCAGGACGCCGCGTACAACGACCTGCTCGCCAACGAGCTCGACGTCCTCGACGCCATCCCGGACTCGGCCTTCGGCAACTACGAGTCCGACCTCGGCGACCGCGCGGTCAACCAGCCGGCGGCCATCTTCCAGTCCTTCACGATCCCCGAGCGCCTCGCGCACTTCGGCGGCGAAGAGGGCAAGCTGCGTCGTCAGGCGCTGTCGATGGCGATCAACCGCAAGGAGATCACCGACGTGATCTTCCAGGGCACCCGCACCCCCGCCAGCGACTTCACGTCGCCGGTCATCGACGGCTGGACCGACACGCTCAAGGGCGCCGAGGTGCTCGAGTTCAACGAGGAGAAGGCCAAGGAGCTGTGGGCCGAGGCCGACAAGATCAGCCCGTGGAGCGGCTCGTTCCAGATCGCGTACAACGCTGACGGCGGCCACCAGGCCTGGGTCGACGCGACCGTGAACTCCATCAAGAACACGCTCGGCATCGACGCCTCCGGCGCCCCGTACCCGACCTTCAAGGAGCTGCGCTCCAAGGTCACCGACCGCACGATCGAGACCGCGTTCCGCACCGGATGGCAGGCCGACTACCCGGGTCTGTACAACTTCCTCGGACCGCTGTACGCGACCAACGCCGGCTCCAACGACGGTGACTACTCGAACCCCGAGTTCGACAAGCTGCTGTCGGAGGGTGTCTCCGAGACCGACCCCGAGGCGGCGAACAAGCTGTACCAGCAGGCGCAGGAGATCCTCCTCGAGGATCTGCCCGCGATGCCCCTGTGGTACTCGAACGTCGTCGGCGGCTACGGCGAGAACGTCGACAACGTGAAGTTCGGCTGGAACTCCGTTCCGCTCTTCTCCGACATCGAGAAGAAGAAGGCGGAGTAACCCTTCGCAACGAGGCGGTGGTGCTCGCACCACCGCCTCGTTATCTTTGCCCTCGAGGCGCGCGATCCGCGCCCCGTACCCGAAGGGAGGTCGAGGGTGGCCTTTTACATCCTCAGACGAATCCTGCAGGCGATCCCCGTGTTCTTCGGTGCGACCCTGCTGATCTACTTCATGGTCTTCGCCATGCCCGGCGACCCCATTGCCGGACTGTTCGGCGACAAGCAGCCGAACCCCGCCGTGCTCGAGCGGCTCCGCGCCGAGTACCACCTGGACGAGCCGTTCCTCGTCCAGTACGGGTACTACATCGCCGGCATCTTCCGGCTCGACTTCGGCACGAGCTTCTCGGGCCAGGCCGTCTCCGACATCCTGGCGCGCACGTTCCCGGTCACCCTGCGCCTTGCGGTCCTGGCGGTCGCCATCGCGTTCGTGCTCGCGATCATCATCGGCCTGTTCTCCGCGCTCGACAAAGGCGGCCTGTTCGACAACTCCATGCTCGTGCTGGCGCTGATCTTCATCGCCGTGCCGATCTTCGTGCTGTCTTTCCTGGCGCAGTACTTCCTCGCGGTGCAGCTCGGCTGGTTCAGGCCCACGGTGGGTGCGCGCAACGACTGGGGTGATCTCTGGCTGCCGGCGATCGTGCTCGGCTTCAGCGTCTACGCCACCAGCATGCGGCTGACCCGCGCGTCGACCATCGAGACCCTCGGGCAGGACTGGGTGCGCACGGCGTACAGCAAGGGCCTCTCGCGCCGTCGGGTCATCCCCGTGCACGTGCTGCGCAACTCGCTCATCCCGATGGTCACCGACCTCGGCACCGTCTTCGGCATCCTCATGGTCGGCGCGACCGTGACCGAGGGCATCTTCAACGTGCCCGGCGTCGGCAACACCCTCTACCAGGCGATCATCCGCGGCGAGAATCCGACAGTCGTGTCGTTCGTGACGGTGTTCGTCGTCGTGTACGTGCTCATCAACCTCGTCGTGGATCTTCTCTACGGCCTGCTCGACCCGAGGATCCGCTATGTCACGACCTGACCTCGACCGCGGCCACTACGTCGCGCCCGCGGACACCACATCGGTGCCCGTCGACGTCGTGCGCATCGACGCCAAGCCCAGCAACCTGTGGCTGGACGCATGGCGCGACCTGCGCCGCCGCCCGCTGTTCTGGATCTCGGCCGCCTTCGTGCTGCTGGTGATCATCGTCGCGCTCGCGCCGAGCCTGTTCACCAACGTGCCTCCGGCCAACGGCTGCGTGCTGTCGAAGAGCAACGCCGGGCCCGAGTCAGGGCATCCGTTCGGATTCACCCGTCAGGGCTGCGACGTGTACTCGCGCGTGATCTGGGGGACCCGCACCTCGCTCATCGTGGGTGCTCTGGCCACGGTGATCAGTACCATCGTCGGAATCGTCATGGGGGCTCTTGCCGGCTTCTACGGCGGCTGGCTCGACTCGGTGCTCTCCCGGGTGGGCGACATCTTCTTCACGATCCCGTACATCATCGCGGCGATCGTCGTGATGTCGGTGCTGCCGCAGCGCAACGAGATCGTGCTCGCCTTCGCGATCGGCGGCTTCGCCTGGGCATCGACGGCGCGCATCATGCGCGCTGAAGTGCTCCGGGTCAAACAGGCCGACTTCGTCATGGGGGCCGAGTCCATCGGCATGTCGAAGTTCAAGACGCTTCTCGTGCACGTGCTGCCCAACGCGATGGCCCCGGTCATCGTGGTCGCCACGCTTGCACTGGCGGGTGCCATCGTCGCCGAGGCGACGCTGTCGTTCCTCGGCGTAGGCCTCAGCGGCACCATGTCGTGGGGCCTGGACATCAGCCAGGCTCAGACCACCATCCGCACCGCGCCGATGGCGCTGTTCTGGCCGTCGCTGGCCCTGACCATCACCGTGCTGGCGTTCGTCACGCTCGGTGAGCTGCTGCGCGACGCCGTCGACCCGAAGGCGAGGGCCCAGCGATGAGCGAACCTCTGCTCAGCGTGCGCGACCTGCGCGTCGCATTCCGCAGCGGCAAGAAGATCCGCGAAGTGCTGCATGGCGTGAGCTTCGACATGATGGCGGGCGAGACGCTGGCGATCGTGGGGGAGTCGGGCTCGGGCAAGTCCACCACCGCGGCCGCCATCATCGGGCTGCTTCCCGGCACCGGACACGTCACGGGCGGCAGCATCACGCTCGACGGACGCGAGCTCACGACCGCGAAGCGGGCCGAGCTCGAGAACATCCGCGGCCGCGAGATCGGCTACGTCCCTCAGGATCCGATGTCGAATCTCAACCCCGTGTGGTCGATCGGCTTCCAGGTGAAGGAGGCGGTGCGCGCGAACGGACTGGCCCAGGGCCGTCAGGAGGTGCATGACCGCGCCGTCGAGGTGCTGCAGCAGGCGGGTCTCGCCGACGCCGCCCGCCGCATGCACCAGTTCCCGCACCAGTTCTCGGGTGGCATGAGACAGCGTGCGCTGATCGGCATCGGCCTCGCCGCCGATCCCCAGCTGCTGATCGCCGACGAGCCGACCAGTGCACTGGATGTGACCGTGCAGCGGGTGATCCTCGATCACCTGGCGAGCCTGACCAGCGAACGCGGCACCTCGGTGCTGCTGATCACGCACGATCTGGGTCTCGCCGGTGACCGCGCCGACCGCATCATCGTGATGAACCAGGGCGAGATCGTCGAGGCCGGACCCAGTACCGAGATCCTCTCCCGACCGCAGCACCCGTACACCCAGCGCCTGGTGGCCGCCGCGCCCAGCCTCGCATCCAAGCGGATCGGCGCCGTGACCACCCGGGAGGCGGATGCGGTCGATGCCGCGCCTGCCGTGGTGGAGGTGCGCGACCTCGTCAAGGAGTACTCGATCCGCAGCGGTGGCCTGCGCAGCGAGAAGTTCCTGGCGGTCGACGGCGTGTCGTTCTCGATTCCTCGGGGCAAGACGCTCGCTCTGGTGGGCGAATCGGGGTCCGGGAAGTCGACGGTCGCGAAGATGCTGCTGCAGCTCGAGAAGCCGACCGACGGTGAGATCCTCATCGACGGCGAGGCGACGAGCGCCATGTCGCGTGCCGAGGTCTTCGCGCTGCGGCGGCGCATGCAGCCGGTCTTCCAGGACCCGTACGGTTCGCTCGACCCGCTGCGCAGCATCGGCAACCTCATCAGCGAGCCGTTGCAGGTGCACGGCATCGGCACGCGCGACGAGCAGCACAGGCGATCGCTCGAGCTGCTCGACCAGGTCTCGCTGCCGCGCGAGCTCGCCGAGCGGTATCCGAACGAGCTGTCCGGCGGTCAGCGTCAGCGCGTGGCCATCGCCAGGGCCCTCGCGCTCAAGCCGGACATCGTCGTGCTCGACGAGGCGGTGTCGGCGCTCGACGTGCTGGTGCAGGACCAGATCCTGCATCTGCTCTCCGACCTGCAGGACGAGCTCGGTCTGACGTACCTGTTCATCACGCACGACCTCGCCGTCGTGCGGGTGGCAGCAGACCTCGTGTGCGTGATGGAGAAGGGCAGGATCGTCGAGCAGGGCACGGTCGACTCGATCTTCTCCGACCCGCAGGAGGAGTACACCCGTCGCCTGCTCGACGCGATCCCGGGCGCATCCCTGCCGCTGGGCGGCGCCGGCCTGTGACAGCCGAGCCTCCCATGGCACCAGCCGGCGCCGCCTCGCTCCGCAGCCGGGGCGGGGTGGCGCTGCTGGTGATCTGCTCGATCGTCTCGGCGGTGCTGCTGATCGACGCCGCGGTGCGAGCGGATGCCGTCACGGCGGCGCTGCTGGCTCCGTGGCCGCTGCTCGTGCTGTGGGCGGTGTACGTTCTCGGCGTGGCGTCCCGGGTGCGTGCCACTCGGGATGGTGTTCTCGTGCAGAACCTGCTGCGCACCGTCTTCGTGCCCTGGGCGCGGGTGCAGCAGATCCGGATGCGCTGGCAGATCGAGATCACTCTCGACGACGGCTCGCTGGTGACCTGCTTCGGCGGTCCCGCCAGGCGCCGGCCGCAGCGTCTCGGCCCTGGACGCACCAAGGAAGACGCCAACGGACGCGCTGACGATGCCGTGGCGGCGCTGCGCAAGGCGAAGGCGAGCGCGGTGAACGTCACGCCGGTCCCGCCCGTGCGACGAGGGTGGGACTTCCCGGCGATCATCGCCCTGCTCGTCCTCATCGCCTGGGCCGTGACGGCCGTGCTGGTCACGCGCGCCTGAGGCGCGCGACCTTCAGCCGGAGAGACCGAACAGCGCCGGCCACGTATCGGCCGCCCACGGGTACCCGACGAAGACGGTCGCGTCGATCGCGAAGTGCGCCACGAGGAACGGCATCAGACGCCCGGTCCGAGCGAACAGCCAGCCGAACAGCAGCCCCATCGCGAGGTTGCCGACGAACGCACCGGGACCCTGGTAGAGGTGATAGGTGGCCCGCAGCGCACTGGTCGCGACGATGATCGGCCACATGCCCCAGCCGAGCTGCCTGAGTCTGGCGAACAGGTAGCCGAGCACGACGAACTCCTCTTGGATCGATGCCCGAGCCGCCGACAGCAGCAGGACCGGCACCGTCCACCAGTGGGCGTCGAGGCCTGCCGGGTCGACGGCCACGAACCAGCCGAGCGCGCGGCCGACGAAGTAGAGCGCCATCCCCGGGATGCCGATGACGGCCAGGAGCCCGAGGCCCCAGCAGATGTCGCGCGCGGGTCTCGTGCCGTCGAGTCCGAGCATCCCGAGATGCGGCCTGCGTGACCGCCAGAGCAGGAAGCAGACCAGCAGCACGGGCATGACGCCGAAGCCGATCGAGAGCAGCTGATAGATGAGGTCGAAGACCTCACGGTCGCTGCGCGAGGGGTTCAGCGTCGCGGTCTGATCGGCCAGGGGAGTGGAGTCGGTGAGCCGGTAGGCGAGCTGTACGACCGCGTACACCGCCGACTGGCCGAGCCCCAGAGCGAGGACGATGCCGATCTCCCACCACAGCCGCGTCCTGGTCGCCGTCACCCTCTTGATCGTAGATGCGACCGTTCGGATAGCTCAATCGGCCGCATCCACGCCCGATCGGCGCCGTTTCAGCGATTCGAACGCGTCAGGCACTGTTCAGAGAGCGTGCGCTATTCTGGAACGTCGCTCTCGTTCATCCGGCGCACGCGGCACCCCATCTCACACCAAATCCGCATTGGACTTCTTGAATGGCGCACGCCCTCCGCTCTGACCTCCGAAACGTCGCGATCGTCGCACACGTCGACCACGGCAAGACCACGCTCGTCGATGCCATGCTCCGTCAGACCGGCTCGTTCGGCGAGCACGCGCACGTCGAAGAGCGCGCGATGGACTCGAACGACCTCGAGCGTGAGAAGGGCATCACGATCCTCGCCAAGAACACGGCGATCACCTACAACGGCAAGCACAGCGAGGGGCCGGTGACGATCAACGTCGTCGACACCCCCGGTCACGCCGACTTCGGCGGCGAGGTCGAGCGCGCGCTGTCGATGGTCGACGGCGTCGTGCTGCTGGTCGACTCCTCCGAGGGTCCGCTGCCGCAGACTCGCTTCGTGCTGCGCAAGGCGCTCGAGGCCAAGCTGCCCGTCATCCTGCTGGTCAACAAGACCGACCGCGGCGACGCCCGCATCGCCGAGGTCGAGGAAGAGGCGCACGACCTGCTGCTGGGCCTGGCCAGCGACCTGCAGGACGACGTGCCCGACCTCGACGTCGACGCGCTGCTCGACGTTCCGGTCGTCTACGCCTCCGGTCGCGCGGGAGCCGCTTCCCGCAACCGTCCCGCGAACGGCGAACTGCCCGACAACGACGATCTCGAGCCGCTGTTCGAGGCGATCCTCGAGCACGTGCCGGCCCCGTCGTACGACGACGAGGCTCCGCTGCAAGCGTGGGTCACCAACCTCGACTCGTCGGCCTTCCTCGGCCGCCTGGCCCTGCTGCGCATCTTCAACGGCACCCTGAAGAAGGGTCAGACCGTCGCCTGGGTGCGTCAGGACGGCACCACTCAGAACGCGCGCATCACCGAGCTGCTCATGACCAAGGCGCTCGAGCGCTACCCGGCCGAGTCGGCCGGGCCCGGCGACATCGCCGTCATCGCGGGCTTCTCGGACATCATGATCGGCGAGACCATCGCCGACCCGGAGGACGTGCGCCCGCTGCCGCAGATCTCGGTCGACGAGCCGTCGATCTCGATGACGATCGGCACGAACACCTCGCCGCTGGTCGGCAAGGTCAAGGGTCACAAGCTGACGGCTCGCATGGTGAAGGACCGTCTCGACCGCGAGCTGATCGGAAACGTGTCGCTGCGCGTGAACGACATCGGGCGTCCGGATGCGTGGGAGGTGCAGGGCCGCGGTGAGCTGCAGCTCGCCATCCTCGTCGAGAACATGCGCCGCGAGGGCTTCGAGCTCACCGTCGGCAAGCCGCAGGTCGTCACCCGCAAGATCGACGGCAAGGTGCACGAGCCCTACGAGCACCTCACCATCGACGTGCCCGAGGAGCACCTCGGTGCGGTGACGCAGCTGATGGCGAACCGTCGCGGCCGCATGGACAACATGGTCAACCACGGCACCGGCTGGATCCGCATGGAGTTCATCGTGCCCTCCCGCGGTCTGATCGGATTCCGCACCGAGTTCCTCTCGATCACCCGCGGCACCGGCATCGCCAACGCGATCTCGCACGGCTACGACGAATGGGCGGGCTCGATCGTCGCGCGTCAGAACGGCTCGATCGTCGCCGACCGCTCCGGCGTCGTGACCCCGTTCGCGATGATCGCCCTGCAGGAGCGCATGTCGTTCTTCGTCAAGCCCACCGAAGAGGTCTACGAGGGCATGGTCATCGGCGAGAACTCGCGCGCCGACGACATGGACGTGAACATCACCAAGGAGAAGAAGCTCACCAACATGCGCTCCTCCACGGCCGACACGTTCGAGTCGATGACCCCGCCGCGCATCCTGTCGCTCGAGGAGTCGCTCGAGTTCGCCCGCGAAGACGAGTGCGTCGAGGTGACGCCGGATGCCGTGCGCATCCGCAAGGTGATCCTCGACCAGACCACCCGCGGTCGCGAGGCGTCGCGCCTGAAGCGTCAGGACGCCAACGCCTGACCCGCCTGCTGTTCGTCGAGGCCCCCTCGCAGCATCCGCGCCCCTCCGGGCGGCGTCGCTGCAAGGGGGCCTCAGCGTTGAAAGCGGGCGTCGACGCCGGGCATCGGGTCAGCCCGCGCGTATGGAAAGTAACGAACGCATAACATACTTCCCCGAGTGCTGTGGCGCGTCATTCTCGGGAAGCGCGCACGTTCTGTCCAGATGAGAGCAGGGTGGCGTCCAGGTGCAGGGGACAGGCTTGTCTCTCGTGCCCGGGATACGGCGCTCCCGATGAGCGCGCCCCGAGGGGTCCGGGCCGTCGACAACCCGAAGGTCGAACCTCACCCCATGATCGATATCCAGAACACCCGTGCGTCCGAGCGCGTCGCACACCTGGCATCCGCCCCCTCCCGCATGCGGCGTCCGTTCATCGCCGTCGCCATCGCCGCGGTGCTGACCGCCACGGCCGCGGCCGGCGCGGTCTTCGCCCCCGCCGCGATCGGCGCCACCCCCTCCGAGCACGCCCTCGAGCAGGCGGCCGACGCCGCGGACCACGGCAAGATCGCCCTGGTGAACGCCGCGTCGCTGAACAACGTGGTCGCCCAGGTCGAGTTCTCGCTGCCGACCGAGCAGACCGAGATCGACCTCAGCGAGCTGACGGCCGACGTGAAGAAGCTCGTGAAGACCGATCAGCTGTCGTCTGAAGAGGTCGCCGACCTCACGGCCGATGTGGTGCTGGGCACCACCATCGTCCAGTCGAAGACCTCCGACCTGCAGAACGCGCTGACCGCCGGGAAGGAAGCGGAGGCCGCACGCGTGGCTGCGGAGGCAGCGCGCGCGAAGGCGGAGGCCGAGCGCATCGCCGCCGAGGAAGCCGCACGACGAGCGGCTGAGGAGCAGGCTCGCCTGGCGGCGGCGAACACGCCCGAGGGCGCGAAGGCGACCGCGCGCGCCATGGCCGCTGAGCGCTACGGCTGGGGCGAGGGCGAGTTCTCGTGCCTGGCGAAGCTGTGGACCAAGGAGTCGGGCTGGAACTACCAGGCCTACAACCCCAACGGCGGGGCCACGGGCATCCCGCAGTCGCTCCCTGGGAGCAAGATGGCCAGCGCCGGCGCCGACTGGCGCACCAACGCCGCGACGCAGATCGCCTGGGGGCTGGGCTACATCGACCGCGCCTACGGCTCGCCGTGCGCGGCCTGGGGCCACTCGCAGGCGGTCAACTGGTACTGAGCCGCCGAGACGTCAGCGCAGCTCCGACACCAGCACCGCGCTGGTGCCGGGACTGCGCGCGTCGAAGATGTGCGGCGCGTCGCCGGCGTACGACAGGTAGTCGCCCGGCTGCAGCAGCTCGGGCGCCTCATCGGGTCCGACCAGCGCCTCGCCGCTGATCAGCACGATGTGCTCGGTCGTGCCCGCATGGTGCGGCAGCGAGCGCTTGGGTTCGCCCGGCTCGGCCTGGATGAGGTAGATGTCGCGGCGCGTGCCCGGTGCCGCCGCAGACAGCAGTGTGGCGAGATAGGGGGATGCCGCTGACGGCACCCCCGCATGATCTCCGAGACGGATCAGCCGCGCCGTCGGCGCACGGTCGTCGACCAGGGTCGCGAACGGCACGCCCAATGCCACACCGATGGCCCACAGCGTCTCGACGCTGGGGTTGCCGGATCCCCCTTCGAGCTGCGAGACGGTCGCCTTCGAGACTCCTGCTCGTCTGGCGAGCTCGGAGACCGATAAGCCGGCTCCCTCCCGCTCCCGGCGCAGGGCGAGGGCAAGACGTTCGCGCAGATCCATGTGTTCATTATGGCAAACGATCGTTCGATTTGACTGGACGTTTATAGCTGTTCACAATGATGTCCATGCGTTCATCCGAGCGAACAGGGCCGCCGGACCGCGCCAGCAGGGAGGTGTGGCGGGAGGGCCTCGCGGTCGCCATCGCCACCAGCGCGTACGGCATCTCGTTCGGCGCGCTATCAGTGGCATCCGGGCTCGATGTCTGGCAGACCTGCGTGTTGAGCCTGCTGATGTTCACCGGCGGCTCGCAGTTCGCCTTCATCGGCGTCTTCAGTGCCGGCGGCATCGCGGCTCTTCCCTCGGCGATCGCATCGGCCGCGCTGCTCGGCGTGCGCAACGTCGCCTACGGCATGCGCATGTCATCGATCATCGGCGGCGGCTTCTGGCGCCGGGCGGCGGCCGCCCACGTCACCATCGACGAGTCGACAGCCGTCGCCATCTCGCAGGAGACGCCGCACCTGCGTCGTCTCGGGTTCTGGCTCACCGGCCTCGGGGTGCTCGTCGGCTGGAACCTCACGACGCTCGCCGGCGCCCTGCTGGGAGACGTGCTCGGCGACCCGAAGACGTGGGGCCTCGACGCGGCGGCCGCCGCCGCGTTCCTCGCGCTGCTCTGGCCGCGGCTCCGGGAACGGCAGGCGATCGCCGTCGGTGTGGCCGCCGCGGTCGTAGCCGCCGGCCTCACGCCCTTTCTCCTGCCCGGTCTCCCGGTGCTCGTCGCCGCGCTCGTCGCGGTCGTCGTCGGCTGGTTCAACTGGCTGGGGCGCCCAGAGACGACGGCGGAGGCGACGTCATGACGGTGTGGAGCGCTGTGCTGCTCGCGGCCTGCATCTGCGTCGGGCTGAAAGCCGCCGGGTACCTCGTGCCGGCCGGCCTGCTGGAGGCGCCAAGGCCGGCACGGATCTCGGATCTGCTCACCGTCGCCTTGCTGGGCGCGCTCGTCGCGGTGCAGTCGCTGGGCGCCGGGCAGGCGGTGATGGTGGATGCCAGGGTGCCGGCCGTCCTCGTCGCCGCCGGTCTGCTGTGGATGCGCCAGTCCTTCCTCGTCGTCGTCTTCGCCGCTGCGGCTGTGGCGGCGCTGCTGCGTCTGGTCGGGCTCGCCGGGTGACACGGGCTGCGTCAGGTGACGGACAGTGGCGCGCAGTAGGCTGACTCCGTGCGCAGAATGCTCTCCCGAGGCCTCTCGTGGCTGGCCGCGGCCCTGGTCGGTGCCGTCTACGGCATCGCCGCCACCATCGCGCACAGCTTCACGATCGGGCCGATCCCCGTCGGCATGATCCTCGGCGGCGTCGCTTGCGCCGCGCTGCTGATCGCGCTGCGCGCGCTGACGGGAGATCGCTGGGCCGCGCTCGCCGCGGGACTGGGCATGATGGCGCTGCTGCTGGTGATCTCCCAGCGCGGACCGGGGGGATCGATCGTGGTGCCGAACACGGCCCTCGGCAATATCTGGATGTACGTCGCCGCAGGCATCGTCATGCTCATCGTGGCCTGGCCGGACACCCGTCGCCTGAGGGATCTGTCGGCGAGTGCGGCAGCACCGCGGGGCGAGGCGCGCTAAGGAGTCGTAGACTGAAGCCGTGACGTACGTGATCGCCCTTCCCTGCGTCGATGTCAAGGATCGCGCCTGCATCGACGAATGCCCCGTGGACTGCATCTACGAAGGCGAGCGGATGCTGTACATCCACCCCGACGAGTGCGTGGACTGCGGCGCCTGCGAACCGGTCTGCCCCGTCGAGGCGATCTACTACGAAGACGACCTGCCCGAGGAATGGGCCGACTACTACAAGGCCAACGTCGAGTTCTTCGACGAGATCGGCTCTCCGGGCGGCGCATCCAAGGTCGGCGTCTACGACTTCGACCACCCGGTGATCAGCGTCCTGCCACCGCAGGGGGACTGAGTGGGGGTCCGGGATCTCGCGGACTACCCCTGGGACGCCGTCGTCCCCTATCGCGAGCGGGCGGCTCAGCATCCCGACGGCCTCGTCGACCTGTCGATCGGCTCGCCGGTCGACCCCACGCCCGAGGTGATCCGCCGCGCGCTCGCCGAGGCCACCGACGCGCACGCGTACCCGCAGACCGTCGGCACGGTCGATGTTCGCCACGCGATCGTCGACTGGTATGCCCGCCGGCGCGGCGTGCCCGGGCTCACCGAGGCGAACGTCATGCCGACGATCGGCTCGAAGGAGCTCGTCGCGCTGCTGCCTCTCCTGCTCGGCCTCGGTGCGGGCGATGTCGTCGTTCATCCTCGCGTCGCGTACCCGACATACGCCGTCGGTGCGGCGGTCGTCGGGGCGACGACCGTCGCCGCCGATGACCCGGCTCAATGGCCCGAGGGTGCGAAGCTCATCTGGATCAACACCCCCGGCAACCCCGACGGGCGCACCTGGAACCTCGAGGCGCTGAGCGCCGCGGTGCGCCGCGCTCGCGAGCTCGGCGCCGTGCTGGCGAGCGACGAGTGCTACGCCGAGCTCGGCTGGGACGGCCCGTGGCGGAGCCAGGCCATCCCGTCGGTGCTCGACCCGCGTGTCACAGGCGACAGCCGTGCGAACCTGCTCAGCGTCTACTCGCTCAGCAAGCAGTCCAATCTCGCCGGATACCGCGCCGCGTTCATCGCCGGCTGCTCGACGCTGATCGGCGACATCCTCGCTGCGCGCAAGCACCTCGGCCTGATGCCGCCCGCGCCGGTGCAGCACGCGATGGCCGTGGCCCTGCGTGATGACGAGCACGTCGCCGCGCAGAAGCAGCTCTATCGTCAGCGCCGCGACGCGCTGCTGCCGGCGCTCGTCGACGCCGGGTTCCGCATCGACGGCTCCGAGGCGGGCCTGTACCTGTGGGCGACAGAGGGGCGTGATGCCTGGGAGTCGATGGACCGCCTGGCATCCCTCGGCATCCTCGCAGGGCCCGGCCACTTCTACGGCGAGCACTCCGCCCAGCACGTGCGCCTGTCGCTCACCGCGCCGCTCGAGCGCGTCGAGCAGGCCGCGGAGCGCCTGCGCGGGGCCGATCGCTGAGTTTTTTGTGTGTACCACGCCGTGATGACCCGCATCTCTTGGCGGATGTCACAGTAGGCCGAGGTCACGACTAGGCTGTAGGGGCGATGGGGTCTGCTGGACCGGCGCTGCGTGCGTCTTTCATCGCCCACGACGAGACGAACGCAGCAGGAGGTTGGCGTGAGCGCAGCTCAGCCCGAGAAGGCGACTCTTTCGATCGGCGACACCACGGCGGAGTTCCCCGTCGTCCGCGGAAGCAGCGGCACCGACAGCATCGACTTCTCGACGCTGACGCGTCAGACCGGCTACACCGGTCTCGACTACGGCTTCGTGAACACAGCATCCACCAAGTCGGCCGTCACCTTCATCGACGGCGATCAGGGCATCCTGCGCTACCGCGGATACCCGATCGAGCAGATCGCGAAGAACTGCAGCTACCTCGAGGTGGCCTGGCTGCTGATCTACGGCGAGCTGCCGACGGCGACCGAGCTCGCCGAGTTCGACGAGAAGATCCGCCGGCACACCCTGCTGCACGAGGATCTCAAGCATTTCTTCTCGGCTCTGCCGCACACCGCACACCCGATGTCGGTGCTCTCATCCGCGGTCGCGGCGCTGTCGACCTACTACGAGGGCCAGACCGACCCGCACAACCCCGAGCACGTCGAGCTGAACATGGTGCGCATGCTCGCCAAGCTGCCGGTCATCGCCGCGTACGCGCACAAGAAGAGCGTCGGACAGGCTTTCCTCTACCCCGACAACTCGCTGAGCTTCGTCGACAACTTCCTGAAGCTCAATTTCGGCGTGCACAGCGAGCCGTACGAGGTGAACCCGGTGATGTCGAAGGCGCTCGAGCTGCTGCTGATCCTGCACGAGGATCACGAGCAGAACGCCTCGACCTCTACCGTGCGTCTGGTCGGCTCGACGGGCGCGAACCAGTTCGCGTCGATCTCGGCCGGCATCCAGGCGCTCTCGGGCCCGCTGCACGGCGGGGCGAACGAGGCGGTGCTGACGATGCTCGGTCAGATCCGCGATTCCGGACAGAGCGTGCAGCGCTTCGTCGAGAGCGTGAAGAACAAGGAGGCCGGTGTGAAGCTGATGGGCTTCGGACACCGGGTCTACAAGAACTACGATCCGCGCGCGAAGCTCGTCAAGGAGGCCGCCGACGAGGTGCTCTCCGAGCTCGGCGTCACAGATCCGCTGCTCGACCTCGCCAAGGAGCTCGAGGAGATCGCGCTCGCCGACGACTACTTCAAGGAGCGCCGGCTCTACCCGAACGTCGACTTCTACACCGGCGTCATCTACAAGGCGATGGGCTTCCCGACGCGCATGTTCACGGTGCTGTTCGCGATCGGCCGCCTGCCGGGCTGGCTGGCGCAGTGGCGTGAGCTGAACCTCGACCCGCAGACCAAGATCGGCCGCCCGCAGCAGCTCTACGTCGGCTCGCCCGAGCGCTCGTTCCCGGCGCGCTGAGTCCAGGAGACTCGTTTCGCGCTGAGAGGTGCTGACGGTGGCAGCGCTGCGCCGCGAACGGCGGCAGCGCTGTGCCGAGGTGGTATCGGCGCCGTGCCTCGACGGTGGCGAGGCTGTGCCGGATGTCGGATGTCGGATGCCGGATGCCGGATGCCGGATGCCGGATGCGGAACGCCTCATGTGACGGCCGCTCTGAGTACGCAGTCGGGGATCTGTACGTCAGCGTCCCTGCGGCCGGCTGGCGCGGCGCGAGCCGGTGTGGGCGCGTCCCGCGCCGTGCTGCTGACCCGTCGAGGGGCGAGCGGCGCCGTGGTCGCCCTGGCGCTGCTGGCCCGCGGGTGATCCGGTCTGGGTGGAGTAGCGCGGCTGGCTGCTCTGGGCGTGCGAGCGTGCGCGCTCGCGGCCGACATCCGTGCGCTGGGCCGTGTCGCCGGCGCGACCGGAGCGACGACGGCCGGAGCCGGAGCGTGCGCCGGACTGGCCGGCCGACTGCTGCGCAGGCTTCGCCTTCGGCTTGTTCTGCTGCTGAGTGACCGGGACGGTCTTGATCTTCGGTGCGCGCTCGCCGACCAGCTCGTCGACGATCGCGGGAGTCACGTCCTCCAGGCCCACCGTGATCTGCGCCTTGCGCAGGATGTCCTTCACGTCGCGGCGCTGCTCGGGCAGCATCAGCGTGACGACCGTGCCCGCAGCGCCGGCCCGGGCGGTGCGGCCCGAGCGGTGCAGATACGCCTTGTGCTCGACGGGCGGGTCGACGTGCACGACCAGCTCGACGTCATCGACGTGCACGCCGCGCGCGGCGACGTCGGTCGCGACGAGCACACGCACGCCGCCGTTCGCGGGGTCGGCGCCGAACGCGGCGAGGTTGCGCTCGCGTGCGTTCTGACCGAGGTTGCCGTGCAGGTCGACCGACGGGATGCCCGCCGAGGTCAGCTGCTTGGCCAGCTTCTTGGCGTGGTGCTTCGTGCGGGTGAAGAGGATGCGACGGCCGAGGCCGGACGCCAGGTCCTCTACGAGCTTCTTCTTGGCATCCGCGTCGGAGGCGATGAGCACGCGGTGGGTCATCTCGCCGACGGGCACGCTGGCCTCGTCGACCTCGTGGCTGACCGGATTGCTGAGGAACCGCTTCGCGAGTGCGTCGATGCCGCGGTCGAGGGTCGCACTGAACAGCAGACGCTGCCCGCCGGCCGGGGTGGCCGCGAGGATGCGGGTGACGCCGGGCAGGAAGCCGAGGTCGGCCATGTGGTCGGCCTCGTCGAGCACGGCGACCTCGACGCCGCCGAGCGAGACGACGCCCTGCTTCATGAGGTCTTCGAGGCGGCCGGGGCAGGCGACGACGATGTCGACGCCACTGCGCATCGCCTGCTCCTGCGGGCGCTGCGAGACGCCGCCGAACACGGTGGTGACGCGCATGCCGACGGCCTCGGCGAGCGGCTTGATGGTCGCGGCGATCTGGGTGGCGAGCTCGCGGGTCGGCGCGAGCACGAGACCGCGGGGGCGGCCGGGCTGGCGGCGCGTGCCGGACGAGGCGAGACGGGCCACCAGCGGCAGGGCGAAGGCGATGGTCTTGCCGCTGCCGGTGCGCCCACGGCCGAGCAGGTCGCGGCCCGCGAGGGAATCGGGAAGGGTGTCGCGCTGGATGGCGAACGGCTCGGTCTTGCCGTCGGCGGTCAGAACGTCAGCCAGCGCGGCGGGCACGCCGAGATCGAGGAAGGAAGGCATAGGAGTATCTCCGGGAAGGCGCAGCGTGGCTGCGGAAGTGGGCGACGGCGCGGGATCGCGCATCGTTTCGCCGCTCGAGTGACCGCGACCGGGTGCCGGTGCGGAGGGGTATCGACGACGCAGACGTCTCGCTTCGCGAGGGGCGTCGACTCAAGCCTAACAGCAGCCGCGACCGCAAGCCTGAGGGCGCATCGTGAGCACCCGACAGCAGCCGCGACCGCGGGCCTCAGCGCGCACCGTCGTCAGGCGTGCAGCATCTCGTTCAGCGTCACCCCGTGACCCGAGCGCTGCACGACCTCCACGGCGCCGCTCAGCGAGTTGCGACGGAACAGCAGCCCGCTGCGGCCCGAGAGCTCAACGGCCTTGATCGCTGTGCGCTGGCCGTCTGCCGGGGCCTGCGCATCGACGATGACGACCTTGGTGCCTGCCGTCAGATAGAGCCCGGCTTCGACGATGCAGTCGTCGCCCAGCGAGATGCCGATTCCCGCGTTGGCTCCCAGCAGCGTGCGCGCGCCGATCGATACGCGGTGCTGCCCACCGCCGGAGAGCGTGCCCATGATGGATGCGCCGCCGCCGATGTCGCTGCCGTCGCCGACGACCACGCCCTGCGAGACGCGTCCCTCCACCATCGACGCGCCGAGGGTGCCGGCGTTGAAGTTCACGAAGCCCTCGTGCATGACCGTGGTGCCCGGGGAGAGGTGGGCGCCGAGGCGAACCCGCGACGCGTCCGCGATGCGCACGCCTGCGGGCTGCACGTAGTCGGTGAGCCGGGGGAACTTGTCGAGCCCCTGCACCTGGATGCCGTGCCGCTGCAGCACCGGTCGCAGCCTGGCGGCATCCGCGGGGAGCATCGGTCCGGCGTTGGTCCACGCGACGGTGGGCAGGTGGCCGAAGATGCCGTCGAGGCTGAGCTCGTTGGGGCGCACGAGCAGGTGCGACAGGGCGTGCAGACGCAGGTAGGCGTCGGCCGTGGAGGCCACGGGCGCGTCGAGATCGATGGTGAGCTGCACGACCTCGATCGTCACCCCGCGGCGTTCGTCGTCGTCGGCGAAAGCGCCCCAGGTGGATGCCGCGGCTGCGGCGTCATCGGGCTCCTGCGCGCCGAGGCCGAGCTCGGGGTACCAGGCGTCGAGGACGGTGCCGTCGGATGCGATCGTGCTCAGGCCGATGCCCCAGACCGTGCGTGCGGTGCTCATCCCTCTACGGTACGGGGCCATGCCGATTCGCGGCGGGATATGTCGGCGTGGCTAGGCTGGGCGCATGGCGCTGGACCTGACTGCATCCTCTCTCGATCTCACTCGCACGATCTGCGACATCCCCAGCGTCTCCGGCGATGAGCGGCCGCTGGCCGATCAGATCGAGACGGCGATCCGGGCTCACTCGCACCTCGAGGTGGTGCGCCATGGCAACACGGTGGTCGCCCGCACGGATCTCGGCAGGGCGCAGCGCGTGGTCATCGCCGGACACATCGACACCGTGCCGATCAACGGCAACGTGCCCACCCGCGCCGTCGAGATCGACGGCGAGGGGTACCTGTGGGGGCGCGGCACGGTCGACATGAAGGCCGGCGTGGCGGTGCAGCTCAAGCTGGCAGCCGAGCTCACCGACCCCTCGGTCGACATCACATGGATGTGGTACGACAACGAGGAGGTCGACGCTTCGCTGAACGGTCTCCACCTGCTCGCCGAGGCGCGCCCCGACCTGTTCGCCGCCGACTTCGCCATCCTGGGCGAGCCCTCCGACGGGCGCGTCGAGGGCGGCTGCAACGGCACGCTCCGCGCGGTCGTGCGCGTGCGCGGCGTGCGTGCGCACAGCGCACGCTCGTGGATCGGCGAGAACGCCATCCACGCGGCGGCTCCGATCCTCGCGCGGCTGGCGGAATACCGCGCTCGGGAGATCGCGGTCGAGGGGCTGGGCTACCGCGAGGGTCTCAACGCGGTCAGCATCCGCGGCGGCGTCGCCGGTAACGTCATCCCCGACCTGTGCGAGGTCGAGGTCAACTACCGCTTCGCGCCGAGCAAGAGCGTCGCCGACGCCGAGGCTCACGTGCGTGCCGTGTTCGCGGGGTTCGAGGTCGAGATCCTCGATGCGGCCGGGGGCGCTCGTCCGGGACTGGACGCGCCGATCGCGCAGCAGTTCCTCGCCGCGGTCGGGGGAGAGGCGCACGCCAAGTACGGCTGGACCGATGTCGCGCGCTTCTCGGCTATGGGGGTTCCCGCCGTGAACTACGGTCCGGGCGATCCGCATCTCGCGCACCACGACGAGGAGCGCGTGCCCGTCGCGCAGATCGAGGATGTCGAACGCGGACTGCGCGCGTGGCTCACCGCCCGCTGACCAGCGTGCTGCGCGGATGGGTGCGCACGCCGGTTCCGGCTCGCATCGCGGTCATCTACCTGCTGTCCCGGCTGGTGACGACGGGGTACTTTGCGCTCGCCGCGGCCGGCTCGAGCCCGGCATCCCGCTTCGGCGCGACGCCCACGCTGGGTGATTACGCGGCGGGCTGGGACGCCCAGTGGTACTGGACGGTCGCGACTTTCGGCTACCCGACGGCGCTGCCGGTGAACGAGGCCGGCCAGGTGCTCGAGAACGCCTGGGCGTTCATGCCGGTGTACGCCCATCTCGCGCGGGTCGCCGGGTTCGGCGACTGGGTGGCGGGGGCCGTGCTGGTGTCGTTCACGTCCGGCTATCTGGCCTGTCTCGCCCTGTTCCGCCTGCTGCGCGTCCGGGTCGGCGCCGCGGCGGCGCTGTGGGCGGTGGCATTCTTCGCGAGCGGGCCGCTCGCCGCCCTGTTCCAGGTGGGCTACGCCGAGAGCCTGTTCGTGCTGCTGCTGCTCGTGGCGCTCGATCTGGTCTCGCGTCGTCGATACGGGTGGCTGTACCTCGTGGTCCCGGTGATGGGCTTCACCCGGCCGGGAGTGCTGGCTTTCGCCCTGTTCCTCGGGCTGCACGGCATCTCGCGATGGGTGTCGCGCGAGCGGCATCCGCTGCCGGCGAAGGACGTCGCGCACATCGTCGCGCTCGGCGTGCTCACGACGGCGGTCGGCTTCGCGTGGCAGGTGATCGCCGGGCTCGTCACCGGCGACCCGGGCGCGTATCTGAAGACCGAGCTGTCGTGGCGCCGCAACTGGTTGACGGACCCGTCTGCGGATTTCGTCCCGTTCGAGGGCTTCGTTCGCGGTGCCGAGTTCTGGGCCGGGCAGTGGGGGATGCCCGCCTGGGCGGGCTGGATGATCCTTGCGGTTCTGGTGACCGGCGCCGGGTACGCCCTGCTGCGCGCGCGCAGCGTGCGGCGGCTCGGCCTCGACATCCGGCTGTGGAGCGCGAGCTACCTGCTGTACCTGCTGGCCGTGTTCTTCCCGCAGTCGAGCACCTTCCGCCTGCTCTTCCCGCTGACGCCGCTCGCCGGAGCACTCGCGGTGCCCCGCTCCCGCGTGTACCGGTGGGGGATGCTGCTGCTCTGCCTGCTGCTGCAGTGGGCCTGGATCCTCGCGATGTACGGCTCGGCGCAGACGTACTGGCAGATCCCGTGACGCGGATGTGACGCGCGTAACACCGAAGGCGGAGGCTACCGATAAACTTGACCCATACCACCGAGGGAAAGGGTGCCACGATGGCAGCGATGAAGCCGAGGACCGGCGACGGACCGATGGAGGCCGTGAAGGAGGGGCGACTCATCATCGTGCGGGTGCCGCTCGAGGGCGGCGGCCGTCTGGTCGTCTCCGTGAACGACGCAGAGGCGAAGGAGCTTCACGACGTGCTGGGCGCCGTCGTGAGCGCCTGACCTCCCGATGAGAGGGGCGGTGGATCTACGGATCCACCGCCCCTCTGTCGTCCGGGCCGAGTCGTCCGGGCCGTGTTCCGGGATCTGCTCGCGTGCTACTCGGCGATGCGGGCGAGCTGCAGCAGCCCCTCGCCGACGGTGGAGAGGGCGGCCAGCACCGCCTGCGACTCCTGCGTCTCCTGCACCAGCGAACGGTACGCGCTGGTGACCGCGTCGCGCTGCACGGGGTCGGCCACGCGGCCGCCCTGCAGCACCCGCGGCACGAGAACCAGCCCGCCGGTGCGCACGAGGCGCAGGCCGTGCTCGACGTACTCGATGACGTTCTCGGGGTCGGCGTCGATGAAGACGATGTCGTAGGCGCCCTCGTTCATGCGCGGCAGCACGTCGGACGCGCGGCCGGTGATGAAGCGACCGCGGGCGGCGGGCACCCGGGCGTCGGCGAACGCCTGGCGAGCGGCGGCGAGATGCTCGCGCTCGTTGTCGATGGTCGTGAGCACCGCCTGCGGTGCTCCGCGCAGCAGCCACAGGCCGGAGACTCCGGCGCCGGTGCCGATCTCGAGGACCGACCGGGCGGCGCTCGCGGCGGCCAGCACCGCGCACTGCGCTCCCACGGCGGCGCTGATCGGGGCGGCTCCGAGCTCCAGGGCGTGGGCGCGCGCGCGTGCGATCGCGGCGGGCTCCACGATGGTCTCTCGCGCGAATCGGGCGTTCGCGTCGTGCTCGCTCATGGGGTCTCTCCTCGGAAAAGCTTGTGGTCACCAGCGTAAGCGGGCGGGGCGGATCACGCGGTGAGGCGCGGCGGGTAGCCTGGGGGGATGGAACTGGGGTTGACCTTCGACAAGCTGCTGCTGATCGGGCTTGTCGCTGTCATCATCATCGGCCCCGAGCGTCTGCCGAAGGCCGCGGAGTCGTTTGCCAAGTTCGTGCGCCGCGCGGGGGAGTACCTCCGCGACACCAAGAGCAGGATGCGTGATGAGCTGGGTCCGGAGATCGACGAGGTCGACTGGCGCAAGCTGGACCCGCGCCAGTACGACCCGCGACGGATCATCCGCGACGCGCTGTTCGAAGAGCCGGAGTTCGAGGCGAAGCCGGTCTCGACGACCACCGCCGTCGCGACCGACCCGGTCGCCCCGGTGCGGCCGCGGATGACGAGGACGTACTTCTCCCGACAGACTCCGCCGCCGTTCGATGTCGAGGCCACCTGACCTTCGTTCATCCGACGCTGCTCAGCCGACTCTGCTCGGCCGACTCTGCTCAGCCGACGCTGCTCAGCCGACTCTGCTCGGCCGACGCTGCTCATCCGACGCTGCTCAGCTGAGCCGAAGGGGAAGGGATCGGCCCGAGAGGCCTCGCCCCCGGTGGGCGATCCGCTGCGCGACGTCGTCGATCGCACGCGCCGCGATGTCGTCGGGCTCGCCGAGCACGACCGGGACGCCCTGGTCGCCGCCGCGGCGCAGCGCCGGGCTGAGCGGGATGGATGCCAGCAGCGGAACCTCATCGCCGTCGGCGCTGAGCGCGCGGGCGACCTCGGCTCCACCGCCCGCGCCGAACAGGTCGAGCAGGGTTCCGTCGGGAAGGGCGAACGCGGCCATGTTCTCGATCACGCCGATCACCCGCTGACCGGTCTGCCTGGCTACGAGGCCGCTGCGGATCGCGACGTCAGCCGCGGCCGGCTGCGGGGTGGTGACGACCAGCACCTCGGCGTGCGGCAGGATCTGCCCGATCGAGATCGCGATGTCTCCGGTGCCTGGGGGCATGTCGATGAGCAGCACGTCGAGGTCGCCGAAGAACACGTCGGTGAGGAACTGCTGCACGGTGCGGTGCAGCATCGGTCCGCGCCACGCGACCACGGCTTCGCCGTCGCGCAGGAACATGCCGATCGACACGGTCTTCACGTCGTGGGCGACAGGCGGAAGCATCAGGTCGTCGATTCGGGTGGGCTGAGTGCCCGGCGCGATGCCGAGCAGCCCCGGGATCGAGAAGCCGTGCACGTCGGCATCCACCAGTCCGACCCGCAGCCCCTGGCGGGCTAGTGCGACGGCGAGGTTCGCGGTGACGGTGGACTTGCCGACGCCGCCCTTCCCGCTCGAGACGAGGATCACCCGCGTCAGCGAGTCCGGCCCGAACGGCATCTGCCGGGCAGGACGACCGTCGCGCAGCTTCTCGGTGAGCGCTCGCCGCTCGTCCGGGGTCATCACGCCGACCTCGACGGTGACGTCGGCGATCCCGGGGACGGAAGCTGCGGCATCCCTGACGTCCTGCTCGATGCGCTGGGCGGCCGGGCATCCGACGATCGTGAGCACGATCCCGACCCGCGCCGTCGTTCCGTCGACGTCGATGTCGCGCACCATGTCGAGGTCGCCGATCGGGCGTCGCAGCTCGGGGTCGGTGACGGCGGCGACCGCCGCACGCACGCGGTCAGCGAGCGTCATGGCTGCCCTCCACCGCGCGCTCGTCGTCGCCCAGGTCGGCGAGCAGCGCCTTCAGGTCCTGCCGCAGCACGTCGCGCGTGATCTGCTGGTTCGAGCGCTCTTCGAGGGCCATGCGCAGGGCGACGATCTCGCGGGCGAGGTACTCGGTGTCGGCGAGGTTGCGCTCGGCGCGCTGACGATCCTGCTCGATCTGCACGCGGTCGCGGTCGTCCTGTCGGTTCTGCGCGAGCAGGATGAGCGGTGCGGCGTACGAGGCCTGCAGCGAAAGGATCAGCGTGAGTGCGGTGAAGCCGAGGGCGGCTGAGTCGAAACGCCACCACCCGTTCTGCTCCGCCAGCATCGTGTATCCGATCCAGAGCGCGCAGAAGAGCGTGAGGATCGTGAGGAAGGTCGGGGTGCCCATCGCGCGGGCGACCCACTCGGTGAAGCGGCCGAACCGGTCGCGCGAGGGCGTCTGTGTGCGGGTGACCCCGCGGGTGCCAGGGGTGTCGAGGCGCGCGGTGCGCGAGGTGCGCGCCATCATCGGGCGCCCGCCGTCGGCTCGTCGGCGTCGTGGGTTCGCCAGTCATCGGGCAGCAGGTAGTCGAGCACGTCGTCGACGCTGATCGCGCCCACCAGACGATGCGCGCTGTCGATCACGGGCAGCGAGACGAGGTCGTAGCTGGCGAGCATGCGCGCGACCTCGGCCGCCGAGGCGGTGACGGCGACGGGCTCGACGGACTCGTCGAGGATCGCCCCGAGCCGCTCGTGCGGGGGATAGCGCAGCATCTTCTGGAAGTGCACGACGCCGAGCAGCCGCCCCGTCGGCGTCTCGAAGGGCGGCAGCGTGACGAACACGGCCGCGGCCAAGGCCGGGTGCAGCTCGTGGCGTCGGATGAGCGCCAGCGCCTCGGCGACGGTCGCGTCGGCCGACAGGATGATCGGCTCGGGGGTCATCAGACCGCCGGCGGTGTCGGCGCCGTAGCGCAGCAGATTCCTGACGTCCTCCGCCTCCTCCGGGTCCATCAGGGTGAGCAGGTGCTCGAGTCGTTCCGGGGGCAGCTGGGCGAGCAGGTCGGCCGCGTCGTCGGGCTCCATCTCGTCGAGCACGTCGGCGGCGCGTTCGTCGCCCAGCCGATCGAGGATGCCGACCTGGTCGTCTTCGGGCATCTCCTCGAGCGCGTCGGCGAGCCGCTCGTCGGGCAGCTCCTCGGCGACCTCGATGCGGCGCTCCTGCGGGAGGTCGAGCAGGGTGGTGGCGAGGTCGGCGGCGTGCAGCTCGGAGTAGGTGGCGACGAGCTGCTCGGCGGACTGGGCTTCTCCCGGCTCTCGCAGCTCGGCGACCTCGTTCCATGCCGCGAATGTGGTCGGCCCCTTGGCGAAGGGCGATGCGCTCGTCTTCGCCTTGCGCAGGAACAGCTGGGTGATGCCCCATTCGCCGTGGCGATCCTGCTCGATCGCGACGTCCTCTACGACGGCCGTGGTTCCGCCGTCGACGAGGCTGACCCGGCGGCCGAGGAACTCGGCGACGACGCGCACCTCGCCGGGGCGCGGCTGGAAGCGGCGCACGTTGATCAGACCGGTGCTGATGACCTGACCCGCTCGGATCGACGTCACCCGGCCTATCGAGAGGAACACGTGCCGGCGTCCGGGGATCTCGATGACGAGCCCGATCACGCGCGGGGAGGCCGTCTTGCGGTACACGATGACGACGTCGCGCACCTTGCCGAGTCGATCGCCCACGGGGTCGAAGACGGCGCATCCTGCCAGACGTGCGACGAAGACCCGTTGTGTGCTCACGCGTCAAGCGTAGTCCGCGGGGCCGCTGTGGGCCGGGCGGGTGACGGCGCATAGGGGTCGATGGGACAATGGCCGGATGAGCATGCTGAATCGACCGGGAAAAGGCACCGATCTCGGCGAGGTGATCGCCTCGACGAAGGACTACGAGGCCGCCCAGAAGATCGTCTCGAAGCTGATCGCGGGCGAGGTGCCCGCGCGTGACATCGCCATCGTCGGCGAGGGTGTGCGCACGGTCGAGCGCGTGACCGGCAAGCTCGGATACGCGGCCGCCGCGCGGTCGGGCGCGACCAACGGCGTGCTGATCGGTCTGCTGCTGTCGGCTGTGATGCTGTTCGGCACCCCGGATGCCCCGATCTCGCTCTTCCTCGGCTTTCTGCTCATCGGTGTGGCGCTGGGCATGATCATGAGCCTGGTGACGTACTCGATCGTGCGCCGTCGTCGCGACTTCGCGAGCATGATGCAGATGCTCGCCGACCACTACGAGGTGCGGGTGCAGCCGGCGTCGCTGACGAAGGCGCGAGGCGTCGTGGGACCCGAGCGGCCGCAGACGGTTCGTCCGCCGGTCGACCTCAGCGAGCCGCCGCGGTACGGCGAGCGCGTTCCGCCGACGGGGCAGACCGATTCCGCTGCTCCGCGTGGACCGATGTCTCCGTCGCCGCAGCCTGTCGCTGATCCTGCTCCCGTCGCTGATCCTGCGCCTGGTGCGTCTCCTGCGCCGGGTTCGGATCCCGCCCCTGGTTCAGATCCGGCGCCCGGTGCGTCTCCTGCGCCGGGTTCGGATCCCGCCTCTGGTTCTTCTCCTGCTCCGGGCATCGACCCCGTTCCCGGGTCCGACCCCGCTCCTGGTCCGGGCTCTGCTCCCGGTCCGGGCTCTGCTCCCGGATCCGACCCTGCTCCCGGATCCGACCCTGCTCCCGGATCCGACCCTGCTCCCGGATCCGACCCTGCTCCCGGATCCGACCCTGCTCCCGGCTCGACCGGCGGGCCGGTCGTTCCTCCGAAGCCGCCCCTCCCTGGGGCGGAGCCCGGCATCGACGGACCCGCCAGCCCGGCTGATCCGGCTCCGGGCATCCCCGCGGCGCCGAAGCCCGGAGTCGGCAGCGACCTGTCGAATCCGACCGACCCGCGATGACGGGTTCGAGTGGCCAGGCGACGGGCGCTTCGGCGTGGGCGCTGGGGCTGCTCGTGTTGCTTCCGGTCCCGTTCCTCGGATCTCTGGGAGCCGGCGGTGGAATGATCGCGGCCTACGGGTCGCTGTCGCGACAGGGTCCGCTGGCGAAGAGGAACGGGGCTCTCGCGCGCTCGTGGGGGCGGCTCTTCCTGATCGTGTCGACGGCGCTGCTGCTCGTGCAGTTGAGCTTGGGGCTCGTGCGGATGACGCAGTCGAGCGCTCCTGCACCCGGCTTTCTGCCGCACGCCATCCCGCTGCTGCTGTACGTGCTCGTGTGCGTCGTGCACCTCGTGGTCGTGCTGTTCGCGCTGCGGCGCGCGCGGCGCGGTGAGGTCGTTCGCCTTCCGTTCGCGCGGAGCGTCTGATGTCCGTAGCGGTGGATCTGCCGTCCGGCGCAGCGTCGGTGACGACGGCGTGGGAGGAGCCGGATGGCGAGTCGCGCGGTGTCATCGCGATCGCGCACGGCGCCGGTGCGGGCATGGATCATCCCTTCCTGGTCGGATTCGCCGCGGCGCTGCGTGACGCGGGGTTCACGACTCTGAGATTCAACTTCCCCTACGTGGAGGCGGGTCGGCGGATGCCCGGCCCCGCCGCGCACGCCGTGCTCACCTGGCGAGCCGTGGTGGCGTCGATCCGTTCCGAGCGCCCCGAGGCCGGGATCTGGGCGTGCGGCAAGTCGTACGGCGGCAGGATGGCGTCGATGGCTGTCGCGGACGGTCTCGACGTGGATGGGCTCGTGTACCTCGGGTACCCGCTGCATCCGCCCGGCAGGCCGGAGAAGCCGAGGGTCGAGCATCTGCCCGCCGTGCATGCGCCCCAGCTGTTCGTGGAGGGCACGAACGACCCGTTCGTGCAGCCGCTGTCGCAGCTGGAGGGGGCTGTGGCGTCGTGTCGGGATGCCCGGATCACGTGGATCGACGGTGGTGGGCACTCGTTCGAGGTCAAGGGCGTCAAGCGGACGGCTGACGTCGTCGGCGCGGGTCTGGCGCCGTTGGTGGTGGCGTTCATCGACGAGGTCGAGCGCCACTGACGCGTAGTCGCGCCGGACAGTGCTGGATGCGTCGAGGTTGAGCCGAGTGCGTCGAAGTTGCGCGAGTGCGTCGAGGTTGCGCGAGTGCGTCGAGGCGCTTTGAGTAGGTCGGGTTTGCGCTAAGCACGTCGCGGTCCCACTTAGTGCGCCGAGGGTACCGGATGGGTCCAGGTTGCGCTGAGTGCATCGGACGCGCGCCGAGCCGTCACTGATGCCACCCCCGCCGGGAGGAGATCATGGACCGCTGAGGACGCATCCTCAGGCCGCGGGTCTGAACCGCTTCGGGGGCGGGTCGATGCCGGCCCAGGCAGCTGTCAGCGCTGCGCGAGGAGGAAGCGGCACGGCTGGTCGGCGTCCCGGCGGGTGGAGGAGGAAGTCATCCCGGCCGTCACGTGTGATCCGCCAGCCGCCGTGATGCAGCTGCATATGGTGGTGTCTGCAGAGCAGGATTCCGCGGTCGATATCGGTACGACCACCATCGCGGTGCCACTCGTCGATGTGGTGGGCTTCGCCGTACGAAGCCGCGCGATCGCAACCTCGCCAGCGGCATCCGCCATCTCTGATCGCCAGAGCGATGCGCTGCTTCGGTGTGAAGAGGCGGTGCTCTCGCCCGACGTTGAGCGGATCGCCGGTCGGGTCGACATCGACCGGCACAGTTCCGCTCTCGCAGATGCGGTGGTCGACGGCCGACTGCGGCAGCGAGTGGTTGAAGTCTTCCGTGCGGGCGCTGATCGGCTGCCCGGCGGAGTCGATCACCCGTACGACGCGAACGGCCGCCTGCCGGGTGCCGAAGACAGCAGTCGCGTCGGCGAGCGCCCCGGCGCGCAGCAGATCGAACAGCAGGTCGTAGCTGAGCTGATCGTTGGTACGAGGATCGTCGACGAGGTCCTGTCCTCGGCGCACCTCTGCGGAGTCGATGAATCGGGGCCCTCCGCGTCGCGGCCGCAGCGCCGCATCGCGGATAGCTCGCACCCACGCGGCACCGTCGTCCTCGAAATCGATGCGACCCCGTTCCACGCCGTCCGCGTCGGTCCAGAGTCGGAATGCGCGGCGCTCATAGCGCTCGGCGAATCGGCGCTCCGCACCGTCCGGATCGAGCTGGTCGCGGATCGCCCTGGACTGGATACGCAACTCCTCCACGGTGCGGGCGGTGGCGTCGGCGATCAGCTGCTCCGCCGCCGCGCTCCACGCCGCGTGAGTGTCGTGTTCTTCATCCACAGGGTGGCCCAGCCCGCGCTGAATGGCGTCGTGCTGTGCGGGGGAGAGGGCGCCGCGCAGCAGAGCGGCCGACAGCGGCGCGTGCCACGGCAGTCGCGGTGTCTCGGTTGTCGAGACATCCGTCAGATCTCGTGACTGCGTCGACGAATCCCGCTCGGCATCTCCACCGGGTTGGGACGGATCAGCCTCGAGCACGGAAAGGCCGAGGCGCACCTGCCGTTGCGCCTCGGTGCTGCTGACTCCGGTGATGTCCTGCAGCATGGCGGCCGGTGTGCGGTGTCCCAGTTCTTGCGCGAGCCCGTCCTGACCGGCGTCGCGACGGGAGCGTTTGGCGGCGATACCGGCCGCGACGATGCCGATCCGTTCGACGCCGCGCACGAGTGTGGCCACAGCAGTCACCGTGTCGACCAACTCGGTCGTCCCGAAGGCCGACATCCGAACCGGCAGGTCCTCCGGAGTCACATCGTCGCCGAACAGATCGCGCAGCGCAGCGACCTGGGCGTCGATGTCGGTGAAGAGGGCCATGACTCCATTGTGAGCGTGGCCACAGACATTCGAACAAAAATACGGGCCGGGAACCAGCTCGAGAAATCACTAAACGGTAACGAAAGGCGGATGGTGGGAGGTGGCGAACGGGCTCAATAACCACATCCGCACGCACCATTGCGCGGGTTACGACTCATTGCGGAATGCGCTCCGCACCTGCGGCGCCCTTCTCCCCGCACCGTGATCGTCGAATCTCGACGCGCGCGACGCAACTCTCGCGTCGGGAGAGAACTCGCGGCTGATCGAGAGGTCCGCGAGTTCTCGCCGTCGTCGACGGATGGCCTCGCTCAGCCCTTCAGCCGCGCGATCCACGCCTCGACGTCGTCCGTCGTGCGGGGGATGTCAGCCGAGAGGTTCACGGCACCGTCGGCCGTCATCAGGATGTCGTCCTCGATGCGCACACCGATGCCTCGCAGCTCTTCGGGCACGGTGAGATCGTCGATCTGGAAGTACAGGCCCGGCTCGATCGTGAAGACCATGCCCTCTTCGAGCACGCCGTCGTAGTACATCTCCCGCCGCGCCTGTGCGCAGTCGTGCACGTCGATGCCGAGGTGGTGCGAGGTGCCGTGCACCATGTACCGACGGTGCTGGCCGCCCTTGTCGGCGTCGAGAGCCTCTTCGGCCGACACAGGCAGCACGCCCCATTCGGCGGTGCGCGTGGCGATGACCTCCATCGCGGCTTCGTGCACGCTGCGGAACTTCACGCCCGGCTTCGCCGCGGCGAATGCGGCGTCCGCGGCCTCGAGCACGACCTCGTACACGCGGCGCTGCACCTCTGAGAAGGTTCCGTTCACCGGCAGGGTGCGGGTGATGTCGGCGGTGTACTGGCTGTCGACCTCGACGCCGGCGTCGATGAGGATCAGGTCTCCCGGCACCACCGCGCCGTCGTTGCGCGTCCAGTGCAGGTAGCACGCGTGGTGGCCCGATGCGGCGATGGTGTCGTAGCCCTCCCAGTGCCCGTCGCTGCGGGCGCGCTGGTGGAACACGCCCTCGACGATCCGCTCCCCGCGAGGGTGGGCCACGGCGCGGTCGAAGTCGCGGATGATGTCGTCGAATCCGGATGCCGTGACGGCCACCGCGTGGCGCATCTCGGCGACCTCGAACTCGTCCTTCACGAGACGCAGCTCGGAGACGAAGCGGGTGAGCTCCTCGTCGGCGTCGACGACGAGGTCATCGTCTCCGGCGACGAAGGAGTCGACGTGAGCGGTCGCGACGTCGAGGTCGGCGGCGACGCCGGCGAGCGACGGGCGCGGCCCGATCCAGAACTCGCCGATCGTGGCATCCGAGTAGAACTCGCTGGTGGTGCGGTCGGCGCGCTCGCGGAAGTAGAGGGTGATGTCGTGGCCGTTCTCGGTCGGCTCGAAGACGAGCAGCGAATCGGGCTCGGACTCGTTCGCCCATCCGGTCAGATGCACGAAGGCCGAGTGCGCGCGGAACGGGTAGTCGGTGTCGTTGCTGCGCTGCTTGAACGATCCGGCCGGCACGACGAGGCGCTTGCCGGGGAAGGCCGCCGACACCTTGGCGCGGCGAGCGGCGGCGTACGGCGCCTGGGCGCGTGCGGCGGGCATGGACTCGGGGCGATCGGCCCACCCGGTCGAGATGGTGTCGAGGAATCCTCGGGGGAACGGCTGCTTGCGGGGGTTCTTCTCCGCTGCGACAGTCTCGGCGGGGGTCTCGACGGCGGCGTCGGTGTCTGCGCTGGTCATGCATCCATCCTCTCACCCGTCGCGGACACGATGCCCGCTACCGGCCGGCCCGCTCCAGCTGTGCGATGACCGCCCGGTGGTCGCTGCCGCCCGACTCCTCGAGCACGAGGGTTCCGGTGGCCTTCCACTCCGGGCTCGACATGATGTGGTCGATCGGAGCGCCGGCCAGGCGCGGGAGGTCAGCGGGCCATGTGCCGATCATGCCGTTGCCGGTGCTGGCCGCGGCATCCACGCAGCGGCCCATGGTGCCGCCCTCCGAGCCGAACGACGCCATGTGATCGAGGGTCGCGTTGAAGTCGCCGGCGAGGATGAACTCGCCCTCCGGGCACTGGTCGGCGATCCACTCCAGATCCGATCGCCACTGCGACATGGCGTCTTCTCGGGGGGCCACGGCGTGCACGGCGACGATGGTCGGACCGGTGCCGTCGACCGGCATCGCCACCGCACTCGGCACGGACCCGGTGTTGCTCGAGCCGTCTCGCGACGAGTCGATCACCGAGTACGCCCCGAGATCGGCCGAGATCAGGATCGTCGTCTGCCAGGCCTGCGGGCCGTCGGGCACGTCGGGATGGATGTTGACATGGTGCACCCACATCGGACGGCCCGCGTCGCGCATCATGATGGCGATCTGCTCGCCGACCTCTTCAGACGTCTCGGGCAGCGCCACGAAGTCGATCTGCCGATCGGTGATCACCCCCGCGATCGTCTCGGCCGACACTGCCGCACCCGCCGTGTTCCACGACAGCACGCGCACCGCCTCATCGGTCTTCTGCGGCAGGGAGTCGGAGCCGTATCCGCGCATGGCGCCGATCACGCCGATGGATCCTGCTCCGATCAGCGACAGGATGAGGATCGAGGCCGCGAAGCCGCGCATCGGCCGCGCGAAGAGCAGCAGCGCGGAGACCAGCGCGACGCCCAGGAACGCGGCGCCGAGCGCTGCCCTGGAGGCGATGATCTGGGTGATCGGGAAGGTCAGCTCGAGGTGGAAGAACTGCGGCCACACCAGAATCGCCGTCGCGATGGCGAACAGCACGGTGAGGAGGATTCCGACGAGTCGTAGCATCGCCCGAAAGCCTAGAGGAGACGGCTGAGCCGCCGCTGGCGGTACCCTCGGAGGATGACCACAGGCCCCTCCGCCCGCTTCCGGGGACCGAGCGACCTGCACATGCACTCCAACCACTCCGACGGCACCGAGCCGCCCGCCGAGGTGATGCGTCAGGCGCACGCCCACGGCATCCGCACCGCCGCCCTCACCGACCACGACCGCACGACCGGCTGGCGGGAGGCGGGTGATGCCGCCGTCTCGCTCGGCATGACGTTTGTGCCCGGCATGGAGTTCTCGGCCAAGCACGAGTGGCGCAGCGTCCACGTGCTCGGCTATCTCTTCGATCCCGATGACCCCGATCTCGTGGCCGAGACCGACCGCATTCGCAGCGACCGGGTCGGGCGGGCGGAGCGCATCGTGCGCAGCATCGGCCGCGACTACGACCTCGGCTGGGACGACGTGCTGGCGCAGACGACTCCGGATGCCACGGTGGGGCGTCCGCATATCGCCGATGCGCTCGTGGCCCGTGGCATCGTCCGCGATCGCACGGAGGCGTTCGACGGCATCCTGCATCCGCGCGAGGGCTACTACGAGCCGCACTACGCTCCGGACCCGCTGACGGCGGTGCGCCTGATCACCAGCGCCGGGGGAGTGGCGGTGATCGCGCATCCCGTGACCGCGGGGCGCGACCGCATGATGCCCCTGTCGTACATCGAGCGGCTGATCGGCGAGGGGCTCGCCGGCTTCGAGGTCGACCACAGGGAGAACACCGCAGACGGCAAGCGGCTGCTGCGCGACATCGCCGCCCGCCACGACCTCATCGTCACAGGATCCAGCGACTACCACGGCGGCGGGAAGCCCAATCGCCCCGGAGAGAACACCACGGCCGACGAGATGGTCGCGCGCATCGTCGAGCGGGCCACCGGCACCGCGCCACGCACACCCTGATGCCGCAGGCTCCCGAGAAGCGCCCGTCGCGGGCATCCGGAGCAGGCGCATCCCGCCGGAACGTGGTCGAGGCCCCTCCTGCCGAGCAGGAGAGGCCTCGATGAGCTGATGCGTCAGGCGCCGCTGGGAGCCGCTCCGCCGCTGCGGCGGCGACGGCGCCGGCGCTGCGGGGCGGGCTTGCCGTCACGGTGCTCGGTGGTGGCGTCGCCGTCGTGCGTGCCCGCGCCGTCGGCTTCGCGTTCTGCGGCGGAGGACGAACCGGATGCGTGCTGCTCGGCGCCCTCGACGCCCTCGGCGAAGGTCGACCCCACCTTGTCGCCGCCGGAACCGCGACGACGGCGCCGGCGCCGCTTGGTCGTGCCGTCATCGGTGCCCTCGGCTGCGGCATCCGCCGCCTTCTGCGGCTGACGCTGGCGACGCTCGGATGCCGGCTTCTCGGCCTTCGGGGCCGTGACCAGACGTCCCTTGGTGCCCTCGGGGATGTCGAGGTCGGTGAACAGGTGCGGGCTCGACGAGTACGTCTCGACGGGTTCGGGCTGACCGAACTCGAGCGCACGGTTGATCAGGGCCCACTTGTGCAGGTCCTCCCAGTCGACGAACGTGACCGCGATGCCCGTCTTGGCGGCGCGGCCGGTGCGGCCGGCGCGGTGCAGGTAGGTCTTCTCCTCGTCGGGAATGGTGTGGTTGATGACGTGCGTGACGTCGTCGACGTCGATGCCGCGCGCGGCGACGTCGGTCGCGACCAGCACGTCCCTCTTTCCGGCCTTGAACGCGGCCATCGAGCGCTCGCGCTGCTCCTGGCCCATGTCTCCGTGCACGCCGCCGACGTTGAAGCCGCGGTCGCCGAGCTCGTCGACGAGCTTCTGCGCGGCGCGCTTGGTGCGCGTGAAGATGACCGTCTTGCCGCGGCCCTCGGCCTGCAGGATGCGGGCGATGATCTCGTCCTTGTCGAGCGAGTGCGCCCGGTAGACGATGTGCTTGATGTTCGCCTGGGTGAGCCCCTCGTCGGGATCGTTGGCGCGGATGTGGATGGGGTTCGACATGAACCGACGCGCGAGCGCGACGATCGGGCCGGGCATGGTGGCCGAGAACAGCTGGGTGTGGCGCACCGGCGGCACCTTCGAGAAGATCTTCTCGATGTCGGCGAGGAAGCCGAGGTCGAGCATCTTGTCGGCCTCGTCGAGCACGACCTCGGTCGCGTTCGAGAGGTCGAGCAGGCGCTGGTTGGCCAGGTCGATGAGGCGGCCGGGGGTGCCGACCACGATCTGCGCGCCGGCCTTCAGCTGGTCGATCTGACCCTCGTAGGCCTTGCCGCCGTAGATGGCGACCACGCTGGTGGAGCGGTTGGACGTGAGCAGGTCGATGTCCTCGTACACCTGCACCGCCAGCTCGCGGGTCGGAACCACGATGAGCGCCTTGACGCCGTGCTCGGGGTTCTGTCCGAGGCGCTGCACCACGGGGATGCCGAAGCCGAACGTCTTGCCGGTGCCGGTCTTGGCCTGACCGATGATGTCCTGGCCGGGAAGGCCCAGGGGGATGGTCTGCTCCTGGATGGGGAAGGCGTCGACGATCCCCTTCGCGGCGAGCGCGTCGACGATGTCCTGATCGATTCCCAGATCAGCGAATGAAGTCACAGTGTTCTCTTGCCTGTCCGGCGCGAGCGCGGAGTGTGCCACGCGGGCGCCTCGTAACGGATCCACGCCGTCTCAGTGCATGCCACAGGCGCGGGGCCCTGCTCCGATGGCAGGACGGGACAAGCCTACCGGAGTACTGCCCCGCGCCCAGTAGTCTGGGCTCGTGGTCAACTGGTTCTGGAAGCGCAGGCCTCAGCGGCGCACTCTGAAGCTGCGCAGTCGCGGCGAGGCGAGTGGCACGACCCGTGTCGACTTCGCCGAGCTCGCCCCCGAGCTGAACCGCTTCCTCGGGCAGGCGGCCTACCTGCAGCTGGGGTACTTCGAGACGCTCAGCCGCGGCATCCGCGGAACCCAGGAACTGGCGCGCAAAGAGGCGCTGTCGCGCGCCGCCGGCGCCGCTCTCGACAAGCACCGCGGGATCGTTCAGGTGATCTCCGAGCTCGGCGACGACCCGACGCAGGTCATGCTGCCCTTCCGTGAGAATCTCGACGAGTTCCGCCGCAAGACCATCGGCGAGCGGCAGGAGGAGACCCTGCTCGCGGTGTATCTCACCGCCGGCATGCTCGACGACTTCTACCTCGCGCTGGCCGGCAGCTACGGCGAGACCGGCGAGCGCGTCGCGGCGATCCTGCGCGAGGACGACCGTGGCGGTGAGATCGTCTCGATCATCCAGCAGACGATCGAGAGCGACGATGAATGGCGATCGCTGCTGTCGATGTGGGGGCGCCGCCTCGTCGGCGACACCCTGCTGGTGTGCCGCGACGCGTTGCGTCCCGGCCGTCTCGTCGCAGACGATCAGCGGATCGAGCCGGTGTACACCGAGCTGATGGGTGCGCACGCCAGGCGGATGGATGCCATGGGGCTCGCCTCGTAGCATCCGGAATGGTCACCGCATCCGGCGGCTGATCGTCTCAGATGCCGAGTGCCTGCTTCTCGACGGCGTCGCGGCGCGTGCGCTGCGACGTCAGGACGAGCGTGGATGCCGTCGCCACCGCGATGCCGGCTGCGATGCTCACGACCCAGAGCCAGACGTCGCCCTCGCCGACACCCGCCCACTGCATGATCGTGTAGGCGGCGGCGGTCGTGGCGGTCGCGATCGCCGGCGTCACGGCGACGCCGCGCAGCTCCCGCCGCGGCAGCACGAAGTGCAGGGCCACGCCCAGCGAGCACGCCGCGATCAGGGCGAGCAGGATGTACATGTCAGGCGAAGAAGCCGACGCGGCGCGACTCCTCCGTGCCCAGCTCGATGTAGGCGAGGTTCGCGGTCGGCACGATGTACGAGCTTCCCTTGGCATCCGTGAGGCTGATGTGGCTGGCGTTCTGCTCGAGAGCCGAGACCACCTGCGCGCGCACCTCGTCAGCGGTGCTGGAGGTGTCGAAGCTCAGCTCACGACCGGTGTTGATGATGCCGATGCGGATTTCCACGCGATCTCCTCAGGTTGGGCGAACACGGGCAACTCTACCGGCTGGTCCGACGCCGGGCCGGTGGTCGGCGTCGATTTCGCCCTGGGCGCACAGCCGTGCCAGGGCCCGGCCGCAGCGCTCGGTGTCGGCGGGCCGCTATAGCGTGGAAGCATGATCCCGGATGCCGCTCAGCTCGCCGTCGTGAAGGGGGATGCCACCGCATCCGGCGTCATCATCGGCGCCCCCGGCACGGGCAAGACGACCGCGCTGATCGACCGTGTCGTGCATCTGCTCGCGACGGGCATGTCCGCCGATGAGGTGCTCGTGCTCACCCCCAGCCGTCAGGCGGCCACGGCGCTGCGCGACCGGATCGGCGTGCTCATCGACCAGGCGACGCCCGGCCCGCTGGCGCGCTCGCTCGGGTCGTTCGCCTTCCAGCTCGTCCGCGGTGCCATGGTGCACGCCGGACACGAGCCGCCCGCGCTGCTCACCGGCGCCGATCAGGACCGCATCCTCGCCGACCTGCTCGCCGGCGACGCGGAAGACGGCGTGCGTCGCTGGCCCGACGCGCTGAGCCCGGCCGTGCGCGCCTCGAAGGGATTCCGCTCCGAGCTGCGCGCCTTCCTCGCCGAGTGCACCGAGCTGGGCATCCGGCCCGGTGAGCTCGCCGGCTCCGGGCGCGAGGTCTGGCGCGCCGCCGACGACTTCCTCGCCGAGTACCGCGACGTGATGGGCGGCATGCGCGTCGCTCACCGGGATGTGCCCGAGCTGCTCGCCGAGGCCACCGCCATTCTGCGCACCGCTGAGCCCGTGGCGCTCGGACCGCTGGCCCGGCTGCGCGTCGTGCTGATCGACGACGCGCAGGAGCTCACGCGCGGGGGAGTGCGACTGGTGAGGGCGCTGCGCTCGCGCGGCGTGGCGGTGCTCGCCTTCGGCGATCCCGACATCTCCTCGGGTGCCTTCCGCGGGGCCAGCCCGCAGCTGTTCGCCGAGCTCGCACGCGTGCTCGGCGACGTGCACGTGCTCGACACCGCGCACCGGCAGAGCCCGGCACTGACCGCGCTGACCCGCACCGTCACGCAGGCCATCGGCGTCGCCGGTCGGGTCGACCACCGCCGCCCGCCCGACGAGACCGACGGCGCGGGTGTGCGCACGCTGATCGCGCCGTCACCGCACGAGGAGGTCGACCGCATCGCGGGCGTACTGCGCGACTGGCATCTCAGCGACGGGATCCCGTGGAGCCGCCTCGCCGTCATCGCGCACGACACGCGCCAGATCGTCATGCTCGAGGCCGAGCTGGCCGCCCGCGAGGTGCCGACCAGAGCGGCAGGCGTGCCGCGTCCGCTGGGCAGCGAGGCGATCGTGCGCGAGATCGTCGAGATCGTACGGCTCGGACTGCTGCCGCCGCAGGAGCGGGCCTCGGACGTGCTCGCCGAGACGCTCACCTCGCCGTTCGGAGGCCTCGACGCCGTCGGCCTGCGCCGGCTGCGAGCGCGCCTGCGCCACGTCGAGCTCGAGCAGGGCGGGTCGACACCGGCGCGTGAGCTGCTCAGGGAGGCGATGCAGTTCCCGCATCTCTTCGACCGGGTCGACGCGCCGGAGGCGAGGATCGCGCAGCGATTCGCCGAGACGCTGCGGATGCTGCACGACGAGGGCACGGCGGGTCGCACGATCCACGAGCTGCTGTGGCTCGTGTGGGACCGTGCGCGCTCGATCGGCGGCGGCTCGCTGCAGGCCGCGTGGCGCGCGGCGGCGGATCAGGCGGGAGGCGCGGAGATCTCCCGCTCGCTCGACAGCCTGGTGGCGCTCTTCGACGCCGCGAAGCGGTTCGTCGAGCGCTCGCCGCAGGAGAAGCCGGCGCTGTTCATCCGCGACATCCTCGACAGCGAGGTGCCCGAAGACACCCTCTCCACCCCCGACCGGCCCGGCCTCGTGACCCTGCTGACACCGGCGACCGCGCTCGGCGCGGAATTCGAGGCGGTCGTGGTCGCCGGCGTGCAGGACGGCATCTGGCCGAACGTCCGCCTGCGCGGCGGAATGCTCGAGACCTGGCGGCTGGACGAGGCCGTCTCCGCCGCGCGATCCGGTGAGTCTGAGACCGTGCCCGGCGTGCTCGATCGCCGCAGAGCGGCGCTGCACGACGAGCTGCGGCTGTTCGTGCGTGCCGTCTCGCGTGCCCGCACTCGGCTCGTCGTGACGGCGGTGGACGACGACGACATGTCGCCGAGCCCCTTCTTCTCGTTCCTGCCGTCCCCGCCGCCCGCTGAGGAGGACGAGGTGCGCTTCGCGCACCCGCTGACGCTGCGCGGGCTCGTCGCGCGGCACCGGCGCACCCTGACGACCTCGACCGATTCGGCCGAGCGTGCCTTCGCGGCCGGACAGCTGCGGATCCTCGCCGAAGAGGGCGTGCCCGGCGCGCACGTCGACGACTGGTACGGGGTCACCGAGACCTCGAGCGCGGCGCCGCTGCGCGATCTGCAGGCGGCCCCCGTGCGGGTGTCGCCCTCGCGCCTGGAGGCCTTCGAGGAGTGCGGGCTGAACTGGGTGGTGTCATCGCTCGGCGGTGACAGCGTCATGCCTCCCTCGGCGGGGATCGGCACGATCGTGCACGAGGTGATGGAGAAGGTGCCCGACGGCGACCCTGAGGCGATGCGGGCCATCATCGACGAGCACTGGCCGGAGTTGGATTTCGAGACGGCGTGGATCGGTCGGAAGGAGCGCCGCCGCGCCGATCTGTACGTCGAGCGGCTGCGCTCGTATCTGGGCGAGGTGTCGAGGGACGGCGGTCGGGTGGTCGGCGCGGAGGCGCCGTTCCGGTTCTCGGTCGATCTGGAGACCGGCGCCGTACTCGGCGCCGCCGACACCGGCGCCGCCGGCGCCGGCGCCGCCGGCGCCGCGGTGAGCGCACCCGCCCACGTCGCGGACACGAGTGCGGGCCCCCGACAGTCGACGCCGCTGGCGCTGGTGAGCGGTGTCATCGACCGGGTCGAGGTGTACCCCGCCGGGGCGGGCGAGCACGACGCGGCCCGCGGGCAGAAGTGGGAGCGGATGAGCGGAGAGGGCGAGCGAGTCGTCGTGGTGGATCTGAAGACCGGGAAGTACGAGCCCGACACCGAGGCGAACGTGCGCGAGCACGCGCAGCTCGCCGCCTACCAGATCGCGGTGCAGCAGGGGCTGATCGAAGGAGCACCGGCGGAATCGCTCAGCGGCGCCCGGCTGGTGGTCGTCTCGAAGACTGTCGGCAAGGCGCAGTACCGCGTCGCGCATCAGCACACGCTCGGCGACGAGGCGCGCACCGCGTTCCTGCAGCGGGTCGTCGCCGCGGGCCGCGGAATGGCCGCCAGCAGCTTCACCGCACAGGTCGAGGCGCACTGCGCCGACACCCAGGTGCGGGTCTCGCCCTGCCACATCCACACCGTCCCGGCGGTGAGCGCATGACCATGAGCGGCACCCTCGCCGGCACGGCCACGATCTCTGCCGAGACCATCGCCCTCGCGCTCGGCCTTCCCGTGCCCACCGAGGCTCAGCAGCGCGTGATCGAGGCGCGGCCGACGCCCGCGCTCGTCGTCGCGGGGGCGGGCAGCGGCAAGACCGAGACGATGTCCGGGCGCGTGGTCTGGCTCGTCGCGAACGGCAGAGTGCGCCCCGACGAGGTGCTGGGTCTGACCTTCACGCGTAAGGCGGCGGGGGAACTGGCCGAGCGCATCGGCCGGCGGCTCGAGATGATCGACCACTTCGCCCGACGCGGGCTTCTGCCGCACCTCCCCGAGATCGTCGCCGACGACGCGCTGCGGCGCGTGCACGTCGCCGTCGCCGGCCCGCAGCGCGACGCGGTGCGCGTGCAGGTGCTCGACGAGCTCGCCGAGCACTACGGCACGGGGTGGGACCCCCGCACGCCGCGCGCGGCGGAGGATCTCCTCATCCGCCCCCGAGTATCGACCTACAACGCCTTCGCCGACGGCATCGTGCGCGAGCACGCCGCGCGCATCGGACGCGATCCGGAGGCGGCCATGCTCAGCCAGTCGGCTTCCTGGCTCATCGCCCGTGCCGTCGTGCTGCGTGCCGACATCCCCGATCTCGAGGAGATCGACCGGTCTCTCGGCGGAGTCATCGACGCGGTGCAGAGGCTCGCCGCCGAAGTGCTCGATCACCGTGCCGACCTCGATGCGGTCGAGCGCATCGCAGCCGAGCAGGCGGCGGCGTTCGAGCCGTACCGCACGAATCGCGACGTCGACACTGCGGCGCTGAACCTGCGCAGCATTCCCGTGCTCGCCCGCCTCGTGCGCGACTACATGGCCGAGAAGCAGCGCCGCGGCGTGCTCGACTTCGCCGACCAGGTCGGCGGCGCCTTCGACATCGTCGAGAGCGCGCCCGACGTGCGCGCCGACCTGCGCGAGCAGCATCGGGTGGTGCTGCTCGACGAGTATCAGGACACCTCTGTCATCCAGACCCGGTTTCTCGCCGCGCTGTTCCGCGACAGCGCGGTGATGGCGGTCGGAGACCCGCACCAGTCGATCTACGGCTGGCGTGGTGCGAGCGCCGACAACCTCTATGCCTTCAGCCGCGCGTTCGCCCACGACCACGCCGCGACGACGTACAGCCTGATGACCAGCTGGCGCAACGACACGCGCATCCTCGATGTCGCCAACCGCGTGCTCGAGCCCCTCGCACGCGCGGGGCTCGACGTGCCGGCTCTCGAACCGCGCCCGGCCGCAGGGCAGGGCCGCGTCGAGGTGCTCTTCCCGCACACCGTCGACGATGAGGCCGAGCAGGTCGCCGAGTGGTTCGCATCGCGACGCCGCGAGCACGAGCAGTCGGATCCGGATCACGCTCACACCGGTGCGATCCTGTTCCGGTCGAAGCGACACATGCAGACCTTCGCCGCCGCGTTGGCGCGTCAGGGCATCCCGCACCGGATCCTCGGGCTCGGCGGGCTGCTGTCGACGCCGGAGGTGGTCGACGTCGTCTCGATGCTGCGGGTGATCCACGACCCGACGGCGGGTTCCGCTCTCATCCGTCTGCTCGTCGGGCCCCGCTTCGCGATCGGCGTCGCCGACATGGCGGCGCTCTACGATCTCGCGACCGCGCTCGCCGGGCGCGACGCCGATCTCTCGCCCCTCTCCGACGAGGTGCAGCAGCGGCTGCGTGCGTCGCGCGGCGCCGACGAGGCCGTGTCGATCGTCGACGCCGTCGACTTCCTGCGCGCCGCTCCCGACGACTACCGTCTGATCGCGGCGATCAGCCCGGAGGGCCGTCGACGGATGCGGGCGGCGGGGGAGATCCTCGAACGGCTCAGGCGCTCGGCCGGCCTGCCCATCCCCGAGCTGATCCGCCTGATCGAGCTCGAGCTGCGACTCGACATCGAGCTCGCGGCGAACGAATCGCGCGGACCCGCGCGGGTCGCCGCGACCCAGCTGCGCGCCTTCGCCGACGAGGTGCGCGCGTTCCTCAGCGCCGACGACCGCGGAACGATCGGAAGTCTGCTCGCGTGGCTCGATAAGGCCGAGAGCACCGATGAGCTCATGCCGCGGCCCGAACCTCCCGAGCCCGGCGTGGTGCAGCTGCTGACGATCCACGGGTCCAAGGGGCTCGAATGGGACGCTGTGGCCGTCGTCCGGCTCGTCGACGGAGAGCTGCCCGGGCGTCCGCAGGACACGGCCGGGTGGTTCGGATTCGGGGTGGTGCCGTTCGCGCTGCGCGGCGACCGCGACGCGCTGCCCGTGTTCCGCTGGGATCCGCAGGCCGAGATGGATGCCGCGGGCGACGTCCCCGCGAAGCGGCACAAGGCCGCCCTGGACGCGCTCGCCGCGGGCGTGACGAAGGCGTACCCGAACGGCGGCGCGCTGCGCCGGTTCAAGAACGAGTACCGCGACTACCAGCAGCAGGAGGAGCGCAGACTCGCCTACGTGGCGTTCACCCGCGCGCGCAGCGATCTGCTGCTCTCCGGGGCGCACTGGGCCGGTCAGGTGAAGCCGCGCCAGGCCAGCCCCTATCTGCTCGACGCGCTCGACGTGCTCGGTCTCGACCCGATCGAGGGCGTCGACCCCGACGACAACCCGTACGACGGTCCCGGGATGACGCGCTCGTGGCCGATGGACCCGCTGGGCGACCGCCGGCCGCGGGTCGCCGCCGCCGAGCAGGAGGCGCGCGCAGCCCTTGCCCGTGCAGAGCGGCCGGAGCCCACCGACCAGCTCAAACGGCTGCTCGCCGAGCGGGCCGAGCGGCTGCAGGGCGCCGCCGCCGAGGTGCCGACGCGCGTTCCCGCGTCGCGGTTCAAGGACTGGGTCACCGACTACCGCGGCACGCTGCGCGACCTCGGACGTCCGATGCCCGAGCGGCCCTACACGCAGACCCGCATCGGCACGCTGTTCCACGCGTGGGTCGAGCATCGCTCGGGTCTCGTGGGTGCGAGCTCCACCGTCGAGAGCGCGCTCTGGGAGCTCGATGACGAAGGTGCCGACGCGGCGCCTGCGACTCACGTCGGCAGTGACGACAAGCGCGCCCTCGACGAGCTGCGGGCGGTGTTCGAGCGCAGCGAATGGGCTCCGCTGCAGCCGATCGCAGTGGAGATCGAGATCGACTTCGCGTTCAGCGGAGCCCAGGACGCGGCCGAGGGTGGCGGACACATCGTGATCTGCAAGCTCGACGCCGTCTACCGCCGTGAGGACCGCGGCGGACGCATCGAGATCGTCGACTGGAAGACCGGCCGCGCACCGCGCACGGCCGCCGAGCGCGAGGAGCGGATGCTGCAGCTGGCGCTGTACCGGCTCGCGTACCACCGGCGGTTCGGCGTGCCGCTGGAGGAGATCGACGTGGCGCTGTTCTACGTCGCCGACGACCTGGTCATCCGCGACGACCGGATCTACTCAGAGTCGGACCTGGTCCAGCGCTGGAGCGCCGCGCGGGCGGCCCGCTGAGCCTCGTCCGAGTCCGTCTCGGCGGATGCCGGCTGATCGCTGCCCGCAGCGCCTTCGGCATCCCGTGCCGACGTGCCGTCGTGCCCGTCGTGGGTCGGCCCGCGCACGCCGGCGACGTCCGTGAGATCCTGCGTGGGCTCATCCCACGATGCATGACCCGAAGCGGTCGGTGACTCTGGGTGCTCGTGGCCGTCCGCGCGGAGTGATCCGGTGGCGGTCTTCGGGTCCGCGTGCTCGCGGTCGTCGCCCGGCTCGTCCGCCTCGGCGTCGTGCCAGAGATCCTCGGGGCGGTAGGCGTCGGTCTGCATCGAGGTGTCGATGTCGCTCGAGGCGGTGGCGGGCACGCGGTCGAGCACGTCGAGAGCCGAATCCACACCGCCCGTGTACGTCGCGGCCGCGCGCAGGTCGTCGGCGCGCAGACCCGAGCTGAGCGAGTCCAGCAGGGCGGCGGCGTCATCGACGATGTCGGGCCGGCGCAGCTCGTCGCCGTGCACCAGCCAGCGCGCGAACTCGAGCTCGGCGTGCAGGCGGGCGCGCGCCTGCAGCGCGTCATCGGCCGCGCGCTGCGACGCAGCCGTGTAGGCGGCGAGAACATCGGCCGCAGCATCAGGAGCACCGGAGAGCCATCCCAGATCTTCTGCGGGGTCGCCGACGGCGAGCCCGCGCCAGCCGAGCACCGCCACCACCTGCGGACCGTCATGGGGGTCGTCCTCGAACAGGAACGAGAGGGCCTGGATGCCGCCCAGCGTCACGGCGCTCTCGAAGCGCCACAGGGCGTCGTCGGCGACGGCCCCTCGCCATCGTGCGCTGAGACGTGCCGGCACCCGTCCGGTCGCCGACGCGCGGTCGACCAGCTGCTCGGTCTCGGCGCGCACGGCGGCTGCGTCACGCACACTCAGCCCGGCGGCACGCACGACCGACGGCGGCAGGGCGTGCACCGCGGCGATCGCCTGTCCGACCGACACGGCCGCGCCCCGCCCGGCGGGAAGGTGCGCGGCCTCGACCTGGAAGCCGGGCATGAGATCGGTGACGAGCGCGCGCGCCTCGCCGACCCGTGTCTCTCCCATCGCGGTGGGCACGCGGAAGGGCAGGATCTCCCTGGCTCCGGCCGTCAGCGCGCGCAGCGCGAGCGCCTCCTCCGCCAGCTCGACGGCGGCCGCGTCATCGGCGGCGACCCGGATGACGAGTTCGCTGCCGTCGGCGAGCGTGGCGATGGCCGAGTCGAACCTCCCGTCGCCATCCGCGGTCAGAGCGCGAGCGCCGGTGACCTCCGCCCCGGGCACAGCGGCCGTGACCGCCGCCACTAGAGTGAAAGGAGAGCGTGCCATGCTCCCCAGCGTAGGTCTGCCCCCGCGCCCTTGGCGTCCACGCCACGCGAGTGCCGCGGCAAACATCGCTTCCGGGAGGGCCGCACGAGAGCAGGAGGACTCATGAGCACCAGGTCCGACATCCTCGACAGGGCGGCTGATCTGCGCGCTGAACCCGGCGTGATCGAGCGGCTGCGCGCCGTGGAGGGAACCAGGGTGGTCGTCGTGCGCGACCGTCGTCTGCGCGTCGCGGACCGGGCCGTCGTGCGGGTCGACGCGGGTCAGGTCGGCGAGGCCGATTGGGCTCTGCTGGGACGGGATGCCGATGGCGCGCCCCTGCTCCTGGCATCCGTCCCGCCGCAGACCGAGAGCATCGATGCGGCACCCGAGGAGACGTGGCTGGGGCTGCGCGAGGTCGGCGGTCTGCTCGGTCCGTTCGAAGCGGAGATCTTCGTGACCGCCGTCGCGGTCGCCGCGTGGCTGGTCGACGTGCGTCACTGCAGCCGCTGCGGAACCGAGCTCGAACTCCGCAGCGCCGGATGGTCGCGGCACTGCCCCGGATGCGACGCACAGCACTTCCCGCGCACCGACCCCGCCGTGATCGTGGCGGTCGAGAGCGCCGACGGTGAGCGGCTGCTGCTGGGTGCCAACGCCGCGTGGCGCGGCACGATGTACTCGTGCTTCGCCGGATTCGTGGAGGCGGGGGAGTCGATGGAGACGACCGTGCACCGCGAGCTCGCGGAGGAAGCCGGGGTTCGTCTGCGCGAGCTGCGCTACATCTCGTCGCAGCCCTGGCCGTACCCGCGCTCGCTGATGGTCGGATTCCGCGCCGTCGCCGCCGATGAGAACGTGAGAGCCGACGGTGAGGAGATCATCGACGTGCGCTGGCTGACGCGTGCCGAGATCGGGAGCTCGCTCGACGGCGAAGGGCCCGTCGGCCTGCCGAGCCGATCGTCGATCGCGCGCAGGCTCATCGAGGACTGGTACCGGGCTGGCGAGAAGCGCGGTGCGCTGAGCGAGCGCAGCGAGCGGTGCGCTGAGCGAGCGCACCGAGACGACGGGGCGAAGTGCGGTGCGCTGAGCGAGCGTAGCGAGTCGAAGTGAGCGCACTGGACGCACTCGACGAGCGCCAGCGGGAGGCCGCCTCGGTGCTGCGCGGACCCGTGGCCGTGCTCGCGGGAGCCGGCACGGGCAAGACGCGGGTCATCACGCACCGCATCGCGCACGGGGTCGACACCGGCGCCTACTCGCCGCAGCGCGTGATGGCCGTCACCTTCACCGCGAAGGCCGCGGGAGAGCTGCGCGGGCGCCTGCGCGCACTCGGCGTCGGCGGGGTTGCCGCGCGCACCTTCCACGCCGCGGCGCTCAAGCAGCTGAACTTCTTCTGGCCGACGGTCGCGGGCGACTCCGCTCCGTCGCTCATCGACAACAAAGTCCGGATGCTGGGGCAGGCTGCCGACGCGATGCGTCTGCGTCCCAGCACGGCGACTCTGCGCGATATCGCAGCCGAGATCGAGTGGCGGAAGGTCTCGATGCTGTCCATCGAGCAGTACGCCGAGCTGCAGCGCCCGATCAGCGGCATCCGCCCCGAACAGCTCATCGAGCTGCAGACCGCCTACGAGGCGCTCAAAGACGAACGACGCCAGCTCGACTTCGAGGACGTGCTGCTGGCCTGTGCCGGGATGCTCGAAGCCGAGCCCCGCGTCGCGGCGGCCGTGCACGAGCAGTACCGGCACTTCACCGTCGACGAGTTCCAGGACGTATCGCCTCTGCAGAATCGCCTGCTCGAGCTGTGGCTCGGCGATCGACGCGACATCTGCGTCGTGGGCGACGCCAGCCAGACCATCTACTCCTTCGCCGGGGCGCAGCAGCGCTACCTGCTCGAGTTCGAGCGCCGGTTCGGCGATGCCACGGTCGTGCGGCTCGAGACGAACTATCGCTCCCGTGAGCCGATCCTCACCGCCGCGAACGCGCTGATGAAGGGGCGGCCAGGGGCGCTGGCCCTGACGCCCGCCGGTGCGCCGGCCGGCGACGACGAGCAGCCGACCGTCACCGCGTACGACAGCGAGACCGACGAGGCTGCGGGCATCGCCGACAGCATCGTGAGGCGCATCGCCGGGGGCGCGGTACCCTCCGACATCGCCGTGCTCTATCGCGCGCACGCGCAGTCGGCCGTGCTGCAGCAGGCGCTCGCCGCGCGAGGTGTCGCGACGAGCGTTCTCGGCGGCACGCGTTTCTTCGACATGCCCGAGGTCCGGCAGGCGGTGCTCGCACTGCGCGGCGCCGCGGTGGCGCCGACCGATGCGGGATTCCTGCCGACCGTGCGCGACGTGCTGCGCGGGCTCGGCCTCACCGACGAGCCGCCGCAGGCCGGCGGTGCGCAGCGGGACGGGTGGGAGGCGCGCCGGGCGATCCTGCGGCTGGCAGAGGAAGCGCCGCCCGGCACGACGCTGCGCGTCTTCGCCGACGAGCTGATGGCGCGCGCGAAGGATCAGCACGAGCCGACGCTGCAGACCGTCACCCTCTCGACGCTGCACGCGGCGAAGGGCCTCGAATGGCCGCACGTGCTGCTGGCCGGGTGGGCCGAGGGCTCGCTGCCGATCTCGTACGCGACGACGTTCGAGAACATCGACGAAGAGCGACGTCTCGCCTACGTCGGCATCACGCGGGCCGCGCGAACGCTGGCGGTGTCGTGGGCGCGGTCAGCGGGACGAGGGGAGCGGTCTCCGTCGCGCTTCCTGGCGGAGATCGGAACGACAGCTCGAGGCACGGGCATTCTGCGTGATGTCGCACCGACCTCCAGGCGTGCCGTCCGTCAGGGCTGACCCGCACCATCAGCCCCGCCGAAGGTGTGGGAGTACGGAGGATGCGGGCCACCAGCGATGCGGCGTGCGCGATGCGCGCCGAGGTCACCTGAGTGGTGGTGCCGACGAGCTGGGCATGCAGGCGCGGCCAGGCGGGGTCGCGGTCGCGCTCGTGCGCATCGCGACACGACAGGCAGGGCGTGCGCCCTGGAACGACAAGTGGGCCCACGACCGCGGCGTCCTGCTCGAACCCGATGGGCAGATGCGGCAGATCATCGCGCAGGAAGCGGGCGAGCTGCAATGCGGCCGCGGCCCCGCCGACCATCACCACCGCCACCGCACCGGGTGAGCGCGGATCGGCTTCGTCGAGACCCTCGTCGACCAGCGACTGTCGCAGCCGTTCCTGTCCCCGGCCGTCTGCGACGTTGACGGCATCGGTCCAGAACGGCGGCGCCGGCAGCGCATCCTCGACGAGCAGCGGACGCAGGATCGTCAGCATCCGCCTCGCCTCACCGCGCGGCGCGCCGACGCCGTGCGCGACGACGTCGAACGAGCTGAGCCGGATGCCCGCGCGCAGCCGGTTCAGCAGCGGCTCGACCCAGGCGCCCGAGACCTCGAGGCGCACGACGTTCTCGAGCCCGAACTGCACGGTGTCGGCATCGCGCCAGAGCAGCGGATAACGCGGGTCCAGACGGGTCAGTGTCGTGGGCGTCATCGGGCTCATGACCCGATTGTGTCCCGCCGCGCCCCGCCCGCGGGGCGGAGAACGGCCATCTGTGGACTGATCGTCCTTTCACCGCGATGTGCAGGATCAGTTCCCGCAACTGCCGACCGGCGCGCCGCCGGACGGAGATGGCGGACAGCGTCGGCGTCAGACGGGACGGTCTCCTTCGGGGCGGTCTGGCTCATCGTCCACGGCGTCGTCAGGGGAGGTGCTGTTGGGGGCGTCGCCCTCGGGGGTGTCCTTCCCGAACTCCTCTCCGTCGAGCAGGCGTGCGAGCGCCTCGTCGAGCTCGTCCGCCACGGGCGTCTCGCCGCGCTGCAGAGCCTCGAGGCGTGCGATGAGCGCCGAGGGGTCGTCGATGTCCGAGGCGAGCGGCATGATGTCGGGGTAGTCCCAGAGCGCATCCCGCGCGGCGACGCCGACGGCATCCGTCACCGCGCGCCACATCGCCGATGCCTCGCGCAGGCGCCGGGGCCGGAGCTTGAGTCCGACGAGCGCACCCAGGGCGTCTTCGGCCGGCCCGCCGACCGCGCGACGGCGGCGGGCGGCCTCCGCCAGGCGTGCACCGTCGGGCAGACGCGAGGTCGCCTCCTCGGTGACCACGTCCACCCATCCGTCGATCGTGGCGATCAGGTTCTCAAGGCGCGACAGTGCCTCGCGCTGCGCGTCGGTCTGCGCCGGCAGCAGGGCGCCGCCCTCGATCGCCGCGCGCAGCTCTTCCGGGTTGGTGGGATCGAGGCGGGACGCCAGGTCGTCGAGCACCTCGACGTCGACCGTCACCCCGCGTGCGAAGTCGGTGATCTGAGAGAGCACGTGCAGGTGCAGCCACTTCGCGTGCCGGTACAGCCGGGCGTACGCGAGTTCGCGCACGGCGAGGTACAGCGCGATCTGGTCTTCGGGGATCTCGAGTCCCTCACCGAAGTCGGCGATGTTCTGCGGGATCACTGCGGCGGTGCCCGGCGGGAGCACGGGAATGCCGACGTCACCGCCCGAGACCACCTCGAGCGAGAGCCGGCCGAGCACCTGACCGAACTGCGCGGCGAAGAGCGAGCCACCGAGGCCCCGCATCAGCTGGCCCGCACCCTGCACCATGCTCTGCATCTCGGGCGGCACCTGCGTCTCGAGCGCGCCGGTCAGGGCATCCGCGATCGACGTAGATACCGGGTCGGCGATCTCCTTCCAGACCGGCAGGGTCTTCTCGACCCATTCGCCGCGCGTCATCGCCTGGGGCGGCGCGGCGAGCTCCGAGATCGTGGTCGCCTCACCGAGCCAGAGGTTCGCCAGAGCGAAGGCATCCGCGAGCGATGCGCGGGAACCGTCGGCGATGCCCAGACCGTCGCGATTGGCGATGTGCAGCGCGCGCTGCTTCGCGCTCTGCCACGGATCGCCGCCGAACATGCCCTGCAGCTGCGCCATGAGCCCCGACATCTGCGCCGGGTCCATCGACATCCCGCCCATTCCCGACAGGGCGTCGCGCAGCGCCTCCGGGTCGATCTGCCCACCCGACATCATGCGCCGGAGCATCTCCTCGAAGTCGGACGGATCCCGATCGTCATCTGCCATGCGATTGCCCTCTCAGCATGCCCGTAGCGTGTGCGCTCTACGCTAGTCACACGATCCTGTGCTCGCCCCCGATGCGCGCGGATCCCTGTACGCCGCTCGCGAACGCCCCGGAGGTTCCGTGTCATCACGCCGCAGCAATGGCACGGTCACCGGCATCGTGGCGCTCAGCGTCGCGCTGGTCGCGCTGGTCGCGCTGACCTTCGTGCCGACGCCGTACGTCATCCAGCGCCCGGGGCCGGTGTACGACACCCTCGGCACCGCCCGCAGCGCCGACGGCGTAAAGGTGCCGCTGATCGAGATCGAGGGCGCCGAGACGTATCCGACCGGCGGCACGCTCGATCTGACGACCGTGCAGGTCATCGGCAACCGCGAGCGCACCCCCACCTGGTTCGAACTGGCCGTGGCGTGGACCGATCCGACGCGTGCGGTCGTGCCGATCGACACGGTCTTCCCGCAGGGTCTGAGCTCCGACGAGCGCGATGAGCGCAATGCCGCTCTGATGGTCGACTCGCAGCACGAGGCCACCGCGGCGGCGCTCACCGAGCTCGGCTACGACGTCGGCGCGACCGTGCGGGTGGTCGAGACGGTGGCCGACAGCCCCGCCGACGGCGAGCTGCGCGCCGACGACCTGGTCCTCGCCATCGACGGCGAGGCGATCGACTCGGCGACCGCGCTGCGCGATGCCATCCAGCAGGCCGATGGGGCCGAGGTGACGCTCACGATCGAGCGAGCCGGGCAGGAGAAGACCGTCTCGGTGACGCCCGAGAAGTCCACCGACGCCGCAGGCGACGAGGTGTGGCTGATCGGCATCGCCCTCACCACCGACTACGACTTCCCGATCGACGTGCGGCTGCAGCTCGACAACGTGGGCGGCCCGAGCGCCGGGATGATGTTCGCGCTCGGCATCATCGACACGCTCACACCTGGCGAGCTCAACGGCGGCGAGGATGTGGCCGGCACCGGCACGATCGACGCTGCGGGCACCGTGGGGCCGATCGGGGGCATCCGGCAGAAGCTGTACGGCGCGCGCGACGCGGGCGCGACCGTCTTCCTCGCACCGGAGGGCAACTGCGACGAGGTCGTGGGCCACGTGCCCGACGGGCTGAAGGTGTTCCGCACGGGCACGCTGCAGGAATCGCTCGACATCCTCGAGGTCGTCGCCGAGGGCGGCGACGCATCAGCGCTTCCCGTCTGCACCGCGAAGCGCTGAGCTGCCGGGCTGTTCCCGGGCCGCGGATGAATTCCTGAGCCCCGCGGATGGGTTCCTGAGCTCGTCGAAGGACGCCGATCCGGGGCCGCGTCATAGGTGGCCTGCCTAGGATGGAACGGTGACCTCGACCTCAGCGCCGCAGCCGGCCACGCCCAGCACATCACGACGGATACTCGCGATCTCGGTGGCGATCATCGCTGCCATCATCGCGGCGTTCTTCGTGTTCTCCTCGCTCTACACCGAATTCCTCTGGTTCGACCAGCTCGACTTCGCCTCCGTGCTGACCACGCAGTGGATCGCCACCGCGACCATGTTCGTGGTGGGCTTCCTCGGCATGGCGCTGCCGATCTTCCTGTGCATCCAGCTGGCCTACCGGCTGCGTCCGGTCTACGTGCGGCTGAGCTCGCAGCTCGACCGCTACCAGGAGGTCATCGAGCCGCTCCGCCGCCTCGCCATGTGGGGGATGCCCGTGTTCTTCGGCGTGTTCGCCGGCTTCGCGGCCGCGGGCAACTGGAAGACCGTGTGGCTCTGGGCTAACGGCGTGACCACCGACACCCTCGACCCGCAGTTCGGCGTCGACACCGGCTTCTACCTCTTCGCGATGCCGTTCTACTCTGCACTGCTCGCGTTCGCGTCGGCCGTGCTGCTGCTCTGCCTCGTGATCACCGCTCTCGTGTCGTACCTGTACGGCTCGGTGCGCATCGGCCAGCGCGAGCTGCGCATCTCGAAGCCGGCGCGCATCCAGCTCGCGGTGCTCGCGGGCCTCTACCTCGCAGTCCAGGCCGTGAGCCTGTGGCTCGACCGCTACCTCACCCTCGTGCAGCCCGAGGGCCGCATCACCGGTGCCGCCTACACGGGCGCCAACGCGACCATCCCCGGGCTCGCGATCCTGTCGATCATCGCCGCGGTCGTCGCCGTGCTCTTCCTCGTGACCGCCGTGATCGGCCGGTGGCGCTTCCCGCTGGCGGCCACGGCGCTGTTCGTCGTCGCGTCGCTCGTCGTGGGCATCGGCTACCCGTGGGTCGTGACCACCTTCCAGGTGAAGCCGAACGAGAACGCCTATCAAGCGGAGTTCTACGAGCGCAGCATCGAGAGCACGAAGGAGGCGTACGGCGTCGCCGACATGGAGGTCACCCCGTTCGCCGCGGCGACCGACACCGAGCCCGGTCAGCTGCGTGAAGACGCCGAGACCACGGCATCCGTGCGAATCATGGATCCCGCGATCATCAGCCCGACCGTGCGCCAGCTGCAGCAGTACCGCTCGTACTACCAGTTCGCTCCCGAGCTCGACGTCGACCGCTACGAGATCGACGGCAAGTCGCAGGACACCGTCGTCTCGGTGCGCGACCTCGACCTGACCAAGCTCGGTGGCGGCGACAGCTGGAACAACCGCGCCGCGGTGTACACCCACGGCTACGGTCTCGTCGCGCTCGCCGGAAACCAGCGCACGAGCGACGGCGAGCCGGTGTTCCTCGAGCAGGGCATCCCCACCTCGGGCTTCCTCACCGAGACCGAGAAGTTCCAGCCCCGCGTGTACTTCGGCGAGTCGTCGCCGGAGTACTCGATCGTCGGCGCCCCGGAGGGCACAGACCCGGTCGAGATCGACTACCCGCGCGGTGAGGACGGCGCGAGCGACACCAAGACGACGTTCGACGGCGACGGCGGTCCCCGCATCGGCAACACCTTCGTCAAGCTGCTGTACGCGATGAAGTTCCAGTCCGAGCAGATCCTCTTCTCGAACCTGGTCAACTCCGAGTCGCAGATCCTCTACGACCGCGACCCGAAGACCCGCGTGCAGAAGGTCGCGCCCTATCTGACCCTCGACAACGACCCGTACCCGAGCGTCGTCGACGGTCGGATCGTCTGGATCGTCGACGGCTTCACCACGAGTGCCACTTACCCGTACTCGAAGACGGTGAGCCTGCGCGACGCCATCGCCGATTCCCGCACCCCGGCATCGGTCGTCTCGTTCGACAACATCAACTACATCCGCAACTCGGTCAAGGCGACGGTCGACGCGTACGACGGCTCGGTGAAGCTGTACGCGTGGGACGACGAGGACCCGATCCTCAAGGCCTGGCAGAAGGTCTACCCGACGACGGTCGAGCCGATCAGCGAGATGTCGGGCGACCTGATGAGCCACGTGCGCTACCCGACCGACCTGTTCAAGGTGCAGCGCGACGTGCTGGGCGTCTACCACATCGACGACGCGCGCTCGTTCGCCCAGGAGGACAACCGCTGGCAGACGCCCGACGACCCGCGCGCCAAGGACCGTCTGCAGCCGCCGTACTACCTGTCGATGAAGATGCCGGGTCAGGACGAGCCGCGCTTCTCGATGTTCTCGACCTTCATCCCCGCCTCCGCGCAGGGTGAGAGCCGCGAGGTGCTGATGGGCTACCTCGCCGTGGACTCCGACGCCGGCAGCAAGAAGGGCGAGAAGTCGGAGGGCTACGGCAAGCTGCGCCTGCTGGAGATCGATACGAACACCACGGTTCCCGGCCCCGGACAGGTGCAGAACACCTTCGACTCCGACACCGAGATCGCCAACAAGCTGAACGTGCTGACCCTCGGCAAATCCGACGTGAGGTACGGCAACCTGCTGACCCTGCCGGTCGGCGGCGGCCTGCTGTACGTGCAGCCGGTGTTCGTGCAGTCGTCGGAGGGCACCAAGCTGCCGAACCTCCGCAAGGTGCTGGTTGCATTCGGTGATCGTGTCGCGTTCGAGGACACGCTCACCGAGGCGCTCGACGTGCTCTTCGGCGGCGACGCGGGAGCTGCGGGCGGTGACGACGACGTGGAGCCGACCGACCCCGGCACCCCGGCCGATCCGGATGCCCCGACCGAGCCGGATCAGGGCAGCACCCCTCCGGCCGGCGAGACGCTGACGGCGCTCGAAGAGGCGCGTGCGGCGCTGTCGGCTCGAGAGGCCGCGCTGAAGTCGGGTGACCTCGAGCGGTTCGCCGCCGAGGACAAGAAGCTGACGGCCGCCATCGAGAAGCTGCTCGCCCTCGAAGAGGAAGCCGCGAACGGCTAGAACCGGCGTCATCAGAAGGAGGGCATCCTGCGGGGTGCCCTCCTTCTGCGTTCACACGCTTCTGGCGCGACGACAGACGCGAGCGCACAATGGGAGCATCGGTCTCTCTTCGAGGAGAATGATCACGATGCGAGCGGCAGCCGGTTCGAGGATCGTCATCCACGGCGCACACGTCGACAGTGCCGAACACCGTGGTGAGGTGGTCGAGACACGGGGAGAGGACGGCGGTCCGCCGTACCTGGTGCGTTTCGACGACGGCAGCGAATCACTGCTCTTCCCCGGCCCCGACTGCGAGCTCGAGCACGCGCACCCCGAGCCCGACGCGCCGTGACACTCCCGGCATCCGAGCCCGATTCGCCCTGTCTCCGAAGCCGTGTTAGGCTTTAAGACGTGCCGCGGGGTGGAGCAGTTCGGTAGCTCGCCGGGCTCATAACCCGGAGGTCGCAGGTTCAAATCCTGTCCCCGCAACAAGAAGAAGGCCCGGTCCGCAAGGACCGGGCCTTCTGCATGTGCGCCCTCGTCTCCGTGTCGCGGACAGGCTACCCTCCGAAGACGGGGACATGCGTCCCAGTCCCGCCATGAGCATGCGGACGACGGGGTCCGCCGGAGCGACATGGAGGGTGGGCAGCTGGGCATCCGGATCGCCACGGCGGCGGTGCCGAACCTCTTCGCCCTGGCCGGCGCCGTCGCCCTGCTCTTCCTGCCGTACACGCGCCGCGCGAGGCCGAGCTCAGCGCGTTCTCGCGCGAGCGCCGCGGGGCCCGCACGGCGTTCACCGCAGCCGAAGACAGAGTGCTCGCGCCGCGCGAGTGAGAGAGGATGGCAGCATGACCGCAGCAGCTCCTCTCGTCGCCGTGTGCCAGTTCGCTCCGGATGCCGCACCCGAGCGCAACCGGGAGCGGATCGGCGAGCTCGTCGCCGCGGCCGCGGAGCGTGGTGCGGATGTGGTCGTGCTCCCGGAGTACTCGAACTACTTCACGCCGGAGATGGACGACGCCCTCGCACGCAACGCCGAGGGCCTCGACGGTGCGTTCGTCGCGGCGCTGCGCGCGCTCGCCGCCGAGCACAGCCTCATCGTCGTCGCCGGGATGGTCGAGACCGCCGAGACGGGGCGGGTGCACAACACCGTCGTCGCCGTGTCGGATGCCGGGGTGCAGGCGATCTATCGCAAGCAGCACCTCTACGACGCGTTCGGCCAGCGGGAGTCGGACTGGATCGAGCCGGGCGCGCTCGGCGAGGCGGCGGTCTTCGACGCGCTCGGCCTGCGGTTTGGGCTGATGACCTGCTACGACCTGCGCTTCCCGGAGGTGGCGAGAACGCTGGTGGACGCCGGGGCTGACGCCCTGATCGTCCCGGCGGAATGGGTGCGCGGACCCCTGAAGGAGCACCACTGGAACACGCTGCTCACCGCGCGCGCCATCGAGAACACGACCTATGTGATCGCGTCCGACCATCCGGCTCCCGTCGGCGTCGGCTTCTCGCAGATCATCGACCCGCAGGGCGTGGTCGTCGCGGGCGTCAGCGCGGGGGAGGGCGTGGCCGTGGCATCCCTCGACCCCGACCTGGTCGCCCGCACGCGTGAGACGAACCCGTCGCTGCGGCTGCGCCGCTACCGCGTCGTACCCCGCTGAGCCCCTCGCCCGTCGCGGACCCCGCGGGGGCCTGCTCCGCAACCGGTTACGAATCACGGCCCGCTCCGCGGCCGGTTACGAATCACGGCCCGCTCCGCGGCCGGTTACGAATCGGGGGCCGACACCTCCACCGGTTACGAACCGGGGGCCGACACTCCAAATGTCGGACCGATCCGCGTGAAGCGTCCGACATCTGGCGTGTCGGCCCCCGGAACGTATCGCCCCCGGAACGTGTCGGCCCCCGGAACGTATCGCCCCCGGAACGTGTCGGCCCCCGGAACGTATTGTCCCCGGAACGTATCGCCCCCGGAACGTGTCGGCCCCCGGAACGTATTGTCCCCGGAACGTATCGCCCCCGGAACGTGTCGGCCCCCGGAACGTGTCGGCCCCCGGAACGTGTCGGCCCCCGGAACGTGTCGGCCCCGGAACGCCGCGAACCTACGCCGTCCCGTGCCGCGTGCCGGCGGCGCTGCGCCCCGTGCCCGCCCCGCCGCCCCGCCGCACCCGCGACGCCCGCGCCCACCACCCGGCCAACGTGCCCGCGCCGCCCGACCACGGTGCCCCGGGCGCGTCAGCGCAGGCCGGAGAGGCGGCGGCCGGCCTCCTCGATCACGTCGACGCGCTTGCAGGCGGCGAAGCGCACCAGGCCGGCGTACCGCCCCTGGTTCTCGGGTGTGACGAACGCGCTGATCGGGATCGCCGCGACACCCGCCCGCTCCGGCAGCGCGCGGCAGAACGCTGCGGCGTCGGCACCGCCGAGCGCCGTGGCGTCGGCCACGGTGAAGTACCCGCCCTGCGGGGTGAACACCTCGAATCCCGCGGTGCGCAGTGCGGCGCCGAGCAGCTCGTGCTTGCGCAGCATGGTGGCCGCGGCGTCGTCGAAGTAGGAGTCGGGCAGACGCAGACCGACCGCGATCGCGGGCTGGAAGGCCGATCCGTTCACGTAGGTGAGGAACTGCTTGACGGTCAGCACCGCCGTGATCAGGGCGGCCGGTCCGTGCACCCAGCCGATCTTCCACCCCGTGGTCGAGAACGTCTTCCCGGCCGACGAGATCGTGAGAGTGCGCTCGGCGGCGCCGGGCAGCGTGGCGATCGGCACGTGCGGCGCGTGGAAGGACAGGTGCTCATACACCTCGTCGGTCACGATCACCGCGTCGTGCTGCGCGGCCACCCGCACGATCTCCGCCTGCACCTCGGGTGCGAACACGGCGCCTGTGGGATTGTGCGGGTCGTTGACGAGGATCACGCGGGTGCGGTCGTTCACCGCGGCGGCGAGTTCGTCGAGATCCGGCTGGAAGTCGGGTCGCCGCAGCGGCACGGTGCGCAGCCGGGCACCCGCGAGCGCGACGGCCGCGGCATACGAGTCGTAGTACGGCTCGAAGACGACGACCTCGTCGTCGGGGCCGTCGATGAGTGCGAGCAGGGTGGCGGTCAGCGCCTCAGTCGCCCCCGCCGTCACCAGGATCTCCGTGCCCGGATCGACCTCGAGTCCATAGAAGCGGTGCTGGTGCTCGCTGATCGCCGCGAGCAGATCGGGGATGCCCCGGCCGGGCGGATACTGGTTCGCGCCGTGCGCGATGGCATCCCTCGCCGCCTCCAGCACCGCGGCCGGACCGTCCTCGTCCGGGAAGCCCTGCCCGAGATTCACCGCCCTGGTTCGCACCGCGGCGGCCGACATCTCGGCGAAGATGGTGGGGGCGACCGGGCCGTCCGCGGAGAGCAGACCCGCCCCTGCGGCGGTACGGCGCCAGGCTCCTGGTATGACATCCATGCAGAACAGGCTAAGACCATAGGCGAATGTCATCGGCGGCATACGAAACGCACAGACTCGGTTGTCACTCTGATAGGGCATTGAGAAGGAGCAGAAGATGAACGACAACAGCACCCCCGACCAGCCCTCGAACCCCGAGGCCTCGGCTCAGACCCCGCCGTCGTCGGCGCCCGGGCAGCACGCGCCCTCGCACTTCGGCTCCGACCAGGCGCGGTGGCAGGCCCCCGCGGCACCTCAGCCGGGCGCGTCATACGGCACCCCGCCGCAGCCCGGCGGAAGCTTCGGTCACGCGGCCCAGTCCCAGCCCGGCGCTCCCCAGCCCGGCGCCCCCCAGCCCGGCGCCCCCCAGCCCGGCGCCCACCCCGGCGGTGCGCCGTACGGCGCCCCCCAGCACGGGATGCCCCAGCCGCAGCATCCGACGGGATCGCCCTCGTCCGAGCAGCCCACCCTCAGCCTCGACCCGACGCTGGTCGCCGCCCCGACCGGATCGACGCCGCAGACCGGGGCCGCCGCGCAGGGCCCGCACAGCACCGAGAAGCGGAGCGGCGGACCGGTCAAGGTCGCCGGTCTCATCCTCGCCGCGGCGCTCGTCGGCGGTGTGGCCGGATTCGGCGGCAGCGCCATCGGCACGGCCGTGTTCGACCGTCCGGCATCCCAGTCGGCCACCGGTCCGCAGAGCGTCACGGTCAACAACCCGGGCTCGGTCAACGAGACCACTGCCATCGCCAGCGAGGTGCTGCCGTCGGTGGTCACCATCGAGGTCGCGGGCTCGAGCGAGTCGGGCAGCGGCTCCGGTGTCATCCTCGACAAGGAGGGGCACGTCCTGACCAACACGCACGTGGTCACCCTCGGCGGCGCCGTGGCCGACCCGGCCATCCGCGTGACCACGTCCGACGGCCGGATCTTCCAGGCCAGCGTCGTGGGCACCGACCCGGTGTACGACCTCGCCGTGATCAAGCTCGAGGGAGCGAAGGATCTCACCCCGATCGAGATGGCCGATTCGAGCAAGCTCAACGTCGGCGACACCGCCGTCGCGGTGGGCGCACCGCTCGGCCTGTCGAACTCCGTCACCACGGGAATCGTCAGCGCGCTGAACCGCAGCATCGAGGTCGCCTCGTCTGCGCTTCCCGACAGCTCGGCGCAGCCCGACAGCGAAGGCGACCAGGGCGGCAGCGGCAATCCGTTCCAATTCGACATCCCCGGCATGGGCCAGCAGCAGGCGAAGCAGTCGATCTCGATCGCCGTCATCCAGACCGACGCGGCCATCAACCCCGGAAACTCCGGTGGCGCACTCGTCGACAGCAAGGGAAGCCTGATCGGCATCAACGTCGCGATCGCGACCGCCGGCGGCTCGTCGTCGAGCGAGGCAGGGTCGATCGGCCTCGGCTTCGCAATCCCGTCGAACATCGCCCAGCGCGTCGCCGACGAGATCATCGCCGACGGTGCTGCGACCCACGGCCTGCTCGGCGCCACCGTGCGCGACGCGTCGAGCGTGAAGGGCGTGTCGGTCGCGGGCGCCGCGATCGACACCCCGACCCCCGGCGGCGCGGCCGACGAAGCGGGCCTGAAGTCCGGAGACATCGTCACCCAGTTCAACGGCGTGCCGATCACCGGCGCCAGCGACCTCACCGCGCAGGTTCGCGCGGCGGCGGCCGGCAGCGAGGCCACGCTGAGCTACGTCCGCTCCGGCAGGACCTATGAGGCGAAGGTGACGCTGGGAGAGCTCAAGCTCTGAGCCCTGCCGGCCGACTCCCCGAGAAGGACGCCACCCCGCGATAGGCTCGCGAGGTGGCGTCCTTCTCATTCGGCTCCGGCAACGCGGCGAAGCTGCTCCGGATGCCGCTGTATGCCGCAGGACGCATCGCGGCGCTGCTGATCCCGCGCGGCGACCGCTGGGTCTTCGGCTGCGGGGCCGGCGTCGGCGACGGCGCCCTCGCGCTGTACCGCGTGGCGGCCGACGTCGGACATCGCGTGCTGTGGCTCGCGCGCTCGCCGCGGGATGCCGACGACGCCAGGGCCCTGGGCATCCGCACCGTCCCGCGCGACGGCGTCCGCGGCTGGTGGGCGACGATCCGTGCGGGTGTCCTCGTCGTCACGCACGGGCTGGGGGATGTGAACAGATACGGCAGCAGTGACGCGTTCGTCGTGCAGCTCTGGCACGGCATCCCGCTCAAGCGCATCGGACTGGATTCGCCGATCACCGCAGAGGTGCCGGCGGGGATCCCTGGGGCCGGGCTGCTGCGTCGGCTGCTGACGGCGATGTACCGCGGCGCCGCCCAGCGCATCCAGGTGCTGCCCGCCGCCTCGCACCGCTCGCGCGGCCGGCTCGAGTCGGCTTTCGGTCTCGGCGACGACCGGGTGGTCGTCACGGGCGAGCCCCGCGTCGACGTGCTCTCGCAGGGCTCCGACGCTCAGCGCCGCGCGACCGCGACGCAGCTGCTCACCCGCACCGGCCCGGTGCTCACCTCTCAGCGGGTGCTGCTGTACGCCCCCACCTGGCGCGACGGCGCCCCCGATCCGGCGGTGCCCTCAGCCGCACAGTGGGTCGACATCGTGCGGCTTCTCGAGAGGCACGACGCCATCCTGTTCATCCGATCGCATCCGCTCGGCGCCGGCGCGTACGCGCCGCCGTGGTCGAGCGGCCGGGTGCGGATGCTGAACTCCGACCTGCTCGCCGATGTCACCCCGGCGCTGCCCCGCGTCGACGTGCTCATCACCGACTACTCCTCGATGGCGTACGACGTGGGCCTGCTGGCCATGCCGGTCGTGTACCTGGCACCGGATGCCGAGCAGTACGCCCGCGAGCGCGGCTTCTACGGACCGTATTCCGATGTCGCGGGTGACGATCACGCGACCGACTGGGCGGGAGCGCTCGAGCAGCTCGACGCCGTGCTCGCCGACGACGCGGTCAGGGCCGAGCGCTCGGCGCGCTCAGCCGAACTCAGCGCGCACATGCACGCGCATCGCGACGGGCAGAACGCCCGCCGCGTGTACCAGGCCATCCGCGCGCGCGGCATCCCCGCGCCGAAGGGAGCACGATGACCACGGCTCGCATCGATGAGCAGACTCAGACGCTGATCGTCTCGGGCACAGGCGCCCGTCCGGCATCCGCCGCCCTCGTCGGGCCGCGCGCCCGCGTCAGCGCCCGCCTCACCGGCGGCGGGAAGACGTGGAAGGCGACGCTGCCGCTGCAGACCTCGCGCTGGGGAGGAGCAGCGCTGCCGCTGCCCGCGGGCGCATACGAGCTGACGGTGGAGGGCGTCGAGCTCGGCGACGTCGAGATCGAGCCGACGCTGCTGGCAGGTCTGCGGATCGAGGTGCGCGGCGCGGATGTCGTCATCGCCCCGCCCATCGCGCCCATCTACGAGACGCCGGAGGGGCAGCGCACGCTCGAGCAGCGATACGCCTCGCAGATCGGCGCCGGTGAGAACGCGGTCTTCTTCGAGAGCTTCTACGGCCAGACCGCCGGATGCAATCCGCGGGCGATCGACCGCGTGCTCGCCGAGCGTGCCCCGTCGGTGACCAGGTACTGGAGCGTCACCGACCTGTCGGTGGAGGTGCCAGAAGGCGCGGTGCCGGTCGTCGAGGGCGGACCGGACTGGTGGCGGGCACGTGCGGAATCGCGCATCCTCATCGTCAACGACTGGCTCAGACGTCGCTTCGTGCGCAAACCCGGCCAGATCGTGCTGCAGACCTGGCACGGCACGCCGCTGAAGCGGCTCGCCCTGCACCGGCCCGGATTCGACCCGCGCCGGATGGCGGCGGTCTTCAAGGAGTCCCGTCGGTGGGATGTGCTGCTCGCGCAGAACCCGTACGCCGCCCGCATCCTGAAGAAGGCGTACGCGTTCTTCGGCAAGCCGATCTGGGTCGAGGGCTACCCCCGCAACGACGTGCTCGTGAACGGCGATCCGGCGCCCGTCCGCGAGGCTCTGGGCATCCGCGCCGACGAGCGGGTCATCCTCTACGCGCCCACCTGGCGCGACGACCGCTCCGAGATGGTCGACTTCGTCGACCCGCAGCTGCTGGCCGAGCAGACCGACTCGGTCGTGCTGGTGCGCGGTCACTCGCGCACCATCCGGCCGGGGCGCGATCATGCCGGGGCCAGGGTCATCGACGTCACCGGGTACCCCGAGACCGCTCGGCTGCTGCTCATCGCCGATGTGCTCGTCACCGACTACTCCTCGGTGATGTTCGACTTCAGCGTCACGGGACGGCCGATGTTCTTCCTCGTGCCCGATCTCGAGCACTACCGCGGAGAGCTGCGCGGGTTCTACTTCGACCTCGCCGAGCGCGCGCCGGGGCCGCTCGTGCACAGCCAGGAGGAACTGGTGCGAGCGCTAGACGAGCCCGAGGTGCCTGAGGCCTACCGCGAGCGGTACGCCGCGTGGCGCGCGCAGTTCAACCGGCGCGATGACGGGCAGGCCGCGAATCGCGTCGTCTCGCGCATCCTCGATCAGGGATGGCTGACCGCCTGAGCACCAGCCTGTCCGGGTTCTTGAGTCGTCGACGGGCCGACCCATCGACGACTCAGGGCAGCGGCGTATTGCGCGACCCGAGTCGCGACGCATCCACCGTGTCGCCGGCGCCGCGCAGCGCGCCGCCGATGAAGCCGAGACCCCATGACAAGTGCATGGTCGGCAGCACGGCCATCGTCCACAGACGCTGCCGCACCGGGCCCGGGCTCACCACGCCCACTCCGATGACCAGCAGAGCGTAGGCGATGAGGGGCAGATAGATCACCGAGGCGATCAGGGCGGCGATGCCGCGCAGCACGCCGACGAGCTGCAGGATGGCGACCAGCAGAGCGACCGCCGTCACCACCACCAGGGCGGGCGGCGCGAAGAAGCGCAGCCCGTTGCGACGACCGAACCGGCGCACCAGCTCGCCCCGCCACGCACCCGTGGCACGGAACTGGCGCGCCAGACGCGACCAGCTCTCGCGCGGCCAGTACGTGACCGAGAGCGCCGGGTCGAACCACACGAGGTGACCGGCCTGCCGGATTCGCAGATTCAGCTCCCAGTCCTCGCCGCGTCGGATGGTCTCGTCGAACAGACCCACCTGCTCGACGACGTCGCGGCGCATCACGCCGAGATACGCCGACTCGGCTTCGCCCTCGTGCTCGCTGCCGTGGTAGGCGCCGCCGCCGAGCCCCACGGGCGAGTTGTACAGTCGCGCCACGGCGCGCTGAAAGGGGGTGCGGCCGTCGGCGCGCATGATCCCGCCGACGTTCGCCGCTCCCGTGCGCCGCAGCGTCTCGAGCGCGCGGCGGGCGTACCCGGGGGAGAGCTCGGAGTGCGCGTCGACGCGGATGATCGTGGGGTGCCGGCTGGCCCGGATCGCGGCGTTCAGTCCCACCGGGATGTGCGCGGCGGGGTTGTCGACCAGGATGATGCGGGGGTCCTCAGCCGCGAGGCGTCCGGCCAGCTCGGTGGTGCCGTCGCTGGACGGACCCAGCGCGAGCACGAGCTCGACGGGGCCGTCGATGTCCTGCTCCAGCACCGAGCGCACGGCGTGCTCAAGGTAGTCGCGCTCGTTCAGAACCGGCATCACGAACGAGACGCCGGCGGAGGTGGAGCTGTCGTCATCCTGCACGTGTCGATCATGTCATGCGCCCCCAGCCCGCCGGCACGGGCGATTCGGAGGTTGCCTCGATACCGTCCGGGGATGGACGTTCTGCGAGACGCGAGGAAGGCCGTCGGGCTGATGCGGCGCGCAATGCGGCTGAGGGAGGCGCGGCGCAGCGTGCGGGAGATGCTCGCCGTCAGGCCGGCCCTGCCCGCCGGGCGGTTCCACATCGCGGTGTACTTCGCCGACACCGAGGTGAACATGTACCAGATCCGGCAGTGGTACCTCCCGCTGCAGCGCCTCGCCGACCGGCACCCCGTCGTCGTGCTCTCGCGCTCGCCGCGCGGGGCGCAGGCACTGCTGCGCGACGACGCCCTGCCTGTCGCGTTCGTCCCCGAGGTCGCCGAGCTCGAGGCATTCCTCGCCGAGCAGGACATCTGCATCGTGCTGTACGTGAATCAGAACACCCGCAACTTCCAGATGTTCCGGTACGGCCGGCGCATGCACGTGTTCATCAACCACGGCGAGTCCGACAAGGTCTACATGAGCAGCAATCAGTACAAGGCCTACGATCACGCCTTCATCGCCGGGCAGGCGGCGCGTGAGCGGCTGGCCGATGCGCTGTGGGAGTACGACGTCGACGAGCGCACGAGCATGATCGGCCGGCCGCAGGCCGATCACTTCGCCGGTGACGTGCCGTTCACGCCCGATGAGCGCACGGTCGTGCTCTATGCGCCGACCTGGGAGGGGGATCGGGCGTCGATGGCGTACGGGTCGGTGCGCACGCACGGCGTCGCGCTCGTCGCAGCCCTGCTCGCCACCGGGCGTCATCGGGTCGTCTACCGTCCTCACCCGCGCACCGGGGTGATGGATGCCGAGTACCGCGCCGCGAACGAGCGGATCATCGCGATGCTGTCCGAGGCGAACGCCGCCGATCCCGCCGCGCACCACGTGCACGACGACGGTCCGGACATCGGCTGGCAGCTGACTGCGGCGGATGTCGCGGTGCTCGACGTCTCGGCGATGGTCTACGACCGGCTCGCCACCGGGCGTCCGCTGCTCGTGACCCGCCCGGCGAGCGAGGAGGCTGAGATCGACGAGAGCGGCTATCTCTCGGCCTGCGAGTGGCTCACCGCCACCGCCGCCCGCGGCGATGCGGTGGCCGAGATCGATCGCGTGCGCGCGGACTCGGCGGCCATCGAGCGTCTGGGCCGGTGGGCGACGCGCTATTTCGGCGACACCTCGCCGGGTGCGGCGACCGCGCGCTTCGAGGCCGCGATCGAGCGGCTCTGGGAGGCCGCCGCCGGGCATCCCGACGCCTGAGGGCGATCACGACCGCTCGGTATCCTGGAGGGATGGGTGTGGTCTCAGATGGGAAGAAGGCGTATCGACTGCTTAAGAAGGCGCTCGTCTCGCGCGCGGCCGTGCAGCGGGTGCGACGCCGCCTCGCCGCGCAGGGCCCGCACCCGCAGGGGCACTACCGCATCGCGGTGTACTTCGCCGACGGCGCCGTCAACATGTATCAGATGCGCCAGTGGTACCGGCCGCTCGCCGAGCTGGCGAAGCGGTGGCCCGTCGTCGTGCTGTCCCGCAGCGCCACCGGCGCGGAGCGGCTGATCGAGGAGGACGCCCCTCCGGTCGCCTTCGTGCCGACCGTACGTGATCTCGAGCGGTTCATCGCCGAGCAGGACATCCGCATCGTGCTCTACGTCAACCAGAACACCCGCAACTTCCAGATGTTCCGCTACGGCCGCCGCTGGCACGTGTTCATCAACCACGGCGAGTCCGACAAGATGTACATGACCACCAATCAGTACAAGGCGTACGACTACGCGCTGATCGCGGGTCAGGCCGCTCGCGATCGGCTCAGTCGCACGCTGTGGGACTACGACCTCGACACGCGCACGATCGAGATCGGCCGGCCCCAGGCCGACCACTACTCGGGCACTCTGCCGTACACCCCCGACGAGCGCATGGTCGTGCTCTACGCCCCGACCTGGGAGGGCGATCGTCCGTCGGCGCACTACGGCTCGATCGCATCGCACGGCGAGACCCTGGTCAGCGCGCTGCTCGCCACCGGACGCCACCGGGTGATCTACCGTCCGCATCCGCGCAGCGGCGTCGTGAACGACGAGTACGGCGCGGCGCACCGCCGCATCCTCACAGCGATCGACCAGGCCAACGCCGCCGACCCCCGCGCTCAGCACGTCTACGACGACGGCCCCGAGCTCGGCTGGCAGCTGGCCGCGGCCGACGTCGCCGTCGTCGACATATCCGCGATGGTCTATGACCGGCTCGCCGCCGGCAAGCCGCTGCTGATCACGCGTCCGTCCGACGAGCGGGCATCCATCGACACGACCGGATACCTGTCGGCCTGCGAGTGGCTCACCGTCGATGGCGCTACGCGCATCGTGGCGGAGGTCGAGCGGGTCGCCGCCGACGACGAGGCGGTCGCGCGGCTGCGCACCTGGGTGCAGCACTACTTCGGCGACACCGCCCCCGGAGCTGCCACCGCGAAGTTCCACGGCGCGATCGAGCAGCTCATGCACAAGTGGGACGAGTGGCATGCCAGGGATGCCGGAGCCCGGGCATCCGACCAGGACGGCGGCGACGGAGCCGACGAGGACGACGACTGATGCGGCTTGCGCACAGCCGAGCCGTCGCCGACCCGCTCATCGTGCTCGACTCGTGCGGCTCGACCAACGCCGAGCTGCGCGAGCGGCTCGCCGGCGAGCGGCTCGGACATCTCGCGGCGCTCGTGACCGACTCGCAGACCGCCGGCCGGGGCCGGCTGGATCGCACGTGGACCACACCTGCGGGCTCCGCGCTCGCCGTCTCGGTGCTGCTGCGCGATCTGCCCGCCGACGTCGACGCGTGGGGCTGGCTTCCGCTCGCTGCGGGAGTCGCGATGACGGATGCCGTGGCCGCGCAGCTGTCCGCGCACGATGTGGGGTTCAAGTGGCCCAACGACGTGCTCGTCGGCGGCCGCAAGATCTGCGGAATACTCGCCGAGGTCACGCCGGACGGCGTGATCATGGGCAGCGGGGTGAACACCGCGATGACGGCCGATGAGCTGCCGGTGCCCACGGCCACGTCGTTCGCGGCGCTGGGCGCGTCTGCCGACATCGATCGCCTGCTTTCGGACTACCTCACCGGCCTTCGCGACCTGGTCGCCGAGCTGACCCGCGTCGGGCCTGTCGCGTCCGGGCTGCACGCCGCGGCCGAGAGGCGCTGTCTCAGCCTCGGCCGCGACGTCGAGGTGACGATGCCGCACGGCGAGACGCTGCACGGCCGCGCCGTGCGTCTGCACGACGACGCATGCCTGGTGGTCGAAGCCGACGGCGCCGAGCGCGCCGTGGCATCCGGTGATGTCGTGCACGCCCGGCTCGCCTGAGCCGACGCGCCCGGCGGGCCTTCCGCACCCCGCGGCCGCCGCAGGCACAATGGAGGGGTGACCCAGCCCGTGACCCTCGGCGGCCGGCCGAACATGCCGCCGCCGGGCGCGCCCGCCGAAGAGCTGCTCGTCGCGCGTCTGCGCAGCCATGCCCGCCGGCTCTTCTGGTCGGCGGCGCTGCTGATCGCCACCGCCGGTGCCACCGCCTACTTCTACGACAACCTGCCCGATCCGTACGAGAACTGGATGCTGCTCGCCGCGGTGGGCATCGTCGTGCTGCTGCTCGTGGTGATGCCGTTCCTGTTCTGGATCTCGCGCACCTTCACGATCACCACCCGGCGGGTCATCGTGCGCGACGGGCTCGGCTCACGGCGCCGCCGGGAGCTGTCGCACATGCGCGGCTATTCGATCAGCATCCGTCGGGGGCCGCTGCAGCGGATGTGGGGAGCGGGGACGATCACGCTGAGCAACGGCTCCGACGAGCCGGTGCGGCTGGTGAACGTGCCCATGGCCAGCCTCGTGCACGAGGTGCTCGCCGATCAGGTCGAGGTCAATCAGATCCTCGCTCACCGCGACGCGCAGACCGCGAGCCGGGGGTACTGAGCGCCGATCGTCTTCCGCCCGCGACGGAGTGCGCGAGAATGGAGGCGACGAAAGGGGCGCTGCATGACCGTGCGCGTGGGTGTGATCGGCGGAGGACAGCTGGCTCGGATGATGATCGCTCCGGCGGTCGAGATCGGACTCGACATCCGGGTGCTCGCCGAGGACGAGGGGATGTCGGCGCAGCTGGCCGCGACCGCCGTCGGCGACTACCGCGACCTCGAGACGGTGCGCGCGTTCGCCCGCGACGTCGACGTCATCACCTTCGATCACGAGCACGTCCCGCAGGAGGTGCTGCGCGCGCTCGTCGCCGACGGAACGCAGGTGCACCCGGGGCCGGATGCTCTGCAGTTCGCGCAGGACAAACTCGTCATGCGCGCTCGTCTCGCCGAGCTCGACGTGCCTCAGCCCGACTGGGCGCCGGTGCACGACGCCGACGAGCTGCAGCGGTTCATCGACGAGCACGGCGGGGGAGCGGTCGTGAAGACGCCCCGCGGCGGCTACGACGGGAAGGGCGTGCGCGTCGTGCGCTCGGGCTCCGAGGCAGACGACTGGTTCGCCTCCGCCGACGGCGAGGCCTTGCTCGCAGAGGAGCTGGTCGCGTTCCGCCGCGAGCTCGCCCAGCAGATCGCCCGCCGCCCCGGCGGCGAGATGGCAGCGTACCCGGTCGTCGAGACCGTGCAGCGCGACGGCGTGTGCGCCGAGGTCATCGCGCCCGCGCCGGGCACCACCGAGCGCGTCGTCGATCTCGCCGAGCAGATCGGGCGCCGGATCGCCGAGGGGATCGGCGTGACGGGCATACTCGCCGTCGAGCTGTTCGAGACCGACGACGATCGCATCCTCGTGAACGAGCTCGCGATGCGTCCGCACAACAGCGGGCACTGGAGCCAGGACGGAGCGATCACCGGGCAGTTCGAGCAGCACCTGCGCGCGGTCGCCGACCTGCCGCTCGGCCGCACCGAGCCGCGCGAGCCGTGGACGGTGATGATCAACATCCTCGGCGGACCCGCCGAGGGCTCGCTCGCCGACCGTTTCGCACCCGCGATGGAGGAGTACCCCGAGGCGAAGATCCACACCTACGGCAAGGCGCCCCGACCGGGCCGCAAGGTGGGGCATGTGAACGTCTCGGGCGACGACCTCGACGAGGTCGTCTACACCGCACGCGCCGCTGCCGCCCTGTTCGTCTGAGCACGTGCGTGCCGCTGCGACGTTCTCCCAGCGGTGCACCGTAGCCTGTCATGGTGACTGAGCCACTGCACTCCTCGAGCACGCCCCTGGTCGGGGTCGTCATGGGATCCGACTCCGACTGGCGAGTGATGAGCGACGCCTCCCAGGCCCTCACCGACTTCGGCATCCCGCACGAGGTCGAGGTCGTCTCGGCGCACCGCACGCCCGACAAGCTGATGAGCTACGGGCGCGAGGCGCGCAGCCGCGGCATCCGGGCGATCATCGCCGGCGCCGGGGGAGCAGCGCACCTGCCCGGCATGCTCGCCTCGGTCACCGCCGTGCCCGTCGTCGGCGTCCCCGTGCCGCTCGCCTACCTCGACGGCATGGACTCGCTGCTGTCGATCGTGCAGATGCCCGCCGGCATCCCGGTGGCGACCGTGTCGATCGGCGGAGCCCGCAACGCCGGCATCCTCGCCGCCCGCATCCTCGGCACCTCCGACGCCGATCTCGCCGATCGCGTCGAGGCCTACGCGCGCGACCTCGAGCAGCAGGTCGAGCAGAAGAACCAGCGGCTGAAGGACTCGCTGTGACCCTGGCCGCACCGCACGCCCCGGCGCGAGGCGGGCGGCCGCTCATCGAGACCCGTCCGCTGCGGCACCCCGACGTGTCGGACCGGGCGGTCATGAGCCGCCGGGGATGGTGGCTCGTCGTGCTGAACGTGCTCGTGCCGGGCTCCGCGCAGGTGCTCGCCGGCAACCGGCGTCTGGGGCGCTTCGGGCTCGGGGCGACCATGGTGGGGTGGTTCCTGCTCATCGTCGGCGCGGGAATGGGACTGTTCGCGCAAGACGCGCTGGTGTGGTTCGTCACCGGGCCGCTGTCCTGGTTCCTGCTCACGCTCGTGCAGGTGCTGCTGATCGGATACGCGATCCTGTGGGTCGTGCTGACCATCGACACCCTGCGTCTGGTGCGTCTGGTGCGTGTGCCGGTCATCTCACGATGGACGATGGCGGTGGCATCCGTGCTGGTGCTCGCGCTCGCCGCTTCGTCTGCGATCTACGGGTCGACCGTGGCGGCATCCAGCCGCGGAGCGATCGGCAGCATCTTCGGGCAGAGCGGTCCGAGCCTGCCGCCCAGCGACGGGTACTACAACATCCTGCTGCTCGGCGCCGACAGCGGTGACGGGCGCGATTCGATGCGGTTCGACAGCATCTCCGTCGTGTCGGTGAACGCCTCGACCGGCGCGGTGACGATCACGGGCATTCCCCGCGACATGAGGGAGTTCCCGTTCGCGGACGACAGCCCGATGCGCGATCCCGAGCTCGTCGGCTACGACTACCGCAACTACTTCGAGGGTCACGACGACCGCCAGTGCGGCTGGGGAGCCGGCATCAACCAGCTCACCAATGCGGTGGAGGAATGCCGGAAAGATCGCGGTGACTCGATCTACCCCGACGCCGCGGCCCGCGATTCGACGCCGGCGATCGAGGCGACGAAGGACGCCGCCGAGGGGATCCTCGGGATCGAGATCCCGTACTACGTCTTCGTCGACATGCACGCGTTCGCCGCGCTCATCGACGCGCTCGGCGGGGTGGACGTGACGGTCGTGGAGCGCCTGCCCGAGGGCGGTGGGCCGGCCTACCCGGGGCAGCCGGCCGCGGAGTGGGCAACCGGATGGATCGAGCCGGGACCCCAGCACATGGACGGTGACACCGCGCAGTGGTACGCCCGGTCGCGGTACACGACGAGCGATTTCGATCGGATGAGGCGGCAGCGTGAGCTGCAGGTGGCGATCCTGCAGCAATTCACCCCGCAGACCGTTCTGATGCGATTCAACGAGATCGCCGCGGCCGGCACAGAGCTCGTTCAGACCGATCTGCCCACGAGCAAGCTGCCCGAGTTCTTCGATCTCGTCAAGAAGGCCAAGGATCAGCCGGTCGCGCAGATCGAGCTGACGCCCGACAACGGCATCGAGGAGGCCGAGCCGGATTACGCGCTGATCCGCGAGATGGTCGACGCCGCGCTGCACCCGCCGATTCCCACGCCGACCCCCAGCCCCTGACGCCTCCTGGGCCCCTGGGCCTGGCGAACGGCCTATGCCGCACCGCCTCGCCACGCAACCCTGTCGCGTCGACCGGCGACCTGCGATCGAATGGTCGGGTGATCCCAGATGACATCGACCGCGTCGCCCGCGAGTCTTTCGGCATAGACCAGCTCAAGCCCGCCCAGCGGGATGCGATCGAGGCGGCGGTGAGCGGCCGGGACGTGCTGGGGGTGCTGGCGACCGGTTACGGAAAATCGGTGATGTACCAGATCGCCGCGACTCTGCGCGAGGGCGTGACGGTGGTCGTGTCACCGCTGATCGCGCTGCAGGAGGATCAGCTGGTCGGCATCGAGAGCGCGCCCGGCGCGCCGGCCGCCGTCACGCTGAACTCCGCCGGCGGCGTGCGCAGAAAGCGTGAGGCGTGGCGGATGCTGCGCTCCGGCCAGGCCGAGTTCGTGCTGCTCGCACCCGAGCAGTTGGCGAAGGAGGAGGTGATAACCGCCCTCGCCGCGCTGGACGTCTCGCTGCTCGTCGTCGACGAGGCCCACTGCATCGCCTCGTGGGGCCACGACTTCCGGCCGGACTACCTGATGCTCGGTGCGGTCGCCGAGCGTCTCGGGCGCCCGCCCATCATGGCGCTGACGGCGACAGCATCCACACCGGTGCGGGCTGAGATCTCGCGGCGGCTCGGCATGCGCGATCCGTTCGAGTGCATCGGCGAGCTCGACCGGCCCGAGATCGCGCTGAGCGTGCGACGGCACACCGACGACGCCGCCAAGCGAGCCGCGGTCGAAGACGAGGTCGTCGGCCTGCCGAAGCCAGGTCTGGTGTACACCGCGACGCGACGTGACACCGAGCAGTACGCGCAGCAGCTGCAGGAGCGCGGTCTGCGTGCGGCCGCCTATCACGCGGGTATGCCGGCGAAGTCGCGGGCCCAGGTGCACGAGGATCTGCTCGACGATCGGCTGGATGTCGTGGTCGCGACGTCGGCTTTCGGGATGGGCATCGACAAGCCCAACGTGCGGTTCGTGGTGCACGCCGACGCGCCGGAGTCGGTCGACGCGTACTACCAGGAGGTGGGCCGCGCCGGCCGGGACGGCGAACCCGCACAGGCAACCCTGCACTTCCGCCCCGAGGATCTCGCGCTGCGGAAGTACTTCGCGGGACGCAAGCCAGCCGGCGGTGAGATCCGCCGGCTGCTGCGCGCCCTCAAGGGTGGCTCCCGCAGGCGCGCCGAGCTGGCGGAGGCATCCGGTCTCTCGGCTCGACGCGTGACCGCGCTGCTCGCTCTGCTGTCCGACACCGGGCACGTGCGCATCGGCCGAAGCGGGGCCACGCTGCTCAGCCTCGACGCGGCGGCAGCCGTCTCGGATGCGCTCGAGCGGGTCGAGGAGCGCGAGCGCATCGATCAGTCACGGATCGAGATGATGCGCTCGTACGCCGAGACGCGCCGGTGCCGCCGACAGGTGCTGCTCGGATACTTCGGTGACGAGCTCGACGACCCGTGCGGCAACTGCGACACGTGCGATGCGGGAGTCGTCGACGACGGGGAGGAGCTCAGCGGTGAGACGGATTCCGGGTTCCAGGTGGACGACCGGGTCCGTCACCGCGAGTGGGGCGCCGGCACCGTGATGTCTGTGGAGGACGACCGGATGACGGTGTTCTTCGAAGCCGAGGGGTATCGGGTGCTGTCGCTCGAGCTCATCGAAGAGAAGGACCTGCTCGAGCGCGTGAGCTCGGCCGGCTGAAGCGCGCCGAAACCGCGGGGTGGTTGAGGCTGGCAATCGCGCTAGCTCGAACTGTGAGTAGCCCTAAGGGTCGGCTGCGGGCCGGAGCGGCATCCGATCGCCCTGGGCGTCGCGGCTACGCTGAGACCATGACTGTGCAGTTGCGTGTGGTTGTCGACCAAGTCGGTGTCGACGCCGATCTGGCGCGTGCTGCGCTCGGTCTGACCGAGGGACTCATCCGCACCGCGCCTCGCGGCTGCGTCGTCTCGGGAATCGTGCCGAACGGCGCCGAGTCGTCAGTCGCCGGTCTCCACGACGTGCGCACCCTGCCGCTCGCGCGGCGTGAGCTGGCCGCCGCCTGGCAGATGGGCATCGCCGCCGGGGTCGGGGGCGGGCTGATCCACTCGCCGACCCTGCTCGCACCCCTGGTGCGTCACGATCGGGTGCACGACAACGACCAGACGACTGTCACGCTCTGGGATCTGTGCGCGTGGGAGGCTCCGGAGACGCTGCCGAAGACGAGTGTCGTGTGGCAGCGCGCCATGCTGAAGAGAGCGGTCAAACACGCGGATGCGGTGGTCGTGCCGTCGCATGCGATGGCAGAGCGGGTTGCTGAGATCGCTCCGCTCGGTGACCGCGTGCGCGTGATCGCGGGTGCTGCGCCGATGGGTTTCCGTGAGCCGGGGGATGCCGCACTGCTGCGGGCGGACCTGCAGCTGCCGGAGCGCTACATCGTGATCACGGGCGACGGTGAGTCGTTCGCGGACGGCTTCCGCGCTGCTGCGCGTGCAGAGGTGGATGCGGTGGTGGTGGACGTCCGAGAAGGTGCGGCCACTGAACTGATCGATCTGGCTGCGTCGGTGGGCCATCCTGAGCGTCGGACGCACATCACCGATGAGCTCGATGACTCCTCACGAGCCGCGCTGCTCGCGGGAGCCGGCGCAGTCGTGGCGACCTCGACCGCATCGGCCTGGTCGTGGCGGCTCGTCGAGGCGATGGAGCTCGGCGTGCCGATCGTCGCCGTGTACTCCGGGGTGCACCGCGACGTGATCGCGGACGGGGGAGCTGTGGTGCCCGCCGGTCAGCTCGACGACGCGCTCATCGATGCGCTGGGTTCGGGGCGCGAGAGGCTGCGTGTACTCGGCGCCGATCGGGCACGTGCGTTCTCGTGGGCGAGCTCAGCCGAGCGCGTGTGGGCACTGCACGCGGAACTCTGAGAGTCGACCTCAAACTGACCCTCATCATCAGGTTCGGCTGGCGACGATCCGATCCGCAGCTATCTCTGCGCGAATGACCTCGAGGATGCGCCCTGCGGCCCCCGGCTCTCCGAAGAAGCGGCTCACGTTCGCTGCCTGACGCTCGGCGAGGGGGTCGCTTCCGTGAGCTTCGATGTCTCGGATCGCTTTCTGTGCTTCCTCGACGGAGCGGACACGGTGCACACCCCGCGCGATCTCGCGTCCGATCTCGTTGAAAGGAATGTGATCCGGTCGCTCTACGAAGATGGTCGGGACGTCCAGCAGCTGTCCCTCGATCATCATGCTGGGGCCGTCCGTGACGAGATAGTCGGCCGCGGACATCACGGCCGAATAGTCGCCGCGCCAGACGGCGGTGTTGGGCAGGCTCTTCCACTCGTCCAGCCACGCTTCGTACTCGGCTGGTGAGATCGGACCGCCCTCGCGCTCGATCGTGCCAGGAAGGAGGGGATGGTGTGTGAAGACGAACTCCGTATCCGGAGACCCCTTCGCCCATTCGAGCATGTCCCGGCGCACGTGAGGGAACATTCCGAAGTCGTTCCAGCCGGTGAGAATCGAGTGATGAGCAGACCACACGACACGGCGGGCAGGTAGTTCGACGCCCTCGATCGGCCAGTGCGTCTCGGTGGCTCGAACGTAGTCGAGCTTCGGGTGTCCGACCGCGCGGAACTGCAGTCCACCGGTGAGGGAATCCGCGCGTGCGATCTTGAGCGCCTCCTCATTGGCGAGGAAGACCAGCCAGGCGTGGCGGTGCATGACTGTGTCGACGGCGGAATTGATCGGGGGATCGCCGACCGGCACGTTCTCGGTGGTATTCATCGTCTCGTACGGGATCAGTATGAGACGTGCCCAGGTCAGAGCCTCCGCGCTGAAGGCGCGGTCGATGTCGTCGTCCCATTGGCTCTGGCGCACGACGATGTCCGGGTCCAAGGCGCTAAGCAGCTGTGTCGCTTCGTGGAGTCGGTCCCTCTGGAGCCGCAGATGGGGGACATCAGCCGTGCGCAGGAACCGATGAGTGCGCCCTTCACCCTTCGCAGGACCAACACCGGAGTAATGCCGGGGGATGGTGACAACCACGGGATCGAACTCCGCGTCGCGCTGCATGAGGTCGATCAGTTCGGCGATGGAGCCCCACGCCGTGGCGTTGTGCACTAGGAAGACGACCCGGATACGGGCTCGGATGGAGCCCAGACGTCTGACCGCGATCATACTGGCGCGCCGAGATTCGTCGACAGTCTCCGAAGTGGCGCGTGTGAGCGCGGTGAGAGAGGAGAGGTCCCCTGCCATCGACTCGAGCTGTGTTCGCAGTCCCGCCTGCTGTTCACCCAGCTGCTCAAGCGAGGCATTCACGCGTCGCATCCACGCAACGGCACGTTGAACCGCAGTCAACGGATTGAGATTCGGCATATCTCGCATTATGGCTTCTGAAGGCGTGGGCTGCGAAAGCTGGAGGTCACGCCCGCATGACCTCCACCGCCTCCTTGCTGGGGCCGTCGAAGCCCACTTTGCCGTCTCGTAGCAGGATCCCACGCTCGCAGAGGGTTGACACCATGTCGAGGTCGTGGCTCACGACCACGAGGGTCTTGCCTTTCGAGTGCAACTCCCGGATCCGCGCCAAGCACTTCTTCTGGAAAGGCTCGTCACCGACTGAGAGGATCTCGTCGATCAGGAGGATGTCGACTTGCGTATGAATCGCGACTGAGAAGGCGAGGCGGAGGAACATGCCGGAGGAGTAGTGCTTGACCTCGGTATCGATGAACTTCTCGATCTCACTGAACTCCACGATGGAGTCGAACTGCGCCTGAGTCTCCTGCTTCGACATCCCGAGGATGGCCGCATTGAGGTAAACGTTCTCGCGCCCGGAGAGGTCGGGGTGGAATCCCGCACCGACCTCGATCAGCCCAGCCACGCGTCCACGGGTCATGACCTTGCCCTGGTCGGGGCGGAGGACGCCGGAGATCATCTTGAGCATCGTCGACTTGCCGGAGCCGTTGAAGCCGAGCAGGGCGACGGACTCGCCCTCGCCGATCTCAAAGGACACGCCGTCGAGCGCTTGGAACTCCGAGGAGAGAGCCTTGCGTCGCATGGCGGCGACGAAAGTCTCCTTGATCGAATGGGTATGGCGCAGTTTGAAGTGCTTGTGGACATCGTCGACGACGATGCGCGGTGTCGACGGTTCAGAGGTCCTGGGCAAAACGACCCTCCAGGCGACGGAAGACGGCCTCGCCGATGACGAGGACGAGGATGGAGACGACGACGGCGATCAAGGCGTGGACCCACATAGCGGGGAGGGCCCCGGCATCGGCAGGGCTCAGCGCGTGCCAGATCCCGTAGTGGAACAGCTCCACAGCGACGGTGATCGGGTTTAGCGCGTAGAGCTGGAACAGCCAGTCCGGCACCTTGGAGGCGACCATCTGCCATTGGTACATCACGGGCGACGCCCAGACAGAGATCATGACGATGATTTCGACGAAGCTCTGCGCGTCGCGGAACGTCACGTTGATCGCACCGAAGAGCATGCCGAGACCGGTGGCGAGGAGCGCGATGATTGTTAGGCCCAGGAGGAGGGCGGCCACGCCGATGGGAGTCGGCGTCCACCCGAAGAACAACGCGATCACGATGACGACGATGATCTGCGGGATCGTGTTGATGGCCGCGACGAACGTGCTCGCGACGGGGAACATCTGTCGCGGGAAGTAGATCTTCTTGATCAGCGCGGCGTTGTCGACCAGCGATCTGGTGGCGTTCTGGAACGACTCGTTGAAGAACGTGACCGCCGTGATTCCCGACAACAGGTAGATGGGATAGAACTCGATGGTCTTGTTCAGATTGAGGAAGACGCCGAGGGCGAAGTAGAAGACGAGAAATTGAATCAGCGGCTTCACGTACGACCAGAGCCAGCCGAGTAAGGAACCTCGGTAGCGGATGCCGACCTCCTTACGGACGATCAGGCTGAGCAAGTAGCGACGTCGGAACACGTCGAAGAGACCGTTGGTTCCGCCGGGCTGCGCGAGCCTCTGGTCGGACGGCACGGATGTCTGGGACACGGCGGTTCCTCACCTCTTCCCGGCGCTCTCGGGCGAACGCCTCACCAATCATAGGTTGTCGCCGTTGGTTGAACCGTGAAGGCGCACGTCGGCAGGTGTGTCGGGTGTCGTCCAGCAGCTCACCGGTAGGATCAACGCCGGTGTGTCTCTTCTCGGCCGCCGAACAGGAAGGCGTTCGTACATGGGATGGTTGAACCTCGCGCTGGCTGTGATCACCGTGATCGGTGTCATCCTGATCCCCGGATTCCTGCTCTCCTCCGCCCTGGGAATGCGGGGCTTCGCACGACTTGCGCTGGCCGCCCCCGCAGGTACGACCGTGGTGGTGATGGCAGCGCTGATCGGCCCCGTCGTCGACCTGCCTTGGGGACTGCTGCCGATCGCGGTGACGGCCCTTGCGCTGACAGCCGTGGTCGCTGTGATCCGGCTGGTCCTGACCCGCTTCTCCGCGGCCGAGCAAACGTCGGAACGGAGCCCGACTCCGTTCCTCCTGCTCGGTGGCGCAGCCATCGTCGTGCTGATCCAGCTTTCCCTCGTGATCGAGTCTCCCGAGAACTTCTCGCAGACGTTCGACAACATCTTCCATCTGAACGCCGTCCGGTACGCCCTCGACACCGGATCGGTGTCGCCGCTGACCATCGGGTCGATGACTAGCGCGCCCAGCGGCGGGCTTCCGTTCTATCCATCAGGATGGCACGCAGTCACCGCCATCGCTGTGCAGATCGCTGGGGTGAGCATCCCGGTCGCGTCCAACGCGGTGATGTTCTTCTATGGCGCGGTTGCGTGGCCGACAGCGATCCTGTTCCTCGTGTCGACGCTGTTCGGTAGCGGACGCTCACTGCTCGTCACCGCGGCAGCGATGAGCGTCGCCACACCGGCCTTTCCGCTTCTCATGATTGACTACGGCGTCCTGCTCCCCTACATGATGGGGTTGAGCCTCGTTGCGGTGCCGACCGCCATGCTGATCCAAGCGAGCAGATGTACGACGTGGGGCGAACGTGTGCGGCTCATCGTTGCCGCCCTTGGCTCGTTGCCTGGTATCGCCGTGGCGCATCCGGGGGCCCTCGTGGTGTTCCTGGTCTTCACCGGAGCGATTCTTCTGATCCTGTGGGTACGCCTGCTCGCCGCCAATGCCTCACCCCGCGCGAAGATCATGGCATCGATCTGGATGGCGGCATTCGTGATCCTCGCCGCCGGCTTGTGGTACGTCTTGCGGCCGCCGGCCGCTGCTCGCACGTGGCTCACTACCGAGACTGTCGGGCAGGCGATCGGTGAGGTGCTCACGGGCTCCGTCTGGTTCGCGCCCGTGAACATCGTCCTGGCCGGGCTTGTCGTCATGGGAGGCGGGGTCGCCCTGCGACGTCGCCGCACGACCGACTGGATCGCGATCGCCTTGTTCGTCGTGGCAGCCGGCCTCTACATCGTCGTCTCGGGTTTGCCGTATCTGGAGCTACGCGACATCATCACGGGTGCCTGGTACAACAACGCACCGCGGCTGGCAGCGGTCCTGCCGCTCGCGTGGATTCCGCTCGCGGCGATCGGTGGCGAACGGCTGTGGTCACTGACCCATCGCGCGTACGACCGGGGCTCGAGCGCTTACGCGGGGCGAGTGCTTTCGGCCGCCTCGGCGGTGATCGTGCTCTTCGTGGTGCCTCAAGCCTGGAGTATGAGACAGGCAGTGACGAGCGCGCACGGCGCCTTCGCCGTCACCGACACGGCGCAACTGGTGACGTCGGATGAACTCGCGCTGATTGAGCGACTCGACGACGAGACCCCCGAAGATGCCGTGATCCTCGGCAGTCCGTGGACGGGAACAGGGCTTGCGTACGCGCTGGCGGATCGACGCGTGGTGATGCCGCACACGCTCATGGACATCACCGAGGACATGGAGACCGTGCTCCTCGGTCTCGATGACCCGCGACCGGGATCTGCGGTGTGCGACGCGATCTATCGACTGGGCATCAACTACGTCCTGGACTTCGGCACACAGGAGGTCAACGGTGGTCAACATCCCTATGACGGCCTCGACGAACTGAGCGACTCCGACTCGGTGAAGGAGATCGACAGAGTCGGCGACGCGGTGTTGTACCAGGTGGTGCTGTGCGACTGACTCTCGGGACTCGGACGGACTATTGATGATGACCCTCGACATCTTCGTCCCCTACTGGGGAGATCCCGGACTGCTCTTTCAGACGGTTGATTCCGTCCGGGCGCAGGATGATCCCGACTGGCGGCTTGTGGTCATCAACGACCGGTATCCCGACGAGTCAGTGCCCGCGTACTTCGACGCGATCGATGATCCGCGAATCGAGTACGTTCTCAATGATCGCAACTTGGGCATCACCGAGAACTTCCGAGAATCAGTTCGGCGAGCGACCAGCTCGCACGTCACGATCCCGGGTTGCGACGATCTGCTGCATCCCAACTACGTGCGCGTTGTCAAGAGCGTGATAGGCGGGATGCCCGACGCTGATGTGATCCAGCCGGGCGTGGACGTGATCGACGAGCATGGTCGACGCGTTCTTCCGCTCGTCGACCGAGTGAAGCAACGACTGCTCGCCCCCAAGGCCGTCGACGGCGTTGCGGTTCTCACGGGGGAGGAGATGGCAACCAGCCTCATCCGCGGCGATTGGCTGTATTGGCCGTCCTTGACGTTTCGCACGGAGACCCTGAAGCGAATCGACTTCCGGGACGGATTACCGATCATTCAAGATCTAGCTCTGCTGATGGACATCGCGTTTGATGGAGGCACGCTCGCGTACGTCCCGGAAAAGGCGTTCCTGTACAGGCGGCACGAGTCGAGTGCGTCTCAACGCGCGCTGCTCGACGGACGCCGGTTCCGTGATGAGCGCGACTACTTCGCCTTAGCGGCGCGACTGGCCGCTGAGAAGGGATGGCGGCAGACCGAGCGCGTGGCTCGGAACCGTCTGATCGCACGGCTGCATGGTCTTGCGGTGCTGCCGCATGTCCTCCGTCGCGGGGACGGGGAAGGTCGACGAGCAGCGCTGGCACACGTGTTCGCGCGCTGACACCGCCCGACCGTCAAGAGGAATGCCTGACGCGAGCGTGTGCTTCCCGCCATAGCCGTAGGAGCAGGAACCTCGATCGGAGCGCCTTCGCGACGCCGCGAGGCCTCGACGGAGAGGTGTTGTCGTCGTGAATTCGGCGCAGGATCGACGGTTTGTGGACGTGACGCATTGCTCTGGACGCGTTGCCGACAGTCGCGATCCACAGATCGTGGGACTCGTTGAGGTACGGCGGAAACGGCAGGATCAGATCGAGAGCATCCCGCCGAACCGCCATCGCGCAGCCGAAGTAGGGGGCATTGCCGATGAGCATGAGCAGCTCGTTGAGCAGGAACCTTCGATCGTAGTGGGAGAGCAACCAGGGGTGACCGGTCAGTGGAGAGGGTAGCGGTTGCTGCGTGCCAAGGAGCAGAAGGTTCGAGGCGACGACCGCGGAGTGCCGGGCAGCTTGAACGAGTTCGTCACGTCTTCCTTCGACCCACACGTCATCTTGGTCACTGAGCAGCAGTACGTCCCGCGTCGCGAGGTTCATCGCACGCTCGAAGGTTCGCACGTACCCTAGATTCTCTGAGTTCTGAACGACGACAACGCGAGGGTCATCGACCGCCGACAGGATCTGGAGCGTGCGGTCAGAACTCGCGTCGTCCACGATGAGCAATTCGTCGCCGTCATGAAGCTGGGCGAGGATCGAGTCGAGTTGCTCCTGCAGATACTTCTCGCCGTTGAAGGTGGCCATGCAGATCGAGGCCGAGACGGCGTGCGCGGTGAATTCTGCGAACATCTGACTCAGCGTATCGGTTGCGGCAGCATCATTTGCGGAGTTCAAACCCCGAGGATGCGGCGTATCTCTTGCGCGTTTCCTGCGTACGTCGTTCCCAAGATGCGCGTACGCGCGCGCTCCACGCGCTGCTGCGAGTCCTCGGTGTTGTCCAACGCGACGAGGATCTGTTCGGCTAGGCCGTCAGCGTCGCCGCGTGGCGCGTAGAGGGCATCATCGTTCATTGAGGCTCGCACGCCGCCGATGTCCGTGGACACGACGCTTGCCCCGGACAGAGTTGCTTCGGCGGGAGGTAAATGCCACCCTTCCTCGTCGCTGCCGCAGAGATAAACACGGCATGTCCGATACAGGTGGCTCAGACGGGTCGGGGAAGGGTCGGCCACGTAACGGATGGAGGCAGGCATGTCTGGTCGGTCGAGCGACTGGCCGAAGGTGTACAACTCGGCAGCCGGATCGCGTTCCAGAACACGGCTCAATGTCGCGATGACCACGTCGGGACGCTTGTATCGATGCGGTGCGAGCAGCGACAGAACGCGTCGGGGACGTTGGTCGAGGGACGGGCCAGGAGGGAAGCTCTCCGCGACGAGGGCGTTGGGCACCAAGTGCGAGTCCAGTCCGAGCTCTGCGCACTTCTCGGCCAACCAGGGCGCGATCACGATTCGTTCGTCGACGGCTGACCATGCCGAGGCGATCGCCTCCGGCGCAGCAGCCCACGTCTCATAGTGCTGGATGAGAGCAGCCGAACGAGCATGACGTCTGTCGGCTAATCTGCCGGCGAAGGACATGGTCTGAACCGCCGTCGCGATCACAGCGTCGCCACTAGCCAGTCCGATTCTCGGAAACCATCCGGTGGCGCGCACCGTGACGCGCGGGTCAAGGTCGAACCAGGTCACACCGTTCTTGCCCCAGTCGGCCCTGTGCCCGCGGAGCCACCAGGCTAGGAGACTCTTCACTGCCCGCGGTGTGCGTCGCCGGCTCCCGTAGGCTACCGAGAATGCCTCGGAGTGCCAGACAGTGACTGCGATTCCGAGGTCGACGAGTGCATTGGCGTACTCGTACGCGACCTTGTAGCCGCCGATCGGCGTCTTGGACGGCGCAAGAAGCAGGATATGCACCGCAGGACTGGTGAGCTGTTCAGAATTCATCATGCCTCCGACAGACCTGTCGACGTCTCGTGATGCGCAAGACCGGTGCGCAGGGTCAGATAGATACAGGCGATCAAAGTCGCGATCTCGCTGATCGCGAAGCCCGCCGCGACTCCGACGATGCCGAAATTCGCGCCGAGGAGCGCCATCGCGAGAACACCGGCCAACGCAGCGATCAGAGTGAACACGAACACTTGTCGTTCCTTACGCGCCGGGATCAAAACGTTGCGGATGAGCGGTGTCGACATTGTCACGCCGATGAACGCGATAGCGAAGTAGCCGAACGCGACTGGGTCGCCCTGCTTGTCCGCGCCGAACATCCAGCCGCTGAGCGCCGGCCCGAAGACGGCGAGCACCAGCCATCCGATGACCGCGATCACGGCCATGAGGAGGAGAGCAGCAACGTTGCGTTTCCGACGGTGATGATCCTGCGCCTCCAGAACCCATCCTTGGAGGGCGTTTCCGGCAGCGCCGACACCAAGGATGCCGTACCTGTAGATCTTGTCGTTCGAAGCGAACACTGCCGCAGCAGCGGGAGCCGCCACTATGCCTGCGAGCGGTACAGGAGCGTTCGCATACAAGCTCCCGACGGACTCGGTTCCCCACGCATGCCGCATGTCTTCGACATCGTTGCGAAGCGCCCGAAATCCTGGCCATTCAGGGAAGAGCCGTCCGTGAAGTGTCGTATGGAACGCGATCGTGCCGATGAAGACGGACAGGCAGAGCAGCAGCCCGTAGTAGACCACATCTCCTGTCAGGAGGACGATCCCGAGCGCTCCTGCTGTCGCGATCGTTCGCGGGAGGACTTCGTAGAGCAGCACAAGTCGAGGTGCGGCTACACCCACGGCGTACCAACTGAGGCTGATCCCATTGAGCGCGCTTGCCGTAGCGAATGTCGAGGCGACTGCCCACGTCCCGGATGGAGAGATTGCGCTCGCTACAACGGCGCTGATCGCGCTCGCGATCACGACGACCACGATGCGAATGTAGAACGAGCGGGCATAAAGTCGGTGTCGCTCGTCCTCGCTCTGAGCCAAGGCCACGAGCGGGGTGCCTAGAATATTCCAGCCCACAAGTCCGACGGCGGCTGCAAAGGCGCCCACGCTGAGCCCAACGTTCATTGCGGCCCAATCATCGGTGCTGGCGGCTCTCGCAACGATCGGAAGCGCGATGAGTGGCAGCGCCGAGGCGAGGAATGGCAGAGTGGAGAAGCCGAGCAGACGATGCGCGAGGGCGGCGGCAGGAGAGCCCCCGTTGCGGATGCGACCCATCAGGCGAGCGCGAAGCTGTCGTCCGAGCCGAGCAAGGCCGAGATAGCGAGCTGCGGGTGAGGAAGGCAGGGCATGTATTGATCCTAGGCGGTGGCGTTGTGCCAAACCCTGTCGGTTGCCCCGAGCAGCTGCGTACGCGACCCTAGACTGGGCGTGGAGAAGTCACGGGAGTGGAGCGAGAACGATGGTCAGCAATCCGGGACGCGGGACCATCGTGCTCGCAGCCTACGAGCCCAATCCCGAGCTGTTCGCTCGGCAGATCTCATCGCTGCGGGGACAAACTCTGCAGGACTGGGAATGCGTGATCTCGGTGGACGGGGACGATTCGACCGTTCGACGCGTCGTCGCCGAAGCCGCAGGTGAGGATCCTCGTTTCCGTGTGATCGCTGACGGTACTCGCTTGGGCTTCTACCTCAACTTCGAACGGGGCCTCGCTGCGATGGATCCAACGACGTCGTGGGTTGCTCTCTGCGACCAGGACGATTACTGGTACCCGGAGAAGCTGGAGACACTGGTGCCTCACCTCGATGAGGTAGCTCTTGTGTCCGGTCAAGCGAGGCTCGTGACTCATCCTGACGAGGTGACCACCGGGTTCACCGAGCGCCGTGACCTCGGCGGGATCATGACCACTCTGAACAACCAGTTCACGGGTTCGCTCTGCGTTCTGCGCGGTGAGCTCGCTACCAGGAGCCTCCCCTTCCCACGGATGTCGACCCGCGCAGCCGCCCACGATCACTGGTTGGCGGTACTTGCTGCTGCGGACGGCGGCACTCGCATTCTTGACGACGTCGTGCAGGACTACGTGCAACACGATTCGAATGTCTTCGGCGATCCGAGCAGGCTCGATGGCAAGGCGGGATTGCGTGCTGTCGTGAGTGCCATCGAGAATGCCAGGGCATTCACGCGGCGGTACGAACCGACCGGCTCGCTACTGTCGATGATGCGTATGTACTTCAAGGTATACGTCGGATGGCGTCAACTGATGGCGATGACCCTTGCCTCCCGCGTACCTGACGGAGACGCACGGATCGTCTCAGTGTTCGGCGTCGAGCGTCGATTCTGGCCGACCTGGCGGATGCTCCGAGATGCGCGTCGTGCAGGTCACGCGCCTGCGCGATTCGTGATCGAGTATCTCGGAAGCTGGATGATGGGGGTGGTGATCGGCGGACGTCGTTCGACCGTCACTCAGCCGTTGTCGACCACGTGATGGATGTCGCCTGCGCACGTGTGCCTTCGGGTATCCGGCCACCGCTTCCGTGCAGGCCGTCCCGGAAGCCGTCGCGGAGGACAGCCCACATCGCTCGCCGAGGTCTTGCAGAGGCGACGATCACCGTGAAGTACGCGAGATCCGTGAGGAGATCACCGAGCAGGCGGCCAGGTGAGGTGCGAGCGTACTTTCGCGTGAGCAGCATCCGGTTTCGCGCGCGATAGTAGTAGCGGAACGGCGTGCTCACCATGGTTGCGATCGTCACTGGAAAGCGGCCAAACGGTCGAAGACGGGCCATGCTTCCCAGCTCGTGATCGATCTTCGTGGGTGCGGCCACGATCCGGCCGCCTGACGCGATGACCCGCAACTCGAACTCGGTGTCCACCAGGTCGATGAAGAGGGCCTCATCGAACGCGCCGATACGCTCGTAAGTACTCGCGTCGATCATCATGCCGGACTGGATGACTCTTCTCGCATCGGGGAGCGGACGATTGGACACCGCCTGTCGCACACCTGCGAATTGCTCGGGGACGACGACGAGGTTAGCGCGCGAATTGAGACGATCGAACGTCCGTCTCAGCTCCCCGATCGTCTCCGCGCCCGGCGCGGAATCCTGGTCGAACGTCACGGCGTATCCAGCGCCGTTGGAGAATGCGTATCGCAGCCCTGCGTTGAGTGCGGCGGCGATCCCCAGATTCATCGGCTGACGGATCAGCCGGGCTCCGGCGGCTGCGACATCGTCGAGCACCGTGGTCGACGTCGTCGATCCATCGTCGACGACGACGACCGGGAAGTCGGCTAGAACAGCTATGACCGTCTCCGTGAACTGAGCGGTGGGGTTGAAGGTGGTGAAGATCACCGCGACATCAGTCGATGTCGTCATGCTCGTGCTCGCCCGATGTCGATGAATCCCGGTCGTCGTGGCTCAGACCCGCGATATCCCGTTCGAGCTGTTCCTGCCTCAGGCGGGTGATCGCCGCCTCTTCAGCGAGCCGCCGAAGCCGCTCCTCTGCGCGGGTGAGTTCCCAGGACAGGTGCAGTGTGACGGCGAGAAGCAGACCGATCGCCAGCGTGAAGATGAGGTTGGCGGGGAGTTGGAACCCCAGCACGGCCGTCAACCAGAAGAGGGCCTGCGGGAACACACCGAGGAGAAGCACGGCCAGTCCGATGGCAAGCCACAGCACCGCATATTTTTCACGAAGCTGCCGGCGCAAGAGCAGCGTCGTCACGGAAACCACGATCACGAGGCCCAGAGCGAGAGCTCCCAAGGAGATCATGCGCGCCCCCTGATGGGACGACGTACGATCGAGAGTGTGAGGGCGAAGACCGACCTGGCGAGATAGACGGTGGAGCTGGCGAAGCCCTGACTCGGATCGCCCGACATGCGGGGGCGCATGGCAACAGGAACTTGGGTGACTCGCAAACCGGCGTGCACAGCGGCGACCAGACTGTCGATCGTGTCGCCGAGATACTCCGCGGGGTAGTAGGCCACGTACTGATCGATTGCTCGCTCGTTGGCGGCGCGAAAGCCACTCGTGACATCCGTCAGCCGAGTCTTCGTTATGCGGGAGATCACGCCCGCGAGGAAGAGCATCGCCCAACGGCGCGGTCCGCTGGCTTTATAGGATCCAACCTCGGCGAACCGAGCCCCGATGGAGATATCGGCATTCTTCAATCCGGCGAGGACCCGACGTATGTCCTCGGGATTGTGCTGACCGTCGGCATCGACCTGGATAGCTGTTCGGTACCCGTTGCGCTGGGCGAAAGCGTACCCGGCTCGCATCGCACCGCCGACTCCCATGTTGTAGGGGAGGGTGAGGACCGCCGCGCCTGCAGCACGGGCCACATCGCCGGTCGTATCGAGGGAGCCGTCGTCGACCACGAGCACGTCCGCATCCGGGATCGCCCTGAGGATCTCACGAACCGTGGCGCCGACGTTGTTCTCCTCGTTCCACGCGGGCACGATGACCAGCAAGTCGTCAGTCCCCGAACACATGTGCTCAAGTCTAGGGGAGCCGTTCACTTGATCCTTGCCGCGCCGCTGGGTCACGGCAGCGGCGTACCGACGCTGTAGGCGGCGCGCCACTCCGGTGCGAGCTTCTCCACTGACGGCCAGGACGGGCTCGCGAGCCGGAGCAGGGTCGCGTTCGACTGCACGTGGCGGATCTTTCCTGCTTCGACATAGAAGATCTCGTCGGTGCCGAAACTCACGAACGTCTTGTCGGCGAGAAGCGGGGCGCCGACGGTGAAGGCTTTCCGAGTGTCCGAAGACCACGAGAAGAAGTAGAGGGCGCGGGTGCCGTTGGCTTCCTGAAGTCGCGCCTGGCTGCGGACATGGCGAAGTTGAGCGCCGGCGATCAAGTAGACAGGATCCGAACCGGGCGTCTGCGCGAAGACCGCTTCGTTGATCGTTCGTCCCGTCTTGGGCAGAGCGGAGCAGATCGAGTCGGGAAGCGAGACGATGGGCGCTCCCGTCGGCCTTGTGAGGATGCGAGTCAGAGCTCCACCGTCGGCGGCGTACACGGTACCTGCGCATTCCGAGAAGGGCGCGAGGTCGCCTGTCACTCGTGGGTTCGCGGAGAGTGTCCCGTCGGGCACTACGGCAGTCCGCCTAACTCCTGCGTCGTAGGCCACACCCCAGGTGGGGATGTGGACGATCTCCGCGCCCACACCAGTCAGGTAGACATCTGGAGAACTCGCTTCGCGGACGAGGGTGCGGGAAGGGAGGATCGACGGTCCATTGGGAATAGCTGCCACATTCGCTGCGGGCAGCGTAGCCACGTAGACACGTTCCGACGTGGGCAGTTCCGACCAGGCCTGTGAGTTCACGATGTGGCGCTTGGCGCCGTTCTCCCACCGGTAATAGGGATCGGATACATCGTCAGTGAACGAGGTGCCGACATTGGCGCCTGTTGGGAACCGGTCGATGACACTGCCGGGAAGAGAAGTGTAGACGGACATGCTGAACCCGAATCGCGTTACGACGTCGGCCGCGGTGAAGCGGTGCTTGGTGCCGTCCGGTTCGAGAAGGTACATCCCGCCGTCACGCGCGTCTCTGATGAAGCGCGTGGCTGAAGTCGCATTCGGAATCGAGGAGATGTAGCTGGAGGCGACCGTCTGGTACCACCCCAGCTGTGCCATGTACGCCGCCAAAGCGGTGCCGTCGGTGATGTGGTACTTGCGCGATTCGGCGAGGAGGTAGATCTCGGCGGAGTTAGACGCCTTGATCAATCTGGTCGCAGGCATCTGAGTGGAGCCGAACCAGTCGGTGAAGTAGTTGAAGAAGTTCCGGTTACCGTACGCGGAGCAGCCGTCGCCGGTGCCGTACCCCGCGCGCAGCGCGGCGGCGTTCGGCTGGTACGGCGTGTAGTAGTACAGCGCTGCGGTCGAGGCGTTCTCGATGTGCACGGGTCCGCGACCGCAAGCACTATCCGGGTTGTAGAGGATGTTCCAGGTCTTGCCGGGCGCGTAGTACGTGAAGTACCGGCCCTCGGTGTAGATCTTCATCTGCCGACCCGCACCGTAGATCTGATAGAAGAACCCTGCGAAGCTCGGGTCACATGGCGCGGTGTCCGGGCATCCTTGCCCGAGTGCCATCGAGTATCGCCAGTCGCTCGGCCACGTGTGCGTGACGAGGCTCTGTTCCTTCTGGAGCATGACGATGAAGACCTGGGGATTGATGTCGCACGATTGCGCGACCTTATGGATGATCGTCGCCGCCGATTCGTTGCTGCTGCCCGTATACCCATTGCAGTACTTGTCGGCGGCGCGATTCGGCGTGCTCTGGCGGTAGTCCTTCAGACACGTGTACCCGGACTGACAGGTAGACACTTTGCTGCGGAAGAACGAGTCGATCTGGGCCGCCGACATCGTCGTGCTGTCCGTGAAGACAGCGTCCGAGATGATGTTTCCCGCGCGGAACTGCGAGAGGTCGGCGGCCTTGACCACGCCGGTCGTCGCGGCGGCGCTGGACGGCTGGCTCGAGGCGCTTGACAGGGCGTCCGCCGGAACGGCAACGAGGACGGATGCGGCGACCAAAAAGGCGGCGGCGGTGGCGACGAGCGCGCGCAGGCGGGGGATGGTGCCATTCACCTGACCCATTGTGGCGGAAAGCCACAGATGTCGCCACTGTGGCTCATGTTACGCAAGTGGACTGAGAGGCGGGCGGAATGACTCAAGCACTGTGTGGCACGATGTTGGGGTGAAAGGCATCATTCTCGCTGGCGGCTCCGGAACGCGACTGCACCCGATCACCATCGGCATCTCTAAGCAGCTCATCCCCGTGTACGACAAGCCGATGGTCTACTACCCGTTGTCGACGCTGATGCTCGCAGGCATCCGCGACATCCTCATCATTACTACACCGCACGACGCCGAGCAGTTCGAGCGCCTGCTCGGCGACGGCTCACAATTCGGCGTGAACCTGACATTCGCTCAGCAGCCGTCGCCTGACGGTCTTGCGCAGGCGTTCGTGATCGGCGCCGACTTCATCGGTGACGACAAGGTCGCGCTCGTCCTCGGCGATAACCTGCTATACGGTCCTGGACTCGGGACGCAGCTCAAGCGTTACAACGACGTCGAGGGCGGGGCGGTCTTCGCGTACTGGGTCGCGGAGCCCAACGCCTATGGCGTGGTCGAGTTCGACGACGGGGGCCGCGCGATCTCTCTCGAGGAGAAGCCTGCCCAGCCGAAGAGCAACTACGCGGTCCCCGGACTCTACTTCTACGACAACGACGTGGTGGAGATCGCACGGAACCTCGAGCCGAGCGCGCGGGGCGAGTACGAGATCACCGACGTGAACCGCGCCTACCTTGAGCGCGGATCACTGCAGGTCGAGGTGCTTCCGCGCGGAACGGCATGGCTCGACACGGGGACGTTCGACCAGATGTCGGATGCCGGCGACTACGTCCGCACGATGGAACGTCGCACCGGACTCCGTATCGGAGTACCGGAGGAGGTCGCCTGGCGTCAAGGCTTCCTCTCAGACGACGAACTACGCGAGCGGGCGGAGAAGCTCGTCAAGTCCGGCTACGGAACCTATCTCCTCGAGACCCTGGAAAGAGGTCGCTGATGTCGAACCTTCTCGTCACCGGCGGCGCCGGCTTCATCGGGTCGAACTTCGTCCACTACGTCGTGGAGAACACCGATCACACGGTCACCGTGCTCGATGCGCTCACTTATGCGGGCAATCGCGCTTCGCTCGACGGGCTCCCCGAAGATCGTCTGACGTTCGTGCACGGCGACATCACGGATGCCGAGCTCGTCGACGGTCTTGTCGCCGACTCCGACGCGGTCGTGCACTACGCAGCGGAGTCGCACAACGACAACTCGCTGCACAGCCCCCGCCCGTTCCTCGACACGAACATCGTGGGCACCTACACGCTGCTCGAGGCGGTCCGGAAGCACAGCACTCGTTTCCACCACATCTCGACCGACGAAGTGTACGGCGACCTCGAGCTCGACGAGCCAGAGCGGTTCACGGAGCAGACTCCGTACAACCCGTCGTCGCCGTACTCGTCGACGAAGGCGGGCAGCGATCTGCTCGTCCGCGCCTGGGTCCGCTCGTTCGGCGTCGAGGCGACGATCTCCAACTGCTCTAACAACTACGGTCCGTACCAGCACGTCGAGAAGTTCATCCCGCGCCAGATCACGAACGTCATCCGCGGCATCCGTCCCAAGCTCTACGGCGCGGGAGAGAACGTACGCGACTGGATTCACGCCAACGACCACTCATCGGCGGTGCTGACCATCCTCGAGAAGGGTCGAATCGGCGAGACCTACCTGATCGGTGCCGATGGTGAGCGGAACAACAAGGAGGTCGTCGAGCTGATCCTCGAGGGCATGGGACAGCCGCGCGATGCCTACGACCACGTGGCGGACCGTGCCGGGCATGATCTCCGCTACGCCATCGACTCCACGAAGCTGCGCACCGAGCTCGGCTGGTTGCCGAAATTCGCTGACTTCGAGTCCGGACTCGCCGACACGATCCGCTGGTACCGCGACAACGAAGCATGGTGGGGGCCGTCGAAGGACTCCACCGAGGCCTTCTACGCGTCGAAGGGACAGTAGGACAGCGTGACTGACATCGATTTCGGCAAGAAGCTGGGCTCGGCTGAGACCGGCATCCCGGGACTGGTCGTATTCGATCTGCCTGTCCACGGCGATTCGCGAGGGTGGTTCAAGGAGAACTGGCAGCGCGAGAAGATGACGGCCATCGGTCTGCCCGATTTCGGTCCGGTGCAGAACAACATCTCGTTCAACGATGCTGTCGGGACCACCAGAGGCATCCACGCCGAGCCATGGGACAAGTGGGTGTCGGTCGCCGCCGGGCGGATCTTCGGCGCCTGGGTCGACCTGCGCGAAGGACCGTCGTTCGGCGCTGTCTACACGACCGAGCTCGATGCGTCCAAGGCGATCTTCGTCCCACGAGGCGTCGGAAACTCGTATCAGACGCTCGAACCCAACACCGCCTACACGTATCTCGTGAACGACCACTGGTCGCCCGAAGCGTCGTACTCGTTCCTCAATCTCGCCGATGAGACCGCCGCGATCGAATGGCCGATCCCGCTAACGGAGGTCGAGATCTCCGATAAGGATCTTGCACACCCGAGGCTGCCCGGCGTGGTTCCCATCCCGCCTCGGAAGGTCCTGGTGATCGGCTCCCGCGGTCAGCTCGGGCGTGCGCTGCGGGCCGAATTCGGGGATGCTTCGAACGTCGAGTGGACAACGCGGGAGGATTTCGATCTCCGTGCTCCCGATCTTAGCTCCGAGCGGCGCTGGCGTGACTACGAGACGATCATCAATGCTGCGGCCTATACTGCGGTCGACCTCGCCGAGACGGCTGAGGGCCGCACCGATGCCTGGTCGGCCAACGCTGCGGGCCCCGCAAAGCTCGCTCGCGTCGCCTCGGAATTCGGCCTGACGCTCGTACACGTCTCCAGCGACTACGTCTTCGACGGCAGCGCGGAGGGCGAATACGACGAGGAGCGAGCGTTCGCGCCGCTCGGTGTCTACGGCCAGTCCAAAGCCGCGGGCGATGTGGCTGTCAGCACGGCCCCGCGACACTACATCCTGCGCACCTCCTGGGTGATCGGCGACGGCAAGAACTTCGTCCGGACGATGGCGAGCCTCGCGGAGAAGGGGGTCGATCCGAAGGTGGTTGACGACCAGCGCGGACGACTGACCTTTGCATCGGAGATCGCGCGAGCCATCGCGCATCTGCTGCGCGAGGGAGCGCCCTACGGGACGTATAACCTCACCGGAGCCGGAGAGCCGCGCACATGGGCGGAGATCGCCGCCGACGTGTTCGACATCACAGGAGCGGAACGCGCGCGGGTTTCCGGTGTCAGCACGGAGGAGTACTTCGCGAACACGATCGGTCCGATCGCGCCCCGGCCCCGGAACAGCGTGCTGTCGCTCGCGAAGATCGAGGCGACGGGCTTTGCGCCCCGGGATGCCGGCCATCAGCTGCGCGAATACCTGAGCTCGTGAGCGCGCCCGCTCCGGCGGGCATCATTTCTCGTGCGGCTGCTCGCCGACAATTATTCCGTCAGGACATCCAAGCGCTGAGGGCTCTGGCGATTTGCCTGGTGGTGCTCAACCACCTCTGGCCTGGGCGTCTGAGCGGCGGTTACGTCGGGGTCGACGTCTTCTTCGTCATCTCCGGGTTCCTCATCGGGTATACGTCCAGGGTCTGCTGACGCGGGTCGGTGAAGCTCACCAGTGGACTTCACGCCGTGATCGTGACTCCGGAAGCCGGTATCGCGTGGATCAGAACGTCTCACGTGCATCGCGTGATACGGCTTCGTGTGGACCTACGGTCTGGTGTGGCCTCAGGCTGATCACATTCACCTCCGGGTAACATTTGCGAATGTGTGCCTCCTCTCCCTAGGGGAGCACCCCTTCGCCGTCTAGCGTCACGAAAGTTGCATACATGGATCTCCTCGTCGTTGGGTCGGGTTTCTTCGGCCTCACCATCGCTGAGCGCGCAGCTGAAGCCGGTCGTAAGGTCACCGTCATCGATCGGCGACGCCACATCGGCGGTAACGCGTACAGTGAGGCCGAGCCCGAGACGGGCATCGAGGTGCACCGGTACGGTGCGCACCTGTTCCACACGTCGAACGCGACGGTGTGGGAGTACGTCAACCGATTCACGACCTTCACGAACTACGTGCACCGGGTCTACACGAACCACAACAGCGTCGTGTATCCGATGCCGGTGAACCTCGGCACGATCAACCAGTTCTTCAACGCTGCCTATTCGCCCGACGAAGCGCGTGCGCTGGTCAGGGAGCAGGCGGGGGAGTTCGACGTGAAGTCTGCGCAGAACTTCGAGGAGAAGGGCATCGCCCTCGTCGGACGCCCGCTCTTCGAGGCGTTCTTCCGCGACTACACCGCGAAGCAGTGGCAGACCGACCCGCAGAAGCTCTCCGGGGACATCATCAGCCGGCTCCCGGTGCGCTACACCTACGACAACCGCTACTTCAATGACACCTGGGAAGGGCTGCCGACCGACGGCTACACCGCGTGGCTGGAGCGGATGGCTGATCATCCGAACATCGAGGTGAAGCTGGATGTCGACTACTTCGATGAGACTCAGCCGCTGAACAAGCGCGACACGGTGGGACAGCTGCCGGTTGTCTATACGGGTCCCGTTGACCGCTACTTCGACTACGCCGAGGGCGAGCTGAGCTGGCGCACGCTGGACTTCGAGCAGGAGGTTCTGAATGTGGGTGATTTCCAGGGCACGAGCGTGATGAACTACCCCGATCTGGATGTGCCGTTCACCCGCATCCACGAGTTCAAGCACTTCCATCCGGAGCGCAAGGCGATCTTCGAGTCTGACAAGACGGTCATCATGCGCGAGTTCTCGCGATTCGCGAACCGCGAGGACGAGCCGTACTACCCGGTCAACACGCCTGCGGACCGCGACGGTCTGCTGGCATACCGCGAGCTCGCCAAGGGCGAGCAGGGCGTGCACTTCGGCGGTCGCCTCGGCACGTACCAGTACCTCGACATGCACATGGCGATCGGCTCCGCCCTCTCCATGTGGAACAACCAGCTCGCGTGAAGGACAGCGACATGACTGACGAACAGAACAAAAACTACATTGCCGTCAACCACACCGTCTTCCCGATCGAGGGAGTGGCGGAGGTCTCTGCACTGTACGTGGACACAGGCTCTGGCGACGGATCTCAGCCCGGGGAGGCCTACGAGATCATCGACCGGCGTAGCATTCGCGTCTACGCCCACCGCCGCGTGTCGCTGAGCACGTACTTCAACGCGTTCCCCGCGAGCTACTGGCAGCACTGGACGCGGGTCCGGTCTGTGCGGCTGGTCGCCACAGTCAAGGGGCGTGGCCTCATCTCGGTCTACAAGTCGAGCGCGCGAGGACGGGCGTCGGCGCTGGCTTCGAAGACGTTCGCCGACGAGATGGTGACCTTCGATCTGCCAATCACATCGTTCATCGATGGCGGTTCGTACTGGTTCGACCTCGCATCAGGCGACGAGGACGTCACTCTCGTATCGGCGGAATGGCAGGTTGCTGAACCCGAGAATTGGAAGCCCGGCAAGACAACCGTTGGCATCACGACGTTCAATCGACCCACCTATTGCCTCAATCAGATCATCGCCGTGGGGCAGAACGAGCACGTGCACGAAGTGCTTGACCGCGTCATCGTCGTCGACCAGGGCACCGACCTCGTGTCGGACCAGCCGGGCTTCGCGGCTGCCGCCGCGGCCCTCGGCGACACCCTTGAGATCGTCCGACAGCCGAACTTGGGAGGGTCCGGCGGATTCTCGCGCGCCATGCTCGAGGGGCTCAGCTCAGAGAATAGCGACTACGTGCTGCTGCTCGACGACGACGCCATCTCCGAGCCCGAGGCGATTGTGCGTGCAGTACGCTTCGCCGACTTCGCGGTGACACCCACCATTGTGGGAGGGGGTATGCTCCACCTCGACGATCGCTCGGTGCTCTACACCCAGGGCGAGGTGTGGGACCCGCGCAAATCCTGGATGCGCCCCTCGGGCGCGAGCGAGTACGACCACGATTTCGCCGAGGAGCCCCTGCGCGAGACGCCCGAGCTGCATCGCTACCTCGGTGCCGACTTCAACGGCTGGTGGATGTGTCTCATCCCGACGTCGATTCTGCGGGAGATCGGCCTCTCGCTCCCGGTCTTCCTGAAGTTCGACGACATCGAGTTCTCTCTGCGGGCGCGGGCGAAGGGGTACCCTACCGTGTGCCTGCCCGGTGTGGCGGTGTGGCACATGGCGTGGCACGACAAGGACCCCACGCGCACGTGGGAGGAGTACTTCATCCACCGCAACCGTGTGATCACCGGTCTTCTGCACTCGGATGTGCGCAACGGGGGATACCTTCCGCTGCACTCCTTCCTCGGCGACATCAAGCTGCTGTTCATGCTGCAGTACTCGGCGGTTCGCCTTCGCCATGAGGCGCTGAAGGACGCGTTCCGCGGGCCGTCCCTCCTCCCGGACCTGCTTCCGAGCAAGCAGGCGGAGATCCGTGAGCTGCGCACGAAGTACGTCGACTCCAAGGTCGTCGACGACTTCTCCACGCTCCCGCCGGTTCGCCGCTCGTCGGTGGCTATCCTCGGCGGCGTGCGCAAGCCGACGAATCCGGTGGCTACTCTTGCCCTCGCCGTCCGCGTCGCCATGCGCCAGCTGCTGATCAAGCAGTCAGTAGGCAGTAGGCGCAACCCCGAGCGCGTCATCCCCGCGCCGGACATCACCTGGTGGCGATTCGCCGACATCGATTCCGCGCTGGTGACCTCTCCTGACGGCCTGGGCGTCGCGTGGTACCAGCGCGACCGCGCGACGATGCATCGGTTCCTCTGGCGAAGCATCCGACTCAACCTCAAGCTCGCCCTCGGATGGAGGCGGCTGGCCGAGCAGTACTCGAAGGGTGCGCCGACGATCACTTCTGCGGAGCAATGGCGCGAGACCTTCGACAGCGTGTAAGACCGCGTCCATTCCGCTATCGCGGGGCGGTCTGATCAGCGCGCAATGGAGATGAGCAGGGCCAGCCTGAAACTCGACTGCGCTTGGGCGCTTGTCTCGCCGCCCTCCGCGCGGCGGACGCGTCACTCGGCGTCGAGCACTAAGGTGGGAAGTTGGCTCGGCCGCGCCGGATGACTGCGGCGGTCCCGTACACGTCACGACAACCTGCTATGAACCTCAATCCTCTTCGAGGTCGCGACAACGCACCAGACGCGACCACTGCTCCCGGCTACCGTGCCGACATCGATGGGTTGAGGGCGCTCGCAATCCTCCTCGTCGTGGTGTACCACGTCTGGCTCGGTCGCGTTTCGGGCGGCGTCGACGTCTTCCTGATGGTGTCGGCGTTCTTTCTCACAGCCTCGTTCGTGCGGCGCGTGAGATCCGACCGGCCGCTCGAGCTCGGAGCGTTCTGGCTCCGCCGCTTTCGCCGGCTGCTTCCGGCGGCGGCCGTCACGATCGCCGGTGTGCTCGCGGTCGCGTTTCTGAGCTACCCGGAGACGGAGTGGCCTCGCGTGTGGTCGGAGGGGTGGTCCAGCCTCTTCTACGTAGAGAACTGGACACTCGCGTTCTCCGAAGTGGACTACTACGCGCGGGATTCTGTGAGACCCAGCCCGTTCCAGCACTTCTGGTCGTTGTCCGTTCAGGGGCAGGTTTTCGTCCTCTGGCCGTTGATCGTCGCGGCCGTCTGGCTGTTTCTCCGAAAGCGTCGGTATGCCATCATCCCGGCGCTAGCGCTCGTGTTCAGCGCCATCTTCGTCGGCTCTTTGGCTTTCTCGATCATCGAGACTGCTCATGCTCAGTCGTTCGCCTACTTCGACACCCGCACACGCTTATGGGAGTTCGCCGCCGGTTCGCTTGTTGCGCTCGCGCTCCCGTTCGTGCGCATCCCGCGGTGGAGTGCAGCCATCCTCGGATGGGTGGGGGTCTTCGGGATCGTGCTGTGCGGTGTCGTCCTCGACGTTCAGGGCGGCTTCCCCGGATATCTGGCGCTGTGGCCGGTCGGCTGCACCGCGCTTGTCATCATCGCGGGAGTCGACCGCGTCCGAAGCGGGCCGTCCGCGTTCCTCGAGTCTGCGGCTCTTCGCTACGTCTCCCGCGACGCCTACGCCCTTTATCTTGTGCATTGGCCTGTGCTGGTGACGTGGATGGTGCTGAGCGGGCGCTCGCAACCGGGGTGGCTCGCCGGTCTGGGGATCGTGGGACTGTCGTTCATACTGGCGCGCCTGGTGTCGGCACTCGTCGAGCAACCCATCCGTGTTGCCCCAGCGTTCGACCGGCTGCCCCGGCTGGGAGCGATGGTGCTCGTCGCGTCTGTCGCGGTCGTCGCGGTTCCCCTCGGAGCATGGCAGCTCGCGATCAAACAGAAGGAGACGACGTTGATGGCCAGCGAGTCGGCGGGCTACCCCGGCGCGGCGCAGGTCGATGGTCCCGTAGACCTTGCGGGCGTCGACCTGCCGTTGAGACCGCTTCCCACCGCGCTTGACGACGAATGGGTGGACCTTGGGCTCTCGTGCTCCGGACCCCTGGAGCCCACGGACTCCGCGCTGAGAGGCAGTTGCGTACAGACGCCGGGTGCCCAGGATCCCGCAACTACTCGCGTGCTCGTGATGGGAGACTCCCATGCGCAGCAGCTCATGTCACCGCTCGTCACGCTAGCCGATGAGCAGGAATGGGAACTGATTTCTCTTCTCAAGGGGGGATGCTCTATCGGCATCGGCGCCCCCTCGTGGTCGGGCAGCGGCCCTCCCTGCGACGAGTGGAGAGTGGCCGCCGTTGACTATGCATTGCGCATTCAGCCGGATGCCGTCTATCTCGTCGTGACACGCGCGACGCCCGCCTCGCCGGAGGTGCTGGTGGAGGGCATCGACGTGGTGATCGATGCTCTGACAGCACAGGGCATCGAGGTGATCGCCGTCAGAGACAACCCTCGCTTCGACTTCAACATGTATGAGTGCGCGCTCGCGGAATCGGAGGCTGTGCCAGGCGAGAACCCAGCGCCTTGCGGCGTCCCCGAGGTCGCCCTGGAGAGCGGGAACGCGCTCAATGCGATCGTGGAGAACCCCGGCGTTACTCTGGTGGATTTCCGCCCTTGGCTCTGCCCCGACGGGGTCTGCCGCGGCATCATAGGAAACATAGCGGTCTATATCGACGACAACCACCTGTCCAGCACGTATGGCCGCACGCTTGCGCCGATGCTGAAGCGAATGCTCGAGGCAGGAGAGCGACTTGATGTGAACGCCGCTTGACAGGTGACACACCGCACGCCCCGGGTAGAGTGGACTGCTGTGTGCCGCGGCCAGTTCCGCGCATCCGTGAGCCTTCATCGGGCAGAAAGCAGGAACATGGATCTCCTCGTCGTCGGGTCGGGTTTCTTCGGCCTCACCATCGCTGAGCGCGCAGCTGAAGCCGGTCGTAAGGTCACCGTCATCGATCGGCGACGCCACATCGGCGGTAACGCGTACAGTGAGGCCGAGCCCGAGACGGGCATCGAGGTGCACCGGTACGGTGCGCACCTGTTCCACACGTCGAACGCGACGGTGTGGGAGTACGTCAACCGATTCACGACCTTCACGAACTACGTGCACCGGGTCTACACGAACCACAACAGCGTCGTGTATCCGATGCCGGTGAACCTCGGCACGATCAACCAGTTCTTCAACGCTGCCTATTCGCCCGACGAAGCGCGTGCGCTGGTCAGGGAGCAGGCGGGGGAGTTCGACGTGAAGTCTGCGCAGAACTTCGAGGAGAAGGGCATCGCCCTCGTCGGACGCCCGCTCTTCGAGGCGTTCTTCCGCGACTACACCGCGAAGCAGTGGCAGACCGACCCGCAGAAGCTCTCCGGGGACATCATCAGCCGGCTCCCGGTGCGCTACACCTACGACAACCGCTACTTCAATGACACCTGGGAAGGGCTGCCGACCGACGGCTACACCGCGTGGCTGGAGCGGATGGCTGATCATCCGAACATCGAGGTGAAGCTGGATGTCGACTACTTCGATGAGACTCAGCCGCTGAACAAGCGCGACACGGTGGGACAGCTGCCGGTTGTCTATACGGGTCCCGTTGACCGCTACTTCGACTACGCCGAGGGCGAGCTGAGCTGGCGCACGCTGGACTTCGAGCAGGAGGTTCTGAATGTGGGTGATTTCCAGGGCACGAGCGTGATGAACTACCCCGATCTGGATGTGCCGTTCACCCGCATCCACGAGTTCAAGCACTTCCATCCGGAGCGCAAGGCAATCTTCGAGTCTGACAAGACGGTCATCATGCGCGAGTTCTCGCGATTCGCGAACCGCGAGGACGAGCCGTACTACCCGGTCAACACGCCTGCGGACCGCGACGGTCTGCTGGCATACCGCGAGCTCGCCAAGGGCGAGCAGGGCGTGCACTTCGGCGGTCGCCTCGGCACGTACCAGTACCTCGACATGCACATGGCGATCGGCTCGGCGCTCTCGATGTGGCGAAACGAGCTGTCGGGTCAGGACGACTGACGGAAATATGAGCAGGACCACCGTCGGCGCGCCCGGCACTCCGCAGCGGTACGTTCATTCGCTGTGGTTGCTGTCGGCGCGCGACCTCAAGGTCCGTTACTCCACGAGTGCGCTGGGGTACCTCTGGTCGGTGCTCGACCCGCTGGTGATGAGCGCGATCTACTGGTTCGTGTTCACGCAGGTGTTCCAGCGTGACGTCGGCGAGGACCCGTACATCATCTTTCTCATCAGCGGCCTGCTGCCGTGGGTGTGGTTCAACTCTTCCGTATCGGACTTCACGAAGGCCTTCAAACGCGACTCCAGGCTGGTTCGATCCACCGCCATTCCCCGCTCGATCTGGGTCAACCGGATCGTGCTGAGCAAAGGCATCGAGTTCCTCTTCTCCTTGCCCGTGATGGCGCTGTTCGTCGTCGTGAACCTGCTCACGGAGAGCGATTCGGGTCACACCGTGCAGATCGGGTGGGGGATTCTGTGGCTGCCGGTGGCGGTGGTGCTGCAGATCATCCTCCTCGTCGGGCTCGGATTGCTCGTGGCACCGCTGTGCGCCCTGTACGCCGATCTCGAACGCACGACCGGACTAATCCTGCGGGCGCTCTTCTACGCGACCCCCATCATCTACAGCGTTTCGAACCTGCCTGAACCGTTCGATGTGATCGGTGCCTTCAACCCCCTCGCAGGCATCTTCACGCTGTACCGGATGGCCTTCTTCCCTGATCAGTGGAACGCGCTCACCGTGGTGATCAGCGCGGTGATGAGCTTGATGATCCTTGCGCTGGGCGTGTGGGTGTTCCGGACGCTCGAGCGCCCCGTGTTGAAGGAGCTGTGATGACCGCAGCAATCGAGGTGAAGGACCTCGGCGTGCACTTCCGGCGCAACCGCCGCGGCCGCCGCAGCTTCAAGGACCTCTTCGCCGGAGCATCCCGTCGCTCCCGGCCCGGCGAGTTCTGGGCCCTGCGTGACGTGAGCTTCACCGTGCAGCCGGGGGAGTCGATCGGCGTGGTCGGCCGAAACGGCCAGGGCAAGTCGACCCTGCTCCGCCTCGTCGCCGGCGTGCTTCTTCCCGACGAGGGACAGGTCGCCGTGCACGGCGGCGTCGCGCCCCTGATCGAGCTCACCGGTGGATTCGTCGGCGACCTCACGGTCCGCGAGAACGTGCGGATGACCGCGGGCCTCCACGGCATGTCGCGCGCCGAGGTCACGAAGCGCTACGACGAGATGATCGAGTTCGCCGAGCTGACTGATTTTCAGGACACGCCGTACAAACACCTCTCGAACGGAATGAAGGTCCGTCTGGCCTTCTCCGTGGTCTCTCAGCTCGACGAGCCCATCCTGCTGGTCGACGAGGTGCTCGCCGTTGGAGACAAAGCATTCCGAGACAAGTGTTACAAGCGAATCGATGAGCTGCTCGCTGAGGGACGCACCCTCTTCTTCGTGAGCCACAATGAGCGCGATCTACGGCGCTTCTGCAAGCGCGGGTTGTATCTCGACAAGGGTGCGCTCGTACTCGATGCATCGATCGGAGACGTGCTCGAGCGTTACAACGCCGATCACAACGCCGGCTGATCACTCCGCTCGGGAGCACCTTGGCGTCGCATGTCACACTCTCATGGCGTGCTGATCACAGCCCGACCAGGTCTCGCAGGCGCTTAGCGGAAACGCGTGCAGCATCGACTGAAACGTCCGATCCCGACGAGACCGCTTTCCTGAGCTCGGTCAGGCGTCCGCTGTAGTCCGACACCGCCTCGCTCCAGTCGGAGCTGATCGAAGACGGCGCGGGTACCTCCGCGAGACGCTGAGCGTCGTCCCTGAGGTTGTCGACGACCGGCACAGCGTCCGACCCCTTGCTGTCCGCGACGATGTCGAGTCCGGTCAGCGCATCATCGAGCCAGCCGCCGACCTGGCCACGGAACGCATCCATGCTCGGGTCGACCGGCGGGGGAGGTGTGGTCACCGGCGTCATCGACGGCTCGGGCGCCTCGGACGGCGCCGCAGAAGGAGTCGCGGACTCCGTTGCAGAAGCAGACGCCGAGGGCGAAACGCTCGCAGACGGCGTCGCGCTCGGCGTCGCGGTCGCACTCGCGAGCGGCGCACCGGGCCGCAGGAACAGCCAGAACACCAGCGCCGCGATCACGACCGCAGCCACCGCCAGACCGACGATCAGCCAGGTGCGGCCGCGCTTGGGCTTCTCATCCGGATACGCCCACACGTACTCGGGCTGCTGCTCGCTCATCGTGCCTCCAGTGTCGGCATGGGCTGCCAGGTGCGGTCGCGGCCGATCCGTCCGCCGTCGCGCAGGCCGCGGAACAGGTTGCTCGTGCCGCGTACCGTCCGCTCGACGAAGAGCAGCCGGATCAGCTCCTTGAAGAACGTCGCCGTGGTGCCGAGGCCGAACAGCACCGGGCTGTACGCCCCGTGCACCCGGTAGTAGTGCTTGATATATGCGCGATTGCGCATGATGTAGTAGCGGTACGCGTTACTCGACGCGTTCATGTGCCGGATGCCCATGTCCCACTGCTTGATCTCACGCGTGCGGCGCAGCACGAACTCGTCGACGATGACGGCAGTGGTCAGGCGTGATGCCAGCCAGCCATACATCTGGTCATCCCAGTAGATGAAGAAGCGCGGGTCGGGCAGGCCGATCTGCGCGACGATCGAGCGATGGATGAACATGCCCTCGAAGCATCCGCTGTTCATCTCCTTGAAACCCGACGAGTCGAACTTCGACGGAGCGAAGGGGATCGGGATGCCCATCCGGTCGGCGATGCGGTACTGCCAGTAGAACTCGCTGCCGTCGTAGTCGTAGCGCCGGCCCTGGATGCTCTTGAAGCGCCGCGACCAGCGACCCATCTTCGCGAGGCCGTCCGGCAGCACCTCGACGTCGTCGTCCATCATCCAGATCCATTCGGATCCCAGCTCGTACGCTGTGCGCATGCCTTCGCTGAAGCCGCCGGAGCCGCCGGTGTTGGTCTCGAGGCGGCGGTAGACGATCTCGGTGCCGATGTCGTCGCGGAAGGAGTCGACGACCTCGGTCGTGTCGTCCGCCGATGCGTTGTCGATGACCACGACGCGGCCGGGCTTCGGATCCATCGACCGGATGCTGGTGAGCAGCCCGCTCAGCAGATGCGAGCGGTTGTACGTGACGATGACGATCGACGCGGTGGACGGATCGAACGCGCTGCCGGTCATGCCCAGCTCTCCGAGCGGGTGCGGATGGGCAGGGATTCTGTCACGGGGGTCACGGGATCACAGTCTATCTTCATGATCCTGTGGCGCCCGGGAGCGGAGGGCGCTCCGACCCGAGCGCCGGGATCGCGCCGGTGTGGGCCGCGTCGATGCTCTCCCGCCACGACCTGGTCTGCCCGGCCCGCAGGGCGCAGAGCACGAGCAGCAGCCAGCCCGTCGAGGTGAGAGCGAAGCTCTCGAACATCGACTCCACCCCGAGCGTGACGAGCACGAGCGGCGCCCACGCGTACACGACCGAGCGGCGCACGCTCGCTACCAGCCACGAGCGCACGAGGGCGACCCCGCCGAGCACGACGAAGAGCGCGAGCCCCGCCCAGCCCAGCTGCAGCAGCAGGTCGAAGTACGCGTTGAGCGCCGACTGGTGGTGATCCGACAGCAGGAAGTTGATGTACGTGAACGGGTACTCGCCCCGCGGCCACGGCCCGAACCATCCGTAACCGGTGATCGGCCGCTGCGCGATGAAGTCGAGCATCATGTTCCACAGGTCGGCCCTGGTCGAGAAGTCGGAGCCGGCATCCAGCAGACGGATGATCTGGTGCCGGAGCGCGAATGCGACGATGAGCCCCAAGACCACCAGCCCTCCCAGCGCCACCTGGACGGCGCTGCGGCGGTGGGCGGGGGTGTGTCGCACGATCACGAGCGCGACAGTTGCCACACCGACGGCTGCGGCGAGCACCACGACGGTCGGCGAGGCGGAGAACAGCGCGAGCGACCCGCCGAGCGCCACCGACAGCACGCCCGCGACGCGACCGATCGACTGCGTGCGCCATTCGATCACGAACGTGATCAGGGCGATCACCGCAATGAAGCCGAGCATGTTCCGGGTGCCGAAGATGCCCTGCACCGGGCCGCCGACCGCGAGCGAGCCCTCGATGCCCAGCAGGCGGAACGGGGTGTCGAGCAGGATGCCGAACACGATCTCGAGCGCCAGCGACAGGCTCAGCAGCCAGCGCAGCGTGTCGCCGATGGCTCGCACGGTCTGCAGCGTGTCGCGCACGTGTCCGATCGTGATCGCGATGACGGCGTAGCCGAGCAGGGTGAACCAGCCGGCGACCGTGCCCCCGCGATCCGAAGACCACAGCACGCTCAGCAGAGCGAGCAGCAGAAAGCCGAGCAGCGACGTCGGTGCGAGCCGAAGCAGCGAGAGCTCCTCGCGGCGCACGACCAGCACCGCGGCGCCGATCACGGCGAGGGCGCCGATGATGGTCGTGAGGCTCACCGGAGACATCATCCGCTCGATGAGGAACGACGAGAAGACGGCGGTGAGCGAGGTCAGCGTGTAGGCGCGGGCGAACAGCGCCGAACCCAGCAGCGAGACGACGAAGCGCCGCGGCGTCATGGCACCTGCCGCGGCTGCGGGCCGTGCGAGATGAGCGGCGTGCGCTCGCCGACCCCCACGCCGATGAGCGGCACCGCCTTCATCTTGAACGAGAGCAGGATCAGCAGCAGCCAGCCCCACAGCATGATCGGCGCCGATTCGGCGAGGCCCTCCACGAGCAGCACGGCCGTGAACAGCACGGGCAGCAGCGACAGGGGGGAGTAGGGGCGACCGGCGTCGAGATCCCACCGTGGCCGGTCGACGGCGAAGAACCACGCCCGCCACAGCAGCGCCAGCCAGGCGACCGCCATCAGCACGACGCCGACCACGCCGAGCTGCAGGAACACGTCGAGCCACATGTCGTGCGCGTGGAAGACGCTGAGCCCGTGGTTCACGATCCAGCCGTCGAACGCCGGATCCCAGGGAACCCAGGGGGAGGAGAAGCCGTTGCCGAACACGGGCCGGGTGATGGCACGCTCCCACACCGCCTGCCAGATCTCGATGCGCCCGGTGAGATCCGAGCCCTTGCCGAGCGCCGACAGGAGCTGATCGCGCAGCAGCACCGCGCCCCCGACGCCGACGACGGCGACAGCGGCGAAGAGCAGGTACAGCCGGCCGCGCCCCCGGGGCGTCGCGGCACGCATCAGCATCACGGCGGCCAGCACCGCCACGACGACCGCGATGCTCAGGTAGACCGTGGCCGACGCGGCTTTGACCAGCAGCACGACGGCGAGCACAGCCCAGAAGATCAGCATGGTGCGCCGTCGCACCTGCGTCGCGTACAGCACGGCGAACACGATCAGCGCGAACAGGCACATCATCGCGAGGGTGTGCGCGTTGCCGACGACCCCCTGGATCCGGCCGTCGTCGAAGAGGTTGCCGCGCACCCAGTAGAGGTGGGGGTCGATCTTCCCCTCCGGCAGATCGACGAAGTTCGGCAGCAGCGGGTGGCGCAGCACGAGCGCGACCCATAGTTCGATAGCGAGGGAGAGCCCCAGGATCAGCTTGAGTGCGGTCGAGATCGCGCGGGCGATCTCGTTCCAGGTAAGGGTGGTCGCGATGAGCACCGCGGTAACGGTGATGGCGGCCAGCAGCGACCAGGTCAGCAGCGTGGCGGCGGGCCAGCGAGACCAGAGGGAGGATGCCAGGGCCAGGGCCGCATAGCCGAGTGCCGCCCACGGCAGTCGGCGCCAGGGGAAGCGGGTGGGACGCTGCGCGACGACCTCCGGCACCCAGATGGCCAGCGCGCCAGCCGTGAGCAGGACGAGCAGGATGCCTGATCCGAGCGCCCCGAAGGTGTTGTACACGGCCGTGTGCGCGAAGACGCAGAACAGAGCCAGGACGCTGTACGCGCGCACCAGCAGGTGCCCGGTCGTCTCGCGGGGCGGCGCCGCGGGGCGAGGGGCCACGGGATGCTTGCTGTACACGGCCATCGGGTTCAGGCTACCGCGCCCGGCCTCGCTCGCACTCGCCTCTAACCGTGCTCGCGTACACCGGCGCGACACGCCGATGGGCGTTCAATGAACCTTAAACGCCCCGTTGAGGGTTTACGATCCGCGACTTGACCGCAGCGAATGACACGGGTGTAATTAGTGGTGCACGGCCCGGAGGGGGCACAAGCAGGGTTGGGAGATCGAGATGACGGGTTACCGGTCAGACGTTCCCGAGAATTGGTTCGTCGATCCAGTGAACCTCGGCGTACCCGGAGTACGCCGGGCTGACGCCGAAGATGATGGCGCGCTCGCCTGGCAGGTCGACGCGCTGTGCGCGCAGACCGACCCCGAGGCGTTCTTCCCCGAGAAGGGCGGCTCGACGCGCGACGCCAAGCGCATCTGCACATCGTGCGACGTGCGGGGCGAATGCCTCGAGTACGCGCTCAGCAACGACGAGCGCTTCGGCATCTGGGGCGGTCTCAGCGAGCGCGAGCGCCGCAAGCTCAAGCGCCGCGCGAGCTGACGGCTTCGCGGGCACGCCGAGGTCGATGATCGGCGCCCCGCGGATGCCTGTCTAGGCTGTCTCTGCCATGCCATCCCGAGTACACGCCATCGTCGTCGCACGCACCGGCGACTCCGCAGCAGCACAGCTCAGCGAGACCCTCGACGCCCTCCGCGCTCAGACGACCCCGCCTGACGCCGTCACCGTCGTGGTGCTCGGCAGCGGTGCCCAGGTGCGTGCCATCGACGGCATCGGGCACAGCGTCGAGGCGATCATCGAGGCGCGGGCGACCACGACGTTCGCCGAAGCCGTCGCCCTGGCGCAGCCGCGCGTGGCGAGTGGCAGCTCGGTGTGGATGCTCACCCACGACTCGAGGCCGCGGCGCAAGGCGCTGCAGCTTCTCGCCGGTTCGCTCGAGCGCTCGCCGTCGGCCGCTCTCGCCGCCCCGAAGCTCGTGCGATACGACGACGACCGCGAGATCGTGTCGATGGGCGTGAGCATGAGTCGGTTCGGCAGAGCCGTCGAGCTCGCCGCCGACGAACTCGATCAGGGGCAGCACGACGCCGCCGAAGACGCCCTCGGTGCAGACGTGCGCGGCATACTCATCCGCGGAGCCGCGCCCGTCGTGCTGCGGCCCGATCCCGGTCTCGGCGGCGCCGATGAGGGTCTCGACCTCGGCGTGCGCGCCCGGCTCGGCGGCGCACGCATCGTGCTCGTGCCGAAGGCGCGCATCGGCGTGCGACCCGACGGCGTCGCCGCACTCCCGCAGAGAGAAGCCGCGCGCACGTGGGCGACCCGTCGCGCCCAGCTGCACCGGCGCCTGGCCTACGCGCCGGCCTTCGCTGTTCCGCTGCACTGGCTGAGCCTGCTGCCGCTGGCCCTCTGGCGGTCGATCGTGCACCTCATCGGCAAGCGGCCGGGTGCTGTCGCCCCCGAATGGGGAGCGGCCCTGGCCGCCATGCTGGCGGTGCCGGCAGTGGCGCGCTCACGACGCGCGATCCGCTCGTTCCGCACGGCGTCGTGGGCCGGGATCGCTCCGCTTCGCGTGACGCGGACCCAGCTGCGGCACCGCCTCGATGACGGGCACGGCAGCGAGCGCGGCGCGGTCAGTGAGCTGCACTTCTTCAGCGGCGGGGGTGCGTGGGCGGTGCTCGCGGCGCTCGTGGTCAGCATCGCCGCGTTCTTCCCGCTGCTCGCCTGGCCCAGCATCGGCGGCGGCGAGCTTCTTCCCATGCAGCAGGCGGTCGCCGACCTCTGGAACGACGCCGCTTGGGGTCTGCGCGATCTCGGCCCCGGCATCATCGGACCGGCAGACCCGTTCGCGGCTGTGCTCGCGGTGCTCGGCACCCTGTGGCCGGGTTCGCCGTCGTTCGCGGTCGTGCTGCTCTGGCTGGGTGCCCTTCCGCTCGCGGTGCTCGGCGGGTGGTTCGCCGCGACCAGGATCACCGACCGTGCCGGCCTGCGGATCCTCGGCGGCGTGCTGTGGGCGCTGGCTCCCACGTTCCTCGCCGCTCTCGTGCAGGGCCGACCGGCGGCGGTGCTGCTGCACCTGCTGCTGCCCTGGCTGTTCCACTCCGCGGCCGTGGCGCACCGATCCTGGGGAGCGGCGGGAGCGGCATCCCTGCTCGCGGCAGCCTCCCTCGCCTGTGCGCCGTCGCTCGCGCCGGCTGTCGTCGCGCTCTGGGGCCTGGCGGTGATGGCGATGCTCGCCGCCGGCCGGGTGCGCGGAGCCGTGCGCGTGTTCTGGCTGCTGATCCCCGCGGCCGCGTTGTTCGCGCCCCTGGTCTACTGGCAGCTACGCCACGGCGAACCGTGGGCGCTGCTGGCCGACCCCGGCGCCGTCGCGCCCCTCGCCCAGGCGGCCTCGGACGCCGCAGGACGCCTGCTCATCGCTCAGGGCTTCCCGTCGCCCGACCGCGGCGGGTGGGAGTGGCTGCTGGGCGGCAGCTTCGCGCCGTTCGCCTTCCTGCTGCTGCTGCCGGTGGCGGTGCTCGCCTTGACCTCGGCGCTCTCTCCGCGGTGGCGCGCGGGCTTCGCCCTTCTCGCGACCACGATGGCCGGACTCGTCACGGCGATGATCGCGGTGGGCGTGCAGGTGTCGTTCGCCCAGGGCGAGGCCGTCGCCATCTGGCCCGGAACCGGACTCAGCTTCGCGTGGCTCGGTGCAGTCGGCGCTGCGCTGGTCACCCTCGACACGGTCGTGGCGGTGCCCGCATTGCGCTCCGCAGCGGCGCTCGTCACCGGCGTCGGGGTGCTCGTGTGCGCTGTGCCAGGCCTGCTCGCGGTCAACCTCGGTGAGGCGCAGATCCGCAACGGAGCCATGAGCACGCTGCCGGCTCTGGTCGCAGCCCACGCCTCCGACGACGCCGACAGCGGCACGCTCGTCATGACGCCCCTCAACGACGGCTCCCTCGCCACCCAGGTGGTGTGGGGCCCCAGCGCCACACTCAGTGCACAGAGCACGATGCTCACCACTGCGACGCGTGTGCGCGACGACTCTCTCGCCGCTGACGCGGTCGACCTGCTCTCGGCGCGCGACTTCGATGCCGCGGCGGCGCTCACCGATCGCGGGATCGGCTTCGTGCTGCTCTCCTCGCTCCCCGGCCAGAGCGATCAGGCTCGCCGCATGAGCGAGACCGCGATCACGGCGATCGACCAGCGCGCCGGTTTCGTGAAGGCGGGCGACACCCCCAACGGGATGCTGTGGCAGACGGCCACGACACCCGCTGAGCGCGCACAGCCCTCGCATGCGCAGAACGCCCTCGGCAACCTCATCGGGCTGGGCCAGCTCATCGTCGTGCTGGCCGCCGTGCTGCTGTCGATCCCGACGCGCGCGTCGCGTCGAGCCGCTCGCGCTCGCTCGCGTGTCGTCGGCCGCTCACTCGACGAGCCGATCGCCCCGCGACGGGCGGATGGCGATGCCGCTGCATCTGATGCCGATGCGCAGGGTTCCGATGCGCAGGGTTCCGGTGCGCAGGATTCCGGTGCGCAGGTCGCCGATGCGCGCGACGGCGACGCCGCTGACGACGACGCACGCCCCGCCCAGTCCGACCCATCGGCCCGGGAGCGTCAGCCCGAACCCGCCGGAGTCGTGTCGCCCACCGCGGCAACGGCGACTCCGCATCCCGCCGCCGAGGAGAACAGCCGATGAAGCAGAGCACGATCCGCCTCGCGGCCACCGGCGCCAGGCTCGCCACCGGGGCGGTCGTCGCCGCGGCATGCGTTCTCGGCGTCGTCGCCGCGGTCGCCACGCCGTGGCCGAGTGTGCAGAACGAGCCCGCCGCCGCGACGGTCACCCCGGTGCCGGGCGATGCGACGATCGTGTGCAACGGAGCCTTCCGTGCGCTGGGGCGCGACTCCAGCCGGGCCGAGTCGCTGGTCTCGGCGGCCGCCCCCACGGTGCGGATCGACGCGCGCGAGCACGAGACGACCACGACCGACCTGGCGATGCCGAACGTGCTGGGCGGCGAGGGCGCGCAGAGCATCACGGCGGCCGTCGCGGATCGCACCGCGCCGCTGATCTCCGCATCGGAAGCGGTCAGCCTCGACGAAGAGGATCTGCGCGGATTCGCCGCCGCGCCGTGCCGCGAGCCGGGGATGAGCTCATGGCTGGTCGGCGGCGACGGGTCGACGGGATCGTCCGACCTGATCCTGCTCTCCAACCCCGCCGACGTCCCCTCCACCGTTCAGCTGAACGTCTACGGCGCCCAGCGCAAGACGACCACCAAGATCGTTCCGCCGAAGACGCAGACCACCCTGACGCTGGCATCCGTCGCGGGTGCCGAGCCGCGTCCGGTCATCGAGGTGATCGCAGCCGGAGCGCCCGTGCGCGCAGCGCTGCAGTCGGCGCACGTGCGCACGCTCGACGCGGTCGGCATCGACGTGCAGGACGGCGTCGGTGGCGCGCAGCGCAGCCTGCGCCTGCTGGGCGCCCAGTCGCAGCCGATCTCCGAGGGAGACGACTCGACCGGCATCCTGCTGCGCATCCTCTCGCCGCGGGAAGACGCCACCGCGACGGTGCGCGTGCGCGGCGCGGACGGCACGGTCGACTCCGACGAGTACGTGATCGATCTCACCGCGGAGACCCCCACCGAGGTCTCCCTGACGGGGATGGGCGCGGGGGCGCACGACATCGAGATCGATGCGACCGCGCAGGTCGTCGCCGGTGCGCGTCAGACGGTGCGTGCCGACGGGCGCGAGGACTTCGCCTGGATGCTGCCCGCCCCGCAGCTGACCGGCACCGTGCCCTTCAGCGTTCCCGGTGGTGCGGCGGCGACGCTGTACCTCAGCAACGCCGAGGACAGCACCGCCACGGTGACCCTCGAGGGCGTCGACGAGCGAACGGTCGAGCTGGCGCCGAACGGCGTGGAGCAGGTCTCGCTGCAGCCCGGCGAGCATCTGCTCACCGCCGACAGGGCGGTTCACGCCGCGGTCGGCCTGCTCGGCGACGCGGCGATCGCAAGCTGGCCGCTGTGGGCGCCGCCGGCGACGCAGCAGCCGATCATCGTGCACCCCTGACGACCCGTCGGGCCCGTCCGGTCCGCGCGCGAGCGATCAGTGATCGCGGCCGTCCGGCCCGAGCTCCCAGGGCTCGCGCCCCACGTACTCGGCCGCCGCATGGAATACGGCGCTCTCGACGGCCATGCGGCGATGGGCCGCGTCGTCGTGTCCCTTCGGCAGCAGGCGCTCGATCGGCACCCGGTACAGCGTCACCCGCTGCGCAGCAGGGTCGGCACGCCACAGCGGGATGCCGTCGGCGCGATCGTGCGCGGGCATCGCGGCGATCTCGAAGCGCACGTCTCGCAGCTCCTCCCAGGTGCCGCGAAGATACTCGACCGCGCTGCCGACCGTGATCTCGAACCGGTCGAGCCGCCCGTCCAGCGGCGGCAGGGGCGGCCTGACCACCTCACTGCGCCCGAGTCGACCGTGGCGGCCGTGACGCGTGCCGCGCCGGGGTGCGGGGGAAGAGCGTCGGTCGGGCATGCCGAAAGTCTATTCGCTGCCGCGCGGCTGCACCCCGCTCGCACGACCCGGTCATAGTGTGGAGGCGATGGACGACAGACTCCGACTCGACGATGCGCCGCGACGCGACAGAGGATCGCGCCTCGACGCGCACCTGGCCGTCGGTGAACGGCTGTGCTCGAAGGTCGCCTGTGCGCGCGAGGCGATCGCGACGCTCACCTTCGACTACGGCGACCAGATGGCCGCGCTCGGTCCGCTCGGGCCCGGTGGCGACCCGCACGCGCACGACCTGTGCGCCCAGCACGCCGATCGGCTGTCGGTGCCCGCCGGGTGGCTGGTGATCCGCCACGAGGCGCTGCGCTCGTGAGCGCCCCCCCTGATGACCACGCCCTGATGACCGCACCGTCAGCCGCTGCGCTCGTCACGGACTGACGAGCGCCGATCGCGGCGACGCGCTCAGAGCCCGATGCGCCGCCCGCTCAGGCGCTCGGCGCGCTCGTCGGCGAGCGCGAGCGCGCGCTGTTCGCGCCGGCGGCGCAGCACGGTCACCCCGAGCAGCAGCTCCTCGGGAGACACCGCCGGCACCGGCGAGATGAACGGCTGCGCTTCGAGGGCGAGCTCGTGCGCGACGCTGGCTCGTGCCGAGGGTGAGAGACGCTGAGCGCCTGCGAGGAACTGCGAGATGCGCCGAGCGAGCCGATCGGGCATCCGCGCGACGTCGGCGACGGCGGCCCACCCCTGCAGCGACGGCGGCAGGTACGGCTGATGCGACGGCAGGGCGGGGGTGCGCACGCGCTGCGAGTAGGTTCCGGCGACCAGGTCGCCGAGTCGCTGCGAGCGGGCGGTGAGCGCACCGGTGATCACGGCGGCCCCGCCGAAGGTCATGTACACCTCGAGCACCCCCACGAGGGCGCGAATGAACGTGTGCCGGAAGGTGATCGCCCCGCCGTCGACCCGCACGATGCGCCCGCCGACCGCGAGCTTGCCGACGCTGCGGCCGCGCATGGCCACCTCGACGGTGATCGGCAGCACGAGAAAGCTCAGCACGGCGGCGCAGATCATCAGGATGCGGAAGGTGTGCTCGGTCAGCAGGCCCTCGGTCATCAGCCACACCTGCACGAACGTGACGGCGAGGAACAGGGCGAACCCGATGGCCATATCGATCAGAGCGCCGGCGGCGCGCAGCACGAAGCCGACCGGCTGCACGTCGATGGCGACGGCCTCGCCCGACAGGATCTCCTGCTCATCGGTGATCGTGGCTGACATGAGTACAGTAAATCAGGTGGATGCCGATGCCCTCGCCGACGCCCGCCGCCCCGAATGGGAACGGCTCGATGCGCTGAGCCGCAGACGCCGCCTGAGCGGCGCAGAGGTCGACGAGCTGATCGTGCGATATCGCGCCGCGTCCGCCGACCTCGCCGAGCTGAAGACGTCGGTGGGTGACTCGCCGCAGGGCGCGTACCTGTCGACGATTCTCGCTGCTGCGCGGCTGCGATTCACCGGGGCGGGCGACAACGTGCTGGCGCAGGCCGCACGCTTCTTCGCGCTGCAGCTGCCCGCGGCGCTGTACCGGATCCGCTGGACCACCGCTGTCATCGCGATCTCCTTCGTGCTCGTGGTGGCGCTCACGACAGCGTGGATCGCCTCCGATCCTGCGCTGATCGCGACGCTGGGGCCGCCCGATGTGCTGCGGCAGTACGCCGAGGAGGACTTCGTAGACTACTACGGCCCGATGGCGTCGTTCGCGGGGATGGTCTGGCTCAACAATGCGTGGATCGCCATGCAGTGCGTGCTGTTCGGCGTGACGGGCATCTGGCCGGTGTGGATGCTGATCCAGAACGCCTTCGGACTCGGCGTCTCCGCCGCGGTCATGTCGGCCTACGGACACCTCGACACCATGGTGCTGCACATCCTGCCGCACGGGCTGCTCGAGCTCACCGCCATCTTCGTCGCGGCCGCTGCGGGCCTGCACATCTTCTGGGCGTGGGCAGCCCCCGGACGGCGGACCAGGGCTGAGTCGCTGGCCGCCGGCGGTCGTGCTCTCGCTACCGTCGCGATCGGCCTGGTCTTCGCCCTGTTCCTCTCGGGTCTGGTAGAGGGCTTCGTGACCGGCTCGAACCTGCCGTGGCCCGTGAAGATCGGGATCGGCGCGCTGGCGCTCGGCGCGTTCCTGTTCTACATGCTCGTCATCGGCAGGCGCGCAGCGCGTCGGGGCGAGAGCGGCGACCTCGTCGAGTACGAGGCGGGCACGCCGACGCTCACGGCTGGGTGAGCGAGGACCACCCTCCGGAGTCGTCGTCCGACTCGCCGCCATCCGGTTCGACTGTGCCATCGAAGAGAGCACGGTACGCGATGCCGATCGCCGCCGCCGCGACGCCGGGGAAGACGAGGAACACCCAGAGCTGAGCGAGCGGGCCGATGCCCCCGTATATCGCCGTGGCGATCGCGCGCGCGGGGTTCGCGGCGCCGCCGGCCACCGGGATGGCGACGAACTGGATCGCCGCGAAGGTGAGGCCGATCGCCACACCGCCCGCCGCGGTTCGGCGCTCGGGGTGGGTCACGCTGAGGAAGACGAGCACGAGAAGCGCGGTGAGGATGATCTCGATGACGATCACCGCGGGCATCCCGAACCCGCCCGGCGAGAGCGTGCCCCAGCCCGTGCTCGCGAACCCGGCATCCTGCACGCGCTCCAGCCACCGCTCCGGGCCGAACAGGCCCACGACGATGAGCGCCGTCGAGGCGATCACCGCGCCGACGACCTGCGCGAGCACGTACGGCAGCGCGTCGCGCCATGCCAGGCGGCCGGCGGCAGCGGCGCCGATGGTCACCGCAGGGGAGAAGTGCCCGCCGGAGATCCCCGCGAACGAGCTGAAGGCGGCGAGCAGTGCGATGCCGAATGCGAGCGCCACGGTCAGATTCACGGCTGAGCCCGCGCCGGGATCGGCGAACAGCGTGGCGGTGAACAGCGACGCGCCCACGCCGAGGAAGACGATCAGGAACGAGCCGAATCCCTCGGCGGTCAGCCGGGCGCCACGGGAAGCGGCCGCGGCTGCGACGGACGTGCGGGGTTCGGTCATGCCGGCTCTCCTCATCATGCCGGCCACGCGCCGGATCGTCCTTCGATGATCCCGCATCACCGGGTGAGCCGGGCGGGCACACGCCGAGGCCCCTCCATCGCGGCGATGAAGGGGCCTCGTGTTCGCGTGAGCGGGATTACTCGCCGATGCCGATCGGCTCGGGCTCGCCGATCGGCGCGCCCGCGAGCGCCCGAAGCTGAGCCTCCAGGTCCTGGTCGACCTGACCCCAGTACCAGAAGAAGCGCTCCTGGATGGCGGGGACGGTCAGCCCGTTGTACTGGCCGACGAGGGTCTGCACGAAGCGCTCGCGCGCCTCGTCGTCGAAGACCTCGCGGTAGAGGATGCTCGCCTGGACGAAGTCGCCGTCGTCCTCGCGCAGCGTGGCGGCGGAGCGCACCAGCTCGCCGTCCGACTCCCAGCTCGCCTCGACGCCGAGCAGCGGGTCGGCCTCGGGGCCGCCTGCGGCACCGTACGAGTTCGGGGTGTACACCCGGTGCTCGGCCGGGGCGTAGTGGTACTGCATCTGACCCTCGTGCATGTAGTTGCGCACCTGGGCCGCGTGCGGCTGGTTCACCGGCAGCTGGTTGAAGTTCGCGCCGATGCGGTACCGCTGCGCGTCGGAGTACGAGAACACGCGGGCCATCAGCATCTTGTCAGGCGAGATGCCGGTGCCGGGAACCTGGTTGCCGGGCGAGAAGGCGGCCTGCTCGATCTCGGCGAAGAAGTTCTGCGGGTTGCGGTTCAGCGTGAACGTGCCCACCTTGATGCGCGGGTAGTCCTTCTTCGACCAGGTCTTGGTGAGGTCGAAGGGGTTGTAGCGGTAGGTCTTGGCCTCTTCGTACGGCATGATCTGCACGTACACGTCCCACTTCGGGAAGTCGCCGCGCTCGATCGCCTCGAACAGGTCGCGGCGGTAGTAGTCGGCGTCCTCACCGGCGATGCGCTCGGCCTCGCCGGCCGACATGCGCTCGACGCCCTGGTGGGAGAGGAAGTGGTACTTCACCCAGAAGCGCTCACCGGCGGCGTTGACCCACTGGTAGGTGTGCGAGCCGTAGCCGTTGAGGTGGCGCCACGAGCGCGACAGGCCGCGGTCGCCCATGACGTAGGTGACCTGGTGGGCCGACTCGGGGGAGAGGGTCCAGAAGTCCCACTGCATGTCGGCGTCGCGCAGACCCGACGCGCCGAGGCGCTTCTGCGAGTGGATGAAGTCGGGGAACTTCATCGCGTCGCGCAGGAAGAAGGTCGGGGTGTTGTTGCCGACGATGTCCAGGTTGCCCTCGGTGGTGTAGAACCGCAGCGAGAAGCCGCGGACGTCGCGCCAGGTGTCGGGCGAGCCCTGCTCGCCGGCGACGGAGGAGAAGCGCAGCAGCGTCTCGCTCTTCGCGCCGGGCTGGAAGACGGCGGCGCGGGTGTACGCCGAGACGTCCTCGGTGACCTCGAACTCGCCGAACGCGCCGCCGCCCTTGGCGTGCGGGTTGCGCTCCGGCACGCGCTCGCGGTTGAACGATGCGAGCTTCTCGACCAGGTAGCGGTCGTGCAGCGCGGTGACGCCGTCGGCGCCGACGGTCAGCGAATGCGCATCGCTTGCGACGGGCGTTCCTGTCTGTGTGGTGGTTGCGGGCTTGTCAGCCATTGCCGTTCCTTTCGCATTCGTGACAGAGGGCTCGGTAGGTGACCGCGGCTTCGAGGATTCGCATGCCGTGGTCGTGAGAGGGGTGCAGGCAGGGGGCGGCGCCGATCGCGCAGGCGACGTCTTCGACGCGCCCGCAGCTCACGCACTGCACGTGGTGATGGTTGTCGTCGGTGCGCAGCTCGTAGAGGGCGCTGCCGACGTCGGGGAGATTCACGCGCTGCACGATGGCGGCGTCGGTGAGATCGTTCAGGATGCCGTGGACCGTGGCGAGCGCGATGCCAGGAAGCGCGTCACGGATGCCGGTGAAGACGACCTCCGCCGAGGCGTGGGGCCTCGCGGCGAGGGTCTCGAGCACCCGGATCCGCTGCACGGTGACGCGCAGGCCGGCATCGCGCAGGCGCTGCTGAGCAGCGACGTCGGAGAGGGGCATGCCCCCACCTTATTCTGAATCAGTCAGAAAAGCGAATGCATCGGGTCAGCGTGTCACAGGCGACCTGCTGCCTTCAGCTCGAGGTAGCGATCGGCGATGCGCGGCGGGAGCTGCTCAGGATCGGCTGCGATCGCCTCGCCGCCCGCGCGCCGGATGGCATCTGCGACGACCTGCGCGTCGGCCATGGTCTGCTCGGCGGCCGCGGCGAGATAGACGTCGGCTCTCGACTCCCGTCGCCGGGCGAGCTCTGCGATCGCGTCGTCCGTCACCGAGCCCACCAGCACGGTCGTCGCCCGCGAGGCCGTCGGGAACGCGCCGAGGAATCCGCGCGCCGTCTCGGCCGCATCCTGTGCGGTCAGCACGACGATCAGCGACGGTCGCGTCGTCAGCGTGCGGATGGCGGCGAAGGCGCCGGCCCAGTCGGTGTCGACCAGGCGTGCGTGCACGGGCGCCATCGCATCGGTCAGTGCCGGCAGCAGCGCCGCACCCTCGACGCCGGTGACGCGCGCGCGGGCCACCCGGTCGTACATGAGCAGGTTGACGTGGTCGCCCGCCCGAGCCGCGAGGGCGGAGAGCAGCAGAGCGGCTTCGAGCGAGGCATCCAGCCGGGTGCCGTCGCCCACGCGGGCGGCGGCGGTGCGGCCCGTGTCGATCAGGATGACGACCTGCCGGTCGCGCTCGGGGCGCCAGGTGCGCAGCATCGTCGTGCCGGCGCGTGCGGTGGCCCGCCAGTCGATCGAGCGGATGTCGTCTCCGCGCACGTACTCGCGCAGCGAGTCGAACTCTGTGCCCTGGCCTCTGACCTGGATGGAGGTGTTGCCGTCGAGCTCGCGCAGCCGCGCCAGGCGTGAGGGCAGATGCTTGCGCGAGCTGAACGCGGGCAGCACCCGCAGCGCCCCCCGCACATCGTGCCGCGCCTGCCGTCCCGCAAGACCCAGCGGTCCGCGCGAGCGCACCACCACGAACTCGCTGACCAGCTCGCCTCGGCGGCGCGGGCGCAGCGGCACATCGAAGCGCCGACGCTCTCCGGCGGGGACACTGAGCCGCACGCGCTCCTCGCCGGCTCCCGCGGTCGGCTGCCAGGCGTCGCGGAGCTGCCCGCGCAGGGTGCGCGTGCCGATGTTCTGCACGGCGACGCTGGTCTGCACCGGCTCGCCGAGCCGTGCACGAGCGGGAATCGACCGAGTGACGATCAGCGAACGCGGATTCGGGGCAGTCACGACGTCGATGGTCACGAGCAGGACGCACAGCAGCACCCAGCCGCCGAACACCGCCCACGGCGGCGCGCCGGCGACGCTCAGCAGCGCCGTCGGCACGACGCCCAGCGCGATCAGCGGGGCGAGAAGAGCGGTGACGAACATGTCAGATCGGCACGCGAGTCTGCTGCACCACGGATTGCAGCACGGCGTCGGCGGAGACGCCCTCCATCTGCGCATCCGGTCGCAGCTGCAGGCGGTGACGCCATACCGGCATGAGCATGGTCTGCACGTGGTCGGGCGTCACCGCGGTCGAGGCGTTCAGCCACGCCCAGGCCTTGGCGGCGGCCAGCAGCGCGGTCGAGGCGCGGGGGCTCGCGCCCAGCTCGACCGAGGGGGAGTGTCGCGTCGCCCTGGCGAGGTCGACGACGTAGCCGAGCACGTCGTCGTTGACCTGCACCCGCGCCGCGGCATCCTGCGCCGCGCGGATCTCGTCGGCGCTGACGGCGGCCTGGACCCCGGTGAGCAGGCGAGGCGAGAATCCGCTCGCGTGCAGGCGCAGCACCGAGACCTCGGCGTCGCGCTCCGGCATGCCGACGACGAGCTTCATCAGGAACCGGTCGAGCTGCGCCTCGGGCAGCGTGTACGTGCCCTCGTGCTCGACGGGGTTCTGCGTGGCGGCGACGAGGAACGGGTCGGGCAGCGGACGGCTCAGGCCATCGGCTGACACCTGGCGCTCCTCCATGGCCTCGAGCAGGGCCGCCTGCGTCTTCGGCGGCGTGCGGTTGATCTCGTCGGCGAGCAGGATGTTGGTGAAGACGGGCCCTGCGCGGAACTCGAATTCGCCGGTGCGGGCGTCGTAGACGAGGGAGCCGGTGACATCGCCCGGCATGAGGTCGGGGGTGAACTGCACGCGCTTGGTGTCGAGCCCCACGGCGCGGGCGAAGCTGCGCACCACGAGGGTCTTCGCCACGCCCGGCACGCCCTCCAGCAGCACGTGCCCGCGCGCCAGCAGCGCCACGAGCAGACCGGTGACCGTGCCGGCCTGCCCGACCACGGCCTTGTCGACCTCGGTGCGCACGCGGTGCATCGCCTGGCGCAGCGCGTCGTCGTCCAGCGTGGCTGTGGGGGTGGTGCACTCGTCGCTCACGGGCGATTCCTTTCGGTATGGGCGGCGTCGACCGCCGTCTCGAGTTCGGCGAGTCGTCTGGCGAGCTCGACGAGCTCGCGGTCGTCGGTGGGGGCGGTGCCGCCGAGCAGATCGTGCAGCGATCCCCGGGGGATTCCGAGTCGATCGGATGCCGCGTCGGCGACCTCCACGGCCGTCGCCCGGGCACTGAGGGCGAGGCGCTGTGCGAGTCTGGCGCGCGTGCCCGCTCGGATCGCGGCGGCGGCATGCGCGGCATCCGCGGCCTTCGCGGTGAGACGGGCACGGCCGTGCATGGTCTCGGACGCCCGCACGGTCACCGGCAGCGACTCGGCGACCAGCGGGCCGAAGCGCGCGCCTCGCCACCAGATCGCGGCGACGCCGGCGACGAGCAGGAGCAGGATGGCCGGGGTGAGCCAGGCCGGAGTGAGCTCGCCCAGAGTCGCAGGGGCATCGGCCACCCGGTCGCCGTCTTCGAGCGATCCGACGTACCAGACCACGTGATCGGTCTGCGCGAGCAGCGCGAGCCCGAGCGCGGCGTTGCCGTCGTCTGCGAGATGACGGTTGGAGAGCATGCGGGTCGCCTCGATGAACGAGATGCGCGCTCCCTCGCGGTCGGCGATCAACAGGGCGGCGCCGCCGTCCGAGCCCCGGAAGCAGCCCTCGACGCCGTCGGCGGGGTCGAACATGCGCTCGGCCTCGACCGTTCCCGTGTCGGAGAACTCCGCGCGATCGCAGCCGGCCTCGACGGCGCCGAGTCCGCCTGCACCGGTGCCGAGCTCGAGCAGCTCGAGCATCCGGGCGCTCGTGCTGAGCAGGATCAGGCGATCGGCCCCGTCGATCAGGTCGAGTACCGCGGTGTCGGTGAGGGCGACGGGGTCGGCCAGCACCAGCGCGCTGCCGGGCTCGAGCGCGGCGGCGGCCGCCGCGCGGCTGCGCACCACCTCCACCTCGGTGCCCTGCTGGCGCACGAGCTCGGCTATCGCCTTCGCGCCGCCCGGCGCCGGCGACTCGGGATTGAGCACGCCGCCCAGCGGAGGAGCGGTGCTGACCAGGCGCAGCGAGAGCAGTGCGATGCCGATCAGCAGGGCGACGACGAAGACCCAGCCGAGCACGTTGCCGCGGCGGCCCGGTCGCCGTGCGGCGGCCGTGCTTCCCGCAGCGTCGGCAGGGGAGGTGTTGCTCGAGTCGGCTGCGCCCGCGCTGTTCGTGCTGATGTCGGTCGTGCTCATGCGTGCACCGTCCCGGCATCGGCGGTCAGGCGTGGCGCGGTGTTCCGGACGCGGTCGTCTGCGGCAGCGAGGGTGCGGTAGTCGGCCTCGCTCGCGGGCGCTCCGAGATAGCGCACCGCATCGAAGAGCGTGGCCGCCTCGTGCAGCGTCTGCGTGAGCTGCGGCAGAGCGGGCGCGGCCTCGCGAGCGATGCCCTGTGCGGTGGCGCCGGGGGCGGGGTCGATGAGGTCTCGCTCGAGCAGTCCGCGGGCGAGTGCGCGGAAGCGCAGCACGACCGCGCCGTCCCAGTCGCCCTCGCGCGCGCGGCGCTCCGCGTCGGTGCGCAGCTGCGCCGCCGAGCGGTCGTCCTTCTCGCCGAGCAGGTCGGCGCGTCCGCGCATCGCCCTGGAGGCGCGGGGCCTGCCCCAGACGAGGAGGGCGACGACCACCGCGGCGACCACGACGATCGTGATCATCGTGAGCGCCAGAGGCGCGACGGCGCCCGTTCCGTCGCCGTCGAACAGCCCGAAGAACCAGTCTGCGACGTCAGCGGCGAGCTGATCGAACCAGTTCGGCTTCGCCGCCTGGTACTCGGGCTTCGACAGCTCCTCCTGCGCGCGACGACGCGCCTCGTCGCCGTCGGGCACGAACACGTCTGCGGCGGCGAGCAGTGCGATCATCCGGCTCCGCCCGGTGCGGCCCAGTCGTCGGAGGAGGACGCGGTCGGCGGTGACGAAGGCGCAGCGCTCGGGGTCTGCGGCATCGGCGGCTGGGGCGGGGCGGCGTAGGGCGGCAGCTGCCCGGACGCGGGCGATGCGCCGGAGGCGGGCGGCTGCACCGGATACGTCTGCCCGGGGTGGCCCTGTGCCGCCTGCTGCTGGCCGGGGTAGGGCTGGCCGGAGTACTGCTGGCCGGCGTAGGGCTGAGCGCCGTACTGCTGGACGGGGTACGGCTGAGTCCCGTACAGCTGGCCGGGGTAGGGCTGAGCGCCGTACTGCTGGACGGGGTACGGCTGAGTCCCATACGGCTGAGTGCCGTACTGCTCGCCGGGGTGAGTGCTCGGTGCGTACCCGGCGTACGCCGGTGCCTGCTGCTTGGGCGGGGGAGTCTTCGACACCGCGCGCGCCGGATCGACCGCGTAGGGGTCGCCGAGCTCGTCGTCCGATGCGCCGTGGGCGCTGCGCTCGACGAAGCGGATCAGGGTCTGGTCGAGGCCCTCGTAGCGCATGCGGCTGTCGAGATAGATGAGAGTTGCGCCCGTGCCCTGCACGACGAGGGTGATGGCCTGCACGGCGAGCACGAGGATCTGCGGCAGGATCGTCAGCGCCAGGAAGCCGATCACCTCGCTCTCATCCGGCGATCCGGACGGCGCCATCACGCCGCCGAGGACGCCGGAGAGGATCGAGCCCGGCACGCTCACCACCTGAGCGGCGAGGCCCATGATCGCGCCGATGAGGAACATCACGCCGAGGGCGGGCCAGAAGCGGCCGCGGATGAGACGCCACGAACGCACGAGCGCCGCGCCCAGCGGCGCCCGCTCCAGAACCAGAGCCGCGGGCACGACCAGCAGCTTCGTGCTCAGCCAGACCACCAGCGGGATGCTCGCCAGCACGAGCAGAACCACCAGGCCGATGGCGAGACCGATCGATCCGCCCGAGAAGTCGCTGCCGGCCATGATCGCGATCGCGGCGCCGGCGATGGCGAGCATCCAGAGCAGCACCGCGAGCCCCTGCAGCAGCGCGAAGGCGAACAGCCGCCAGAACGCGGGACGAACCCGCGACCACAGCGAGCGCAGCGGGGCCCTCCGCCCGAGGGCGGCGAACGACACGTCGGCGGCGACCAGGCCCTGCACGATCGAGGTGAACGCCACGCTCGCCAGAGTCAGCACGATGCCGACGACGATGCCCAGCGCGACGGTCCCGGCGATGATCGGGCCCTGATCCGGCGATCCCGCCGGCACGCTCGCGATGCGGGCGGCCGAGAAGCCCGCGACGAGCACGATCACGACGACGGCGATGGCCGTGATGCCGAACTGCACCGCGACGGCGAATCCGAACAGCACCTTCGGGTTGTGCCTCAGAGCGCTGAACGATCGCCCCAAAATCATCCCGAACGTCATCGGGTGCAATGGGATCGCACTCTTCCTCGGTGCCGGGGTCCAGGTCTGACCGCTCATTCGCACTCCCTCCCTGCGCCCTCCCATCGTGGCACATGCCCCCGACCGGACGCGTGCTCCGCCTCCGCGCGCGAAGAGCATTCTCAAGTAGGCTGATCCGAGTCGCCTCCCCGGGGCGCTGCCGGTGCCGCACAGGAAGAAAGCTGAGGCTGAGCGGAACATGACCTCTCGTATCCTCGTGGTCGACGACGACACGGCGCTCGCCGAGATGATCGGCATCGTGCTGCGCACCGAGGGCTTCGAGGCGCTGTTCTGCGCCGACGGCGCGCTGGCTGTCGACGAATGGCGCTCGAGCCGGCCCGACCTGGTGCTTCTCGATCTCATGCTGCCCGGGATGGACGGCATCGAGATCTGCACCCGCATCCGAGCCGAGTCCGGCGTCCCCGTCATCATGCTCACGGCCCGCAGCGACACGGCCGACGTGGTGCGCGGGCTCGAGGTCGGCGCCGACGACTACATCGTCAAGCCGTTCAACCCGAAAGAGCTCGTCGCGCGCATCCGCACCCGTCTCCGCCCCGCGCCGCAGGCCGAGACCGAGGTGCTTCGCGTCGGCGATCTGACGATCGACGTCGATGCGCACGAGGTGCGCCGCGGAACGGCTCCCATCGCGCTGACCCCGCTCGAGTTCCAGCTGCTCGTCGCCCTGGCATCCAAGCCGCAGCAGGTCTTCTCGCGCGAGATGCTTCTCGAGCAGGTGTGGGGCTATCACTATAAGGCCGACACGCGCCTCGTGAACGTGCACGTGCAGCGCCTGCGGGCGAAGGTCGAACTCGACCCCGACAACCCGCGCATCGTCACGACCGTCCGCGGGGTGGGCTACCGCGCCGGCAGCGTCGGCTAGATCCGATCGTGGCCGTGAATCCTCCGACGCGCGTCACCGCAGCGCTCTGGGGCGGGCCTCGCCGTTGGCCCGACGTCGTCTCCGGCCTGTGGCGCACCTCGATGCGCTTCCGCGCCACGGCGATAACCCTGCTGCTCACGTCGCTCGCGATCTTCATCATCTGCGTGGTGATCGCCCTGGTCATCCGCGGCGATCTCTTCGAATCGCGCAAGGACGAAGCGCTGCACAACGCTCGCGCAGCGGTGTCGGCTGCGCAGAAGCAGCTCGACTCGGGGCAGACCGGAGATGATCGCGCGACGATCGCGGCGGTGTGGGGGGAAGCGCAGCGCGTGCTGGGCCGCACGGCCTCGTCGAGCCGCATCGTCGGCTTCATCTCCGCGGCACAGGGCGACGGCTACACGCCGACCGGTTTCCGCAGCCTGGAGTACTCGTCGGGGCAGCTGGCGCTCAGCGACGAGCTGCGCACGCGCGTGACGCAGGTGACGACGCGCCAGGCCTGGCAGTCGATCGCCCTGCCCCAGCCCGATGGCACCGTCGCCGCGGGCATCGTCGTCGGGCAGTTGCTCGAGTTCCGCGGCGTCGGCACATACGAGGTGTACATCGCGTACGACCTGGCAGACGCCGACGAGACCCTGCTCTTCGTGCAGCGCACCCTCTGGTTCGCCGGACTCACCCTGGTGGCGCTCATCACGGCGATCCTCTGGCTCGTCCTGCGCTCGGTGTCGGCACCGATCGTCGAGGCGGCCGAGACCAGTGAGCGCCTCGCCGCGGGCGACCTCGAGGTGCGCCTTCCCGTGTACGGCGAAGACGAGCTCGCGAGTCTCGGACGCTCGTTCAACGCGATGGCAGACAGCATTCAGAGTCAGATCAGAGAGCTCGCCGAGCTCTCGCTCGTGCAGCAGCGCTTCGTCTCGGACGTCTCGCACGAGCTGCGCACGCCGCTGACGACGATCCGCCTCGCCGCGGAGATGATCAACGACACCAGGCACGATTTCGATCCGGTCACCGCCCGCACCGCCGAGCTGCTGCACACCCAGGTGCAGCGCTTCGAGACCCTGCTGGCCGATCTGCTCGAGATCAGCCGATACGACGCGGGATCCGTGCAGCTCGAGGTCGAGGCGACCAGCCTCGCTCAGCTCGCGGAGGAGATGGTCGATCAGATGCGACCGCTCGCAGCCGCGCACGGCAGCGAGCTGCGGCTCGTGGCGCCGGGTGGCTACTCACCCGTCGACATGGACCCGCGCCGGGTGCGCCGGGTGCTGCGCAACCTCATCGGCAATGCGATCGAGCACGGCGAGGGCGAGCCGATCGTCATCACCGTCGACAGCGATCAGCACGCCGTGGCCATCGGCGTGCGCGACTTCGGGCTCGGCATGCGCCCCGAAGACGCCGAGCACGTGTTCGACCGGTTCTGGCGCGCCGATCCGTCGCGCAAGCGCACGATCGGCGGAACCGGTCTCGGGCTCTCGATCGCACTCGGCGACGCCAGACTGCACCGCGGAACCCTGGACGTGTGGTCGGAGCTGGGCGTCGGTACGAACTTCGTGCTGACCATCCCGCGCGGCCCTGACATCGAGGTCGGGCGCGGTCCTGTGCCGCTGGAGCCGACGGAGGGCGTCGTCGACCTGATCGATGTCACCGAGCCGATCACGCTGCGCGGTGCGCGGGACGAGCCCGAAGCGGGCGCCCCGGAGCCGAGCGACGGCGATCCCGGCCGCCCCGGCGATCTCGGCGAGAAGGGACGGCGGAGACCATGACCTCGCGCACGGGCATCCGTCTTCTGTCGGCGCTCGCCGCCGCGCTGGCCGCCGCGGTCGTGCTGGCCGGCTGCACCGGACTGCCCACCTCCGGCCCTCCCAACGCGGGACTCGCGGTGGGGGAGGAGATCGAGGAGCCCCCCTTCTCGTTCATCGCCGACGATCCCGAGCCCGGCGCGGGCCCCGCGCGGATCGTCGAGGGATTCCTCGACGCGTCGATGTCGCCCGCTGATTCGTGGAAGACGGCCAGGAAGTTCCTCACCGACGACTTCCAGAGCACATGGAAGCCCGACGCCGGTGTCACCATCGACAAGTCGGTTGAGGATCGCGACTACGACTCGACGGTCGAGTCGGATGACGAGGACGCCACCTCGGCGGAGGTCAGCGTGTCGCTCGCGCAGGTGGCGAGCGTGGACGGCACGGGGGCTTACAGCGCCGACACCGGCACGGCGAACGCCACCTACCGCCTCGTGCGCGAGAAGGGCGGCGAGTGGCGGATCGCCGAGGCACCCGACGGCGTCACCCTCGACGTCGAGACGTTCTCGCAGGTCTACGAGAAGTTCTCGCTGAAGTACTTCGACCCCACCTGGACGCACCTCGTGCCGGATGTGCGCTGGTTCCCCCGCCGGGCGGCCATGGCGACGACGGTGGTGCGGGCGCTGATCTCGGGTGAGCCGAGCGAATGGCTCGCTCCGGCCGTGCGGCCGTTCTCGTCCGACGTCGAGATGGTCGGCGATGCGGTCACGGTTGACGCGGCGCAGGTCGCGTCCGTGCCCCTGAACCGCGCCGCGCTCTCTGCCTCGCCGACCGACCTGGCGCGGATGCGCACCCAGCTGGAGGCGAGCCTGCAGGGCGCGGGCGTCGCCGAGGTGCGGCTGCTCGTCGACGGCGTCCCGCTCGACGCGGGTCGCATCACGGTCGACGACCCGATCGTCGACCCCGGGGTGCTGGTGCTCGGCGACGAGATGTTCGGCACCGCCACATCGGGCGGCGAGATCGCTCCGGTCCGCGGTCTCACGGGGCAGATCGCGAAGATCGACGACCCGATCGCCGCAGTCGACGTCTCGGCCGACGCACAGCTCGCCTCCGTGCAGCTGCGCGACGGGCGCGTGTTCGCGGTGAGCGAGGGCCACACGAATCAGGTCGACGGTCGCTCCGGCCTGATCACGCCGTCACTCGATCCGTTCGGGCTGATCTGGACCGTCCCGACCTCGAACCCGACCGCGGTGCAGGCGTCGACCGCGCAGGCCGAGCCATCGGCCGTCGCCGACGCCTGGCCGTCGGCGGATGCCATCAACCAGCTGCGCGTGTCGGCCGACGGCGCGCGGGTCGCGGCGATCGTCACCTCGGGGGGCGAGCGCCGCCTCGTCGTCGCCTCGATCATCCGCGACGAGGAGCAGCGTCCGATCAGCCTCGGCACGCCCTACTACGACGTAGCGCAGCTCTCCGGAGCGGTTCAGGGGCTGTCGTGGGTCGGCGCCGATGCGGTCGCCGTGCTCAGCGCCACACCGGACCCGACGCTGACGACGCACATGATCGGCGGCCCATCGGCGGTCTCGTCGGCGCCGGCGGGGGCGGTCGCGCTCTCGGGAGCGAAGACGGTCACCGGGGTGCGCGTGCTGTCCACCGATCAGTCGGTGTACGCCCTGCGCGGCTCGTTCTGGCAGGAGGCGATCGCAGACGTGCGCGTGCTCGGCACCCGAGCGGGTTACTGAGTCGTCCTGCACCGGGGCGCGGAGCGCCGAGTTGTCCCCGACAGACGCGCTGCGCCGTGCGCGCGTTCCGCGCGATCAGGCACTGTCGACGCATGGACGCGGATTCCTGGCGACGGATCGGCGGCGACGCGCTCGCCCTGCTGCTCGCGGCGAGCTGCCCCGGATGCGACCGCAGCGGCACTCTGCTGTGCGATGGATGCCGGATGCTGCTGCGCGCCGATCCGCAGCAGGTGCGCACGCCGGAGGGCATGCCCGTGCACGCCGCGCTGCGATACGAGGGTGTCCCCGCGCGCGCGATCAGGCGACTGAAGGAGGACGGCGCGACCATGCTCGCCCGTCCGCTCGGCGCGGCGCTGACCGGCATCCTGGGCACGAGCGGCGCCGGGGCTCTCATCGTGCCGGTGCCCACCAGCCGCGCAGCCTTCCGCCGTCGCGGCTACCGGGTGCCGGATCTCTTGGTCCGCCGCGCCGGCGCGAGCGCGCACCGGCTGCTGGTGCCCGCACGGCGCACCGGCGATCAGCGCGGCCTGGGTCGCGAGGCGCGCGCTCGCAACGTCTCGGCCAGCATGCGCGCCGCCCGCCACGGGCGGGGGAGGGTCGTCATCGTCGACGACGTGGTGACCACCGGGGCGACACTCGATGAGGCGGCACGGGCGCTGCGCGCCGCCGGATTCACCCCCGTGTGCGCCGTCGCGCTCGCCGCGACACCGCGTCTGCACGACACGGTGAAATCATCGGGAGCGGATAGTGACATGTCGGTGTACGGCGACTAGCGTAGGGGGTCACAAGGCGACCACGGTCCGCCCTTGGCCGGGCGGACCGGGACAAGGAGACAGTGATGGAAACGAGCATCGTCGGCGTCGGAGTGAGCATCTCCGATCGATTCCGCACCGTTGTCGAAGAGAAGACAGCCCGTATCCAGACGCTCGCCCCGCGGGCGCAGCGACTCGAGATCAAGGTCACCCACCGTGCCTATCGCAACGGCCGGATACCCGATGAGACGGTCGAGCTCACGCTGCTCAGCAAGGGCCCGGTGATCCGGGCTGAAGCGGTCGATCCCGACAAGTTCGCGGCCTTCGACATGGCGCTCGACAAGCTCGCCGAGCAGCTGCGCCGCGCCAAGGAGAAGAGGATCGACGGGCGCAACCACCCCCGCGGTGCCCACTTCGAGAAGGAGAGCGGAGCGCTCGCCGGAATCGACGTGCAGCCGGCTTCGGTCGACGTGCTGCGCGCCGTGGCCACCGGAGCCATCCCCGTCCAGAGCGACGAGGAAGAGGAGTACTCGCCCGTCGTCATCCGCACCAAGAGCTTCGACGCCGAATGGATGACCGTCGAGGAGGCCGTCGATCGCATGGAGCTGGTCGGGCACGACTTCTTCCTCTTCGTCGACGCCCGCACCGACCACCCGAGCGTCGTATACCGCCGCAAGGGCTGGGACTACGGTGTCATCTCGCTGACCACCGCGGCCCCGCCCGAGGAGGCCATCGCCTCCTGATCGCATGAGAGGCGCCTTCCCCTCGGGGAAGGCGCCTCTGTCTGTCTGAGCTTGCCAGAGGGCTAGTCGAAGATGCCGTCGAGGATGCTGCCGATGACCAGGCCGCCGAGGACGCCGCCCATGATGTCGCCGCCGCCCATGCCGCCGCGGCGGCCCCCGCCACCCCAGCTGTCGCCGCCCCAGCCCTGGTTCTGCGGTCGGGACGAGTCGATGTCGCGCTGAGCGAGCTGCAGGGCTTCGGATGCCAGCAGCGCCACCCGCCGAGCGGCGGCCAGCGCCTGCTCGCGGGTGTCTTCGGCGGGGAGCATCGCGGGGACGTCCATGCGCAGCCGCTCGGCTTCGGCGAGTCGCGTGCGCGCATCGGCGCCGATCCAGCCGCGATGCCCGGCGATCAGACCGCGCGCCACGCCCAGCTGGCGATCGGCGTCGTCGAGGGCGTGCTGCACGTGGTCGAGAGAGGGCAACGGGTTCTGTGCGCGGTACTGCGCCTTCGCGATGGCGTCGTCGAGGGCCGTGTTGGCCGCGCGCAGCTGGGTGAGCTCGGCGAACGGATCGTTGCGGGTGCCGGACGGCGCGAGTGCGAGCAGCGCCTCCTCGAGCTCGCCGGTCGCCTTCGCCACCTCTGGCGTCTGCGGTGCGTTGCGGGCGGCGACGATGTCGCCCCGTGAATCGGCGACCACGTCCGCGAGCGTCGACTCGGCGCGCAGGGCCTGGATCTCGAAGTCCTCGACAGCGTCGAGGAGGGCGCCGGCGCGGCGCACGGCTTCGGTCGCCGTCTCGAGCGCGAGGTTCGCCTCCTCGTTCTGGCGGGCGGCCCGGCGACGCTCCGACACGTCGGCGCTGTGCGTGGCGAACGCGAGCAGCTGCTCGGCCTCATCGCCGGACGAGGCGATGCGGCGCATCGCGGTCTCGGAGTACCGCGACGAGAGACGCTCGATCGTCGAGCGCGCCTGGGGGATGCGCGCGGCGAGCGACTGTGCATCCCGACGCACCTGCGCGATGATCTCTGGGGCCCGGCGCACCTTCGCGACCGTCTCGGCGAGCTCACCGGTCTTCTCGTCGAGCAGGCTCTCGGCCCACTCGCACAGCTGCACGATCCGCGCGTTGCGAGTGCGCAGCTCTTCGGTCGTGTCGGGGATCTCGTCGTGGTTCAGCTGGTGCAGCTGGAACGCCTCGCCGAGGTGGGTGCGCACCGACCGCAGCGCGTTGCCGAGGTCGGCGGTCAGCGAGTCGCCCAGCTCGGCCTGTGCGAACGCGAGCTCGTCCGAGGTGGTGCGGATGCGCTCGTCGGCGGCGACCAGTGCCTGCTCGGCGCGGCGCGCCAGATCCGCGTCCTGCGCTGCGAGCGCTTCATCTTCACGTCTGCGTCTGCCCCAGAATCCGGCCATGTGACGATCCTACGGTCGAGGTCGATGCGCGTGCTGTGCATCCGATGCGCCGTGCGCGAACGTCACGGCCGCGTCGGCCGACGTCGACGTCAGGCGGGGGTCTTCGCGGGCCGGCCGCGCTTGGGGCGGTCGGTCGACAGCGCGAGCTGCATGGCCTGCAGCGGCTGCTCGCCGAGGCGCCGCTCGAGGTGATCGAGCCAGCGCGTCTCGGCCTCTGCGGCGAAGATCATCGAGTCGACCACCAGTGAGCGGGCGAGCTCTTCCGGGTCGCTCGCATCGGCACCCGCGCCGCGTGCCTCGGTCAGCTGGTGCAGCTGCTGCAGCGAGGCTGTCCGCTGTCGTCGGATGACGGCGCCGACGTCCACTCCGGGCAGGGTCGCGGCGACCGCCAGCTTGACGGCCAGCTCGTCGCGGGTGCCGTGCGCGCGCTCGACGGGTGATCCCAGCCAGTCGCGCACGTTCGCGCGCCCGGCAGCGGTGATCTCCCAGTACACGTGCCCGCGCTCGTCGACCGCGCCCCTCTCGACGAGGCCGTCGCGCTCAAGGCGCTCGAGCGTGTTGTAGATCTGGCCCACGTTGAGCGGCCAGGTGGAGCCCGTGCGACGATCGAACTCGGCGCGCAGCTGATAGCCGTAGCACGGCCCCTGGTCGAGGATGGCGAGCAGGCTCTGGCGGACGGACATGGTGACTCCTCGACCGGACGCACCGGTATCGCGTTTCTCGGTATATGCATATCCGGCAACATCGGATGCTCGTCGCAGCCCGCCCGGCGTGTCCGTTCGCCGTGAGCGTGCGCCGACCCGCCGGTGCACAGCGTGCGCAGGTCACGCGCCGGTAACATGGCAAAGCATGTCCGGTGCAGACCGTTGTTCCGGGACGTATACCCAAGGGAGACATCCGTGGCGAATCCTCTCGAGAAGCTGCTGCGCGCGGGCGAGGGACGCATCCTCCGCAGGCTCAAGCAGGTCGCGAAGGCCGTGAACGCGCTCGAAGACGACTTCGAGAAGCTCACCGACGACGAGCTGCGGAATGAGACCGCCGAGCTGCGCGCGCGGTTCGACAAGGGTGAGACGCTCGACCAGCTGATGCCAGAGGCCTTCGCCGCCGTGCGCGAGGCCGCGCGCCGCACCCTCGGTATGCGCGCTTACGACGTGCAGATCATGGGCGGTGCGGCCCTGCACTTCGGCAACATCGCCGAGATGAAGACCGGTGAGGGCAAGACGCTCGTCGCGGCCTTCCCCTCCTATCTCAACGCCATCGCAGGCAAGGGCGTGCACGTCATCACGGTCAACGACTTCCTCGCCTCGTACCAGTCCGAGCTGATGGGCCGCGTGCACCGGGCGCTGGGAATGTCCACCGGGACCATCGTCTCCGGTCAGACCCCGGAGGTGCGCCGCCAGCAGTACGCGGCCGACATCACCTACGGCACGAACAACGAGTTCGGCTTCGACTACCTGCGCGACAACATGGCATGGCGCAAGGAGGACCTCGTCCAGCGCGAGCACTTCTTCGCGATCGTCGACGAGGTCGACTCGATCCTCATCGACGAGGCCCGCACCCCGCTCATCATCTCCGGACCGTCGTCGGGCGAGGCCAACCGATGGTTCACCGAATTCGCCAAGATCGCCCGCACCCTCGAGCCCGGCGTCGACTACGAAGTCGACGAGAAGAAGCGCACCATCGGAGTCCTCGAGCCCGGCATCGAGAAGGTCGAGGACTACCTCGGCATCGACAACCTGTACGAGTCGGCCAACACCCCGCTGATCTCGTTCCTGAACAACTCGATCAAGGCCATCGCCCTGTTCAAGCGCGACACCGACTACGTCGTGATGAACGACGAGGTCATGATCGTCGACGAGCACACCGGCCGCATCCTCGTGGGGCGCCGCTACAACGAGGGCATCCACCAGGCGATCGAGGCCAAGGAGTCCGTCCCCGTCAAGGCCGAGAACCAGACGCTGGCCACCGTCACCCTGCAGAACTACTTCCGCCTCTACGACAAGCTCGCCGGCATGACCGGAACCGCCGAGACCGAGGCGGCCGAGTTCATGTCGACCTACAAGCTCGGCGTCGTGCCCATTCCCACCAACCGCCCGATGATCCGCAAGGACCAGCCGGACCTCGTCTACAAGAACGAGCAGGCGAAGTTCGCCCAGGTCGTCGAGGACATCGCCGAGCGGCACAAGGCGGGTCAGCCCGTGCTCGTCGGCACCGTGAGCGTCGAGAAGAGCGAATACCTCTCGCGCCTGCTCGCGAAGAAGGGCGTCAAGCACGAGGTGCTCAACGCCAAGAACCACGCGCGCGAGGCGGAGATCGTCGCGCTCGCCGGAAAGCTCGGTGCGGTCACGGTCGCCACCAATATGGCCGGCCGAGGAACCGACATCATGCTCGGCGGCAACGCCGAGTTCCTCGCGGTGCAGGAGCTCAAGGCCAAGGGCCTCGATCCGGAGGAGACTCCTGAGGAGTACGAGGCCGCGTGGGACGACACCTACGAGGCGATGAAGAAGAAGGTCGCTGAGGACGGCGTCAAGGTCGCCGAGGCCGGCGGCCTGTACGTGCTCGGCACCGAGCGTCACGAGTCGCGTCGCATCGACAACCAGCTGCGCGGACGCTCGGGCCGTCAGGGCGACCCCGGTGAGAGCCGCTTTTACCTCAGCCTCACCGACGACCTGATGCGCCTGTTCCAGTCGGGCGCGGCCGAGGCCATCCTGGCCCGCACGAACTTCCCCGACGACGTGCCGATCGAGTCGGGCCTGGTCAGCCGCGCCATCCGCAGCGCCCAGTCGCAGGTCGAGGCGCGCAACGCCGAGATGCGCAAGAACGTGCTGAAGTACGACGACGTGCTGAACCGCCAGCGCGAGGCGATCTACGCCGACCGTCGGCAGATCCTGCACGGCGATGACATCGCCGACCGCGTGCAGCACTTCATCGAGGATGCCATCGGCGGGATCGTCGACGACCACACCAGCACGGGTCACACCGAGAGCTGGGACTTCGACGCGCTGTGGGCAGAGCTCAAGACGCTGTACCCGATGGACGTGACGATCGACGAGGTCGTCGCCGAGGCGGGCGACCGCAAGGGCGCCATCACCGCCGAGGGCCTCAAGCGCGAGCTGCTCTCGGATGCGCGCATCGCGTACGAGAAGCGCGAGCAGACGCTCGGCGAGGCCGCGACCCGCGAGCTCGAGCGTCGCGTCGTGCTGCAGGTGCTGGATCGTCGCTGGCGCGATCACCTGTACGAGATGGACTACCTGAAGGACGGCATCGGCCTGCGGGCCATGGCGCAGCGCGACCCGTTGATCGAGTACCAGCGCGAGGGGTACGCGATGTTCCAGGCGATGATGGGCCAGATCAAGGAGGAGTCGGTCGGCTACCTCTTCAACCTCGAGGTCGAGGTGCGTCGTGCGGGCGAGGACCAGACCGAGGTCGAGGCCAAGGGCCTGGTCGACGAGCAGCCCGTCCAGAAGCTGGAGTATTCGGCGCCGAACGACGCCGGCGACGTCGAGGTGCGCAACGAGAGCGGCCAGGTGCAGAAGGCGGCCACCGCGCGGGCGTCAGCGCGCGGCGCGTTCGGTCAGTCGGTGGATGCCGATGAGCAGCCCGCCGGCAACCGTGAGCAGCGACGGGCGCAGAGCAAGAAGAAGAAGTAGTGCGCGCGGACGCGGGCGGCGGACGTCGCCCGCGTCAGCTCACTCTGCCGCTGCCGGTATCCTTGCGGAATGACCCGCCGCACACTTGATCAGTCGTCGAAGCTGAGGAACGTTCTCTACGAGATCCGCGGCAAGGCACTGGTCGAGGCGGCGCGCCTGGAGTCCGAGGGGCACCAGATCCTCAAGCTGAACACCGGCAACCCCGCGACCTTCGGTTTCGAGGCGCCACACCAGATCGTGCGCGACATGCTCGCGGCCCTGCCCACCGCGCACGGCTACAGCGAGAGCAAGGGCGTGATCACCGCTCGTCGTGCCGTCGTCAGCCGGTACGAGGAGATCGAGGGCTTCCCGCGCTTCGACCCCGACGACGTCTTCCTCGGCAACGGCGTCTCCGAGCTGATCACCATGGTCATGCAGGCGCTGCTCGACGAGGGCGACGAGGTGCTCATCCCCGCCCCGGACTATCCGCTGTGGACGGCGATGACCTCGCTCGCCGGCGGCACGCCGGTGCATTACGTCTGCGATGAGGAGAACGGCTGGCAGCCCGACCTCGACGACATCCGCTCGAAGGTGACGCCGCGCACCAAGGCGATCGTCATCATCAACCCCAACAACCCGACCGGCGCCGTGTACTCGAGAGAGGTGCTCGAGGGTCTCGTGCAGATCGCCAGAGAGAACGAGCTGCTGCTGCTCTCCGACGAGATCTATGACCGCATCCTGTTCGACGAGGCGACGCACATCCCCACTGCGACGCTCGCCCCCGATCTGCTCTGCCTCACCTTCAACGGGCTCTCCAAGACCTACCGGGTCGCCGGATACCGCTCCGGATGGCTCGTCATCACGGGGCCGAAGTCGCACGCGCAGGGGTTCCTCGAGGGCATCACCCTATTGGCATCCACCCGTCTGTGCCCCAACGTGCCCGCGCAGTTCGCCGTGCAGGCGGCTCTCGGCGGGGTGCAGTCGATCGACTCGCTGATCGCGCCGACCGGCCGACTGCACGAGCAGCGAGACATCGCGTGGCGCGGTCTCGAGTCGATCCCCGGCGTCAGCTGCGTGAAGCCCGCAGGAGCGCTGTACGCCTTCCCGCGGCTCGACCCCGAGGTACACGAGATCCGCGACGACGAGAAGCTCGTCTACGACCTGCTCGTGTCGGAGAAGATCCTGCTCGTGCAGGGCACCGGATTCAACTGGGCGACCCCGGACCACCTGCGCGTCGTGACCCTGCCCGAGGCCCGCGTGCTCAGCGAGGCGATCGAGCGCCTCGGGAACTTCCTCTCCAGCTACCGGCAGTGACCTCGGCGCGAGCGCCGAGGCCGGCGGCGATGCGCCGCACCGAGCTGACGAGCTGAGAGCGCGGCGAGACGTCGGCGATCGCCTTGGCGTGCAGTGCCGCGGCATCGGCCGCACGTTGATCCTGCGGGACGAAGGCGACGTCGTCGATCCCCGCGAACCGGCTCAGCGTGCGACGGATCTGCCCCCTCGCATCGATGCCGAGGGGACCGGGACGCGCCCGGTTGGCCACCACCGTCACGGGCGTGTCTCCCACCAGATGACGCAGCTCGGCGTACCCCCGAAGGAAGCGGCTGACGCCGAGCGGATCCGCACCGAGCACCGCGACAACCTCATCCGCCTCGAGCAGCACGGCGGCGGTGGCCGCGTGGCGCAGCGGCGCATCGGGCCCGAGCAGATCGTCGTCTTCGTCGAAGGCCGCTGCGACGTCGACGACGATCTCGTCCTGCCAGTCCCGGGCGACCGCGAGCGTCGCGCGCACGCGCGCCGCTGCGAGCTCCGGCCACCGGCTGGGACGATTGAGCCCGCTGAGCACGCCGAGCGCTCCCGCCGATGTCTCCAGCGTCACCGCGAGCCGCGCCAGCTCGGCGACGTCGAGGCTGCCCAGCTGCGCTCGCCGGCACGCGGCGGCGAGCCCCGGCGACTCATCGCCCAGCCCCAGCTGCAGCGCGACCGACGGTGCCACGGTGTCGGCATCGACCAGCGCGGTGCGGCGTCCCGCCCTGGTCAACTCCACCGCGAGCTGGATGGCCAGCGTGGTGCGCCCGGGTGCGCCGTGCGGCCCCCACACCGCCAGCACGCGGGGAGGCCGGGCGGGATCGGAAGCTTCGCCGGCGCCGCTGCCGCCGGCGATGGTGGCGAGGACGTGCGCGGCGGGCGTGTCGAACGGCAGGGGAGCGGGCAGCCCGAAGCGCGACGCGATCCGCGAATCGGTCGTGCCGACGGGCACCACGCGCACCGCCGCGCGATCGCAGGCGCTGATCAGCTCGGCCGTCAGCAGCGAGCGGATCGGCGGCACGAGCAGCGCGTCGATCCCGCTCAGCTGCAGAGCGGGCACGGCGTCTGGCGGCACGAGCGCGACCCGCGCCCCCTCGAGCTCGAGATCGGTCGCGAGCAGCGCCGCATCGGGCCCGTCGTCGACGAGGATCAGATTCATCACGAGCCCGCCCCCACAGGGACGATCGAGATGGCGTCCCCGCCCGTGATCGCAGCGAGCACGTCGGCGACATCGGCCCGGTCGACGATGACCTCGACGTCGGTGCGCGCTCCCGCCAGCATCCCCTCCTCCTCCGCGACGCGCGCGACGACCGCGTCGGCGACGAGGATGCGGGGCTCTTCGAACGCGCGGCCGTCCTCGATCGGAGGCGCATGCCACAGCTCGACGAACGCGCCGCTCGTGACATCGGCCGGCACGGCTGTGCTGCCGATCACGACCGACGTGGTTCTCAGGTCGTCGGCGCCTCCGACGGCGGCGAGCGGCACCAGCTCCCCGGCGGCGAGCGTGCGCACCGCGACCGCGCCTGACTCGAGACTGTGCGGGGCGAGATAGGAGTCCCCTAGCGACCCGAGCCCCACCTCCACGACCTGCAGGTCGGCAGAGCTGATCGACTCGCCGGGAAGCACCGTCCGCGTCGCCTGGAGCACCGGAGCGGTCTGACGTGAGGTCGAGACCAGGATCCAGACGCCGGCGACCGAGGCGATCACGAGCGCCACGCCGATCACGAAGCGCAGGTCGCCGAAGAACGGGCGATGGGCACGGGAGCGGATCATCCAGACATCGTCACAGAAGTCGGATGATCGCCGCCGAAGTTATCCACAGCGGCCTGTCCGCGACGGCTTTCATCCACCGGCGGGGGAGAATGAAGGCATGTCCGACGCATCCAGAGAGGCTCCGCGCTTCCTCGCGCCCGCGCAGGTGGCGGAGCTTCTCAGCATCGAGGTCGACGAAGTCATCGACCTCGTGCACGAGGGGCGCCTGCGCGGATCCCGGGTCGGATCGCCGCCGAGATGGCGGGTCGAGCACGCCAGCCTCGCCGAGTACCTCGACGCGCAGTCCGAGGAGGCGCGCCGGATGGCGCTCTGGCGGCAGTCGAACGAGGCCAGCTTCCCCGAGGTGTGGGGGACCGCGCCGCTCCGGAGGGACTGACAGCGTTCCCGGCTCCAGCAGGCCGACCGCTCAGACGACGCCGGAGGCGTCTTCGACGCGCACCCAGCTGAGGGCGGTGAACGGGATGCTTCGGAACCCGCGCACCGCGCGCACGCGTCGAGGTTCGTGCGGATCGTGCAGAGCGAGATCGAGATGGTCCGCACCCGCGCGATCGATCGTGCCGTGCTGCGGGTCGCCCGAACGCCTGCCCACCGTCACGGGCACCCGCCGCCGTGCGAGGTCGCGCAGGACGAACCCGAGCGTCATCCGCCCGCGCAGGCCGCCGTCGGGCGGGTCGGCCGAGACACTGCCGAGCAGGGTGCCGTGGTCGACCGCGACCGAGTCGACAGCCCCCAGCGGCGCGATCCTCATCCGGGAGTCACCGCCCGCGTTCACTCCCACCCAGTCGGCGCCGACCACGCGCAGCACGGCATCCCATCGCTCGCCGCCGACCAGCTCCAGCACCATCCTGCCCTCGGTCGCGCTCATCGCACGCAGGCGGTCGTGCAACGTCAGCTTCGAGATGCGCAGTCGCTCGGACTCGGCATCCAGCGCCGCCCGCTCCGCCTCCCACTCGGCCGCGAGCTGGCCCTCGAGGTCGTCGAAGAGATGATCCCATTCCACGCTGTCGACAGTAGAGGAGAACCGATCGGCATCATGCGGGTTATCCACAGCCGGGTGCGGACGCCCTCGTCACGGCCGAGGCCCTGTGCTACTTTCGTGGGGTTCGCTACGAAGATGAGCAGCACCACGAGCCGGGGGGTATCGCGGAATGACGACGACGTTGAACGAGTACTTCGCTCCGCAGCCGACCTCGGCGGCAGAGCTGCCCGATCCGGTGCCGCTGCTGCGCAGTCTGACGCAGGGGGCGCTGGAGGTGCTCGCCGGTGTGCGCGAGGTCGACCAGCTCGCGCGATGGTTCAGCGAAGACGCGTTCCGCGCTCTCGTCACCAGAGCGAACCTGTCGGCACGCGCTCGCAGCGCGCGCAACCAGGCGCCGACCCGCCCGAGCTTCCAGATCCTGTCGATCCGCGAGAGCGCGCCCGTCGACAATGTGATCGAAGCGGTCGTGGTGGTGGCGGGGCCCGGGCGCACGCGCGCCGTCGCGATCCGGCTGGAGGGCTTCGACGCCAGATGGCGGGCGAGCTCACTCGCCATCCTCTGATCGCTTCTCTGAACGGCGGGCGAGGCGCCAGTAGGCTGAAAGCGTGTCAACACTCAGCGACCTCGTCCACGCCCAGGGTCTTCTCACCGATGCGGATGTCGAGTGGCTCCATCGTCTGGCAGGCGACGGCCAGCTGCTGGCCGATCTCGCCTCGGCCGACATGGTGATCTGGATAAAGACCGCCGACGGCTCGTTCGTCGCCGTCACCCACTCCCGCCCGAGCGGCGCAGCCACCCTGTTCTACCGCGACCTCGTCGGTGAGAAGGTGCGTCCGCAGTGGCGCACACAGGTGCAGTCCGCATTCGAGTCCGGTGCGATCGTCGACTCGTCATCGCCGGACTGGTTCGAGGAGACTCCGACCCGGGTGCGGGCCGTGCCGGTGCGCCGCCGGGAGGGGAAGGATGAGGGGGAGATCATCGGCGTCCTCACGCGGCACACCAACCTCGGTGAGGTGCGGATGCCGTCGCGCCAGCAGATCAGCTTCGACGAGTGCGCGAACGACCTGTTCCACATGATCGCCTCGGGCGAGTTCCCCGACCTGGCCGCACCCACGGCACCGCGCCGCGGAGCGCCGCGTGCGTCGGACGGACTGATCCGTCTCGATGTGGACGGCATCACGACCTTCGCGAGCCCCAACGCGCTGTCCGCGTTCAACCGGATGGGTTTCGATGACGAGCTCGAGGGGGAGTCGCTCGCCGAGGTCACCACGCGCCTCGTGCCGCCGTCGCGCCAGGTCGACGAGTCGCTGCCCGTCGTCGTCACCGGTCGCGCACCCTGGCGCACCGACATGGAGGCGCGCGGTGTGACGGTGTCGCTGCGAGCGATCCCGCTGAAGGATCACGGCACCCGGATCGGTGCGATCGTGCTGTGCCGCGATGTTTCGGAGCTTCGCCACCAGGAGCAGGAGCTGATCACCAAGGACGCCACGATCCGCGAGATCCACCACCGTGTGAAGAACAACCTGCAGACCGTCGCGTCGCTGCTGCGCATCCAGGCCCGTCGCACGCACTCCGATGAGGCGCGCGAGGCGCTCACTCAGGCGATGCGGCGCGTCGAGTCGATCGCGGTCGTGCATGACACCCTGGCCAGCGGTCTCGCGCAGACGGTCGACTTCGACGAGGTGTTCGACCGGGTGCTCAAGCTCGTCGCCGAGGTGGCCGCCGCGCCCAACACCCGCGCGCGCACGCAGCTCGAGGGTCGCTTCGGCGTGCTGCCGAGCGAGTACGCGACCCCGCTCGCCCTGGCTCTCACCGAGGTGGTGACGAACGCCGTCGAGCACGGTCTCGCGGGTCAGGAGGGCACTGTGCACATCGAGGCGACCCGCACTTCGGAGCTGCTGCGCGTGACGGTGGCGGACAGCGGGCACGGCCTGCCCGAGGGGCGGGTGGGCCAGGGCCTGGGCACGCAGATCGTGCGCACGCTCATCCAGGGCGAGCTCAGCGGCAGCATCGAGTGGAAGGGCGCCGAAGGCGAGGGCACCGAGGTGGTCATCGAGATCCCGATGCGCTGGATCTCGGTCTGACCCGGACGACGCCGTCCCGCACCGCGCAGAAGCGCCGGTCATCGCTCAGGATGACCGGCGCTTCTGCGATCGTGGGTGCTTGGGATCGGATCGGGAGGCTGGCGGCCGGGGTCAGCCGGCGCGGCGTGCGCGGGCGGCGCGGCGCTTGAGAGCGCGACGCTCGTCTTCGGACAGGCCGCCCCAGACGCCCGAGTCCTGGCCGGACTCGAGGGCGTACTGCAGGCAGATCTCGGTGACGGTGCAGGTGGCGCACACGGCCTTCGCCTTCTCGATCTGGTCGACGGCCGGTCCGGTGTTCCCGACGGGGAAGAACAGCTCGGGGTCGACGGTCAGGCAGGCTGCTTTATCGCGCCAATCCATACGGGGGGCTCCTCAGAGATAGTGTTTCGGTGCGGGCGCCGTTCGCGCGGCGCTCAGATCGGGTGAGCGGATCGGGGTCGGCTACCCTGGTGATGCGGGCGATCGCCCGCCCCACTCCGATGTGGGAGCACATGGCTTGTTCCATTGTGTTACAGACGCAGTTTGAAATCAAGGGTTTTATGCAGCTCTTGAGAGGAGCACCCGTGCGCCCTTCCGGCCCGACCATAGCCGCCGCCATCGTTCTCGCCCTGGAGGGCATCGCGCTGGGCATCGTCAGCATCATCGAGCTGCTGGCGCTGGGCGGCGGTGGGACGTCGTCGACCATCGGCGGCATCGCGCTCATCGTGCTCACCCTCATCGCCGCCGTCGCGCTCGGCGCGTTCTCGTGGGGCACGCTGCGTCGTGCGTCCTGGGCGCGATCGGGAGGAGTGGTGTTCCAGGTGCTCGGGGTCGCCCTCGGGCTGGCTTCGCTCAGCCTCGAGCCCAGGGTGTGGCTGTTCACCCTCGGAGTCGGCGGGCCCGCGCTGATCGGCCTGGTGCTGCTGATCAGCGCCACGCGCCGCGACGGCGCATCCGATCCGCGGCTGCGGCGCGGCGACGAGCCGGGCCAGCGGGGCTGAGCCGGGCGACCGGGGCTGAGCCGGGCGACCGGGGCTGAGAGGGGCGCCCGCGGCTGAGGCAGGCTGAGCCGGGCGACCGGGGCTGAGCAGGGCGGGAGGGGCTGAGAGGGGCGCCCGCGGCTGAGAGGGGCGCCCCGCTCGGAGCTCAGGCGTCGATGCCGAGCATCTTGCGCAGCCGGGCGACGTGACCGGTCGCCTTCACGTTGTACTGCGCCGCGCTGATCGTGCCCTGCTCGTCGATGACGAACGTCGAGCGGATGACGCCCTCGACGACCTTGCCGTAGTTCATCTTCTCGCCCCACACGCCGTACGCGGTGTGCACCGCGTGGTCGGGATCGCTGAGCAGCGTGAAGGTGAGCCCGTCGCGCTCGCGGAAGGTGCTCAGCTTCTCAGGCTCGTCGCGGGAGACGCCGACCACAGTGTACCCGGCCCCCTGCAGCGACGAGATGCTGTCGCGGAAGTCGCACGCCTGGGTCGTGCAGCCGGGCGTCATGGCCGCGGGGTAGAAGTACAGGATGACTCTGCGGCCGCGCAGATCGGCTAGCGAGACGGTGTTGCCGTCCTGGTCGAGCAGCGAGAAGTCGGGGGCGGGCGTACCGGGTTCCAGGCGTGTCGTCACCGGTCCAGCCTATCCGGCGAAGGTGGCCAGCAGCCGCTGCAGCGACTCCAGCCTGGCCTGTCCGGTCTCGCTCAGCTCACCGTCTGCCGCCGCTTCGTTCAGCGCGCAGTCCTCGGCGTCGGCCAGGTGCGTGCAGCCGCGCGGGCAGTTCTCGGCGATCTCCGCCAGCTCGGTGTAGGCGGTGAGGATGTTGGCGGGATCGACGTGCCCGAGCCCGAACGAGCGGACACCAGGGGTGTCGATCACCCAGCCGCTGCCCGTCGCGCCGACGTAGCGCAGCGACACGGTCGACGACGAGGTGTGCCGGCCGCGGCCGGTGACCTCGTTGACATGTCCGGTCGCGCGGTGCGCCTCGGGTACCAGCGCGTTCACCAGGGTGGACTTGCCCACGCCGGAGTGCCCGACGAACACGGTGGAATGGCCCACCAGGGCCGCACCGATCTCGTCGACCGGCATGTGCCCGCGCGCGCTCGTGAACACCGTCAGGTCGAGACCATCGAAGTGCGCGAGGAAGTCGGCGGGATCGGCGAGATCTGTCTTCGTCACGACGAGCAGAGGGCGGATGCCGGCATCCAGCGCTGCCACGAGGTAGCGGTCGACGAGCCGGGCGCGCGGCTCGGGATCCGCCGCTGCCACGACGACGAGCATCTGGTCGGCGTTCGCGACGATGACGCGCTCGACCTGGTCGGTGTCGTCGGCGCTGCGGCGCAGCAGCGAGGTGCGCTCGACGATGCCGACGATGCGGCCCAGGGTGCCGTCGTCGCCCGACAGGTCGCCGACGACACGGGCTTGGTCGCCGGTCACGATCGGCGTGCGACGCAGTTCGCGGGCTCGGGCGGCGGTGATCATGCGCTCGTCGGCGGTGTCCTCGCCGAGCAGCACGCTGTACCGGCCGCGGTCGACCCCCAGGATGCGCCCGATCTCCGCGTCGTCGTGCGCCGGGCGGCGCTTCGTGCGCGGGCGGTTCGCCTTCGGGTTGGGGCGGGTGCGGATGCGGCTCTCGTCGAACTCCTCGACATCGTCGAGGTCGTCGTCGTCGCCGAGCCAGCTCACGCGATGGCGCCCGTCAGCATGCGCTCCCAAAGCCGGGTGAACTCCGGCAGGGTCTTGGCCGTCGTGCCGATGTCGTCGATCTCGACGCCGGGGACTCGCAGGCCGATGAGCGCGCCGGTGGTCGCCATCCGGTGATCGTGATGCGCAGGCCACACGCCGCCGCGCAGCGGGCGCGGGATGATCCGAAGACCGTCCGAGAGCTCCTCGGCCTCGCCGCCGAGGGCGCGCAGGTTGTTCACGAGCGCCGCGATGCGGTCGGTCTCGTGCGTGCGGATGTGCCCGACCCCGCGGATGGTGGTGGGACCGTCGGCGAACGCTGCCAGACCCGCGATGGTCGGCGTCAGCTCGCTGGCCGCCGACAGGTCGATGTCGAGGCCGCGGATGCCGTCGCCCGCGCGCACCGTGAGAGCACCGCCGTGCCGGCTCGTGTGGGCGCCGAGCGCGTGCAGGATGTCGGGCAGCAGGGCGCCCGGCTGCGTGGAGTGCAGCGGCCACCCCGGAACCGTGACCTCCCCACCGGTCACCAGCGCGGCCGCCAGGAACGGCGCGGCGTTGGAGAGGTCGGGTTCGATCGCCACGTCCTTGGCCCGCGGCACGCCCGCCTCGACGAGCCACTCGCCCGCGGCGGGGCGCTCGATGCGGATGCCCCGTCGGCTGAGGGATTCGATCGTCATGTCGATGTGCGGCAGGCTCGGCAGGCGCTCGCCGGTGTGCACGAGATGCAGGCCGACGTCGAACTTCGGTGCGGCGAGGAGCAGCCCGGAGACGAACTGGCTGGATCCCGAGGCGTCGATCTCGACCCGTCCGCCGCGGATGCGTCCGTGCCCGCGCACGGTGAACGGCAGTGACCAGGTGCCCTCATCGTCGACGTCGACACCGAGATCCCGCAGCCCGGTGATCAGCGCGCCCATCGGGCGGTGCAGCGCGCTCTCGTGCGCGGTCAGGTGCACCTCGTCGTCGGCGAGGCCCGCGAGTGGCGCGATGAAGCGCATCACGGTGCCGGCCTGACCGCAGTCGATGCTCACCCCTCCGCGGAGGCGCGCGGGCGTGATGACGAGATCCGGGCCGAACTCGCCGTCCGACGGCTCCTCCTCGATGCCGACGCCCAGCTGGCGCAGCGCCTCGATCATGCGACGCGAGTCGTCCGAGTGCAGCGGGCGGATCAGCCGGCCGGGACCGTCGGCGATCGCGGCGATCACCAGCTCGCGGTTCGTGAGCGACTTCGAGCCGGGGATCGTGACGGACGCGCGCACGGCGTGCTCGGCGGCCGGCGCGACGTACCGGCCTCGCGAGGATGCGGGGGAATACCGTTCAGTGCTCATCGGTTCTTAGCCTAGTGAAGGCCTGCGACAGAGGGAGAGGAGAAGACGGATGACGGCGAACGTGCTCCTCGACCGCGTCGACGCCCCCTCGGACGCGGTGCGCTCCCGCCTAGACTGGCCCGTGATGGACGAGACAGCTTCCAGCGATCCTCGACGCGACTTCGAGGAGCAGGCGATCCCCTTCATGGATCAGCTCTATGGCGCGGCCATGCGCATGACGCGCAATCCGGCCGACGCCGCCGACCTCGTGCAGGAGACCTTTGTGAAGGCCTACGGCGCGTGGTCGAGCTTCACGCAGGGCACGAACCTCAAGGCGTGGCTGTATCGCATCCTCACGAACACGTACATCAACATCTACCGCAAGCGTCAGCGAGAGCCGTTCCAGGGCACGATCGACGAACTCGAGGACTGGCAGCTCGGCGGCGCCGAGTCGACGACCGCGTCGCACGGCCGCTCCGCCGAAGCGGAGGCGATCGACCGCATGCCGGCGTCGGTGGTGAAGGACGCGCTGCAGGAGGTGCCGGAGGACTTCCGCCTCGCGGTCTACCTCGCCGACGTCGAGGGGTTCTCCTACCAGGAGATCGCCGACATCATGAAGACCCCCATCGGCACCGTGATGAGCCGTCTGCACCGTGGCAGGCGCATGCTTCGCGAGCTGCTGGCCGACTACGCCGCTGAACGGGGAATCCGCGCGGCAGAACCGAGGAGCAGGAAATGAGTGACTGCGGCTGCGAGAAGGCGCGCCGGGATCTGGAGGAGTACCTCCGCAACGAGGTGTGCCGCACCGGGCACCTCGAGATCCGCGAGCATCTCGAGAACTGCGAGGCATGCAAGGACGAGGCGCTCGTCGCCAAGACCCTCACCGAGGTCGTGGCGCGCGCCTGCAAGGAGACCGCACCCGAAGAGCTGCGCGACCAGGTGCTCGCGCGCCTGCGAGCGGCACAGGCGACTCACTGACGGCGGTGGCGGGAGCACGTCCCCCTAGGCTGGACGGATGACCGCATCGGAAGAGACCATCATCTCCGTCGACCTCGAGTCGCAGCGACGCCTGCGCGAGAAGGGCCTGGACTACCGCATCGCCGACATGGCGGTGGATGCCGACGCGGAGGGCTTCCTCCGCGCTGACTCGCGCGGCTTCCTCGATGAGGACCCCACTGACGCCGAACTGGCGCAGACCCGCGAGACCATGCGCATGCGGCGCAACATCGGCGTCTACGACCCGTCGGCCGGCACCTGGCCGATCGCCACGGTGAACAGCTGGGTGACGCCGTTGAGCGTCCCCGGTGGCGAGATCGACATGTGGGCGATCAGCTCGGTCACCGTCGCCGGCACCCACCGTCGACGCGGCATCGCGCGCAGCCTTCTCGAGGGCGAGCTGCGAGCCGCGGCGAACGCCGGCGTCCCGGTCGCCGGGCTCACGGCATCCGAGGCGACGATCTACGGCCGCTACGGTTTCGGCCCCGCCGTGCCCGTCATGCGATTCACCGTCGACACGGCCCGCGCGGGCTGGGGCGGGGTCGAGACGTCGGCCGGCGACTGATCTACGCAGACAAGCAGACTCTCGCCGACGACCTCGAGCGCCTGCACGAGGCATCCCGAGGCGTGCGTTCCGGCCAGATCCCCGGGTGGCGCGGTCGCTGGCAGCGCATGGCGGGCCTCGCCGAGGGCGACAAGGAGGCGGCGGCCGTCCGCGGGGTGCGGTTCACCGACGCGGACGGCGCGCTGCAGGGCGCCATGGCGTACACGCTCGCCGAGGTCCCGGGCGGCTTCCGCTCCGAGATGCGCATCCGCTCGATCATCACGACCTCCGACGACGCGCTGCGCGCGATCTGGCGGTTCGTCGTGCAGCACGACCTGGTGAACAAGGCGCGCGTCGACCTGCGTCCGATCGACGATCCGCTGCCCTGGCTGGTCGCCGATCAGCGCGCGGTGACGGCCGAGGTGCACGACCACGGCTGGCTGCGGGTGCTCGACGTCGAGGCGGCGCTCGCCGCGCGCACGTACCGTGCGCCGCTCGATCTCGTGATCCGCGTCGAGGACCCGCTCGGATTCGCGGCAGGCGACTGGCGGATCACCATCGACGACAGCGGCCGGTGCCGGCTGGGCGCGACGTCGGATTCGCCGGACGTCACGCTCGGCGTGGTCGAGCTGTCGACGATCTACGCCGGGGGAGTGCCTGCCGCGCAGCTCGCCGCAGCCGGTCGCATCCACGGCGCCGACGCCGCGGTCGAAGCCCTCTCCCTGGCGTTCCTGACGACGCCTTCGCCGCTGCTCGGCATCTGGTACTGACCGCCATCCGATGGCGGCCTCTCGCATCCGCTCGAGCGTCAGCCGATGCTCAGCGCGGTCTTCAGCAGAGCGACCTGCTCGGCCGCGTGCACCTTCGACGACCCGGTCGCCGGCGACGCGGCTGCCGGACGGGTCACCGCGTGGAACTGGCGAGGTCCGGGGACCTCGGCGAACTGCAGCGCCAGGAACGGCCAGGCGCCCTGGTTCTCGGGCTCGTCCTGCACCCACACGAGCTCGGCGTTCGGGTACGAGTCGGTGATCGCCTTCAGCTCGTCGATCGGCGTCGGGTAGAGCTGCTCGAGGCGCACCAGCGCGATCTGGCGATTCGGGTTCTTCTCGAGCTCGCTGCGCAGATCCCAGTGGATCTTGCCCGAGTGCACGAGCACCCGGGTGACGGCGTCGCGGTCGAGACCGCGGTCGTCGTCGATCACCGGCTCGAAGCGGCCCGCGGTGAAGTCCTCGACCTCGCTGGTCGCACCGCGCAGACGCAGCATCGCCTTCGGCGTGAAGACGATCAGCGGCTTGCGCGGACGGGCGTAGGCCTGGCGACGCAGCAGGTGGAAGTACGACGCCGGCGTGGAGGGGCGGGCCACGTACATGTTCTCCTGCGCGCACAGCTGCAGGAAGCGCTCCATGCGCGCGGAGGAGTGATCGGGGCCCTGCCCCTCGTAGCCGTGCGGCAGCAGCATGACCACGCTGGACTGCTGGCCCCATTTCTGCTCGGCGGCCGAGATGTACTCGTCGATCACCGACTGGGCGCCGTTGGCGAAGTCGCCGAACTGCGCTTCCCAGAGCACGAGGGCATCCGGGTTCTCGACCGAGTAGCCGTACTCGAACCCGAGCGCGGCGTACTCGCTGAGCAGCGAGTCGTAGACGAAGAAGCGGCCCTGACTGTCGGACAGGTTGGCGAGGGGCAGCCACTCCTGGCCGTTGCGGCGGTCGTGCAGCACAGCATGACGCTGCACGAACGTGCCGCGACGGGAGTCCTGTCCGGCGAGGCGCACGGGAGTGCCCTCGACGAGCAGCGACCCGAAGGCGAGCAGCTCGCCGAACCCCCAGTCGATGCCGCCCTCGCGGCTCATCGCCACGCGCTTGTCGAGCTGCTGCTGCAGCTTCGAGTGCACCGTGAAGCCGTCCGGCTTGTTCGCGTGCGCGTCGCCGATGAGGTGGACGACCTCGAGCGGCACGCCGGTGACGTCGGGGGCGCCCACCTGCGCATCGACCGGCGCCAGGTCGGGGGCGATCGGCGTCGCACCCGTCTCGGCGGCGTGGGTCTCGGCGAAGGCGATCTCGAGGCGGTTCTGGAAGTCCGCCTTAGCCTGGTCGTACTCCTCCTCGGTGATGTCGCCGCGGCCGACGAGGCCGTCGGTGTACAGCTTGCGCACCGACCGCTTCGCCTGGATGAGGTCGGTCATCAGCGGCTGGGTCATCGAGGGGTCGTCGCCCTCGTTGTGACCGCGCCGGCGGTAGCAGATCAGGTCGATGACGACGTCGCGGTGGAAGCGCTCGCGGTACTCGAAGGCGAGACGTGCGACATGGATGACCGACTCGGGGTCGTCGCCGTTCACGTGGAACACCGGCGCCTGGATCGTCTTCGCGACGTCGGTGGCGTACACCGAGGTGCGCGAATCGGTCGGCAGCGTGGTGAAGCCCACCTGGTTGTTCACGACGATGTGCACCGTGCCACCGGTGCGGTAGCCGCGCAGCTGCGACATCTGCAGCGTCTCGACCACCACGCCCTGACCGGCGAACGCCGCGTCGCCGTGCACCAGGATCGGCAGCCAGGCGAAGGTGCCGATGGGCTTGCGGTCCTGCTTGGCGCGCACGATGCCCTCGAGCACGCCGTCGACGGTCTCGAGGTGTGAGGGGTTGGCGGCCAGGTACACGGGCAGCTCGGCGCCGTCCTCGGCGATGAACGTGCCCTCGGTGCCGAGGTGGTACTTCACATCGCCCGAACCGCGCTGGTTGCCTGGGGTCAGCGATCCCTCGAACTCGCGGAACACCTGGCCGTACGTCTTGCCCGCGATGTTCGTGAGCACATTGAGCCGGCCGCGGTGCGCCATGCCGATCGCCGCGCCGTCCAGGCCGGCGTTCGCCGCGCCCTGCAGCACCTCGTCGAGCAGCGGGATGAGCGACTCGCCGCCCTCGAGCGAGAAGCGCTTCTGTCCGACGAACTTCGTCTGCAGGAACGTCTCGAACGCCTCGGCCTCGTTGAGCTTGCGCAGCACGCGCAGCTGCTCGTCGTGGTTGGGCTTGACGTACTTGACCTCGAGCTTCTCCTGGAACCACCGGCGCTGCTCGGGATCCTGGATGTGCATGTACTCGATGCCGAGAGTGCGGCAGTAGGAGTCGCGCAGCACACCGAGGATGTCGCGCAGCTTCATGACGCGACGGCCGCCGAAGCCGCCGGTCACGAACTCGCGGTCGAGGTCCCAGAAGGTGAGTCCGTGGCTCTCGATCTCGAGGTCGGGGTGGGAGCGCTGCACATACTCGAGCGGGTCGATGTCGGCCATCAGGTGACCGCGCACGCGGTAGGAGTTGATGAGCTCCTGCACGCGCGACTGCTTGTCGACTCGCTCGGCGAGGTCGACGGCGATGTCGGCGTTCCAGCGGATCGGCTGGTAGGGGATGCGCAGCGACGCGAAGATGTCCTCGTAGAAGCTGCGCTCGCCGATCAGCAGCTCGTGCACCTTCTTCAGGAACTCGCCCGACCCCGCACCCTGGATGACGCGGTGGTCGTAGGTGCTGGTCAGCGTGATCGTCTTGCCGATGCCCAGCTCGGTGAGCGTGCGCTGGCTCGATCCCTGGAACTCGGCAGGGTAGTCGAGGGCGCCGGCACCGATGATGCAGCCCTGGCCCTTCATGAGGCGGGGCACGGAGTGGACGGTGCCGATGCCACCCGGGTTGGTCAGCGAGACCGTCGTGCCGGCGAAGTCCGCCGCGGTGAGCTTGTTGGCCCGCGCGCGCGCGATGAGGTCCTCATAGGCGGCGAGGTACTCGCCGAACGTCATGGTGTCGGCGCGCTTGATGCTCGGCACGAGCAGGGCCCTGGTGCCGTCGGGCTTGGGGACGTCCACGGCGATGCCGAGGTTCACGTGCGCCGGCGCGACGACCGACGGCTTGCCGTCGACCTCGGCGTAGAACACGTTCTGGCTCGGGAAGTCCTTGAGCGTGCGGATCAGCGCCCAGCCGATCAAGTGGGTGAAGCTCACCTTGCCGCCACGGGTGCGCGACATGTGGTTGTTGATGACGATGCGGTTGTCGATCATCAGCTTCGCGGGGATCGTGCGCACGCTGGTGGCGGTCGGCACCGACAGCGACTGATCCATGTTGGCCGCGAGGGTCTTCGGCATGCCGCGCAGCGGCGTGACGCGCTCCTCCTCGGCCGGCGCCTCGTCCTTCGCCTCGCGCTTGGGTGCCTGCGCCGGGATCGGCGCCTGCTTGGCGGGCTTCGCCGTCGTGCGGGCGACGGGCTGCGCGCCGATCACGGGGATCGGCGCGGTGACGGGGTGCGCGGGTTCGGCAGACGCTGCCGGGGCGCCGCCGGCGGGCTGAGCCGCGGCATCCGGCGTGTACTGCTCGAGGATCGGCCACCACTCCTTGTCGACCGAGTTGCGGTCCTTCTTGAACTGCTCGTAGAGCTCATCCACGAGCCAGGAGTTGGCTCCGAACCCCCCGTCGCCACCGACGCCGGTCACCTGGTTCGACACGCTCTATCGCCCTCTTTCGTCGCTGAAGCTCACGTGCCACCTGGCGCTGGCTGCAGCGCCCGGGTCGCACTTGCGTAACAGTCATCAAGCCTAATGCCAAACGGATTCCGAATCGTCTGGCGCGCTGGCCGTTTCGCCCGATGCGAGCACAGCCGCATTCTGTAAGATCGTGCGCACTATGGACGACCCTCCTTCTTGTAGTACATCGCCCCACTGCCCGCTCCTCGAGGATGTCGAGGGACGCAGCTGATGGAATTCCTGCTGCTGGGCGTGGGGCTGCTGCTCATCGTGGGGACGGGACTCTTCGTCGCCAGCGAGTTCGCGCTGGTCAATCTCGACCGTGCAGAGCTCGAAGCCCGTCAGGCGCGGGGCGAATCCCGGCTCAGCCTGACGATCCGCGCGCTGAAGATCACCTCCACGCATCTGTCGTCGGCGCAGCTGGGCATCACGCTGACGACCCTGCTGACCGGCTACACGATGGAGCCCGCCATCTCGAAGCTGCTCGCGCCGCTTCTCGAGGCGTGGGGCATTCCGGATGCCGCGGCCACGCCCATCTCCGTGACGGTGGCGATGCTCGTCGCGACCTTCCTCTCGATGATCCTGGGCGAGCTGGTGCCGAAGAACTTCGCCCTCGCGCTGCCCCTCGCCACGGCGAAGCTGGTCATCCCGTTCCAGACCGTGTTCACCGCCGTATTCAAGCCCGCGATCGTGGTGCTCAACGGCAGCGCCAACGGCGTGCTGCGCAGCATCGGCATCGAGCCGAAGGAGGAGCTCTCGGGTTCGCGAAGCGCGGAGGAGCTCTCGTCGCTGGTGCGCCGCTCGGCGAGCCAGGGCGTGCTCGAGAAGGACACCGCGACGCTGCTGGATCGCAGCCTGAACTTCGCCCGCCTCACCGCAGACGACATCATGACGCCGCGGCCGAGCATGCACGCCATCTCGGTGGGCGACTCGGCGGACGACGTGATCCGGCTCGCCAGGCGCACCGGCCACAGCCGATTCCCGGTGTACGACGACGACCTCGACGACATCACCGGCGTCGTGCATGTCAAGGCCGCCGTGTCGGTGCCTCGTGAGAAGCGGGCCGAGGTGCCCGTCGGCGCGCTGAGCACCGAGCCGCTGCGCGTGCCCGAGACCGTGCACCTGGACGTGCTGGTCGCCGAGCTTCGCACGAAGGGCTATCAGATGGCCGTCGTGGTCGACGAGTACGGCGGCACCGCCGGGATCGTGACCCTCGAGGACCTCATCGAGGAGATCGTCGGCGAGGTGTCCGACGAGCACGACCGCTCCCGGGCCGGCATCGTGCGCCGGCTCGACTCGATCACGTTCCCCGGCGAGCTGCGTCCGGACGAGCTCCGCTCCCGCACGGGGATCGAGGTGCCCGAGGGTGAGGTGTACGACACCGTCGCCGGCTACATGATGAGCGTGCTCGAGCGGCTCCCCGTGCTCGACGACGAGGTGAGGATCGGCACCGGCGTGCTGCGCGTGGTGCGCATGGACGGCCGCCGGATCGACCGCATCCGGTACACCGCCGACCCGGCACAGGACGCGACGGAGGACGAGCGATGAGCGACTGGGCAGGACTCGTCTGGCTCGTCGTGCTGCTCGCCGCGAACGCCTTCTTCGTCGGCGGCGAGTTCGCCGTCATCTCGGCGCGTCGCTCGCAGATCGAGCCGCTCGCCGAACGCGGCTCCCGCGCGGCCAGGACAGCCCTGTACGCGATGGAGCACGCCACCCTCATGCTCGCGACCTCGCAGCTGGGCATCACGATCTGCTCGCTGCTGATCCTGAACGTCTCGGAGCCCGCGATCCATCACCTCCTCGAGGTGCCGATGCACGCGCTGGGCTGGGATCCCGCGGTGATCTCGGTCAGCGCGTTCGTGATCACCCTCGCGCTCGTGTCATTCCTGCACGTCGTGTTCGGCGAGATGGTGCCGAAGAACCTCGCGTTCTCGATACCCGACCGCGCCGTGCTCGTGCTCGCGCCGCCGCTGGTCTGGGTGTCGCGGGTGTTCCGACACATCATCTGGGCTCTGAACGGCATCGCCAACGGCGTGCTGCGTCTGTTCGGCGTGCAGCCGAAGAACGAGGCGGCCTCGACGTTCACGCTCGAGGAGGTCGCGACGATCGTCGACCGATCGCGGCGCGAGGGCGTGCTGACCGATTCTTCCGGTGCGGTCGCCGCGGCCGTGGAGTTCACCGACAAGAAGGCGCGCGACATCGCCGTGCCGCTCGCCGACCTGATCACGCTGCCCGAGACCGCCACGCCGGACGACGTCGAGCGTGCGGTCGCGCGCTACGGCTTCTCGCGATACGTGATCGTCGACGACGAGCACTCGCCGATCGGCTACGTGCACCTGAAGGACGTGCTGCGCGCGGCCGAGGGGCCCGAGCCCGATGAGAAGATCTCCCAGCCCCTGCCGGCCAAGCGCATCCACCACATGCTGCCCGTTCAGGAGGAGACCGATCTCGAGGATGCCCTGGCCTCGATGCGCCGCGCGGGGCGGCACCTCGCCAAGGTGCGCGACCGCTCGGGCGAGACCACCGCCGTGCTCTTCCTCGAGGACATCCTGGAGGAGCTCGTGGGCGAGGTGCAGGACGCGACTCGTCGCGGCCACGGCCGCTGACCCGCCGCTGACGCACGCCGGCCCGGCAGGGATCGCCTGCCGGGCCGGCTTTCGCGCAGTCAGCGCCAGTGGGCTCGCTGGTACTGCGGCGGCCAGGGCACCTCGGCGCCCAGCTCGTGGGCCGCGCGCAGGCCGAAGTGCGGATCCCGCAGCCACTCGCGTCCCGCGAAGATGGCGTCGGCGGCGCCCGAGGCGAGAACCTCCTCGGCCTGCGCTCCGGTGGTGATCAGTCCGACGGCGGCGGTGGGCACGCGCCCGCCCGCGCGGACGGTCTGCGCGAACGGCACCTGGAAGCCGGGGCGGTACTCGATCCGAGGGTGGGCGACGATGCCGCCGCTCGAGACGTCGACGAGGTCGGCTCCGGCATCCATCGCCCAGGCGGCCACCTCGGCGGCCTCTTCGGGAGTGAAGCCGCCGTCCGCGTAGTCCGTGGCCGAGAGCCGCACGAAGACCGGGGTCGCGTCGCCCGCGACCTCGCGCACGCGCTCGACGATGCGCAGCAGCAGCCGGGCGCGGTTCGCCAGCGGACCGCCGTACTCGTCGTCGCGCACGTTCGCCAGCGGGGAGAGGAACTCGTGCAGCAGATAGCCGTGCGCTCCGTGCACCTCGAGCACGTCGAATCCGGCATCCAGGGCGCGCCGGGCCGCAGCGGCGAACGCATCGACGATCCGCTCGATGCCCGCCGTGTCGAGCGCGGCGGGAGCCGCGTACCCCTCGAACGCGATCGCGGAGGGGGCGACCGTGGGCCAGCCGCCCTCGGCCGCGGGCACGGTGCCGCGCTGATCGGCCCAGGGCCACCACGTCGAGGCCATTCGCCCGGCATGGGCGAGCTGGATGCCGATCAGTCCGCCGCGCTCGTGCACGTCGTCGACGATGCGCGCCCAGGCATCGCGCTGCTCGTCGTTCCAGATCCCGGTGTCGCGCGGCGAGATGCGCCCCTCGGGCACCACGCCGGTCGCCTCGGCGAGGATCAGCCCGGCACCGCCGGACGCGAACTGCGCCAGGTGCGTGCGGTGCCAGTCCTGCGGCACGCCGTCGACGGCGCTGTACATGCACATCGGCGACACCCACAGCCGGTTCCGGACGGTGAGCGAGCGGATGTCGAGCGGGGCGAAGAGTCGTGGTGTCGAGAGTATGGTCACAGATCGACGCTATCGCCCGAGCGGGGGAGCAGGGCGCGCTAGCGTGTTCTTCATGGTGCGGGAGTGGACGAGGGCCGACACCGGTGCGCTGCTGCGGGTGCCGACCGCCGACGACGACAAGTACTCGCGCGGTGTCGTGGGACTGCGCACCGGCTCCGCCGCGTATCCGGGCGCCGCGGTGCTCGGGGTCGAGGCGGCCTGGCGGGCCGGGGCCGGGTACGTGCTCTACACCGGCGGTGCGCGCGATGCCGTGCTGGCCCGCCGGCCCGAGACCGTCGCCAGAGACGAGGCCGGCCGGACGCGGGTCGGTGCATGGGTGATCGGATCGGGGACGGATGCCGAGCACCGCGACGCACGCGAACGCGAGGTGCTCGAGGAGATCCTGCACGGCGACGCCGCCGTCGTCGTCGACGCGGGCGCGCTGGATCTCGCCGCCGACGGCACCGCTCCGATGGTGCTCACACCCCACGCCGGCGAGTTCGCGCGGCTGCGCGCTGGGCTGGGACTCGCGGAGGTCGACCTCGCAGGCGAGGATGCACGGGTCGAGGCGGCGTCCGAGACCGCGTCGCGCCTCGGGGCCACCGTGCTGCTCAAGGGCTCCCGCACGATGATCGCCGGGCCCGATCACGAGCCGATCGTCGTGGGGGACACCACGGCCTGGCTGTCGACCGCCGGCACGGGCGACGTGCTGGGCGGGGTGATCGGCGCGCTCATCGCAGCCGATCCGAGTCGTTCTCTCGCGGAATCGGCCGCAGCAGCCGTCTGGCTGCACGGGCGGGCGGCGGCACGGGCATCCGGAGTCGCGGGCGCATCGACGGCCGAAGGAGGGCGGGCCGGGCATCCGATCGTCGCGCTCGACGTCGCCGAAGCGCTGCCCGGCGCCATCGGCGAGCTGCTGTCATGACGCCGGGGCGCCGGAGGTGATGTCGCGCCCCTGGCCGGTATGGGCAGCGTTCCTCATCGTGCATGCGATCGTCGCGGCCGCCGGGTGGCTGCTGCCGAGCCAGCCGATGGGCGACGTCGTGCTCGTGTATCAGCCGTGGGCGCAGGCGGCGCTCGGCGGCGACGCTATCGTGGGGATCACCGAGAGCTGGGTGTACCCGCAGCTCGCGCTGCCGCCCATGCTGGCCGCGCACGCCATCGCCGTGCCGTTCGTGCCCCTTCTCGGTGGTCCCGGCGCGTACCTGGTGGGCTGGGCGCTGCTGGTGACCGCGTGCGACGCGCTCGGGCTCACCCTGCTGCTGCGAGGTCGCGGACCGCGTCGCCTCGCGGCCGCCTGGTTCTGGGTCGCCGCGCTGCTGCTGCTCGGCCCGATCGCGATGTACCGGATCGACGCGATCACCGTGCCACTCGCGCTCGCCGGAGGACTGTGGCTGGCCTCGCATCCGCGCCTGGGCGCGGCCGCGCTCGCCGTCGGCGCGTGGGTCAAGATCTGGCCCGGCGCACTGCTGGTCGCTGCGATCGCCGCCGGCCGACGCGGACGGGAGCTCGCGGTGACCGCAGCTGCGGTCACCGCCGCGATCGCCGCGACACTGCTGGCGCTCGGCGCGGGCGAGCGGCTCTTCGGGTTCGTCACCGCCCAGACCGACCGAGGTCTGCAGATCGAGGCGGTCGCCGCAACGCCGTTCCTGTGGGCGGCGGTCGCCGGCGACGCGAAGATCGAGTACAGCTTCGACATCCTCACCTTCCAGATCGACGCGGACGGAGCGGCCGCCGTCGCCGCGGTCACGACACCGGCCATGGTGATCGCGGTCGCGGGCATCCTGATCCTCGGAGCGCTTCGCGCGCGCCGCGGCGCCGCGTGGACGCATCTGCTGCCGCCGCTCGCGCTCGCCCTCGTCGCCGCGCTGATCGTCACGAACAGGGTGGGCTCGCCGCAGTTCACCACCTGGCTCATCGTGCCGGCGATGCTGTGGATCGTCTTCGACCACACCCGTGCGCACACGACGACGGCCCTCGTGCTGCTGGTGTGCGCGCTGACGTTCTGCATCTACCCGCTCACCTACGACGGACTGCTCGCCGCGCATCCGGTGCCGGTGCTGCTGCTGACCGTGCGCAATGCCATGCTCGTGGTGACGCTCGTCGTCGCCGTGCACGCTGTGCTGCGCACTGCCACGACGCGTCGCTGACGCGATCGACCACGAAAACGCGATCACCGCGAAAACAGGAGGAATCATGCTCGTCGCATTCTCCGTCGCCCCCTCGGGCGATGGCCGCTCCGGCGATTCGGTGCACGACGCCGTCGCAGCCGCCGTGAAGGTGGTGCGGGAGTCGGGTCTCGCGCACCGCACCACCAGCATGTTCACCGAGATCGAAGGCCCGGATTGGGACTCGGTCATGGACGTCGTCAAGCGGGCCACCGAGGCCGTGATGCCGTTCGGCTCGCGTGTCTCGCTGGTGCTGAAGGCCGACATCCGCCCCGGATACAGCGGCGAGCTGGATGCCAAGATCGAGCGCCTCGAGAAGGCGATCGACGCATCCGCCGACGGTGATGCGATCGGCCGGTAGCATGGGCGGGTGACTCCCTCGAATCCCTCGAGGGGGCGGCGATGAGGGCGCTCCTCTCCCTCGCCGTCGGCAGCTTCGGCATCGGCATGACCGAATTCGTCATCATGGGCCTGCTGCCCGAGATCGCCCAGGACCTGCTTCCCGACGTCTGGGCGGCGAGCAGCGAGCAGGCGATCGGCCAGAGCGGTCTGCTCATCTCGCTCTATGCGCTCGGCGTCGTGATCGGCGCGCCGACGATCGCCGGAGCTGTCGCGCGCTTCCCACGGCACCGCGTGATGCTGGCGCTCGCGATCGCGCTGACCCTCGGCAATGCGCTCACCGTGGTGCTGCCCGGCTTCGGGCTGGTCGGCGCGTCGCGGCTGCTCGCCGGCCTGCCGCACGGCGCGTACTTCGGCATCGGCGCGCTCGTGGCGGCCGACATGCTCGGTCCGGGCAAGCGCGCGCAGGGTGTCGCGTTCATCCTGACCGGGCTGACCGTCGCCAACGTCGTCGGGGTGCCGCTGGGAACCTTCCTGGGGCAGCAGTGGGGCTGGCGCACGGCATTCCTCGTGGTCACCGCCGTGTTCGCGCTCGCGGCGGTCTGCATCGCGCTGTTCGTGCCGGCGCACCCGGGCGATCCCGGACGCACGCTGCGGTCGGAGCTGGGCGTGTTCCGGGTGCCGCAGGTGTGGCTCACGCTCGGCATGGGCGCGATCGGCTTCGGCGGGTTCTTCGCCGTGTACAGCTACATCGCCCCGCTGGTGACCGAGGTCGCCGGCGCTCCGCAGTGGGTCGTGCCGGTGACCCTGGTGCTGGTCGGGGTGGGCATGACCGCGGGCAATCTCGCCGGCGGACGTCTGGCCGACCGCGATCTGCGAGCCACCCTGGTCTGGGGTCTCGCGGCGCTCGCGGCGGTGCTCGTGCTGCTCGCGGTGCTGTCGTTCTGGGTCGTGCCGCTGATCATCACCGCCATGCTCGTCGGCGCGATCGCCTCGGTGCTGAGCCCCGCGATCCAGACCCGTCTGATGGACGTCGCAGGTGACAACCAGTCGATCGCGGCGGCGCTGAACCACTCGGCGCTGAACATCGGCAACAGCCTGGGGGCCTTCCTCGGCGGAGCGGCGATCTCGCTGGGCTTCGGCTACACGGCCCCCGAATGGGTCGGGGCGGTGCTGGCCGTGCTCGGACTCGCGATCGTGCTGATCGCCTACCGTGCGCAGTCGTCGGCACCGGAGCAGACGCCGGCGCCGGAGACGGCGGCACGCGGCCGTTAGAGTGTCGGCATGGATGCCCCGATGCGTGTCGCCGGCACCGCCGTGGTGCTGCGAGACGCTGCGGACGGCGTCGAGGTGCTGATGCTGCGGCGCCCCGCGACCGGATCGTTCCCGGGCGCCTGGGTCTTCCCGGGCGGGCGCGTCGACCCTGGCGACGAGCGTGACGGTGACGACGAGGAGCAGGCCGCGTCTCGTGCGGCCGTGCGGGAGACCCGGGAGGAGGCCGGCATCGGCATCCGGGACCTGGCGACCCTCTCACGCTGGGTGCCGCCGGCCGAGACACCGGTGCGGTTCCGCACCTGGTTCTTCCTCGCCCGCGAGGACGGGGAGGCGCTGCGGCCGAACCCCGGCGAGATCGAGGAAGCGCTCTGGATGACGCCCGGAGGGGCGCTGGAACGGCACGCGGCGGGGGAGCTCACGCTCTTCCCGCCGACGTGGGTCACGCTGCATGCGCTGCGTGAGCATCGCACCGTCGATGACGCGTTCGCGGCGACCAGCGCCTTCGCCCGTTACGAGACGCGGATGCAGCAGCTCGAGCGCGGGATGCGCGCGCTGTGGGCCGGCGACGAGGAGCATCCGGACCAGCCGGGCGCGCCGGGTGCGCGGCACCGGCTCACGATGGCTGCGCTGCCGTGGCAGTACGAGCGGGGCTGAACGGGCATCCGGCGCACGCCCGCGCCTGCGCCTGCCCGACCGGGATCGGCATCCGCGTCACGAGGCGAGCAGACGCTCCAGATGCGCTCCGACGGGGTCCGTCTCGATGAGGAAGCCGTCGTGACCGAAGTCGCTGGTGAGGACCACGGCTTCATCGTCGATGAGATTCGGGATGCTGCGGGCGATGCGCTGCTGGCCGTCGACGGGGAACAGCCGGTCGGTGTCGATCCCGAGCACGAGGGTTCTCGCCGTCACGGTGTGCAGCGCCTGCTCGACGCCGCCGCGATCGCGGCCGATGTCGTGCGAGTTCATCGCCTCGACGACGGTGAGATAGCTGTTGGCGTCGAACCGGCGGGTGAACTTGTTGCCGTGGAAGTCGAGGTACGACTCGACCGCGAACCGTCCGCCGCGCCCGAGTGGCGACACATCCGACTGCCACGAGCGCTGGAAGCGCTGGTTGAGCTCGATCGGGCTGCGGTAGTTCAGCAGCGCCATCCGGCGCGCCAGCGCGAGGCCGCGGTGCGGGCCCTCGCCGAGCGCCGCGTCGTAGTACTCCCCGCCGGCGAAACGCGGGTCCATGCGCACCGTCTCGAGCTGCACGAAGTTCAGCGCCAGCTGGTCGGCGGTCGTCACCGGGGGAGACGAGAGCACGGCCAGGCGCTCCACGCGCTCGGGCTGCATCACGGCCCACTCCAGGGCGTGCATGCCGCCCATCGAACCGCCGATCACCGCAGCCCAGCACTCGATGCCGAGCGTGTCGGCGAGGCCGATCTGCGCCGCGACCTGGTCGCGGATGGTCAGGTAGGGGAAGCGGGATGCCCATTCCCGCCCGTCCGGCGCGATGCTCGCAGGTCCTGTCGATCCCTGGCATCCGCCCAGCATGTTCGGCGCGATGACGAACCACCGGTCGGTGTCGATCGCCGATCCAGGTCCGACGATGTCTTCCCACCATCCGGCGGTGGGGTGCCCGGCCCCCGCAGGGCCGCGGACGTGGCTGTCGCCGGTGAGGGCATGCAGGATCAGCACGGCGTTGTCGCGCGCCTCGTTCAGCTCGCCCCAGCTCTCCCACGCCAGGCGGGTGGCCGGCAGCAGCTGACCGTTCTCGGTGCGGAAGTCGCCGAGGAACGTGAAGTGCCGCTCACCCGCCGGATCGCCGTCCCGCCAGGCGCCCGTGGCCGGGGGGCGTGCGCGCAGCAGACGCACGTCGGCCTCGGTCACCGGGGCCGATGGCACCGTGTCCTCAGACGTCGTCTGCCAGTCCATGCGTCCATTCTCGCCTGTGGGTGACTGAGCCCGCCGCAGGTTACGGGTTGACGTGCCACGTCGGCCCGGTTGCTGCGGATGTGCTGGGCGGGAGCCGGATGTCGGTTCTCGGGCGTCTGCAACCGACGTCTAGCTCCCGGTGGACTCGGCGTGACTGCGCCCGCGTCATGGGCGGGAGCCGAATGCGGGTTCTCGGCCGTCTGTAACCGGCGTCTGGCTCCCGGACGCGGATCCGCAAGGTCCGTCGGCTGTCAGCCGCTTGCGTGGTGGGCGGGAGCCGAATGCGGGTTCTCGGCGGTCTGTAACCGGCGTCTGGCTCCCGGACGCGGGATCGGTAGCGCCGGACCACGGTGCACTGGACGGCTCGCGGAGGATTCGTCCACAGCCTGCCGCATCCGGGAAGTTGTGCACGGATGCCGGGATCTGGGCATCCGCACCTGTCGCGATGCGGCGACGATGTCGGGATGCGCCGACCGAAGCCCCTGCCCAGTCGCCTCGGTGACCGATTCACAACCCGTGCTGCTGCCGCTGCCGGAGTGGGGCGATCACGAAGAGACGCCGTTGATCTCGCTCGTCCGTTCCACGGTGCTCGTGCGAGAAGCGCCCCGGGGAGCTTTCGCGATCTGGTCGACTGCTATCGCGCCATCATGCTGCCCGGACAGGTGTTCGTCGGTCCCACCGCGATGCGTCTGTGGGGACTGCCGCTTCCGGATGCCTGGAGCGCTGCAGAGCCGCTGCATGTGTGCGTCGGGCCGGACGCGGCGCCGCCCCGCGGTGCGGGAGTGAAGGGACGTCGGCTGGTGCCGCACCGTGCCCGGCAGATGATCTTCACGGGGGCGGCAGTGGTCGACCCGGTCGCGGCAGTGCTCACTACGCGGTCCGCCCTCGGTTTCGCTCAGCTGGTGGCGGCCTTCGACGCGCTCCTCACCACCGCCGCGAACTACCCCGGGATCAAGGCACCGAGACCCTTGGCGACCCGTGAGGAGATCCGGTGCCGGCTGGAGGAGTGGGGGAGATTCTCCGGGTGTGTCAGGGCGCGTCGTGCGCTGGACATGGCGCGTGAGGGCGCCGAGTCTCCGAAGGAGTCCGAGACGCGCGTGCTGATCATGGATCACGGGCTGCCGGAGCCGGTGATGCAGTGGATCGTGCGCGACGGCGGTGATTTCGTCGCGCGCGTCGACCTGGCCTACCCCGAGCTCAAGATCGCGATCGAGTACGAGGGCGACGGGCACCGCACGGAGAAAGAGCAATGGCGTGCCGATATCCGTCGCCAACGTCGGCTCGAGGATCTCGGGTGGATCGTGATCCGGCTGACCGAGTCCGATCTGACCGACCCATCCGCGTTCCTCGGGCGGTTGACGCGTGCCCGAGCGGCGCGACTGGAGATCGCCACGGCCTGACGGGGCAAGTGGCCCCGACCGGCAGTTGGCCGGTGCTGCCGTCGGGTGTGTGTGGGGGAGCCGGATGTCGGTTGTGGGGCCGCGGGAACAGGCATGTGGCTCCCGCGCAGGATCGGCGGCTCGGCGGATGGCTGCCGCCGGGCGTGTGGGGGAGCCGGATGTCGGTTGTGGGGCCGCGGGAACAGGCATGTGGCTCCCGCGCAGCTCTCCCGCGGGGCGGGGCGCCGACGGAGGGCCGCCGGCCTGGAACGCACGGATGCCCCGGACCGTCCGGTCCGGGGCATCCGCGGGAGTGGAGGAGGTCAGGCGCGGGCGGCCTCGGCGACGCGGCGGGCGGCAGCCAGCGCGCTGTCGAGGTCGGCCTTGAGGTCGTCGATGTTCTCGATGCCGACCGAGAGGCGCACGAGGCCGGGCGTGACGCCCGCCGAGAGCTGCTGCTCGGGCGAGAGCTGTGAGTGCGTGGTCGACGCGGGGTGGATGACGAGCGAGCGCACGTCGCCGATGTTGGCGAGGTGGCTGAACAGGCTCAGGCTGTTCACGAACTCACGGCCGGCTTCCACGCCGCCCTTCAGCTCGAACGACAGCACCGCGCCGACGCCCTTCGGGGCGTACTCGTTGGCCTTGGCGTACCAGGGCGACGACGGCAGACCCGAGTAGTTCACCGAAGCGACGTCGTCGTGGTTCTCGAGCCACTCGGCGATCTCCTGCGCGTTCTGCACGTGGCGCTCGATGCGCAGCGACAGCGTCTCGATGCCCTGGATGAGGTTCCACGCGCTCTGCGGCGAGATGGCAGAGCCGAGGTCGCGCAGCAGCTGCACGCGGGCCTTGATGATGTACGCGAGTCCGTCGCCGACTGCGGTCGTGTACGACGCGCCGTGGTACGAGGGGTCGGGCTCGGTGAGTCCGGGGAACTTGTCGACGTGCTGCGACCACGCGAAAGTGCCGCCGTCGATGATCGCGCCGCCGATGGTGGTGCCGTGACCGCCGAGGAATTTCGTGACCGAGTGCGTGACGATGTCGGCGCCGTGCTCGAAGGGGCGGATGAGGTACGGCGTCGCGATGGTGTTGTCGACGATCAGCGGCACGTCGTTCTCGTGGGCCACGTCGACGACGCCCCGAATGTCGAGCACGTTGATCTTCGGGTTGCCGATCGTCTCGGCGAAGAACAGCTTCGTGTTCGGGCGCACGGCTGCGCGCCACTCGTCGAGGTCGTCCTGATTCTCGACGAAGGTCACCTCGACGCCGAGCTTGGCGAGGGTGTACTTGAAGAGGTTGTAGGTGCCGCCGTAGATCGCGCTGGATGCCACGAAGTGGTCGCCCGCCTGGGCGATGTTCAGGATCGCGAAGGTGGAGGCCGCCTGGCCGCTGGAAAGCACGAGGGCTCCGGTGCCGCCCTCGAGAGCGGCGAGGCGCTGTTCGAGCACGTCCTGCGTGGGGTTCTGGATGCGGGTGTAGATGTTGCCGAACTCGGCCAGCGCGAACAGGTTCGCGGCATGGTCGGCGTTGTCGAACACGTACGAGGTGGTCTGGTAGATCGGCGTGGCGCGGGCCTTGGTGACCGGGTCGGGCGCGGCGCCCGAGTGGATCTGCTTGGTCTCGAAGCGCCAGTTCTCGGCTGCGGTCATGACGTGCTCCCAGGTTCGGGTCGTGGGGTCGGTCGGCTGGATGCCTGCAAGCGACACTACGAACCCGCGCGGCGGGCGACAACCGCCGGGAAATGTTACGTAACACAGCGCGATGATCGGATAAGGGCCGAGTTCCGCATACGGTGGAGACCATGGTGATCAGACGTGCCGTGGTGACCGGAGCGAGCTCGGGTATCGGAGAGGCGACCGTGCGCGTGCTGCGCGCTCAGGGCTGGGAGGTGGTGGGCGTCGCGCGGCGGCAGAACAGGCTCGCGCAGCTGACATCCGAGACCGGGGCGTCGACCGTCGCATGCGATCTCACCGACTCGGACGCCGTCGCCGCGCTCGTCGCCGAGCTCGAGCGCACCGGGCCCGTGCACGCGCTGGTGCAGGTGGCCGGCGGCGCGCGCGGCACCGACAGCATCGAGCAGGGGTCGATCGACGACTGGCAGTGGATGTACGACGCGAACGTCCTCGCCACGCAGCGGCTCGTCGCGGGCCTGCTCCCGCTGCTGCGCCGCGCCGCTGCCGCGGACGGCCATGCGGACACGGTGTTCGTCACCTCGACCGCGGCGCAGGCCGGGTACCCGGGTGGCGGCGGATACAACGCAGCCAAGGCCGCCGAGGCGATGCTCGTGAAGGTGCTTCGCCAGGAGCTGCACGGCGAGCCGATCCGTGTCGTCGAGGTGGCGCCGGGCATGGTGCACACCGAGGAGTTCGCGCTCAACCGTCTCGGCGGCGATGCGGTCGCAGCCGAGTCGGTGTACGACGGCGTCGCCGAGCCGCTGCTCGCGGACGATGTGGCAGAGCTCATCGCCTATGCGCTGAACGCACCTCGTCGCGTGAACCTCGATCTGGTCACCATGCGCCCGCTGGCCCAGGCCGCACAGCACCTGCTGGCACGCGGCGCGCTGCACGTGCGCACGGACGACTGATGCGACGCACGCTCGTCGATCTCGCCGAGGACGGCGAGATCGACCCAGGCTGGGCGCAGGCGCTCGCGCCCGTGCAGCCGCTGATCACCGAGCTGGGCGACCGGCTGCGAGCCGAGCAGGCCGCCGGTCACGGCTATCTTCCTGCGGGTGCGAACGTGCTGCGGGCCTTCCAGCGTCCGCTGGCCGATGTTCGGGTTCTGATCACCGGGCAGGACCCGTATCCCACGCCGGGTCACCCGATCGGTCTGTCTTTCGCCGTCGATCGTGACGTTCGCCCGCTGCCGCGCAGTCTCGGGAACATCTACCGGGAGCGCCACAGCGATCTGGGCATCGCTCCGGCGCCGCACGGCGACCTGACCGCGTGGAGCGAGCAGGGAGTGCTGCTGCTGAATCGGGTGCTCACGGTTCGCCCCGGCGCCCCGGCATCGCACCGCGGGTGGGGATGGGAGAAGGTGACCGAGCTGGCGATCAGCACGCTCGTCGCGCGTGAGCTGCCGCTGGTCGCGGTGCTGTGGGGGAAGGACGCCGCAGCGCTGAAGCCCCTGCTCGGGCATACCCCCACGATCGAGTCCGCGCATCCCTCGCCGCTCTCGGCGAGCCGCGGCTTCTTCGGCTCCCGGCCGTTCTCGCGCGCGAACGCCCTGCTCGAATCGATGGGCGCCGATCCGGTCGACTGGCGCGTGGCGGGGGAGGCGTGAGCGAGCTGCGGGTGCGTCCGGTGACGGATGCCGATCTGCCGGCGATCCGCGACATCTACAACCACTATGTGCGAACCTCGACCGTGACCTTCGACGAGGTCGAATCGACTCTCGACGACTGGGCGGGCAAGGTGACTCGGATCGCCGAGGCGGGCATCCCGTTCCTGGTCGCCGAGACGCAGTCCGGCGAGCTGCTGGGGTATGCGCTCGGCGTGCCCTGGTCGGCGAAGTCGGCGTACCGGTTCACGATCGAGAACTCGATCTACCTCGCCCCCTCGGCGGCCGGCCGGGGCGTGGGCTGGGCGCTGCTGGCCGTCTTCGTCGACCGATGCCGGGATGCCGGTCTTCGCCAGGTCATCGCCGTGATCGCCGATCACGGCGCCGACGCATCGATCGCGCTGCACCGCAAGGCGGGCTTCGTCGACGCCGGCCGGCTCACCGAGGTGGGGGAGAAGTTCGGCCGCATCCTGGGCGTGCACTTCCTGCAGAAGGCGCTGTAGCTCTCGCCACCGCCCGCATCGCCGTCCGTCAGGGCGAGGGGATGACCGGCACCGCGGCGAGCAGGCGCTTCGTGTACTCCTCGGCGGGATGCTGCAGCACCGTCGCCACGGTCCCGCGTTCCACGATGCGGCCGTCCTTCATCACCGCGACGGTGTCGCTGAGGTGCTGCACGAGGCCGATGTCGTGCGACACGGTGATCATCGTCAGCCCCTCCTCATCGCGCAGCCGGGCCAGCAGGGCGAGGATCTGCGCGCGCACCGTGACGTCGAGCGCCGACATCGGCTCGTCGCCGACGAGGATGCGCGGGCGGTGCACGATCGCGCGAGCCAGCGCGATGCGCTGCCGCTGTCCACCCGAGAATTCGTGCGGATGCCGGTCGGCCATCTCGGCGTCGAGACCCACCTGCGCGAGCACCTCCCGCACCCGTGCACGATGGTCACCGGGAACGTCGAGGGCCCACAGCGGCTCGGCGACGATCCGGCCGACGCTCATGCGCGGGTCGAGCGATGCGTACGGATCCTGGAAGACCAGCCCGGTCTCCCGGCGCAGCCAGTGCAGCGACCTGGCGCTCGCCGAGGCGTCCACCTCGCGGCCGGCGACGCGCACCCGGCCGCCGGTGGGCCGGTCGAGTCCGAGCAGCAGCCGCACCAGCGTCGACTTGCCCGATCCGGATTCGCCGATCAGACCGAGCGACTCGCCTTCGGCGACCTCGAGGTCGGTCGGGTGCAGCGCGACGCTCGTGCGCGGTCGGTCGAACATCGTGCGACGTCTCACGGCGAAGCTGCGGCTCAGGGCCTCGGCGACGATGAGTCCGCGCTCGGCGGGCCCGGCGGGCGCGCTCATGATCCCGTCTCCTCGCTGCGGGCATCCGCCCGCCACAGCGTCGCCGTCGCGTCGCGCAGCAGCGCGCGCGTCACCGGTGAAGCCGGCGAGCCGAGCAGCGTCGAGATGGGCGCCTGCTCGACGACCCGGCCGTGCTCGAGGACGACCGCATGGGTCGCGACCTGGGAGAGCACGGCGAGATCGTGCGTGATGAACACCAGCGACATCCCCTCGTCGGTCACGAGTCCGAGCAGCAGCTTGAGCACCTCCGCCTGGATGGTCACGTCCAGAGCGGTGGTGGGCTCGTCGGCGATGAGCAGCCGCGGCCGGCACGCGAGCGCCATCGCGATGGCGACGCGCTGGCGCTGACCGCCGGACAGCTGGTGCGGGTACCGGTCGACGACGGATGCCGGATCGGGCAGCTGCACGCGGGCCGCCTCGACGATGGCGCGCTCGCGCGCCTCGCGCCTGCCGATCCGCTCGTGGATGCGGACGGATTCGGCGATCTGCCTGCCCACGGTGCGGATGGGATTGAGGGCGGTGCGCGGCTCCTGGAAGACCATGCCGATCTGATCGCCGCGCAGGCGGGCGAGGTCGCGGTCTGGCATGCCGACCAGTTCGGTGCCGTCCCAGCGGATGCTGCCGCCGACCTCTGCCCCCTCGGGCAGCAGCCCGAGGATCGCCAGCGCGGTCATCGACTTGCCGGATCCGGATTCGCCGATCAGGCCCACTCGCTGACCGTCCTGCACCGTGAACGTCACGCCGTCGACCACGCGTGCGCCGTCGATCTCGACGATCAGCGATTCGACCTCGAGGGTCATGCGACCACCTCCGGGACGTGCACCTGCGCGGAGCGGCGCGACAGCGTGGGGTCGGTGGCCTCGCGCAGCGCGTCGCCGAGCAGGTTGAGCCCGAGCACGGTGAGCGTAATGGCGATGCCCGGCCAGACGACGGTGAGCGGATGCACGCCGATGTAGCGCTGCAGATCGGCCAGCAGCGTGCCCCACGACGCCTCGGTGAGCGATGCGCCGAAGCCGAGGTACGAGAGCCCGGCCTCGGCGAGCACCGCGACGGCCATAGACCACGACAGCTGCACGATGAACACCGGGGCGATGTTCGGCAGCAGATGGCGCGCGAGGTTCTGGCCGGCGGTGAGCCCGGATGCCCGTCCCGCCAGCACGAAGTCGCTCTGCTGCACACGGCGCAGCTCGGGGCGCGTGACCCGGGCGATGCTCACCCCGAAGCCGATGCCCACGGCGAAGACGACGACCCACAGCGATCCGCCCCAGACGGCGGAGATCATCATGGCGATCATCAGCACGGGGAACGCGATGAGGATGTCGACCAGCACGGCGACGCTCTCGCGCACCCATCTCGCGGTCAAGGCGCCGAGGGCGGCCAGAGAGACGCCGACGAGCGTCGCCACGATGCCCGCCCCGACGGCGACGAAGGCCGTGGTGCGGGCACCGGCCATGATCAGGCTGAGGATGTCGCGTCCGGTGCCGTCGGTGCCGAGCAGATGCGGCCAGCCTGGCGCCGCCCAGCGCCCGCGCACGTCGGAGAGCATCGGATCGAACGGGGTCCAGAACACGGACACGAGGGCGGTCAGCGCGATCACGACCACGACGAGCGCGGCGAACCGGCCCGTCCACGATGACAGCAGCGTGCGCAGCCAGCGGGGCATCAGCTCTCCTCCGCTCTCTGCCTGGGGTCGACGGCGTGGTGCACGAGGTCGACGATGAAGCCGATGATCAGCACGAATCCGGTGAGCACGAGAAGCTCGCTCTGCACCTTGATCAGATCGCGCGTGCCGACGTCGGCGACCAGCATCCGCCCGATGCCGGGAAGGGTGAACAGCTGCTCGATGACGACCGAGCCCACCACGATGCCGGCGACCTGCACGCCGAGCACCGTGACGATCGAGAGCCCCACGGCAGGGATGCCGTGACGAATGAGCGCCTGGCGCCGTGTGAGGCCCTTCGCGGCCGCGGTGCGCACGAAGTCCTGGCCGGCGGCCTGCAGCGTGGCGCTGCGGACGAAGCGCATCAGCATGGCGCCCTCGACGATGCCGATGGTCAGCGCGGGAAGCAGCAGCGACTCGAGCGCCTTGGCAGGAGTGGTCCACCCCGCGCGGGGGAAGCCCTGCGCCGGCAGCCAGCCCAGCCAGTGGGCGAAGACGACGACCAGCATCATCCCGGCCCAGATCACGGGGACCGCGGCCAGGGCCTGTGCGCCGAGGCTCAGGGCGGTGCCACCGGCGCGGCCGCGCAGCAGGGCGGATGCCACCCCGAACGGCACCGCGATGAGCAGGGCGATGACGAGCGCCATCAGCCCGAGGGGAACCGTGACTCGCGACTTCTCGACCAGCTCGGAGCCCACCGAGGCGCCGCTGAGCTGGGAGGTGCCCAGATCGCCGCGCAGGATGCCGCCGATCCAGTCGGTGTACTGCGCGAGCAGCGGCTTGTTCAGGCCCAGCGATTCGCGCAGCGCCGCGACCGTCTGCGGGTCGGCCTGAGTGCCGGCGATGAGCTGCGCGACGTCCCCGGGGAACACCCGCAGCGTCAGGAAGATGATCGCGCTCGACACGAGGAGCCCTGCGACCAGCAGGGCTCCCCGTGTGAGCGCGTAGCGGATCACTCCGCGGACTTCGTCACGCCGGCGAGATCGATGCGCGAGTTGATCGAGTCGGTCGGGAAGCCGGCGACCGCCGCGGTGTGCGCGGTGAGCGTGGCGCCGTTGTACAGCCAGTCCGCCGCGTGATCCTCGGAGACGATGCGTGCGGCCTTCTTCAGCAGGTCGGCCGACTTCTTCGGGTCGATCTCGGTCTGCGACTGGGCGTACAGCTTCTGCACCTCGGCGTTGTCGTAGCCGAAGTAGTAGTCGGGATTGGCGAAGTTCACGAAATCGCGCGGTTCGACGTGCAGCACGAAGCTGAGCTCGTAGTCGTGGTTCGTGTAGACGTCGTCGAGCCAGGTGGGGAACTCCACGCGCTTGACCTCGAGTGAGACGCCCACCTTGGCGTAGTCCGACACCAGCACCTGAGCCGCGGTCGTGCCGTAGAACGACGGGATGGTGAGGGTGAGATCCAGCTCTTCGTGACCGGCCTCCTTCAGCAGCTTCTTCGCCTTCGCCGGGTCGTAGGGCGCGACGTCGCTGAGATCCTCGTGACCGGGGTCGAGCTCGGGAATCGGACCGTACAGCGTCTGGCCGGCGCCGATCGCCTCGACGAGCGCCTCGTGGTCGACGGCGAGACGCAGTGCCTCGCGCACCCGGACGTCGTCGAGGGGGGCCTTTCGGTTGTTGAAGGCGAGGGTCGCCTTGTCGGTGGTGCGGCCGCTCGTGATGGTGAAGTCGCCGGTGTCCTCGAGCTGGGAGACGAGGTTCGGGTCGACGGCGGTGAGCACGTCGAGCGTGCCGTCGAGCGCCGCGTTCACTCCGGCGGTGAAGTCGGGGATGTACTCGAACACCACCTCTCCGATCGTGGCCTTCTCTCCCCAGTACTCGTCGTACCTGTCGAAGGTGATGGCGCTGCCCTTCGCCCAGCGATCGAGCACGAACGGGCCCGTGCCGTTCTCATCGGTCTTCAGGTCGGTGGTGTCACCGTTCTTGAACACCAGTCCGGCGGGCCCGGTGAGGGTGAAGAGGAAGTTCTGGTCGGGCTGAGTGAGGGTGATCGTCACCGTCTGGGGGTCGGGAGCTGCGATCGAGGTGACGCCGGCGAACTCCGCGTTGCCCTGCACACTGGCATCCGTCCTGACGGTCTCGTACGAGGCGACGACATCGGCCGACGTGAGCGGAGTGCCGTCGTGGAAGGTGACGCCCTCATTGAGCGTGAACTCGTAGGTCAGTCCGTCCGCCGACACCTCGTACGCACTCGCCAGACGCTCTTCGATCCCGTTGTCCTGCGTGCGGGTGACGAGCCCCTCGTAGATGTTGTCGACCAGCACCTGTTCGAGAGCGGCGCCGCTGGTGTGCCGGATGTCGAGATTGGTGGGCTCGAGGACGAGTCCGACGGTGAGGGTCGCATCGGGGTCGACCGCAGCGGACGCCGTCGGCGTGGGCTCGGCGGCCGGGGCGCAGGCGCTGAGCGCGATCGCGCCGGCGGCGAGCAGGCCGAGGGCGGCGAATCCGGCGGAGCGCCGGGCGGGGGAAGCAGACAAGGGTCGTCCTCTCGAAGGGGTGCGGCGCGCGATCAGCGCGTCCCGCGGGTCAGCGCGCCGGTCACGATGGCGGCGAGGGAGTCGGGGGCCGTCTCCTGGACGTTGTGTCCGGCGTCGACGGTGATGACAGCGGCGGTGGGAAGGTGCTCGGTGAACGCGGCGACGTCGGCATCCTGCAGGAAGCCGCGCTCACCGCGCACCAGCGTGACCGGGGCGTCCATGGCGCTGAGCTGCGCCCACGGTGCGGCCCCTGGCGCGGTGCGCTCCGTCTTCAGCGAGTCGAAGGCCGACGCGATGATGTGCGCGAAGTGGTGCTTCCATTCGACGCGGCCGTCGTCGCGCACGCGCGTGTTGAAGAAGACGCCGCGCTCGGTGTCGGCTCGACTCCCGCCGAAGCCGAACGCCTGTGCGCGGTCGACCGCCTCATCGGGCGAGGCGAAGTCGGTGACCGCGTAGAACTCGCGCAGCACCGACGGAGCCGCGTCGGTGTCGAGGCCGGGCACGATGTCGACCAGAATCAGCTCGCGAACCAGTTCCGGATGCTCGGACGCGACGATCTGTGCCGTGAGCCCGCCGAGGGAGTGGCCGACGAGGATCTGCGGGCGCGGCGCCCAGGTCGCGAGAGCGCGCGCGACGTCGGCGGCGAGCACGGCGGGGGAGTAGTCCAGGTCGTCGCGCCAAGAGGAATCACCGTGACCGGCGAGATCGATCGCGATGGCCGGACGGCCGAGCAGCAGCGCGACAACGTCCCACGTGTGGGCGTTGAGACCGGCACCGTGCAGCAGCGTCACCTCGGGGTCGCCGTCGCCGAAGCGCAGCGCGCTGAGCGCGCGACTGTCGGGGAGGGTTATGGCGATACGCTCGGCGCGGGGCAGGTCGGTGCCCAGGGCCTGCGCCTGCTGGGGCAGGTAGCCGAACTCGCTGATGTCTTCAACCACGGCCATATTCTGCTCTTGCGGCGGGTGCAGCGAGAAATGCGGGATCAGTCTGCACGACTTTTGCGTGCCATACTTCGTATATTGCTCAGATATTCTCCTCGAGGCTTGTCTATCTGCATTTCAGGTGTTTCGTTTGACGCGCCCTATGGCGCGTAGGGTGGAGGCATGTCCCCGCGTCTGATCCGAGTGCGAGCATGAGTGTGCTCAGCGTCGGCGGTGTCGCGAATCTCCGTGACGTCGGAGGCATCCGCGCCGGCTCCGCGCGGGTGCGCTCCGGAGTGCTGCTGCGCTCCGGTCACCTCGCAGACCTCACGCCCGAGGGTGGTGCGCTGCTCGCCGACCGCGTGCGGCACGTGGTCGATCTCCGAGACGACGCCGAGGTGGAGCGGGAGCCGTCCGCTCTCAGCGGCGTCCCGATCACGCGGATCCCGCTGTTCCTCGGATCGGTCGGCTCGTTCTTCACGCTCAATATGGATCTGACCGCGATGTATCGTCATCTCGTGGACGAGTCCGCACCGAGGCTGGTGGACGCGGTTCGCATCATCGCGGCAGGCGAGCCGACACTCGTGCACTGCACGGTGGGGAAGGACCGCACCGGTGTCACGGTTGCTCTCGCGCTCAGTGCGGTCGGGGCAGATCGGGATGCCGTGGTCGCCGACTACGCGCTCACCGCGTCGCAGCTGCCGCCGGAGCGGAACCGCGCGATCGTGCAGTACCTGCGCGCGCACCTGCCCGACGCCACGAACGCCGTGCAGCTTGCGACCGAGTCACCCGCTCCCGTGATGGCGTCGCTTCTGGCCGACATCGACGACCGCTATGGATCGGTGGCCGCGTTCCTGCGCGACGCCGGGATGGCCGACGCCGAGCTCCATGCGCTGGCGGAGGCACTGCTCGTCTGATCGCGCCCGTCGGTGCGCGGTCGAATGAGGTTAGGCAACCCTACATAGGTGGTAGAGTGAAGTCATCATGGGCACCACTCAGACGTACGCAGCCGGCCGCGCCGCACGCCGAGCGTCCCGCCGACCGCAGGTGCAGCACCTGATCACGGCTGACGAGCACTCGCTCGCCGATCTCGAGCTCGCCCTCGCCACGCTGCCCATGTGCGCCGTCGGCCGCGTCTTCATCGAGGTGCCCGATGCCGGCGACATCGGCATCATCTCGGCGCCGCCGCGGATGACCGTGACCTGGCTGCCCCGCTCGCGTCGGGGCCTGCAGCCGCGCGCGACGGGGGCGGCGCTCAGCCGGGCCGCGATCGCCTGGGCGGACGAGATGCTCTGCGACGAATCCGGCGCCGGCCTGGGCACCGAGGTCATTCTGCTCGGCGGCTGGCTGAGCACCGCCGACATCGTCGACCACCTGACGAATGCGGGAACCGTGCCGGCGGAGGCGATCCACGCTCCGTCCCGTTACGGTCTCACGTCCGACTGACCGACTCGCCGCGACCGCGGCACGTAACCGCCGTCCTCCAAGCCCGCTTCGACCTCGAACCAGTTGCGAAGCGGATCCCGTCCCGCGAGCAGATACAGCACGGGCATCAGGAACCCGTATCGGCGCCACTGGCGCTTGTGGACGGCTTCGTGCCTGAGCACGGCGTCTGACGGACCACGGTCGCCGGTGAGGAAGCATCCGCCCACGCAGACTCCACCGCGCGCGAATGCCCACGCGGGCAGCCCCTGGAAGACCCAGAGTCCTTCTCGATGCTGCACTCTCCCCGTGCTCCACAGCGAACCCCATACCCAGCCGACGGCGGTGCCCCAGGCATAGCCCAGGCTGCTGATCGGCGAGTCGAGCAGCACCGAAGGCAGGATCCTGTCGACGCGGCGTCCGCGCGCGAGCGCGCGCGCTGCGTGGGCCCGCCACTCGGCCGTCATGCCACGGCGCCGATCAGACGAAGAATCGCGCCGAGGTCGAGCACGGCATCCGCCGGGCTGCGGGGCGCGAAACCGGCGATGGTCGCGCCGGCCAGCGGCACCTCCTCGCGAAGGCGCCTCAGCGCGGCGGCGAGATCAGTCGCGCTCACCCCGAAGGGCGCGGCTTCGGAGACGCCCTCGAACTCCGCAGGATCGAGCACGTCGACGTCGATGTGCACCCACACCCGACTCGCACCCGTCGCACGCACCGCTGCGGCCACGGCGCTGGCATCTGCCAGGCTGTCGGAGGAGAGCACGCTGACCCGCTCCAGGGCATCCCGTTCGGTGTCGTCTATGGAGCGCGAGCCCAGCAGAACGATCCGCTCGGCGGGCACCCCGGGTGACAGGGCGAGCTGCGGCTCGCCCTCGCCCATCACCGCGCGCAGCGCCATCCCGGCGAACGCTCCGGACGGCGAGGTGGACGCGTCGTTCAGGTCGGGGTGCGCGTCGCACCAGAGCACGGCGAGCTCCGAGGTGTCGATCGCCGAGAGGGCGAAGACGCTCACGCTGCAGTCGCCGCCGACCACCACGGTCGGCTCGCTCGTGCCGGCGATGCGCTCGGTGACGAGTTCACGAGTGCGCAGCAGAGCGCTCAGCCGCCGGATGCCGGTGCCGAGAGAGTCGCCGGCCTCCAGCGGCACGTCGAGCATCGTCGTATCACGGCGCGGCAGATCGCCGGCGATCGCGGCGGCGCCGTCGGTGAGCAGCATGGCGCGGGCCGACGGCGAGCCCTGCCACTGAGGCACGATCAGGAAACGGGTCATGGTCTCTCCGGGGGGAGAAGGAGGGGTGGATGCCGCGCACGGCATCCACCCCTCGGAATCACTCTGCTTCGAGGGCGGCACGCGAGGTGCCGCCGGACTTGAGCTCGGCGAGGCGGGCCTCGACCTCGGTCAGCTCGCCGAGGTCCTCGAGGCTCTCGAACTGCGCGTCGAGCGAGGAGGCCGCGATCTCGGCCTTGCCCTGGGCGAGGGCCTCCTGACGGCGGATCTTGTCTTCGAAACGACCGAGCTCGCTGGTCGGGTCGAGCACGTTGATCGAGCCGATGGCATCCTGCACCTTGGTCTGCGCCTCGGCGACCTTCGCCCGGGCGAGCAGCTCGCTGCGCTTCGTCTTGAGCTGGCCGAGCTTCTCCTTCATGCCGTTCAGCCCGCCCTTGAGCTTCTCGACGATCTCGGTCTGCGCCGCGATCTGCGGCTCGGCCGCCTGTGCCTCGCGCTCTTCGCCGATCTGACGCTGCAGGGCGATCTTGGCGAGGCTGTCGAACTTGTCGGCGTCGGTCGTGTTGCCGGCCGAGCGCAGCTCGTCTGCCTTGCGGCTGGCGGCGAGTGCCTTGTTGCCCCACTCGCGTGCGGCGCGGACGTCCTCTTCGTGGTCGCGCTCGAGCAGGCGCAGATTGCCGATGGTCTCGGCGATCGCCGACTCCGCGTCGGCGATGTTGTTGGTGTAATCGCGGACGAGCTGGTCGATCATCTTCTGCGGATCCTCGGCCTGGTCGAGGAGCGAGTTGATGTTCGCGCGGACGAGGGTCGAGATGCGCCCGAAGATGGATTCCTTGGCCATGTTCATTCCTTTGCTGTTCTCAGGTTGTCGTGGTCGATGGTCGTGTCAGATCGTGATAGGCCCGGCGTCGACGTCAGAACGCGCCTCCGCCTCCGCTGCTGCCGGAGCTGCCGCCGAAGCCGCCGACCGAGAAGCCTCCGCCGCCTCCGCCGCCGAAGAAGCCTCCGCCGCCGCTGCTGCCGCCGCCGCTCCAGCCGCCTCCGCCGGAGCCCCAGCCGCCGCCCCAGCCGCCGCCGTGATGACCGCCGGTGGCCTGGCCGATGAGGATGCCGCCGAGCAGAGCGCCGAGGGTGTCACCGCCGCGACCGCCGCCGCCGCTGAACCCGGAGTAGTCGCTCTGTGCGATCCGGATGGCCTCCGACGCCAGGGCGTCCGCCCGCTGGGCGAGCGAGAGCGCCGCGACCGGGTCGGTCTGAGCGAGTGATTGAGCCTGCTCGAGCGTCGCCCGTGCTTCGGCGAGACGGGTGCGCGCGGTCGATGCGATCGAACCACGGCGGTTGAGGATGTAGCTCTCCGCAGTGGAGATCTGCATCTCGGCGCGGCGCACCGCATCGGCGAGCATGCTGAGTGCGCGTGCGATCCTGGCTTGCTCGTCGCGGCCGTGCTGGATGACGGCGTCGATCGACGTGTTGGCGGCTTCCAGAAGCCGAAGGGCGTCGAGAGGCTCCCGCCCGGAGGGTCCGAGCATCGCCTGAGCGCGCTGGATGCCCTGCAGCGTGGCCGCCACCGCCTGAGCGATGCCGCCCTGCGAGTCGGGGAGGGAACGGGCCGTCTGCACATCGGCGTTCAGCTCGGAGATGAGCGCGGCGGCTCGTTCGTCGGCGGCCTGCAGATCGCTCTGCAGCTTCTCGACCGCGTCCTCGAGCTGAGTGGCCTGCTGCACGGCGCCCTCCGCCGCGCGGACGGCGACGGCGGCGTCGCCGGTCTCGCCCTCGGCGATCAGCGCATCGGCCTCCCGAATGCGCTCGTCGGTGAATGTCATGCGAGAGCGGGCTTCGGCGGTGTTGCCGACCACAGGGGAGATCGCTGAGGGCGCATAGACGGCGGCGAGGTCGTCGAGGATGCGATCGGCCCGCTCGATCTCGGCGCCGGCGGCGGCGCGCAGACGGCGCACGTTCTCGAGCGCGGCGGGGGCGTTCTGCTCGAGCTCGCGCAGCTCGTCGAACTCGGCCTTGCGCTCTTCGAGCACCTGCGTCGAGTCCGAGCACAGCTGCAGGATGCGCTGGTTCCACTCGATGCGCTGCTCGTCGGTGTCGGGAACCTCGTCGTCGAGCTTCTGCTGCAGCGAGAACGCCTGGTCGAGGTTGGTGCGCGAGGTCTGCAGGGCCGTCACGAACGGGCCGATCACCTCGTCGCCGAACTGCGCACGCGCGTACTCCATCTCCTGTTCGCTGGTGCGCACGAGGTCGTCGGTGCGCACCAGCGCGATGTTCGCCTGCCTGCCGAGCTCGGCCAGCTGCGCCTGCCGCACGGCCTGCTGCGCCGCCCGCCTGCGGGCACGGCGCACGAGCAGCACGATCACGACGATCACGACGACGACCACGACGACGATGCCGACGATGATCGCTGTGCGTGCGGCGATCTCCGCAGCGCGCTGCTGCTGCTCTGCCGCTCGCTGCGGCTCGAGCACGTAGATGTCGTACGCCCGGTCCGCGCCCGCGACCACGGCGCGGCTGAAGTCGCTCTCCGACAGATCCGGTCGCATGGCGGCGAGGATCTCGTCGCGCTGCTCGACGCTCATCTCGCCCCGGTCCGGGCGGTACATCGTGTAATTGCGACCCTCGGTCGAGACCGAGATGAGGTACTGGGTGTCGCTGAACCCGTTGCCCTGCGCCGTCTGCGTCGTCCACGCGGCAGGATCGGCCGGCGACGTGTACTGCGGCACCATGACGAAGAAGAGGTCGATGCCCGCCTCTTCGCGCAGCCTGTCGAGGGTCGCCTCGGCATCCGCCCGATCGGAGGCGGAGATCACACCGCTGCGGTCGGTGATCTGCCCGTCGAGCTCACCGGGATCGGTCGCGGACGCCATGCTCAGCGAGAGCGCGCCCATCAGAACACCGAGCAGGACCGCGGTCGCAGTCCGCCACCGATTCCTCATCGTGTTCCCTCCGGCCGGCAGGCGTGCACCATGGCACGAGTCTATGCACTGGGCCCGACCGGCGACAGCACCCACGGCGGGTTCGCCGTTCGCCCTCAGCGCAGACGCATACGCTGGGAGGCATGGACGACATGTACGGCTCCGACGTGCTCGCCGACGGCTGGCGGCAGCGCGGTTTCGCCAAGACGACCGAGGTCGCGGCAGAGAGGGATCTCGTCGTCGAGGTCGCGCAGGACGGGTACTGCGGTGCGGTCACCCGGATCGAGGCGGGCATGGTCGAGCTCGAGGACTGGAAGGGCCGTCGGCGCAGCTTCCCGCTCGGCGGCGGATTCATGATCGACGGCAAGCCGGTGAAGCTCGTCGTGCCCGTCGCGAAGCGGACAGGACCCCGCCGCACGGCATCCGGGTCGTTCGCCGTAGCCGACGACCGGGCGCGAGTGGCGCTGCCGAGCCGCATTCTCGTCGAGGGGCGGCACGATGCCGAGCTCGTGGAGAAGGTCTGGGGAGCGGACCTGCGCGTGGAGGGCGTCGTCGTCGAGTACCTGAAGGGTCTCGATCTGCTCGATGAGCTGCTCGCGGAGTCGCCGCCATCGGCCACCCGCCGCTACGGTGTGCTGGTCGATCACCTGGTGGCCGGCTCGAAGGAGACCCGCATCGTGGATCAGATCATGCGCGGTCCGCACGGCCGGCACCTGAAGATCGTCGGGCACCCCTACATCGATGTGTGGCAGTGCGTGACCCCTGCGGCGATGGGCATTCGAGCATGGCCGGAGATCCCGCGCGGCACGGATTGGAAGACGGGCATCTGCCGCGCCTTCGGCTGGCCGGCCGACGACCAGACCGACATCGCCCACGCCTGGAAGCGGATCCTCTCTCGCGTCACGACCTACCGCGACCTCGAACCCGCCCTGCTGGGCCGGGTCGAGGAGCTGATCGACTTCGTCACGGAGCCCGCGCGGTGACCGGCCGTTCGCGGGGCATTCCGTCCACGACGGCCGCTGACGCGCGCCGGTATCCTGGAGGGATGCCTGAACCACGCACCTTCCGCGATGAGCCGGTCTCGTTCGTGCGCCGCAGCGGCCGCATGTCGGAGGCGCAGGAACGGGCATTCGAGCAGCACGCGACGTTCTATCTGCTGGACGTCCCCCGCGACGTCGCCTTCACCTCGGTGCATCCGGATGCGCGGCTCGATGTCGCGGCCGAGTACGGGCGCGAGGCGCCGCTGATCGTCGAGATCGGCTCCGGCCAGGGCCACGCGATCGTCGCCGCCGCATCCGCCGCGCCCGACGCCGACTTCCTGGCGGTCGAGGTGTTCCGGGCGGGGCTGGCGCGCACCATGCTCGACGCCGCGGCCGCCGACGTTCGCAACCTGCGTCTGGTCGAGGCGAATGCTCCCGAGGTGCTCTCGACGTATCTGCCCGAGGGATCGGCGTCGGAGGTGTGGATCTTCTTCTCCGACCCGTGGCATAAGAAGCGCCACACCAAGCGGCGCCTCATCCGTCCCGGCTTCCCAGCGGCCGCAGCGCGCGCGATCGCCGCGGGGGGCCTGCTTCGCCTCGCGACCGACTGGGAGGACTACGCGCTGCAGATGCGCGAGGTGCTCGACGAGGCGCCCGAGTTCGAGCGCGCCTTCGACGGCGAGTGGGCCGCGCGCTTCGACGGCCGCGTGATGACCGCCTTCGAGCGCAAGGGCATCGCCAAAGGACGCGAGATCCGCGACCTCACCTACCGCCGGGTGCCGCGGGTGTGACGAAGACCGCCTGGCGCAGCATCCCTCCGGCGGCGCTGGTGTGCGCTGCCGCGCCCGCCTTCTTCGTGCTCGGCTGGACCTGGGCCGGGTGGCTTCTCATCATCTTCGGCCTCGGGACCGCCGCGCTGATCGAACGCAGGTCTCCGCGCTCGATCGCCGTGTCGGTCGGACACCGACCCGACCGGGTGATCCGCGAGCGACGCGTCCCGTCGCTGACTCGCGATCTGGCGCTGATCGCGATCGGGATGCTGATCGTGCACGCTATCTCACTCGAGGCGCAGCTCGACGACCTCTCGATGCTGCGCTTCACGCTCGCGCTCGGGGGAGCGGTGCTCGCGCCGTACCTGCTGTCGCGCTTCGCGTTCCGCGACCGGGCGATCTCGTTCCCCTGGCGCACCGGCAGGCGCTGGGCGCCATGGCAGTGGGTGTGGCTGATCGGGGTGCTTGTGCTCGGGTGGCTGATCCTGCCGTTCTACTTCATCACCAGCGGCGTCTACCACAACTGGCCGGTCGTGGACACGGCCGATCTCATCGCCCGGCTGTTCGTCGGCGTCGGCGCGGTGGGCATCTGGGACGAGCTGTTCTTCATCTGCACAGTCTTCGCGCTGCTGCGCCGGCACATGCCGGCTCTCAGCGCCAATGTGCTGCAGATGATCGTGTTCGTGTCTTTCCTGTGGGAGCTCGGCTACCGGGCCTGGGGACCGGTGCTGACCATCCCGTTCGCGCTGCTGCAGGGCTGGATCTTCCTGCGCACCCACTCGCTCGCGTACGTGGTGACAGTGCACCTGCTCTTCGACGCCGTCGTGTTCGCCGTGCTCGTGCACGCCCACAATCCCGGGCTGCTGCCGTTCTTCCTCGTCTGACCGGTCCTCGCCGGGCGGTCTCCGCGCCCGCGTCGGGGAGCCAGATGTCGGGTGCGCGGGCCCGGTGACCGGCATTCGGCTCCCGGTCAGGCTGGTGCGGCAGGGTCCGGCGCGGGTGGGGGAGCCTGCCGATGCCGAGACGACGCGGCCCCTCGCCTTCAACCAGGGCTTCTACAACCTCTTCCTCGCCCTAGCCGCGTTCCTCGGGGTCGTCCTGGTCGCGGTAGGGGCACAGACGGCGGGTGTCACCCTCGCCCTCGCCGGCACGGGGATGATGCTCGCCGCGGCCCTCGTGCTGGTCTTCTCCGACCGCACCAAGCTCTGTGCCGCCGCCACTCAGGGCACGGCGCCGCTGCTCGCCGTGATCGCACTGACGGTCTGGATGCTCTGAGCCGCTGGCGCGCAGCCGTCGCGCGCGTGCAATCCGCGGGGTGCGCAGCTGGTAGGCTCGACCGGTACGCCTCCGTAGCTCAGCGGATAGAGCGCCGGTTTCCGGTACCGTAGGTCGCAGGTTCGATTCCTGTCGGGGGCACGTATCGGAGAAGACCGCCCACGGGCGGTCTTCTCCGTCTCCGGCGGCGGATCTTCGAGAGGAGCGCGGCGATGACGAGAAGGTACAAGGTCGGAGAGCACGTCAGCTGGAACTCCGAGGCGGGGCGCGTGCGCGGGCGCATCACGAAGGTGCACACGTCCGATTTCGAGTTCATGGGCCGCACGCGACGCGCCAGTGACGACGACCCGCAGTACGAGATCAAGAGCGACAAGACCGACCACGTCGCGGCGCACCAGGGAAGCGCACTGACGCTGCTCGACGACTGACCGATGATCCTCACCGTCGGCCATTCCACCCACCCTCTGGACGAGTTCACCGAGCTGCTGGCCGCCGCAGAGGTGCGCGCGCTGGTCGACGTGCGACGTCTGCCCGGATCCAACCGGTATCCGTGGTTCAACGCCGACGCTCTCGCCGAGGCGCTGCCCGACCACGACATCCGATATCTGCGGATCGAGCAGCTCGGCGGTCGCCGGAGAATCCAGCGCGAGATACCCGACGAGATCAACGGGATGTGGCGCAACCGCAGTTTCCACAACTACGCGGATTATGCCTTGGGCGCAGACTTCGCCGAGGGGATCGCGGAGCTGCAGTCCGTCGCGGACGCCGCCGACGGACGAGCGGCCGTGATGTGCTCGGAGGCGGTCTGGTGGCGCTGCCACCGGCGGATCATCGCCGATCATCTGCTGGCGCGCGACATCGCGGTCGGCCATCTGATGCCCGACGGCCGCGTGGCAGAGGCGACGCTGACGCGCGGAGCCGTGATCAGCGGTGGAGTGGTGGAGTACCCGTCGACCGAGTGACTACTCGGCCGGCTTCGGCTTCGCCTCGTCGGCGGCGGTCACCGGGGCTGTCCTGAAGCGCTCGAGCGCGGCGGCGACCTTCTCTGCGAGGTAGGCGTGACCGGCATCCGACGGATGCCTGCGACCGGCGCCGACGTCGATCAGCTGCAGGTAGTTCGCGTCGGTGATCCAGTCGTCCTGCACGGGGGAGATGTACCACCAGCCCCGCGCCTCGGCGAGACGGGCGAGATCGCGATCGATGCGCGCCGTCGACGCGCCGACCGGCAGCTCGTGCGGCGCCGGTCCCAGGATGACGATCGGCACGCCGGGGTACTTCGCGACCATGGCATCCCACACCGCGTTCACCGCGGCGGGATAGGCCGCAGCGTCAGACAGCCGATCGTTGATCGATCCCTGCAGGATGATCAGATCCGGATCGATCCACGACTCCAGTTCGCCGACGCGGGTGAGGAAGTCCGGTCCGTCGAGTCCTGCTCGCTGGTACCCGCTGCCGCGCACCCCGCGCACGACCGTGTCGCCGGGGAGCAGTCGGGCAAGGCGGTACGCGTACCCGTCGGTCGGCACAGTCGCGGCCGAGCCGTAGGTCCACGAATCGCCGAAGACGAGTACCTCGGGATCGTCAGGCAGGGCGAGCGCCACCGGTGAGACGCCGTCTTCGGCGGCAGCCACCGGAGCGGTCTCCGCCGGCGGCAGCCAGGGGCGGGTGACGCCCAGGGTGACGGCGAGCGCCACCGCGAGGGCGCCTCCGATCGCAAGGGCCGTGCGGCGCCGTCGGGTCGGCGGGTGCAGGATCATGAGAAGAGCGTAAGCGAAGGATGCTACTTCGACGTGCCCTGCGTGACCGACCCCTGCAGCTGACGCTGGAAGAAGACGTACACCAGCAGCACCGGGGCGATCGTGATGATCACGGCGGCGAACAGCGCGCCGAAGTCCACCGCGTACCCGGCGGCGGACGCGAACGCCGCCATGCCCTGCGAGAGCACATACTTCGCCTGCTCGGTGTTCAGCGCCACCGGCAGCAGGAACTGGTTCCAGAGTCCCAGGAAGTTCAGGATCGCCACCGCGGCGAGTCCCGGCTTCGCCATCGGAAGCATCACCTGGAAGAATGTGCGCCACTCGCTTGCGCCGTCGACGTAGGCGGCCTCCTGGATCTCGTAGGGGAGCGACTTGAAGAAGGAGAACAGGAAGAACACCGTGAAGGGCAGGGCGAAGGCCACGTAGGTGATGATCAGTCCGGGCAGCGTGTTCAGCAGGCCCATCCCCTGGAGGATGAAGAACAGCGGCACGATCGCGAGGAACACGGGGAAAGTGAGCCCGGCCAGCATCAGGTAGTAGATCACCCGGCTGCCTGGCACCGAGAAGCGGGCCAGCACGTACGCGCACATGGCGCCGAGCAGCATCACGAGCAGCAGCGCCGATCCGACGACGACGACCGTGTTCAGGAACATCTGGCCGAAGTTGTACTTGCCCCAGGCCGAGACGTAGTTGTCGAAGTTCCACTGCGCCGGCAGGCCGAACGGAGACGCGAAGATCTCCTTCGTGGACTTGAACGAGCTCAGCAGCGTCCAGAGCATGGGCAGGATCACAATGATCGCCCAGATGGTCAGCACCACGTGCGAGACGGCGCCGACGACGCGGTCTCCTGCGGTCATGGTGGCCTTGCGATCGGCGCCGGCCTCGCGGCGCGCGCGTGCGGGATCGACCGCGACCAGGGTGCGGGTCTGCTGGCTCATGCTCGACCTCCGTCGTCCTTGCCGCCGGTGAGGCGGTTCACGAGGAACACGGCCGCGGCGAAGATGAGTGTGATCACGGCGAGCACCACGCCCATGGCGCTGGCGAGGCCGAACTGGCCCTTCTCGAAGGCCGTGCGGAACAGGTACTGGCTCATCACGAGCGTGCTGTTGCCTGGGCCACCGGTCGCGTTCAGCGCGACCATGTACACGTAGGCGTCCAGGGCCATGATGCCGAGGTAGATGTAGGCGGTCTGCACGTTGTCGCGGATGAGTGGCAGCGTGATGGACACCGTGGTGCGGAACCGGCCTGCGCCGTCGATGCGCGCCGCCTCGTAGATCTCGGCCGGCACCCCCTTGATCGCGGCGATGAACAGCACCATGTAGAAGCCGATCATGCCCCAGGCCATGACGAAGATGGAGGCGCCCATCGCGGTGCGCTCGTCGCCGAGCCAGGCGAAGTCGTTCATATCGATGCCGACCGCGCCGAGCAGCCCGTTCAGCAGGCCGCTGGGCGTGTAGATCATGCTCCACAGGATGCCGATGACGATGGCGGGGATGACGTACGGGAAGAACGACACCACGCGATAGAAGCTCGACGCACGCAGCCCGCGCACCTGGCCGCTGCTGGGGCCGCCGATGGTGATCATGCTCGCGAAGATGAGAGCGATCGTGAGGGTGATCAGCGGCAGCACGATGGCGAGCAGGATGTTGTTGCCCATCGCCTGCATGAAAGTCGAGTCGTTGAAGAGCTTGACGAAGTTCTTCACCCCGATGAAGTCCATCTCGGGGGTGAAGCCGGTCCAGTTCGTCATCGCGTAGTACACGGCCTGCACGAACGGCGAGATCACGAAGATCAGGAACACCGCGACCGGCAGGCCGAGGAACACCAGCAGGAAGGAGACGTAGTCGAAGGTCAGCGCGCGCCGCCCGAGGCGGGGCGGCTTGCGCCGCCCCGCCCGGGCCGCCGTCACGGCGACGGTGTCCAGCGCCGCGTCGACTCCGGGAGCAGTGGTCACTTGATCTCGATCTTGTTGATGGAGTCGTCCTCCCGCACCTTGTCGACCAGCGCCTGCAGCTGCTTGGTGAGCGTGGCGACGTCCATCTTGCCGTCGAGGAACGAGTTCCAGATCGGCAGCTGGTCGCCGTTCATGCCGTACAGGTTCGTCGACTTGATCGTGAAGACGTTGCTGCCCGCCGCATCGATGATCTCGGACTGCGAGACCAGCGCGGTCGAACCGAATCCGTCGGCCGGGACGGTGTCCTTGACGACCGTGGGCGCGAGCTTGCTCTTGGCGAAGTCGGTGGCAGCCTCCTTCGACAGCATGGTGCGAAGCAGCTCCTTGCCGCCCTCGGGGTTCTTCGCCTTCGACGGGACGATGAACGGCTCGCCCGCCTCGACGCGTGCCGTGCCGGCGGGCGTCGTCTGGTTGCCGTCCAGCGGCAGCTCGGAGATGCCCTTCATCTTGAATCCGTCGGCCGTCTGATCCTTCATCTCGTTCTCGATCCACGAGCCCGACGGGTAGAGCAGGGCCTCCTGGCCGTTGCTCCACTGCGCCTGCGCCTCGGTGAACTGCGTGCCCGAGCCGCCCGGCTTGACGTAGCCGGCCTGGATCAGCTCGTAGAAGATGTTCAGGATGTCCTGCAGCACAGGGTGCGACCAGGCGTCTTCGGCGAGGTTCTCCAGGGGGAGTCGCACGTCGTCGCCGGCCTGGACGACCGCCGAGTCGATGACCATCGTCTGGTAGTAGGTCGCCGCCTCCTTGCCCCAGAGGAACAGGTACTTGCCCTGCTCCTTGGCCTTGGCGCCGAGGTCCTTGAGGTCCTGCCAGCTCGTGGGAACCGTCCAGCCGTTCTGCTCGAAGAGGCTCGACGAGTACCAGATGCCGTAGACCGTCAGCACGTAGTTGAGCGCGACGAACTTGCCATCGAACGTGCCGGGGTCCTTGACACCGGCGAAGACGGTGTCGCTGATCGTCTCACCGTCGCTGTTCTTGGCGTCGAGCACGTCGTCGAGCTCTTCGAGCTGCTCGAGGATCGTGTTCCAGCCGATCGAGTTCGCACCGGAATTGTCGATGAGGTCGGGCGGGTTGCCGCCGACGAACCGCGGCTGCAGCTCGGTGGCGATCTTGGTCGACGGCGAGACCTTCACCGTCACGCCGTCCAGGCCCTTGCTCTTCTCCATCAGCTTCGCGGAGTTCTCGACGTAGTCGATGCCGTAGCCGCCGTTGAAGATGACCGCGTCGACCTTCGAGTTGGCTGCCACGCCGAACGGGTTGTCCGCGGTGACTTCACCGGCCGGTGCCTTGTCGCCTCCGCCGCCGCCGGGAGCAGCGCACGAGGCGAGGGTGGCGCTGAACGGCAGCAGCAGCGCTGCGGCCGCTGCACCGCGCAGCAGGTTGCGACGGCTGATGGATGCGTCCTTGATGTCCATCTCTTTACCTTCCGTTGTGGGTGTGAATCGGTATTCGGGTTCGGGGTCTTCCGTGGGTTCAGGGCACGGCGGCATCGGGCCGGTGGGTGCGCGGCGCCCGGCGGTGCGGAGCCACGGCCATCGCGCTGGCCGCCAGGCGGGTGGAGGCCACGCCGAAGGTCTGCTGCGCGGCGAGCACGTAGAGCAGGTCCAGCACGAGCAGCTGGGAGTGCTTGACCGACAGGTCGTCCGGACGCAGGTAGGCGGTGGGCTCAGCGGTGGCGAGCGAGATGTCGGCGAGCGCGGCGAGCGGCGAGTCGCTGTCGTGGGTTATGGCGACGGTGAACGCCCCGGCCGAGCGCGCCTGGGAGAGCATCTGCACCGTCTCCTCGGTGCGACCGGTGCTCGAGATGCCGATCGCGACCGACGACTGATCCTGCAGGACAGCGCTGGTGAGACCGTCGTGCACGTCGGACCAGCTGTGCGCGTTCACGCCGATGCGGTACAGCCGCCCCTGGAACTCCCGAGCCATGACCCCGCTCCCGCCGACACCGTAGATGTCGACGTGGCGCGCCGCCGTGATCGCGTCCGCCGCGCGCAGGACGGAGTCGAGGTCGAGGCCGGAGGCGGTGCTCTGCAGGCTCTCGATGTGCAGGCTCAGCAGCGTCTGCAGGATCTTGCCGGGCTCGTCGGATGCGCTCAATTCGCGCCCCATGTCGGCGTGCCAGCTCTCTTCGGCATCGCCCCGACCGATCTCGGAGGCGACGCCCACCCGGAACTGCGTGTACCCGTCGAAGCCGAGCGCGCGGCAGAACCGGGTGACGGTGGCCGCCGACGTTCCGGCGTGGCCGGCCAGTTCGGTGATCGTCATCTCGACCGGAGCGGCAGGATGCTCGGCGATGACGTCGGCGATCCTGCTCATCGCCGCCGGCATGGCGCGACGACGGTCTGCGATGCGTCGTGCGATCGTCAGGCCGTTTCCGTTGTCGCGGGTCCGTGGCACCATTGCCTCCAGGTTCTTTGCGGGGCGAGAGCGCGAGCCCTCGTCCGGGATCCCCGTTGCACTGAAAACTATTCTCATGCGACGAAAACGTCAAACATCGCCTCGTCACGAATGAATCACGAAGGCCGGCGGCGCCACCGCCCCGCCTGTTTCGAGTCGGAGATGCGGCGAGCCGTAGACTTGGTCTCCTATGAACCCTGAAGCCCTCTCCGCCGCCGTCCTCGCCGTCCTCGACCCGATCGCGGCGTCGCTGCGACCGGATGAGGCACTCGGCGTCGACGCTGCGGACATCGTGCTCGAGCGTCCCCGCAATCGGGATCACGGTGACTGGTCGACGAACATCGCGATGCGTCTGGCCAAGCGGCTGGGCTCGAGTCCCCGTGATCTCGCGCAGCGGATCGCCGACGACCTGGCCGGAATCGACGGCATCCAGGGTGTCGAGATCGCCGGTCCTGGATTCATCAACATCCGTCTCGAGGCCGGCGCGGCCGGCGCCCTCGCGAAGACCATCGTCGATGCGGGCGCGTCGTACGGCACCAACGAATCCCAGGCCGGAGTCTCGGTGAACGTCGAGTTCGTCTCGGCGAACCCGGTCGGACCGCTGCACATCGGCCACACCCGGTGGGCTGCTCTGGGTGACTCGATCGTGCGCCTGCTGCTGGCCAGCGGGGCGGATGCCGTGCGCGAGTACTACATCAACGACGCCGGGGCGCAGATGGAGCGGTTCGCGCAGTCGATCGTCGCGGCCGCCAAGGGCGAGCCGACGCCGGAGGGCGGCTATCCGGGGGAGTACATCGCCGAACTCGCCGCACGCGTGCTCGCCGCGCACCCGGGTCTTCTCGATCTTCCCGAGGTCGAGCAGCTCGTGATCGCGCGTGATCAGGCATACGAGTATCAGCTGGCCGAGATCCGGGCATCCCTCGCCGCGTTCAACGTGCCCTTCGACGTGTGGTTCTCGGAGCGGACTCTGCATGCCGCGGGACCTGACGGCGCGAGCCTCGTCGATCAGGCGGTCGACCGGCTGCGCGCTCAGGGGCATGTGTTCGACGAGGAGGGCGCCGTCTGGGTGCGCACCACCGACTTCGGCGATGACAAGGACCGCGTCATCCGGCGCTCGAACGGCGAGTACACGTACTTCGCCGCCGATGCCGCCTACTACCTGAACAAGAGCGACCGCGGCTTCCAGAACAAGATCTATCTGCTCGGTGCGGACCACCACGGTTACGTGCACCGCCTCAAGGCGGTCGCGGGCGCGGCGGGTGAAGACCCCGAGAAGAACATCGAGGTGCTGATCGGTCAGCTCGTCTCGGTGCGTGGCGCTCGTCTGTCCAAGCGTGCCGGGAACATCATCGAGATGGACGATCTGCGGGCATGGATCGGCACCGATGCGCTGCGCTACGCGCTGGAGCGCTCGCCTGCCGATTCGCCGCTCGATCTCGATCCCGAGCTGCTGCAGAAGCGCACCAACGACAACCCGGTGTTCTACGTGCAGTACGCGCACGCTCGCACGCACAATGTGGCGCGCAATGCCGGCGACTCCGGCGTCGACCGTTCGGAGTTCGCTCCTGAGCTGCTCACGCACGAGACCGAGAGCGCTCTGCTCGGCGCGCTGCAGGAGTTCCCCCGCCTGGTGGCGTTCGCCGCCGAGGTGCGTGAACCGCATCGCATCGCGCGCTACCTCGAGGAGCTCGCGGGCCTGTACCACCGCTGGTACGACAGCTGCCGCGTGATCCCGAAGGGCGACGATCCGATCGAGACGGTGCATCGCACGCGGCTGTGGCTGAACGACGCCACCGGACAGGTGCTGCGCAACGGGCTCGACCTGCTCGGCGTCTCGGCCCCCGAGCGGATGTGACCCGATGACGAACGCGGCCGCCACCACGCGTCGACCTCGCTGGCCTTGGGTCGTGCTCGTCATCGTGCTGGTGCTGGCGGCTCTCGTGGCCGCGGGAGAGCTCGTCGCGCGTGCCATCGTGCCGAACACGATCCGCTCGCTCGTGATCTCGAACCTCGATCTGCCCGAGGAGCAGCAGCTCGACGTGCAGGTGGCGGGAGTGATGCTGCCGCAGCTGATCACAGGCACCCTCGACGAGGTGAAGCTCGCCTCGGAAGAGGTCACCATCGGCGGCATCACCGGCTCCGCGCGGGTCACCGCCCGCGACGTCCCGGTCTCGGGAGGAGCACTGGGCGCGGCGGAGGGCACGGTCTCGATCGATCAGAGCCAGTTCGGCTCGCTGCTGGAGGCGTCGTCGCTGCCGATCTCGGGCATCGAGCTGACAGAGCCTGACGCGACGATAGAGGCCGACCTCGAGCTCTTCGGCAGTCGGATCCCCGTCGGGCTCACCGTGACGCCCGGGGCCGAAGACGGCGATCTGGTGCTGACACCCGTCGCGGTGATGTTCAACGGAGCGGCGGTGAACCTGGATGCCGTCTCGGGCCTGGTCGGTGCGGCGGGCGCGGCGATCACACAGCCGCAGCGCATCTGCATCGCCGACCGTCTTCCCGCCGGCATCACCCTCACCGGTCTGCGCGTCGAGGGCAGCCGCGCCGTCGCCGACATCGCCGCCGATGGTCGCATAGCGGTCGACCCGGCGCTCCTCGAGCCCGGGACCTGCCCCCGCTCCTAGCTCCCCGGACCCTCGACCCGTCGAGAGCCCGCCCGCCCTGGGAGCGCGGCCCTTCGGCAGGCTCAGGCGGCCGCAGTGCGGGTCACTCGGGAGCTGCCGCCTTCTGCGCCGCGCGCAGATTCGCCGTGGCGGCTCGCACGTCGTCCTCTGCCCGACGCAGCGCGAACTCGGGCAGCGTCTCGGCGCCGAAGCGCTCCGCGACCCGGTCGCTGCGCTCGCGGTGCGAGATCGTGATCAGGGCACTCGCCAGCAGGATGACCTGCGACGAGAGGTTCAGCCACAGCAGCAGCGCCAGCAGCGACGCGAACGAGGCGAGCAGCGGATTCGATCTCGCGCCGCCGACGAACAGGCTCGACAGCTCCTGAAGGACGAGCAGGCCCACCGCACCGATCGCGGCGCCGCCCCACAGCACGCCGGCCGAGGCGCGCACGCCGGACAGCATCCGGTACACCGCGGCGATGAGAACGGCATCCAGCGCGAACACGATCACCATCGACAGCAGACGCACCGTCCAGAACACCACGGCCGAGTCGCCGGCGACTCCCACGATCCCGGCGAACCAGCCCACGATCAGCTCCCCGGCGAAGGTGAGGCCTGCGGCGGCGACGAAGGTGCCGCCGATGATCAGCGCGAGCAGCACGCTGCGCAGCAGCACGAGGTACCACATCACATCGGCGGACTCCGTCCCGGCGATCGTGCGCACCGCATTGCGCATCGACCCGATCGCCCCGAGCGCCGAGCCGATGAGACCGATCAGCGAGATCACCCCTGCGACCGACAGCCCGCCCGGCGCCTTGATGTCATCGAGGTCGACGATGCCCTTGTCGTCGCCGGTCGCGATGAGACCGGGCACTGCCGAGTCCACGGCCGAGACGACGGCGGTCCAGGCCGCGGCGTCCTGTGAGAGCCAGAGCGCCGCCGCCGAGAACCCGAGCAGCACGGCGGCGAACACGCTGAACAGCGCGCGGTACGTGACCGCATCGGCGAGCATCGGCCCGCGCCTGCCGGTGTAGAGCAGCGCGGCGCGCACGATGCGCAGCTGCAGCAGGCGGCGGATCACCTTCGCAGATGTCCGCGCCATCCATCCCTTCTGCTCAGGGGTCGAACCGGGGTCGGAACTCGTCGGCCTCTCCATCTTCACCACACTATTGAGTGCGTCGGAATGTGAACGGGGGTTGACTCGGGGGTGTCCTAGAATCAGGGTCGACCTCGTCTCCACGGCGAACCCCGTCAGAACCGTGACCCGATTGGCGCTGCGTGCATTCCCCCGACTCCTCTCCCGCCCCCGGATGGCTGGTCGTCCCCGACGACGCCAACGACCTGGTCGAGGGGGTGTGGCCGATGTCGGCGCAGCGGGATGCCGACGGTGAGCTGCACATCGCCGGCGTGGCGGTCGGCGAGCTGGTCCGCGTTCACGGCACGCCTCTGCAGGTGATCGACGAGTCCGAGGTGCGCCGCCGGGCTGCAGCGCTGCGCTCCGCCTTCGAGCGAGCGGCGGTCGCTCACGGAACGACGGCGCGCGTCTACTACGCGGGCAAGGCTCTGCTGAACACGTCGATCGTGCGCTGGGTGCTGGACGAGGGGCTGAACGTCGACGTCTGCACCGGCGGCGAGCTCGAGGTGGCGCTGGCCGGGGGAGCGGATGCCGGGAGGCTGGGTTTCCACGGCAACAACAAGTCGGTGGCAGAGCTCGAGCGGGCCGTGGATGCCGGCGTGGGCACCATCATCATCGACAGCGTCATCGAGGTCGAGCGTCTGGCCGCCATCGTCTCCCGCACCGGCGCGTCGCAGCGGGTCATGCTGCGCGTGAACAGCGGCGTGCACGCCGAGACCCACGACTTCCTGGCGACCGCCCACGAGGACCAGAAGTTCGGCTTCCCGCTCGGGCAGGCGCCGGCCGTCGTCGCGCGGATCCGCGAGATCGACGGACTCGTGTTCGCCGGCCTCCACTGCCACATCGGCTCCCAGATCTTCGGGGTCGCCGGGTTCCGTGAATCCGCCTCGCGCCTGCTCGACCTGCACCAGCAGCTGCTCGAGGGCGGCGCCATCCCCCAGCTCAACCTCGGCGGAGGGTTCGGCATCGCTTACACGCGCGTCGACGACCCGACGCCCATCGCCGATCTCGCCGACGGCATCGTCGCGGCTGTCGCCGAAGGGTGCGCAGCCCGCGGCATCCCCGTGCCCGCACTCTCGTTCGAACCGGGCCGGGCGATCGTCGGCAACGCCGGCGTGACCCTCTACGAGATCGGGACGACCAAGGACGTCGCTCTCGAGACGGCCACTCGCCGCTACGTGAGCGTCGACGGAGGCATGAGCGACAATGCCCGCCCGGCCCTGTACGGCGCGCAGTACTCGGCGCGCCTGGCCTCCCGGATAGGCACCGACGATCCCGTGCTGGTGCGCGTCGTGGGCAAGCACTGCGAGTCGGGCGACATCGTCGTCGACCACGAGTACCTGCCCGGCGATCTGACCCCGGGCGACCTTCTCGCCGTCCCCGCCACGGGAGCTTACTGCGCGCCCCTGTCGAGCAATTACAACCATGTGCCCCGGCCGCCCATCGTCGCCGTGGCCGACGGAGAGGCACGCGTGATCGTGCGCGGCGAATCGCTCGCCGACCTGCTCGCTCGCGACGCGGGCATCCCGCAGTGAGCCCGGGCCGTCCGCGGCCAGACCGAAAGCCCCGACCCGACCGTGCTGAGGAGCGCAGATGACTGACTACCGACGACTTCGTGTGGCGCTGCTGGGAGCCGGAGCCGTGGGCTCTCAGGTGGCCTCCCTGCTACTGCGTCACGGCGACGAGCTCGCCGACCGCGCCGGCGCCCGCCTGGAGCTCGCCGGCATCGCCGTGCGCGACGTCGACGCTCCACGCGACGTCGACCTGCCTCGCGAGCTGTTCACCACCGACGCCGAGACGCTGATCACCGGATCCGACATCGTCATCGAGCTCATGGGCGGCATCGAGCCGGCTCGCTCCCACATCCTGCTGGGCCTGGGCTCGGGCACAGACGTCGTCACTGCGAACAAGGCGCTGCTCGCCACCCACGGGCCGGAGATCTATGAAGCGGCCGAGCGGGTGGGTGCCTCGGTCTACTACGAGGCCGCGGCCGCCGGCGCGATCCCGATCATCCGCCCGCTCCGCGACTCGCTGGCCGGCGACAGGGTGGTGCGCATCATGGGCATCGTCAACGGAACGACGAACTACATCCTCGACCGCATGGACGGCGAGGGCGCCGACTTCGCCGACGTGCTCGCCGACGCCCAGCGGCTCGGCTACGCCGAGGCCGATCCGACGGCCGATGTGGAAGGCTACGACGCCGCGCAGAAGGCGGCGATCCTGGCATCGCTCGCCTTCCACACCGCGGTTCCGCTCGAGGCCGTGCATCGCGAGGGCATCACGGGCGTGACCGCCGACATGATCGAGGAGGCCAGGGAAGCCGGCTTCGTCATCAAGCTGCTGGCCGTGTGCGAGCGTCTCGGCGAGGGTGGGCCCGAGTCGATCTCGGTGCGGGTGTACCCGGCCCTCGTCCCGCGCGATCACCCGCTCGGCGCCGTGCACGGAGCGAACAACGCCGTCTTCGTCGAGGCCGAGGCCGCCGGATCGCTGATGTTCTACGGCGCCGGTGCAGGCGGCGTGCAGACCGCATCCGCCGTGCTCGGCGATGTCGTCTCGGCCGCACGGCGGCACATCGCCGGCGGCACGGGCGTCGGCGAATCCACGCGCGCCAACCTGCCGATCGTCTCGATCGGCCACGTGCTCACCCGCTACCAGATCACTCTCGAGGTATCGGACGAGGCGGGTGTGCTCGCGGCCATCGCCGGCCTGCTCAGTGACGGCGGCGTGTCCGTCGCGACGCTCGTGCAGACCGTCATCCCGGCATCCGACGGCACCGACCGGGAGAGCGCGCGGCTGATCATCGGGACGCACCGTGCCACCGACAGCGCCCTGAGCGCCGCCGTCGACCGGCTGACGGCGAGCGATGTCGTCGAGCGGGTCGTGTCGGTGCTGCGCGTCGAGGGGGAATGAGCGTGGGGGTCACCCTCGTGCCGGCCGAGCCGGTCACCTCCCAGGCACCGCACGTCGACGGCGCGATCCGCACCGTCATGGTCACCGTCCCGGCGACCAGCGCCAACCTCGGCCCCGGATTCGACACCCTCGGTCTGGCACTGAGCGTGTACGACACGCTCACCGCCTCGTCCTTCGACGACGACCGTCTCGTGATCGAGGTGACCGGGTCGGGCGCGGCGGATATCCCGACCGACGAGAGCAACCTCGTCGTCCGATCCGTCGCGCACGTCTACGCCGATGTCGGCCGCCGGATGCCGGGTCTGCACCTGCACGCCGAGAACGGTGTGCCGCATGGGCGCGGCCTCGGGTCGTCAGGCGCGGCTGTGGCCGCGGGCATCCTGATCGCAAAGGGGCTGCTGGCGGGGGATGTCGACCTCGACGACGAGGCGCTGCTGCGCCTGGCGACGGAGCTCGAGGGCCATCCCGACAACGTCGCGCCCGCCCTGTTCGGCGGTCTGACCATCGCCTGGACGGGGGAGCGCGGCCCGCAGCACAAGAAGCTGCTCGTGCACCGCGGCGTCGCGCCGCTCGTGTTCGTGCCGGGCTTCACGATGTCGACGTCGCTCGCCCGTTCGCTGCAGCCGCCGCACGTCTCGCGCGAGGACGCCGTCTTCAACGTGTCGCGCTCGGCGCTGCTCATCGCCGCGCTCACGCAGAGCCCCGAGCTGCTGCTCGACGCGACCGACGACCGTCTGCACCAGGAGTACCGCGGTCCGGCGATGCCGGAGACCCTGCGTCTGGTCCAGGCGCTGCGGGCCGAGGGGTTCGCGGCGGTCGTCTCGGGCGCCGGCCCCAGTGTTCTCGTGCTGGCGGACGGGCCAGGCGCGCGCCAGCGCGCCGTGGAGCTGGCCGATAGGGTGACGGACACTCCGTGGCAGGCGCACATGCTCGCAGTGGACGTGCAGGGTGGTACAGTGAGGGAACGAGCGGAGGGCACCACGTAACTTCGTGAATCTCGCCCTATCGCACTTCTGCGAAGTCCGCACGCGATCCCCAGGAACATCCAGGTACTGGCTGGCAGGCGCTCTGCGTCGGCGCGTGTGATGCCCGCAGCATCTGCTGCGTGCAACTTCGGACTGCTCGTCTTCCCACGACATATGAGGGAGTACTCGTGGAGAACCTCTCCGAGACCCAGAACGACACCACGACCACCGAGTCGGTGACGACCGAGACTCCGGCGCCGGCGCGCAAGCGCGCTCCGCGCCGCGCGACGACGGCCTCCGCCGCCGCAGCAGCCGAGGCCGACGCCGCTGACACCTCGACGGCGCCTGCTGCCGACTCCGCCGCAGCCCAGCCCGGGCCGGGAGCCGATGCGGCGCCTGCTGCGGAGCAGCCGAAGGCCAAGGCGCCACGGCGCACGCGCGCAAAGAAGGCCGACGCCGAGACGCTCGACCTGCCGGCCGCGGATGCGCCTGCAGCCGCACCGGCGGCAGCTGCGCCCAGCGAGTCCGCGACGGATGCTTCGGCGACGACCGCGGCTCCGGCCGAGCAGACCGACGTCGCGGAGGCGCCGGCGAAGCCGGCTCGCAAGCGCCCCTCCCGCGCGAAGAAGAGCGAAGCCCCCGCCGAGCCGACGAGCGACGAGGGCGCCACCGAGGCGACCGCCGCAGCGAGCGAGGCCGCCGGTGCCATCGATGAGCAGACGGCGGACGCCCCTGCCGAGCCCGCCAAGCGTCCCTCTCGCGGACGCCGGGGCGCGAAGGCCGCCGAAGACGAGAGCGGCGCCGAAGCACCGGCCGAATCCGCCCCGAGCGAGCAGACCTCGCCGGCGAACGAGCAGAGCGGCGGCGACAACGACGGCGAAGGCGAGGGCTCCGGCCGCAGCCGCAGTCGCAGCCGTAACCGCAGTCGCGGGCGCGGCGGCGACAAGAACGGCGGCGACAAGAGCAGCAGTGGCCAGAACGGCGGCTCCCAGACCGGCGGACAGAGCGACTCCGACGAGGACGCCGGCTCGGGCCGCGGCCGGCAGCGGGGCAGCAAGCGCCGCGGCGGCGGCAACACCACAGTCGACGAGTTCGAGACCGAGATCGGCGAGGACGACGTGCTCATCCCCGTCGCCGGCATACTCGATGTGCTCGACAACTACGCCTTCGTGCGCACCACCGGCTATCTCGCCGGTTCCAGCGACGTCTACGTCTCGCTCGGCCAGGTGAAGAAGTACAACCTGCGCAAGGGCGACGCGGTCGTCGGTGCGATCAAGCAGCCCCGCGAGGGCGAGCAGCAGGGCCGCCAGAAGTACAACGCCCTGGTCAAGGTCGACTCGATCAACGGCCTCTCGCCCGACGACGCCGCGAACCGTGTGGAGTTCGGCAAGCTGACACCGCTGTACCCGCAGGAGCGGCTGCGTCTGGAGACCGCTCCGGAGAAGCTCACCCAGCGGATCATCGATCTGGTCGCGCCGATCGGAAAGGGCCAGCGCGGCCTGATCGTCGCACCGCCCAAGGCGGGCAAGACCATCGTGCTGCAGCAGATCGCCAACGCGATCGCGCAGAACAACCCCGAGGTGCACCTCATGGTCGTGCTCGTCGACGAGCGCCCCGAAGAGGTCACCGACATGCAGCGCACCGTGAAGGGCGAGGTCATCGCGTCGACCTTCGACCGTCCGGCAGAGGATCACACGACGGTCGCCGAGCTCGCGATCGAGCGTGCCAAGCGCCTCGTCGAGCTGGGTCGTGACGTCGTCGTGCTGCTCGACTCGATCACCCGTCTCGGCCGCGCGTACAACATCTCGACGCCTGCGTCGGGCCGTGTGCTCACCGGCGGCGTCGACGCCGCGGCGCTGTACCCGCCGAAGCGCTTCTTCGGCGCCGCGCGCAACATCGAGAACGGCGGATCGCTCACCATCCTCGCGACCGCTCTCGTCGAGACCGGGTCGAAGATGGACGAGGTCATCTTCGAGGAGTTCAAGGGAACCGGCAACAGCGAGCTGCGTCTGTCGCGTCAGCTCGCCGACAAGCGCATCTTCCCTGCGGTCGACGTGAACGCGTCGAGCACGCGCCGCGAGGAGATGCTGTTGTCGGCCGACGAGGTCAAGATCACGTGGAAGCTGCGTCGTGCCCTCGCCGGCCTCGACCCGCAGCAGGCGCTCGAGGTCGTGCTGGGCAAGCTCAAGGAGACCGGCTCGAACGTGGAGTTCCTCTTCCAGATGCAGAAGTCTGTGCCGACGCCGAACACCAACGGCGGCGCGCACGCCCACGAGAACAGCATCCGCTGACCCACCGCTGAGCGGAGCAGAGGCGTGTTCGAGTCGGTCCAGGCCCTCATCGAGGAGCATCGCCGGGTGCAGGAGGAGCTCTCCGACCCGGCGGTGCACGCCGATGCGGCGCGCGCCAAGCGGGTCAACCGGCGCTACGCCGAGCTGAACCGCATCGTCGCCGCACACGAGGCGTGGACGACGGCATCAGACGACCTGGAGGCGGCTCGCGAGCTGGCCAGGGAGGACGACGCCTTCGCCGACGAGGTGCCCGCGCTCGAGGAGGGGCTGCGGGTGGCGCAGGAGAAGCTGCGGCGCCTGCTCATCCCGCGCGACCCCGACGACGCTCGCGACGTGATCATGGAGATCAAGGCCGGAGAGGGCGGCGCCGAATCCGCCCTGTTCGCCGCCGACCTGCTGCGCATGTACGTGCAGTACGCGGCATCCAAGGGCTGGAAGACCGAGCTGCTCGAGCGCAATGAATCCGATCTGGGCGGCTACAAGGACGTCCAGGTCGCGATCAAGGGCTCGTCGTCCGACCCGTCGCAGGGCGTGTGGGCGCACCTGAAGTACGAGGGCGGCGTGCACCGTGTGCAGCGCGTGCCCGCCACCGAGTCGCAGGGCCGCATCCACACCTCCACCACGGGCGTGCTCGTCTTCCCCGAGGTCGACGAGCCCGAGGAGATCCAGATCGATCAGAACGACCTGAAGATCGACGTCTACCGCTCGTCCGGCCCGGGCGGCCAGTCGGTGAACACCACCGACTCCGCGGTGCGCATCACGCACGTGCCCACCGGCATCGTGGTGTCGATGCAGAACGAGAAGTCGCAGCTGCAGAACCGCGAGGCGGCCATGCGCGTGCTGCGTGCCCGGCTGCTCGCGAAACAGCAGGAGGAGCGGGATGCCGCGGCATCCGACGCCCGCCGTTCGCAGATCCGCGGCATGGACCGCTCCGAGCGGATCCGCACCTACAACTTCCCGGAGAACCGCATCGCTGATCACCGCACCGGGTACAAGGCGTACAACCTCGACCAGGTGATGGACGGCGCGCTCGAGCCCATCATCGAGTCGGCCGTCCACGCCGACGAGGAGGCCAGGCTGTCCGCCCTCGGCGGCGAGTGAGCGACAGGTCTCAGATCGCGTAGTCGGGCGCTGTCAGCAGCGCCCGCGAGTCGTCCGAATCGGTGCGCCGCCGCGGCTTCGCCGGAACTCCGACGAGGATGCTGTCGGCCGGAGCATCCTTGGTGACGACGGCGTTCGCGCCGACGACCGACCGCGCGCCGACGCGCACCGGACCGAGGATCTTCGCGCCGGCGCCCACCGACACGCCGTCCTCGAGGGTGGGGTGCCGCTTGCCGTGATCGCGCGTGCGGCCGCCGAGCGTGACGCCGTGGTAGATCATGACGTCATCGCCGATCTCGGCTGTCTCGCCGATCACGACGCCCGTGCCGTGGTCGATGAAGAAGCGCCGGCCGATGCGCGCGCCCGGATGGATCTCGATCCCCGTGAGCCAGCGCGTCAGCTGGGACCCCATGCGCGCGATGAAGCGCAGCCCGCGCCGCCACAGCGCGTGCCACACCCGGTGACCCCACACCGCGTGCAGGCCGGGGTAGAGCAGAGCCACCTCGACCCCGCTGCGGGCAGCGGGGTCGCGACGGCGGGCGGCCGCGATGTCTTCGCGGACCCGGGAGAGCATGCTCACGGGGACGGTCAGTCCTCGCGCAGGTCTTCGAACAGCGCGGTGGAGAGGTACCGCTCGCCGGTGTCGCAGCCGATGACCACGATCTGCTTGCCCTTGCTCTCGGGTCGAGCCGCGATCTTCAGCGCCTGCGCGACGGCGGCGCCGGCCGAGATGCCCACGAGGATGCCTTCCTTGGCCGCGAGCGCACGGGAGGTCTCGAGGGACTCCTCGAAGCCCGCGGTGATGATCTCGTCGATCACGTCGCGATCGAGGATCGCGGGCACGAAGTTGGGTCCGATGCCCTGGATCTTCGCGGGGCCGGTGCGTCCCTCCGAGAGCAGGGGGGAATCGGTCGGCTCGACGGCGACGACGTGGACCTCGGGCTTGACCGACTTGAGGGCCTGCCCGACGCCGGTGATGGTGCCGCCCGTGCCGACGCCGGCGACGAAGATGTCGACCTGTCCGTCGGTGTCGCGCAGGATCTCCTGTGCGGTCGTCTCACGGTGGATCTGCGGGTTGGCGGAGTTCTCGAACTGACGGGCCCACACCGCTCCGGGGGTGGACTCGATGATCTCCTGCAGCTTCTCGATCGCGCCCTTCATGCCCAGCGTCGGGTCGGTGAGCACGAGCTCGGCGCCGAACGCCTTCAGCAGCACGCGACGCTCCTTCGACATGGAGGCGGGCATGGTGAGGATCACCTTGTAGCCGCGTGCGGCGCCGACCATCGCCAGGGCGATGCCGGTGTTGCCGCTGGTCGCCTCGACGATGGTGCCGCCCGGCGCCAGCTCTCCCGACGCCTCGGCGGCGTCGACGATCGCGATGCCGATGCGGTCCTTCACGCTCGAGGCCGGGTTGAACGACTCGAGCTTGACGAGAACGGTGGCGTCGAGGCCCTCGGTCAGGTGGTTCAGCCGCACCAGGGGCGTGTTGCCGAAAGTGCTCGTGATGTCGTTGTGGATGCCGGTCATGGCAGACCTTTCGTCAGCGGAGTTCTGGTGAACGGAGTTCAGCGAGATCAGCCTACGGGGCGTGGTCTGGATGATGACAGAGTGTGACCGGGCGCCCGCACCGCCTACGCTGAGAGGATGCCCATTCTCATCTCGGCGCAGCTGCGCGTCATCGCGCAGCGACTCGCCGATGCGGGCGTCCCGGACCCGCTCGTCGACGCCGAGCTGCTCATCGGACACGTGCTCGGGCTCGGTCGCGGCGAACTGCAGGCGGCGGTCGTTCGGGGAGAGCGGATCGCCGAACCGGATGCCGAGCGGCTGGCCCTCCTGGTCGACCGGCGCGCAGCGCGCGAGCCCCTGCAGCACCTCACCGGCCGAGCAGCCTTCCGTCACCTCGAGCTGGCCGTCGGCCCGGGCGTCTTCGTGCCGCGGCCGGAGACCGAGACCGTCGTGCAGTTCGCGATCGACGCGCTGCTGGAGAGCGCGTCCGCGCAGCCGATCGCCGTCGACCTCGGCACCGGCAGCGGCGCGATCGCACTGGCGATGGCCACGGAGGTGCCGCACGCGAGGGTGCACGCGGTCGAGCGCTCCGCCGACGCGCATGCCTGGGCCGAGCGCAATGTGAGCGGTGTCGGCAATCTCACGCTGGTGCTCGGCGATCTCGCCACGGCGTTCGATGAGCTGCGCGGCGCTGTCGACGTGGTCATCTCGAACCCGCCGTACGTGCCAGACGACGCGATCCCGCGAGACCCCGAGGTGCGGCTGCACGACCCGGCGCAGGCGCTCTACGGTGGCGCGGACGGCCTGGATGTGGTGCGCGTGATCAGCTCGCGTGCGCGGCAGCTGCTGCACCCCGGCGGGCTGCTCGTGCTCGAGCACGGCGAGCTGCAGGGTGCCGCCATCCGCGACATCCTCACCGTCGACGGCTGGCGCGCAGCAGCGACGCATCAGGACCTCACCCGTCGCGACCGCGCGACGACGGCGCTGCGGGCCTGATCGGGGCCGCCCCCGGGCGGGCTCGCACGCCAGGGGGCACGGAGATCACCGACGTAGACTAGGAGTGCCATGTCAACTGTCTTCGATTGCCGCGACGACTCCCAGATCCTCGCCGGCATGCGCCATGCCCGTCAGGCGATCGCCCGTGGCGAGCTCGTCGTGCTGCCCACCGACACCGTGTACGGCGTCGCCGCGGACGCGTTCTCGCCCGCCGCCGTGCAGCGCCTGCTCGACGCCAAGGGTCGCGGACGCGACATGCCGCCGCCCGTCCTCGTCGCGGGACCGGACGTGCTCGCCGCCCTCGTCGAGTCGGTTCCCGCGCCGGTGCAGAAGCTCGTCGACGCGTTCTGGCCAGGGGGGCTCACCATCGTGCTGCCCGCCCAGCCGTCGCTGACCTGGGACCTTGGCGAGACGAAGGGCACCGTCGCCGTGCGGATGCCGGATCGTCGCATCGCACTCGAGCTGCTGGCCGAGACCGGCCCGCTCGCCGTCTCCAGTGCCAACCTCAGCGGCCGCGACGCGGCGATCATCGCGTCGGACGCGCAGGCGATGCTGGGCGACAGCGTCGCGGTCTACCTGGAGGAGGGCTACAGCGAGACCGGCGTGCCCTCGACCATCGTCGACGCCACCTCGCTCGTCGCCGCGCCCGACGGCGAGACCCCGATGGTGCGGATCCTCCGTGACGGCGCAGTGACCAGGGAGCAGCTGTCCGAGGTGCTCGGCGACCTGCTCGAGCCCGAGGAGCAGCCGGGCGAGGACGGGAGGAGCCCGGCCGGTGAGAGCCCGGTCGGTGAGAGCCCGGTCGACGAGAGCCCGGTCGACGAGAGCCCGGTCGACGAGAGCCCGGTCGACGAAGAGTGAAGCAGTATCTGTTCACGATCATCCTCACGGCGGCGATCACCTTCGCGCTGTCGTGGGCGGTGTGGCGGCTGAGCCTGCGGTTCAAGCTGTACCCCGGCATCCGTGAACGCGATGTGCACAAGACGCCGACCCCGCGCCTGGGCGGCGTCGCCATGTTCATAGGCATCGCCAGCGCCGTCCTCATCTCCGCCGCGAATCCGTTCTTCGAGAACATGTGGTCGCCGCCGAACACCCTGTGGGCCATCCTCGCCGCCGCGTTTCTTATCGCGGTGGTGGGCGTGATCGACGACCTGATCGATCTGGACTGGATGATCAAGCTCGCCGCGCAGTTCCTCGCCGCTGGGATCATCTCTGTCGGCGGCGGACTGCAGATCCTGTCGCTGCCGGTCGGCGACATGATCCTCGTCTCCAGCTGGGTGAGCATCTCGATCACGATGTTCGCGATCGTCGTGGTGATGAACGCCGTCAACTTCATCGACGGGCTGGACGGGCTGGTCGCGGGCGCCTGTCTCATCGCCAACGGCGTGTTCTTCGTCTACGCCTACATCCTCACGCGCGACTCCGGCGCGACCAGCTACTTCAACCTCGCGACCTTCCTCGCGGCGGTGCTCATCGGGGCGTGCCTCGGATTCCTGCCGCTGAACTGGAGCCCGGCGAAGCTCTTCATGGGCGACTCCGGTGCCCTGGTGCTGGGTCTGCTGATGGCGACCTCCACTATCGCGCTGACGACGCAGGGCGATGTCAACGCCTTCGATCCCGAGCGCTTCGGCCGCTCGCAGCTGCTCGGTGCGTTCATCCCCATCGTCCTGCCGCTCGTGATCGTCATGCTGCCGCTGCTCGACTTCGGCCTCGCCGTCTCACGCCGCATGCGCGCGGGCAGGTCGCCGTTCTCTCCGGATCGCAAGCACCTGCATCACCGGATGCTCGATCTCGGTCACCGCCACCGCGACGCCGTGCTGATCTTCTATGCGTGGAGTGCGATCATCTCGCTGACCGTGCTGCTGATGTACATCGCCGGGCGGCAGGACTGGCCCGGCGGGTACCTCGCCGCCGTCGCGTTCGGCATCGTGGGCGTCGTCGCCTGCCTGATCGTCACGCGCACCCCGCTGCGGGTGCGGCGAAGAGCCGCAGAGCGCAGAGCCGCCAGCCCATCCGATCCGACCCCTCCCGACACCGAGCACATGGAGCCCCGATGACCCCGAGCCCCGTCTCCAGCACACCCATCCTGCGGCGCACGCTGACGTGGTCGGCGGGTGCGGCCGTCGTGCTCGCCCTCGCCGCGGGCGGCATCGGATACGCCGTCGACGGGACGAGCGGGCTGTGGAGCGGACTGGTCGGCGTGCTGCTCGCCTTCGTGTTCCTCGGGATCACGGCCGGAAGCATCCTGTTCGCGAACCGCTGGTTCGGAGAACCCCTCTACGTGCAGCTCTTCTTCGCGATCGTGCTGGGCGGCTGGCTGGTCAAACTGGGTCTGTTCCTCGTGATCATGATCGTGATCAGCGGACAGCCGTGGATCTCGCCGCTCGTCTTCTTCCTCTCCATCGTCGCCGGGGTGATCCTCTCCCTGGTCGTCGACGCGGTCGTGCTCGTCCGCATGCGTCTGCCGCACGTGAGCGACATCGAACTCCCGACGGTCAACCCCGAGGACGAACCCGACACCGGCGGCCGAAACGCGCATGGCAGGACCGAGGGCGACCGCTGAATCTGGTAGTGTTGTCCCGTGCCCGCCGCTCGTCTCGCGAGCGCTTGCGCTGACGCACAACGTCCCTCGTCGCCCCGGTTCTCGCCGGTGACCCGAAGCTGGAGCCCGCGCTGTTGAATCCCGTTGCGACCCTGACCCTTCGTCCGATCGCCGGTGACGGTGAATTCCACGGCCCGTCGATGGGCGAGTTCTTCCCGGACATCCTCTTCACCGTGTTCGGTGTGCCGATGCACCGCATCCACCTCATCCAGCTGCTGTCGGTGATCGCCGTCGTGCTGATCATGTGGCTCGGCACCCGTCGCATGAAGGTCGTGCCGGGCCGCTTCCAGAGCCTCGTCGAGATGGGCATCGGGTTCGTGCGCACCGGCATCGGTCACGACCTGCTCGGCCGCAAGGACGGCGAGCGGTTCGCGCCGCTGCTCGTGACGATGTTCTTCATGATCCTGTTCATGAACATCACCGGGATCATCCCGTTCCTGAACATGCCGGGAACCGCGATCATCGCCGTGCCGCTCACGCTCGCCGTGATCAGCTACGTGACCTTCATCTACGCCGGCATGAAGAAGAGCCCGCTCGGGTTCTGGAAGAACTCGCTCTTCCCCGCGGGCGTGCCGTGGCCGGTCTACATCATCGTCACCCCGCTGGAGTTCATCTCCACCTTCATCATCCGTCCGGTGACCCTCACCCTGCGTCTGATGATGAACCTCGTCGTCGGCCACATGATCCTCGTGCTGTGCTTCGCGGCAACGCACTTCTTCTTCTTCACCGCAGGTGGCGGCTGGGCGGCGCTCGGCGTCGGCACGCTCGCCTTCGGCGGCGCCTTCACTCTCTTCGAGATCCTGGTCGTCGTCCTGCAGTCCTACGTCTTCACCGTCCTCACCGCGATCTACATCCAGCTCGCGGTCGCAGAAGAGCACTGAGCGGGTCGGCAACTGCCGTCCCACCCAACGAAAGGAAAAACCCGTGGACGCTACTACGGTTCTCGCTGAAATCAACGGTCACATCGGTGCGGTCGGCTACGGCCTCGCAGCCATCGGACCGGCCATCGGCGTGGGCATCGTCGTCGGCAAGACCATCGAGGGTGTCGCCCGTCAGCCTGAGCTGGCCGGCCGTCTCCAGGTCCTCATGTGGATCGGTATCGCCTTCACCGAGGCACTCGCGTTCGTCGGCATCGCCGTCGCATTCATCCCGTTCCCCGCGTAATCCACACCGACTTCTGAAGGAGACAGGATGCTGAACGCTCTTGTCACGAACCTCGCGGCGGAGACCGAGGCGCAGAACCCGCTCATCCCCGCGTGGTACGACATCATCTGGTCGGGCCTGTGGTTCCTCATCATCCTCATCGTGGTGTGGAAGGTCGCCCTTCCTCGCCTGACCGCGATGCTCGACGAGCGCTCAGCCGCTATCGAAGGCAACATCGCCAAGGCGGATGAGGCGCAGAAGCAGGCCGAGGCCGCGCTGGAGGAGTACACCCGCCAGCTCGCCGAGGCACGCACCGAAGCCGGTGAGATCCGCGAAGCCGCCCGTGAGGACGGCAAGAAGATCGTGACCGAGGCCAAGGAGGCCGCGGTCGCCGAGGCGGGCCGCATCACTGCAGCCGCTCACTCGCAGATCGAGGCCGAGCGCCAGGCGGCGTTCGTCTCACTGCGCAGCGAGGTCGGCACGCTCGCGATCGACCTCGCCGGCAACGTCGTGGGGGAGACCCTCAGCGATGACGCCCGCGCGACGGCCGTCGTGGACCGCTTCCTCGCCGACCTCGAGAAGGCCAAGTAATGGGCAGCGCGACCACTCAGGCACTCGCGGCATCGACGGACGCGCTTGCCGCAGCGTCGGGCCTGAACCTCGACAGTGCGGCCGAGCTCTTCGCTGCGGCCCGCACGATCGGGGAGTCGGCTCAGCTGAGCGGCGCGCTCGCCGATCCCGCAGCTCCGGCTGAGGCGCGCAGCGCGCTCGTCTCGGCCGTCTTCGCCGGTGTCTCGGCTCCGGTGCGCACGCTGCTGACCGCGGTCGCAGCTCAGCGCTGGTCGTCGGAGTCCGACCTCGTCGACGGTGTCGAAGAGCTCGCGATTCGGGCAGCCGCCGCTGCGTCTGCCGGTGACGACGTCGCGACGGAGCTGTTCGGCTTCTCGCGCGTCGTCGCGGCGAACCCGGAGCTCGAGCTCGCGCTCGGCGGTCGGCTCGGTGGTGACGCCGCAAAGCGCGCACTCGTCGAGCGCGTGCTCGGCGGCGCCGTGTCACCGGCGACCATGCTGATCGCCTCGTCCCTGGTGCCGCGGCCGCGTGAGCGCCGCGTTCGCCAAGTGCTCAGCCGCGCGGTTCGCATCGTCGCAGCTCAGGCAGGCCGTTCGGTGGCGACGGTGTACACCGCCGCTCCTCTCGAGGCTGCACAGGAAGCGCGTCTGCGTGACGCGCTCGCACGCCGCTACGGCGGCGAGATCTCCATCAACCAGGTGATCGACCAGACCGTCGTCGGTGGCCTGCGCGTGCAGATCGCCGATGACGTCATCGACGGCAGCATCTCCGCCCGACTCGCCGATCTTCGCCAGAAGCTCGCGAGCTGAACAACTTCACGCGGGGAACCGCGGACACCCAGACACACAAAGGGAAGACAATGGCAGAACTATCGATCAGCCCCGACGTCATCCGTGACGCGCTGAAGGACTTCGCCGCCGCCTACGAGCCCACCGGCGCCGCGGCGACCGAGGTCGGCACCGTCACCGACGCAGCCGATGGCATCGCGCACGTCGAGGGACTGCCGGGCGTCATGGCCAACGAGCTCGTCACCTTCGCTGACGGCACGAAGGGCCTGGCCCTGAACCTCGACGAGCACGAGATCGGCGTGGTCGTGCTCGGCGACTTCACCGGCATCGAGGCCGGCCAGGAGGTGACCCGCACCGGCGAGGTTCTCTCCGTACCGGTCGGCGACGGCTACCTGGGTCGTGTCGTCGACCCACTCGGCAACCCGATCGACGGACTCGGCTCCATCGCGACCGAGGGCTCGCGTGAGCTCGAGCTGCAGGCGCCCGGCGTCATGCAGCGCAAGTCGGTGCACGAGCCGATGCAGACCGGCGTCAAGGCGATCGACGCCATGATCCCCGTCGGCCGCGGTCAGCGCCAGCTGATCATCGGCGACCGCCAGACCGGAAAGACCGCGCTGGCGATCGACACGATCATCAACCAGAAGGCCAACTGGGAGTCGGGCGACGTCAACAAGCAGGTGCGCTGCATCTACGTCGCGATCGGTCAGAAGGGCTCGACCATCGCCGGTGTGCGCGGCGCCCTCGAGGAGGCCGGCGCGATGGAGTACACCACCATCGTCGCGGCCCCTGCGTCCGACCCGGCCGGCTTCAAGTACCTCGCCCCCTACACCGGTTCGGCCATCGGCCAGCACTGGATGTACGGCGGCAAGCACGTCCTGATCATCTTCGATGACCTGTCTAAGCAGGCTGAGGCCTACCGCGCCGTGTCGCTTCTGCTGCGCCGCCCGCCGGGGCGCGAGGCGTACCCGGGTGACGTCTTCTACCTGCACTCGCGTCTGCTCGAGCGCTGCGCGAAGCTGTCCGACGAGCTCGGTGCCGGTTCGATGACGGGTCTGCCGATCATCGAGACCAAGGCGAACGACGTCTCGGCGTACATCCCGACCAACGTGATCTCGATCACGGACGGCCAGATCTTCCTGCAGTCCGACCTGTTCAACGCCAACCAGCGTCCCGCGGTCGACGTGGGCATCTCGGTCTCGCGAGTCGGCGGTGACGCCCAGGTGAAGTCGATCAAGAAGGTCTCCGGAACGCTGAAGCTGGAGCTCGCGCAGTACCGCTCCCTCGAGGCGTTCGCGATGTTCGCGTCCGATCTCGATGCGGCGTCGCGTCGTCAGCTCGCCCGTGGTGCGCGCCTGACCGAGCTGCTCAAGCAGCCGCAGTACTCGCCGTACCCCGTCGAGGAGCAGGTCGTCTCGATCTGGGCCGGAACGAACGGCAAGCTCGACTCGATCGAGGTCGAGGATGTGCTCCGCTTCGAGCGCGACCTCCTCGACTACCTGCGTCGCAACACGTCGATCCTCGACACCCTGCGTGACACCAACGTCCTCGACGACGCCACGGTGGCAGAGCTCGACAAGCAGACGGACGCCTTCATCCTGGAGTTCCAGGGCGGCAAGGGCCAGTCGATCAGCAACCCGGGCAATGAGCAGGTGTCGGCAGAGGACGCCGGTGACGTCAGCCAGGAGAAGATCGTCAAGGGTCGTCGCGCGTAACCGCGTGAGGTACTGATTCATGGGCGCTCAACTCAGGGTCTACAAGCAGAAGATCTCTTCTGCTCAGACGACCAAGAAGATCACGAAGGCGATGGAACTCATCGCGGCTTCGCGCATCCAGAAGGCGATGGCACGCGTCAAGGCGTCCAGCCCCTTCGCGCGGGCCGTGACGAGGGCCGTGTCCGCCGTCGCGACGCACTCCAGCGTCGACCACCCGCTCACCCGCGAGGCTGAGACGATCCGCCGGACGGCGGTCGTCATCTTCTCGAGTGACCGGGGTCTGGCCGGCGCGTTCAACTCCCAGGTGATCCGCGAGGGTCTCGAGCAGGGCGAGCGTCTGCGTGAGCTCGGCCGTGAGCCGGTGTACTACCTGATCGGGCGCAAGGCGGTCGGGTACTTCCAGTTCCGTCGCATCGAGTCCGCCGCGGAATGGATCGGCGACACCGACACGCCGTCGTTCCACACCGCCGAGGAGATCGCGCACACGCTGCAGGAGGCCTTCCTGCGCGGTGGCGCCTCCGAGGGCGTCGACGAGATCGTGCTGGTGTACAACCGCTTCGTCAGCATGATGACGCAGGAGCCCACCGCCCTTCGTCTGCTGCCGCTCGAGATCGAAGAGGCCGAGGACACGGCGACCGCCGCGGTGTACCCGCTCTACGAGTTCGAGCCCGACGCCGAGACGGTGCTGGACGCCATCCTGCCGGTGTACATCCAGAGCCGCGTGTTCAACGCGCTTCTGCAGTCGTCGGCAGCGAAGCAGGCCGCGACGCAGAAGGCGATGAAGTCGGCCAGCGACAACGCCGACAAGCTGATCACCGACTACACCCGCCTGCGCAACAACGCTCGCCAGGCCGAGATCACCCAGCAGATCGCAGAGATCGTCGGCGGCGCCGACGCCCTGGCATCCAGCTGACACACATCAGGAGAAGAGACGAGAAATGACCACCACCGCCATGGCTGAGCAGCCGGCGACCGCGGTCGTCGGACGCGTCGCACGCGTCAACGGTCCGGTTGTCGACATCGAGTTCCCGCACGACTCGATCCCCGACATCTACAACGCCCTCAAGACCACCATCACGATCGGCGAGGACTCGACCGAGATCACGCTCGAGGTCGCACAGCACCTCGGCGACGACCTCGTCCGCGCCATCGCCCTGAAGCCGACCGACGGCATCGTCCGCGGTCAGGAGGTGCGCGACACCGGCGAGGCCATCTCGGTCCCCGTCGGCGACGTGACCAAGGGCAAGGTCTTCAACGTGATCGGCGAGGTCCTCAACGCCGAGCCCGGCGAGACCATCGAGGTCACCGAGCGCTGGCCGATCCACCGCAAGGCGCCGAACTTCGACCAGCTCGAGTCGAAGACCACCATGTTCGAGACCGGCATCAAGTCGATCGACCTCCTCACCCCCTACGTGCAGGGTGGAAAGATCGGTCTGTTCGGTGGCGCGGGTGTCGGCAAGACCGTGCTCATCCAGGAGATGATCCAGCGCGTCGCGCAGGACCACGGTGGTGTGTCGGTGTTCGCCGGTGTCGGCGAGCGCACCCGTGAGGGCAACGACCTCATCCACGAGATGGAGGAGGCGGGCGTCTTCGACAAGACCGCCCTCGTCTTCGGCCAGATGGACGAGCCGCCGGGGACGCGTCTGCGCGTCGCCCTGTCGGCGCTGACCATGGCGGAGTACTTCCGCGATGTGCAGAAGCAGGACGTGCTGCTCTTCATCGACAACATCTTCCGCTTCACGCAGGCCGGTTCCGAGGTCTCCACGCTGCTGGGCCGCATGCCCTCGGCTGTGGGCTACCAGCCGAACCTCGCCGACGAGATGGGCCTCCTGCAGGAGCGCATCACCTCGACGCGCGGCCACTCGATCACCTCGCTGCAGGCGATCTACGTGCCGGCCGACGACTACACCGACCCGGCCCCCGCGACCACGTTCGCGCACCTCGACGCCACCACCGAGCTCTCGCGTGAGATCGCGTCGAAGGGTCTGTACCCCGCGATCGACCCGCTGACCTCGACGTCGCGCATCATGGACCCCCGCTACCTGGGGGAGGACCACTACCGGGTGGCGACCACCGTCAAGCAGATCCTGCAGAAGAACAAGGAGCTGCAGGAGATCATCGCCATCCTCGGTGTCGACGAGCTCTCCGAAGAGGACAAGATCGTCGTCTCGCGTGCCCGTCGCATCCAGCAGTTCCTCTCGCAGAACACCTACATGGCGAAGAAGTTCACCGGCGTCGAGGGCTCGACCGTGCCGCTGAAGGAGACCATCGAGTCGTTCGATGCGATCTGCCGCGGTGACTTCGACCACGTCGCCGAGCAGGCGTTCTTCAACGTCGGCGGCATCTCCGACGTCGAAGAGGCATGGGCGAAGATCCAGAAGGAGAACGCCTGACCATGGCGCTGCACGTGAGCCTCGTCTCCGCTGACGCGGAGGTCTGGACGGGGGAGGCGTCGCTCGTCGTCGCCAAGACCGTCGAGGGCGAGATCGGCATCATGTCCGGTCACGAGCCGGTGCTGGCCATCCTCGCTCAGGGCGAGGTCCGCATCACTCAGACCGACGGCAGCAAGGTGCTCGCGAACGCTCAGGACGGCTTCCTCTCGATGGAGGGCGAGACGCTCACCATCGTGGCCGGCAACGCCGCGCTGATCGCCTGACAGCAGTACTGCCCCGCGTCCGCTCCGGATCGTGCCCCGCACGAACCGGAGCGGACGCTTCTCATGTGTGGAGCCCATGAAGATCCTTCTGCCCCCGTCAGAGACCAAGCGTCCAGGCGGATCCGGAGACCCGCTGCGCCTCGAGAACCTTGCGCTGCCGGCGCTGACCCCGCAACGCGCCGAGCTGATCGACGCCCTCGTCGCGCTCTGCGCCGACGAGAGCGAGGCCCGGCGAGTGCTGAAGCTCAGCGAACGTCAGGCGGGTGAGGTCGAGCACAACCGGATGCTGCGCGCAGCCCCCACGATGGCCGCCATCGACCGCTACACCGGCGTGCTCTACGACGCTCTCGATGCCGCTTCACTGGATCGGCGAGCCCGGCACTGGCTCGGCGAGCACGTCCTGATCCACTCGGCGCCGTTCGGCCCGATCGGCGCCCTCGACGAGATCCCCGTGTACCGGCTGGCGGCCGGCACCTCCCTGCCCGGCATCAGGGCTCTGCGCCGCCACTGGGCGCAGGCGACCTCCGAAGCGCTGACGGAGGCCGGCTTCGTGCTCGATCTGCGCAGCGAGTCGTACGTGGCGCTCGGGCCGGTGGCGGGGGTCGTTCCATCGACGTACGTGCGGGTGGTCACCGACGAGGGTCGCGCGCTGAATCACTTCAACAAGAGGGGCAAGGGCGCTCTCGTGCGCGCCCTCGCCACGACACGCCCGAGGGCTCGATCCGCGAGCGCGCTGCTGCGGTGGGCCGAGCAGAACGGCATCCGGATGCGCGAGAGCGCGGATGCCGGTGTGCTGGAGCTCGTCGTCGGCGACTGATCCGCCGGCGTCTCGTTGCCCGTGATCCGGCGGCTTCGCTAGCATGTCGGGTGCACGAGATCCGCACGGGGGAGCACTACGGCTTCCTCTCTACGAGAGACTGGTTCATTCATGGGATATGGCGACTACGGCGACTACACCGCCTTCGCTGCGATCATCGGCCTGGTGACGGTGCTGCTGTTCATCGTCGGGCCGATCATGTACGTCATCTCGTCGATCTTCATGATGAAGATCTTCGAGAAGGCCGGCGTCGTCGGTAAGTGGCGCGCCTGGGTACCGGTCTACCGCGAGATGATCTTCTTCAAGCTCGGCGACATGAGCCCCTGGCTCGTGCTGTACACGCTGGGCGCGACGCTTCTGCTCTCCTGGACGGGCATCGGCGGCATCTTCGGTCTGGTCTTCACCGCCCTCTTCGCGATGGCGGGCTGGCGCGTGGGGCTCAAGCTGCAGAAGGAAGCGGCCTGGGTCATCCTCTTCGTGCTGCTGAACATCGTGTGGATGGGCATCGCCGCGTTCGACCGCTCACGCTGGAACCCGAACATCGCGCCCGCGCCGTGGGCCGGCAACGGCTTCCTCGCCGACCGCACTGTCTGGGACGGCGTCCCCGTGCAGCCCGGCCAGAACGCAGCCCCGGCGGCCGCCTGGGGCGCGCCGCAGGGCTACGCGCCGCCTGCCCCGCAGGGGTACACGCCTCCCGCCCCGCAGGGCTACGCCCCTCCGGCGCAGCCCGGTTACGGGCAGCCGGCCCAGCCGGGCGACGAGCAGCCGGGCTATGGCGCTCCGGTCAATCCCGCAGCGCCGGTTCCGCCGGCACCGGGCGCGCCGGTGCCGCCGCCGGCGACCCCTCCCGCGCCTCCCGCCCCGCCGGCAGCGCCTCCGGCCGCACCTCCCGTGCCTCCTGCGCCCCCGGCAGACCCGGAGGACCCGTCGCAGCCGCGTCCCTGAACCGATAGCGCAGAGCCCCCGACCTCGTCGGGGGCTCTGTCGTGTCTGTGCGCCGCACGTCCGCCGATCCGGGCGCATCTGCCGTCGCGATGGCGTCACCCGACCGCCGCGCCGGTCCGGGCACGTCCGTCGCCCCGATAGTGTGGACATATGGTCACCTCGCAGCGTCGCGTCGGCGCATCCGGACTCGTCGTATCCGCCGCCGGTCTCGGCTGCAACAACTTCGGGCGTGCGGGAACCGTGACCGAGACGCTCGACGGCACCCGCGAGGTGATCGACGCCGCGCTCGCGAACGGCGTGTTCTTCTTCGACACCGCCGACATGTACGGCGCCGACGCGGGCCGAAGCGAAGAGCTCATGGGCGAGGCGCTCGAGGGACGCCGCGAGCGCGTCGTGCTGGCTACCAAGTTCGGTCACGAGCGCGATATGGGCTACGACTTCCCGGGTGGTCGCGGATCGCGCCGATACGTCCGGCACGCTGTCGAGCACTCGCTCCGCCGTCTGCGCACCGACTGGATCGACCTGTACCAGCTGCACCTGCCCGACCCGCAGACGCCGATCGCAGAGACGATCGACGCCCTCGACGAGCTCGTCGACGAGGGCAAGATCCGCTACTACGGGCACTCGAACTTCACCGGCTGGCAGATCGCCGAGGCCGAGCTCACCTCCCGCGCCCGCTCGACCGGGCGCTTCATCTCCGCACAGAACCACTACTCGCTGCTGGCGCGTGCCTCCGAGCGCGAGGTGCTGCCTGCAGTCGACCGCTACGATCTCGGCTTCTTCCCGTTCTTCCCGCTGAAGAACGGGCTGCTCACCGGCAAGTTCACCCGCGAGGGCGGACCGTCGGGCAGCCGGATCATGCAGACGCGTCAGCATATCTGGGCGGATGCCCCCTGGGACGCTCTCGAGCAGTACCAGGCCTTCTGCGATCAGCGCGACATCACGATGCTTCAGGCCACGTTCGGATGGCTGCTCGCACAGCCCGCCGTCTCGAGCGTGATCGCCGGGGCGACGACACCCGAGCAGGTCGAGGCGAACGCCGCCGCCGCCGACGCCTGGACGCCGTCGGCGGACGACCTGGCCGAGATCGACGCACTGTTCCCGCTGCCCGAGGACCCTGGCGACCGGATGTGACGGCGCCACTACGATGATCATGAATCCTGCGGCCGACCGGCCGCCGCACCGCCTTATGGAGAGCCCACGTGCCTGAGACCACGACGCAGACTTTCCGCGTCAGCGATGACCTCGAGCTCACCTGGGCGGGCGTGACCGACCGGGGCCGCCGCCGCGAGAACAACCAGGATTCCTTCCTCGCGAAGTACCCGCTGTTCATCGTCGCCGACGGCATGGGCGGGCACGCGGGTGGGGAGATCGCCAGCCAGGCCACCGTCGATCGGCTCTCCGACATGGTCGACGCGGGCCCGATCGACGACGAGCGCATCGTCGCCGCCCTTCAGCTCGCCGTCGATGACATCCACCGCCATCCCGAGACGACCGATGAGGGCACCGGAACGACCCTCACCGGCGTGTACCTGGATCGCGGTGAGGACGGCTGGCGCTGGATCTCGCTGAACATCGGCGATTCGCGGGTCTACCTCGAGCGCGAAGGCCGCCTGATCCAAGTCACCACCGATCACTCGGTCGTGCAGGAGCTCATCGCCTCGGGCAAGATCAGCCCGGAAGAGGCCGACGCCCACCCGTACAGCAACGTCATCACTCGAGCGGTCGGGGCGAACGAGCTCGTATCACCCGACTACGTCGCGATAGACGTCGTCGACGGCGACCGCTTCATCATCTGCTCCGACGGCCTCACCAAAGAGCTCACCGACTACGGCATCCTGCACTTCCTGCGTGAGAACGCCGAGCCCGCAGATGCGGTCAACGCGATGGTCGACGCCGCGCTCGAGAACGGCGGACGAGACAACGTCACGCTGATCGTGCTCAACGTGCGCTTCACCGGTGGCGCCGACGACCAGACCGCCACGGGGCGCTCGACCGCCGCCGACGAGTCCTCCTCCACAGAACCCGCAATCGAGGATTGAGCCGATCGGGCCTGTGGACAGGTCCGATCGGGCCGCCGCGATGCGCTGAGATGGGCGGATGGATGCCACGACCATCGTCCTGCCCGCAGCTCCCGCACAGCCGACGCGACCACCGCTCCCGCTGCTGGCCGCCATCGTCCCGGTCATCGCCGGCGTGGTGCTGTGGCTGATCACGGGATCTCTGTTCGCACTGTGCTTCGCCGCTCTCGGCCCGCTCATGCTGCTCGCCTCCTTCTTCGACGGCACGCGATCGCGGCGCCGAGCGCGTCGGCAGGCGGAGGGCGAATCCGATGCGGCGTGGCAGCGCGCGGAAGACGAGCTTGTGCGCCTGCATGAGCAGGAGCACCGCATTCTCTGGCATCGCTCACCCGACGTGGCCGGATGCCTGCTCGACCCGCCGCTGCGCGGCGGCGCGCGGCTGAGCGCCGCCACCGAGCTCGTGATCGGGCGAGGGCGCAGCGCGAGCCGGGTGCGCGCATCGGGCGGCGACGACGAGAGATCCCGCGCCTTCCGCGAGCGCGCCGAGCAACTCGCCGACGCCCCGATCATCGTCGAGCTCGGCGGCGGAGTGTGCGTGCGCGCGCCCCGGCCGGTCGCGACCGCCGTCGTCCGGGCACTGGTGGCGCAGCTCTGCCTGCGGTTCGGGACCTCGGAGCTGAGCCTGCACGGCCCCGGAGTCTCGGACTGGGGGCTCGGCGGCTTCCCGCACGTCGATCGACGCAGCGCGCGATTCCGGCTGAGGGTCGGCGACGGAGCAGAACCTGCCGATGCGGTCATCTGCATTCGGCTGCCGGGGGAGGAGCCACCGGAGGGCGTCACGACCGTACTCGAGTGCATCGCGCCATCCCGGGCGGTGGCGCGAACCGCGGAGGGGCTGCGGGATCTGTCCCTCGAGGCGGTCTCGGAGCAGCAGATCGGCATGGTCGCCGTCGGAGCCGTCAGCCGGTCGGAGGACGACGCTCGGCTCCCGGATGCCGTGACGCTCGGGGAGCTCGAGGCCGGGGCCGGCGGAGACGGCCGGCTCCTCGCCCGATTCGGGCGGGGCGCGCAGGGCGACGTGCTCGTCGATCTCGTCGACGACGGGCCGCATGCGATCGTCACCGGCATGACCGGCACGGGCAAGAGCGAGCTGCTGACCAGCTGGGTGGCCGCGATCGCGGCCGCGCACGCACCCGAGGAGGTGACGTTCGTGCTGATCGACTTCAAGGGAGGCACCGCGTTCGATCCGCTGCGCGCCCTGCCGCACGTCGTCGCGGTGGTGACCGATCTCGACGCGGCCGGCGCCCGACGCGGTGTGGGGAGCCTCAGCGCCGAGCTGCGTCGCCGGGAGGCGGCGCTGGCCGCAGCCGGTGCGCGGGACGTGGCCGCGTTCCCCGCGCTCGCGCGGCTCGTGATCGTGGTCGACGAGTTCGCCGCCCTCGTGCAGGAGCATCCCGATCTCGCGCAGATCTTCACGGATGTCGCCGCCCGCGGCCGTGCGCTGGGCATGCACCTCGTTCTCGGCACGCAGCGCGCGGGCGGCGTGATCCGGGATGCCCTGGCGGCGAACTGTCCGCTTCGGCTGAGCCTGCGCGTGGCCGAACCCGCCGACAGCCGCCTGGTGATCGGATCGGAGGCCGCTGCCGAGCTGCCAGGCGGACCGGCGTCGCGCGGGCTGGCCTACGTGCGACGACCGGAGGACGTCGAGCCGCAGGCCATGCGCGTCGCGCTGACCGCACCGCACGACCTCGCGACGGTGGCGCGCCGGTGGGCGGGAGTCGAGACGCCGGCCAGCCCTTGGCTGCCGCCGCTGCCCCGCATGATCGACGTGCCCGCCGACCGCAGCGGTGGCGAGCGCGGCGGCGTCGTGCTCGGCAGGGCGGACGAGCCCGAGCAGCAGAGACAGCCGTGGGTGCGTCTTGCAGCCGGTGAAGGGCTCGGTGTCATCGGCGGGCCGTCCTCGGGCAAGAGCACCCTGATCCGCGCCGTGCACTCCCAGGTCCCGGATGCGGTCGTCATCCCGGTGGACGCGGAGGAGGCGTGGGATGCTGTCGCCGAGCTGTCGTCGGGCCGCCACGGAATGGTCCTCTGCGATGATCTCGATGTGCTGTTCGCTCAGTACCCGGCCGAGCACGCGCAGCTGTTCGTCAGCCGCTGGGAGCGCATCCTCCGGGCCCCGGCGGGTGCCGTGATCACCGTGTCGCGGGCGTCGGGTCCGGTCGGCCGGCTGCTCGACGGCGTGACGCACCGAGCGCTGCTGCGGCTGGGCAGCAGGGTGGAGCACATCGCCGCCGGCGGAGAGTCCGCCGGGTTCGATCCGCATCGCCCGGCTGGCCGCGGATGGGTGGACGGCCGTGACGTGCAGCTGTGCTGGGCGGATCCGGTCGCTGGGACGAGCGGGCGTGGGGCCGGCACGCGCGCTCGCGGCGGCGCGACCTGGCGGCCGCAGCGCTCGACCGCGGGGGTCGTGACATCGGCGGTCGACGAGACCCGCGCGTCGCTCGCACACGCGAACCCCGGATGCCGGGTGATCACCCTGGCGGAGCGCGATGCCGCGGCGGACGCCCCGGATGCCGATGGCTCGCCGCGGGTGATCGTCGGCGATCCCGAGCAGTGGCGTGCGCAGTGGTCGCTGCTGCAGAGCATCCGCACCGCAGGCGAACTCGTGATCGCGGCCGAATGCGCCACAGAGCTGCGCCAGCTCGCCGGGGTGCGCGATACTCCGCCGTTCGCCAGGCTCCACGAGGGCAGGGCGTGGGCGGTGGTGGCAGGAGGCCGCGCGAGGCGCGTGCGGGTGATGTGACGAGCGGGGGCGTCAGATGCCGGAACCGGGACGAATCATGCCTACGGGCTGACCGCCGCCGAGCACGTCGAGCGGCAGCGCCGTCGCGAGAGCGGCGACGTCCGCCTCGGTGAGCGCTCCCGTGCGCGCGAGCAGGGTCGCGGCCACGATCGCCGATGCGCGGCTGCTGCCGTCGAGGGTCTTCAGCGCAACGGTCGTGTTGTCGGGGGCGATCATGACCATCACGCCCTCGGCGCCGTGCTTGGCGAACACGCCGAGCGTCTCGATGGCGATGGTGTCCGGCTCGCCCGGTCCCGCGATCGTCCACGGGTTCTCGCGCACGGCCCGCACGAGCGCGCCGGCGACCCGGTGCAGGGCGAACGGGGAGCGCTCGGAGGCCGAGCCGATCCGGTGGAGCGCCCGCGCGAGACCGAGCAGAGTGATGGCGTGCACCGGCGCGCCGCACCCGTCGATCGCCGTGTGGGCGATCTTCTCGCCGGCGAGGCGCTCGACGACATCGCGGATGTGCACCTGCAGCGGGTGCGCGGTGTCGAGATATCCCTCGGTCGGCCACCCGGTCGCGACGCAGGCGCGGAGCATCAGAGCGTGCTTGCCCGAGCAGTTCATCCGCACCCGCGCCTTGTCGGCGTGATCGCGGAGCATGTCGCGCCGTGCCGTCGAGTCAGAGGGCCATGCGGCTGGGCAGCCCAGGTCGTCCTCGTTGAGCCCGCCGGCGGCGAGCATCTCGCGCACGACCTCCACGTGCCGATCCGTGCCGCTGTGGCTGGCTGTGCCGAGCGCGAGCTGCTCGCCCTCCAGCGTCGCACCCGCCGTCACACTGGCGATCGCCTGCAGCGGCTTCAGGCTCGAGCGCGGCAGGATCAGGGCCTCGGCATTGCCGTGCTGTGCGATGACCTCCCCTTCGGGGGAGAGCACGACCGCGGCGCCCGCATGGCGGGACTCCACGAAGCCGTTGCGCTCCACGATCGCGAGTTCGACGGCGTCAGCGATGGTGAGAGTCTCGAGCACCACACAAGCCTAATGCGCCGCCGGATGGCACAATGGCGCGATGGCCCCGCTCGGCGAACACCACTACGCGCTCACCACCACCTGGACGGGAAACCGCGGCACCGGCACGAGCGGCTACCGCGACTACACCAGAGACGTCACGATCGGCATCCAGGGCAAACCCGACCTGCTCGCCTCGGCAGACAAGCCGTTCCGCGGCGACCCCGGCCGGTGGAACCCGGAGGACCTGCTTCTGGCCGCCCTGTCGGAATGCCACCTGCTGTCGTACCTGCATGCGTGCGTCACCGCGGGTGTGGTGGTGACCGACTACCGCGACGACGCGACGGGAGTGATGCGCGAGGACGGCCGGGGCGGGGGTGCGTTCACAGAGGTGACGTTGCGACCTCGAGTGCAGGTGGCCGACGAATCGATGCTCGACGCGGCCAGGAGGGCGCACCACACCGCACACGAGTGGTGCTTCATCGCCAACTCGGTGAACTTCCCCGTGCATCATGAGGCGACGGTCATCGTGGCGCCCGCGCCGGCCTGAGCTCAGCGGCGCTCGTGGGGGAGCGCCTGCCTGATCTTCTCGATCGGGGTCTGCGCGGGCGGCTCGTTGTACACGCCCGCGAGCTCCTGCCCGCTGAGGGCGTGGATGGCGGCCATGATCTCGTCGGTGGCGAGTCGGCGAGCCCGTCCGCTCGTCGCCGGGCCGTGCGTCGACACGTCGATCGGGGTGCCGAAGCGCACAGTGACGCGCTCGCTGAGCGACGGCATCTTCGCGCCCTTCGGCATCATCCTGTCGGTGCCGATGAGGCCGACGGGAACGACGGGAGCCCCGGTCTGCAGGGCCAGGAAGGCCACGCCGGTGCGTCCCTTGTACAGCCGGCCGTCCGTAGACCGGGTGCCCTCGGGATACAGGGCGACGGCAAGGCCGTCGTCGAGCAGCTGGCGCTGCTGGTCGAGCGCGTCGAGAGCGGCCTGGCCGGCCCCCCGGCGCACGGGGATGGCCCCGACGGACGTGAAGAAGTCGCGCGAGATGGCGCCCTTGAGCCCGGTGCCCTCGAAGTAGGTCGACTTCGCGAGGAAGTGCACGGGGCGGGGAGCGGCGATCGGGATCGCCATCGAGTCGATGAACGACAGGTGATTGCTGGCGAGGATCACCGCGCCGGTGAGCGGCACGTTCTCGCGCCCCTCGATGCGGGGCCGGTACACGACCCGCGCCACGGAAGCCGCGAGCATCCGTCCGACCTTGTACTTGAAACCGGCCTGGCGGGGGGATCGGTGCCGCGGCGTCTCGGGTTCGGGATCCGCGGGGATCGCCGGCTGCTCAGAACTCACCGGAAGAGCCTATCTTCCGGCGCATGCCCGCCGCGGAATGACGGCGTGCGGGTCGGGCACTCAGGGACGGCAAAGCACGGTGCGTCAGGATGGGATCTTCCCGTTCCGCGAAACCGAGGTCTCATTTTGCGTCTGCGCCCCCTCACCCTTGCGTCCACCGTGGCCGTCACCGCACTGCTGCTCACCGGCTGCTCCGGAGCACAGGACGAGTCGAAGTCCGCCGATTCGAAGGGCGGCGCCGACGTCTGCGCGCAGGTCGCCGCGCCCGGCGCGCTCACCGACAGCGTCGACGTCAGCGGCGAGTTCGGTCAGCCCGCGAAGATCACCGTCGCGAAGGATCAGAAGGTCGATGACGTGCAGCGCACGGTCATCTCCGAGGGCGAGGGCGAGAAGGTCGGGGAAGGCGATTACATCGCCTACGCGATGAGCGCCTTCGATTCCAAGACCGGTGACCACCTCGGTGACATCGGCTACACCGAGGGCGAGCTGCTTCCGCAGGACGCGCTGGCGAACCAGGCGCTCGCCGAGGCGGTCGGCTGCTCTCCGGTCGGCACGCGCGTCGCGTTCGCGCTGCCCGCCTCCGACGGCGCAGAGTCGCAGCTGTACATCATCGACGTGCTCGACAAGGTGCCCACCGCCGCGTGGGGCGCGAAGCAGGAGCCGGTCGACGGGATGCCGACCGTCAAGCTCGCCAAGGACGGAGAGCCCGATGTGGCCGTCCCCGCCGGCGACGCCCCCGACGAGCTGAAGATCTCGGTGCTCAAGCAGGGCGACGGGCCCGAGGTCGCCGACGGCGACACCACCCTGCTGCAGTACTACGGCGTCGACTGGGAGAGCGGCGAGAGCTTCGACTCGTCGTGGTCGAAGGGCGCGCCGTACGCCGCACCTGGCAACACCTACGTGCCCGGATTCGTACAGGCGCTCGCCGGACAGAAGGTCGGATCCCAGGTGCTCGTCGTCATCCCTCCGGCTCTCGCCTACGGCGACGACCCGGAGGGCCACGAGCTCGGCGGCAAGACCCTCGTGTTCGTCATCGACATCCTCGCGACGCAGCACGCACCCGCCGCGCAGTGATCCGCTGAACGAGAGGGCGGTGATCCGACAGGGTCGCCGCCCTCTCGCATAGGCTGACGGCATGCGTCGCGTCATCGTCCTCGGCTCCACAGGCTCCATCGGCACCCAGGCGCTGGATGTGATCCGCGCGAACCCGCGCCGGTTCGAGCTGGTCGGCATCGCAGCGGGCAGCAACGCCGAGCTGGTCGCCGAGCAGGCACAGCAGTTCCAGGTCGAGCACACCGCTCTCGGCGCTGTCGAAGCCGAGCAGCTGGTGCGCGACGTGGACGCCGATGTCGTGCTGAACGCGATCACCGGATCGATCGGCCTCGGGCCGACGCTCGCGGCCCTTCGAGCAGGACGCACGCTGGCTCTCGCCAACAAGGAGTCGCTGATCGTCGGCGGTGAGCTGGTGCGCGCGGCGGCGGCGGCGGATCAGATCGTCCCGGTCGACTCGGAGCACTCCGCCCTCGCCCAGGCGCTGCGCGCCGGCACACGTGGCGAGGTCCGCAGGCTCGTCGTCACGGCATCCGGCGGGCCGTTCCGCGGTCGCTCGCGCGCCGAGCTGGGTGACGTGACGCCCGCGCAGGCGCTCGCGCATCCGACCTGGGACATGGGGCGGATGGTGACCACCAACTCGGCCACGCTCGTCAACAAAGGGCTCGAGGTCATCGAGGCGCATCTGCTGTTCGACGTGCCCTACGACGACATCGAGGTGGTCGTGCATCCGCAGTCGATCGTGCACTCGATGGTCGAGTTCGTCGACGGCTCCACCATCGCACAGGCCTCTCCGCCCGACATGCGCCTGCCGATCTCGCTCGGCCTGGACTGGCCGCACCGTGTCGGCGGCGTCGGCCGACCGCTGGATTGGCGGACCGCGACGTCATGGACGTTCGAGCCCCTCGATGACGAGGCGTTCCCCGCCGTCACCCTCGCGAAGGCGGTCGGTCGCGCCGGCAGCACGTTCCCGGCGGTCTACAACGCCGCCAACGAGCAGGCTGTGCACGCCTTCCACGAGGGGCGGCTGACGTTCCTCGGCATCGTCGACACCGTGCGCCGGGTCGTGGATGCCCACGATGCGCCGGACGAGCTGACCATCGAGGCGCTCGCCGAGGCCGAGGCCTGGGCACGAGCAGAAGCGGATGCCCTGATCGCCGCGTCCTGATCGGCCGGAGCCAGCGCAGATGCCCCGATGCCCGACGCTCAGTCGGCGCAGGGGAGCTCAGTCGGCGTAGGGGACGGGCCAGTGCGATTCGGGCGTCGGCCAGCCGGCGGCGATGAGCGCCCGGCGGGCCAGCTCGCGGGCCGAGTACGGCGTGCGGACTCCGCGGATGTCGCGGTAGTCCTGGTGCCCCGGCCCGGCCCAGAGGATGGCATCCCCTTCGCCGACCAGCCCGACGGCGGTCACGATCGCGTCCTCCGGAGGAGACACCTCGTGGATCTCGGCATCCGGTCGTGCGCGACGCGCGCCCTCGACGAGGGTGGCGCGGATCGACGCGGCATCCTCGAAGCGGGGGTGGTGATCGGTGACCACGAGGATGTCGCTGCCCTCGACCGCGGTGCGGGCCATGTCGAAGCGCTTGGTGGCGTCGCGGTCGCCGTCGGCGCCGAACAGCATGAGCACCTTGCCCGGGGTGACTCGGCGCACGGCGGCGAGCGTCTTCTCGAATGCGTCGGGGGAGTGCCCGAAGTCGACGTATACGGCCGGGCCGGTCTCGCCCGAGATGAACTGGGTGCGCCCGGGCAGGTGTGCGACGATGTGCCCGTCGCGCTCGAGCGCGTCGGTGATGCGCTCCCAGTCGTACCCGCCCTCCAGCAGCATGACGATCGCGAGTCCGGCGTTGGCCGCCATGTGCGGTCCGATCACCGGCACGACGGTCGACAGCGTGCGCCCGGCAGGACCGGTGAGCGTGAACGCGGTGCCGCTGGGGCGTTCGTCGTCGATCGAGACGACCCAGTCTGCGCGTGAGGCGGCATCGGGATCGGCCGCGATCGCCGGCGTGCCGACGGTGACGACGGGGACGGTGGCGCGCTCGACGACGACGGCTCCGGGAGCGGAGTCCACGCTCACCACCGCGCGACGCGAGCGCTCCGGAGTGAACAGCGGCAGCTTCGCTTCGAAGTACTCCTCCATGTCGGCGTAGTCGTCGAGATGGTCGTGCGAGAGGTTGGTGAATCCGGCGACGTCGAACATGATCCCGTCGACGCGGTGGCGCGACAGGGCCTGCGCGCTGACCTCGACGGCGACGGCTTCGACCTCGCGCTCGCGCATGAGGGCGAGCAGGGCGTGCATCTCGGATGCCTCGGGCGTCGTCAGACGCGACACGATGACCTCGCCCGCGATGTGACGCTCCGCCGTGGACGACAGACCCGACACGACACCGATCTGATCCAGCAGCCCTTGCAGCAGGTGCGACACGCTCGTCTTGCCGTTGGTGCCGGTCGTGCCGAACAGCAGCGGCAGCGGGTCGCCCGCCCCGGTGCCGTACACCCAGGCGCTCAGCGCACCCAGTACCCCGCGCGGGTCGTCGACGACGACGACCGGCAGGCCGGCCGGGGCGGCGATCTGCGCGCCTGCCTCGTCGGTGATCACCGCGACCGCGCCCTGCTCTGCCGCGATCTGCGCGAACTCGGCACCATGGCGATTGACGCCCTGGATGGCGACGAAGGCCTCACCCGCGCGCAGGTCGGCGGTGGCGAGGGTGATGCCGCTCAGCTGAACGCCGTCGATGTCACCCCGGACGTCTCGGGCGAAGCGGTCGGCCAGCTCCGTCAGCGCACGACGGGGTGGGTCGGCCGGACGAAGCACAGGGGGCAGTGATGTCGTGGTCATATCCCGTCCATGATCTCACGCGGCCCGGTCGCCCCCGGCGTTCGGGGGATCCAGGGGATTCCTCAGACCTGCCACTAGCGTGGTCGGGTGGAGATCCTGCTGTACCTGGGCGGCGTCGTGTTCATGCTGATCGGCCTCGGCCTGTCGATCGGCCTGCACGAGGTCGGGCACCTGCTGCCCGCGAAGCTGTTCGGCGTACGCGTCGGTCAGTACATGATCGGCTTCGGTCCGCGGCTGTGGTCGAAGCGGATCGGCGAGACGGAGTACGGGTTCAAGGCGCTGCCGCTCGGCGGCTTCATATCGATGTCGGGGATGTACCCGCCGTCGGCGAAGAGCACCCCCGCTCGCGGTCTGTTCGCCTCCCTCGTGCAGGATGCGCGCACCGCCAACGACGAGACGATCGCAGACGGCGACGAGGATCGCGTCTTCTACCGCCTGCCGGTCTGGAAGCGCGTGATCATCATGCTCGGCGGGCCGGCGATGAACTTCGTGCTCGCGATCGCCATCTTCACGATCATGGCATCCGGGATCGGCATCCAGCAGGCCAGCACGACCGTCGCGTCGGTGACCGAATGCGTTCTTCCCGCCGGCACGACGCAGCAGAGCTGCGAGAGGGATGACCCTGCCGCACCCGCGGCGCAGGCGGGTGTCCAGGCGGGCGATGTGCTCGTCAGCGTCGAAGGCGAGCGGGTCGACACCTTCGCAGAGGCCTCCGCGATCATCCAGCGCTCGCCGGGCGAGCCGCTGGATCTCGTCGTCGAACGCGACGGTCAGCGGGTGGATCTGACGCTGACACCGGTGGCCGCGGAGCGCGGTGAGGTGGATGCCGAGGGCCGCGCGGTTCTCGACGAGCAGGGCGAGCCGGTCACGCGCACGGTCGGGTACGCGGGCATCTTCGCGCAGAGCGAGTACGTGCCGCAGCCGATCGCCACCGGTCCTGAGCTCGCGCTGCAGCAGACCGGGGCCGTCGCCTCTCTCGTGGTCAACCTGCCCGCGAAGCTGTGGAACGTCGGCGCCTCTCTCGTGACGGGGGCCGAGCGCGACCCGAACGGTCCGCTCAGCGTGGTCGGCGTCGGTCGTCTGGCCGGCGAAGTGGCCGCCACGGATGCCCCGGTGCTGAACCGCCTTGTCGTGCTGATGAACCTGCTCGCGGCGCTGAACATCGCGCTGTTCGTGTTCAACCTCATTCCGCTGCTGCCGCTCGATGGCGGGCACGTCGTCGTCGCTCTCTGGGAGGGCGTCAGACGCGCGTGGGCGAAGATCACCGGGCGCGCGGCTCCGAAGCCCGTCGACGCGACCCGGCTCGTTCCGGTGACCGTGGTCGTGGCGGTGCTGCTGATCGGCATGGGCGCGCTGCTGATCGTGGCAGACCTCGTGAAGCCGATGAGCCTGCTGGGCTGAGTCTGTCAGCAGAGTCTCCGCGGCTGACCCTCTCAGCAGGCTCTGCCTGCATCTGACCCTCTCAGCAAGCTCTGCCGTCATGAGTCTGTCGGGCAGAGCCTCGCGAGTCAGGCGAGGGCGTGGGCGGCGAGCCGTTCGAGCGTCTCGAGTCCGTCGCGCGACAGTATCGACTCGAGGTGCCCCTGCACGGACGCGAAGCGCTCGCCACGCAGCGCGTAGACGTCGCCACTGGAGGCATCAGCCGACACTTCGGCATCCGCCACCGAAGTGGTGCCGGGTGCGACCCGGGCGGTGAAGGTGTTGTAGAAGCCGACCGAGGCGTCCTGCCCGAAGACCGGAACGGTCTTCTGCACGCCCTGATGCGGTGCATCGAGCGGCACCAGGTCGATGCCGAGCCGGTCAGCGAGGATCTGATGGCTCAGGCACACGGCGAGAAGCGGTGCCCCTGCGTCGCGACGGCGCGCGACGACCTGCTGCATGCGCGCTATGCGCGGCGAGGCGGCGTCGCGGGGATCGCCCGGCCCTGGGCCTGCGACGACGAGGTCTGCGGCATCGATCGCGCTGTCGGTCACGACGTCCCACGCGGCGATCTCGACGTCGAGTCCCAGGTGGCGCAGCTGGTGGGCGAGCATGGTGGTGAAGCGGTCTTCGGCGTCGACGACCAGCGCACTCCGACCGGCGAAGCGGCCACCGGGGTGGGCATTCTGCGGCTGCATCCAGAAGTCGGCGAGGCGAGTGTTTCGGGACGCCAGCAGAGCGGCGACCTCGGGGTCGTCGGCCAGCCGCGTCTCGCTCGGTGCGTCGTCATCCCGCGCCTCGGCAGCACGGTCACGCTCGATCGCGCCGATTGCGCCGAGCACGCCGGCCGCCTTGCCGTGCGTCTCGCTGACCTCGCCGAGCGGGTCGGAGTGGCGCACCAGCGTGGCACCGACCGGCACTCGCAGCTGCCTGTCGGAGAGATACACCGTGCGGATGAGGATCGGGGCGTCCAGATCGTGTCCGCCCTCGCCGTTGGGGGTGAAGAGCGCGGCGACGCCCGAGTAGTAGCCTCGCGGAGACCGTTCGTGTCTGCGGATGACCGCGCACGCGTTCTGCATCGGCGATCCGGTCACGGTGGGGGCGAACATCGTCTCGCGCAGGATGTCACGCGGATCGAGGCGACTGCGGCCGCGCAGCATGTACTCGGTGTGCGTGAGTCGCGACATCTCCTTGAGGTGCGGGCCGGTGATCCGCCCGCCGTCCGAGCAGACCTGGCTCATCATCTTGAGCTCTTCATCGACGACCATGAACAGCTCTTCGGTCTCTTTGGTCGAGGAGAGGAACTCGGTCAGCGATTCGCGAGTCGATCCGCCCGCCGGGTGGCGGAAGGTGCCCGAGATGGGATTCATGGTCACGACGCCGTCGCGTGCGACGACGTGCGCCTCGGGACTGGCGCCGACGGCGATGTGGCCCGGGGTGATGACCGCGAACGTCCAGTACGCCCCGCGCTCGTGCTCTAGCAGGGCGCGGAACCAGGTGAGGGCGGCCGTGCGGTCGTCGGCGTCGAACCTCGCGCGGTAGTCGCGACGGATGACGAAGTTCGCCCCTTCGCCCCTGCCGATCTCATCGGCGATGACGCGCTCGACGATGTCGGCGTAGTCGTCATCGGAGATGTCGAAGCCTCCATCGCTGAGCGCGATCGGGCTCTGCGGGAGGGCGGCGATCAGCTCGGCCCTGTCGATCTGCATGTGCTCGTCGACGAGCAGGCAGCGCAGGGGCGTGCCGTCGTCCTGCGCGTCGAACCCGCGCTCGCGCACCTGGCGGTACGGAACCAGGGCGAACACCTCGCGAGGTCCATCTGGGCCGTCGAGCGGGATGTCGGCGAGATGATCCACATCGGCGATATCGCCCGTGAGCAGGTCGATGCCGCCCTCACGCGCGATCAGCACGAACGATGCGTCGTGATCGGCCGTGAGCTCAGCCAGTCGGGCGAGCGGAACTGCGGTCATCGGTGTCTCCTCGGTCGGGGATCCGGTGCGGACAAGAAAAAGACCGCCCCGGAAGGCGGTCTGATCTCGTGGGTACGCGAATCACCGCCTAGAAGGCGGGCCACCAGGTGCGGGTCGCGGACATACCGTGAAATTAGCACATCGCGCGGGGCGCGATCGGGCGTATGACGGACACGGTGCCCGCTTCCAACGGTTCAGAAGGGTGGTGGTGCGGTGCTGGTGTATCCGGTGGGGGAGACGATCTGGACGGTGCGGTCGGGTCGGGTGCGATAGCGGACGCGGGTGCGATGTCGGATGGTGTGGTCGCGCGGGCAGAGTGGTCGCAGTTGCGTCAGATCTGTGGTCCCGCCTTCGGCCCAGGGGCGGTCGTGGTCGAGGTCGGCGTCGAGGGCGAGGCGGGTGCATCCGTCGCGGGAGCAGGTGCCGTGGTGCAGGGTGAGCCAGTCGCGTTGTGCTCGGGTGGGGCGGTAGGTGCGGCGGTCCATGTCGACGACCACGCCCTTGACGGGGTCGGTGATCACCCGGCGGAAGCCGCGGGCATCGAGGAAGAGCTGCTTCGCCGTGAGTGGGTCGATGCTGTCACCGCCGACGATCGAGGCGGACTCGACGGCGACGGGTTCGCCGGCGAGGAGTTGGACGGGCACGGTGACGAAGATCTTCGTCTCCACCGCCGTGGCGGTGCCGATGCCGCGCAGCCAGGCGCTGAACAGGTCGGCACGGATCTGATCCCGCGTGCGCCCGTCGCGCCTGTCTTTCTGGGTGTGCTTGGCCGTGGCGGTCAGGCGCCGCATCACCGCGACGGCTTCGTGAGTGGGCACGAGCGCGGTGATCCAGGACATCCCGTCGCCGGCGGGGGAGCGGCCGACATGCCGGTCGGCCATCGCACGGGTGTGCCGACGCGCGGCGCTGTCGCCGGTGATCCGGTCGACGAGCCTCTTCGCCCGCTGCCGCAGCACCGCCGATGAGCAGGTCAGCACCCACTCGTGCGCCGCTCGGTCAAGCGTCGCGAGCGCGGCGGCCTCGGCATCCTCGACCTCCCGCGGCGCACCCACCGGGGAGGCGAGCGCGCCGGCGGCGGTGACGATCACGCCGACGTTGTGCATCGACGCGAACCCGTCACGGGCGCGCTGCCACAGCAGCGGCAGATCCCGCGTCGCGGTCTCCGCGACAGAACACAGCTCCCGCACCCGCTCCTGCGAGATCCGCAACCGCAGCGACAGCTCCAGAACAACAGCCCGCTCCGCCATCTGCACATCCGCGTCGATCGTGTAGACCTCCGGATGCCGACGCGCGAAATCCACCGCCTCCACCACCCGCTGCGCCTGACGCGCCGCATACCGATTCGCGTCCACCTCCGAACAGGTCACGTCATCGAGAAGCACCCCCAGCACATCACCCGCCGACTGCGGCATCGGCCCGGACTCCTCATCGATGAGCATGCCACCAGTATAGAACAAAGATTCGATAGAGTCCATACTCTCGTGGATGTCGTGACGGACACGAAGAGGCCCGCTTCCAGCCGACGTCGATCGGGCGGCGGTAGCCTGGACGCGTGCCTGCAGTGAATCTTGGGATGCCGCGCGTCCCCGAAGTCCTCGCCCCGCGTCGCAAGTCCCGTCAGATCCGGGTCGGCAAGGTGCTCGTCGGCGGAGATGCCCCGGTCAGCGTGCAGTCGATGACGACGACCAAGACCACCGACATCAACGGCACGCTGCAGCAGATCGCCGAGCTCACGGCATCCGGCTGCGAGATCGTTCGCGTCGCCGTGCCGTCGCAGGACGACGCCGATGTGCTTCACATCATCGCGAAGAAGAGCCAGATCCCGGTGATCGCCGACATCCACTTCCAGCCGAAGTACGTGTTCCAGGCGATCGACGCCGGGTGCGCGGCGGTGCGCGTGAACCCCGGCAACATCCGCAAGTTCGACGACCAGGTCGGCGCGATCGCCAAGGCCGCGCAGGCGGCCGACGTCTCGCTGCGCATCGGCGTGAACGCCGGGTCTCTCGACCGCCGACTGCTCGAGAAGTACGGCAAGGCAACGCCGGAGGCTCTGGTCGAGAGCGCGGTGTGGGAGGCCTCGCTCTTCGAGGAGCACGACTTCCACGATTTCAAGATCTCGGTCAAGCACAACGACCCCGTCGTCATGGTGAAGGCGTACCGCCAGCTTGCCGAACGCGGCGACTGGCCGCTGCACCTCGGCGTGACCGAAGCGGGCCCGGCGTTCCAGGGCACGATCAAGAGCGCCACCGCATTCGGCATCCTGCTGGGCGAGGGAATCGGCGACACGATCCGCGTCTCGCTGTCGGCGCCGCCCGCAGAAGAGGTGAAGGTCGGGCATCAGATCCTGCAGTCGCTGAACCTGCGCGAGCGCAAGCTCGAGATCGTGTCGTGCCCGTCGTGCGGTCGTGCGCAGGTCGACGTGTACTCGCTCGCCGAAGACGTCACCGAGGGGCTCAAGGACATGACGGTCCCGCTGCGTGTCGCCGTGATGGGCTGTGTCGTGAACGGCCCCGGCGAGGCGCGTGAGGCTGACCTCGGCGTCGCATCGGGCAACGGCAAGGGCCAGATCTTCGTCAAGGGCGAGGTCATCAAGACCGTCCCCGAGGCCGATATCGTCGCCACGCTCATCGAAGAGGCCAACCGCATCGCAGCCGAGATGGGCTCCGACGCACCGCTCGGCACCGCCCAGGTCATCACCGGCTGAGCCGGCGAGAGGAAGCCATGCAGTCGACGCTCGTCTCGTTCCCCGATGGCGCACTGACCGGCGAGGGCGAGGTGCTTCTCGTCGATCAGACCGCCGCGATCGTGGTGGTGGACGCCACCCCGTTCCATCCTGTCGACCACACCTGGCCCGACCAGCCCGGCGACGCCGGGTTCATCACCGCCGGTGACGTGCAGGTGCGTGTGACCGAGGCCGTCATGGCTGCCATCAGTGATGAAGGTGCCTTGGCCATCGGAGCCGACATCCCCGTCAAGCGCGGTGGGGAAGGCTGGACGTGGATGGTCGGCCACCGGACCGAGGGAGCGATCCCGGCAGATATCGCCGTCGGCGCCTCCGTCACACTGACAGTGGATGCCGATCGCCGGGCGTCGCTGAGCCGAGGCCACACCGCGTGCCATCTGGCATCTCTCGCGCTCGACGCGGCGCTGGCCGACCTGTGGCGCAAGGAGATCGGCACCGATCCCCTCGGCAATCCCGACTTCGAGGGGAAGGCGAATCAGTCCAGCCGCATCCACGCCGACGGCAGCGTCGACGAGTACCGTCTGGGCAAGAGCCTGCGCAAGGCCGGGTTCGACTCGGAGGGCTTCGCCGCCACGCTCGCCGAGCGTGAGACGCAGATCAACGAGACGCTCGCCGGCTGGATCGCCTCGGCGGGTCGGAGTCGCATCGATGTCGACGGGCCGAGCATCATCGACCGTCGCACCTGGCGCTGCACGCTGCCCGAGGGCGAGGTCGGATTCCTTTGCGGTGGCACGCACGTGCGGTCGCTGGCCGAATTCTCCTCCATCAGAGTCGCCCTGGATCTGAGTGACCCGCAGCTGCTCGTCATGACGACGACGGTCACGCCGGCCTGATCACCCGTCTTCACGCGGGACGAGACAGGCCAGTGAATGGGTCGCGCGAACCTCGGAGACACTGAACATCCGTCTCATCGTCGGAAGCCCGCCTGCACGCGTCCGCCGGCACGATCGAGTTCCGCGTGAACCTGCTCGGCCAACGCGGCATGATCCCCGGACACCAAGGGTTCGGCGAGCGCTTGTGCGCGCGTCGCGTCCCACTCGCGCAGGCGCCGGGGAAGCCATTTGCCCGTTCCGATCCACTTTCCCGTCAGCAGCAGCATGAGCTCTGCCGTCCGCTCGAACAGCAGACCGGAGATCACCTGCTTCTCGAGGGGATCCGTCGCATCACGCAGATCGTCGAGCAGGTCGGTGATGATGTATCGGCGAAGCCGGGATTCGGCATCCGCCAGCGTCGGCCCCTCAGCCAGTCGGTCTGCCCAGAACGTCCGCAACGCGTCGAGAGTCCGATCTCGGCGCACCGGGAAGCCGTGCACGAGCATCTCCACGATCACGGGTCGAAAGCGCTCCATATCTCGCGCGGCCCATTCGGCGAAACCGTCCGCGGTGTATGCGAACACCTCGAATATCTCACCCGCGAAGGAGTACGTCACCGCCTCACCGGATCGATCGTCACCGGACAGGTCGTCGCCGATCAGATGCGGCGGTTCGCGTACTCTTCACGCCGCGCGGATCGGCGGCCCCGGCGCATGGCCCTGGTGACACCCATGCTTGACTGAGCGGATGCTGCTGAACGCCGTCGTCACCGGGCCCGCCGACGCCGAACGCAGCGTCCTCCTGCTGCACGGCATGATGGGATCGTCGGAGAGCTGGTGGCGAGTCAGCGAACGGCTCGCGGCACAGGGCACGCGCGTGATAGCGCTGGATCTGCCGGGCCACGGGCTGTCGCCGCGCGATCCGCGAGGCTCGGTCGGCTCGGCTGCGGATGCGGTGGTTGCGACGGTCGCCGCGCTCGCGCACCGGCATCGGCTCATCGGCCATCCTCGTCGACTCGCCGGCATAGGACACTCCTACGGCGGAACCGTCCTGAGCGCCGCAGCGGCGCGCCTCGCCCTCGACACGCAGGTCTACGTCGACACCGTATGCGCGTTCGCCGGGGGCGGCGACGTCAGCGAACTCACCACGCAGTACGAGGCAGACCGTCGCGCACGTATCGACGCCGATCGGCTGCGACAGAGTCGATTCTTCTACAGCGCTGACGACGCGGTCGTCGAGGCCAGGGCGGCCTGGCGCTTCGATCCGGCGACTGCGGCATCGGTGTCATCGGAGTCGGACGTCGATCACCGTCCTGGCGCCGGTGCGATCCTCGTTCGGGCGCATCCGAGCCGGTTCGTCTCCGACGACGACGCGAACGCACTGCGCCTCGCCGGCGTCGACGTCCGAGCCATCGACGGCGCTGCCCATTCCATGTGGTACAGCCATTTCGAGGGCTTCGTCGAGGCACTACCGGAGATATTCCGCCCGAATGCTTAGCGGTGCGGAGCAGCAGCGGCGGATCAGAACGCGGCGAGCGCCTCTGCGATCATCCGGTGCCCCTGCGCCTCGAAGGCCTCGTCGCCGACCTGGAACGCCCAGCAGGCCGTGCCGATGGCCTCACGAAGGGCATCCATCCGCCAGCGGTCCGGGATGCGGGGATCGCCGCCGTAGCCAGTGAAGAACGCAGCCTCAAGGGTCGGGTCGTCTCGCCACTGCTGCGCGGCGAGTCGGGCGAGATCGGAGGCGGCGGGGCGGAACGCGAAGCGCCCGAAGTCGATCACCCGCACCGTACCGTCGTCAACCAGCCAATTGCGCGGCTGCCAATCGCCATGGGTGGGCACGACCGTCACCGGGGCTGCGGGATCTGCCAGGAGGACGCCTCGCGCGTGCGCTGCGGATGCTCGATCCACCCGGTGAGTGCCGTCCAACCAGGCGAGGGCGCGCTCATTCGCCCGGCGCTCATATACGGCATCCGTGCGCTGCTCGCGGTCGTGCAGCCGCCGCAGCAGGTTCCCCGCCTGAACGTAGGTGGACGGATGCCCTTCGGCGTCAGTCCCCTCGACCAGCTCACCAGGCAGGTGCGCGAGCACCATCACCCGCTCGTCAGCGGAGCTGTCGAGCAGCCGGGCAGCATGCCCGGTCGCCTCGAGAGGCGCCGTCCACCCCACGTGGGCGCTGATCTCACGGCCGATGTGGTGATTCGCCGGGCCGCCTGCCTTCACGATGACATCGCCGTCTGTCGTGCGCACGTGCAGCACCACTGAGTCCGACGAATCCCACGACAGGTCGTCGATCAGCGTCGGCTCGGACAGACGCGCGTGTACCCATGCCGCCTGAGAGCGCTGCAGGCGACCACCATGCCAGCTGTTCACGCGGCGAACTCCACCTCGCCGTGGGCGATGTCGACGGCGATCAGGTGAAGCTGCACGTGCGAGCCCGGCTCGGCGTCCGCGGGCACGGGTGCCGTGGCCGTCACGGCGGGTTCCGCGATCTGCACCGCGGCGCGATCCTCGCCGCGCAGCTCGATGACCGTGGCGTCGATCCGTGTCCCGACCAGCGGCTGCAGCAGCGCCGCCTCGACACGGTTGAGGGTCTCGGCATCCAGCCGCGACGCCCGTTGCGCCGACTCCTGCATGAGCGACGGCAGCTCCGCGAGTGAGTCGCGTGCCCAGTCCGGCGCGGGTCGGCCCTGCGATACGGCCTCGCAGATCGCCAGCGACCACCGGTCGACCAGTCTGCGCAGGGGAGCGGTGGCGTGCGCGTAGGGTGCGCCGATCGCGGCCTGTTCGAGGTCACCGTCGGGCAGTCGCCCGTCGAAGGTGACGTAGCCGGCGCCGCGGAACAGCGACGCCGCAGCCTCGAGAACGGGCAGCGTCAGCGGATCGTTCTTGTCGAGCGCGCGCAGGTACTCGCCGTACCGGCCGTCCTTCCACGGCCGCCCCAGCGCTTCGGTCTGCCGGCGGAAGCGCGCGAAGGCCTGCTCGTCCGGCTGCGGCATGGTGCGCAGCACGCCCACCTTCGCGTCGATCATCAGCTCGGCCGCTGCCATCCCCGTCAGAAGCGACAGCTGCGCGTTCCAGTCCTCGACGGCCAGTGGGTGGCGGCGCTCGATGTCGTAACGGCCGTCCGCGCGCTGCACGACCTCCTCATCAGGCAGGTTAAGACTCGCGCCACCGCGTTCGGCCTCCTGCACTCGGCGCAGTTCGCCGATCTCCCGCAGCAGAGCGAGATGGTGATCTCCGTCCCGATCGACGGATGCCTGTGCCGAGACGTAGTCGAGCTGCGCCCGCGACCGGATGAGGGCGCGCTCGAGCCGGAAGTCCGTCTTCGACCCCTCGGCGTCGAGGGTGAACGTCCACACGAGCGCCGGCCGCTCGGCATCCGGAAGCAGCGACGCGCGATCCTCGGACAGCACCCGGGGGTGCAGCGGGATGCTGCCGTCCGCGAGATAGAGGGTCTGCCCGCGCAGGCGGGCCTGCGCGTCGACGGCGCCACCGGGCGTCACGAAGCCGGGCACATCGGCGATCGCGTACCGCACCTGGTAGCCCGAGCCGGCGCGCTCGAGGTGGAACGCCTGGTCGAGATCCTTCGAGCCCAGCGGGTCGAGAGTGGCGAAGGGCACGTCGCGCAGATCCAGCTCCGGCGTCGGCGCGCTCGCCGCCTCGGCTTCGGCGACCGCCTCAGGTGGGAACTCGACGGGCGCCTCGATCCCCTCGCGTAGCGCGGTCAGCGCCTCAGCGAGCTCGCTCTGCGCGGCGGAGGGCGAAACGTGTGATCGACGCTGAGGCATGCGTCCACCCTATGCAGAGCCCTGGAGATCTCGGGTGACAGCGGCCCCCGCACCGCGCCACGCGCACTACCGTGAGGGCATGACGAATGCTGACAAGGCCCGCACCCTCATCGACCTGTACGACGCCCCCGAGATCCTCCGCGTCGTCAACATCTGGGACGTCGTCTCAGCGAAGGCCGTCGCCGCGCTTCCCGAGACCAAGGCTCTCGCGACGGCCGGTCACTCGATCGCGGCGACCTTCGGCTACGCGGATGGCCAGATCCCACGCGACCTCATGATCGACTTCGTCGGACGCATCGCCGCCGGTGTCGACCTCCCCGTCACCGCCGACCTCGACGACGGATACGGCGACGCCGGCGAGACCACCCGGCTCGCGATCGGCGTCGGCGTGGTGGGCGCGAACATCGAGGATCGACTCGCGCCGTTCGCCGAATCCGTCGCGAAGGTCGAGGCGATCGTCAAGGCCGCGGAGGCCGAAGGCGTGCCGTTCGCGCTCAATGCCCGCACGGACGCGATCGTTCGCGGCGGCGACAAGCCGCTCGCCGACAAGCTGACGGATGCCGTGCAGCGCGGTCGCGCGTTCATCGAGGCGGGGGCGACCGCCGTCTTCGTCCCCGGGGTGCTCGACGCCGATGCCACCCGCACCCTGGTCGACGGAATCGGCCGCAACAAGGTCAGCGTCATCGGGCTGCCGGGAGCGCTCACCGCAGCCGAGTACGAGGCATTGGGCGTCTCGCGCATATCGTACGGGCCGATGACGCAGCGTGTCGCGCTCACCGCACTGCAGGACCTCGGAACCGATCTGTGCGCGAACGGCGTCATCCCGGAGAGCACCCGAGCCCTGAACTGACCACGACGGGACGGGTGACCGCGGGTCACTAGACTTGCCCCGTGGTCACTCGTCTCTCGAACTTCTTCCTCCGCACGCTTCGCGAAGACCCGGCCGGCGCCGAGGTCGCCAGCCACAAGCTGCTGATCCGCGCCGGGTACATCCGGCCGCAGGCGGCGGGCATCTTCGCCTGGCTGCCGCTGGGCCTGCGGGTGAAGGCGAGGATCGAGACCGTGATCCGCGAGGAGATGGCCGCGGCGGGAGCCCAGGAGGTGCACTTCCCGGCGCTGATGCCCCGCGAAGCATACGAGGCCACCGGACGGTGGGACGAGTACGGCGACCTGCTGTTCCGGCTGCAGGATCGCAAGGGCGGCGACTACCTGCTCGCGCCCACCCACGAAGAGGCGTTCACCCTGCTCGTGAAAGACCTGTACTCGTCGTACAAGGATCTGCCGCTGACGCTCTATCAGATCCAGGACAAGTACCGCGACGAGGCCCGTCCCCGTGCAGGGCTGCTGCGCGGCCGCGAGTTCACCATGAAGGACGCCTACTCCTTCGACGCCTCCGACGAGGGCCTCGACGCCAGCTACATGGCGCAGCGCGACGCCTACGAGCGCATCTTCCGGCGCCTCGGCCTCGAGTACGCGATCGTGCAGGCGGATGCCGGCGCGATGGGCGGCTCGCGAAGCGAGGAGTTCCTGCACCCGACGCCCGTCGGAGAGGACACCTTCGTGCGCAGCGAGGGCGGCTACGCCGCCAACGTCGAGGCGTACACCACCACCGCTCCGGATGCCGTCGGCTGGGAGGGCGTGGGACCGGCGACGATCTTCGACTCACCCGACACGCCCACCATCGAAACCCTGGTCGCGCACTCCAACGCCGTGCTCGACGGGGAGTACACGGCAGCGGACACCCTGAAGAACGTCGTGCTCGCGCTGACGCACCTCGACGGCTCCCGCGAGCTCGTGATCGTCGGCATCCCCGGCGACCGCGACGTCGATCTCAAGCGCGCGGAGGTCGCCTTCGCACCCGCCGAGGTCGAGGCCGCCACCGACGCGGACTTCGAGCGGAACCCGCTGCTCGTCCGCGGCTATATCGGACCGTGGTCCGCGACCGGGCCGGTGCTCGGCGAGGAGTCGGCCACCGGCATCCGGTACCTGGTCGACCCCCGCGTCGCCGACGGCACCCGCTGGATCACCGGTGCCAACATCGACGAGAAGCACGCGCACACCGTCGTCGCCGGTCGCGACTTCACCGCCGACGGCACCGTCGAGATCGCGAACGTCCGCGACGGCGACCCGGCGCCCGACGGGTCGGGCCCGGTCTCGCTGGCCCGCGGCATGGAGATCGGCCACGTCTTCCAGCTCGGGCGGAAGTACGCGGAGGCGCTGGGACTGAAGGTGCTCGACCAGAACGGCAAGCTGGCCACGGTGACGATGGGCTCGTACGGCATCGGCGTCACCCGCATCCTGGCGATCATCGCCGAGCTGAACAACGACGACAAGGGGCTCATCTGGCCCGCGTCGGTTGCCCCGTTCGACGTGCAGGTGGTCGCCGCCGGTCGCGATCAGATCGCCTTCGACGTGGCTGAGGACATCGCGAACCGACTCGAGGCCGCCCGCCTCGATGTGCTCTACGACGACCGGGTCAAGGTGTCGCCCGGTGTCAAGTTCGGCGACGCCGAGCTCGTGGGCGTGCCGAAGATCGTGATCGTCGGCCGCGGGGCGGCCGACGGGCAGGTCGAGCTGTGGGACCGCGCCAGCGGTGCGCGGGAGTCACTGTCGGCCGACGAGGCGGTCGCCCGACTCACCGCGTGAGTTCTGCAGGCCGCCTCGGGAGGGCTGTGCGAAGGTGGAGGCATGACGGACGCCGCACTTGACGAAGACCTGCGCCGGCAGATCACCGCGCTTCTCGATGAAGCAGGCATCCGCACCGAGCGGGGTCTCATCGCCCGGCTGCTGCAGACCTCGCTGTCGCTGGGACAGGAGGGCACCGACCGACTCGATCTGAAGATCGCCTCGGCTGCACTGCAGGAGATGCACAACGCATTCCGTCTGTTCCAGCCGTTCCACCACGTGCCCAAGGTCACGGTGTTCGGCTCCGCACGCACGGGTGAGGACGACCCGCTGTACGTGCAGGCCCGCGACGTGGCGTCGGCCCTCGCCGACGACGGCTGGATGGTCGTCACCGGCGCCGGGCCCGGGATCATGCAGGCGGCGGCCGAGGGCGCCGGATCGAAGATGTCTCTCGGCGTGTCGATCCGCTTGCCGTTCGAGGAGCGCGCGAACACGATCGTCGCCGAGAGCACGCAGGTCGTGTCGATGAAGTACTTCTTCACCCGCAAGCTCATGCTGATCAAGGAGTCGCGCGGGTTCATCTGCCTGCCCGGCGGCTTCGGCACCATGGACGAGATGTTCGAGCTGCTCACCCTGCAGCAGACCGGCAAGGCCGAGCCGATGCCGATAGTGCTCCTCGACGCGCCCGATGGCACATTCTGGAGCGGACTGAAGCGCTTCGTCGACGAACACCTCGCACCGGCCGGGGTGATCTCACCGCATGACCTCGATCGCGTGCTGATCACCGATTCGGTGGACGAGGCGGCCGCCAGCGTCACCGGGTTCTGGAGCAACTACGACTCGCTGCGCTGGGTCGACGATCTGCTCGTGCTGCGTCTGGTGCACGCTCCGACGGATGCTGAGATCGAGAGCCTCAACGAGCGCTTCGGGCACATGTGCGAGTACGGACGCATCGAGCGAACCGAACCTCTCGACGTCGAGCGCAGCGCGGGCGACGTCGTGGAGTTGCCCCGCCTGGCCCTGCACCTCGAGCAGCGCAGCGTCGGCCAGCTCTACGCCCTGATCCGGGCCATCAACGAGCTGCCCTCGGCGAGCTGAGCCGCGCCGGATCGGCTATTCTTGTCTGATGCCCGCGGAGCACCTGTCCGCGGTGAGAGCTGAATAGAGGAGACCGCTGATGGACATCGAACTCGCCCTGCTGCGTGGAATCGAGAAGGAGAAGGCGATTCCCTTCGACGAACTCGTGTCGATCATCGAGCAGGCCATCCTCACCGCCTACGGCAAGCACGTCTCGGAGGACGGCTCCGTTCCCGCCGGAGTGCGGGTCGAGCTCGACCGCAAGACCGGACACGTCGCAGTCCTGCAGCCCGTCACCGACGAGGAGGGCGCGGTCATCGGCGAGGAGGAGGCTGCGACCGAGAATTTCGGCAGGATCGCGGCCTACGCCGCCAAGCAGGTCATCAGCCAGCGGCTGCGAGACATCGCCGACGACGCCGTTCTCGGCGAGTTCCGCGGCAAGGAGGGCGACATCGTCGCCGGCGTCATCCAGCAGGGTCCCAACCCGCGCATGATCCACGTCGACCTCGGCACTGTCGAGGCCATCCTGCCGCCGGAGGAGCAGGTGCCCGGTGAGGACTATGGGCACGGACGTCGCCTGCGTGTATACGTGACCAGCGTCGCCAAGGGCGCCAAGGGTCCGCAGATCACCGTGTCGCGCACCCACCCCGGCCTCGTGCGCAAGCTCTTCGCCCTCGAGGTGCCCGAGATCGCCGGCGGCCTCGTCGAGATCGTCTCGCTCGCCCGCGAGGCGGGCCACCGCACCAAGATCGCGGTCAAGGCGAACGATCCCTCGGTGAACGCCAAGGGATCGTGCATCGGCGAGATGGGTCGACGCGTCCGTGCTGTGACAGAGGAGCTCGCGGGGGAGAAGATCGACATTGTCGACCACCACCCGGATCTGGCGACCTTCGTCGCGCACGCCCTGTCACCGGCGAAGGTGACCTCGTCGTTCGTCCTGGACGCGAGCACCAAGGCCGTGCGTGCACTGGTGCCCGACTACCAGCTGTCGCTCGCCATCGGTAAGGAGGGGCAGAATGCCCGCCTCGCCGCCAAGCTGACCGGCGCCAAGATCGACATCCAGCCCGACAGCGTGATGGAGTGAGCAGCGCCGACCTGCCCGCCGGCGGGGCGGCGGGCGTCGGGCGACGCGCTGAGGTGTAAGATGGAACCTGTACGAACGTGCGTAGGTTGCCGCGGTCGTGCCTCTCGATCCGCCCTGATCAGGGTGGTCGTGCAGAACGACCGGCTCGTCGTAGACGAGAGGGCTGCTCTGCCGGGGAGGGGCGCATGGCTGCATCCGACGCCCGAGTGCCTCGACACCGCGCTGCGGAGACGGGCCTTCGCACGAGCACTCCGCGTGCCGCCGTCCATCGGATTCCCCGAGGCGGAGGACGCGCAGACCATCCAACGGTACTTCCACCGGAACAAAGGCTGAACGGCTATGGAAACAAAGTGAACGGCTCGAAATGAGACCCGTCCGCGACTAGTGGTCTGCCCTGCCTGGGCGGACCGACCCAGACAGGAGAATTGTGGCTGCCAAACCACGTGTGCACGAGATCGCCGCTGAACTCGGCGTTGACAGCAAGTTCGCACTCGCGAAGCTCAAGGAGCTCGGCGAGTTCGTGAAGAGCCCGTCTTCGACGGTGGAGCCCCCGGTGGCGCGCAAGCTGCGCGCTGCGATCGAGGCCGACCCCAACGCGAAGCCGGCCGAGAAGACCGAGGCGAAGCCGGCGGCGAAGTCCGCGGTCACCTCGCCCAAGGCGCCGACCCCCGGACCCAAGCCGGGTCCCGCCAAGAAGACGGCTCCGGCCGAGGCCGCCGTCGAGACGCCCGCTGAGCCTGCCGCTCCCGCGGCGACGTCCGGCGCGCCCACGCCCGGACCCGCCAAACCGTCGGCTCCCAAGCCCGGTGGCAGCGCCCCCGCGGGTGACAGCGCCCCGAAGCCCGGCGGTGCCCCGAAGCCCGGCGCCCCGCGCCCCGGCAACAACCCGTTCTCGTCGGCTCAGGGCATGGGGCAGCGCCCCGCAGGCCCTCGCCCGGGCAACAACCCCTTCGCCTCGGCTCAGGGCATGGGCCAGCGACCCACCCCCGGCAACATCCCGCGTCCGCAGGCTCCGCGTCCTGGGTCCCCCCGCGTCGGCGCCCCGCGTCCCGGTCGTCCCGGTGGCGCGCGCGGCGGTCAGGGCGGACGTCCCGGTGCACCGTTCCAGCAGCGTCCCGGCGCTCCCGGCCGTCCCGGCGGCGCCGGTGCAGGTGCAGGCGGCGGCTTCCAGCGTCCGGGCGGCGGCTTCGCCGGTCGTCCCGGCGGCGGCGGTGGCCGCGGTCGTGGCCCCGGTGGCGGAACCGCAGGCGCCTTCGGCAAGGGCGGCGGCAAGAGTAAGCAGCGCAAGTCGCGTCGGGCGAAGCGCCAAGAGTTCGAGATGCGGTCGGCGCCGGTCGTCGGCGGCGTCAACGTCTCGAAGGGCAACGGCGAGATCATCCGTCTGCGCCGCGGCGCATCCATCGCGGACTTCGCCGACAAGCTCGAGGCTCTGAACGGCTACACCGTGCAGCCTGGCACCCTGGTGACGATCCTGTTCAACCTGGGTGAGATGGCCACGGCCACCGAGTCGCTCGACGAGGCGACCTTCGAGGTGCTCGGCGAGGAGCTGGGCTACAAGATCCAGATGGTCTCGCCCGAGGACGAGGACAAGGAGCTCCTCGAGGGCTTCGGCCTCGACCTGGCGGCCGAGCTCGAGGCCGAGAGCGACGAGGATCTCGAGATCCGCCCGCCCGTGGTCACGGTCATGGGTCACGTCGATCACGGTAAGACCCGACTGCTCGACGCGATCCGCCAGTCCAACGTCATCGAGGGCGAGGCCGGCGGCATCACGCAGCACATCGGTGCATACCAGATCTGGACCGAGCACGACGGCATCGACCGTGCCGTGACCTTCATCGACACCCCCGGTCACGAGGCGTTCACCGCCATGCGTGCCCGTGGTGCTCAGGTCACCGACATCGCGATCCTGGTGGTCGCCGCCGACGACGGCATCATGCCGCAGACGGTGGAGGCGCTCAACCACGCGCAGGCCGCCGATGTCCCGATCGTGGTCGCCGTCAACAAGGTCGACAAGCCCGAGGCCAACCCGGCCAAGGTGCGCCAGCAGCTCACCGAGTACGGGCTGGTCGCCGAGGAGTACGGCGGCGACGTCATGTTCGTCGACGTCTCGGCTCGCCAGGGCACGGGTATCCAGGAGCTGATCGACGCGGTCCTGCTGACCGCCGACGCGGGTCTCGACCTGACGGCCAACCCGAACAAGGCAGCCCGCGGTGTCGCCATCGAGGCGAAGCTCGACAAGGGCCGTGGTTCGGTCGCCACCGTGCTGATCCAGTCCGGAACGCTGCGCGTCGGCGACGCGATCGTCGCCGGCACCGCGTACGGCCGCGTCCGGGCGATGCTCGACGAGAACGGCGAGTCGGTCTCCGAGGCCTTCCCGTCGCGCCCGGTGCAGGTGCAGGGTCTGAACTCGGTGCCGCGCGCCGGTGACGTCTTCATCGTCACGGACGAGGACCGCATGGCGCGCCAGATCGCTGAGAAGCGTGAGGCCGTCGAGCGCAACGCCCTGCTGGCCAAGGCCCGCAAGCGCATCTCGCTCGAGGACTTCACCCGGGCGCTCGAAGAGGGCAAGGTCGAGACGCTCAACCTCATCATCAAGGGCGACGTCTCCGGTGCCGTCGAGGCGCTGGAGGAATCGCTGCTCAAGATCGAGGTCGACGACTCGGTTCAGCTGCGCATCATCCACCGCGGCGTCGGTGCGATCACCGAGTCGGATGTGAACCTGGCGACGATCGACAACGCGATCATCGTGGGCTTCAACGTCCGCCCCGACACCAAGGCCCGCGAGGCCGCCGCCCGCGAGGGCGTCGACGTGCGGTTCTACTCGGTGATCTACTCCGCGATCGACGAGATCGAGAACTCGCTCAAGGGCCTGCTCAAGCCCGAGTTCGAAGAGGTCCAGTCGGGTGTGGCCGAGATCCGCGAGGTGTTCCGCTCCTCGAAGTTCGGCAACATCGCCGGTGTCATCGTCCGCTCCGGAACGATCACGCGCAATGCCAAGGCGCGCGTCATCCGCGACGGCGTCGTCATCGCCGATGGCCTGGCCATCGAGTCGCTGCGTCGCTTCAAGGACGACGTCACCGAGGTCCGCACGGACTTCGAGGCGGGTATCGGCCTGGGCAAGTACAACGACATCCAGATCGGCGACGAGATCGAGACCACCGAGATGGTCGAGAAGCCTCGCGGCTGATCCATACGGCACGATGAGGGGCGCCTGCGGGCGCCCCTCATTCGTCACCAAAGGAGTGAAAATGGCTGGAGAACGACAGGCACGTCTGGCGGACCGCATCCGCGTCATCCTCGCCGAGCGTCTCGAGAAGGGGCTGCGCGATCCGCGTCTCGGATTCGTGACCATCACGGAGGTGCGCGTCTCGGGCGACCTGCAGCACGCCTCGGTGTTCTACACCGTGCTCGGCACGGACGAGGAGCGCGTCGCCAGCGGCGCGGCGCTCACGTCGGCGACCGGACTGCTGCGCAAGGAGGTCGGTCGGCAGCTCAACGTGCGCCTCGTTCCCACGCTCGAGTTCATCCCGGATGCGCTGCCCGAGAGCGCTGGTCACATCGCCGACCTCCTTCGGGAGGCGCGCGAGCGCGACGCCGAGGTGGCGAGACTGGCGTCCTCCGCCACGCACGCAGGCGAAGCCGACCCGTATCGTCGCGACGAGGAGGACGAGGACTGACACCCGTGCTGTTCAGCGGGGCAGCAGCAGCGCTCCGCCGACTGCCTCGATGAGCCCGTCGGCGATGAGCGAGTCGATCGCGCGATCGCGCTGAGCAGCATCCGGCCAGTCGGCCGCGACCACGTCCGCCGCCAGCCGGTGCTCGGGTGCGAGACGCAGCGCTCGGAGCACCGCTCCGCGTGCCTGACGATCCGATCCCTCGAAGCGCGCCTGCCGGCGACGCGAATCACCGGTGTCGGGCCGGCCTGCGGCCAGCCACGCGCATCCGGATGCCAGAGGGCAGACGCCGCACTTCGGTGCGCGCGCCGTGCAGACCACCGCTCCCAGCTCCATCATGGCGGCGTTGAAGATCGCCGACTCGGCGACGTCATCTGGCAGCAGGTCGGCCATCCTGGCGAGATCCCGCTTCGCCGGCGGATCGGGCTGGGAGCGCCCGTCGACCGCCCTGGCGATCACGCGGCGCGTGTTCGTGTCGACGACCGGGTGCCGGTCGCCGTAATGGAAGACCGCCACGGCGCGCGCGGTGTACTCGCCGATGCCGGCCAGCGCGAGCAGCGCAGGTACGTCGCGCGGCACGGTGCCGTCGTGATTCTCGACGATCTCGGTCGCCGCCCTGTGCAGCCACAGCGCCCGCCGTGGATAGCCGAGGTTCGCCCACTGATGCACGACCTCGGCAGGCGAGGCGCTCGACATGGCGGCCGGAGTCGGCCAGCGGCGCAGCCACGCGTCGAGGTGCGGGATGACCCGGGTCACGGGCGTCTGCTGCAGCATGAACTCGCTCACCAGCGTGCCCCACGCGCCGTACTCCACGGCGAACTCGGCGCGCCGCCACGGCAGGTCGCGCGCGGTCGCGGCGTACCAGTCGAGCAGCGCTCCGCGCCACGCGTCGGCTGACTGCGAGCAGGACACGGGCATCCGACCAGCCTAAGCCGCCGGACTACCGGCTCGACGCGTCGGTGTGCCGATGTGCACGCTCTAGGCTTGAGGGATGGTCTCACCCGGCATCCTGCTCGTCGACAAGCCCGGCGGGCTGACCAGCCACGACGTCGTCGCCCGCACCCGGCGCGCTTTCGGCACCCGCAAGGTCGGACATGCCGGCACCCTCGACCCCATGGCCACCGGACTTCTGGTGATCGGCATCGAAGGGGCCACCCGGCTGCTCACGTACATCGTCGGCGCCGACAAGACCTACACCGCGACCATCCGGCTCGGCGCGCGCACCACGACGGACGACGCCGAGGGTGAGACGGTCGAGACCGCCGAGCGCGCTGATGTCGAAACCGTGACCGATGGCGGCATCGCGGCAGGCGTCGCCGCCCTCACCGGCGCGATCTCGCAGGTGCCGAGTTCGGTCTCGGCGATCAAGGTCGACGGACGACGCGCGTACGACCGCGTGCGAGCGGGCGAGCAGGTCGACCTCGCCGCACGGCAGGTCACCGTCTCGCGCTTCGAGATGCTCGACGTCCGTCGAGAGGACGGCGTCATCGACGTGGACGTCATCGTGGACTGCTCGTCGGGAACCTACATCCGCGCCCTGGCCCGGGATCTGGGGGCGGCGCTCGGCGTCGGCGGGCACCTCACCGCTCTGCGGCGCACCCGCGTGGGCGGCTTCGACGTGGCCGACGCCGTCGGAATCGACGGGCTCGCCGGTGCCGTGACCCTGAGCCCGGCCGCCGCAGCCGGGCGCACGATGCCGGTGCTGGCTGTGACCGGCGACGAGGCGAAGGATCTGCGCCACGGCAAGCGGCTCCACGGCCAGGCGGGGCGGCTGGCCGACTCGGAGGTCGCGGCGATCGACCCCGATGGGCAGCTCGTCGGCGTGGTCGAGGCCCGCGGAAAGGACATCAAGAGCGCCATGAACATGCCGGAGGTTCAGCCGTGATCCTGTGGTTCACCCTGACGCAGATCGTCGTCGCATCCGCTGCAGGGCTGTTCTGCCTCGTCGCCGGACTCGCCGGACGCCGACCGAGCGACTGGACGGTCGGCAGCCTGCTGCTGGTCGAGCTGCTGCTCATCGCCCAGGTGGTGATGGCGATCGTCGCGCCACTGGCCGGCAATCCTCCCACCGGGGATCTGCTCGAGTTCTGGGTCTACCTCGTCTCGGCCGTGCTGCTGCCCGTCGGCGGTGCGGCATGGGCGCTGATCGATCGAACCAGGTGGAGCACGGTCATCCTGGGTGTGATCGGCCTGTCGCTGGCGATCATGCTGTGGCGGATGAACGCGATCTGGACCATCCAGGTCGCGTGATGCCGTCGGCCCGTGTCGCCGACGCGCGTAAGATGGACGACGCAATGTCCCACACCGTTTCGCGCGCCCGGATGACGGGTATCGGCCGAGTCCTCGTCATCGTCTACGCCGTGATGGCTCTGGCGGCCACCGGTCGCAGCTTCGTCCAGGTGGTGCGCCGCTTCGATGAGGCGCCGCTCGCCTACAGCCTCTCGGCGCTGGCCGCCGCGGTGTACATCCTCGCGACGCTGGCGCTCGTGCTGGCGCACCGCCGTGGCTGGTACACCGTCGCCTGGATCGCGATCGTCTTCGAGCTGACCGGTGTGATCGTGGTCGGCGCCCTGAGCCTGCTTGCGCCGGCGCTGTTCGGCCACGACAGCGTCTGGTCGTACTTCGGGATGGGCTACATCTTCATTCCGCTCGTGCTGCCCGTGTTCGGGCTGTGGTGGCTGCGCACGCACCGGCCGCAGGGTGAGGCGGCATGATCGTCTTCCGCGATCCCGCTGACGTGCCGCCCGACTTCGGCCGCTCGGTCGTCGCCATCGGGAAGTTCGACGGCGTGCACGTGGGGCATCGAGCGGTGATCGAGCGGATGCGTGAGGATGCGCGCGCGATCGGGGCTCGCACCGTCGCCGTGACCTTCGACCGCAACCCGCTCGAGGTGCTTCGTCCAGAGCTGTGCCCGGAGAACGTCGTCGCGACCGACCGCAAGGTCGAGCTCCTCGGCGAGCTCGACCTGGACGCCACCCTGGTGCTCACTTTCGACCGCGCACTGGCGGCACTGGCCGCCGAGGACTTCGTCCGCGAGATCCTGGTCGACTCCCTGCACGCCGCGATGATCCTCGTCGGCAGGGACTTCCGCTTCGGTCGCGGCGGCGCGGGCGATCCCGCACTGCTGCAGAAGCTCGGCCCGCAGTACGGCTTCAGCGTCGACGTGATCGACGACGTCACCCCCGAGGGCGGCGGCCGCAGGGTGTCGTCGACCTGGGTGCGCGAGCTGCTCGCCGCCGGTGAGGTCGCCCAAGCGGCCACCGTGCTGGGGCGGCCGGTCACCGTCACCGGCGAGGTCGTGCACGGGCTCAAGCGCGGCCGGGAACTCGGATTCCCGACCGCCAACCTGTCTGAGATGATCGACGCCCTCGCGCCGGCCGACGGCGTGTACGCGGGATGGCTCGACGACCACGTCACGGGCATCCGGCATCCCGCGGCGATCTCGGTCGGAACCAACCCGACCTTCGACGACGTCGAGCGCCGCCAGGTCGAGGCGCATGTGCTGGATGAGACCGGACTCGATCTGTACGGGCATCGTGTGACGGTCGAGTTCACCGACCATCTGCGCGGCATGGTGGCGTTCGAGGGCATGGATGCGCTCATCGCGCAGATGGCGGACGACGTGTCGGTCGCGCGCGAGCGACTGCTCGGCCACCGCTGACCGGCCGTGCAAACGAGTTCATCGGCCCGCTCGGCGCTGCGACCGGGGGCGAGTAGCATCGGGGCATGTCCGCTCGTATGCGTCTCGCCATCGTCAGCGGCGCGATCATCGCCGTCTCGCTGACCGCCTGCACGCCCGGCACGCCGGACCCCACGGCGGGTGACACGTCGACAGCCAGCCCTGGCCCCGCGAGCACGGGCACGCCTTCAGCGGGTCCTTCGAGCACGGCGGCACCCGCCGACGACTCGATCGAGCTGCCCGCAGCATGCGAGGACGTCTTCAGCGCGTCGATGCGCGATCGCCTCACCGCGGCGCATCTGCCGGCGAACGACCCGACGCTGACCATGCCTTCGACCGACCTGCCGGTGGCGGTGCAGATGATCGAGAGTCTTCCGCACCTGCGCTGCACGTGGGGAGTGGCGTCGGAGGTCGGCATCGCGACGACGGTCGCACTCGTCGACGCAGAGCAGTCGGAGGTCCTGCGTGATGCGTACCGCGCCGCGGGATCGGACTGCCAGGTCGTCGACGGCGACCCGCAGCAGACGCGCTGCCTCGCCGAGGAGAAGTTCGAAGGCGAGATGCCCGGTGCGATCGGCGAGATCCACGTCTTCCGGGCCAACGCGTGGCTGTCGACGAAGTGGATCAACGCCGACATGGCAGGGTACGCCGACGACATGGTCGCACAGCTCTGGGGATGACCTCGGGCATGGCGTAGACTGTTGGCGAGGGTTCTGGCATCCGCGTTTCTGACCAGGTCCGCACCCGACCCTCGCACTCCGCATCCTCGCGGTCGCCTCATCGGAGCCGCTCACGGAGAGCAGCTTCCGGCCCCGCCGGATGACCGGTACTCACGCTCAGGAGGAGCATGCCGAGCACGGCGACCGCCGCCCCGCGGCGAAAGAAGACGTCCCGTCGAGACGAAGAGGCGCCGCTGATCCCGATCCTCGCGCGCAAGGTGCGCGAGATCGAGGCGAAGGCGCAGCGGGCCAAGCTGGGCCCGACCAACCGGGTGAAGTTCCAGGTGATCGCCTTTCTGGTGCGTGAGGAGCGCGCCAGGGTCAAGGCCGACGGCGAGCTGACGGACGCGGCCAGGGTCGAGCTGCTCAAGCGGCTCGACGGGGTCGCCACGATCCTCGCGAAGACGGCCGCCCGCGACACATCGCTGATCCAGCTGCTCGAGGCTGATCAGGCCACCTCGCCGGTCGCGAAGCGCATGCGTCGCGACTGGCTGCTCGAGTCGGGGGCCGAGCTCGCCCCCGAGGAGCTGGTGATCACCGACGTCGCCCCGATCGTGCAGACCCCCGTGGTTCCGGCCGCTCTCGCAGAGAAGCAGGTCACCCCGCCGTCGGTCGAGTCGCGTCTGCTGGCGTCGCCCTTCCTCCCGCCCGATCTGACCCCCCGCCCCGCCGCCGTGCCGCGCCGCCGGCTCGACGGATGGGAGCTGATGGGTCCGCTGTACAAGGCGTTCGAGTCGGGTGCCGGTGGGGGAGCGGCCACGATGGAGCTGCCCCCGACGCCCGAGTACGACCACATCTCGCCCAAGGGGCGCGAGGTCATGGTGCATCAGTCGCGCTTCGTCGAGGCGGTGCGCTCAGGTCATCGCAGCTTCCTGCTCGCCGATGAGCCGGGACTCGGCAAGACGGCGCAGTCGGTGCTCGCCGCCTCGGTCGCGAACGCGTACCCGCTGCTCGTCGTCGTTCCCAACGTCGTCAAGATGAACTGGGCGCGCGAGGTCGAGCGCTGGACGCCGCAGCGCCGGGCCGCCGTGATCCAGGGCGACGGGGCCGACATCGACGCCTTCGCCGACGTCTTCATCGTCAACTACGAGATCCTCGACAGGCACCTGTCGTGGCTCGGCTCCATCGGCCTGAAGGGCATGGTCGTCGACGAGGCGCACTTCATCAAGAACCTGTCGTCGCATCGCTCGCAGAACGTGCTGGCTCTCGCGAGTCGCATCCGTGACCGCGAGCGCAACCCGCTCATGCTCGCGCTGACGGGCACTCCGCTGATCAACGACGTCGAGGACTTCGACGCGATCTGGCGCTTCCTCGGCTGGACGAACGGCGAGAAGCCCGAGCGCGAGCTGATGGAGAAGCTGGATGCCACCGGACTGACCCCGGCGGACAAGTCCTTCTACGCCGAAGCGCGCGAGGCGGTCATCTCGATGGGCATCGTGCGGCGCAAGAAGAAGGACGTCGCAGCGGATCTGCCCGACAAGCTCATCGCCGACCTCCCCGTGCAGCTGGACGACGAGTTCGGCCGGGGCATCCGGGCGGCCGAGCGCGAGCTGGGCGAGCGGATGGCCGCGAAGTACCGTCGGATCGTCGAGGCGCGCACCGCCGCGCACGGGTCGTCTGCAGGCGGGTCCTCGAGCGTGTCGCAGAGCATCGACGACGACATCGTGCGCCTCGTCGCTCACAACGAGCTGGAGGAGTCGAAGGCCGCCGGAGCCGGCGGCGACAACGTCTTCACCATGGTGCGCAAGATCGGTCAGGCCAAGGCTCTGCTCGCCGCCGATTACGCGGCACAGCTGCAGCGCTCGGTCGAGAAGGTCGTGTTCTTCGCCAAGCACGTCGACGTGATGGATCAGGCCGAGGCGCACTTCGCCGCCGCCGGGATCAAGTCGGTGTCGATCCGAGGCGACCAGACGACCCCCGCGCGCCAGCAGGCGATCGACGCGTTCAACACAGACCCTGAGGTGGGCGTGGCGGTCTGCTCGCTCACGGCGGCCGGCGTCGGCGTCAACCTGCAGGTGGCCTCGAACGTCGTGCTCGCAGAGCTGAGCTGGACGGCGGCGGAGCAGACTCAGGCGATCGACCGCGTGCACCGCATCGGTCAGGACGAGCCGGTGACCGCGTGGCGCATCATCGCCGCGCACACCCTCGACACGAAGATCGCCGAGCTGATCGACCAGAAGCAGGGGCTCGCCGCCCGCGCGCTCGACGGCGAGGCTGTCGCCGAGGAGCCGGGCGAGTCGGTGCAGATGGCTGCGCTGATGCATCTGCTGCGGGAGGCTCTCGGCGCGGAATGACCCGGGGAGCGACTACGGGCGTTAAGAACACAGGTTCTTGGCGCCCGTTCGCGTCTGTTCAGGGCGATATCGTCCAAGAACCGCACATTGCGGCGACGCTCGCGGCAAGATCCTCCGTTTTCGGCGACTCCGAATGGCGTTTCGAGACCGAGGAGCGCTAGGGTCGACAGCAGGCAGCGTCGCCTCTTCTATCCTTTCCACCCGAAGCACGAAGGCAGCAGCATGAAGATCGGCATCCTGACCAGCGGCGGCGACTGTCCCGGCCTCAACGCGGTCATCCGCGGCATCGTGCTCAAGGGCACCACCACCTACGACCTCGAGTTCGTCGGCATCCGCGACGGCTGGAGGGGCGTCGTCGACGGCGACTTCTTCCCGCTCACCCGCCACGAGGTGAAGGGGCTGTCGAAGGTCGGCGGCACGATCCTGGGCACGAGCCGCACCAACCCGTACGAGGGCACGCGCGGGGGAGCCGAGAACATCGCCAAGACGCTGTACGGTCACCGGATCGACGGGATCGTGGCGATCGGCGGCGAGGGCACCCTCGCGGCCGCGGATCGCCTGGCCAAGGACGGCATCAACGTGCTCGGCGTGCCCAAGACGATCGACAACGATCTGCGCGCGACCGACTACTCGTTCGGCTTCGACACCGCGGTGAACATCGCCACCGACGCGATGGACCGGCTGCGCACGACCGGCGACTCCCACCAGCGCTGCATGGTCGCCGAGGTCATGGGCCGGCACGTGGGCTGGATCGCGCTGCACGCCGGCATGGCCGCCGGGGCGCACGTCATCTGCATCCCTGAAGTGCCCATGTCGATGGACGAGATCTGCTCGCTGGTCAGCAGCGCCGCGGCTCGCGGCCGCGCACCCCTCGTCGTCGTCTCGGAGGGCTTCACCCTCAAGGGCATGGACGAGGCGTACAGCGACAAGGGACTCGACGCGTTCAACCGGCCGCGTCTGGGCGGCATCAGCGAGATCCTCGCTCCCGAGATCGAGCGGATCACCGGCATCGAGACGCGCTCGACCGTGCTGGGTCACATCCAGCGCGGCGGATCCCCTTCGGGATTCGACCGGGTTCTGGCGACCAGACTCGGGCTGCACGCGGCGGACGCCCTCGTCGACGGCGCGTGGGGCCAGATGGTCGCGATGCGCGGCACCGACATCGTACGGGTGCCCTTCGCCGAGGCACTGGGCGAGCTGAACACCGTGCCTCGCAGCCGGTACGACGAAGCAGCCGCGCTGTTCGGCTGAGCGCCCCGGTCGGAGCTCATCGACCGGGGCGGATGCCGGACGCCGTGCGCCCGGGCCGTCAGTCGGTCAGGTCCAGCACGTCCAGGATCCACGCGAGCTCGAACGCGCGCTCGCGCCAGGAGTTGTAGCGTCCGCTGACGCCGCCGTGCCCGGCCGACATCTCGCACTTCATCATCACGTCCTGTGCGCCGGCGTACCGCAGAGCCGCGACCCACTTCGCCGGCTCGACGTACAGCACGCGGGTGTCGTTGAGCGATGTCATCGCCAGGATCCGTGGATAGTGCACACCCTCGCGGATGTTCTCGTACGGCGTGTAGGACTTCATGTACGCGTAGACCTCGGGGTCGTGCAGCGGGTCTCCCCACTCGTCCCACTCGACCACGGTGAGGGGCAGCGAGGGATCGAGGATCGAGGTCAGCGCGTCGACGAAGGGCACGCCGGCCAGAATGCCGGCGAACAGCTCGGGGGCGAGGTTGGCCACGGCGCCCATCAGCAGGCCGCCCGCGCTGCCGCCCTCGGCGACGAGCTGTTCGGGCACCGTGACTCCGGTGCTGATCAGGTGCTGTGCGCACGCGACGAAGTCGGTGAAGGTGTTGCGCTTGTGCAGCTCCTTGCCCTCTTCGTACCAGTGCCGGCCCATCTCGCCGCCACCGCGCACGTGGGCGACCGCGAAGATCACGCCGCGATCGAGCATCGACAGGCGCATGGTGGAGAACGCGGGATCGATCGAGTGCTCGTACGATCCGTAGCCGTACAGATGCACAGCGCGCGGTTCGACGCCGGGATCGCCGAAAGAGCGCTTCCACACGAGCGAGACCGGCACCTGGGCGCCGTCGTCGGCCGTCGCCCACACTCGCTGCTGCCCGTAATCGGCCGGGTCGTATCCGCCGAGGACCGCCATCTGCTTGCGCAGGTGCTTCTCGCCGGTCGCGACGTCGAGATCGAGCACCTGCGACGGCGTGACGAACGAGGTGTACGCCATCCGCAGGAACGGCGAGTGCCACTCGGCGTTCCCGCTGAAGTAGGCGTCGAACAGCGGCTCGTCGAAATCGACGTCGTCGAGCGCCCCCGTCGCGAGATCCATGATCGCCGAGCGCACGAGCCCCTCGCTGCGGTACTCGACGGTCGCGAAGTCGCGGAAGCAGTCGACATCGATGATCCGCCGACCTGCGTGGTGCGCGATCAGCACCTGCCGTGCGCCCGCGGGGTCGGATGCCGCCACCGAGACCAGCTCGAAGTCGAGGGCGTCGTCGTTGTGCAGGATCAGCAGGCGATCCTCGCCGTCGACCACGGCGTGATCCACGGAGTACTCCACGCCGTCACGCCGCGGCCATACCACCTGCGTTTCGACGGTCAGCGGATCGGCGGCCAGCTCGGCGAGGTCGATGAGCAGCTCCTCGCTGGTGATCTTCGATCCCAGCCCGATCACGAGGTATCTGCGGCTGCGGGTGATGCCCGCGCCCATCCAGAAGCGCTCGTCCGGCTCGTGGAACAGCTTGACGTCCTCGCCGACGGGGGTTCCGACACGGTGCAGCCACAGGGTGTCGGGTCGCCAGGCCTCATCGCGCGTGGTGTACAGGATCGCCGTGCCGTCCGGCGTGAAGAACGCCTGGCCGGTGTTCGGGATCACGTCGGCGAGCTTGTCTCCGGATGCCAGATCGCGCACATGCACGGTGTACAGCTCCGAGCCCTCGACATCCACAGACCACAGCAGTCGAGTGCCGTCATCCGACACATCGAAGGCGCCGAGCGAGAAGAACTCGTGTCCCTCGGCCTCGACGTTGCCGTCGAGCAGCACCTCCTCGCCCGGGACCGGCACGCCCGGCTCGAGCACGGGGGGCGTCCAGTCGTCGCCGTGGGCGGCGGTGCGGCAGTGGATGCCGTACTGGGCGCCTTCCTGGGTGCGGCTGTAGAACCACCAGTCGCCCCGCCGCGTGGGAACGGACAGGTCGGTCTCCTGCACGCGCGAGCGGACCTCCTCGAACAGGGTCTCGCGCAGCGCGGCGAGATGCGCGGTTCGCGCTTCGGTGTAGGCGTTCTCCGCCTCCAGGTGCGCGATGACCTCGGGATCGTCCTTGGCCCGGAGCCACTCGTATGCGTCGGCGAACTCGTCGCCGTGGTGGGAGCGCTTGGTGATGCGGCGGGCCGCCGCGGGCGGCTGGATGCGGGAATCGGTCACCCTGCCACGCTACCCGGCGAGTTGACCGCGACCGGGCAGGATGGGAGGATTCATCAGGGTCATCTAACGGATGGCAAACCCACGGTGAACTCTTCGTTCGTCACAAGCCGATCTCTCGGCCCCTCCCTGGCAGTCCCAACGAAAGAGACCGGTGGAAACCGCAGCCCTCATCGTCGTGCTGGTCATCGCGCTGGCGCTCTTCTTCGACTTCACCAACGGATTCCACGACACCGCCAATGCGATGGCGACCCCCATCGCCACCGGCGCACTGAAGCCGAAGACGGCAGTGCTGCTCGCCGCGGTGCTGAACCTGGTCGGCGCGTTCCTGTCGACCGAGGTCGCCAAGACCGTCTCGGGCGGGATCATCAGAGAAGACGCGATCAGCGAGATGGGCGCGCAGATCTTCCTGCCGCTCATCTTCGCCGGACTCATCGGCGCCATCACCTGGAACATGCTCACGTGGCTGCTCGGTCTGCCCTCGAGCTCTTCGCACGCGCTGTTCGGCGGCCTCATCGGCGCCACCCTGGTGGGCGTCGGCGCCACGGGAATCGACTTCGGCATGGTGCTGTCGAAGATCATCCTCCCCGCCGTGATCGCACCGCTCACCGCCGGCATCATCGCATTCATCGCGACGAAGATCGCCTACGGCGTCACGCGTCGGTACGACGGCAAGCCCGACGGTCGCTCGGGCTTCCGCTGGGGTCAGATCTTCACCTCTTCCCTGGTGGCGCTGTCGCACGGCACCAACGACGCGCAGAAGACCATGGGCGTCATCACTCTGGCGCTGATCACGATCGGCTGGCAGACGGGCGATCCCGGCAGCGACGACTACCACAACCCCGAGTTCTGGGTCATCGTGGCCTGCGCATTCACGATCGCCCTCGGCACGTACCTCGGCGGGTGGCGGATCATCCGCACCCTCGGCAAGGGTCTCACCGAGGTCAAGCCCGCACAGGGCTTCGCCGCCGAGAGCTCCACCGCCGCGACGATCCTCGCCTCCAGCGCCCTGGGGTTCGCGCTCTCGACGACGCAGGTCGCCTCGGGCTCGGTCATCGGCTCCGGCCTCGGTCGACGCGGCGCCTCGGTGCGCTGGGCCACCGCCGGCCGCATCGCGATCGGCTGGCTGCTCACCCTTCCCGCGGCGGGCGGCGTCGGCGCCCTCGCCGCACTCCTGGTCATCTGGTTCGGCAACTGGGGTGTCGCGATCGACGCGGTGCTGGCGCTTGTGATCATCGTGGGCCTGTTCCTGTACTCGCGCCGCAACGCTGTGACGTCCGCGAACGCGATGAGCGACGTGGCCGAGTCCGGCCTCGCCGTCGACCAGCCCGATGTGCCGGCCCCCACCCGTCGCGCCAGCCGGATGGAGCTCGTGCGCGCGCTCGAGCGCGCCGAGCGGAAGGCGGACGAGGCCGAGCGCGCGGCACGCCGGGCGAAGAAGCTGAAGAAGGCGGGCGCATCGCCCGCCGAGATCAAGGCGGCCAAGCGCGCTGCCGAGAAGGCGGCGCACAAGTTCGCCGCCGCAGAGAAGGCCGCTCAGGAGTGGGAGAGCGCCATCGCCAACCGCAAGGCCCGGGCCAAGCTCGCCGAGTGGGACATCGCCGTGGACGAGCAGGAGGACGCACGATGAGCATCGACTGGGGCGCCTTCGTCAACGTCTTCCTCGCCGCGCTGCTCGGGGCCGGCACCATCGTGCTGTTCTATGCGCTGGGTCTGCGGATGCTCGTCCGTGCCGGACGGGTTCCGGTGGTGACGCCGGCGGAGTTCACGGATGCCATCACCGTGCTCTCCGAGAAGGAGATCAGACGCGCGGCGAAGCAGGCGGCCAAGGCGGCGCGCAAGAGCCCGTTGAGCGAGGGGCAGAAGACCCTGGCCTTCGTGGCCGCGATCGGCTGCTTCATCCTGTGCGGCGCGGCGGTGCTCGGCGGCATCCTTCTCATCGTCGTCGGCCACTGACGGGGATCCGCGGGCGAGGGTGGTCCTAGGCTGAGGGCATGTCAGGCCTTTTCGTGTTCGGCCGCCACGCGCCGGCGTCCCACGTCATCGTGCACATCAGCGATCCGCACCTGCTCGCGGGCGGTGCTCGTCTGGGCGGTCGGTTCGACGTCGAGGAGAGCCTCGGCCGCACGCTCGACGCGATCCGAGCCACCGGCAGCGATCCGACGGCGATCGTCGTCACCGGGGATCTCGCCGACCTGGGGGAGCCCGACGCGTACCGCCGCCTCCGAGCCGCGATGGAGCCGCTCGCGGCCGATCTCGGCTGCCCGATCGTCTGGGTCGCGGGCAACCACGACGAACGGCCTGCGCTGCGGCAGCACCTGCTCGATCTCGAGCCGACCGAGCAGCCGGTCACCGGGGTGTGGAATCTCGACGGGCTGCGACTGGTCGCTCTGGACACCAGCGTTCCGGGCTGGCACCACGGCGACCTCGGGGCCGATCAGCTCGAGTGGCTTCGCGACGTGCTGCGAGAGCCGGCACCGCACGGCACGATCCTGGCGATGCACCATCCGCCGCTGCCCAGCCACATCCCGCTGTTCGACATTCTCGAGCTGCGCCATCAGGACGAGCTCGCCGACGTGCTGCGCGACACCGACGTGCGTGCCATCCTGGCCGGCCACCTGCACTACTCCTCGCACGGACTGTTCGCCGGCATCCCCGTCAGCGTCGCCTCCGCGACTTGCTACACCATGAACGTCGCGCGGCCGGCGGTCGAGGTCAACGGCATGGATGCCGCTCAGTCGTTCCAGCTCGCGCACGTCCACCCCGACACGATCACCCACACGGTGGTGCCGGTGATCGCAGCGCCGACCGGCGACCACTTCACGCGCGAGTGGGCGCAGCGCATGGCGTCCCTGACACCGCAGCAGCGACTCGAGGAGTTCTCCCGCAAGCCCATGCGCTGAAGCGTCGTAGACTAGAGGAATCCCCCGAATCCCTGATCGCCACTACCCACAAGGATGTGACATGGCCGCGTCTGAGCCTGTTGTTACCCGCACAGAGACCGATTCGATCGGAAGCATCGAGATCCCGGGAGACGCCTATTACGGCGTGCACACGCTGCGAGCCGAGCAGAACTTCCCGATCACGAAGCGCCCCATCTCGGTGTACCCCGACCTGGTGCGCGGCCTTGCGATGGTCAAGCAGGCCAGCGCGCGCGCGAACAAGGAGATCGGGGTGCTCGACCCCGACAAGGCCGATCTGATCGACGCGGCCGCGCAGCGAGTCATCGACGGCGAGTTCCACGACCAGTTCATCGTCGGGGTCATCCAGGGCGGGGCCGGCACTTCGACAAACATGAACGCCAACGAGGTCATCACGAACATCGCGCTCGAGATGGCGGGTCGGGAGAAGGGCGACTACGCCTTCCTCTCGCCGATCGACCACACCAACCGCAGCCAGTCCACCAACGACGTCTATCCGACCGCGGTCAAGATCGGACTCTCGCTGAACCTCGTCTCGCTGCTCGACGAGCTCGACCTGCTGCGCAAGTCGTTCCTCGGCAAGGCGAACGAGTTCCACGACGTGCTCAAGGTCGGCCGCACCCAGCTGCAGGACGCCGTGCCGATGACCCTCGGGCAGGAGTTCCACGGTTTCGCGACGACCCTCGGGGAGGACCACAGCCGTCTCACCGAGAACGCCTCGCTGCTGACCGAGATCAACATGGGCGCCACCGCCATCGGCACCGGCATCACGACCCACCCCGACTACGCGCCCACGGTGCTCAAGCACCTGCGCGAGATCAGCGGACTCGACCTCAGCACGGCGACCGACCTCGTCGAGGCGACGAGCGACACCGGCGCCTTCATGTCGTTCTCGTCGTCGCTGAAGCGCAACGCGATCAAGCTCTCCAAGATCTGCAACGACCTGCGTCTGCTCTCGTCCGGCCCCCAGGCCGGCATCGGCGAGATCAACCTGCCGGCCATGCAGGCCGGCTCCAGCATCATGCCAGGCAAGGTCAACCCCGTCATCCCCGAGGCCGTCAACCAGGTCGCCTTCGCCGTCGCCGGCGCTGACGTCACGGTCACCATGGCGGTCGAGGGCGGTCAGCTGCAGCTCAACGCGTTCGAGCCGGTCATCGCGCACTCGATCTTCCAGTCGATCACCTGGATGCGTCAGGCGATGTGGACGCTGCGCGTGAACTGCGTGGACGGCATCACGGCGAACCGCGAGCGCCTCGGCGCGATGGTGGGCGCGTCGGTCGGCGTCGTCACCGCGCTCACCCCCTTCATCGGCTACGCGGCATCCGCGGCGCTGGCCAAGACCGCGCTGCTCACCAACCGCAACGTCGCCGACCTGGTGGTCGAGGCCGGCCTCATGTCGCGCGACGAGGTCATGAAGCAGATCTCGCCGGCCCGCCTGTCGGGACTGGAGACCGTGACCGCCGCGATCCCCGTGATCGCCGCGGAAGACCTCCCGCAGGCGTAGGCAGGGAGATGCGAAGAGGCGGATGCCGTACGGCATCCGCCTTCTCGGCGTCAGAGCGGGGATTCGGCGTCAGAGCGGACTCGGATCAGCCGGACGTGCGGCAGTGCGTGGTGAGCTCGCCGATGCCGTCCACAGCCACCGTGACGATGGAGCCGTCGCGCAGGAAGATCTGCGGATCGCGCGAGTAGCCGGCGCCCCCGGGGCTGCCGGTGGAGATCAGGGTGCCGGGCTGCAGGGTCGCGGAGGACGACAGGTGCGCGATCAGCGTGGCGACGCTGCGCACCATCTGCCCCGTGCTGGCGTCCTGCACGGTCTGCCCGTCGACGACCGCCCAGATGTGCAGGTCCTGCGGGTCGGGGATCTCATCAGCCGTCACCACCACCGGGCCGGTCGGGGTGAAGCCGTCGAACGACTTGCAGCGCGACCACTGCGCCTCGGCGAACTGGATGTCGCGCGCGGTGATGTCGTTGACGACCGTGTATCCCCACACGGTGTCGAGCGCCTCGTCGGCGGTGACGTCCTTCGCGGGTCGGCCGACGATCACACCGAGCTCCGCCTCGTAATCGACCGATTCGCTCAGCGCGCGCGGCCACAAGGTGGTGCCGCCGTGGGCGGCGAGGGAGTTGGGCCACAGCGTGAAGACGGTGGGCGCGGTGTCGGTCTTGAGCCCCAGCTCACTGGAGTGGGCGGCGTAGTTCAGGCCCACGGCCAGGATGAGCGGGGGCGAGACGACGGCGGGGCCGAATCGCAGATCCGCCACCGGATGCCGCGGTGCGTCGCCCGCGCTGTATGCGGCGCGCAGCTGCTCGAGCAGCTCGTCGCCGCCCTCGATCAGCTGCTGCAGGGTCGACGGAGCGGGGGAGAGGAGGTCGCTGACGAGGGTGGCCTCCGTGCCGTCGATGACGGCGAGCTGCAGAGCCTCGGAATCGCGAGCGCTCAGATGGGCGAAACGCATGTCTCTACGCTACCCGCCGCCGTGCCGCCCGCGGCAGAGGCGGCCTCTAGGCTTTGCTCATGAGCTTTGGAGGACGGCCGTCGGCCGCGCAGCCCTCGGACCCGTTCCCGACCATGCTCGCCGGTCGCTCACCGCACGCCCCGCCTGCCCCGTCGGCGCCGGCGCCCGCTCCGGCGATGCCGGCGATTCCGATGCCGGCCCGACGGGGACGCAGCGCGTCGGTCTGGGTGTTCGGGGTGCTCGCTTTCGTGATGATCGCGCTGATCGCGTACTTCGCGCTGTTCCTCGGAGTCGGCGCGTCCGTCGTCGGACTCGTCCTCGCTCTCGTGCCGCTCGCGATCGTGCTCACCGGCGTGCGCATGATCGACCGGTGGGAGCCGGAGCCGAAGAGCCTCGTGATCTTCGCGCTCGCCTGGGGAGCGGTGGCCGCCGTGGGCATCACGCTGCTCGTCGACCTGGCGTTCGCGCTGGCTGTCGGTCAGCGCAACGAGTTCTTCGCCGCGGTCATCCAGGCGCCTGTGATCGAGGAGCTCGCCAAGGGAGCCGGTGTTCTGCTGGTTTTCGTGATCGGTCGACGGGCATTCGACGGCCCGGTCGACGGCGTGGTCTACGGCGCACTGGTGGGCGCGGGCTTCGCGTTCACCGAGAACATCCAGTACTTCGGCACCAGTCTCACCTCCGGCGGTGCCGGAGAGCTCACCGTCACGTTCATCCTGCGCGGACTCGTCTCGCCGTTCGCGCATGCGATGTTCACGGCCCTGACGGGATTCGCCATCGGGCTGGCCGCGCGTCGCGGTGCGAGCACGGCAGGCGCTGTCGGATCGGCCGCGACGGGACTGGTCGGCGCGATCGCACTGCACGCGTACTGGAACGGCTCGTCTCTGCTGGGCGACTTCATCGCGCTGTACATCACCACCCAGGTGCCGCTCTTCATCGCCTTCATCATCGCGATCCTGGCGCTGCGACGGGAGGAGGCGCGGCTGACGCGTCTGCGCCTCGGCGACTACGCCGCTGCGGGATGGTTCACTCCGCAGGAGGTCGAGATGCTGGCGACGCCGGCCGGCCGGCGCACCGGTCTGCAGTGGGCGGCCGGCCTGCGCGGCGACCGCCGAGACGTGATGAAAGCGTTCATCCGCGATGCCGCCGCTCTCGCCGCGGTACGCCAGCGGGCGATCACCGGACGCGACCCGCTCGCCTCAGCCGACGAGCACGCGCTGCTGATGCGCACCCGGGATGCCAGAGCCCGCCTGCTCGCGTACTGACGGCTCGGGCCGTAGCCCGGGGACAGACTCAGCGCCCGGTGCTGCGGCGATGCCTGCGAGTCTCCCGGGCGCTGAGTTGATCTACACACAGCGTGCCTCGCGCACCCGGCGAAGTCAAGACCCTGCGCGGATCGCCACAGGGAAGGGCCAGGTCACGGTTACGCGCTCAGCGGATGTCTCGCATTGACCGGGGCACGCGCGCCGGGGTTGGATGGAGCCATGACTGAACGCACGAAGCCTGAGTTCGACGCACCCACCGGACCCGCCCCCGCAGAGCTCGTCATCCGCGACATCGTCGAGGGCGACGGCGCCGAGGCAAAGCCCGGCGACACCGTCACCGTGCACTACGCCGGTGTCGAGTACGACTCCGGTGAGGAGTTCGACTCGTCGTGGGGCCGAGGCGAGACCATCCAGTTTCCGCTGCGCGGCCTGATCCAGGGTTGGCAGGACGGCATCCCCGGGATGAAGGTCGGCGGACGCCGTGAGCTCGTCATCCCGCCGCACCTCGCCTATGGCGCGGCTGGATCCGGACACTTCCTCTCCGGCAAGACCCTCATCTTCATCATCGACCTCGTCGCGGTCGGCTGAGCGGATCCGTATCCAGGGAACCCCCGTCCACCTCAGTGGGCGGGGGTTCTCACATCGATCCGACATCACGGGAATATATGCATGTGAATGTAAGTTATCCTCGGTACGGCGCGACAGCGCACGTATGACCATCAAGGAGAACACACACATGTCGATCGAGATCCCCGGCTATCGTCCCGGCACCTGGGTCCTGGACCCGAGCCACAGCGAGGTCACCTTCAGCGTGCGTCACATGATGATCTCGAAGGTGCGCGGCTCCTTCGGCATCAAGAACGCCACGCTCACCGCACCTGAGAACCCGCTCGATGCCACGGTCGAGGCGAGCGTCGACGTCGCGTCCGTCGACACCAAGGACGAGGGTCGCGACAACCACTTGCGTTCGGCGGACTTCTTCGACGTCGAGAACTTCCCGACCATGGAGTTCGTCTCCACCGGAGCGCGCGTCGAGGACGGCGACTTCTTCGTCGACGGTGACCTCACCATCCGCGGGGTCACGAAGCCGGTGAGCTTCGAGTTCGACTTCGGTGGCTTCGGCACCGACCCGTGGGGCAACTACAAGGCCGGGGCCTCGGCCACGACGGTGATCAACCGGGAGGACTTCGGTCTGACCTGGAACGCCGCTCTCGAGACCGGTGGCGTGCTCGTCGGCAAGGACATCACGATCAACCTCGACCTGCAGGGCAGCCTGCAGGCCTGATCGCGACGGCATCCCGAGCCCGGGGGTCGAGCCGCCACGAGCGGTTCAGGCCTCCGGGCTCAGTGCATCGTAGGCGCGGAAGCGCGGTGTGAGCCGAGCGATCGTGAGGGCGAGGCCGATCACCAGCATCCCGCCCAGCAGCGGCGGAAACCACAGCGCGGTGAGCGTCGCCAGCGTGCCGGCGTACAGCGCCCCGAGTCGCGGCCCGCCGGCGACGACGATGATGAAGACGCCCTGCAGACGTCCGCGCATGGCGTCCGGCACCGCGGCCTGCATCATCGTGTTGCGATAGATGGAGCTGATGTTGTCGGCGGCTCCCGAGAGGGCGAGCGCGATGCACGCCAGGACGATGAGCGGCACATCGGGGGAGTGCTCGGATGCCGTGGGCAGGAATGCTCCGATGAGCAGGACGGCACCGAACATCGCGATCGTGGCGCCGTAGGCCTGCACCGCCCTGGCGATGCCGACTCCGTGCCAGCGGTATTGCACGATCCTGCCCGAGAACAGGCTCGACGCGAATGTCCCCACTGCCACCGACGCGGTCAGCAGTCCGGTCGTCACGGCGCCCCCGCCGAGCAGCACCGTGCCGAGGGCGGGGTAGAGCGCGAGAGGGTTGCCGAAGGTCATCGCAGCGATGTCGAGCAGGTACTGCGCGCGGATGTTGCCCGCCCGACGCAGGAAGCGCCAGCCGTCGACGAGGGATGCCAGCCCCGGCCGCACGATCGTGCCCTCGGGCAGCAGGGCGGGCAGTGTCCACAGTCCGAGGAACATGCACAGCATCAGGACCACGTCGATCGTGTACGTCCATCCGAACCCGGTGAGGGCGACCAGCACGCCCGCCACAGCGGGCCCGACCATCACCGTCAAGCCGAAGGCGACGCCGTTCAGCGCCGACGCCGCGGCGAGCTGATTCAGTGGGATCAGTCGCGGCACGATCGCGGTGCGGGTCGCCATGCCCACCGAGTTGGCTGCGGCGATGACCATGCTGAGGCCGTACAGCCACCAGATCGTCTCGGTGCCCGTCCATGTCAGCGCGGTGAGCAGCGCCGTGGCCGCGAACGCGACGGACGCGGCGATGAGGGCCACACGTCGACGGTCGAAGGCGTCGGCGAGCATTCCGCCGTAGAGTCCGGCGAGGATCATCGGCACCAGGCCGGCGACCGCGATCATGGAGACGGCGAATGTGCTGCCGGTCAGCTCGAACACATGCAGCATGACGGTCACGATCGTGAGCTGGCCGCCGATCCCGGCGAGTGCAGAGCCGATCCACATGCGGGCGAAGGCCGGGCTGGATCTCAGCGGGCTGAGATCGATCAGGTGGGAGCGGGAGAACTGCACCCGACGAGGCTACCGGCGCGCATCCGCCCTGCTGAATGCTGGTAGGCTGTCGAGGTTGCCGTTTGATCGGCCGCGGATAAAGAGAGCCCACGCATTCGGCGTCGGGCACCGCGCAACAAGCAGAGAGGGGATCGAATCTATGGCACTGGAAGCAGACGTCAAGAAGGCGATCATCGAAGAGTACGCGACGCACCCCGGTGACACCGGATCCCCCGAGGTGCAGGTCGCAATGCTGACGCAGCGCATCAAGGACCTCACCGAGCACCTCAAGGCACACAAGCACGACCACCACTCGCGCCGTGGCCTGTTCCTGCTCGTCGGTCAGCGCCGTCGCCTGCTGGGTTACCTGCAGGATGTCGACATCAACCGTTACCGCTCGCTCATCGAGCGTCTCGGTCTGCGCCGGTAATCGACCAGCGTTCAATCGCGCAGAACATTCTTGGAGAGCCGCCCACGGTGTGGGCGGCTCTCGTCATTCCCGCCGCGCTTGCCACCTCGGTCACTTTCCGGTAGGAAAGTTAACAGTTTCCAGATGGAAAGCGAGGAGCGCCGTGGAGCACCGAGCGGAACCCGGCCTTCAGCCCTACGACCCGCCGTCGGGTGATGTCGCCCGCGCGTATCTCGACGAGTCCGCGCGTGTCGCGCGGCGGCGCGAGGCGATGATCGATCGACACGGGGCCTCGCCCCCGCTGCACTCGCACTCGTGCTCTTCGGCATCCTCGCGGTCGACGAGGGTCGACGGGCCCCGTCCGAGCGGGGGTCGCGGCAGCGCATCCCCTTCGACCGTGCAACTCGGATCGAGACGATGTGCATCGGCCTGGCGATGGGCATCATGATCGCGTGCGTCGCCACGCCATCAGCTATCGTCGCTCACATCGCCAGCCTCGTCGTGATGCTGGCCCTCGTGGCGTGGCTCTTCTCTGCGATGGGCGCCGACGGCTCCCGCACCGCCGCGGCCTGGGGCGCCTTCCACTGGAACTGCCTGGCGAGCGGCGGGGCGATTCTCGTGGCACTGGCGCTGACGGCCCAGTTCACCACGCTTCCGCTTGCGGCGGCGGCGTGCGCAGCAGGCGCGGTGGTCACAGCGGCCTTCGCGCTCGGCGCGGCCCTGGAGCAGCCGCATGCCTGAACGGCCGGCTGGGCAGCACCCGCGACTGCGACTCGACGACAGCTTCGCAAGCCCCATCCGCTTCTCTCTCATGGCTGCGCTCGGCGACGACCTCGAACTCGACTTCGCCACGCTCGGCAGCATCCTGCAGGTGTCGGACTCGGCTTTGAGTAAGGCGATCTCGGCGCTGGAGACGGTGCGCTACGTGCGGGTCAGGCGGGGACGGGCAGGCAGTCGCCCGCGCACCTGGGTGGCCGGTACGGCCGAGGGTCGGCACGCGTTCCAGGCGCACCTCGATGCGCTGCGAGCGATCGTCGAGTTCGGCTCGGCTCCGGCCCAGTCGGATCAGTCCGGCCAACCTCGCGAACCGGCCCGACCCGGTCAGCCTCGCGAACCGGACCGGCCCGGCCAGCCTGGCCCTGCCGAGGCGGGCTAGGAGGCTGCCCCGACGAGGTCGGGGTGATGGATGGCCGCGACGTCGGGATGCGCTCGCAGGCGCGACTTCAGCGCGTTCTCGCCGTAGAGGCTGTGGATCGGGTTCCCCGGGTCGCGGGTCACGCCGCGCGCGTGCGCGGCGAGGTCGGCCGGGAGCTCGATCAGCGGCAGCTTCGTGTCTAGCGCCGGATTGAAGAAGAACGGGATCGACAGCCGGTCGTGCGGCGCGCGGGGCGAGACGACCCGGTGGTTGGTCGCTCTGAGGTACCCGTTCGTCGCGTACTCGAGAAGCTCGCCGATGTTCACCACGAAGGCACCATCGACGGGTGGGGCGTCCACCCACTCGCCGCCGCGCTCGACCTGCAGTCCGCCGCGGCCGGGCTCCACCCAGAGCAGGGTCAGCACGCCGCTGTCCTTGTGGGCGCCGACGCCCTGCTGTGGCTCGGGCTCGATCGTGCCCGGGTACCGGACGATCTTGATGAGCGTCGACGGCTCACCGAAGTGGTCGTCGAAGTACGACTCCTCGGCGCCCAGGGTGAGTGCCCACGCGCGCAGCAGCCTCCGCGCGATGCCGGAGAGAGCGGCGTGCCACTCGGCGACGACGGCGCGCAGCTCCGGCTGGGCCTCGGGCCAGAGGTTCGGGCCGACGAGGCGGTTGAATGCAGGACCGCCCTCGACAGCGTCCCGTTCCGGACCGATGTCGATCTGCTCGCGCCAGTCGATGGCTCCCTTCGTCCGCTCCCCGCCGATGCGCGTGTACCCCCGGAAGTGCGGGCTTTTCACGTTCTCGATGGCGAGCTTGTCCTCTTCGGGAAGCGCGAAGAAATCCCTTGCGGCGCGGTGCAGCCGCTGTTCGAGATCGGTGGGGATGCCCGTGCCCGTGAGGTAGAAGAAGCCCACGTCCCGCGTCGCGGCGCGCAGGTCCGCGCGGAACCGCGCGGCCGCCTCTGGGCCGGCGTCGAGCTGAGACAGGTCGAGGATGGGGAGGGTGAGATCGGTCATGCGTCGACGGTAGGACCAGGTCCGGCGATCCGCACGAATGTTGCCTTCTCTTACCGGTCGACGCGCGGGGGCGCAGGGAACCGGGTGCTAAAGTTGCTTAGGTAAGGCACCCCTTACCGATCCCTCGGCAGAATCGAATCCCGTGTTCGCAGCGCTCCTCATCGGTCTCCGCGAAGGCCTCGAAGCCGCCCTCGTCGTAGGCATCCTGGTCGCATACATCCGCCGGCTCGGCCGGGCGGACGTGCTGGGGCGCATGTGGATCGGCATCGGTCTCGCCATCGCCCTCGCGCTCGGCATCGGCGCCGTCCTCACCTTCGGTGCGTACGCTCTCACCACCGAGGCCCAGGAGATCATCGGCGGCTCGCTCTCGCTGGTGGCGGTGGGCATGGTCACCTGGATGATCTTCTGGATGCAGAAGGCCGGCCGCACGATGAAATCGAACCTGCAGGGCGGTGTGGATCGCGCTCTCGCGCACGGGAGCCTGTGGGCGCTGATCGCCGTGGGATTCGTCTCGGTGGCCCGCGAGGGGATCGAGACCACGCTGCTGCTGTGGTCGATGGTGCAGTCCTTCGGCAACGCGCCGCAGTCGCTGCTCGGTGCGCTGCTCGGTCTGCTTCTCGCCGTGATCGTCGGCTGGCTGCTCGCACGCGGCGCCGTGCAGCTCGACCTCAGGCGGTTCTTCGCCTGGACGGGCGGCTTCCTCGTCGTCGTCGCGGCGGGTGTGCTCGCCTACGCCGTGATGGATCTGCAGGAGGCCGGCGTGCTCGGCGGTCCCTTCACCGCCGCCGCGCCCACGGATGCGCTGACCGGAACAGTGCTCACCGGCCTCGCAGGCTTCCCCTTCGGGTGGGCCTTCGACGTCACCGCCGTGATCGCCCCAGGCGGTGCCTGGGCGACCGTCCTTCAGGCGACGATCGGCTTCATGCCGCGCATGACCTGGCTGCAGGTGATCGCGTGGGCGCTGTACATGGCGGTCGTCGGCACTCTCTTCGTTCGCGGGCTGGCACGCTCCCGCGCCCCTCAGCCCGCTTCGAGTCCCGCATCCGCGCCCGCGGTGCGCCGCGAAGACCTCGTGACCCACTCTTCTGGAGCAGCATGACCCACGCACCCCGAACGCTGAGCGTCCTCGCACTCGGCGCCATCGCCGTGACGGCCCTGAGCGGCTGCGTCGCAAAGCAGTCCGCCGACCCCGCGGCATCGTTCACCGTGTCCTCGACCGACAGCGCATGCGACGTCTCGACGGGCACGGCCACGAGCGGCACGCTGACATTCGAGGTGACCAACGCCGGCGACCAGGTCACCGAGTTCTACCTTCTGGCCGACGACGGCCTGCGCATCGTCGGCGAGGTCGAGAACATCGCTCCGGCGGCGTCGCGCACCCTCACGGTCGTCGCGCAGCCCGGCGACTACTACACCGTGTGCAAGCCCGGGATGATCGGAGACGGCGTGGGCAAGGCCGCGTTCACTGTCACGGGCGACAAGGTGAGCATCGACGGGCCGGACGCCGAGCAGAAGCAGCAGGCGGTCGATCTCTACGTCGCGTTCGTGAAAGATCAGGTCGGAGCCCTCGTGCCCGATGTCGCCGACCTGGTGAGCGCCTACACGGCGGGGGACGACGAGCGGGCGCGTGCGCTCTTCCCGCTGGCTCGCGCCTCTTACGAGCGCATCGAGCCCGTCGCCGAGGCGCTGGGCGACCTCGACCCGCGCATCGACTACCGCGAGGTCGACGCCGTCGCCGAGGGTCTGGAGTGGACCGGGTTCCACCGCATCGAGAAGGATCTCTGGCAGCCGGCACCGGATGCCCTCAACTCCGACGGCGCGACTCCCGCCTGGCAGGGGTGGGCGCCGTCGACGCCCGAGGAGCGCGCCGAGTACGGCGATCTGCTGATCGCCGACGTGCAGGAGCTCTTCGACTACGTGCATTCGGACGACTTCACGACCGCTGTGGATGATCAGGGCATCGCGGGGATCTCGAACGGCGCCGTGGCGCTTCTCGACGAGGTCGCAACAGGGAAGATCACCGGTGAGGAGGACTGGTGGTCGCACACCGACCTCTACGACTTCGCCGCCAACGTCGAGGGATCGAAGATGGCATTCTTGCTGGTGCGGGAGCTGGCCGCGTCGAAGGGCGCCGACGGCGAGCGGCTCGTCGACGAGATAGCGACCGGCTACGCCGACCTCGAGAGCGCGCTCGCTCAGCACGGATCCCTGCAGAACGGCTTCGTCGCGTTCACCGATCTGACCGACGGTCACAGACGAGAGCTCATCGATCTCATCAACGCCCTCGCCGAGCCGCTGTCGCAGCTGACCGCCACGACGCTGTCCTGAGGGGAGCAGGCATGCCGCAGCACGACGAGCAGCCCCGCGCCGGCCTGAGCCGGCGGGGTCTGCTGGGCCTGGCCGCCGGAGGAGGGGCGGCGCTCGCGCTGGCCGGCGGCGGCATCGGATACGCATTCGGCGCCCCGCGCAGGGACGCGGATGCCGAAGACCGCCACCCGTTCTTCGGCGAGCATCAGGCGGGCATCACCACCGACGTGCAGGAGCATCTGCACTTCGCCGCATTCGACATGATGCCCCGCAGTGACCGGACCGACCTGATCGAGCTGCTGCAGGACTGGAGCTACGCGGCGTCGCGCCTCACGCAGGGACTCGAGGTGAGCGGGTCCGGCGCCATCGGCGGCGGGCCCGACTCCCCGCCCGACGACACCGGAGAGGCTCTCGGGCTGCACGCCGCGAACCTCACCATCACGTTCGGGTTCGGACCTACCCTGTTCGCGAACGAGGACGGCGATCGGTATGGCATCGGCAATAGACGCCCGACGAAGCTCGAACGGCTGCCGGCCTTCCTCGGCGACGACCTCGATCCTGGTCAATCCGACGGCGACCTGTGCATCCAGGTCTGCGCGGACGACCCCCAGGTCGCCGTGCATGCGATCCGCAACCTCAGCAGGATCGCCTTCGGGCGCGCCAAGCTGCGCTGGTCGCAGCTCGGCTTCGGGAAGACGTCTCGCACGAGTGCGCAGCAGCAGACGCCTCGGAATCTCTTCGGCTTCAAGGACGGCACCGCGAACATCCTCGCCCACGACCGGGACGCGCTCGACACGCACGTCTGGGCGGGCGATGAGGATGCGGAATGGATGGCGGGCGGTTCGTACCTCGTGGCCCGCAAGATCGCGATGCTCATCGAGACGTGGGACCGCGTGCGCCTCGGCGAGCAGGAGCGGATCTTCGGGCGCGACAAGGCCGAGGGCGCGCCGCTCAGCGGCGGCACCGAGATGACCAAGCCGAAGCTGGCCGGCCTCGACGTGCACAGCCACGTGCGACTCGCGCACCCGGACACGAACGGCGGCGTGCGGATCCTGCGCCGAGGCTTCAACTACGTCGGCGGGAACAACGCGCTCGGACGTCTCGATGCCGGACTGTTCTTCCTCTCGTACCAGCGGGATCCTGCTCAGTTCACCGCACTGCAGAAGCGCCTGTCGACCGATCTCCTCGTCGAGTACATCCGGCACGTCGGATCGGGCGTCTGGGCGGTGCCGCCGGGCGCGGCCTCCGGATCGTACGTGGGGGCGGCGCTGTTCGCCTGACCGGGTCTCAACGGCTGCGCCGCGAGCCGGTGGGATCGCTGCGATGGTCGCCGCCCGACGACAGGTCCGAGTCGCGGAACATCCAGCGCGGGCGCGGTTCGATCAGCGGGCGGAACAGCGAGCGCACCGGCTTCGACGAGAGCACGAAGGCGATGCCGACCGAGAGCGCGATGATCAGCGGCAGCCAGATCCACGTCGGATCCAGGCCCCGCAGCACGCCCGATTCGCGGAACGGGTAGAGCACGAACGAGTGGAGCAGGTACACGTACATCGTGTACTGCCCGAGTGTCGTCCAGCGCTGGGTGCGCCGCGGCAGCAGCGCGAAGAAGCATGCGCTCAGCAGCACGGCGAGAAGAATGAGGCCGAGGCGGATGGCACCCGCCCACCACTGCTCACCGGCGAGGTCGGCGTAGGAGTCGTCGTAGAACAGCCAGTGCCTGAGGTCGATGGTCTCCCACACATCCAGCCACAGCCAGCAGGCAGTCCCCCACGCGACGAGCACGGCGACCGCGACGGCCCGCACCCACCAGGGGCGGAACTCGATGAGGTGCAGCCGCCGCACCACGTCACGCTCTCTGAGCCACCACCCCAGCGTGAAGAAGAACAGCAGACCCAGCGTCCGCGACAGCGAGAACGTGCTGTCGACGTTCGTGACGTACCCCACTCCGACCGAGATCGCCAGGGCCCAGGCGAGGGGCCAGCGCAAGAGCGCCAGATAGGGGAGCACCAGACGGAAGATGCCGAGGGCGAGCAGGAACCACAGCGTCCAGGAGGGCTTCGTGAGGTTGGGGTCGGCCTTCCCCTCGACGAGCCACTTCGTGAGCGTCCACAGCCCCTCGAAGATCACGTAGGGAACGAGGATGTCGGTGATCACCCGAGCCATCTGACGTCTTGTGGGGCTTCCCGCTTTGGAGAAGTAGCCGGAGATGATCGCGAAGGCCGGCATGTGGAACGCGTACACCCACAGGTAGAACGCGTACGAGACGTCGGAATCGTAGATCAGACGCTGAGTGCCATGCCCGATGACGACCAGTACGATGCAGGCGAAGCGCGCGTTGTCCCAGAACGGAACCCGTCGACGCGGCTTGGCGACCGCGGCGGTCGCGGGCGGATGCTGCTCGGCACTGCTCATGGCATGAGGCTAGCGGTTGCGGGTGGGCGGGAATAAAGTGACCGCTTCGGCGTTTCACCAAGTACATTCAAGTGAATAGAACGGATGCGATCCCGCATCCGGAGCGGAGAGAGAACAGTGAACGAGCAGAGCGCGATGCAGTTCGGCATCATGTCGGTCAGCGACATCACGCAGGACCCGACGACCGGGGTGACTCCGAGCGAGGCCGAGCGCATCAAGGCGACCGCGACGATCGCCAGGCACGCCGAAGAGGTGGGCCTCGACGTCTTCGCGATCGGCGAGCACCACAACCCGCCGTTCTGGTCGTCGAGCCCCACCACCTTCCTCGCCCACGTGGCCGCGCAGACCGAGCGACTGATCGTGTCGACCTCCACGACGCTGATCACCACCAACGACCCCGTGCGCATCGCCGAGGACTACGCGATGCTGCAGCACGTCACCGACGGACGCATGGACCTCATGCTCGGTCGCGGCAACACCGGCCCGGTCTACCCCTGGTTCGGAAAGGACATCCGCCAGGGGCTGCCCCTCGCGATCGAGAACTACGCGCTGCTTCGCAAGCTGTGGGACGAGGACGTCGTCGACTGGGAGGGGAAGTTCCGCACCTCGCTGCAGGGCTTCACCGCCACCCCGCGGCCGCTCGACGGCGTGGCGCCGTTCGTCTGGCACGGATCCATCCGCACGCCCGAGATCGCCGAGCAGGCCGCCTATTACGGCGACGGCTTCTTCGCGAACAACATCTTCTGGCCGAAGGAGCACTACCAGCGCCTCATCGAGCTGTACCGGCAGCGGTACGCCCACTACGGCCACGGCACGCCCGAGCAGGCCATCGTCGGCATCGGCGGTCAGGTGTTCATGGCCGCGAACTCCCAAGACGCGGTGACGCAGTTCCGCCCCTACTTCGACAACGCGCCGGTCTACGGCCACGGTCCCAGCATGGAGGACTTCACCGAGATGACGCCGCTGACCGTCGGATCGCCCCAGCAGGTCATCGACCGCTACGCGTCGATGCGCGACACCTTCGGCGACTTCCAGCGTCAGCTGTTCCTCATCGATCACGCGGGTCTCCCGCTGAAGACCGTGCTGGAGCAGCTCGACATCCTGGGTGGCGAGGTCGTGCCGGTGCTGCGTCGCGAACTCGCCAAGGATCGCCCCGAGACGGTTCCGGATGCCCCCACGCATGCTGCACGGGTGCGTGCGGTCTACGGTGACGGGCCCTCTCGCCAGGCGCGCCCGTCGGCGAACCGCGGTGACAACCTCACCGCCGGATCCCCATATCAGGACGCACCCGTTCCCGCCGGTGCGGCGTTCGGTCTCGCGCGGAAGGGAGCCTGAGATGAGCGAGCGACGCATCGCCGTCGTCTCGGCCGGCCTGTCGAACCCCTCGTCGACCCGCATGCTCGCCGACCGACTGGCGGCGGAGACGGCTAAGGCGCTGCATGAGCAGGACATCGACGTGAAGGTCGACGTGATCGAGCTGCGCGACCTCGCGCACGACATCACCGACAACCTCCTCACCGGCTTCGCGCCTCCGGCGCTCGAGACGGCGATCAACACAGTCGTCTCGGCGGATGCGCTGATCGCGGTGACGCCGATCTTCTCGACCAGCTACTCCGGCCTCTTCAAGTCGTTCATCGACGTCCTCGACCCGGATGCCCTGACCGGCAAACCCGTGCTCATCGGCGCGAACGCCGGCACGCCTCGGCACTCCCTGGCGATCGACTACGCGATCCGTCCGCTCTTCGCCTATCTGCACGCCGAGGCGGTCTCGACCGGAGTGTTCGCGGCATCGAGCGACTGGGGCGGCGCGGGCGATGAGGTGGCCCCGCTGGCCAAGCGGGTCGAGAAGGGGGCGAAGGAGCTCGCCGAGGCGATCGTCAGGCGCGGCGCCGCCGAGGTCGTCGACCCCTACGATCCGGCGACCTACCTCGGCGAGGGTCGCTCGTTCGGGCACCTGCTCGGCGGGCTGGCCGGGGAGTGAGAGACGAAGGGCTGCGACGGTCCCGTCGCAGCCCTTCGTCGCCGCCCGGCAAGCAGCTCAGCCGCTCTTGCGCCGAAACTCGCGCTTCATCTGCGGCGCGTGCGTGGCATGGACGGCGGAATCGCCGTCCAGGTGGGCCTCGCCGCCCCGATTCTGCGCGTTCTTCTTGTCGAGCGCTTCCTTGAACTTGCGCTTCATCTCCTCGGAGGAGACTGCCTTGTCTTCGCTCATGGTGGTCAGCCTAGGCGAAGCCTGCATCCGACCGCGATCACGACTCCGGATCCCGCCCCCGACACGCCGACTGATAGGATCGGGCGTGGCGCACTCTGCGCCGCACAACAGAACACGGTACGGAGCGGTCGGCTGAGAAGCTGGTCCCCTGTGGTGGGTTCCTCGTCGCACACGGCGCCGGGTGGTCTTCTACTGGTGGCCAGCGCAGGCGAGATTCGCGGGATGCCCGCGCGCTTATATCTGTCCGCATCCGCTCCTTCGCGATAACTCGCGCGCCACACGGGCGCGCGAGCCTAAACAAAGAAGGAGAGACCTCTTGGAAGGTCCTGAAATCACCGCCACCGAGGCCGTTCTCGACAACGGCCGCTTCGGCACCCGCACCATCCGCTTCGAGACCGGACGCCTCGCCCAGCAGGCCCAGGGCTCGGTCGCGGCCTACCTCGACGACGAGACCATGCTCCTGTCGGCCACCAGCGCCGGCAAGCACCCGCGCGAGGGCTTCGACTTCTTCCCGCTGACGGTCGATGTCGAGGAGCGCTCGTACGCCGCCGGAAAGATCCCCGGCTCGTTCTTCCGCCGTGAGGGCCGCCCCTCCACCGAGGCGATCCTCGTCTGCCGTCTGATCGACCGCCCGCTGCGCCCGTCGTTCGTCGACGGCCTGCGCAACGAGGTGCAGATCGTCATCACCGTGCTGTCGATCGCCCCCGGCGAGTACTACGACGCGCTGGCGATCAACGCTGCCTCCGCCTCGACCCAGATCTCGGGTCTGCCGTTCTCCGGCCCGATCGCCGGTGTGCGCCTCGCGTTCATCCCCGGTCACGGCGAGCACGCCGACCAGTGGGTGGCGTTCCCCACCGCCGAGCAGGTCTCCGAGGCCGTGTTCGACCTGATCGTCGCAGGCCGCGTCGTCACCAAGGCCGACGGCTCGGAAGACGTCGCGATCATGATGGTCGAGGCCGAGGCGACCGAGGGCAGCTGGAACCTGATCAAGGCCGGCGCCACCAAGCCCAACGAGGACGTCGTCGCCGAGGGCCTCGAGGCCGCGAAGCCGTTCATCGCCCAGCTCGTCAAGGCGCAGGCGGAGCTCGCCGCCACGGCGTCGAAGGAGCCGGGCGTCTACCCGGTCTTCCCGGCGTACAGCCAGGAGGTCTACGACTTCGTCGCCGGCCGCGCCTACGACGAGCTCACCGGTGTCTACCAGATCGCCGACAAGCAGGAGCGCCAGAGCGCCGATGACGCGATCAAGGACCGCGTCAAGGCCGAGCTCATCGAGGCGACCGAGGCCGGCCAGCTGCCCGCCGCCGCCCCGCTCGAGTTCTCCGCGGCGTACAAGTCCGTCACCAAGAAGATCGTCCGCGGACGAATCCTCACCGACGGCGTGCGCATCGACGGCCGAGGCCTGGCCGACATCCGTCCGCTCGACGCGGAGGTACAGGTCATCCCGCGCGTGCACGGCTCGGCGATCTTCCAGCGCGGTGAGACCCAGATCATGGGCGTCACCACGCTGAACATGCTCAAGATGGAGCAGCAGATCGACTCGCTCTCGCCCACCACGAGCAAGCGGTACATGCACCACTACAACTTCCCGCCCTACTCGACCGGTGAGACCGGTCGTGTCGGGTCGCCGAAGCGTCGCGAGATCGGGCACGGCTTCCTCGCCGAGCGCGCCCTCGTGCCGGTGCTGCCCAGCCGCGAGGAGTTCCCCTACGCGATCCGCCAGGTCTCCGAGGCGCTGAGCTCGAACGGCTCCACCTCGATGGGCTCGGTGTGCGCATCGACCCTGTCGCTGCTGAACGCCGGTGTGCCGCTGCGCGCCCCCGTCGCCGGCATCGCCATGGGCCTCGTGTCCGACGAGGTCGACGGTGAGACCCGCTACGCGGCCCTCACCGACATCCTGGGAGCCGAGGACGCCCTGGGCGACATGGACTTCAAGGTCGCCGGCACGAGCGAGTTCGTCACGGCCATCCAGCTCGACACCAAGCTCGACGGCATCCCGTCGTCGGTGCTCGCAGGGGCCCTGACCCAGGCGCGCGACGCGCGCCTGACGATCCTCAACGTGCTGAACGCCGCGATCGACGCTCCCGACGAGATGGCGCCGACCGCGCCGCGCGTCATCAGCGTGCAGATCCCGGTCGACAAGATCGGCGAGCTGATCGGGCCGAAGGGCAAGACCATCAACGCCATCCAGGATGAGACCGGCGCGCAGATCTCCATCGAGGAGGACGGCACCGTCTACATCGGCGCGACCGACGGCCCGTCGGCCGAGGCCGCCCGCGCTCAGGTCAACGCGATCGCCAACCCGACCAACCCGGAGGTCGGCGAGCAGTTCCTGGGCACCGTCGTGAAGATCGCCACCTTCGGCGCCTTCGTGTCGCTGCTGCCCGGCAAGGACGGCCTGCTGCACGTCACCGAGGTGCGCAAGCTCGCCGGTGGCAAGCGCGTCGAGAACGTCGACGACGTCCTCTCGGTCGGCCAGAAGCTGCTCGTGCGCATCACCAAGATCGACGACCGCGGCAAGCTGTCGCTCGAGCCGGTCATCGACGACGCACCCGCAGAGGGCGCGTCGGAGACAGCCGAAGCGTGAGCCACGGGGATGCCGGCTGATCGGCATCCCCGACCCGGGAACCCGGGATCGCGCGCCCAGCGCCGCGATCCCGGGTTCTTTCGTATCCGATGTGATCGAACCGTTACGAGAACCTGCCGCCCGTGCCGCTGTCGTGAGCGGAACCGTGCCCGCGCTCGCCTACCCTCGAAGTACGCACCAGAGGTGCGTGGCTACGGGGGTGGCGATGTGAAGCTCTTCGGCACAGGCACGGCAGGCTCGGCCGGCGCGCCGACCAGCACCGCGCCCGGCCTCGACTCGCACCCGTCGGCGCCGATCCCAGTGGTCGGACCCGGGGTCGGCGAGGGGATCAGGGTGCCTCTCGGCGAGACCGGACTGTCGATCTTCCCCCTCATGCTCGGCGCCGCCGAGTTCGGCTGGAGCATCGACCAGCACACCAGCAGCCAGATCCTCGATCGCTACGTCGAATTCGGCGGCAACGCGGTGCACACCGCCGACGGCTTCTCGGGCGGACGAAGCGAGCACATCATCGGGCAGTGGCTGCGTGCGCGCGGCGTGCGCGACCGGATCAGTCTGAGCGTGCGCATCGGCTCCCACGCCGACAACCCCGGTCTCGGATCGGTGAACCTCGTCCGCGCGGTCGAGGGGTCGCTCACGCGACTCGCCGTCGACTGCATCGACGTGGTGTACCTCGACGCCTCACTCGATGGCAGCTCGGTGCTGGAAGACACCCTCGCGACGGTGGAATGGCTGCGCGACGCGGGGAAGATCCGCTCGGTGGGAGCGTTCCGCTTCGCCGCGGAGCGTCTCGTCGAAGCGAGGATCCTCGCCTCGGCCGGCTACCCGCGCATCGAGGTCGTCGACGAGCCCTACAACCTCGTGCGTCGTCGGGGATTCGAGGGCGATCTGCGCCTGGTCGCCGGGGCTCAGAACCTGGCGGTCACTCCGTCGCACGCGCTCGAGCACGGCTTCCTCTCAGGTCAGCACCGCAGCAGGTCCGCGGTCGCCGGCGTGCGCGGCGAGCAGATGAAGGGAAACCTCAACCGCCGCGGCATCCGCGTGCTGCGAGTGCTCGACCGCATCGCGGCGGAGCTCTCGGTACCGGTCGCGGCTGTCTCGATCGCGTGGCTGCTCGCGCAGCGCACAGTGGTGGCTCCGATCGTGAACGCGTTCGCGCCGCAGCACGTCGAGGAGCTCATGCAGGGCGCAGGGGTCACGCTGCTGCGCTCGCAGGTCGCCGAGCTCACCCGCGCCGGCGACTGAGCGCACAGTCCGTGCGCATCCCGTCGCGCCTCGGCGTCGTGTCGGTGCGGTGACCTAAGCTGGGTTCGCCCTTCCGAGGGGGACGGGCTGAAGCGAGCGGGCAGTGACGCATTACATCTATCTGGTCAGACACGGTGAACATCAGGATGCCGAGCACGGCGTCGACGACGGACCCCTCTCGCCTCGAGGGCGGCGTCAGGCCGAGCTGATCGCGGATCGCCTCTCGGGGCTGCCGCTGGATTCGGTCTGGCACTCTCCGCTGCTGCGCGCGGCGGAGACCGCACGCACCATCGCGGCCCGGCTGCCCTCGGTCGACCCGGTGCCGTCGGCTCTGCTCTTCGACTGCGTGCCCAGTGGGATGAGCGTCGACGTGCCCTCGGTGTACGAGCCGTTCTTCGGATCGGTCAGCGAGGCCGAGATCGAGGCGGGATCGGCGCAGATGACAGACGCGGTGGGTGAGTTCCTGCGGCGCCGCAACGGCGACGTGCACGAGGTGCTGATCACCCACAACTTCGTCATCTCGTGGTTCGTGCGCGAGGTGCTCGGCGCCCCGGACTGGCGGTGGATGACACTCAACCAGGCGCACTGCGGACTGACCGTGATCGCTCAGAAGCAGGGCAGACCGTGGACGCTGCTGAGCCACAACGATCTGGGGCACCTGCCGATGGAGCTTCGCACCGGATTGCCCGAGGGCGCGCTCGTCTGACTCGGCGGCGAGCTGCCGGGTCACGTTCGCGGAGCCTCCCGGCCGGCGAATCTAGACTGGGAGCATGACGACACAGGTCGCCCTCGTCGGCGGTACAGGCTCACTCGGTCGCATCATCCACGCGGTGATCGATCAGCTCGACGGCTTCGAGGTGCGCTCCGTGCTCGGGTCGGCGAGCGACCTCGATGAGATGGACGGCGCCGACCTCGTCGTCGATGCGTCGATTCCGGCGGTGAGCATCGACGTGGTGCGGGCGGCGGTCGAGCGCGGCATCAACGTGCTCGTCGGGACCTCGGGATGGTCGCAGGAGCGCATCGCACTGGTGCGGCCCCTGGTCGATGCCGCCGACACCGGTGCCGTGTTCATCCCGAACTTCTCCCTGGGGTCGGCCCTGGGCTCGGCGTTGGCGGCAGCCGCGGCGCCGTTCTTCCCCTCGGCGGAGATCATCGAGGCGCATCACGATCGCAAGATCGACTCGCCCAGCGGCACCGCGGTGCGCACGGCCGAGCTGATGGTCGCCGCGCGCGAGGCGCAGGGTCCGTTCCAGGCGCCGCACGTCGACCAGCGTGCGCGCGGGCAGCAGATCGCCGGGGTGCCGGTGCACTCGCTGCGCCGCCCGGGCGTCATCGCCAAGCAGGAGGCCATCCTGTCGGGTCCGGGTGAGACGCTGACGGTCGTGCACGACACGATCGACTCGGCGGCCGCCTACGCGCCCGGCATCCGGCTCGCGGTTCCGTACGCGCGCGATGCGCGCGGGGTGGTCGTCGGCCTCGAGAATCTCGTCGACATCGGCATCCGGGCCCGCGCATGAGCTCGCGGATCGGGGTGGCTGTGATGGCAGCGGCCCTGCTGCTCTACGTCGTCAGCGCGGGCTGGCTGGCGGTGATGTTCCTCCGGGTCGCGACTCCGATCTCGATCGGGATGGCGACCGCCCTGATCCTGATCTCCGCGATCGGGGCGTGGGCGCTGGTGCGCGAGCTGATCTTCGGCTTCGCGGCCGATCGGCTGGGGCGCACGCTCGACGCCGAGGGCGGGATGCCGGCCGCGCCGGAGCAGCTGACGCCGAGCGGGCGTCTGATGCGCGATGACATCGAGCCGCAGGTCGAGAAGTACGCCGCGGCCGCGGAGGCGGAGCCCGCCGACTGGCGCGCTCGTTACCGCCTGGGTGTGGTGCAGGACGCCGCCGGACGGCGCAAGGACGCCAGGACCAGCATCCGCGAGGCGATCAGGCTCTCCCGGACGCGGCCCTGACGACGCGGATCTCAGGCGAGGCTGGCCTCGAGGGTGATCTCGATGCCGGCGAGCGCCTGCGAGACCGGGCATCCGGTCTTGGCGCCCTCGGCGATCTCCTGGAACTTCTCGGGAGTGAGGCCGGGAACGCTCGCGTTGACGTTCAGGTGGCTGCCGGTGATGCCGGTGCCCGGCTTGAAGGTCACCGACGCCGAGGTGTTCACCCGCTCGGGCGGGGTGCCGTTCTCGGCCAGGGCGTGCGAGAGCGCCATGCTGAAGCACGACGCGTGCGCTGCGGCGATCAGCTCCTCCGGCGTCGTGGTCGACTCGGACCCTTCGCTGCGCGACTTCCAGTCGATCGGGAAGGTGCCGAGGTTCGAGCTCGAGAAGGCGACGGTGCCCGAGCCCTCCATCAGGGATCCGGTCCAGGTGGTTGCGGCTTCGCTGGTGACGGTCATTGTTCCTCCGAGAATCGCTCGTGGCATCGCTACGCGGATTCGCGTCGCCCGGCCAGCCTATCCAGACGCAGGCTCCGCGGGAACAGCACTCAGGCGGACGCTCCGCCGCGTCCGAGCGGGCTCACGCGCTGCAGCAGCAGATAGAGCTGGCAGCCCAGGCAGAAGCCGAACGCCGCGTTGAGGAAGGCCGCGACGAACGCCGCGGAGGTCGCGATCGGGAGGGCCAGCGGCACACCTGCGAGGTGCAGCACCAGCCCGGCTGCGACGACGATCAGCCCGACACCCTGTGCGAAGCGCGGCGGGCGCGCATCCTCGAGTTCGACGGGAGGGGCGAGGCGAGGGCGGACCGACGTGCGGAACAGCACCGACCACGGTGAGGTGGACGGAGAGACGACGCCCCAGACGAACAGGGCGGCCACCACCGAGGCGATGATGAAGCCCGGGTCGGATGCCCGCTCCGCGACGGACGCCGTTCCGATCAGCCGATGACCACCGGGGAACGTCGAGGATGCGAGGGGCTGATACGCGAACCACCCGAACGACGCGCTCGCGCTCGATGCCGCGATGCCGGTCAGCGCGAAGACGGTCGCGATGAGCAGCAGTGCGGAGGTGATCCATGCGGCGAATCGCGGAGCCCGCGGGTCGATCGTGGTGTGCGAGGTCATGAGGCGTCCTGGAGGGCGGGCAGTTCGTCGAGAGCGGCGATGACGGCTTCCCGGCGCGGCACGCCGGTGAATCGGGCGACGACCTGAGCATCGGCGTCGACGAGCAGCGTGGTCGGCGTGCTCAGGACGCGGTTCTTCGCGGCCAGATCTGCGCGGTGCGTGAGATCCACATCGTGCACGACGAGCGCACCGCGATCCGAGACGACTCCGTGCAGCATCCGTCTGACCTGCGGGCAGCGAGCGCAGGTCTCGGTGCTGAACAGGACGAAGGCGGCTCGGCCCGGCGTCAGGCCAAGGCGAACGACGTCGACGCGACCGGATGCACGCCGGCGCCGGCCGTCGAGCACCCGCCACACCGCCCCGACGCCGACGGTCGCGAACAGCAGGGTGCCGACGGTGAGCAGGGCGGTCTCGAGCGGCATGGGTCGAGGCTACGTCGAACGCCGCAGCCGCGCCCGAGTGTGACATCGCGTGACGTATCGTTGCTGGCATGAGTGCAGTCGTGCCGACACCATACGAAGATCTGCTGCGTGACGTGCTGGAGTCGGGTACCCATAAGGACGACCGAACGGGTACGGGCACGACCAGCGTCTTCGGACGCCAGATCCGGTTCGACCTCTCTCAGGGGTTTCCCCTGATCACCACCAAGCGCGTGCACTTCAAGTCGATCTCATACGAGCTGCTGTGGTTCCTGCGCGGCGACTCCAACGTGCGCTGGCTGCAGGAGAACGGCGTGACGATCTGGGACGAGTGGGCCGACGCCTCAGGCGACCTCGGACCGGTGTACGGAGTGCAGTGGCGCTCCTGGCCGACACCGGACGGCGGCCACATCGATCAGCTCTCCCAGGTGATCGAGCAGATCAGAGCGACACCGGACTCGCGCCGCCTCATCGTGTCGGCGTGGAACCCCGCCGACATCCCCGACATGGCGCTCGCACCGTGCCACGCGCTGTTCCAGTTCTACGTCGCCGACGGCAGGCTGTCGTGCCAGCTCTACCAGCGCAGCGCCGATCTGTTCCTCGGCGTCCCGTTCAACATCGCCTCCTACGCGCTGCTGACCCTCATGGTCGCGCAGCAGACCGGGCTCGAACCCGGCGACTTCGTATGGACCGGCGGCGACTGCCACATCTACGACAACCACGTCGAGCAGGTCCGCGAGCAGCTCGGGCGCGACCCGTATCCCTATCCCACGCTGAAGATCGCGCGCACGCCGGAGTCGATCCTCGACTACCGCTACGAGGACTTCGTCGTCGAGGGCTATCAGCATCACCCGGCGATCCGAGCGGCGGTGGCGGTATGACCTGGGCAGGGCTTATCTGGGCCCAGGCGAGAGGCGGCGTGATCGGAGCCGACGGAGGGATGCCCTGGCACGTGCCCGAGGATCTCGCGCACTTCAAGGAGGTCACCTCGGGCACGCCCGTGATCATGGGCCGCCGCACGTGGGACTCGCTGCCCGAGCGCTTCCGCCCGCTGCCCGACCGCGAGAACATCGTCATCACCCGCAGTCAGGACTGGAGTGCGGACGGCGCTCGTCGCGTCGCCGGCATCGCCGAGGCCGTGCGGGGTCAGGATCGCGTCTGGATCATCGGCGGAGCGGAGATCTTCCGGCAGGTGATCGGCGACGCCGACCGCCTCGAGGTGACCGAGCTCGACATCGAGGTCGACGGCGACGCGTATGCACCCTCGGTCGACGGCTGGCGTCTGGTCGACGAAGGGGAGTGGCAGACGTCCCGCACCGGCATCCGGTACCGCTTCCTCGGATACGAGCGCTGATGCCGACCGCACTCATCACTGGAGCCAGCGCAGGACTCGGCGCCGAGTTCGCGCGGCAGCTCGCCGCGCGACACGCCGACCTCGTTCTCGTGGCGCGCAGCGCCGACGCCCTCGAGACATTGGCCTCACAGCTGCGCGAGGAGCACGGCGTGCACGTCGAGCTGATCGTCGCCGACCTGGCGCTCGAAGCCGACCTGCACCGCGTGGCGGAGCGGGTCGCCGACGCCGCAGCCCCGATCGACCTGCTCGTCAACAACGCGGGCTTCGGGCTGCCCCTGCAGTTCGCCGACAACCCGATCGATGACGAGGTGCGGCATCTGCGCGTGCACGTGGAGGCGTCGATGCGACTCATGCACGCGGCCATCCGCGCGATGCGCGGCCGCGGCGGACGGATCATCAACGTGGCATCCGTGGCCGGATTCATCTCCCGCTCCACCTACTCCGCCTGCAAGGCGTGGCTGATCGGGTTCAGCCGGTGGGCGAACGCCGAGTATGCCCGGGACGGCATCAGCGTCACGGCGCTGTGCCCCGGCTTCACGCACACGAGCTTCCACGAGAGGATGGGGCTCACGCCGGGCCGGGAGGGCGTGCCCGGCATCATGTGGCTGGACGCACCCCGGGTCGTGCGCGCAGGCCTGCGGGATGCCGCGCTCGGCCGCCCCGTGTCGATCCCCTCGCTGAGGTACAAGCTCATCGTCGCGCTCACGCGCGTGCTGCCCAGCCGGCTCACCTCCGGCATCGCACGTCGCGGTCGCGTCTGACGCGGGTCCCGGCGCCGGGCGGTGAAACGCTACGCTGAGAGGATGACGCACGCGGAGAATCCCTTCGGACAGGTGCTCGTCGCACTGGTCACCCCGATGACCGCCGACGGCGAGGTCGACTGGCCGGCCACCGAGAAGCACATGGACCGCGTCATCAGCGACGGTGCCGACGGCATCGTCGTCACCGGGACGACCGGCGAGACCTCCACACTCACCGACGACGAGAAGATCCGTCTCGTCGAGGTCGGCAAGGACGTCTCGGCGGGGCGGGCGAAGATCATCACCGGCGGAGGGTCCAACGAGACCGCGCACGCCATCGAGCTGTACAAGGCGAGCGAGAAGGCCGGCGCCGACGGCATCATGATCGTCACGCCGTACTACAACAAGCCGACCCAGGCCGGCATCCTGACCCACTTCCGGCTCGTCGCCGACGCGACCGATCTGCCTGTCATCCTCTACGACATCCCCGGCCGCACCGGCGTGCCGATCAGGTACGAGACGATCCTGCGCCTGGCCAAGCACCCCAACATCCTCGCCGTGAAAGACGCCAAGGGCGACTTCAGCGAGGTCAGCCGCGTGCTGAACCAGACCGATCTGATGTACTTCTCGGGCGATGACTCGAACGTGCTCCCGCACCTCTCGATCGGCGCCACGGGCATGATCGGCGTCACCGCCAACATCACCTCGGCGCCCTACCGCACGATCGTCGACGCGGTGAACCGCGGCGACCTCGCCACGGCGACCGCCGAGCACAAGCGTCTCGAGCCGCTCGTGCGCGCGGCGATGACGCACGTGCCCGGCACCGTGTCGGCCAAGTACATCCTGCACGGCCTGGGTCGCATCAACAGCCCCCGCGTGCGTCTGCCCCTCGTGGGGCCGGAGGAGTGGGAGGCGGCCCTCATCGAGGACGAGCTCGCCCTCGTCAAGGATGTCGCGGGCGCCGACTTCTCGAACTTCCGCCCTGACCGCAACGCGGCCGCGGGCGGCGCACTGCCCAAGGTGCACGGCACCACACGATGAGCGCGATTGCGCGCTGACACCGACATGACCGGGCCTCACACGCCCGCTTGAGGAGACCGAATGACCTTCCCCCTCGCCGACCCCGAGCCGCTCGCCCCCGGAACGCTGCGGGTCACCCCGCTGGGCGGTCTGGGCGAGGTCGGTCGCAACATGACCACGTTCGAGTACGAGGGCAAGATCCTCATCGTCGACTGCGGCGTGCTCTTCCCTGAAGAGCACCAGCCGGGCGTCGACCTGATCCTGCCGGACTTCGAGCCGATCAAGCATCGCCTCGACGACGTGGTCGGCGTCGTGCTGACCCACGGCCACGAAGACCACATCGGCGCGGTGCCGTACCTGCTGCGTTTGAAGCAGGACATCCCGCTGATCGGATCGGGGCTGACGCTCGCGCTCGTCGAGGCGAAGCTCAAAGAGCACCGGATCAAGCCCTTCACGCTCACGGTGAAGGAGGGCCAGGAAGAGAGGGTCGGGCCGTTCGACCTCGAGTTCGTCGCGGTCAACCATTCGATCCCGGATGCCCTCGCCGTCGCCATCCGCACCCCTGCCGGCCTCGCGCTGGCGACCGGCGACTTCAAGATGGACCAGCTGCCGCTCGACGGACGGATCACCGATCTGCGCGCCTTCGCGCGTCTCGGCGAGGAGGGCGTCGACCTGTTCCTCGTCGATTCCACGAACGCCGACGTGCCCGGCTTCACACCGACCGAGCGCTCCATCGGCCCCGTGCTCGAGCAGGTGATCGGCAAGGCGCGCCGCCGCGTCATCGTCGCCAGCTTCTCCAGCCACGTGCACCGCGTGCAGCAGGTCATCGACGCCGCGCACGCGCACGGGCGTCGCGTCGCCTTCCTCGGCCGCAGCATGGTGCGCAACATGACGATCGCCGAGCAGCTGGGGTACCTCAAGGTGCCCGCGAACGTGCTGATCGACTACAAGAAGGCGCGCGACCTGCCCGACGACAGGATCGTCTACATGTCCACCGGCTCGCAGGGTGAGCCGATGGCCGTGCTCAGCCGCATGGCGAATCTCGACCACGCGATCGAGCCCGGTGAGGGCGACACCGTCATCCTCGCCTCGAGCCTGATCCCGGGCAACGAGAACGCCGTCTACCGCGTCATCGACGGGCTCACCAAGCTCGGCGCCGACGTCGTGCACAAGGCCAACGCGAAGGTGCACGTCTCGGGACACGCTGCGGCCGGTGAGCTGATCTACTGCTACAACATCCTGAAGCCGAAGAACGTGCTGCCCGTGCACGGTGAGTACCGCCACCTGATCGCGAACGCCAAGCTCGCGCAGGACACCGGCATCCCCGAGGAGCGCACGATCGTCGGGGGCAACGGCACCATCATCGACCTCCGCGACGGCGAGGCGCGGGTCGCGGGGCAGCTCGACATCGGCTTCGTGTACGTCGACGGATCGACGGTCGGCGGCATCACCGACGCAGACCTGAAGGATCGCCGGATCCTCGGCGAAGAGGGCTTCGTCTCCGTCATCGTCGTCGTGGACTCCTCGACCGGACGCATCATCTCGGGCCCCGAGATCCATGCGCGCGGCGTCGCGGAGGAAGACCGCGTGTTCGACGACATCACGCCGAAGATCGTCGCCGCCCTCGAAGAGGCGGCGAGCAACGGCGTGCGCGACAACCACGCGCTCTCGCAGATCATCCGTCGCACGATCGGTCGCTGGGTCAACCAGAAGCTGCGCCGCCGCCCGATGATCGTGCCCCTCGTGATCGAGGCCTGATACCGCGCAAAGCCGCGTCACTGCGGGCCGTTGTCCGCCGTCGGCCGTACCGTGGATGACATGGCCAGGAGCACCACCAAGTCCGAGCGCGCGTCCGAGAGCGCGAGCTCGTCTCGCCCGAAGCGGCAGACGACGGCCCGATCGAGCGCGAAAGCCGCTCCGGCTCCGAAGAAGTACATCGACGACGCCGAGCGGCCGCCGCTCGGGGTGCGCATGTGGCTGGGGCTCGCGCACGGCGTGGGCGGTCTGTTCCGCGCGTTCGGACCCGAGAACCTCGAGAAGGACCAGCGGCGCGACGGCTTCCCGCTGCTGCTGGTGCTCTTCGCCATCGTCGGCGGCGTGGTCGAGTGGTTCTTCATCGGCGACGTGATCGCGCAGAACGTCAGCGCCTTCACCTGGGGGCTGCTGGTCGGCCGGGTCGCGTTCGTGCTTCCCGTGCTGCTGCTTCTTCTCGCGGGCTGGCTGTTCCGGCATCCGTCGTCGGTGCACGACAACGGCCGGATCGGGATCGGCTTCGGGCTCTTCGTGCTCTCGCTCGCCGGCATCCTGCACGTCGCATCGGGCACGACCGGGGCGACCGGCGCGATCGTCCGGCCGCAGCCGCGCGACGGCATGCCCGAGCTCAGCGCCGCCGGTGGCCTCTTCGGCTGGATGCTCGGTGAGCCGCTGGCCTTCCTGACCCCGGCCGTCGCGTACATCGTCCTCGCGATGCTGGCCGTCCTCAGCATCCTGATCCTCACCAAGACGCCGCCGAACCGCATCGGCGAGCGACTGGGCGATCTGTACGCGTGGATGTTCGGCGCCGAGCGCCCCCTGCGCCAGACCGCCGAGGAGGCGGGCGCCGCTGACGACGCGGAGAACGACGACGCGCTGCCGTGGTGGCGCCGCAACAAGAGCGGGCGGGAGGAGACGCCGGACGACGACGTCGACTCCCAGGCCATCACGGCTCTCTTCGACGAGCCCGCCCAGAAGACCGCGTACGACCAGGCGGTCATCGTCGACGACGAGCCCGCGCACGGCGGGGCGGATGCAGCGACCGAGGTGCTCTCCGACGTCAGCGCCCTCACCGGGATGCTCGGTGAGCAGAACACGACCGCGCTGCTCGACGACTCCGGATCCACCGGTGAGCTGCCAGGGCTCGACGGCTTCGGGACCGACGGACCGGGGGAGAAGGGGCTGCAGGCGCCAGCGGCTCCGTACGTGCTGCCCTCGACGGCGGTGCTTAAGTCGGGACCGCCGCCGGTGGTGCGCTCGGACGCCACCGACCGCACGATCGAGCAGATCACCAGCGTGCTCGAGCAGTTCAAGGTCGACGCCAAGGTCACCGGCTTCTCACGCGGACCGACGGTCACGCAGTACGAGGTCGAGGTCGGTCACGGCGTCAAGGTCGAGAAGATCCTTCAGCTGAGCAACAACTTCGCCTACGCGGTCGCATCGAACGACGTGCGCATCCTGTCGCCCATCCCCGGCAAGAGCGCCATCGGCATCGAGATCCCCAACGTCGACAAGGAGACCGTCGCGCTCGGCGACGTGCTGCGTTCGAGCGCCGCGCAGAAGAGCACGCATCCGCTGACCATCGGCGTCGGCAAGGACGTGGGCGGCAACATCGTCGTGGCGAACCTGGCCAAGATGCCGCACCTGCTCGTGGCCGGTTCGACGGGGTCGGGAAAGTCCAGCTTCGTGAACTCGATGATCACGAGCCTGCTCATGCGAGCCCGCCCCGCCGATGTGCGCATGGTGCTGATCGACCCCAAGCGGGTGGAGCTGACCAGCTACGCCGGTGTGCCGCACCTGATCACGCCCATCATCACGAACCCCAAGAAGGCGGCGGAAGCGCTGCAGTGGGTCGTGAAGGAGATGGACATGCGCTACGACGATCTGGCGTCGTTCGGGTACCGCCACATCGACGACTTCAACAAGGCCGTCCGCGCCGGCGAGGTGCAGGTTCCGCCGGGCAGCGAGCGCGTGCTCAAGCCCTATCCGTACCTGCTGGTCGTGGTCGACGAGCTGGCCGATCTGATGATGGTCGCCCCGCGTGACGTCGAGGACTCGATCGTGCGCATCACGCAGCTGGCCCGCGCGTCTGGCATCCACCTCGTGCTCGCCACGCAGCGCCCCAGCGTCGACGTGGTCACGGGCCTGATCAAGGCGAACGTGCCCTCCAGACTCGCGTTCGCCGTGACGAGCGTGACCGACAGCCGGGTCATCCTCGACGCACCGGGTGCTGACAAGCTCATCGGCCAGGGAGACGCGCTCTTCTCGCCGATGGGCTCGTCGAAGCCGTTCCGTCTGCAGGGCGCCTGGGTCGACGAGGCCGAGATCTCGGCGGTCGTCAAGCACGTCACTCAGCAGGCGCGCCCGGAGTACCGGCCCGACGTGCAGGAGTCTGCCGAGGCGCGCAAGAAGGAGGTCGACGAGGACATCGGCGACGACCTCGAGCTGCTGCTCGCCGCCGCCGAGCTGATCGTGTCGTCGCAGTTCGGCTCGACCTCGATGCTGCAGCGCAAGCTGCGCGTCGGCTTCGCGAAGGCCGGTCGTCTCATGGATCTGCTCGAGTCGCGCGAGATCGTCGGCCCATCCGAGGGATCCAAGGCCCGCGATGTGCTGGTGACATCCGAGCAGCTTCCCGGTGTGCTCGCGAAGCTGCGCGGCGAGGACGCGCCGGCACCGGCCGCGCCGGCCGCGCCGGCCGCGAGCGCGTCCGCCTCCGCCGACCAGTACGGCCACGACCCGGTGGCCCGGCAGTTCGAAGGGCTGCCGGTGGTGGAGAGTGATGACGACGGCGACGAGGACGCCTGGGGCCTGACGGGGCGCGACTGATGGCGATTCCCCGGCAGCTCCCCAACGCGATCACGGTCGCGCGCATCCCTCTCGCGGTCGTCTTCTTCGTGCTCCTGCTCATTGCAGGCACATTCGGCGCCGACGACATCGTCATGCGCTGGGTGGCCGCCGTGCTGTTCGTGCTGGCCATATCGACCGACTGGGTCGACGGCTACCTCGCCCGCAGGTACGACATCGTCAGCGACTTCGGCAAGCTGTGGGACCCGATCGCAGACAAGCTGCTGACAGGTGCGGGCTTCCTCGGGCTGGCGATCCTCGGCGAGGTTCCCTGGTGGATCATCGTCGTGATCCTGATCAGGGAGTGGGCGATCACCATCCACCGCTTCACTCTCGTGCACGAGCACGTGGTCGCCGCGGCCTGGATGGGAAAGATCAAGACCGTCGTCCAGGGCATCGCCCTGAGCTGGGCGCTGCTGCCGCTGCACGGCCTGGTCGGTCAGACGGCCTGGGTCGTGGTCACGCAGGTGCTGATGATCCTGGCGCTCGTGCTCACCGTCGCGAGCGGCATCGACTACGTCGTGGCACAGGTGCGCGGTCGTCGGAGGGCCGGATGACCGACGCCGAGCTGCTGGTCGCCGCTCTGCGCGAGCGCGGCTGGACGCTGGGCGTGGCCGAGTCGCTCACCGGCGGAGCAGTCGCCTCCGAGATCGTGTCGGTCCCCGGTGCGTCCGCGACGCTGCTGGGCGGCGTGGTCGCCTATGCCACGCCGGTCAAACACACCCTGCTCGGCGTGGACGCCGGTCTGCTCGTCGAGCATGGTGCGGTGCATCCGGACGTCGCCGTGCAGATGGCCGAGGGCGTGCGGCGGGCTATGGCCGTCGATGCGCGCCCCGCGGACGTCGGCATCGCGACCACGGGCATCGCCGGGCCCGACTCGCCCGACGGCCAGCCGGTGGGCACCGTGCACATCGGCGTCGTCACCCCGACGGGCGCATGGAGCATCCCGCATCTGTTCATGGGGACGCGCGCCGAGATCCGCGCCCAGGCGACCGCGGCGGCCATCGCGGCGGCGCTGGACGCCGTGCGGGAATAGCGCCTCGCGCGCCGGCGTTCCTCCCTGTGTGACAAGTCGTTCACTCACAACTCAAACACAGCGAGAAACAGTAGATTCAACGACACCCGGTCGGGTTAGACTGGCGATCCCCTCGGAGCAGGTTCCGGGTGGCGCGAAGGAGAGGAGGTTCCGATGATCCTCGTCAGACAGGAAATCGGCGATGTGCTGCGGGACTTCCGCCTGCAGAAGGGGCGCACCCTGCGACAGGTCGCGAGCAAGGCCTCAGTGGCCCTCGGCTACCTGAGCGAGGTCGAGCGCGGTCAGAAGGAGGCGTCGAGCGAGATCCTCGCATCGGTCGCCGAAGCGCTCGATGTGCCGATCTCGACGATCATGCGCGAAGTGGGTGACCGCATCTCCGTGCTCGAGGGCCTCAGCCCGTTCCCGGATGTGGTGCCAGACGACCTCGTCGCCGAGGTCGAGCCCGAGCTGTCGCTGCACTGACGCTGCAGCGACTCCCATGAGACGAAGCGAGTTCCTCCGCGCGGTCGCCGATGAGTTCGGCGGCCGCGCGGACTCTCTTGTGCACGACCTGATCCTCGGGTCGCTCGGCAGGACGGCGCGCGAGGCGCTGGATGCCGGTGTTCCCCCGCGCGACATCTGGCTCGCGCTGTGCGACGAGACCGACGTTCCCGCGACGCGTCGCTACGGCGTCGGGCGCCTGGATCCCCGCGAGCGCTGAACGAAACTCCGCGGTTCGCTTTCGGCGTGTCGTCGAAGATGTGTTCGATGTCCGCGTAGTGTTCTGCACAAGTGGTCTTGAGGTCATCTTCTCCACATCAGACGCTGTCGCCGATCCAATGTCGGTGGCTGCTCGTACGGTGAGGGATGTGGCACTGAGCCATACGCCTTGTCGCAGAGTCACTCCATCCGGAACGGCCGCGACAGCCTACAGGCGGCAGAACTTCGAGATACAGAGGAGCACGTCATGCCATCAACCGACGACCGCGAGAAGGCCCTGGACTCCGCGCTCGCGCACATCGAGCGTCAGTTCGGCAAGGGTTCGATCATGCGACTGGGCAGCGACGAGCGCGCTCCCGTCGAGGTCATCCAGACCGGGTCGATCGCCCTCGACGTCGCCCTGGGCATCGGAGGTCTGCCGCGCGGACGCATCATCGAGATCTACGGTCCCGAGTCGTCTGGTAAGACCACGCTCACGCTGCACGCGATCGCCAACGCGCAACGCGCGGGCGGCATCGCCGCGTTCATCGACGCCGAGCACGCGCTCGACCCCGAGTACGCGCGCAAGCTCGGCGTCGACATCGATCAGCTGCTCGTCTCGCAGCCCGACACGGGTGAGCAGGCGCTCGAGATCGCCGACATGCTGATCCGCTCGGGCGCGATCGACCTCGTCGTCATCGACTCCGTCGCCGCCCTCGTTCCCGAGGCGGAGATCAAGGGCGAGATGGGCGACTCGCACGTGGGTCTGCAGGCCCGACTCATGTCGCAGGCACTGCGAAAGCTGACCGGTGGGCTGAACCAGACGAAGACCACCGCCATCTTCATCAACCAGCTGCGCGAGAAGATCGGTGTGTTCTTCGGTTCTCCGGAGACGACGGCCGGTGGTAAGGCGCTGAAGTTCTACGCCTCGGTCCGCCTCGACATCCGTCGAATCGAGACGCTGAAGGACGGCACCGAAGCGGTCGGAAACCGCACCCGCGTCAAGGTCGTCAAGAACAAGATGGCCCCGCCCTTCAAGCAGGCCGAATTCGACATCCTCTACGGCGTAGGCATCTCGCGCGAGGGCAGCCTCATCGACTTCGGCGTCGAGCACGGCATCGTCAAGAAGTCGGGCTCCTGGTACACCTACGACGGCGATCAGCTCGGGCAGGGCAAGGAGAACGCCCGCAACTTCCTGATCAAGAACGACGACATCGCCATGGCGATCGAGACGCAGATCAAGCAGAAGCTGGGCGTCGGCGTCAAGGCCGAGGCCACCGTCGACGAGCTCGCCGAGCGTCGTCCGGCCTGATGTCATCCGCTGACGTGTTTCGACGTCGCTCAACAACCGTGGTGAGTCATGTCATCCGCTGACAAGCTCGCGCCGGTGATCCCGCTCTTCGGTGGCGCGCGTGGCGTCGGCCCTGCCACGGACTCCGTGAGGGCCGCGCCCGCGCCGGCCGGCGTGCGATTCGACGATCCGGGCGACGCCCATGACGAGCCAGCGCCGGTCGAACCCGACGCCGACGAGATCCGTCAGCGCGCCGAGGAGACCCTGGTGCGCAAGCTCCGCGCCAAGCAGCTGTCGGTCTCGGAAGCGCGATCGGTTCTGCGCGAGAACGGCCTCGATCGCGACGCGATCGAAGACGTGATCGATGAGTTCCTCCGCCGCAGCTATCTCGACGATCACACGCTGGCGTCGCTGCTGGTGACCTCGGGCTCCGAGCGAAAGGGACAGGGCCGCATCGCCCTGGCTCGATCGCTCGCGCAGCGCGGCATCCCGCGCGACATCGTCGACGACGCACTCGCAGAGCTGCCCGACGACGATGCCGAGCGTGCACTGGAGTTCGCCCGCAGCAAGGCATCCGGCATGAGCCGCCTCGAGTACGACACCGCCCTGCGCCGGCTTCACGGGCAGCTCGCCCGTCGCGGCTACGGCGGATCGGTCGCGATGGACGCCGCTCGCACAGCTCTGAGCGAGGTCGGCGTGCGTCGTGCGGCGACCCGCCCCGGCATGCGGCCCTCGGGCGTCCGGTTCGTCGACTCCGACTGAGCATCCGCTCTACGGGCCGCTCAGCCACCAGGCCGGGCGGCTCGTAGAATGGACGCACCATGTCTTCTCTCTCCTCCGAACCGACGATCATCGCGCTCTCCGACGCGGCGATCGCCGCCGATGGGCGCCGTCGCTCCTACGAGCTGCGCACCTTCGGCTGCCAGATGAACGTGCACGACTCCGAGCGTCTCTCCGGCTCGCTCGAGAGCGCAGGGTACGTGCGGGCTGATGCCGGCGACGAGGCCGACATCGTCATCATCAACACGTGCGCCGTCCGCGACAACGCCGCCGGCAAGCTCTACGGCACCCTCGGGCATCTGAAGTCCCGGAAGGACAAGCACGAGGGCATGCAGATCGCCGTCGGCGGGTGCCTCGCGCAGATGGATCAGCAGGCCGTGCTCGACAAGGCGCCCTGGGTAGACGTCGTCTTCGGCACGCACAACATGGGCTCCCTGCCGGGGCTGCTCGAGCGCGCCCGCCACAACGGCGAGGCGGAGCTCGAGATCCTCGAGTCGCTCGAGGTCTTCCCCTCGACCCTGCCCACCAAGCGCGACTCCGCGCACAGCGGCTGGGTGTCGATCTCGGTCGGATGCAACAACACCTGTACGTTCTGCATCGTGCCGAGCCTGCGCGGGAAGGAGAAGGACCGCCGGCCCGGCGACATCCTGAATGAGATCCGCCTGCTCGTCGAAGACGGGGCCATCGAGGTCACTCTGCTCGGGCAGAACGTCAACTCCTACGGCGTCGAATTCGGCGACCGCCAGGCGTTCAGCAAGCTGCTGCGTGCGGCGGGCGAGATCGAGGGGCTCGAGCGCATCCGGTTCACCAGCCCGCACCCCGCAGCCTTCACCGACGACGTCATCGACGCAATGGCCGAGACCCCCAGCGTCATGCCGCAGCTGCACATGCCGTTGCAGTCCGGCAGCGACAGCGTCCTCAAGGCGATGCGCCGCTCGTACCGCAGCTCGCGCTACCTCGGCATCATCGAGAAGGTGCGCGAGCGCATCCCGCACGCCGCCATCACCACCGACATCATCGTCGGCTTCCCCGGCGAGACCGATGAGGACTTCGAAGACACCATGCGCGTCGTCGAGCAGTCCCGCTTCTCAGGCGCCTTCACGTTCCAGTACTCCATCCGCGAGGGCACGCCCGCCGCGACCATGCCGAACCAGGTGCCCAAGGATGTGGTGCAGCGGCGCTACGAGCGCCTCATCGCGCTGCAGGAGCGGATCTCGCTGGAAGAGAACCAGAAGCAGGTCGGCCGTGAAGTCGAGGTGCTGGTCTCGGTCGGCGAGGGCAAGAAGGACGCCTCCACGCACCGCCTCACCGGTCGCGCAGAGGACAACCGTCTGGTGCACTTCGAGGTGACGTCGGGGTCCGAGCTGCCGCGCCCCGGCGACGTCGTCACCGTCAAGATCACGCACGGCGCGCCGTTCCATCTCCTCGCCGACGATCCGACCGGTGCGCCGCTGCGCATCCGCCGCACCCGAGGCGGCGACGCATGGGACCGCGCGCAGGCCGCGTCGTGCGGGGTTCCCGCCACGGCTGGCGAGTCGGGTGCGCCGCGCGCCGTCTCGCTGGGCCTGCCCACCCTGCGCCCCGCGGGGTCTTGACCCCGCACTCGGCGCGACCAGGCCACCCGCGGCTCTGGGCGGTGGTCGGCGCCACGGGCACCGGCAAGAGCGAGCTCGCTCTCGACCTCGCCGAGCGGCTGCGCGCACGCGGCAATCCGGCCGAGATCGTCAACGCCGATGCCATGCAGCTGTATCGGGGCATGGACATCGGCACGGCTAAGCTCGCCGTCGCCGAGCGGCGGGGCATCCCGCACCACCTGTTCGACGTCCGCGAGGTCGCCGACGAGGCGGCGGTCGCCTGGTATCAGCCACGCGCCCGAGAGTCGATCGCAGCCATCCACGCCCACGGCGGCGATGCGATCCTCGTCGGCGGCTCCGGACTGTACGTCTCGAGCGTGATCTTCGACTTCCGCTTCCCCCCGAGGGATGCCGCCGTCAGAGCCCGTCTCGAGGCTGAGCTCGACGCGCACGGTGCCGGAGCGGTGTTCGAGCAGCTGCGCGCGCGCGATCCCGAGACCGCCGCCCGGATCGATCCGAAGAACGGACGCCGTATCGTCCGCGCGCTCGAGGTCATCGAGCAGGGCGGCGCGACGCACGGGGCGGCTCTGCCCGAGAAGCCCGAGCTGTGGCATCCCGCGACACGGATCATCGGCCTCCACACGCCGCGAGAGCAGCTCGTCGAGCGCCTCGACCGGCGCGTGGAGCGGATGTGGCAGGACGGGATGCTCGAAGAGGTCGACCGCCTGCGCGCCGACGGCATCGAGAGGGGCGTCACCGCGTCACGCGCGATCGGATACGCGCAGGCGCTCGCGCAGCTGGGCGGCGAGCTGACCCAGCATGAGGCGATCGCCGAGACGCAGGCGCTCACTCGCCGCTACGCGCGGCGACAGGTGTCGTGGTTCAAGCGCTACCCCGACATCGAATGGGCCGAGCACCCCGTCGACGTCGACTCGCTCATCGACTGACTCTGGCGGGCGTCGGCGGCTGCAGGCACGATGGGCGCATGGCCACGCACTACTACACCGCCTCGTCACTCGACGGGTTCATCGCCACGCCCGAGCACTCGCTGGATTGGCTGCTCAGCCAGGACATCGACGAGAACGGTCCGATGGCCTATCCCGGGTTCATCGCCGTGATCGGGGCTCTCGCCATGGGATCGTCCACGTTCGAGTGGGTCATGCGGCACGAGGAGGGACGATGGGACTACGCGCAGCCGACCTGGGTGTTCACCCACCGCGACATCCCCGCTCCGGCACGGGGCGACGTGCGCTTCACACATGAGGACGTGCGTCAGGTGCATGCCGAGATGACGGCGGCGGCCGAGGGGAAGGACCTCTGGATCGTCGGCGGGGGAGACCTGGCCGGCCAGTTCGCCGACGCCGGGCTGCTCGACGAAGTCTGGGTGCAGTACGCGCCGGTCATGCTCGGATCCGGGGCGCCGCTCCTGCCACGGCGAGTGGACCTCGAGCTGATCGATGTGGCGCGCAACCGCAGCTTCATGTGCGGCAGGTACCGGGTCGGGGGTTCCGACGCTCTCTAGACTGTTCGCATGGTCGCATTCACCAAAGGGCACGGCACGGGCAACGACTTCGTGATCATCGAAGACGCCGACGGCGCTCTCGATCTCACGGCCACTCAGGTGCAGGCCCTGTGCGACCGCAACTTCGGCGTCGGCGCCGACGGCGTGCTGCGCGTGGTGCGATCCGCGTCGATTCCCGAATGCGCGGCGGCTCTGGCCGAGGAGCCGGATGCGGAGTGGTTCATGGACTATCGGAACGCAGACGGGTCGATCGCCGAGATGTGCGGCAACGGCATCCGCGTCTTCGCGCACTACCTGCTTCGCGCTGGCCTCGCCACGATCGACAGCGGCTCGACGCTGCCCATCGGCACGAGGGCCGGGGTGCGCGATGTGCTGCGCTCCCAGAACGGCTACCAGGTCGATCTCGGCCTGTGGAAGCTCGTCGGCGGCGAGCCGCTCGCGCGGGCGGCGGGACTTTCGGTCCCGCGCCCTGGCCTCGGCATCGACGTGGGCAATCCGCACGTCGTGGTCGCCCTGGCATCCGACGACGAGCTCGCCGGGGTCGACCTGAACCCGACACCGATTCTCGACCCCGCGCCGGTCGACGGCGCGAACGTCGAGTTCGTGGTGCCGGGGGAGCCCCTGGTACGAGACGGGATCGGGCATGTGCGCATGCGCGTGCACGAGCGCGGTGTCGGCGAGACGCTCAGCTGCGGCACGGGTGTGGCGGCGACCGCCCTCGCGGTACGGCACTGGGCGGGGTCGCAAGCGCCGCATCAGTGGCGCGTCGAGGTGCCCGGAGGGGTGCTCGGGGTGCGGATGTTCCCCGCGGAGGACGGCGAGCACGTCGCCCTGTCGGGGCCCGCGCAGCTCGTCTACCGCGGCGAGATCGACCTCGTCTGAGGCCGATCGCTCATTCGGGCAGCACGATCGGGGCGGTCGGCGGGGTGCCGTGCCGGCGCACCTTGAGAATGCGGTACCCCTTGCCGGTCGCCGCGCGGGTCACGCTGAAACCCGGGCTGAACACCGAAGCCATCCACCGCTGCAGCGAGTCGGATCCGAGGTTGCGCTGCACCACCAGCCAGGCGTCGCTGCGCTCGTCGAGGCGGGGGATCCAGCGCTCGAGCATGGAGTGCAGCTCGCTCTTGCCCACCCGGATCGGCGGATTCGAGCGGATCGTGGTGAACACCACGTCGTCGGGAACATCCTCGGGCTTCACGGCGTTGACATTGGTGAGGCCGAGGGACTCGGCGTTGCGCCTGGTGAGATCCAGCGCCCGCTCGTTCACGTCGACCGCCCAGATCGTGGCGTGCGGCGCCGAGAGGGCCATGGTGAGACTGATCGGGCCCCACCCGCATCCGAGATCGAGGAAGTTGCCGCTCGGCGGCAGAGGAGCCATGTTGGCGAACAGCACCGCAGTGCCGGTGTCGAGCCGGTCGGGACTGAACACGCCGCCCGCGGTGGTCACCTCCCGATCGCGCCCCGCGAGCGGAACGGTGATGGTTCGGAGGTTCTCGGCACTGGCCGGGGCCGCACTGAAGTAATGATCGGACGACGGCATGCAGTGAGCGTACCGGACACCGCGGGCTAAGGTTAAGGCGCTTCTCAGAGAGGACAGAGTTCACCACCGGATGACGAACACCAACGACGACAACATCACACAGGACGCACTGGATCGCGTGCTCGCGAACGCAGAGCCGCGCACGCAGGCGCGCGTCTTCGGCGCAGCCCAGGCGCTGCAGGATGCGGCATCAGCCGCCCACACCGACGCGGACGGCGCGCAGTGGGACCTCGAGGATCGCCATGCCCTCCGACGTGTCGCGGGCCTCTCGACCGAACTCGAGGACGTCACCGAGGTCGAGTACCGGCAGCTGCGTCTGGAGAACGTCGTATTGGTCGGCGTATATCCGCAGGGCGCGCAGGAGGATGCCGAGAACTCGCTGCGCGAGCTCGCCGCCCTCGCTGAGACGGCAGGCGCCGTGGTGCTCGACGGTCTGCTGCAGCGCCGGCCGCACCCCGACCCTGCGACCTACCTCGGCCGCGGCAAGACGCAGGAGCTCAAAGACATCGTCGCCGCCGTGGGCGCCGACACGGTCATCGCCGACACCGAGCTCGCCTCCAGTCAGCGACGCGCGCTCGAGGACGTCGTGAAGGTGAAGGTGATCGACCGCACCACCGTCATCCTCGATATCTTCAGCCAGCATGCGAAGAGCCGCGAGGGCAAGGCGCAGGTCGAGCTGGCTCAACTCGAGTACCTGCTGCCGCGACTGCGCGGCTGGGGCGAGTCGATGAGCCGTCAGGCCGGCGGCCAGGTCGGCGCGGGCGGCGCGGGCATGGGCTCACGTGGACCCGGTGAGACGAAGATCGAGCTCGATCGCCGTCGCATCCGCACCCGTATGGCGCAGCTGCGCAAGCAGATCCGCGAGTTCGCTCCGGCGCGCGACGCCAAGCGGGCCGAACGCAAGCGCAACACCATTCCCTCGGTGGCGATCGCGGGGTACACGAACGCCGGCAAGTCGAGCCTGCTGAACGCTCTGACCAGCGCCGGCGTGCTCGTCGAGAACGCGTTGTTCGCGACACTGGATGCCACCGTCCGGCGCGCCGAATCGGCCGACGGCCGCGTGTACACGCTCGCCGACACGGTCGGCTTCGTGCGCAATCTCCCGCATCAGCTGGTCGAGGCGTTTCGTTCGACGCTGGAGGAGGTCGGCCAGGCCGATCTGCTCGTGCACGTCGTCGACGGCTCGCATCCCGACCCCTCCGCGCAGCTGCAGACGGTGCGCGATGTGATCGGCGACGTCGGCGGGCGGGACATCCCGGAGATCGTCGTCTTCAACAAGGCCGACCTGATCGACCCCGACGAGCGCCTCGTGCTGCGCGGCCTCGCACCCGACGCTCACTTCGTGTCGTCGCGTACGGGGGAGGGCATCGCGGAGCTGCGGGCCGAGATCGAGCGGCGCCTGCCGATGCCGGCCGTCGAGGTACGCGCGCTCGTGCCGTACGACAGGGGAGATCTCATCTCGGCGGTTCACGAGAGCGGTGTCCTGGTCTCGGCTGAACACGAGGAGAACGGCACGGCCGTGCACGCGCACGTCTCCGAGCGCCTCGCGGCCGAACTCGCGCCCTTCGCCATCGGCTGACGGCTGCTGCTGCGGGCGACGGTTCGCCCGCAGCAGGAGCCGTCAGGATGCCGAGAAGCGGCCCTCCACCGTGGCGGAGACGGTGATCTCCTCGCCCTGGAACTCCATCGCCGGCGCCGTGTCGAAGGCTCCGGCAGCACGCATCGCGACCGGTGCGAAGCCGGCGGTCTCGGCCGAGATCAGCCCGCGATCGGCGATCTCCAGGGGGATGACGGTGCTGAGACCGAGCGCCTCAGCGTAGGCCCGAGCGCGCGAGACGGCGACGCCGACGGCCTGGGTCGCGACCTCGCGCTCGACCTCGCGCTCGGTCTCGGGGGTCAGATGCCAATCGACCCCGCCGAGGGCGACGCCGTCCTCGGCGGAGAGCTCGGTGGCCCACAGCGACAGCTCCGAGATGTCGGCGAACGTGGCGGTGAAGTCGATGCTCGCGCGGTAGACGGGCGCGAGCCTGCGCCCATCGGCGTTCCAGGGCCGCTCGGCGTACACACTCAGCCGCTGGCTGGTCCAGGCGGTCACGCTGCGCGCCTCCTCCCGTGAGACGATGCTCTCGCGCACCGGCCCCGCGAGGGCCAGAACCCGCTGCGCCACCGCCTCACGCTCGGGGCCGTCGAGCGCCACGCTGAGTCGGACGGTGGCGCGCTCGGGTGCGACGCGCAGTTCGTGCTCGCCGCGGACGGTGATGATGACTTCGCTCATGCGAGCGACTGTACGGCACAGCGCGGACCGGCGGGTGCGGACGGACCCGGGGCGGAATAGCATCCGGCGTCGATCCGTTGTAGTCTGTGATGCTCGGGAGCACATGCTCCCGCTGGTAATTCCACAGTGTGACAGCGGCTCCTTCGCGAGAAGGTCCACGGGGCTGATCGGTTTCGACGGCGCCTGTGTATCGACGAGAAGCGGGCCGAGGATGCAGGGTTATCTCGTGAACGCTCCCTGCAAAAACATAGTTGCCGAAACCAAGCGCAACGACTTCGCCCTCGCTGCCTAAGCGAGCCCGATAGTCCGTCAGACCGTATGTGATCCCCATACGGACCCTGGCGTCATCTAGGGATCTTGCTGCGTGACGGCGTCTGGACGTCACGTGGGACTCTTCCCAGACTGGGCTCGTCGACTTAGGTGTCTGTGACAAAGGTCGGAGCCGAGCAGAACGCCTCCACAGACTGCGCCCGGAGAAGACGTGGATTAGCAGCGTCGGACGGGGGTTCGATTCCCCCCAGCTCCACCAGCCGCTGTCACTGTGGAAGACCAGTCCCGAGGGCCCACGCCCCTCACACCCGAGGGCGCAGCCCGTCGAGTGCGACCGCGCGGATCTCTGCGCCCAGCAGCTGCGGGTCGACGGGGCCATCCGGCCGATACCACTCGACGACCGAGTTGATCATCCCGAAGATCAGGCGGGTGGCGACACCGGCGTCCAGATCCGCTCTCACCAGTCCTTCGGCCTGCGCCTGTCGCACCATGCCGGTGACCGTGTGGTCGAACCGACGACGCCGCTCGAGAGCGGCGAGCTCGATCTCGCTGTTGCCGCGCAGGCGCAGCAGCAGCGTGACCTGCGGCAGCCGCTCGGTCAGCACCCGCACGGCGCCGTCGACGATGGCGGTGAGCCGCTCACCGGCCGTGGGATGCTCGAGTGCCGCGTGCAGGGCATCCTCCAGACCTCCCAGGGCGTCGTCGAGGGCGATCTGCAGGATCTGCTCCTTGGAATCGACGTGGTGGTACAGCGCGGACTTCGTCACGCCGAGCCGAGCGGTCAGATCCGACACCGATGTCGCATCGTAGCCCTGCTCGTTGAACAGCTGCACGCCCACGCGGATGACGTCGGCACGATCATGCCCCGGGCGTCCGCGGCGCGAGGGACGGTCTGTCGTCGCGGTCACGGGCGAGTCCTCGGCATGCACCAACTCTAACCGCGCGGCTCCCACGGACGCGGCCGCGGAGTCGCCGGTCAGACCGGTAAGCTGAGAGGGTAATCCGACGATCGGAAAGGCTTCGACATGGTCGACTTCATCGTGTTCCTCGTGCTGTTCCTGGGCGGCATGTGGCTTCTCGGCGCCGCGTGGGAGATGCCCGCCTGGCAGGGCGTGGCGTTCAGCGCCGGCATCATCCTCGTCAGCCTGGCCATGGCGTACGTGATGCGCCAGCGCGGCTCGGCGACGCGCCGCACCGACAGCTGGGGTCAGCGCCAGAAGTGACGGAAGGCGCCGCTCGCGCGGCGCCTTCGCTCCCGGGCCTGTTCGCTCATCCCTTCCATTCGATGAGCAGCAGGCCCTGTTTCGTGTCCGCGAACTTCACCCAGCCGTCGCCGAACTCGTAGGTCATGCCGAAGCCGTCGTCGTCGGTCGCGATGGCGTAGGCCGGGTCCTCGGTGAAGTACACCAGATCACCCTCCGTCGAGCGCAGCCAGCCGTCGCGCTTCAGGTTCGACTGAGCGACGTCGGAGGTGCGCGCGTCCAGCGCGCCCCACCCGTACATCTGACCGTGGTCCGATGCCGTGCTGAAGTCGGCCCACATGCACAGCAGGCCGTCCTCGATGAGCGTCTCGCCGATGCGCAGCTCTTCCTGCTTCGCGGTCCATCCCTGGGAGGTCAGGGCGTCGACGGTGCCGGGCGTGATGATCGTCTTGCAGGTGGGCTCGGCGCCGGGCGCCGGCGTGGCGTCGTCGACCGGCGCGGTGGTCGCGGCAGTCGTCGGCTCGACGCTCGTCGATGCGGGGGGCGTGGGCGTCGGCGTAGGGTCCGGGGCGGAGCACGACGCGAGCAGGAGGACGGCTGCGAGCGCGCTGAAGGCGAGGGGAGTGCGGGGGCTCATGGGGAATCCGGGGAGAGGGGAGGTGCCGCGGCGTGCTCAGGGGAGTCGCGCGTCGCGGAACAGGGACAGGAAGGGGTCGTGCAGTATGCCGTTCGTGGCGAGCGTGGACAGCGCCGACAGGGTCTCGGCCCCGTCGAAGGCAGTCATGCGGCCGCCCGCTTCTCGGACAATCGCCACGGCTGCGGCGATGTCGTACTCCTTGACGTCGAACTCCGCGACCATGTCGATGCGGCCCTCGGCGAGCAGCATGTAGCTGTACACGTCACCGTAGGCGCGGTCGCGCCACACGCGGTCGGCGACCGCGTGGAGCTCGGGGAGCTTCCCGGCGTCGGCCCACTGACCGATGCTCTGGAAGCTGATGCTGGCATCGTCGAGCGAGTCCACATCAGACACCGAGAGGCGGCGGGGAGCGTCCGCGGTGTTCGTCCACGCGCCGAGACCGTCGGCGGCCCACCAGCGGCGTGACAGGGCCGGCATGCTGACCGCGCCGACGCGTGGCACGCCGTCGATCGCCAGGGCGATCATCGTGCCCCACAGCGGCACTCCGCGCAGGAAGTTCGCCGTGCCGTCGATGGGGTCGATGATCCACTGCCGGTGGGTGTCGCCCTCCGCGCCGTACTCCTCGCCGAAGATGCCGTCGGCAGGGCGCTCGGCGGCGAGCAGCTCGCGGATCGCGCGCTCTGTGGCGAGGTCGGCATCGGTCACGTGCGTGCGGTCGGCTTTGCGCGAGACCTGCAGATCGGCCGCGTCGAAGCGGGGGAGAGACTGGGCGTCCGCCGCATCCGCCAGCCGCAGAGCGAGCGCGAGATCGGCGGCGAGGTCGGCGTCGTCGCGGGTGTCGGTCACCTATCCAGGATAAGCGCGGCCTCTCGGGCGAACCCGCCTGCAGGATATCGGTCCAGACACGAAACGCGCCCGCCGCCCGGCCTCTGCAGGCCGAGTCGCTCAGAGGTACGGCACGAACGAAGCGGGGACGGCGACGTTCTCGGGCACACCCGCGAACAGAACGGCGACCTGCTCCGGCGTGTATCCGGCGATGCCGCAGCCCACCGGGGTGAGCAGGACATGCAGATCCGGATGCTCGGTCGCGAACCCGATGAATGCACGCGCCTCACGTGTGAGCACGTCGAGGCCGCTCATCGTGTCGATGGCATACGACTGACCGTGATGGCCGTGCCCTTCGCCCCACACGGCGCCGAACCTCTCGTGGGCGACGCGGGCGGCGCCCCCGCCGTGCTGACCTGCGGCGTTGCTGCCGAAGACGAACACCTCATCGGCGCGCAGGCTGACGACGACGTCCGGCGTGATCTCCATGCCGGAACTCTACGTGGCGTGTGGCGACGTGCGGCCCGCATGCAGAAAAGCCCCGAAGACTGGCGAGAGTCTTCGGGGCTTGTCCGTGCACCCCCAGGGACTTGAACCCTGAACCCACTGATTAAGAGTCAGTTGCTCTGCCGATTGAGCTAGAGGTGCGTGGCCCGGGAAGATTTCCCCGGCCGAGGAATTACATTACCAGCGGCCGATGGTCGCGCCAAATCGCATCGGTCTGCCGGGCGGGTTGCGCGCCTCAGGTGCCGGCGGTGGCGAGATCGACCGCTTCCTGCACGGTGTCGACGAGGTGCACGTGGCGCTCCATCGGCCGCCCGGCGGCGAGTGCGGTCAGCAGCGGCCAGGCGGGGTACTGCTCGGTCCAGTACGCACACCCGACGAGGATCATCGGGGCGACCGACGACTCGTCGGCGTAGAAGTTCTCGCAGGCATCCTGGAAGATCTCCTGCACGGTGCCACCCGACCCCGGCAGGAACACGATGCCGGCCTGGCACACCTCCAGCAGGATCGCCTCGCGCTGCGCGTTGCGGAAGTACTTGGCGATCGCGCTGGCGAACGGGTTCGGCGGCTCGTGTCCGTAGTGCCAGGTGGGGATGCCGAGCGATTCGCCGCCGCCGGGGAACTCGTGCCGCACGGCGAATGCCGCGTCGGCCCACGCGGCGATGCTCGGTGCGAAGCTCGGCACCGCGGCGAGCATCCCGAGCGCGTGCTCTCGGGCATCCGCTCCTCGGCCCGCGAGATACCCGCCGAGGTTGACGGCCTCCATCGCGCCCGGTCCGCCGCCGGTCGCGACCGTCAGCGTCTGAGACAGGTGCTGGCCGAGCTCGACCCCGTCGGCGTACTCGCGGCTGCCGCGCACTACACCATGCCCGCCCATGACGCCGACGAGCCGCCGACCGCTCACCCAGTCCGAGAGCGCCAGATCGATGGTGTGATCGTGCAGCGACTTCGCGAGCGCGGCATCCCTCGACGTCACGCGCTTCGACCAGGCGTAGGTGCGCGCATCGAGACTGTCCGCGTAGTCCGCGGTTCCGAACAGCTCGCCAGGCGTGTACAGCGCAGTGCGGTAGGTGTCGATCGGGATGCCGGGAACCTCCGGGAACACCACCGCGCCACGCGCCCGCACCGACGACTCGTCGGCGAGCGCCAGGCGACAGCCCAGGAACAGCGATCCGGTGACATCGACCGACCGCAGGGCGCTGCTGCGCTCGGTCAGGTCCAGTGCGCGCATCCGCCATCCGTAGAGCGAGCGGGCGCCTGCGGCGAGACGACGGTCGAAGTCCGCGAGCGTGTCGACATCGACGACCCGTCCACGCGTTCTCCTCATGCGACGACCTTAGAGCAGCGCGGCACCGGCACCACGCTTCCTTCGGCTCTTCCGTACGCGGCCTCCCGGTGAGAACATGGCGGACAGGAGGTGGCTCTCATGATCGATCTCGACGACATCGACACCGATGAGGACGGCGCGCTCACCGCGACCGTGGAACTGCCCGGAGGCCGACGCGTCACGGTCGAGTACGAATTCGATGAGGAGTTCGACTACGACGACGAAGATGAGGACGACGAAGAGGACGAGGAGCCTGTCGAGCGGGAGGACCTTCCCGACCTCGAGACCATGCAGGAGACCGTGAAGCACGCCCTGGCGCGTCTCACGGAGGAGATCCTCGAGGCGCGCGAGAGCGAGGTCGTCGAAGAGCTCACCGAAGCCGCCTACGAAGACGACGACGAGGCCGACCTGGTCGAGGCGCTGCAGGCGCTGAGAGACGACATCGCTCTGGACGGCGTTGTGGTGTTCGGCGACGGAGGCATCACGCTGCTCTTCATCGCTCCGGAGGAGTACCCCGACCTGATCATCTACTGCCTGCTCGACGAGGACCTCGAGATCGACGACCTGATGGTCGAGTGATCAGCGCACCCGCACCATCCTGCCGCCGGTCACCTCGGTCAGCTGCGCGAAGGTGAGCGGCAGCACGGTCTCGGCGGTGCCCCCTGCCGTCCACACCTCGCCGAACGCGCTGAGAGACTCGTCGAGGTAGGTCGGCAGGGGAGCGGGGTGCCCGACCGGCGCCACCCCGCCGATGACCTGTCCCGTCGACGACCGCACGACCGCCGGCGACGCCATCGCCACGGACTCCGCCCCGATCTGCTCGGCGAGCACGACGAAGTCCACACGATGGGCCCCACTGGTCATGACCAGGATCGGCTCCCCGTCGGCGACGAGCACGAGACTGTTCGCGATCGCGCCCACCGGGCATCCGATGGCGTGCGCGGCCAGGGCGGCGGTGTGCGCCGATTCGGGCAGCACGATGATGCGGGCGTCGATCCCGGCTTCGGCGAGACGCTCGCGCACGAGACGGCTGCGGGGCGGAAGCGTGTCGTAATCGGTCACGAGCTCTCTCCTCATCGGCGCGAAGGGTGGATGCCGCTCACGCGGCGTCTCCGATGAGGATAGCCGCGGCCTCCTCGCCGTCGCCCGCGGCCGGGTCGTCGATGTGGGCGAGGGCGCGGCGACCGAGAAGAACCGTCAGAGCCGCGAGCAGCACGGCGGCCGCCGCGAACAGGTAGGGAACGGTGTCGCCGTACGCGTGGGCGAGGGCGGCCGCCGTCGGGGGCGCCATCGCGCCGCCGAGGAACCGCACGGCGGAGTAGGCCGACGAGGCGACCGAGCGCGGCAGGTCGGTGGCCTCCATCACGGCCTCGGTCAGGACGGTGTTCATCACGCCGAGCAGCAGACCGCCGGCGATGATGCACACCACCAGCGCGGCGGGGTCGGCGACGACGAGACCCGCGACGATGAGGTCGACGGCCAGAAGTGGCAGGGTGATGAGGATGATCGATGCACGAGAGGCGCGGCGCATCAGGGCGGGAGCCACCCAGACGCTCGTGACCGCGAGTGCCACACCCCAGCCGAAGAAGGTCAGACCGATGCCCATGGCACCGAAGCCGAGGGGGAACGGCGAGAACGCCAGCAGCACGAAGAAGCCGATGTTGTAGAACAGGGCGGCCACGGCGAGCACGGCGAGGGCGGGGCGGCGCAGCGCGCGGAACGGCGCTGAGAACGGCATCGGCTCGCGGCGCTCGCCGTCGGTGCGCACGAGCGTGAGCACGGCGATGAACCCGATGGCCATCAACACCACGACGCCGAAGAACGGGCCGCGCCAGCTGAGCTCGCCGAGCAGACCGCCGAGCAGCGGACCGACCGCGATGCCGAGACCGAGCGCCGCCTCGTAGAGCACGATGGCGGCGCCGCTGCCGCCGGCAGCGGCGCCGACGATGGTCGCCAGCGCGGTCGAGATGAAGAGCGCGTTGCCCAGTCCCCAGCCGGCGCGGAAGCCGATCACCCAGTCGACGCTGCCGCTCACCGCGCACAGCAGGGCGAAGATCACGATCAGCCCGAGGCCCACCAGCAGCGTGGCCTTGGCGCCGATGCGGCTGGAGATCCAGCTGGTGATGAGCATCGCGAGCCCGGTCACCAGCAGGTAGCTGGTGAACAGCAGCTCCGTCTCGACGGGGGAGGCCTGCAGCGATTCCGCGATCGCAGGAAGGATGGGGTCGACCAGACCGATGCCCATGAACGCGACGACGCACGCGAACGCGACCGCCCACACCTGTGCCGGCTGACGCCAGATCGATCCCTGTGGTGTTCCGCTCATTCGTGTGCTCCTGTCGTGTCGGATGATGTGCTCTGCGCGCGCTCGCCGAGGATGGCGGCGGTGCGCTCGATCGCTCGCCAGTCGTCGTCGCCGAGGCCGTCGAAGCGCGGGGCCAGCGTGGCGCCCAGCTCGGTGCGCCAGTCGTCAAGGGCGCGGATTCCGGCCTCCGTCGCGGTGACGACGGTGGCTCGGGAGTCGTGGGGGTCGGCGGTGCGCTCGACCAGGCCCGCCTGCTCGAGCGTGCCGATCAGGCGAGTCATGCCCGGCTGCGTCGTGCGGGCGGCGGACGCCAGGGCGCCGAGACGCATCCCGCCCCGCTGATCGAGGATGCTGAGAGCACGCCACTGCGCCGACGGTGCGTCGTTGCCGGCATCGTGTGCGGCGATCCGCGCCAGCGCGTGCGCGGCGAGAACGATCGCCGTGACCGCTTCGGATTTATGCATACCAACAAGTATATACCCGACGGTATCTAATGGATCAGTGGCGGCCGCCTGCGATCCGCGACGAGAGCTGGTGCGCGTGCGCCAGCAGTGTTCGGCCCAGCTGGGGAAGCCTATCCGCTGAGAAGCGGAACTCGACGCCGGTGATGCTGAGGGCCCAATCCGGACGGCCCTCCCTGTCGAACACCGCGGCCGCCATGCCCCACGAGCCCTCCACGATCAGCCCGGGGTTGACCGAGTACCCGCGCGCCTTCGTCTCGCCCAGCCTTCGCCGCAGCGGGCGGTCGCCGTGCGCCGAGCCCCATCGCTCCTCCAGCTCTGGGTGGCGTTCGAGATACGCATCCACATCGTGGTCGGGGAGGAAAGCGAGGATCGCCAGGCCCGCACTCGCCACACCGAGGGGGAAGCGCACCCCCTCGCTGAGCACGAAGGAGCGGATGGGGAACGAGCCCTCCTCGCGCACCAGGCACACCGTCTCGTCAGCACGACGCGTGGAGAGGAACGCGCTCTCGTCCGTCTTCACGGCGAGCGATCGCACGATGTCGCGAGAGAGCTCGGTGATGTCGTACCGCGCGGCCGCGACGGTTCCCATCAGATACAGCTCGGGCCCCGGCATCCATCTCGCCGTCGTCTCGTCCTGGTCGACGAGCCCCTCGACGCGCAGCGCCGTGAGCAGGCGGTGCGCGGTAGAGCGGCTCAGCCCGGCATCCCGCGCCAGCGACTGCAGGCCGACACCGTCTGCGGATGCCGAGACCAGGCGCAGCAGCGCCGCAGCGCGCGCGACCGCCTGCGCTCCGGGCACTGTGCGCCGCGTGCCGTCCAGCCGTTCCACGATGTGGACGCTAGTCGGTCGGACGACCACATCGCAAGCGCCGGCTTGCCTGCTGTCGGGCGTGCGCGGATGCTGGAGACAGCGCACACGAAGGAGTGGTCTTGATCGACAAACAGTTCCCATCGGCGGCCGAGGCGGTCGCCGACATCCCGCACGGCGCGTCGCTCGCCGTCGGCGGCTTCGGCCTCTCCGGCAATCCCATGGCGCTCATCGAGGCGCTGCATGCGCAGGGCACCGGCGATCTCAGCGTCGTGAGCAACAACTGCGGCGTCGACGACTGGGGCCTGGGCATCCTGCTCGGATCGCGCCGCATCCGCAAGATGACCTCCTCCTACGTCGGCGAGAACAAGGAGTTCGAACGGCAGTTCCTCGAGGGCGACCTCGAGCTCGAGCTCACCCCGCAGGGGACGCTGGCCGAGAAGCTGCGCGCCGGCGGTTCGGGCATAGCCGCATTCTTCACGCAGACGGGTGTCGGAACGCAGGTCGCCGAGGGCGGGCTCCCGCGCCGGTACAACGCCGACGGCACGATCGCCGTGGCTTCGCCCGTCAAGGACGTGCGCGCCTTCGACTTCCACGGCGAGCAGCGCGACTTCGTGCTCGAAGAGGCGATCACCACCGACTTCGCGCTCGTGCACGCGCTGATGGGCGACCGGCACGGCAACCTCGTGTTCAACAAGGCCGCACGAAACTTCAACCCTCTCGCGGCCATGGCGGGCCGCATCTGCATCGCGCAGGTGGAGCAGCTCGTAGAACCGGGCGAGCTCGACCCCGACAGCGTGCACCTCCCCGGCGTCTACGTGCACCGGGTGGTCGAGGTGGGCGGCGACATCGAGAAGCGCATCGAGCGCCGCACGACCCGCCCCCAGGAAGGGAAGAGATGACCATGGCGCTCACCCGCGACGAGATGGCGGCCCGAGCCGCCCAGGAGCTCACCGACGGCGAGTACGTCAACCTCGGCATCGGTCTGCCCACCCTGGTGCCCAACCATGTGCCGGACGACGTGACCGTCGTGCTGCAGTCCGAGAACGGCATTCTCGGGGTCGGCCCGTACCCGACCGAGGAGAACGTCGATCCCGACCTGATCAACGCCGGCAAGGAGACCGTGACCCTGTTGCCGGGCGCGGCGTTCTTCGACTCGGCGACGAGCTTCGGCATGATCCGCGGCGGCAAGATCGACGCCGCGATCCTCGGCGCCATGCAGGTGTCGGCGACCGGCGACCTGGCGAACTGGATGATTCCCGGCAAGATGGTCAAGGGCCCGGGCGGTGCCATGGACCTCGTGCACGGCGCCGGCCGGGTCATCATCCTCATGGAGCACGTCGCCAAGGACGGATCGGCGAAGATCGTGAACGACTGCTCGCTGCCGCTGACCGGCAGGGGTGTGGTCGACCGGATCATCACCGATCTCGCCGTCATCGACGTGACACACGACGGGCTCGTCCTGGTCGAGACCGCGCCGGGTGTGAGCGTGCAGGACGTCGTCGCCGCCACCGAACCCGCACTGACCATCCCCGAAACTCTGAAGGAGCACTCATGAGCGACATCGTCATCGTCGCCGCCGCCCGCACCCCGCAGGGGCGGCTGAAGGGTCAGCTGGCCTCGTTCACCGCACCGCAGCTGGGCTCGCTGGCCATCCGCGGCGCGCTCGAGCAGGCGTCGGTCGCGCCGGATGCCGTGGACGCGGTGATCATGGGGCAGGTGCTGGCCGCAGGCTCCGGGCAGAACGCCGCCCGCCAGGCCGCGGTCGGCGCGGGCATCGGCTGGGACGTGCCGGCGAGCTCGGTCAACAAGGTCTGCCTGTCGGGGCTCACGGCGATCATCGATGCGGCGCGCATGATCCGCACCGGCGACGCCACAACCGTCGTCGCGGGCGGCATGGAGTCCATGACCCGCGCGCCGCACCTGCTGATGGGCTCGCGCGAGGGATGGACCTACGGCAGCGTCGAGGTCCTCGATCACATGGCCCACGACGGGCTCACCGACGCCTACGATCGCGAGAGCATGGGCGCGTCGACCGAGCGGCACAACCCGCGATTCGGGATGACCCGGGAGATGCAGGACACTGTAGCCGCGCTGTCGCACCAGCGTGCCGCCGCGGCGCAGGACGAGGGAGTGTTCGACGCCGAGATCGTCGAGGTGAGCGTGCCGCAGCGCAAGGGGGAGCCCATCGTGCTCGCCAGCGACGAGGGCATCCGTCCCGACACGACAGTCGAGTCGCTGGCCGGTCTCCGCGCCGCGTTCGCCGAGGGCGGCTCGATCACCGCGGGCAACGCCTCGCAGATCTCCGACGGCGCGGCCGCCGTCGTCGTCACCACCCGAGAGAACGCCGACGCCCGGGGGTGGCCGGTGCTCGCCGTCATCGGTGCCAGCGGCCAGACCGCAGGACCGGACAACTCGCTGCAGGCGCAGCCGGCGCGCGCCATCGAGCGGGCGCTCGAGAAGCAGGGCATCACCGCCGACGATCTCGACCTCGTCGAGATCAACGAGGCCTTCGGTGCGGTTGTCGCACGATCGCAGCAGGAGCTGGGACTGTCGAGCGACATGATCAACGTGCACGGCGGTGGCATCGCCATCGGACATCCGATCGGTGCGAGCGGAGCCCGCCTCGTCGTCCACCTGGCGCACGAGCTCTCACGCCGCGGATCGGGCACCGCGGTCGCCGCGCTGTGCGGCGGAGGCGGGCAGGGGGAGGCACTGATCCTCACCCGCTGAGTCTCTTCGGCGGCGCTCCGGCCGACGCCCGGCGGCGGTCGGAGCGCGATGCGCGATCAGCGCTGCTTCGAAAGGCGCTTGACCTCGTCGCGGCGCTTCTCGCGAAGCTCCTTCTTGTCGGGCTTGGGTGCGAAGGGCGAGTCGGCCGAGACGGGCAGCCCCTTGTCGACGCGGCGCATGTCCTTGACCGCGCCGATCGCGAGTGAGAGCGTGATCGCCCAGCTCACCCAGGCGAGAACCGCCCGCCACGTGAACTTCTGGCCGCGCGAGCCGCGCAGCAGGGTCCACCCCGTGGAGATGGCGCTGAAGAGTCCGGTGCGAAGGAGATAGCGCATGGCTCCACGCTATCCGAGCGGGCCGGATGCTCGGGTAGGGTTGACAGCAGATCCTGCTGTGTATCTACCGGCCGCCGGCATCCCGGCGGACAGCGGCGGCACCCGACCCGCGTCCCTCGACGTGTGAGAGCCACATGACACAGATCACCGCCAATTCGCCGAGCCTGCTGCGGCTGATCGGCATCCCGTATTTCGTCATCGCGTTCGTCGCGCGACTGCCCTTCGCCATGATGGTCGTCGGCGTGCTGACCATGGTCGTCACCGTCCGCGGCTCGCTGAGCCTCGGCGGGCTCACCTCCGCCGCCGTCGGCCTCGGCACGGCACTGGTCGGTCCGTTCCTCGGCGCGGCGGCCGACCGGTGGGGCCAGCGACCCGTGCTGCTGCTGTGCGGCGTGCTGAACGCCGCGATGCTCGCCGTGTTCGCCCTGATCGTCTATGCCCCCGCCGCCGACGCCCTCGTGCTGGCATCGGCCTTCACCATCGGGGCGACCGCGCCCCAGGTCTCGCCGATGTCGCGCTCCCGGCTCGTCACGATCATCGCCGAGCGGATGCCCGAGATGCAGCGCGCCCGCACCACCTCGGCGACCATGTCGTACGAGTCGGCCGCCGATGAGACCGTGTTCGTGTTCGGACCGTTCCTGGTCGGCATCCTCGCCTCGTTCATCGCGCCATGGGCGCCCATCGCGATCGCATCGGCCCTGACGCTGCTGTTCGTCGGAGCCTTCGCGCTGCACCCCACCGGACGCCACGTCTCCCTCGAGCGCGACTCCGACGGCCGCGCGCCGTCGCGCGCGCGTGAGCTGTTCCGCCCCGCCCTGCTCGTGGTCGTGACCGGGATCTTCGGCATCGGTCTGTTCTTCGGCACCGCGCTGACCGCGCTCACCTCGTTCATGGCCGATCGCGGGGCCGCCGAGCAGGCGGGTCTGCTGTATGGGGTGATGGGCGTCGGATCGGCCGTGCTCGCGCTCGGCGTCGTGTGGCTGCCGCCGCGATTCACGCTGCATGCGCGCTGGATCGTGTTCGCGACGATCCTCGTGGCGGGCTCTGCGCTGTTCGCGGCCGCCGGGTCGGTGGGCGCGATGATCCTCGCGCTCGCGCTGCTGGGCATCGGTGTCGGGCCGACCATCGTCACGCAGTACAGTCTCGGCGCGGCGCGAAGCCCGCTCGGTCGCTCGGCGACGGTGATGACGATGCTCGGCTCGGGCGTGGTCGTCGGCCAGGCTGCGGCCTCCGCCGGCACCGGAGCGATCGCCGAGAGCCTCGGCACGCAAGCCGCATTGCTGCTGCCGCTCATCGCCTCGGGGATCGTGCTGATCGCCGGCATCGTGAACCGCCTGATCAGCCCCGTGCAGCGCTGACGACGGCTCGTCAACCCCCGTAACCCTCGCTGCGGTCATCGGTAGCCTGGGGACACCGAGCAGAGGAGTCACATGGTCGCCGCAGAGTTCGTGGTCGTCGCCAACCGCCTTCCGGTCGATCGGATCATCACCCCCGACGGCGAGGAGATCTGGCGCACGTCTCCCGGCGGGCTGGTCGCAGCGCTGGAGCCCGTGATGCGCAGCGTCGACGGCGCGTGGGTCGGCTGGGCAGGCCAGGCGGACCTGCGGATCGAGCCGTTCACCGCCGACGGCATCCGGCTGCTTCCCGTGACCCTGAGCGAGCAGGAGATCCAGGACTACTACGAGGGCTTCTCGAACGACACGATCTGGCCTCTGTACCACGACGTGATCGCGCCTCCGCAGTACCACCGGGAGTGGTGGGAGGCCTACGTCGCCGTCAATCTGCGCTTCGCCGAGGCGGCGGCCGACGCCGTCGCCGAGGGCGGCACCGTCTGGGTGCACGACTACCAGCTGCAGCTCGTGCCCGAGATGGTGCGCAGCCTGCGCCCCGACGTGACCATCGGCTACTTCCATCACATCCCGTTCCCCGCGCACGGCCTCTACGCACAGCTTCCCTGGCGCGACCAGGTGCTTCGCGGGCTGCTCGGGGCCGACGTGATCGGCTTCCAGCGGGCGCAGGACGCCGCGAACTTCCTCGCCGCAGCCAAACGACGACTCGGCCACGAGACGAGGGCGTCGAGCATCACCCTTCCCGACGGGCGGATGCCGCTGGTGAAGGCGTTTCCGATCTCGATCGACACGACGCCCTACCGCGAGCTCGCCCAGCGCCCGGACATCCGCGCGCGGGCACTCGAGATCCGCGAAGGACTGGGCAACCCGAAGCACATCCTGCTCGGCGTCGATCGCCTCGACTACACCAAGGGCATCCGGCACCGCATCAAGGCGTACGGCGAGCTGCTCGACCAGGCGCGCATCTCGGTCGAGGACGTCGCGTTCATCCAGGTCGCGAGCCCGAGCCGGGAGCGAGTGGACGCCTACATGCATCTGCGCGACGAGGTGGAGCTCGCGATCGGCCGCATCAACGGCGACCACGACACGCTCGGACACACCGCGATCCGCTACCTGCACCAGGGGTTCCCCCGCGAGGAGATGGTCGCCATGTACCTCGCCGCCGACGTCATGCTCGTGACTGCGCTGCGCGACGGCATGAACCTCGTGGCCAAGGAGTACGTGGCCACCCGCGCCGACAACCGCGGCGTGCTCGTGCTGAGCGAGTTCACGGGCGCCGCCGACGAGCTGCGTCAGGCCCTGCGTGTGAACCCGCACGACATCGAGGGCCTCAAGGATGCCATCGTCGACGCGATCGAGATGCCCCGCGCCGAGCAGGGCAAGCGGATGCGCGCGCTGCGCAAGCGAGTGCTCGAGAACGACGTCACCGCCTGGTCGCAGTCGTTCCTGCGCGCGCTCGAGCAGGCCGGGCGCAATCGCCACCGCCGGCACGAGGGAGCACACGGATGACCCGCGAGTGGCATCCGGGCGCATCCGACCCGGCCGTGTCGGCGATCGCCCGCACGCAGAGGCTGCTCGTCGCGCTCGACTTCGACGGCACGGCGTCCGAGCTCGTCGCCGACCCGATGTCGGCGCGCGCGATCCCCGAGGTGCAGAAGGCGCTGGTCGATCTCACCGCTCTGCCACACACGACGGTGGCCTTCATCTCCGGACGCAGCCTCGTGCACCTGCGCGAGATCGCCGAGCACGGCGACGACTCGCCGATCGTGCTGGCCGGATCCCACGGCGCCCAGTACTGGTACCCCGGGGAGGGCGAGGCGGGGGCTGACGCCGAAGACCCGGACAGAATGCTGCGCGACGCCCTGCTCGAAGAGCTCGCACCCCTTCTGAGCGCGTATCCCGGGGTCGAGCTGGAGAGCAAGACGTTCGGGATCGGCATCCACGGTCGCCCCGCACGGCCCGAGGTGGAGCAGGAGGCCTTCACAGCGGTCGACGAGGTGTTCGCGCGCCGCGCCCGGCACTGGCGCCGCCGCACCGGCGATCGCATCCTCGAGTACTCCTCGCGCGACGAGGGGAAGGACACGGCGATCGCGGTGCTGCGCGCGCACACAGGTGCCACCGGCATCCTGTTCGCCGGCGACGACGTCACCGACGAAGACGCACTGCGGGTGCTCACCCGTGACGACCTCGGCGTGCGCGTCGGACCGGGGGAGACAGCCGCCACGCTGCGTGTGGGATCCCCACAGCAGGTCGCCGAACTTCTGGAAGTCATCGCGTCGGAACGGGCCGCCCGACCGGAATAGACTTCCGTCATGTCCACCCGCGATTCTCAGCCCGGCATGTCGGGCGCCCAGCCAGACATCGACATCAAGCCCCGCAGCCGCGTCGTCACCGACGGCATCGAGGCGACCACCTCCCGCGGCATGCTCCGCGCCGTGGGCATGGGCGACGCCGACTGGGAGAAGCCGCAGGTCGGCATCGCATCGAGCTGGAACGAGATCACGCCGTGCAACCTGAGCCTCGACCGGCTCGCACAGGGCGCGAAGGAGGGCGTGCACTCGGGTGGCGGGTACCCCCTGCAGTTCGGCACCATCTCCGTCTCGGACGGGATCTCGATGGGCCACGAGGGCATGCACTTCTCACTGGTGTCTCGCGAGGTCATCGCCGACTCGGTCGAGACGGTGATCATGGCCGAGCGCCTGGACGGCACGGTGCTGCTCGCCGGCTGCGACAAGTCGATCCCCGGCATGCTGATGGCCAGCGCTCGCCTCGGCCTGTCGAGCGTGTTCCTGTACGCGGGATCGATCGCGCCCGGCTGGGTCAAGCTCTCTGACGGCACCGAGAAGAACATCACGATCATCGACTCGTTCGAGGGCGTGGGCGCGTGCCGAGCGGGCCGGATGTCTGAGGAGGACCTCAAGCGGATCGAATGCGCGTTCGCGCCGGGTGAGGGCGCGTGCGGGGGCATGTACACCGCCAACACCATGGCATCCGTCGCCGAGGCGCTCGGCCTGAGCCTTCCCGGCTCGGCTGCGCCACCGGCGGCCGACCGCCGCCGCGACTACTTCGCGCACCGCTCGGGCGAGGCAGTCGTGAACCTGCTGCGTCAGGGCATCACCACGAAGGACATCCTCACCAAGGAGTCGTTCGAGAACGCCATCGCGCTGGCGATGGCGCTCGGCGGCTCGACGAACGTCGTGCTGCACCTGCTGGCGATCGCCAACGAGGCGGGAATCGAGCTGTCGCTGCACGACTTCAACCGCATCGGAAGCCGCACCCCGCACGTGGCCGACATGAAGCCGTTCGGTCAGTACGTGATGAACGACGTCGACCGTCACGGCGGCATCCCGGTGATCATGAAGGCGATGCTCGACGAGGGCCTGATCCACGGCGACGCGCTGACCGTCACCGGCAAGACCGTCGCCGAGAACCTGCGCGACCTGAACCCGGATCCCGTCGACGGCGACGTGATCCACACCTTCGACAACCCGATTCACGCATCGGGCGGCATCACCATCCTGCACGGCTCGCTCGCTCCTGAGGGTGCCGTGGTGAAGTCCGCGGGCTTCGACGCGGACGTGTTCGAGGGTCCGGCACGCGTGTTCGAGCGCGAGCGCGGGGCGATGGATGCCCTGGCGGCCGGGGAGATCAACGCCGGCGACGTGATCGTCATCCGATACGAGGGCCCCAAGGGCGGACCCGGCATGCGCGAGATGCTCGCCATCACCGCGGCCATCAAGGGCGCGGGCCTCGGAAAAGATGTACTACTGTTGACGGACGGACGATTCTCAGGCGGCACAACCGGCCTGTGCATCGGCCACATAGCACCCGAAGCCGTGGACGCAGGTCCTATCGCCTTCGTGCGCGATGGTGATCTGATACGGGTCGATATCGCGGCTCGCTCCCTCGAGCTACTCGTCGAGGAGGCTGAGCTGAGCTCCCGCCGTGAGGGCTGGGAGCCCCTTCCCCCGCGCTATACCCGTGGCGTCCTCGCCAAGTACTCCCGTCTCGTGCGCTCCGCCGCACAGGGCGCGGTGACCGGCTGACCTCCTGACGACACAGATCACCAAGGATGCGAAATGACTCCTGAATCTGCGACCGCCGTGCCGCGGCCGCCCGCACGTCCCTCCGCAGCTCCCGAGATCTCAGGGGCCGAGGCCGTCGTCCGCTCGCTCGAGAAGCTCGGTGTCACCGACGTCTTCGGCATCCCCGGCGGCGCCATCATGCCGGTTTACGATCCGCTCATGGATGCCTCGGGTCTGCGTCACGTGCTGGTCCGGCACGAGCAGGGCGCGGGTCACGCCGCCGAAGGCTATGCCGCGGCCACCGGGAAGGTCGGCGTCTGCATCGCCACCTCCGGCCCCGGTGCGACGAACCTCGTCACCGCGATCGCCGACGCCTATATGGACTCGGTGCCGATGGTCGCGATCACCGGTCAGGTGTTCTCGACGCTGATGGGAACGGACGCCTTCCAGGAGGCCGACATCGTCGGCATCACCATGCCGGTGACCAAGCACTCGTTCCTCGTCAAGACCGCGGAGGAGATCCCCGGCGCGATCGCCGCGGCGTTCGAGGTCGCCTCGACCGGCCGCCCCGGCCCGGTGCTCGTCGACATCACCAAGGACGCACAGCAGCAGATCGCACCGTTCGTGTGGCCCCCGCGGATCGACCTGCCCGGGTATCGCCCCGTCACCAAGGCGCACGGCAAGCAGATCCAGGCCGCGGCCACCCTGCTGGCCGAGTCGAAGAAGCCCGTGCTGTACGTCGGTGGCGGCGTGATCCGCGCGCACGCCTCGGCCGAGCTGCTGACGCTCGCCGAGTCGACCGGCGCGCCCGTCGTGACCACGCTGATGGCCCGTGGTGCCTTCCCCGACTCACACCCGCAGCACCTCGGCATGCCCGGCATGCACGGCACGGTCCCGGCTGTGCTGGCGCTTCAGGAATCCGACCTCATCGTCTCGCTCGGCGCGCGCTTCGACGATCGTGTCACGGGCAAGGCCGCACTCTTCGCCCCGAACGCGAAGGTCGTGCACGTCGACATCGACCCTGCTGAGATCTCGAAGATCCGTACGGCCGATGTGCCGATCGTCGGCGATGTGCGCGATGTGCTCGTCGACCTCGACACGGCCTTCCGCGGCGCGATCGCGGGTGGGACGCCGGACACCGAGGAGTGGTGGTCGTACCTCGACGGGCTGAAATCCGAGTTCCCCCTGGGCTACGCCCAGCCGGAGGACGGCCTGATGTCGCCGCAGTACGTCATCCAGCGCATCGGCGAGCTCACCGGCCCCGAGGCGGTCTATGCGTCCGGGGTGGGGCAGCACCAGATGTGGGCGGCGCAGTTCATCAAGTACGAGCGGCCGAACTCCTGGCTGAACTCGGGTGGCGCGGGCACCATGGGCTACTCCGTTCCGGCGGCCATGGGCGCGAAGGTGGCCGAGCCCGACCGCGTGGTCTGGGCCATCGACGGCGACGGATGCTTCCAGATGACGAATCAGGAGCTCGCGACCTGCGTCATCAACAACATCCCGATCAAGGTCGCCATCATCAACAACTCGTCGCTCGGCATGGTGCGCCAATGGCAGACGCTGTTCTACGAGGGCAGGCACTCGAACACCGACCTGAACACGGGACACGGCACCGTGCGCATCCCCGACTTCGTCAAACTCGCCGAGGCGTACGGCTGCCTCGCGCTGCGAGTCGAGAAGCAGGAGGACGTGGATGCCGCGATCCGGACGGCACTCGAGACCGACGACCGTCCGGTCGTGATCGACTTCGTCGTCAGTGCCGACGCGATGGTCTGGCCCATGGTGCCCCAGGGCGTCAGCAACAGCTACATCCAGTACGCGCGTGATCACGCCCCGGCATTCGATGAGGAGATCTGAGCCATGTCCACACACGTGCTGAGCCTCCTCGTCGAGGACACCCCGGGCATCCTGACCCGCGTCGCGGGCCTCTTCGCCCGCCGCGGGTTCAACATCCACTCGCTCGCCGTCGGCGTGACCGAGGTCGCGGGCATCTCCCGCATCACGGTCGTCGTCGATGTCGACGCCCTGCCGCTCGAGCAGGTCACCAAGCAGCTGAACAAGCTGATCAACGTGATCAAGGTCGTCGAGCTCGAGCCGTCGAGCTCGGTGCAGCGCGAGCACATGCTCATCAAGGTGCGCACCGACAACAACACCCGCTCGAACGTGCTCGAGATCGTCAACCTGTTCCGGGCGTCGATCGTCGACTACGCCCCGGATGCCGTGGTCGTCGAGGTCACGGGCGACCAGGGCAAGGTGCAGGCGCTGCTGCGCGCACTCGAGCCCTTCGGCATCAAGGAGCTCGCCCAGTCGGGCCTGCTCGCCATCGGCCGCGGCGGCAAGAGCATCACCGAGCGCGTCCTGCGCGGCTGACTCGCAGACGATACGAACTTCTGGGTCCCTGAGCCTGTCGAAGGGCCTGTTCAACCACTAGCAAGGAGAAACAACACCGTGAGCACCGAGATCTTCTACGACGCAGACGCCGACCTCTCGATCATCCAGGGCAAGAAGGTCGCGATCGTCGGCTACGGCTCGCAGGGCCACGCCCACGCCATGAACCTTCGCGACTCGGGTGTCGAGGTCACCATCGCCCTCAAGGAGGGCTCGAAGTCGATCGCGAAGGCCGAGGAGGCCGGCTTCCCTGTCAAGAACGTCGCCGACGCGGCCGAGTGGGCCGACGTCATCATGATCCTCGCGCCGGACCAGCACCAGCGCACCATCTACAACGAGTCCATCAAGGACAAGCTGACCCCCGGCAAGGCGCTCGCCTTCGCGCACGGCTTCAACATCCGCTACGGCTACATCGACGCTCCCGAGGGCATCGACGTCATCCTCATCGCCCCCAAGGCTCCCGGCCACACCGTGCGCCGCGAGTTCGTCGCCGGCCGAGGCATCCCCGACATCATCGCCGTCGAGCGCGACGCGTCGGGCAAGGCGTGGGAGCTGGCCCTGTCGTACGCGAAGGCGATCGGCGGCACCCGCGCCGGCGTCATCAAGACGACGTTCACCGAAGAGACCGAGACCGACCTGTTCGGCGAGCAGGCCGTGCTCTGCGGTGGCATGAGCCACCTCGTGCAGGCGGGCTTCGAGACGCTGGTCGAGGCGGGATACCAGCCGCAGATCGCCTACTTCGAGGTGCTGCACGAGCTCAAGCTCATCGTCGACCTGATGTGGGAGGGCGGCATCGCCAAGCAGCGGTGGTCGATCTCCGACACCGCCGAGTTCGGTGACTACGTCTCGGGTCCGCGCGTCATCGACGCCGGTGTCAAGGAGCGCATGCAGGGCGTGCTCGCCGACATCCAGTCGGGCGCTTTCGCGAAGCGCTTCATCGAGGACCAGGACAACGGCGCCGAGGAGTTCCTCGCGCTCCGCGAGAAGGAGCAGGGCCACCCCATCGAGGCGACCGGCAAGGAGCTGCGTTCGCTGTTCGCGTGGAAGTCGCAGGACGAGGACTACGTCGAGGGCAGCGCGGCGCGCTGATCCCGTTCGTGTGAGGGAGGCATCCGGTTCGCCGGGTGCCTCCCTCACTTCGTCTCATGGCTCGGGTCAGCCGGCCGCCGGGGCGTCGTCGACGACGATCGGGGGTGTATCGCCCTGCCCCCATCGCGGTGCGGGCAGGGTGACCGCCGCGCCGTCGCGGATCGCACGCAGCGCATCGGCGATCTCCGCTGCGTTGGACGGCACGGGCAGAGCGCAGGTGCGCAGCTCGGAGGCGAACTCGAGCGTCAACCGGGTCTTGCCGGCCTCGACGGCCTCACCGGTCGTGCCGTACCTGATCTCGCTGCCGGTCTGGATGTCGGGGACCTGATCGCACACGTGGTACACCCTGCCGCCGTCGACCCAGGTCACCTCATCCGCACCGAGCAGCTGGACGACGGTCGACTGGTCGGCGGTGTACTGCTCGACGGAAGGCGGCTCGGTGTCGACCCCGATGATCGTCGCGACGACCGCGAGGACGATGCCGACCGCACCGGCGATCGTCTTCTGCCGCCCGCTCATGTCCTTGTTCAGGAAGACCATGATGATCAGCGGAAGGAACGCCACCACCGCGATGATGGCGCCCAGCTGATTCTGCACGAAGAAGCGCACGGCGTCGGAGCGCTGCGCCGGGTCGAGCCGGTTCGCTCTCTTCCAGAGGATGGAGCCGCTGATGGCCAGAGCGGCGATGACGGCGAGCAGCACGAGCAGCGTGATGAACGCCCACTGCGGGAACACCGACTCTGCGCCGTCCTTCACGAGCAGTCCGCTCTCGGGGTCGCGCATGAGCCGACCCTCGCCGCCGGTCGTCTCGCGCTGCCGCAGCAGCCAGAAGATCGCGGTGGCCTCGGCGGCGATGGCGATCGCCCAGAGCACGGCGGCGATCGCGCGCAGCATCGTCGACCTCCGCTTGGCGTCGGCCGTCGGCCGCCAGCTGTGCTCGGCCGCGGCCGCGCTGCTGTCACGGGGCTCGGAGACCCGCCTGCTGTCGTCTGTCACGTTCGTCCTCCCGGATGCTGTGAGCCCGAGCCTAGTGGGAGGGTCGCAGCGCGCTGGGTACGCTGGAGAGATGAATTCCGATCCCGAGGATGACGCTCTCAGCTGGGAGGGCGACGACGCGCTCGAGGCGCGCCGACCCCACCCGCGCCGCGAACAGGACCGCGATGTCGCATCCCGTCGTCCCGCGGACCGCCGATCAGCCGATCAGGGATTTGCAGAAGCGGCCGTCGCCCCCGCGAGCGGGCATCCCGACGCACCCACGACGGTCGACTCCGTCCGCGGGGCCGACGTCGAGGACGAGTCGCAGGGCATCGGCACGGCGACGCTCGTGCTGCTCGGGATCCTCGGCGGCGTCTACCTGCTCTACACGATCGGCTGGGCGATCGGGGGAGTGGGGATGCAGGCGAAGGCGATGTTCATGCTCCCGGCTCCGCTGTATCTCGCAAGCATGTGGATCGCCGTGCTCGCGCCTGCGCTCTGGTTCACCGCCACGATCCTGCTCACCCGCGGAGTCAGGGACTGGGTGCGCATCAGCGCCCTGGTGGTCGGCGCCGCACTGCTCGTGCCCTGGCCGTTCGTCGTCGCCGGCGGAGGGGGAGTGCTGTGAGCGAGAACACTCCGACCGCCGCCCCCACGGCATCGCGGCTCGTCAGCGCGGCGCGCGGGTTCGCGACCGGCATCCTGGGTCTGGCTTACGCATTCGTCATCTGGAATGCCACCTTCTATCTGATCGAGATGGCGCAGGCCGGCATCAGCGGGTACGGCTGGACCCTGCTGGTGATGCCGGTGATCGTGCCGATGATCGTGTTCGCGATTGCGCTGCTGGTCACGCGCCGCCGCCCGCTCGGCGTGTTCATCGTCGCGATGCTGGCCGGGCTCGGCCTCAGCGCGGTGTTCTGGCTCGACACGCTGAGCTTCGCGCTGCGCAACGGCGGGTCGCTGCTGAGCTGACCGTCCGCGATCGTGCCGCTGACTCGGGCCGTCACACGGTCGGGGGCGCCGGCGGCGCTGAGGTAAAGTTTGTCGCGATTGCGCCCCGACGGCGTGCGGCGCATCGGCTGACCATCGCTCGTCCTGCCCCGAAGGATACCTGTGCCGAACAACACCGCCACCAAGCCCGTCGTCCTGCTCGCGGAGGTGCTCTCGCCCGCGACGATCGAGGCGCTCGGGCCCGACTTCGACGTTCGCGAGGTCGATGGAACCGATCGTGAGGCGCTGTTCGCGGCCCTCGCCGACGCCGACGCGGTGCTCGTGCGCTCCGCCACGCGCATCGACGCCGAGGCGCTCACGCATGCACCAAAGCTGAAGGTCGTCGCCCGGGCCGGCGTCGGTCTCGACAACGTCGACATCAAGGCCGCGACCGCCGCGGGCGTCATGGTCGTCAACGCGCCGACGTCGAACATCGTCTCGGCCGCAGAGCTCACCGTCGGGCACATCCTGAGCCTGGCCCGTCGCATCCCCGCTGCGCACGCGTCCCTGTCGAGCGGCGCATGGAAGCGCACCTCGTTCACCGGAGCCGAGCTGTTCGAGAAGACCGTGGGCATCATCGGCCTCGGCCGGATCGGCGCACTCGTCGCGGCGCGACTGAACGCCTTCGACATGCGCGTCATCGCCTACGACCCCTACGTCACCAGCGCTCGCGCGCAGCAGCTCGGGGTGCAGCTCGTCACGCTCGACGAGCTCGTCGCCGAGTCGGACTTCATCACCATCCACATGCCGAAGACGCCCGAGACGACCGGCATGATCGCGGCCGAGCAGTTCGCCTCCATGAAGCCGACCGCGTTCGTGGTCAACGTCGCGCGCGGCGGTCTGATCGACGAGGCCGACCTGCACGAGGCGCTCGTCGCCGGCGAGATCGCCGGCGCCGGACTGGACGTGTTCACCTCCGAGCCCCCCGCCGAGGGCAGCACCGCCCAGGCGCTGCTGGGTCTGCCCAACGTCGTCGTCACCCCGCACCTCGGTGCGAGCACCGACGAGGCGCAGGAGAAGGCCGGCGTCTCCGTCGCGCGCTCGGTGCGCCTCGCGCTCGGCGGCGACCTGGTGCCCGACGCCGTCAACGTCGCCGGTGGCGTCATCGACCCGTACGTGCGTCCGGGCATCCCTCTCGTCGAGAAGCTCGGCCAGATCTTCTCCGCGCTCGCGCAGGCGCCGATCACCAGTCTCGACGTCGAGGTGCACGGTGAGCTGAACAACTACGACGTCAGCGTGCTGCGCCTCGCCGCGCTCAAGGGCGTGTTCACGAACATCGTCAGCGAGACGGTGTCGTACGTGAACGCGCCGCTGCTCGCCGAGCAGCGAGGCATCGCCGTGCGCCTGCTGCAGGATGAGATCAGCGAGGAGTACCGCAACGTCATCACCCTGCGCGGGGCTCTCTCCGACGGGTCGCAGCTGGCGGTGTCCGGCACGCTCACCGGGCCGAAGCAGATCGAGAAGCTCGTGTCGATCAACGAGCACGCGATCGAGCTGCCGATCGAGAAGCACCACGTCGTGATGTTGTACACAGACCGCCCCGGAATCGTCGCTGTCTACGGCCAGAAGTTCGGCGACGCCGGCATCAACATCGCCGGGATGCAGATCGCACGAGAGGCGGCCGGTGCCCAGGCGCTCAGCGTGCTGACCCTGGACTCGCCCGTCGCCGAGGAGCTGCTCGAGGACGTCAGCGCGGCGATCGACGCGGATCTGTTCCGTCAGATCGAGATCGCCGAGGTCTGATAGCTCTCACATGCCTCCTCGCTTCTGGTGCGAGGAGGCACGTGCCGGTGATGCGGCGCTCACAGCCGGCATGTGGCTCCCGGCTCAACCCGGGCGGGGTGGGGTCGGCTGAGGCGAGGAGCCGGATGCCGGTTATGGACCCCGCGTAGGCGACATCTGGCTCCCGGACAGGCGCAGCCGTGCCAGGTGACACGGAGCCCCAGTCAGCTCGCGGTCGGGGTCGTCGCGTTCACCACCAGGTCGATCAGTCGCTCGAGCGCGGCGCCCGCGGGCACGAACTCGCTCAGCGTGCTCTGGTCGTCGCCGGGCTCGGCGAGCGAGTTGTTGAAGTACAGCCCGTCGCTGAGCAGCATGACCAGATCGAGTGCCGTCTCGTCGCGTACGTGCGGACGGATCGCATCCGCCCACCGGGTGCGCACCTCGCGCAGGGCATCGGATGCCGTCGCCGAGCCGCCCTGTGCGAGCCGCGTCATGGCGATGAGCGTGCGGTCGAGCGCGTCGTCTTCCATGACCGAGGTGCGCACGTAGTAGGCGATCGGCCCCTCCGCCGCGGCCGACATGCGGTGCAGGTCGTCATCGGTCAGCGCGGCCAGCCGGGCGACGAGTCCGGCGGTCAGGTCTTCCTTCGCGGCGAAGTGATAGAGGAGCCCGCCCTTCGAGACCCCGGCCTCGCGCGCCACCGCCTCGAGAGTGGCGGCTCGCTCGCCCTCGGCGATGAGAATGCTCTGATATGCGTCGAGTACGCGTTCGCGAGCAAGCGGGGGACGGGACATCGGCTACTCCTGACGATCGGGATCCTGTGTTACTGTACCAGCCGGACGGTTTAGAAACTGGCGAAGCAGAAGAGGTGCAGGAATGTCCGTCACAGCCCCGACCCGGCTGACCCACGACGAGGGTGCGCGCGTCGGTGCACGAGGGTGGGCCGCGCTGGCCGTGCTCATGCTGCCCGTGCTGCTGGTGTCGGTCGACAACACCGTGCTCAGCTTCGCGCTGCCCGAGATCTCGCTCGCTCTTCGTCCCACCGGTGCCGAGCAGCTCTGGGTGATCGACGTCTACTCCCTGGTGCTCGCGGGCCTGCTCGTCACCATGGGCGTCATGGGCGATCGGTTCGGTCGGCGACGGATGCTCTTCATCGGCGCCACCGGCTTCGCCGTCGTGTCCGCGCTGGCGGCGTTCGCGCCGACGGCCGGCCTGCTCATCGCCGCACGGGCGGCCCTGGGCTTCTTCGGCGCCATGCTCATGCCATCGACCCTGTCGCTGCTGCGCTCGATCTTCCCGAACCGCGACCAGCGCCGCCTGGCCATCGCCATCTGGGCATCGGGCTTCTCGGCAGGATCGGCGCTGGGGCCGGTCGTTGGGGGATTCCTACTCGAGCATTTCGCGTGGGGCTCGGTGTTCCTCATCGCGGTGCCCATGCTCGTGCCGCTGCTCATCGGCGGCTATTGGCTGCTGCCGGAGAGCCGCGACCCGAACCCAGGACGCATCGACCCGCTCGGGATCGCCCTGTCGATGGCCGCGATGATCCCCATCGTCTACGCGATCAAGTCGTTCGCCGTCGACGGACCGACGATCGTCGCCGCGCTGCTCGTCGTCGTGGGCCTGGTGATGGGGTGGCTGTTCGTGCGTCGCCAGCTGCGCGTCGAGACGCCCATGCTCGACATGAGCCTGTTCCGTCGCGGCGGCTTCAGCGGTGCGATCCTCGTGAACCTGCTCAGCGTGATCGCGCTCGTCGGATTCCTCTACTTCGTGCCTCAGCAGCTGCAGCTCGTGCTCGGGCTCTCGCCGATGGTCGCCGGTCTCGCCCTGGTGCCCGGCATGGCCGCCATGATCGTCGCCGGCCTGAGCGTGGTGCCCATCTCGCGCCGTGTGCCACCGCACATCGTCGTTCCCGCAGGGCTGCTGCTGTCGGTCGGGGGATACCTCATCGTCGCGTTCACCGCCCAGTGGAACAGCGTCGCCTGGCTGATCCTGGCATTCGTGGTGCTGGGCATCGGAATCGGCGCCGCCGAGACCATCTCGAACGAGCTCATCCTCGCTCACGCTCCGGCAGAGAAGGCGGGCGCCGCGAGCGCCGTCTCCGAGACCGCATACGAGCTCGGCGCGGTGCTCGGCACGGCTGTGCTGGGCGGGATCATCACGGCCTTCTACCGCGGCGCGCTCACGATCCCGGACGGCGTGTCCGGGACGGCCGCCGCCCAGGCACGCGAGACTCTCGCCGGCGCGTACGCGGCCGCGCAGGATCTGCCGAGCGGCCAGGCGGATGCCCTGTGGCAGGCCGCCGCGCACGCCTTCGACTCCGGCATCGTGACAACCTCTCTCATCGGCGCGCTGCTCGTCGCATCCGCCATCGTCGTCGCCGCGACCACACTGCGTCCGACGCGCTGACATCCGGCGTGAGCGGTGCCAGGGCGCCGCTACGCTGGAGACAGAGTCCGCGGCGACCCGCGCTGCGGACGAGCAGGGCCCCAAGGAGACTCATGTCGCGCGTCGTGAAGCTGGCCGTCATCCCGGGTGACGGCATCGGACGAGAGGTCATCGCCGAGGCCGAGCGGGTGCTCGATGCGGTCACCGCAGACGGCGACGTGACATTCGAGAAGACGTCGTTTTCGCTGGGTGCCGATCGCTACCTCGCCACCGGCGACACTCTCACCGACGACGACCTGCAGGCGATCCGCTCGCACGATGCGATCCTGCTGGGCGCCGTGGGCGGCATGCCAGGTGACGAACGCCTGAAAGACGCGAACATCGAGCGCGGCCTGCTGCTGAAGCTGCGCTTCGAACTCGACCACTACGTGAACCTGCGTCCCTCGAAGCTGTTCTCCGGGGCATCCGGGCCGCTGGCAAACCCCGGCGAGATCGACTTCGTCGTCGTGCGCGAGGGCACCGAGGGGCCGTACGTCGGCAACGGCGGGGCGATCCGCAAGGGAACCCCGCACGAGGTCGCGAACGAGACGAGCGTCAACACCGCATTCGGCGTCGAGCGCCTGGTCCGCTACGCCTTCGAGCTCGCCGAGCGGAGGCGCCGAAAGCTCACCCTGGTGCACAAGACGAATGTGCTCGTGCACGCAGGCGCGATCTGGCGGCGCATCGTCGATCAGGTCGCATCCGAGCATCCTGACGTCTCCGTCGACTACCTGCACGTCGACGCCGCCACCATCTTCCTCGTGACCGATCCGGCGCGATTCGACGTGATCGTCACCGACAACCTGTTCGGCGACATCCTCACCGACCTCGCCGGTGCCGTCACGGGCGGCATCGGCCTGGCAGCCTCGGGCAACATCAACCCCGAAGGCGCCTTCCCCTCGATGTTCGAGCCGGTGCACGGTTCGGCTCCCGACATCGCGGGGCAGCAGAAGGCCGATCCGACCGCAGCGATCCTGTCGGTCGCCCTGCTGCTCGACCACCTCGGCCTGCGCGACGAATCCGCGCGGGTGCAGCGGGCGGTCGAAGCAGACATCGCCGGCCGGGGCGCCGCGCGCACCACGGCCGAGACGGGCGACGCGATCATCGCCCGGCTGCAGGCGTAACCTGAGAGCACGCGCGCATCGCCGCCGCATCCCGACAAAGGACAGACATGACCGACACCGCCACCACAGCCAGCTCCGACACCGCTGAGCTCACGTTCGCCGTGACGAAGAATCTCGCCGCCAAGAGCCCGGCACAGCGTGAGGAGATCCTGCAGAACCCGGGCTTCGGCACGAACTTCACCGACCACATGGTCGACATCTGCTGGTCGGAGAAGGGCGGCTGGCACCGGCCGCGCGTGCAGCCGTACGGCCCGATCTCACTCGACCCGGCCGCCGCAGTGCTGCACTACGGGCAGGAGATCTTCGAGGGCATCAAGGCGTACCGCCATGCCGACGGTGGCGTGTACACGTTCCGCCCCGACCGCAATGCCGAGCGCCTGCGCCGCAGCGCCCGCCGTCTCGCCCTGCCCGAGCTGCCCACCGAGTACTTCGTGCAGTCGATCCGCGAGCTCATCGCCGTCGACGGAGCCTGGGTGCCGTCTGGAGTCGACCAGAGCCTGTACCTGCGGCCGTTCATGTTCGCGAAGGAGGCGTTCCTCGGGGTGCGCCCCGCGAAGAAGGTGGCGTACTACCTGATCGCCTCGCCCGCAGGCGCCTACTTCACCGGTGGCGTGAAGCCGGTGCGCATCTGGCTGTCGAAGACGTACGCCCGCGCGGGCAAGGGCGGCACGGGTGCGGCCAAGACCGGCGGCAACTACGCCTCCAGCCTGCGGCCGCAGGCCGAAGCCTCGGCGAAGGGCTGCGACCAGGTCGTCTTCCTCGATCAGGACGGCAATGTCGAAGAGCTCGGCGGCATGAACATCGTCTTCGTGTACAAGGACGGCCGGGTCGTGACGCCGCAGTCCGACAGCATCCTCGAGGGCATCACCCGCGACTCGCTGCTGCAGCTCGCGGAAGACCGGGGGCTGACGGTCGAGCGCCGTGCGGTCTCGCTCGACGAGTGGCGCCAGGGTGTGGCATCCGGTGACATCGTCGAGGTGTTCGCCTGCGGCACCGCCGCCGTCGTCACCCCGATCGGCTCCCTCGTCTCGGACGACTTCGAAGACGAGCAGCCACTCGGCGACCTAGCCCTTTCGCTGCGCGAGGAGCTGACCGACATCCAGTACGGCCGGCGCGAAGACAAGCACGGCTGGCTCGTCCGGGTCGACTGACCTGGGCCTCTCTGCCGTTTTTCGCCGACACCCCTACCTGCTGCCGACACCCCTAGGTGCGGCCGTCCGCAGGTAGGGGTGTCGTCCTTTTGTAGGGGTGTCGCGGGGTACGGACTCGTTCTGCACAGGCAGGGTTCAGCGATCTTGCCTGTGGAGGGCCGGAATGTGCCCGGTCCGGCGGATCAGGATGTCGGAATGCGCCGACGTCTCGAGATCTCTCAGGCCAGGAAGCTGCTGCTGAGCAGAGAGCAGCTTCTGGCGGCTGGCTTACCTGTTCGGCGACTGCGCCAGGACGTCGCTGCGGGGCGACTGATCAGGCTGCATCGCGGTGCCTATGTCCGCGCGGGCGACTGGTCCACTCTGTGGTGGGAGGGCCGGCATCTGCTGAAGGTGCTGGCGGTGCGCGCAACCAGTCCCGGAACGGGGCCCCTGTTCAGTCATACGTCCGCAGCGGTCATCTGGGGCCTGCCGCTGTACCGCATGGGCGACAAGCCGGTGCAGATCGTCGTCGACGGACGACGGCACAGTCGGGTGATCGCCGGGGTCATCCGGCGGGACATGCGGCTGGCGGCTGACGAGGTGGCGGAGCTCGATGGCCTTCGGCTGACATCGCCGGCCCGCACTGCACTAGACGTCGCGCGGACGGGAACGTTCGAGATGGCCGTCGGCTGTGCCGATGCGGCACTTCGGCAGGTGTCGGTCACCGGCCAGCAGCGGGATGCCGACGCGGACGCGGAATGGCGAGCGGATGTCCTGAAACGGGCAGGCATCGGGCTCCGAGGCGTGCGGCAGGCACGGTGCGTCATCGAGTTCGCCGACGGCCGCGCTCAGCTGCCAGGCGAGAGTGTGAGTAGAGTCCGCCTGCACCAGCTCGGGTTCTCGCAATATGACCTGCAGATCCCGGTCACCGGGTCGCAGGGCGACCAGTACTGGGTCGATTTCGCATTCCTGCGTTCCCGCACCTTCGGCGAGTTCGATGGTGAGGGCAAGTACACCGACGCGACTCTGCGGAGCGCGCCTGACGCACACACGGCAGTGCTGGCGGAGAAGCGGCGTGAGGACGACATCCGCGGCGTGACCGGGTGGCGATTCGCTCGCTGGGGATACGAACACATCAGGACGCCGGATGCCCTCGGCGCGCGCCTCGCGGCATTCGGCGTCCGTCCACCCGGCTGAGCGCTCTTGCCTTCTGCTCGCTGCTCACGCTCCCGCCTCCAGCCGCCGGTCGCGCGGCCGCCGACACCCCCACCTACTGTCGACACTCCTACGTACGGTCGCCCGTAGCTGGGGGTGTCGGCAAGAAGTAGGGGTTTCGACGCAATTGATGGGAGGCGGGGCGGAGGGCCGGCGGGGGAGAGGGCGTGGCGGGGCAGAGGGCGGGCGGGGCGGAGGACCGGCGGGGGAGGGACGGCGGGGATAGGCTGACGGGGTGAAGATCGCGCGTTTCAGTCACAACGACGGCATCCGGTACGGCATCCTCGACGATGACGAGATCGTCGTGCTCGACGGCGACCCCATGTTCGCCGGCTACGAGCCGACGGGGGAGCGCGTGCCGGTCGGCGACGTCGCACTGCTCGCCCCGGTGATCCCACGCTCGAAGGTCGTCTGCGTGGGGCGCAACTACCACGACCACGCGGCGGAGTTCGGCAACGTCGCGCCGGAGGAGCCGCTGCTCTTCCTCAAGCCGAACACCGCGGTCATCGGCCCGGGCGACAGCATCGTGCGCCCCGCGATCTCGGAGCGCACCGAGTTCGAGGGCGAGCTCGTCGCTGTCATCGGCCGCATCGCCAAGAACGTCAGTGCCGCGGATGCCCTGGACTACGTCTTCGGTTACACGATCGGCAACGACGTGACCGCCCGCGATCTGCAGCGCAAGGACGGGCAGTGGACCCGCGGCAAGGGGTTCGACACCTTCTGCCCGCTCGGGCCGATCATCGAGACCGAGTTCGACGCGGCCGGCGCCAGGCTCGAGACCCGTGTGAACGGCGAGACCCGCCAGCAGGCTCCGCTGACCGACATGATCCACTCGGTCGCCGACATCATCGCCTACGCCTCTGCGGTCTTCACCCTGCTGCCCGGGGATGTGATCATGACCGGGACACCCGCGGGCGTCGGCGAGATCGTGGCAGGAGACATCGTCGAGATCGAGATCAGCGGACTGGGCGTGCTGCGCAACCTCGTGCGCGACGCCGCCCCCGCCGCGTGAGTGCGGTGAGCACGCCGCCGATCGAGGATCTGCCCGCCGTCCAGAGGCGCACCGTCGGCGTGCTCGCCGCCGGGCAGGTGCTCGGCGGCATCGCATTCGGCGCCACGGTCTCGCTCGGCGCGCTGCTCGCCGCCGACCTCTCCGGCGATGACGCGCTGTCGGGGCTCGCGACCGCATCGGTCACCCTGGGAGCCGCCGCCTTCGCCATCCCGCTGTCCCGGTTCGCGGCGCGCCGCGGCCGGAGGATGTCGCTGACTGCAGGCAACCTGCTGGCCCTCATCGGCATCGGCATCGTGATCACCTCTGCCGCGCTGCGCTTCTTCCCGCTGCTGCTGGTCGGCATCATCATGATCGGGATGGGCAACGCCGGCAATCTGCAGTCGCGCTTCGCCGCCACCGACCTCGCCTCGCCCGCACACCGCGGGCGTGATCTGTCGATCGTCGTCTGGTCGACCACCGTGGGCGGCGTGACCGGGCCTCTGCTGCTGCCGCTGGGCGAAGAGGTCGGCGCCCGGATCGGGATGCCGCCGCTGACCGGCTCGTACCTCTTCTCGCTCATCGCGCAAGCAGCGGCGCTCGTGCTGTATGTCGTCGCGTTGCGTCCTGACCCGCTGCTGACCGCCATGACGGTGGCGAGATCCTCGGCGAAGGGCGCCGTGCTCGGCGCGGACATCGACCGACCGGTCGTCGCGCGCTACGCGATCTTCGCCGTCTCCGGCTCGCACGCCGTGATGGCGTCGGTCATGGCGATGACGCCGATCCATCTGAAGCACATGGCGCACGGCGGCGGACACGGATCGACGCAGGATGTGACACTGCTGGTCGGTGTCACGATCGCGCTGCACGTCGCAGGCATGTACGGCCTGTCACCGCTGTTCGGCATCCTCGCCGATCGGTGGGGGCGCATCCGGGTCGTGCTGCTCGGGCAGGCCGTGCTCACCGCCTCGCTGCTCACCGCGATGATCGCCGGCGATCATCCGGCGGGTGTGATGGTCGCGCTGATCCTGCTCGGCCTGGGCTGGAGCGCCGCGACCGTTGCCGGGGCGGCGCTGCTGACCGAATCGTCGACCGTGCTCATGCGCCCGAGGCGTCAGGGCGTCAGCGACTCGCTGATGAGCCTCACGGCGGCCGTCGGCGCCGCAGGCGCGGGTATCGTGCTCACCCAGTTCGGCTACGGCGGCCTCGCCACGGTCGCGCTGGTGCTCGTGATCGCCATCATCGCCCTCTCGCCGTTGGGCCGCATCCGCGAGACGGCATGATCGGCGAGTGCGGCATGATCCGGGATGGTGCGGCGTGAGCTGGGCGGGCACGGGCGAGGCGTTCGCCGCCTCGTACGCCGCGCTGTGCGCGGGCACGGGTGAACGGCTGCGGGAGATCGCCGGGCCTGCTCGCGGCCGCGCGCTGCTCGACGTCGGCGCGGGAGACGGCACCCTCGCCGCGGCATGGGCGGATGCCGGCTGGCGGGTCACCGCAGCCGAGCCCGAGCCCAGCATGCGAGAGGTCGCCCGCGCCCGGCATCCGAAGCTGCCCATCGTCAGCCACGCGCTACCGCATCTCCCGTTCGACGACGGCCGGTTCGACGCGGTCACGGCGAACTTCGTGCTGAACCACGTTCCCGACCCGCGAGCTGCGGCCACCGAGCTGCGACGGGTGTCCCGCGACCTCGTGATCGTCACGACCTGGTCGGCGGCACCGACTGCGCTGTGGCGCGAGGTCACCGCGCGCGCCGGCCTCGCTCCGGCATCCCCGGCACGACTCGACCCCGACAAGGACTTCGAGCGCACCGCCGACGGCCTGCGACGGATGCTGACGGAGGCGGGGTGGCACCCCGAGGTCACTGAGCTCACGTGGACGTGGCACGTCGAGCCGGAGGCGCTCTGGCAGTCGGTCACCGGGGGAGTGGCCGGTGCGGGTGCGTTCTACGCGACGCTGGCAGACGCCGATCGCGCGCGGTTCCGCACGGCGTTCGACGACCTGACCGCAGATCGCACCGACGGCGGACGGATGCCGATGACGCAGACCGCAGCGATCGCCGTCGAGCACGTCCACTGATCGCAGTGCGGTGTCGGGGCGCGCCGGGGTCGGGCATCCGCCCCGGATAGAATCGAGGGGATATGGCTACCGTGCATCCCCTCACCACCACCGCGACCGGATCCGACATCCGCGTGCGCTTCTGCCCCTCGCCGACCGGCCTGCCGCACGTCGGCATGGTGCGCACGGCGCTGTACAACTGGGCGTACGCGCGCCACAACGGTGGCAAGCTGATCTTCCGCATCGAAGACACCGACGCCGCGCGCGACAGCGAGGAGAGCTTCCGCCAGCTGGTCGACGCGCTCACCTGGATGAAGATCGACTGGGATGAAGGGGTCGAGGTCGGCGGTCCGCACGCGCCGTACCGCCAGTCCGAGCGGCACGACATCTACCGCGGCGTCATCGAGAAGCTGCTGGCGACCGGCGCGCTCTACGAGAGCTACTCGACGGCGGAGGAGATCGACGCGCGCAACGAGGCCAACGGCCGCGCGAAGCAGTTGGGCTACGACAACTTCGACCGCGACCTCACCGACGAGCAGAAGGCCGCCTTCCGCGCCGAGGGCCGTCAGCCGGCGCTTCGGCTGCGCGTGCCCGACGAGGATCTCACCTACGTCGACCTCATCCGCGGCGAGGTGACGTTCCCCGCAGGATCGTTCCCCGACTTCGTCGTCGTGCGCCCCAACGGCGTGCCGCTGTACACGTTCGTGAACCCCGTGGACGACGCGCTGATGGGAATCACCCACGTGCTGCGCGGCGAAGACCTCATGCCGTCGACCGCTCGCCAGCTCGCGCTGTACGACGCCCTGATCGAGGCCGGCGTCACCACCTTCGTGCCGCGCTTCGCGCACATGCCGCTCGTGCTCGGCGAGACGGGCAACAAGAAGCTGTCCAAGCGCGATCCGCAGGCCGACCTGTTCCTGCACCGCGAGCGCGGCTTCATCCACGAGGGCCTGCTGAACTACCTGGCGCTTCTCGGCTGGTCGATCGCGGCCGATCGCGACGTGTTCTCGCTCGACGAGTTCATCGCCGCGTTCGACATCGCCGACGTCAACCCGAACCCGGCCCGCTTCGACCAGAAGAAGGCCGAGTCGATCAACGGCGACCACATCCGGATGCTGGATGAGAAGGACTTCGCCGAGCGGATGCTGCCCTATCTCGCCGCGGCCGACGTGTTCGGCGGCGAGCCGACCCACGAGCAGATCGTTCTTGCGTTCCGCGCGGCGCCGCTCGTGCAGGAGCGCATGCAGCTGCTGGGCGAGTCCGCCGGCATGCTCGGCTTCCTGTTCACCGACGACGTCTCGTACGAGGCCGATGCGCTGAAGGGCCTGCCGGCGAACGCCGCCGAGGTGCTCGAGGCGTGCGCCGCGGCTCTCGAGCCGGTCGAGGACTTCACCCCGGATGCCATCCAGACGGCGCTCTCGGCGAAGCTCGTCGACGAGCTCGGGCTGAAGCCCCGCATCGCGTACGGCCCCCCGCGCGTCGCTCTGACGGGTCGGCGCGTCTCGCCGCCGCTGTTCGAGTCGATGGAGCTGCTGGGCAAGGGCGAGTCGCTGCGTCGTCTGCGCATGCTCGCCGACTTCCTGGCGTGAGTCGTCTGGCGCCGGATGCCGTGATGCCGGCCGCCGAGACGGATGTGATCCTCGGCGATCTCGGCGTGCTGCTTCTCGAATGCGGCACCTCGGTGACCGATGTGCGGGGATCTCTCGAGCAGGTGAGCCGTCGCGCGGCGCCCGAGACGACCCTCGAGTTCGCGATCCTGCCGGAGATGGTCATGGTCAGCAGGCCCGGTGCGGCGTCGGCGACCACGACGGTGATCGGCAAGGGCGAGGCGCTGACGTTCCGTCAGTCCGCTCGCGCGAGCAGGCTGGTGCGCGACCTCGAGATGGGGGCGGTGCCGCTGGCATCCGCTCCCGCGCGCATGGCGGCGATCCGCGCGACGCCCCGCCGGATGCCGGGCGCGCAGAGCGTCATCGGCTGCGGACTGCTCTCGGCGGCGCTGGCGGTGCTGTTCCGCTGCCCGTGGTGGGCGGCGGCGCTCGCGCTGCTGGTCGGACTGCTCGTCGGCGGGCTCACCCTGCTGATGATGCGGGTGCGCGCAGCGGCGGCGGTCGCGCCCTTCGTGTCGTCGTTCCTGTCGACTCTGCTCGTCGGCCTGGTCGCCAATGCCCTGGAGCTCGGGCCGGTGCCCCTGTTCGCGGTGTGCGCGCCGGTCGCGATCCTCGTTCCGGGCGCGCTGATCACGAACGCGCTGCTCGAGCTGACCTCGACGGACATCGTGACGGGCGCATCACGGCTCATGTACGGACTGATCATGCTGGCGTTCATGGCAGCAGGTCTGTACTCGGGTGCCGCGCTGACGGGCCTGCGCGTCGATTCGGCCTCGGCCGCACTGGTCGGCGAGGCCGTGCACCTCGCGAACGAGAGTGGGGGATGGGATGCCCTGCCGCCGCTGTGGACTGCATGGCCTGCCGTCATCGTCCTCGCCGTCGGCATCGGTCTGGCGTTCGGATCCGGCTTCCGGCTCACGTTCGTGTGCATCGCGGCGATGACCGGCACCTACGCGGTGCTCGCGTTCTTCAGTCAGCAGGTGGGCAGCGTCGTTGCGACCGGGATCGCCGCGGCGGTGCTGTTCGTCGCCGCCCGCGTGCTCGAGCGCGTGATGCTGGCCGTGCCCGCCACCGTGTCGTTCCAGCCGGCGTTCCTGCTGCTCGTGCCCGGCACGGTCGGTCTGGTGTCGCTGGCGAGTTTCGACGCGCAGGCGCTGGCGTCGGCACCGATGATGTTCCTCAGCCTGTGCATCGGCACGAAGGTCGGCGCTCTGCTGGCGGATCTCGCGCGCATCACCCGCTCGACGGTGTTCCTGCGGTGGACGAAGCCGGCCCGCATGGGGGAGCTGTGATGGCGCCGGGGGCGCCACGCCCGGGCATCCGGCGCCGATTCGCCATCTGCACGCCGCTCGGGTAAGCTTGACTCTCGGTGCGAGGCTCCGGTTTCGCCCTTGGGGTATGGTGTAATTGGCAACACGGCTGATTCTGGTTCAGTTGTTCTTGGTTCGAGTCCAGGTACCCCAGCAACGAATCGCTAGAGTTCCCTAGGAAGTCCGGCTCCCTCCTCACTCCGTCAAATGGCGCGATTCGGCGTCTGGTGACCAGATTGGTGACCAGAAACCCCCATCGGGCGCGTTTCGTGGTCGTCTCTGCGGATGAGGTACGCACTCGCCCCCGCTCGTTTGCGTGGGTACGCGCTCCGCACCTGTCAGGCATGGAAGCTCATGTACGCATGGATGTCGAGCCCGCGTTCCTGACCCAGGCCGAGGTCGCCGTGCTGCTGGGCGTGCCCGAGCGCACGGTCGAAGGCTGGCGGCTCACGAAGTCGGGGCCGCCGTGGCTGAAGCTCGGCCGACACGTCAAGTACGACCGCGACGACGTGCTCGCGTGGGCGCGGGAGCAGCGTCATGGCTAGGCCGAAGATCGCCGCGGGCGCGGTCGGCCAGGTGCAGGTGACCCAGCTCGCGAACGGGAAGTGGCGGGCACGCGCCCGGATGCGCGACGACTCCGGGGAGCTGGTGCAACTCCGCGCCGAAGGCACCACCGAAGCTGAGGCCCGCGAGGAGCTAATGTCTCGCGCGAAGGCGCAGACGACGCACACGAAGGCCATCGTCACCGCCGCATCGACCATCCAGGAGGCGGCGGAGGCATGGCTGCCGACGGTGAGAGTGCGCGCCGAGAACGGCACCCTGTCGTGGTCGACGTACGAGAACTACGAGACCACCGTCCGTCTCACCCTCGTGCCTTTTTGTGGCGGCGTCACGCTGGAGGCGCTCACGGTCGGCCGCTGCGACCGGATCATCCAGAACCTCCTCGCCGACCGGGGCGTGTCCGCAGCGCGGAAGGCCCGCTCGGTGCTCTCGCTCATCTGCGGGTTCGCCGTGCGCGACGACGCGATCCCGACGAACCCGGTGCGCGACGTCACACGGCTGCCGACGCCGGAGAAGAAGACCGCGATGCTCACTCCGCAGCAGATCGAGGCCATCCGTGACCTCATGACCCACTGGCGCGAGACGGAGGGCACGGGGCCGCGCCCGAACTGGCGGGCGCTCGTGGACGGCATGGACATCATGCTCGGCACCTCCGCCCGCGTGGGGGAGTGCATCGGCCTGCGCCGCTGCGACGTGGACATGACCACCGCCCCGCCGACGATCCTGATCGACGGCACCGTGATCCAGAACAAGGCGCAGGGCATCCAGCGGAAGAACGCCCCGAAGCGCACCCGCCAACGTCGTCGCGTCGCCCTCCCCGCTCTTGCGGCCGACGCGGTGCGACGCCGACTCGCGCTTGCGGAGAAGGGGCTGGAGGCGTTGCTGTTCCCGACGAAGACCGGCAAGCCGATGAGCGTGTCGAACTACGAGCGTCTACTGCGCTCGTTCATCGACGACAACCGTGATGAGCTCGTGCGTCTCGGTGTTGACGTGGATGAGTACTCGACGCACATCTACCGGCGCACCACCGCGACTCTCGTGGAGCGCGCGGCGGGGCTCACGATCGCATCACGGCTGCTCGGGCACGCGAACGAGATGGTCACCCGCAACAGCTACGTCATCACGGCCGAGCAAGTCGACGTCGTCACCGCCGACATCCTCGACACGATCCTTGGGACATGAGGCATGCGGCTCGCCGGTCGGGCGGGAGGCGCCGCGTACCTTCTCACCGAAGCCTTGCGCCTGTGCGGGAGGAGAGGTAACGTACCTGCACCACAAGTCCATGAGCGTGCGGCGGCGGTGTGGAATCTCAACCACCGTAGGTCGGCCGGGGATGGCTGTGCCGGGTCGAGGCTCGGTGACGGGGGTGTCGATTCGGCACCCCCGGTGAAAGACCTCCGGTTGTGCCGAATCGGCACCACCGTGGTGGCGCAAATCTTGCACCACCACGAAGCCCGAGCCCCGGGATTGCAGGCGGTGTCAATTTGCCACCACCGTACGAGGACTCGGCCGTCCAGACTTTGGGAGGCCGGACGGTTCCGTCAATTTGGCGGCACCGTGGACGACGCGGATAAACGTGTTGGACGGCGCGCTCACGCCCTTCGCTGACGGTCCCGGAAAATTGCCGGGACCGTCGCATCGGACCCTGAAGCGGTCGCTTCCGCTTGTTCTGGCGTTGTGAACGACCGCTTCGCGCTGTCCGGTCATGCTTCCGGTCCGTGTCCGCAAACGGATGAGTTCCTGAGGTCGTCGTAGAGCTGCTCGGCTGCGCTGGTCGGCTCGACACGCCCGCGCGTTACCAGCGCGCCGCGACCATGTACGGCGCTCCAGGAACCATCGTCGCCACTCTGCCCCAACCGTCTCGACCGAGCGTCTGCGCCCCGGCGCAGGCGCTCGCACCACGCGCATCTCCTCAGATCATTCATGGACGTATGCCACCGCGGGTGGGGCGTGCGCACCTCCCTCATGAGACGACTCGTGAGGAGGCCCGGGGTGAAGGGCGGTGTGATTCTGTTCCGCGGTATCGGCGCGGCCGCGCGCCGATACCTGGAGTCGGACAGGTCGACCGCCGACGAGTACTACCTGGAGGGCGGCACCGCGCTCGCGGAGTTCACTGTCACCGACCCCGCGGGCGAGGTCATCGAGGCACGGACGCTCGACCCGGTGCAGTACGCCGCGTGGGTGGACTGGACGGACCCGATCATCGGCACATCGATGGGAACCCCGCGGGGCGCAGGCGAGGGCATGCGGGGTTCGCCCCGGTTCGCGGAGATGGTGATCAACGCCCCGAAGTCCCTCTCCATCGCCGCTGCCTTGCACCCGGAGGTCTCCGACGTGCTCGACGTCGCGCAACAGGATGCGGCGGCGGAGATCCGACGCTGGCTCGCCCAGCACTCGGTCACCCGGATCGGGCCTCGGAACGCGCGAGAGATTGTGCCGGTGCAGCAGTTACAGACCGTCGCCGTCACGCACAAGACCAGCCGTGCGGGTGACCCGCACCGGCACATCCACTTCCAGATCGGTACCCGCGTCTACGCCGCGGGGAAGTGGCGCGGCCTGGACACCGCGGCGCTGTTCAAGCAGCAGGGTGCGATTCGCGCCCTTGGCACCGCGATCATCGCCGCGCACCCGCGGCTTGCGGCCGTGCTCGACAAGCACGGTCTCACGCTCGACCCGGTGACGGGAGAGGTCGCAGAGTTGGAGCCGTTTAACGCGGCCCTGTCGAAGCGCGGTGCGCAGGTCGAACGCAATCTCGCCACCTTCGAGGCCGAGTGGGAAGCTGCGCATCCCGGCGAGGAACCGGGGCCGGTGGTGCGGGCGCGGCTGAAAGCGAAGGCGTGGGAGCACGAGCGTCCGGGGAAGAAGCCCACGGTGCTCGGCAGCGAGGCCGGTTGGCGTGCGGAGCTCGAAGACGCGGGCTACAGCCCGGATGCACCACGGGCGCACAGGCCTGCACCGGTTGCGCTCGACGAGCTGCGGATCGAGGAAGTCGCCTCTCGTGCACTTGACCGTGCGGCGGCGGGTGCATCGGCGTGGACGGCGCACACGCTGCGCGAGCACGTCACCCGCGTCACCACCGAGCACGGCGTGCAAGCCACACCCGAGGAGCTGCGAGAGTTCGTCCAACTGGCGACGCAGCTCGCGGCATCGGATTGCCTCTCCGTCCTCCCACCCGGTGCGCCGAAGCCGGAGCACGTCGCGCATCTGACATCGCTGCGCGTCGTCGCTGCGGAGGCGGAACTGCGCGACCTGGTCACCGCGCGCGCGGAGAAGTCCAACCAGCGCATCCCGGACGTCCACGAGCTCGGGGCGCAGGCGGGCCTGGATGACGACCAGGAGCGAGCGGCCGCAGTCGTCGCATCCGCCGACCCGCTCGTCGTGGTCGAAGGCGCCGCGGGGTCGGGTAAGACCACGATGCTCAAGACGGCCATCGAAGCCGCAGCAGCCGAGGGCCGCGGGATGCGGGTCGTCACGCCGACGAAGAAGGCCGCCGACGTCGCCGCGCAGGAACTCGGCATCCCGACCGACTCCGTGGCCGCGCTCGTCTATGCACACGGGTTCCGGTGGAACAGCGACGGTATGTGGACACGCCTGCGGCCCGGTGATGCCGATCCCGAAACCGGAAGCACCTACCGGGGGCCGGTGCATGAGGCGCATCTCGCGCGAGGTGAGCGGATCGTCGTCGACGAGGCAGGAATGCTCGACCAAGACTCCGCCCTCGCCCTGTTGCAGGTCGCGGACGAGGCCGGGGCGACTGTCGCGCTCGTCGGAGACCGGGCGCAGCTCCCCGCGGTCGGTCGCGGAGGCGTTCTCGACATCGCCGCCAAGCTCACCCCAGCAGTCGTCGATATGACGAGCCTGCACCGCTTCACCGACCCCGCCTATGCGGCGCTCACGCTCGAGCTGCGGCATGCCCGCAACCCCGTCGCGATCTTCGATCGACTGAACGAGTGTGGACTGATCGTCCTGCACGACACCGACCACGACGTGCGGGAGAACATTGCCAGGACGACGCACCCAGCGGATACGATCACCGCTGCGACAAACGACGAGGCCCGGTCGCTGAACGAACGCATCCGTGCCGAGCGGGTCGACCGCGGAGAGGTCGATGACGCGCGGACGGTGTTCGGCAGCGACGGCCTACCAATAGGTGTCGGGGACGTGATCCAGACCCGCCGCAACGAGTCCACGCTCGGCGTTGCCAACCGGCAGACCTGGACAGTGCAGCACGTCGGCGAAGACGGCGCGCTGAGCGTCGTCGAGACCGGCAACGGTCATAAGCAGCAGCGCACCGTAACCTTGCCCACGGAGTACGTGGCCGAAGACGCGCACCTGGCCTACGCGGTCACCGCGTACGGCGTCCAGGGCTCGACCGTGAACGCCGCACACACGTTGCTCTCCGACGCGCTTGATGCAGCAGGCGTCTATGTCGGCATGACCCGCGGGCGCGAGACGAACAGGCTGCACATCGTCGCCAGCGATCTCGCAGACGCGAAGCAGCAGTTCGTCGATGCGCTCGCCCGAGACCGCGCAGACCGCGGCCTGGAAGACGCCACCGAACGCGCCCGTGAGGCCGTCGCGGACCTCGTGGCAGACGGGCCGATGTCCATCGTGAGCGCGGAGCGCAACCGGATTGTCGAACGGATCGCGAAGGCTGACGCGGAGCGCGAGCGCTGGGTGTCAGCAGCCGCCAGATTGCGCGATCAGTCCGAGCGACATAAGGCCGAGTACGAGCCGCAGCGCGAACTGGCGGAAGCCGCCGACGCGAAGGCTGCTGCCGTGCTCGCGGACGTTGTGGAATCGCTGACACAGGAGGCAGTCGCGGATGGCGCCACGTTCCTGGCTGCGCAGCGGAACGCCATCGCGGCACGCCGGGCCAAGGAGAGCGCGTCTCGGTTCCGCAAGCGCTCTGCCACCCGCACCGCGAACAACGCCGACGCCCGGCGTGCGGAGACAGAGCGGGTTGTGCGCGGCCGGTGGCAGAGCGTCCCCGGCAGCGAGAGCAATCTGCCCGCGTGGTCCGAGTCAGTCGCCCAGCACGAAGCCGGCCACGTGCCCGCGGTCGTCGAAGCACGCGCGGAAGCCGCGCAGGCGCGCCAGATCGTCAGCGAGATCATCGCGAGGCAGTCGCGGGAGCACACGGCGCTGTACGAGCGCGTCCTCGGGAACTGGCGTCCGAGCGCGGTTGCCGCGCGGGTGAAGGCCCTGCGCGAGCAGGCGGCGCAGGAACGCCGCTACCTCGCCCAACTCGATGCACTTCTGCCGGATGAAGCGGTGAAGCTCGTCCACGAGCGTGCTGGCCAAGGCGAGGCTCGGCGCCTCGCCGCCGGGGAATCCCGCAGAGCGGCGCAAATGCGGGCGACGCGGCTCGATGCCCCGGCGTTTGAACGGAACGGAGGTCGCTCCCCACATCGCGACGGCCCGTCACTGTAGTCGCGGCGTGGGAGCTGAGCTGAGCTGAGTTGAGCGAGACCAAACCGGGAGAAACCGGTCAAAAAATGGTTCCGCCGATAGGCTCTGAGGTATGACTTCGATCGAACTCGTCAAGCCGGTGCCCTCGTGAGCGAGCCTTGGTTGTCTGCCGATGACATCGCCGCTCACCTGGGCGTCACTAAGGAGACGGTCTACGCCTGGATCGCCGACAAGGGGATGCCCGCTCACAAGGTGGGCCGCCTCTGGAAGTTCCAAGCGTCCGAGGTCGACGAGTGGGTGCGGGGCGGTGGCGCCGCACGCAAAGACGGAGAGATCTGACGCGGGCAAAACGGGTGGCGACGGAAGAACTTGAGCTTGTTGAAGGCTCTCGAAAGTGTGGACATGAAGGCGGGTGAGTATGCGAGCTGAATCTCCGCTGTGGCGAGTACTGGGCGAGCCTGCACAAGCGCAGGAAGCGGAGGCGCTGGAGAAGCTGCGCGAGCTGCTGCCGGATGACGGTGTCGCCCGCGCGTGGACGAATCTGACCTTCACCGACGGCGATGGGCGCCTCAATGAGGTCGACGCCCTGATTCTCACGAAGACCGGCCTGCTGCTCGTGGAGCTGAAGGGCTGGCACGGTGAGATCACGGGCGACCAGACGCGATGGCACCACGCTGGTCGGGTACATGACAACCCGCGGAAGCTCGCTAACGCGAAAGCGAAGCGCCTCGCGAGCGTGCTCAAGGATCTCGCTCGCACCGCCAACCTGCCGAACGGTGCAGTCCCGTTCGTGACCGAGGCGGTCGTGTTGCACGGTCGCGACTCGCAGGTTCGACTCGACCGGTTCGGCGCCGAGTCCGTCTGGGCACTCGACGGCTACAACGTGCGGGGGCTCGGGCAGGGAAAGAACCTCTCCGACTTGCTGTCTCGCGCTCCGCAGCGCACACCGATTGACCGCAACCAGGCCGCCGTCATTGACCGCCTCATGCAGGCGGCGGGCCTCATGCCGCGCCCCCGACAGCGGATGATCGGCCAGTACCCGCTGGACTCTGGTGAACCACTCGGGGAGGGACCCGGTTGGCAGGACTTCCTCGTTACGCACCCGCAGGCGAAGGTGAAGCGACGTATCCGGCTCTTCCCGTACCCGAAGGGCGCCGCCCGCGACGTCCAGCATGCGGTCGACATCCGCGCAAGGCGTGAGTTGCAGCTCACCTACGGGATGACGCACCCCGGCATCGTCGGACCGGCCGAGCTGCTCACGCCAGAGGAAGGTCCTGCGCTCGTCTTCGCATATGACCCCGACGAGGTGAGCCTCGCGGCATACCTGGAGACGAATGCGGATCGTTTGACCTTCGAGGACCGGGAGCGCCTCGTGCAGGACCTCGCCGAGCTGGTCCGGTTCGCTCACGGTCAGCGACTGACACACCGCGCGCTGTCGCCGCTCAGCGTGCGTGTGAGAGTGACGGAGGGGGTAGCACCGATCCTCCGCATCCGCGACTGGGACCTTGCCCGCCGCCCCGATGGCGGGACGACGACCTCGACCGAGATCTCGCGCGGTGTCACCGACGTGGTGGGTCAGGTCGAGCAGGAGGCCATCCTATATCTCGCTCCGGAGACACTTCGTGGGGCGACGCCAGCCTCCGCCCAGACCCTAGACGTGTACGGCGTTGGTGCGCTCGCTGCGCTCATCCTCACTGGCAAGCCCCCGGCCGCAAATGTCGCCGCCCTGCAAGAGCTTGTCAACTCCGACGCGGCGGGTATCGACCCTCGCGCAGTGATGCCCGAGCTTGCAGACGAGTACGCGAACGTGATCCTGGAGGCGACCGCCTTCCAGGAGGTGCTTCGCACACTCGACATTGGCGAATTCCTCTCCCAGTTCGAGGCTGCCCGCACGAGCGTGCGTCAACAGGTCCGCGGCGCCGAGCCGGAGGTAGCTCAGGTCGATCCGCTCGATGCCGCGGTCGGGGACATCGTGGGTGAGCGTTTCGAGATCATCAAACGGCGAGGCTCCGGCTCGACAGGTGTCGCACTGGAGGTCACGGACTACGATCGCGGATTCGAGCACGTCATCCTGAAGCTCGCCAAGGATGACGCGGCCGCTTCCCGGCTGAGCGTGGAAGCGGCGGTTCTCGGGCGGCTCGACCATTCGCGCATCGTGAAGCGGCTCGACGGCCCGCTCGCCGTTGGCACTCGGCAGGGACTCCTTATGTCGGACGCCGGGTTGGAGACGCTCGCCGACCGCATCCGACTGGAGGGCCGGGCGACGATCGAGCAGCTCGAGCGCTACGCCGCCGATCTCTTCGACGCCGTCGCACACCTCGAGGCGAATGGTGTTTTTCACCGCGATATCAAGCCGTCGAACCTCGCGGTGAAGCCGGACCCGGGCACGCGGAAGCCGCATCTGACGCTGTTCGATTTCTCCCTCGCCGAGGAGCCGTTGACGAACATCCGCTCCGGCTCACGACCATATCTCGACCCCTACCTCGGTCCGAGTCGGCCGCAATACGACAGCGCCGCCGAGCGCTTCGCGATCGCGGCGACGCTCTTCGAGTTGGCGACGGCCGACCCGATCTGGTGGGAGCAGGGTGATGCCCCGGCGTCGGGGAGCGACGCGCCGATCGTGCAGGCGGCCATGTTCGATCCGGCGATCGCCGAAGGCCTGGTTTCCTTCTTCCGCACCGCCCTGGCCCCGAAGTCGGCGGACCGACATCCGAGTCTCGACGCGATGCGGCAGGGGTGGACCGCCGCCCTCGCCGGCGCGAAGCCAGGGATCAATGTCGAGGCGAATCACGCGAAGGCGGCCGCCGCAACCGAGTCGACGCCGCTCCGCGACGCGGGGCTCAGTGCCCGCGCACTTTCCGCACTGGCGAGGCTCAAGGCGGAGACGGTCGGTGAGCTGCTCGGGGTCCCGCCGATGCAGATCAATCAGATCCGCGGGCTCGGCGAGCAGGTCCGCCGCGAGATCAGCGGCCGCATCCGCGAATGGCGCCATCGCTTCGCCGCGACAACGACTCAGCACGATGCGCCAATCGAGGCCGCTGGGCGCCGAGCGGTCGAGAAGTACATCGCGACGATCTCTGCGAAGCCGGAAGAGACCTCGGAGGACCGCTACAAGCGGCTGAGGAAGAACCAGACGCTGCAGGGCGTCACCGCCGATGTGACCCGCTGGCTCCGCGAGTTGGGGAACCTGGCGACCCTCGACGAGCTGGCCCGTCGACTGCTACGCGAGTACGGTTCGACGCTGAATGATCCGCAGCGCACCGAGGCGGCGATCGCGCTCACCCGCGCAGTGCTCGAACTCGACAGCCGCTCGCGGGAGCCGCTGTTCGTCTTCCAGGCGACGAAGGACCGGTCGAAGACCGCGATCGCCTACGCGCCCGAGGACGAGTCGGGGCTGACCTTCGATGAGGCGGAGGAACACCTGGATGCGCTGCTGCACTTCGGCGATGTCATCGATCAGGTTCTCGCCGACCAGGACGTCGTGTCGGGCCCGCGCCTGCGCGAGGCGCTGCTCGACTCGGGGGCGCCGCCGCTGCGACTCCCCGAGCCGCGACTCGTCCAGCTCGCTGTGGGGCTGTCTGCCACAGGCCGCCTGTCATTGATGGGCGAGGCATATCGCACCGACCTTGACCCGGCTCGCGCCGTCGAGATGGCACTCCGCGGGGCGCCAACCCGAGAGCTTGCCATGCAGACGATCGAGCAGCGGGTCCGAGCGAGGTTTCCAGATGTGCCATCGATCCCGGCGCGGCCTGCGCTGGACGCCCCGGTCCGGGCCGCCATGCCGCACCTCGAGTGGCAGGAGACTGTCAGCAAGTACGTGACGCGCGCGATCGACACGATGTCGCTCACGTACACGAACTCCGCGACGACTTGGGGCCGCTCTGCGGGGGACCCGGCCATCGCAGCGAAGCTCACCGGGTCGATCCGCGACCGAGCGGCGCTGACGCTCGTGGTGCCGAGGAACCAGGGCATCACCGCGCCGGCGGCACGCCTCGCACGCGAGTACGGACTTGAGGTGGTTGACCTCGCCGACGTCGCCCTCGACGCGTTGAAGGCGACGGCGAGTGCGAAGCGGGTGGACTGGCCCACGGTGCTGAAGGCGGATGGCGAGCCGGCGGAGTCCCGCGGAAGGGTAAACTTGCAGCGGCTCGCCCGCGAGGCGATTACCCCTGCCTGGGCGGAACAGCTCGCGAGTCCCGAACCGACGATCTTCCTCAATGCCGCCGTTCTGGCTCGCTTCGGACTCGTCGACCTCATTGCCGGCGTCACCGACCTCGCCACGCCTCGCCCGGCCGCGCGGTGGTTCCTGCTGCCGCGACCGCTGAGCGGCAGTACGCCGGATCTCGACGGCACCCCGATGCCGTTCGGAGCCGACGGCTGGCTCGAGCTGAGCCTCGACGCAACTCCGGTGGTTGAGCCTGTCGAAACCACCAGCCCACAGACTTCAGCCAACATGCTTTCCCGGAAGGCCCCATCCAAGTGATCGATTCCGCTCTGCTCCTCTCCGACCTCAAGCGGGTTCTCAAGTCGCTCGAGGCTGATCTCAAGGTCCGCGCCGAGGACTCATCGACCGACTGGGGTCGTCGGCTGCGCGACGAGTACGACCGGGCGAAGGCGAAGGAGCGCACGGGTCTGGCGTGGATCGACTGGCGCGACGGTGAGGTGTCGCAGGCGGCCGTCGCGTGGATCATCGCCACGGTTTTCATCCGGTTTGCGGAGGACAACGGTCTGCTCGCCGGTGCGGAACTGGACGGGCGCCGCGTGTCGCTGCCGTGGATCGCCGCGCCTAGCGACGGTCTGGAGCGGGCGGTCGAGAACGAGACCGCGTTCTATGCGGCATCCCCGACGATGACCAGCCGCGACTGGCTGCACCAGGCGTTCCGCACGCTGGCGGCGTTGCCTGCAGGCAAGCCGCTGGTCGATCCGGATCACTCGCCGGTGTGGCATGCGCCGATCTCGGCGACCGCGTCGGATGCGCTGCTCGAATTCTTCCGGCGAACGACGCCGGATGGTGCGCTCGTGCACGACTTCAGCGACCCGGAGCTCGGCACCCGCTTCCTCGGCGACCTCTATCAGGACCTCTCCGAATACGCGAAGAAGACCTACGCGCTGTTGCAGACGCCGGTCTTCGTCGAGGAGTTCATCCTCGATCTCACACTCACCCCGGCGATCGCCGAGTTCGGTCTGACGGGGCTGAAGCTCATCGACCCAACCTGCGGTTCGGGGCATTTCCTGCTCGGGGCCTTCGAGCGGCTCGTTGCCAGTTGGGCGGAAGCTGCCCCTGCGGAGGACAGGCGTGCCAGGGTGCAGAAGGCCCTCGACTCGATCCACGGCGTGGACCTCAATCCTTTCGCCATCGCGATCTCACGCTTCCGCCTCACGGTCGCTGCGCTCAGGGCGTCTGGTCTCAAGTCACTCGTCGAGGCTCCCGCGTTCCATTACCACCTTGCGATCGGTGACTCGTTGCTCGGCAGCGTGAACCCGAACGCGGGCCTCGAGCTCGGGGATGACGAGTATTTCGAGTACGACGCGGAGGACCTCACCGAGTACGCCGACATCCTGAAGTCGGGTCAGTACCACGTCGTCGTCGGGAACCCGCCGTACATCCAGCCGCCGGACGCCAAGCTGCGCGACACGTACCGCGCGCTCTACCCGACTTGTCACCGGAAGTATGCGCTTACGGTCCCGTTCATGGAGCTACTATTCCGCCTGGCGAAGCGGCCAAACGGTGGTAGTGCGGGATACGTGGGGCAGATCACCTCGAACTCGTTCATGAAGCGTGAGTTCGGCAAGAAGCTCATCGAGCAGTTCCTGTCTGGGAACTTCACTGGGATGTCGCCCGACTACGTCGATCTCACCCACATTATCGACACTTCCGGCGCATACATCCCCGGTCACGGCACCCCGACGGTAATCCTTGCCGGGCGCCCGCGGAAGCCGCAACTCGATACAGTGGTGGCCGTTCTTGGTGTCCGGGGGGAGCCGCAGCAGCCGTCGGACCCGGCTGATGGGCTTGTCTGGCGTGACATCGTCGATCACGTCGACCGCCAGGGATATGAGGGGCCGTATGTGACCATTTCCGACGTTCCCCGATCAACGTTCGCGTCCTTCCCCTGGTCACTTTCCGGTGGAGGTGCCGGGGACCTTAAGGAGCGGTTGGAAGAGGACCGCCGTCAGCTCGGCAATGTCGTGGAAAGCATGGGCTTTGGAGCGATAACTGGTCTCGACGACTTCCATGTCCGGGACGCCCTGACCGGATCTGCAGCATGGGAATCAGTGCCGACGTTGCCGTATGTCGAAGGAGAAGCGGTTCGGGACTGGGGGATCCAGCGTCACCGCGTCGTACTGAATCCATATGGGCCCGGGATGCCTCGCAGTGAGAGTGCCACCTACTGGCCGTATAGACACTCACTTGATGCCGTGCTCTACTTCGGTGCGACGCCTACGATGCGCGGTCAGTGGTGGGGCGAGTTTGCCTTCGCAAACCCGGGTCGCCTTTCTTCGACCCGGCTCATTGCTCTCGCATTCGTGGCAACGCACAATCACTTCGTCTTGACTCATCAGCAAGCAGTTCTTAACAAGTCCGCACCGGTGATCAAGCTGCCCGAGGGTGCGACCGAGGACGACCACTACGACCTGCTCGGCGTGCTCAACTCCTCCGTCGCCTGCTTCTGGCTCAAGCAGGTAAGCCACAACAAGGGAGGACCGGGTGGCGGCAGTAGTAAGGACGAGAAGTGGCGCGACTTCTACGAGTTCACAGCAACGAAACTTGAGCACTTTCCGTTGCCCGATGCCAGTCTTGGCGCGTATGCCCAACGTCTCGATCAACTCGCGAATGAGTCCGCCCTCTTGCTCAAACATGCGTTGGGATCCAGCGAACGTCTGGGTACGGCATTGCAGGTCGCCGGGGAACGCTGGGTCGAGATCCGCCGTGAGATGATCGCCGTGCAGGAGGAGCTCGACTGGGCGACATATCGGGTATACGGGCTCACTGACTTGGAACCGCTGGACCCTGCCGAAATCACGTTCAGCCTGGGTGTTGGCGAGCGTCCCGTCGAGATCGCACTGGCGCGCCAGGTGAAGTCCGGCCAGATTTCAACGCGATGGTTTGATGAATTTGCGGAAATCGTCACGACCGAGGTGCCTGACTTCGAGGACGCTGAATATCGGCAACTTGTCAACCGGCGCCTCGTTGAAATTGAGACAAACGCACAGGTGCGACTCCTTGAGACTCCCGATTTCAAACGCAAGTGGGAGACGATTGGCTGGGCCCGAATGGTGTCCGCTGCCACACATCAGGCGCTGCTCGACCGGCTGGAAGCACCCGAGCTGTGGCGGGACGGGCGCGGCGTGCCGCTCGTGCGTTCCGCCGCGCAGGTCGCAGACGACCTGCGCCGCGACGATGCCTTCCGCGAGCTGCTCACCATCCACCTCGGCACCCAGGATTACGACCTCACGCACGAGGTCGGCAAACTCCTGGCAGGCGAGGCCGTCCCTGGGCTCGCGGCGCTGCGCTACAAGGCGTCCGGGATCGAGAAGTTCCGCGCTTGGGAGCACACCTGGGAGCTCCAGCGCGCCGAGGACCGCGGCGAGCGAGTCGACATCGCGGTACCACCGAAATACGTCAAGGGTGACTTCCTCAAGGACTCATACTGGACGGCGCGCGGCAAGCTCGACGTGCCGAAGGAGCGGTTCATTTCTTACCCCGGTTCGCGCCTTCGCGAAGACACCACCGAGCTGTATGGCTGGACCGGTTGGGACCACGCAGAGCGGGGCCAGGCGGTCGCCCGACTCGCCAACGAGCTCAGTCGTGCCGCGGCCTCCGACGAGCAGATCATCCCCCTTGTTGGGGTGCTGCTCGAGCTCGAACCATGGCTGAAACAATGGCACGATGAAATCGACGCCCGTTCGGGCGTCAGCCCGGCCACCGCAATCGCCGGAGCCACCACGACGCTGCTCGCACGCCTCGGCGTCGGGCGCGACCAGGTCGCCGCCTGGCGACCACCAGCATCCAAGCGCGGGAGGAGGAGCGCATCATGACCGACCTCACCACACCCCTGCGCGACCTCATCCACATTCCCGAACGCGTCGAGGCCGCCGACTTCGTCATCAAGCTCGACGAAGGCGTCGCCCGGCATGAGCAGACGATCAAGGACTATGTCGTCACTGACGCCATCGCCAGGGCCGTCGCCGAAGGGCTCGACCTCGTCGCCGGATCGCTGAGCGGCCAGAAATCGCAGGGCGCATTCCTCGACGGCTCCTTCGGCTCCGGCAAGTCGCACTACATGGCGGTGCTCCACCTGCTGCTCTCCGGCAACGTCACCGCCCGCCAGATCCCTGGGCTGGAGGCCGTCGTCGCAGCGCGCACCAGCACGCTCGACAAGCGGCTTCTCGTGCTCGACTACAACCTGCTCGGCGCACGGTCCTTCGAAGACGCGATCTTCAGCGGATACCTCGACCACGTCGCCGCCCATCACCCCGACGTCACGGCGCCCGTGCTTCACGCGAGTGACGGGCTGATCTCCGACGCACGAGCGCTGCGCGAAGCAATGGGTGACGACGCGTTCTTTGCTCGGCTCGGCGGTGGCGACAGCGGCTGGGGCGACCTCGACGGTGCCTGGAATGCCGCTGCCTTCGAGGCCGCCGCTGCCGAGTCGCCCGGGCACCCCGATAGGGACCGCCTCGTCGCCGACCTTCGGGATGCCTACTTCCAGGCGGCAGTGCGCGCCTCCGAGTGGCTCCCCATGAAGGACGGGCTGCGCGCCCTCACCGGGCACGCGAAATCGCTCGGCTACCAGGGTCTCGTCTTCCTCATCGACGAAGTCGTGCTCTGGCTCGGCCAGCACCTCGGCGACCAGAGCTGGGTGCAGGGTGAGATCGAGAAGGTTGTCCAGCTCGGCGAGAACGCCGCAGCGAATCTGCCCATCCCCATCACCTCCTTCCTCGCCCGCCAGCGCGCGCTGAGCGACTTCCTCGGCTCCCACGTCGCCGGTGCGCAGCGCGTCGCTCAGGGGCAGCTTTTCCAGTATTGGGAGGACCGCTTCTCGAAGATCCGCCTGCAGGCTGCCGACCTGCCCAAGATCGTCAAGCAGCGCCTCCTGAGCCCCGTCTCGGCCGAGGCTGCCGCCACCCTGGAGACTGCGGTCGCCGAGGTGAAACGCGACTATGCCGCCTGGGGATACTTGCTCTCGGATGAGGCAAACTCCGACGAGAAGGCATTCGCGAACGTTTACCCGTTCTCGCCCGCGCTCGTCGACACGATGGTCGCGCTCTCCAGCCTCATGCAGCGCGAGCGCACCGCCCTCAAGCTCATGGCCGAGCTGCTCAGTGAGGGCCGCGACAGCCTGCTCGCCCGCGACGTCATCCCCGTCGGCGACCTCTACGCGCCCGTCGTGCTCGGCGGCTCGCAGCCACTCACCGACGACATGAAGCAGCACTTCGCGATCTCCGCCCGCTTCTACCGGACCAAGATGCAGCCCTACCTGCTCCGTAAGCATGGGCTCACCGAGGACCAGCTCGCCACCTTGCCCCGCACCCACCCGTACGTCACCGAGGATCGACTCGCGAAGACCGTACTCATCGCCGCGCTGGCCCCCCAGGCGAAGTCGCTGGCGAACCTCACAGCCGCGAAACTCGCCGCCCTCAACTGGGGCACCATCGACGCCTTCATCCCCGGGAGCGAGGCGGAAGACGTGCTCGCCCGTGCGCGGGCCTGGGCGAGCGAGTTCGGCGAGATCAGCATCGGCGACGGCGCCGACCCGATCATCACCGCTACCCTCAGCGGCGTCGACTACGACTCGATCCTCGACCGGGTGCGGACCGAGGATAACCAGCAGACCCGGCGCGAGCTCGTCCGCAAACTCATCGCCGATGAGCTCGGCCTGCCGCCGGACAACCTCGTCGGCCGCACCCTCGACCACGTCTGGCGGGGACACAAGCGCACCGTCACCGTGAAGTTCGGCAACGTACGCGACGACGCCGACGTGCTCGACAGCGACCTCGTCCACAGCGATCCCGAGTGGCGCGTCGTCATCGATTTCCCCTACGACTCCGGCAATCACAGCCCCGCCGACGATGTCGCACGGCTCCGCAAGTTGCGTGAAGGCGGACGGTCGGCGAACACGATCGCGTGGATCCCGAACTTCCTCTCCGACGCCCGGCAGAAAGACCTCGGCGACCTCGTCATCCTCGAGTACCTGCTCACCGGCAGCCGCTTCGACCAGAACGCCGACCATCTGCCACTGTCTGACCGGGGGCCCGCTCGGCAGACGCTCGAATCGCGCCGCCGCACCCTCCGAGACGTGCTGACCGCCGCGCTCCGCCAGGCATATGGTGTGAACGCCGCCGATGAGTCGAACGTCGGCAGCGACCTCGCTGGCAATGAGATCTTCGGCGCCCTCGCTGCCGGGCTCACCATCCCGCCGCCCGCGACCGGCAACCTCCTCACCGGCCTCAAGCACGCGCTCGACACGGCCTGGACCAACGAGTTCCCCGAGCACCCTGACCTCGGCACGGAAGAGGTCCGACCGGCCCGGCTCATTGAGGCCGTCACGCTTGCGACCCAGACCATCGAAGGCGGTGGCCGTCGTCAGGGCCTCAGTGCCGGCGAGCAGCGCGTTGCGCGCGAGATCATCACCCCGCTCGGTCTCGGTGTACTCAACGAGAACGTGCTTGTCGTCGATAACGCGCACTTCAAGTGGGGCGCGAACCTTGCCCGCTGGGAAGGCGAGCTCGGTGCAGGCTGCACTGTCGGCGCCCTTCGAGCCAAGCTCGCGCCGTGGGGCATGACGACCGCGATGCAGGATGCGATCCTCATCGTCTGGTCGCTGCTCGACAATCGCGAGTTGGGTGGCGGCGCCGCGCCCCAGGTCGGCAGTATCCCGGACGGCGCTACCCCCCGTCGCGCCAACCTGCCCGACGCCGGTGACTGGGATATTGCCATGGACCGCGCGGGAGCGATCTTCGGTGTTCCACCGGAGACGAACCTCACCCCGCGCTCCGTCGCCCGCTGGGGTGGCGCACTCCGCAGCCAGGCGAACAACTCCAAGGTCGCCGACCTCCTCACCGCACTCGAAGCACACGCGGCCGTGCTCGGCATCGACCCGGCCGCCCCGACCGGCAGACTCGCCACAGCCCGACGAGTCGCTGAGGTGGTCCGCGCCATCAGCAGCGCCCGCGAGGACAAGGCCCTCGTTGAGACCGTCGCCACCTTCGACCTGCCCGACGTGCTCACCCCACACGGCAGCGCGCACGGCAGCGCTGAGCGACTCGCGCGCGAGCTGGGTGGACTCGACTGGGGCATCATCGAGGCCGCGAAGTCTCGAGCCGACGCCGGATTCGAGGCTTCACTGGCTTCGCTTCAGGAAGCAGCCAGGCTCGATGAATCTGTGATGCCGCTGGAGCCGCGATTGAAGGACGTCGCCGCGAAGGCGCGCGCGCTCGTGGTGCAGGCTCCGCCCGCACCCACGCCTCGGCCCGCCCCCTCGTCACACAGGACACACACACGCAGGGCCGCCGTCGCTGACCTCGACGTCGTGCTGCAGCAGCTCCAAGCCGAGATCGAATCCGAGGCTGGGGAGAGCGGGACGGTCACGATCACCTGGCAGGTCGACGAGCCGTGACCGCACCGAAGGCGACGGAAGCGGCGCTGCGGGACCACCTCGCGGCGTGGCTTGGCGCGTCCCGGCGACGTGCGCGCACTCTCCTCGTCCGGGCACAGCCGTCGTGGTCCGGTCCGAGCATGCTCGATATCGACGGGCGGACCGTCCGTATCGTGGAGGGAGTCTCCGGACTCGCTGCCCTCGACGCGATGCGCTCTGCGGCCGACGGTGAGTTCGTCGCGGTGCTCACCGACCTCGACGAGGCTGCGCTCGGCACCGCCGTCGTGCTCGACGCTGAGCATCGCAAGCTCACCGACCTCGACGAGTGGAGTTCAGTCCCGGCCTTGTTCGGTGCTCGAGACACCAGTGTTCCTCGTCCCGTGCGGGAGCTCGGGCCGTGGGTTCCGCGGCTACTCGGCACGTTGCGCCATGATCGCGGTTACCCGGCTGCGCCCGGTGGGAATCTGTCAGCCGACCATGTGGTGCGCTCGATCCTCGTCGCGCTACTCGGCCTCGAACGGCCCGAATACCTCGACATCGCCGACGCACTCACGCCACTCGATGACCTGACAGTCCGGGCCAGACTCACCGAGCTAGACGCGGAAGCTCGTAACGCCTTGATTCGCGCCGTCGGCGTACATATCGACCAGCACCTCGCCATGGCGCTGCGCGCTGCCGTTGCACCCGAGCGCATCTCCGTCGTCGCCGTCGGCCTCGTCGCGGCGGAGTTGTGGTCCGCCGGGAGCGTGGCACCGGACGCAACCACCGCTGCAGCGCGGGTGCGCGCCGAACACTATGTGGGTCCTTCGCCGAGCGCAGCGGCCGCCACACGATTCGGCGCAGCTGCCCAGCTCATCACCCGTCGATGGCTCGCCAGCGGAGATCATCACGCCCGGGACGCTTTCGATCAGGCCGAAGCGCTGTGCACCGACCTCGGGTGGAGTGAAGGCGCCGCCTCGTCCGCCTTCCTGCCCGCCGGTCTCCGCGCGCGCGTGCAGCGTCTCGCTGAGGCCATCGAGTCTGCTGCCGCCGCCCACAGCGCTGCCGCGTCCCGTGCCGTTGATGCCGCACTCGACGCCGTCGAAGCGCATGGTGCTAAGTCGTTGTTCGACCGCTCTCTGCCGACCGCCCGGATGGCCGCTCGTCTCGTCCGGTGGCTGGCCTCGGAGGAAGGCACGGCGGCCACGCTAGATGCTGCCGTCCGCGAATACGCCTCGGACGCCGCCTGGGCAGAGCGTGCACTTGGCGATCTCTGGGATGGCGACTCCGACCGCGGCCTCGCCACCGCATACAAGGCTCTCGCCCACGCGGTGCAGACCCGTCGCCGACGAGCCGACGCAGCTGCCGCCACGAAGCTGAGCGGTGCTGTCGTCATGGGCGATATGGTGACGCCGGTCGAGCGTCTGCTCGCCGACCTCGTCGTGCCACTGTCCGCACGCGAGCGCGTCCTGCTCATCGTCCTCGATGGTATGAGCGCTCCGGCCGCGGTCGAGCTCGGCGCCGAACTGGCCGCGACCGAGTGGACTGAACTCGTTCGCGCCGACCGACGCCGCGGTGCAGCGTTGGCTGCCCTTCCGACGGTCACCGAGTACTCGCGCACCTCACTCTTCGCCGGAGAGCTCACCGCAGGCAATCAGCAGCACGAGAAGTCAAGATTTGCCGCCGCGGTGAACGGCATCGTGTTCCACAAGGATGACCTCCGATCCGAGGCTGGCTACGCGCTCCCTCCGGCGGTTGCCGACGCGATCAGCGATCCGAGCAGGAAGATCGTGGCCGCGGTGTTGAACACCATCGACGACGCCCTCGCGAGTGCTGACGTCGACGCGCTGCGATGGACGCTTCGATCCGTGGCGAACCTCGAAGCGCTGCTCGCCGCTGCTCACACCGCTGGACGGATTGTTATCCTCACCTCCGACCACGGACACATCGTCGAGCGGGGGAGCGAGCTCCGCAACGTGCCGGAATCCTCGGCGCGGTGGAGGGTTCCCACCTCTGGCCCTGTCCAGGCGGACGAGGTCGAAGTGAGCGGGCCGCGCGTGCTCGCGCCCGGCGGGACGGCCATCCTCGCGGTCTCAGACGGCATCCGGTATGCCTCGAAAAAGGCTGGCTATCACGGCGGCGCCTCGCTTGCCGAGCTGACGATCCCGATCCTCGTGCTCAAGCCTCGCGGCACCGATGACCCGTCGGGTTGGTTTGAGGCCCCACCCCAAGAGCCGACCTGGTGGAACGAGCCGAACCGCAGTGACGTGCCGCCGGCCCAACCGGTCGCGGCCGCGCCGAAGCCGAAGCCGAGGACGAAGGTCGCCAAGGCGCCGAGCCAAGCAGAGCCGACCCTCTTCGATCCCGAGCCGGAGATCGTGGAAGCTGCACCCACCGCGGTGAGCCTCGGAGGCAAGCTCATCGCCAGCAGCATCTATCGCGGTCGCCGCAACCTCGCCGGGCGCCACCCCGTCGAGGACAGCGTCGTCGGGACCATCATCGACACGCTGGCTGCGGGCGGCGGGCGCGCCCACCGCGACACCCTCGCCGTTCAGCTCGGCGTTGCGGCGTATGCGTTCGATGGTGTGCTCACCGCGCTCCGCCGGGTGCTCAACGTCGACGGCTACCCCGTCCTTGATCGTGACGCCGACGGTGTGACCGTCCTCCTCGACGTGCCGCTGCTGCGCGAGCAGTTCGAACTCGGGGGCGCGTGATGGTCGACATCAGTCCACGCCGCCGCCGCGAGATCATCGACGCCCTCCGGCGCGGGACCGTGCCCCAGCGCGGCCTCGACGTTATGGCGGTCGGCCTGGAGCGCTTCCAGGAGTCGCTGCTCGCTGAACTTGATGTCACGGCCGACGGTGGGGCTGTCTTCAAAGCAGTCCGCGGCGAGTACGGGGCTGGCAAGACATTCTTCGCCAGGTGGCTCACCGAAACGGCGAAGCAGCGCGGTTTCGCGACCGCCGAGGTGCAGATCTCCGAGACCGAGACCCCGCTGCACCGGCTCGAGACTGTCTACCGGCGCATCACCGAGAGCCTTGCCACCGAGGCAATCGGCCCGAGTGCATTCCGCGACATCATCGACGGCTGGTTCCGCGTGCTCGAAGAAGACGCCATCGCGGCCGGAGCCGATCCGGCCGACCCCGCAGCGGTCGCGACTCGTACCGATGCACTGCTGGAACAGCGGCTCGCCGCCGTCAGCCGCACGGCACCCGCCTTCGCTGCCGCGTTGCGCGGGTACCACGGCGCAGTTCGCGCGGGCGACACCCCAACTGCAGACGGCCTCGTCGCGTGGCTCGGCGGGCAGCCCTCGGTCGCCGCCAGCGTGCGACGAGTCGCCGGGGTCCGCGGCGACATCGACCACTTCGCTGCGTTCGGATTCCTACAGGGCCTGCTCGCCGTGCTCCGCGATTCCGACTACCAGGGGCTCGTGTTGGTGCTCGACGAGGTCGAGACGCTGCAACGTGTCCGCAGCGATGTTCGCGAGAAGTCGCTGAACGCACTCCGCCAGCTCCTCGATGAGATCGATGCCGGGCGATTCCCGGGACTGTATGTCCTCATCACCGGCACACCCGCTTTCTACGACGGCACCCAGGGCGTCCAGCGCCTGCCTCCGCTCGCCGCCCGAATCGGGGTCGACTTCTCCGGCGACCCGCGGTGGGACAATCCGCGTGCGCCCCAGGTGCGACTGCTTGGCTTCCAGCAGGAGAGTCTCATCGAGCTCGGTCAACGCATCCGCGACATCTATGCGACCGGCAGCCCCGCCGCAGAACGGATCATGACGCTCGTCCCTGGCGACTACCTCGTCGCGTTCGCGGCTGGGGTCGCAGGGCAGCTCGGGGGACGAGTCGGGATCGCCCCGCGGGTCTTCCTGCGGAAGCTCGTCGACCTGCTTGACAAGATCGAGCAGTTCCCCGACTTCATACCTGACGCGGCCGGTACGGTCCGTATCGCCGCGCGCGAGCTCAACGATGACGAACGCGCCGCAGTCGGCGGCCTCGACGCGATCCAGCTCGATGTCTGAGGCGTCCGGTCTCGCCCCGGCGCTGGAGTATCACGTCGCGAACACACTCGGCTGGCCCGATCTCCGCCCGCTGCAGAAGGCGGCCGTGCAACCCGTCGTCTCCGGCGCGGACTGCCTGCTCATCGCGCCAACCGCCGGTGGCAAGACCGAGGCCGCGTCGTTCCCGATCCTCACCCGAATGGTCGTCGAAGGCTGGAGCGGCCTCTCCGTCATCTACGTCGCGCCGCTGAAGGCACTGCTCAACAACCTGTTGCCGCGCCTCGAGCAGTACACCGCATGGCTCGGACGGCGCGTGGCGCTCTGGCACGGCGACGTCGGGGAGAGCGCGCGGCGCGCGATCCTCAGCGAACCCCCGGACATCCTGCTCACCACCCCCGAATCCTTGGAGGCGATGCTCGTCTCCCGGCGGGTCGACCACCGGCTGCTGTTCCGCGGACTGCGCTCGGTCGTCGCCGATGAGATCCATTCCTTCGCCGCCGGTGATCGAGGGTGGCACCTGGTGGCCGTGCTCGAACGCATTCAGCGACTTGCCGAGCACCGCATCCAGCGGGTCGGCCTGTCCGCCACCCTCGGGAACCCCGAAGATGTGCTCGCCTGGTATCAGGGATCCAACGTTGCTACCGGCGTTGTCGCGCAGGTGGTTGCAGCCGGTGACCCGCCCGCTGCACCGGAGCTCGTGCTCGACTATGTCGGTACGCTGGAGAACGCTTCCACGGTCATCTCGCAACTCCACGCCGGTGAGAAGCGACTCGTCTTCTGCGAATCGCGGAAGCAGGCGGAGGAGCTTGCCTTCGAGCTGCGCGGTCATGGCATCACGACCTTCATCTCGCACTCCTCGTTGTCGCTCGACGAGCGGCGCCAGAGCGAGCGAGCTTTTGCCGAGGCTCGGGACTGCGTCATCGTGTCGACGTCCACGCTCGAACTCGGCATCGACATCGGTGACCTCGACCGGATGATCCAACTCGACTCGCCGCGGTCGGTCGGGTCCTTCTTGCAGCGCCTCGGTCGCACCGGCCGTCGGCCTGGCACGGCCCGCAACGCGCTGTTCCTCACCACCGATTACGACACGTTTCTGCGGGCTGCGGGCCTGCTGCACCTGTGGGGAGGCGGCTTCGTCGAGCCAGTAGTACCGCCGCCCTCGCCGCGGCATCTCGCGGCGCAGCAGTTCCTCGCACTCGCGCTGCAGGAAGGCCGCTTCGCGCGCGCGACCTGGCACGAGTGGTGGGCCGGCAGCCCGGTGATGGAAGACGGCTTGGAGGTGCTTGAGTACCTCGTCGGCAATGAGTTTCTTGTCGAGGACGGCGGGTGGCTTTTCATCGGTCGCGCCGCCGAGAAGAACTTCGGCGGTCGTCACTTCATGGACCTCCTCAGCACGTTCATCGCGGACCTCGAACTTGCCGTGTTGCACGGTCGCAAGGAGATCGGAGGCGTCACGCCCCTATCGCTCAGCCAGCCGGTGATCCGCGGCGAGAAACCGATTCTGCTTGCCGGCAATGCTTGGCGAGTTGTCGCGATCGACTGGGAGCGACACCGCGTCGACGTCGAGCCGGAGGTCGACCGCGGCCGCGTGCGCTGGTCGTCAGAGCCGCTGCCTGAGTCCTACGAGATGGTGCGCGCCCGACGTGACGTCATGCTCGGTGCCGACCCGCCGGTGCAACTCACCGAGAGGGCCGTGAGGACCCTCATCGCAGCGAGAGAAATGTGGGAATCCCGCGTCGACAGTGCGGGCCCCGTCCTCACTCGGGGCGCGAACGAGATTACGTTCTGGAGCATGGGCGGGCTCCGGGCGCATGAGACCCTGGCGGCGGCCCTTCCCATTGAGTTCGAAACGCGCTCCACCAACGAGTACATGCGCTTTACTGCTGCCTTCGATGTAAACAGCATGCGTGCTGTCCTTCTGGACGGTGTGGTCCCTTACATCGCCCCGCAAGCTGTCGAGGGGCTGAAGTTTTCCGTTGCCCTGCCGGCGGACCTGGCTCGCGCGACGCTCGCCGAACGATTCGTCGATGAGGAGCATGCGGCTGGTCTTGCGGCTGCGACTATTGTGATGCGTGCAGATGCAGTGCAGGAAGAGCGCGTGGCCCGAGATGGATAAAAAACGCACATAGTTGAGCGGCCTGTGCAAGCATTGTATCCATGAAGGGGTTGGACGAGTCGCTCCCGTCGACGTTCACGACGGAGACCTCGCGGGCGCACGGTGTGCATCCGCGAGACCTCTATGCCTGGCGAGATGGCGGGCAGATCATCGAACTCTCGCGCGGGGTCTTCCGTCGAGCGGACGCGCCCCCGGCGTCGTACCCCGACATGATCGCAGTGGCGCACCGCGCTCCTCGCGCGATCGTGTGCTGTATCTCCGCGGCAGCGATCCACGACCTGACGGACGAGATGCCGGCGTCGGTGCAGATCGCTGTGCCCAAGCGGTCGCATGCGCCGGTGATCGCTTACCCGCCCGTGATGGTGTTTCGCTTCGAGGAGGCCACGTTTGAACTCGGTGTGACCGCGTTCGAGGCGGGGCCGGGGGAGTCAGTGCGCATCTACGACGCGGCGAGGACGGTAGTGGATCTCGTGAGATTTCGGAGACGCCTTGGCGAGCCGATTGCGCACGCCGCGCTTCACCGATACCTGGCGGCGTCGAACTCGAAACCGGCACTGCTGCTGGAGTACGCGGAGGCGCTGGGGACGTTCGGGCCGATGCGTGCTGCGCTCGATGTTGCGAGTGCCCGATGAGTCGCCCCACGCGAGGGAGCACCGCAGGGCGCGCATACCTCGACCTGCAGAACCAGGCTCGCCGCCAGAACCGTGGCACGCAGGAACTGCTCACGATGTACATCGTCGAGCGCTGGCTGTCGCGGATGTCGCGCTCATCGTACGCCGAGGACTTCATCCTGAAGGGCGGGATGTTGCTGGCTTCGTTCGGCACCCGCCGTCCCACGGTCGACGCCGACGCCCTCGCGCGCAACATGGCCTCCGACGAGAAGACCGTCGCCCGCCGCGTCGCTGACATCGCCGCGATCGAAGACCCAGACGACGGCGTGGAGTTCCTGCCCGACACGGTCACCACTGCGGTGATTCGCGATGACGCGCTGTATTCCGGCGTGCGGGTGACGATGACGGCACGGCTCGCGACAGCGCAGGTCAAGCTGCGGCTCGACATCAACTTCGGCGACCCCGTCACGCCGGCCCCGCGAACAGTTGAGCTGCCGTCGCTGCGGCCGGACGCTCCGCCGATCCGCATCCTGGGCTACCCGATCGAGACGGTGCTCGCGGAGAAACTCGTCACCGCGATCGAACTGGGACGAGCGAATACGCGCGTGCGTGACTTCGCTGACATCCATCTCTTGACCGGCACACAGGCTCTCCAGTGCGGGGAACTGCGTGACGCGCTCACGGCGACCGCAACTTTCCGCGGGACCACGTTGATTCCGTTAGCGCAGGCCACCGAGGGGCTCGCAGTGCTCCGAGACTCAACCTATGTCGCCTACCGGAAGGGGCTCGGCGAGGCGGGCGCGAGTCTGCCGGAGAGGTTCTCTGACACCGTTGCTGCGGCTGCCGACTTCGTCGACCCGGCGCTGGACGGGCTCGACGCCAAGGCCTTGTGGAGCCCCGTCGAACGGAATTGGAACACGGCATCCGGCGCACCGTCTGAGCCGACCGAATCGGCTATGGGTAGGGCGGAACTGTGACGGTTTCTGCCGGACCCCGCGGCACCTGATCTGGTGACCAGATTGGTGACCAAAAACCCTTCCGAGTGGCGCGAATCAGCACGAATCACTGCGTAGCTGTCGGTAGCCCGCGGTAGACTCGACCCCATGAGATCCCTGAAATTACGGGGAACTCTACCGATTCGGGGCTTCGTCCGGACGGGCCAGGTGGCTCTCAGTTGTTCTTGGTTCGAGTCCAGGTACCCCAGCAAAGAAAAACCCCCGCTCAGGCGGGGGTTCTCTGTTTCTCCGACGCGCGAGTCTCAGCTCACGGCGATCAGGGATCGCTGCCAGCCTGTGGATCCGTCCGGCGCGATCGGCGCGCTCTCCTCGACCTGCATCTCGCCGTCCTTGTTGATGGCACGCACGGTGACGTAGTGGGTTCCCGGGGTGGCATCCCACTCCAGCATCCACTGCACCCAGGTGTCGGTGTTGATCGGGGTCGACAGGTCCGCTCGCTGCCAATCGCCGTCGTCGATGCGCACTTCGACGGCCTCGATGCCCACGGTCTGCGCCCACGCCACACCGGCGATCGGGATGCGTCCGGCGGCGACGCGCTTGCCGATCTTCGGCGTGTCGATGCGCGACGAGAACTTGATGGGCGCCTCTGCGCTGTAGCCGCGCGGCGTCCAGTACGCCTCGTCCTTCTCGAACGTCGTGACCTTGAGCTCGGTCACCCATTTCGTCGCCGAGACATATCCGTACAGTCCGGGCACCACCATGCGGACCGGGAATCCGTGCTCGAGCGGCAGCGGCTCACCGTTCATGCCGACGGCGAAGATCGCGTCGAGCCCCTCGTCGGTGAGCGCCGACAGAGGCGTGCTCGCGGTGTAGCCGTCGACGCTGCGGGAGAGCACCATGTCGGCGTCGGTATGCGGGCCGGCCAGCTGCAGCACATCGCGGATCGGCACCCCGAGCCACATCGCATTCCCGACCAGTTCGCCACCGACCACGTTCGACACGCAGGTCAGGGTGATCGCGTACTCGTCCAGCCCCACCTCCACCAGCTGGTCGAACGTGAGTTCGACCCGCTTGTCGACCATGCCGTCGATCACCAGCCGCCACGTGGCCGGGTCCACTGTGGGCACGGTGAGGGCGGTGTCGACCCGGTAGAAGTCCGAGTTGGGGGTGAACAGCGGTGTGATCCCGGGGACCTCGAGCTCGGCTCCCTCGGGGATCGTCACCGAGGATCGGGGTGCAGGCAGGCGAAGCCCCTTGCGGATCGCCGCGACGGATGCGGTCGCCGCGTTCACTGCGCGGGCCGTGATCCCGACGATCAGCGCGGATGCCCCGGCGATCCCGGCGAGAGCGAAGAACCGTCGCCTGTCGATGGTCACACCGTCTGCTGGGGCGGCTCCTGCCTCGGGGGCGACGGCCGCACGCTGCCAGGATATGAGCCGCTTGCAGAGGAAGATGAGAGCGACGCATCCCGCGACCGCGCCGATCACCGGCGGGAGGAACGCGAGCGGGGTGACTCCCGCGCGCGTCGTGGTCGCGGCCACCGACAGCGTCCCGGCGATGCCGAGTGCGATCACGCCGAGAGGGGGCCGGACGAGCTGCAGGATGCCGGCCACGGACGATGCGATGACCACTGCGAGTCCCAGTCCGATCAGCAGCGCGATCTTGTCGAACTCCCCGAACGTCGAGATGGCGAACTCCTTCAGCGGCTGCGGCACGACGTCGATGACGAACGAGCCCACCGCCAGCACCGGACTCGCATCCCTGGCGACCAGCAGCGCCGACAGCTCTGCCGCCGCGAGGAACACCAGACCACTGACCACTCCCGCGATCGCGGCGAAGACGATGAACGTGCCCTGACGATTCTGCTTCGACATTGCTCCCCGATCCTCCGATCGGCCCCGAGGGCCGCTTGATGAGTGGTTCGGAGTCAGAACCGGATCGGATCGAATGCGCGCCGCGTGCCTAGCATCCGTCCTCCGCACCCGCCAGGGCCTTCGGGTCGCCGCCCCGCTGTCGCAATGTGGAGCAGGCACGCACGAGCGAAGGGGAGAAGACCATGGCCACCCAGCTGAACAAGAAGGCTCTCGAGCACGCCCGAGGACTGCTGCGCAAGGGCGACGTCGTCCGAGACCAACGCGACGACTGGAGCGAGCATGCGCCGAGCACGGACGATGAGAACGCGTTCATCGACAAGCGCGGCATGGACGAGTTCGCGCTCTGGCATCTGGGCGAGGACACCAGCGCCACCGAGGGCACGAAGGGCCGGTACAGCTTTCCGTACGGCGACTTCCGCCGTCTGCACCGGTGCGCGGTGATCTCGGCCGAGAGCAGGGCGGGCAAGTACGATCACACGTCGATCGAGAAGGCTCTGAAAGACCTGCTCAGCGACATCGACGACTGACAGCGATATGCCGAGTCGCCCTGCGGCGCCGTCGCGCTCACTCGCGATGGCGCCGCAGCTCGTCGCCTCCGCGATCGCGCGACTCGTCCGCTGCGCTCACTCGCGATTCGTCGAGCCGGTCCGGACCCGGGTCCTCGACCGTCTCGTACCGTGTCTCGTCGACGACCCGGCCACGATCCGACGCTGCGTCGTGCTGCGTGGCAGAAGCGGTGGCCGTCCGCTGGTCCGTGATGACGTACCTGTGCACGCGGATCCGCTTGCGCGCGGGTCGCTGGTCCACAGCGGCGGACTCGACCGAGGCGGCATCGCGCGTGTCGGAGTCGCTGTCGTCGTAGTAGTCGTGGATGCGATCGATGTCGTCGTCGGTCAGAGCACCGTCGGCATCGATGCGGGGCGCGTGCTTGACCGTGTCCTTATCGTGCTGCACGTGCAGCGTCTCGCCGTCGAAGTCGGCGTCGCGCAGCGGCACGAACGACTCCGATCTGCCGAACCAGCCGGTGGCGACACCGGCGAACAGCGGCTGACCGCCTTCCGGATCGACGTACACATGCTTCACCGTGCCGATCCTCGATCCGTCTGCGTCGACGACGTCCGCGTCGAACAGGCTGTTGATCCTGTGTGCCTCGATCATGGGTTGTCCTCTCTCTGTCGCCGGCGGTTCAGCGTCCGAGTCCTACGCGGTCGACCCGGCGGTGGTAGCGCATTCCGCCGATGCCGCCGAGGATCGCGCCGCCCAGACTGACCAGAGCCACGACGATCGCGGTGACGATGCCGGTGACAGTCAGGCTGCCCTCATCCACGGGGATGCGGGGGAAGCTGTTCAGCTGACCGAGCACATTGAACTGCGAACCGGCCACCGCGGCGATGACGGCCACCACGATCGCGATGACGATGGCCCAGATCCAGACGGCCAGGCCCTGCTTCGCCCCGGAGAACCGTGCCATCCGACCGGCGACGTAGCCGCCGCAGTAGTAGGCGATGAACAGCAGGACGGCCAGGGCGATCGCGCCGATGATGGTGACCGTCTGAGCATTCGCCCCGATCTCCTGCGCGGCGTCTTCGACGTCGCCCTCGGTGACACCGAGACCGAGGCCGGCCCCGACCGCACCCAGAAGCGCCGTCAGCAGAACCGCCGTGCCGGTCGCCGTGAGCCAGCCGAAGAAGGCCGATCCCCACTTGAAGCCGCCGAACCGCTCCTGCTCCCGCTCCAGCGCCTCTTCGCGCTGGGTGGGTCCTCGCTCGGCGGACACGGCTGCGGCTTCGCGGTCACGAGGATCCGAATTGGGTGTGCTCATCTCGCCTCCTGACGTCTGGTGGGCGGATCATGCCCACGTCATCTCCCCAGAGTCGGCGCTGAGCCCTGCGCCGAGGAGGGGGTTGACCTCGCGGCATCCGATGTGCCGCCGTCGCGGCTGCACCGCCCAGGGACCCATTCATGTGGATCGCGGCTACGCTGACTGCATCCCGCACGCAGTCGCAACAGACTCAGGAGCCGCGATGACCAACCTCGAGAAGAACCCGCCGCTGAGCGTTCTCGACCCGGGCGAGCCGTGCACCGCGGTGGAGGTGCTCACACCTCGTGAGGTGCCGCTCGGCGGCATCCGGGCGATGACGGTCTACCGCACCCTTCCGCAGAAGCGCCGCTCGCTCGTCGGCGCGTGGTGCTTTCTCGATCACTACGGCCCGGATGACGTCGCCGAGACAGGCGGCATGAAGGTGCCGCGGCATCCGCACACCGGACTCGCCACGGTGTCGTGGCTCTTCACCGGGCGCATCGACCACCTCGACTCGAACGGCGTCGCGGCAGCGGTGCTCCCGGGTGAGCTCAACCTCATGATCGCGGGTCAGGGGATCACCCATCAGGAGATCAGCACCCCCGAGACGACGGTGCTGCACGGAGTGCAGCTCTGGTATGCCCTCCCGGATGCCACCAGGTTCTCCGAGCACGGCTTCGCGCACTACGTGCCCGAGTGCGTCGAACGGCCCGGCGCGAGCATCCGGGTGTTCATCGGCTCGCTGCTCGGCTCCATCTCGCCGGTCGACACACGAACCCCGGACATGCTCGGTGCCGAGCTTCTTCTCGAACCCGGCGCGAGTGTCACGCTGCCGGTTCGTCGCGACTTCGAGCACGCGGCCCTCGCCGAGACCGGATCCATCGCCGTCAACGACGCCGCAGTGCAGCATCGCGAGCTCGGCTACGTGCCCACCGGCGCTGACACGATGCAGATCACCGCGGGACCCGAGGGCGCGCGCGTGATCCTGCTGGGCGGCGTGCCGCTGGGCGAGCAGATCGTGATGTGGTGGAACTTCATCGGGCGCAGCCACGACGAGATCGAGGAGTTCCGCCGGCGCTACCAGGCGGAGCTCGGGTTCGAGAGCGCCGACCCGCGCGATATGGGGAAGCCTGCGCTGTTCGGTCCCTATCCCGACGGTCAGCTCGCCCCGCTGCCGGCTCCGCCGCTGCCGACGGTGCGGCTGCGCCCGCGCGAGTAGCTCAACCCCGCAGCGCGAGACCGATCGTCAGGGAGATGACGGTCAGCAGCGGCAGCACGCCCTGCGTCAGCGCGGCGCCGCGCTTGTCACTGCTGGAGGCGAAGAGCACCGTCGCGGCGGCGGCCATCGAGCCGGCACCGGCGTAGACGAGCGCGGCTCCCGCGTCTGCGGCTCCGTTGACGATGAGCGCGATGCCGATCGCGGTGATCAGCGCGAGGAACAGGTTGTAGAACCCCTGGTTGTACGCCATCTCCTTCGTCGCCTGCGCCTCCTCCAGCGAGGTGCCGAAGGTCGAGCGCACCCGTGGACTGGTCCACGCGATCGACTCCATGTAGAAGATGTAGACGTGCAGCAGCGCCGCCAGAGCGGCGAGGACGAGCGCGGCGATGATCATGATCATGCCTCTCAGTCGGTCAGAGCCTTGACCGCCGCGCCGTGCTCGCTGCGGCGCTCGACGACGTGATCGGCGTACTGCGGATGCTTGGGAAGCCACGCCGCGACATAGGGGCAGACCGGGACGATGCGTTTGCCGGCGGCTACGATGTCGTCGACGACGGCGCGCACCAGCTTCGACCCCAGCCCCTTCCCGCTGTACGCCTCAGAGACGCCGGTGTGGTACAGCACCCGCTCGTCGCCCACGTCGGCGTACGACACCTCGCCGATCTCATCCGACAGCGTGCCGTCCGGCCCGCGGTCGATCAGCACGTAGTGCGACTGGTCGGGAACCTCGCGGACTTCAAATCGCTCCTCGGTCATGACAGCACCTTTCCGTTGTCGTTGCGTGGGCGCACCGGATGCTCGCTGAGGATCGAGATCCTGTTGAACATGTTGATGGTCAGCGCAACCCATTCCGCGGCGGCGAACGCCTCGTCGCCGAGAACGGCATGAGCACCTGACAGATCGGCCTTCGACTCCTCCGTGAGCGGCAGACGGGTCGCAGCCTCCGCGATCGCCAGCACCGCGTTCTCTCGCTCAGAGAAGAGGCTCGTGTCACGCCATGCCGGCAGAAGATCGATCTTCTGCTGCGGGATTCCGGCGCTTCGGGCCTCGCGCGTGTGCAGATCGAGGCAGAACGCGCAGGCGTTCAGCTGAGAGGTGCGGATCTTGATGAACTCGCTCTCCTGCAGCGTCAGGCCGCGGCGCTCGGCTTCGCCTGCCACAGCGCGAGAGTAGTCGCCCGCGGCCTTCCAGACCTCGGGAGCGGACTTGTCGAGATAGGGGCGCATTTCTCTCCTCGGATGCCGGGACCCGCCGCCGTGCGGCTCTCAGCACCAACCTAGACGCCGAGCCCTGCATTCCCGGGCAGTCGGCGCCGAGACCGGCCCTCGGCAGGCCCGACGAGGGCAGAATGGAAGACCCGGGCATCCGGATTCGATCAAGAGGAGACGAGCATGACCAGCGGAACCAGCGACACCGGAGAGATCACCCGCCGCGACGGCGCTGAGACGGCGGTGCTCGCGGGCGGCTGTTTCTGGGGTATGTGAGGATCTGGTGCGTCGCCAGCCCGGTGTTCTCGCCACGCGGGTCGGGTACACCGGCGGTGAGAACGATCACGCCACCTATCGCAACCACCCCGGTCACGCAGAGGCGCTCGAGATCGTCTACGACCCTGCGCAGACCACGTATCGCGACATCCTGGCCTTCTTCTTCCAGATCCACGACCCCTCGACCCTGAACCGCCAGGGCAACGACATCGGCACCAGCTATCGCTCGGCGATCTTCCCCCTCGACGCCGAACAAGAGCGCGTGGCGCGCGAGACCATCGCGGATGTCGATGCCTCGGGTCTATGGCCGGGCCCAGCCGTCACGACCATTGAGCCCGCCGCGCCGTTCTGGGAGGCCGAGCCCGAGCATCAGGACTACCTCGTGCGGTACCCGAACGGCTACACGTGCCACTTCCCGCGTGCGGGCTGGGTGCTGCCTCGTCGCGAGGCCGACGCGACGGCCTGAGCCCCGGCCGCCCGTGCGGCTATCGGTGCAGCCGAGCAGGTGTCAAGGGGGTGCGCCGGCGGCGCACTCTCCGTAGCGTCGGGGGATGGACACCACCGAGAGCTCTCCCCGCCTGCGCCGCGCGATCAGCGGCCCGATGCTGTTCGCCTTCATCCTCGGCGATGTGCTGGGCGCGGGGATCTACGCCCTCATGGGTGTGCTGTCCGAGAGCGCGGGCGGCATGCTGTGGGCACCCCTGATCGTCGCGCTGCTGCTGGCGCTGCTCACCGCGGGCTCGTACGCCGAGCTGGTGACCAAGTATCCGCGGGCCGGGGGAGCGGCCGTGTTCGCCGAGCGCGCGTTCCGCAGCCCCCTGCTGTCGTTCCTGGTCGGGTTCAGCATGCTCGCGGCCGGCGTGGTGAGCGCGGCGGGCCTCGCCATCGCGTTCTCGGGCGACTACCTGGCCACCTTCATCGACGTGCCGGTGATCCCTGCGGCGATGGTGTTCCTCGTTCTCGTGGGACTGCTCAACGCGAGAGGCATCCGCGAATCCATGGGCACGAATCTCGTGATGACGGCCATCGAGCTCTCCGGACTCGTGATCGTGATCGTCGTCGTGGCCATATACGTCGGAGGGGGTGGGGGAGACCTCGGCCGAGCGACCGAGCTGCCCGAGGGGGTCGGCGTCGCCGGCGCGGTGCTGGGCGGCGCGATCGTCGCCTACTACTCGTTCGTGGGGTTCGAGACCTCGGCGAACGTGATCGAAGAGGTGAAGCGGCCCAGTCGGGTGTATCCGCGGGCGCTGTTCGGCGCCCTGGTCACCGCCGGTGTGGTCTACGTGCTTGTGGGCGTCGCGAGTGCTGCAGCCCTGCCGACCGACGAGCTGCAGAAGTCGACGGGTCCCCTGCTGGCGGTCGTCGAGGCGACCGGGGTCAGCGTGCCGTCGTGGCTGTTCAGCCTCATCGCTCTGATCGCCGTCGCCAACGGTGCTCTGCTGACGATGATCATGGCCAGCCGGCTCGCGTTCGGCATGGCCGAGCAGGGTCTGCTCCCCGCACCGCTGGGGCGGGTGCTGCCGCGGCGGCGCACCCCGTGGGTGGCGATCGCATCGACGACCGTGGTGGCGATGCTGCTGACGCTGGTCGGCGACCTCGCGACTCTCGCCGAGACCGTCGTGCTGCTTCTGCTGCTGGTCTTCATCAGCGCCAACGTGTCGGTTCTGGTGCTGCGCCGTGATAGGGTGCAGCACGAGCACTTCCGGGTGTGGACGTTCGTGCCGGTGCTCGGCGTGATCTCGTGCCTGGTGCTGCTGAGCCAGCAGCGCCCGATCGTCTGGCTCTTCGCGGCGATCCTGCTGGCCGTGGGCGTGATCCTGTGGCTCAGCACCCGTCGCTTCGCCGGAGAGCCCGTCGCAGATCGTCCCGACGAGATCGCGGCGGAGCGCTGAGCTCACCGACGCGGTAGGACGCCCGCACCCTCGCGCAGCTCGAAGACCAGCTGCGTCTCGGTCGCCCGCACGATGTCGTGCACCGTGATGCGCTCGAGCACGATGTCGCGCAGCGCGGCGGCATCGGCCACGGCCACGTGCACGAGGAAGTCGTCGGCCCCGGCGATGTGGAAGACCTGCAGCACACCCCGGGTCGTCGCGAGGGCGTCGAAGAGCGCCTCCACGCCGTCCCTGCTGTGGGTGCCGAGGCGCACGCGGATCATGGCCTGCACCGGAGCGCCGACACTCGCCGGATCGATCTCGAGGCGTGAGCCCGTGATCACTCCGCGACTGCGCAGGGTACGCAGCCGGAAGGCGCAGGTGGATGCGGGGATGCCCAGCTCCAGCGCGAGCTCTTTGATCGGGGCGTCGGGGGCCTCGATCAGCGCCGCCAGAATGCGCAGGTCGAGCTCGTCGACGAGGCCGTGCTGTGCTGCCGCCAACTTGTGCTCCTGAGTCTCACGGCGAATTGCTCTGCGAACAACATACGCGTGTTCGGTGTCATTCTTCGACAATGAGGCTGGACTGGGATGCGAGATGAGAGCAGGATCTACGGCATGCCCGACATGCCGCTGCACCCCGACACCGTTGCCGTCCACGCAGGCCGCGCCGACTTCGGCGCCCTCGGCGTCCACGCCGCGCCCATCGACCTGTCGTCGACGAACCCGCTGCCCGACATCCTGCACGGCGGCGACTCGTACGAGTCGATGGCGACCGGCGGCCATCCGCTGCCCGACGGCGGCAACGTGTACGCCCGGCTGTGGAACCCCACGGTGGCGCGCTTCGAGGAGGCGCTGTCCGAGCTCGAGCACTCCGAGGCATCCGTCGCCTTCGGCTCGGGGATGGCGGCCATGACCGCCGCGATCCTCGCTCACACGACCGCCGTCGGCAAGCGCCACATCGTCGCGGTGCGGCCCCTGTACGGCGGCACCGATCATCTGCTCGACTCGGGCCTGCTGGGGGCCGAGGTCACCTTCTGCGACGAGCACGAGGTGTCGGCGAGCATCCGCCAGGACACCGGCATGATCGTGCTCGAGACGCCTGCGAACCCGACGCTGGACCTCGTCGACATCGCCGCCGTCGTGGCGCAGTCGGGCGGCGTCCCCGTACTCGTCGACAACACGTTCGCTACCCCGCTGCTGCAGAACCCGCTCGACCTCGGCGCGACCATGTCGATGCACAGCGCGACGAAGTACATCGGCGGTCACGGCGATGTCATCGCCGGCGTGATCTCGTGCAGCGAGCAGACCGCTCAGGCGCTGCGGCGAGTGCGCGCGATCACGGGCGCGCTGCTGCATCCGCTCGGCGCGTATCTGCTGCATCGAGGCCTCGCCACACTGCCCATGCGCATCCACGCGCAGCAGAGCACCGCCCGCTCGCTCGCTCACGCCCTGCAGCAGAATCCGGCCGTCAGCGAGGTGCTGTACCCGGAGTTCGGCGACGAGCGGGGGCTGATCGGACGGCAGATGCGCGGTGGGGGAGCGATGATCGCCATCCGCCTCGCCGGCGGTTACGCCGCGGCGGAGGCGCTCACCGGAGCCGTGCGCCTGTTCACCCACGCGGTGTCCCTCGGCGGCGTGGACTCGCTGATCCAGCATCCGGCCGCGCTCACCCATCGTCCGGTCGCACCGGAGGCACGACCGGGGGCCGATGTCGTGCGGCTGTCCATCGGGCTCGAGAACGTCGACGACCTGCTCGCCGACCTCGAGCAGGCGCTCGCGAAGGCGCCGGTGCGCACCACGGCGTGATCCGCACCGGCGACATCGCGCGTGCTCACGGCGTGGGCATGCCGCCGTTCACGTTCAGGGTCTCGGCCAGCACGTAGCTCGACTCCGGCGAGGTGAGGAACACGTAGGCCGGGGCGAGCTCGGTGGGCTGACCGGCGCGACCGAGCGGAGTGCTCTTGCCGAACTCCGGCAGCGCGTCCTTCGGCTGGCCGTCCGAGACCTGCAGGGGCGTCCAGATCGGACCGGGCGCGACCGCGTTCACACGGATGCCCCTGCCCGCGACCTGCTGCGCAAGACCCTTCGTGAAGTTGTTGATCGCGGCCTTGGTCGAGGCGTAATCCAGCAGGTGCGGCGAAGGCTCGTACGCCTGGATCGAGGTGGTGTTCACGATCGTGGACCCGGCGGGCATGTGCGTCAGGGCCGCCTGCGAGATCCGGAACATCGCGACGATGTTCGTCGTGAACGTCTCGGTGACCTGCTCGTCGCTGAGGTCGGCGATGTCCTCGACGGCGATCTGCTTGCCGGCGTTGTTCACCAGGGCATCGAGGCCGCCGAGGGCCTGCACCGCCTTCTCGACGAGCTCGGCGCAGAAATCGCGGTCGGTGAGGTCTCCCGGGAAGAGGAACGCCCGACGCCCGCATTCCTCAATCACGGCCTTCACATGCTGCGCGTCCTCCTCCTCTTCCGGCAGGTACGACAGCGCGACGTCGGCACCTTCGCGGGCGAACGCGATGGCCACGGCCGCGCCGATCCCGGAGTCGGAACCGGTGATCAGGGCACGACGCCCCTCGAGCCGCCCGGTTCCGCGGTAGGACTGCTCTCCTCGGTCGGCCTTCGGCTTCAGCTCGGCGTCGAGGCCCGGCTCGGGCTGATCCTGCTTCGGCGGGGTGATCGAGGGGAAACGATCCACGGGGTTCTGGAAGGTCAGCTGGTCGGGGGTGTTCTCGTCGGTCATGTTCACTCCTTCTCACGTGGGGTACCCGAACCAGGCTCGCGTCACTGGATCCGCACGGAAAGGGGGTTGCGCTCTCGGCGCAGGCCACTGCGACGGCTGCCGCGACATGACACGATGGAGGAATGAGCTCTGCCAACCTGTCCCGCGACGAGGCCTCCCGTCGCGCAGCGTCGATCGCGCTGCGCGAGGTGCGCGTCGAACTCGACCTCGCCGGTGCGCCCGAACGCGCTCGCACCGGATTCCCCACGGTGACGACGCTCACCTTCGACGCCACCGAGGCCGAGACGTGGCTGGACTTCATCGGGGAATCCGTCGACCGAGTCGTCGTCGATGGTGACGAGCGGGAGGTGCGCTGGGACGGCGCTCGCATCCAGCTCGACGGCCTCGGCGGCTCGCACGTCGTCCGCGTAGAGGCTGTCGCGGCGTACAGTCGCTCGGGCGAGGGCATGCACCGCTTCCACGACCCCGTCGACGGCGAGACGTATCTCTACACGCAGTACGAGCCGGCCGACTCGCGCCGGGTGATGGCGTGCTTCGAGCAGCCCGACCTCAAGGCCGCTTACACCTTCCGGGTGGTCGCTCCCGCCGGCTGGCACGTGCTGTCGAACCAGTCGCCCGCGCACGTGGTCTCCGGCATCGGCGTGCAGACGGTCGAGTTCGCCCCCACGCTGCCCATCTCGAGCTTCATCACGTCGGTCGCGGCCGGGCCCTACGCCCGGATCGACGGCGAGTGGATGCGGGACGACCAGCGGATCACCCTCGGCGTGCTGTGTCGCGCGTCCCTCGCCGAGCACCTCGAAGCAGACGAGATCCTCGAGGTCACCCGCCAGGGGCTCGACTTCTTCACCGACGTGTTCGCGTATCCCTATCCGTGGGGCAAGTACGACCAGATCTTCGTGCCCGAGTACAACCTCGGTGCGATGGAGAACCCGGGTCTGGTCACCTTCACCGAGGCCTACATCAGCAGGGGAGCGGCGACCGACGCTCAGCGCGGCGCGCGCGCCAACACGATTCTGCACGAGATGGCGCACATGTGGTTCGGCGACCTCGTGACCATGCGCTGGTGGGACGACCTGTGGCTCAAGGAGTCCTTCGCCGACTACATGGGCACTCACGCCTCGGCCGCAGCCACGCGCTTCACCGACGCGTGGGCCCGGTTCGCGAACAGCCGCAAGACCTGGGCGTACCGGCAGGACCAGCTCCCCACCACCCACCCCATCGTCGCCGACATCCCCGATCTCGAAGCGGCGAAGCTGAACTTCGACGGAATCACCTACGCGAAGGGCGCCTCCGTGCTCAAGCAGCTGGTGGCGTTCGTCGGAGAGGAGGCGTTCTTCGAGGGCGCCCGCCGCTACTTCGCCGCGCACGCGTTCGGCAACACGACCCTGGGAGACCTCCTCGACCAGCTGGAGGCGGCCTCCGGCCAGCCCCTGCGCGACTGGTCGCGGTCGTGGCTCGAGACCAGCGGTGTCTCGGCTCTGTGGCTCGAGACGGATGCCGAGGGGCGACGCGTCATCGTGCAGGACAGCGGGGAGGTCGCCCCCCGCCCGCACCGGCTGCGCGTCGGGCTGTACGACGTCGTCGACGGCGCGCTCGCCCTGCGCGAGCGCATCGAGGTGACCGTCGACCAGGAGCGCACCGAGGTGCAGATCCCGGATGCCGACCTCATCCTGCTCAACGACGAAGACCTGACCTACGCCAAGGTGCGACTCGACGAGCGCTCGCTCAGCACGGTCGCCGCGTCGCTGTCGACCATGTCGGACGACCTCGCCCGCGGCCTCATCTGGTCGTCACTGTGGAACGCCACACGAGACGGCGAGCTGGCCGCCACCAGCTATCTCGAGATCGTGCGGGCGCACGCGCCCGCCGAGCCGAACGTCGCACTGCTGAGTGCGACGCTGCTGAACGCCGCGTTCGCGATCGGGCACTACGTCGTCGACGACGAGCGCGCCCGGCAGCGCCGTTCGTGGGTCGACTCGACCTGGGCGGCACTGCAGAGCGCCGACTCCGGCAGCGACGCTCAGCTCGCATGGGCACGGGCCTTCGCCGCCGCATCGTCGTTCGACGATTCCCGGGCCGCCGACGTGCGCGCCATCCTCGACGGAGACGCACCGCAGGGGCTGCCGATGGACGCCGACCTGCGCTGGCTTCTGCTCACCGCGCTCGCGACCACAGGGCTTGCGGATGCCGAGGCGATCGCCGCCGAGCATGCCGCCGACGACACGGCCGCCGGCCGCACGGCCGAGATCCGTGCACTGGCGTCCCGACCCGACGCGTCGACCCGCGCCGCGGCATGGGAGTCGGCGTGGAACGACCTCGACCTGAGCAACGACCACCTCGACGCCACGATCTCCGGATTCCGGGCCGGTGGGCGTCGCGATCTCATCGCCCGTTTCGACGCGCAGTACTTCGAGCGCATCCGGGGAGCCTGGGCCGAGCGCAGCATCGAGCTGGCGCAGCGTCTCGTGCTGGGTCTCTTCCCCGCGAGCGAGAGCACCGATGCCGTCGACGCCTGGCTGGATCAGAACGCCGATGCGCCCGGCGCACTCCGACGCCTGGTGATCGAGTCGCGTGACGATCTTGCACGCGATCTGCGGGGGCGGGCGGCTCAGGCCGGGCTGTGAAGGCGGAGCGGCACTGATCCAGACGTCGAGGCGTTGCGGAAGACGTCGAGGCGTTGCGTCAAACGTCCAAGGCCGGAGTCAGACGTCGAGGCTCTCGGTCGGGTCGAGCTCGAAGAACGTTCCGCCGCCCTGCTCGGTAGCCCATTGCAGGCGCTGGCGGTGCATGTCGCGCCCGACCGTCGACAGGGTCATGTCGTGCGTGCCGAAGCATCGTCGCGGCGCGACCGCGAGCACGAAGTCCATGGCCTCGCCGATCTTCAGCCAGGGAGCACCGAGCGGTGCAGCGAGGGTGCGCACCTCGATCCCCTCGGGGATCGCGTAGGAGTCTCCGGGATAGTACAGCTCGTCGTTGACGAGCACCGCGAGATTATCGACCACCGGCATGCTCTCGTGGATCACGGCATGCCGACCCCCGAAGAACTGCAGGGTGAATCCGCCGACCGTCACCTCGTCACCAGGCGACACGACGGTGATCTCGTAACCGGGCGCGGCGGCCGCTACGCCTGCTGTGCTGAAGATCGGCGTGCCGGGTGCGGCACGAAGAACCCGGTCGAGGTGGGAAGAGGTCCAGTGGTCGGGATGCTCGTGCGTGATCACAACGGCCACGATCCCGCTGAGATCGTCGGGCGGGGTGGTGAACGAACCCGGATCGATCAGAAGGGTCGCGTTGGCCTCATCCACGCGCAGTGCTGCGTGTTCGTACTTCGTGATGCGCATGACCGAAGTAAACTCCGCCGGTCCTCTCCGGGCAAGTCGGCCGATGCGACACGCCCGTGATGCGGACGACTGCGGGCCGATTTGGACGGTCGGCGCGCAGCGTGACAGACTTGCACGGTTGCCAGATCGGCCCTCAGGGCCGAACGGCCCCATCGTATAGCGGCCTAGTACGCCGCCCTCTCACGGCGGTAACGCGGGTTCGAATCCCGCTGGGGTCACAGCGACACAGAAGGCCCTCCGAGATCTCGGAGGGCCTTCTGCATATCCGCACATTGCATTCACCGGAATGAATCTTCGTGACAGACGGTTCCTGTCGGCATGACTGACATCGAATTCGGGCTCGACACCTTCGGGGGAGTCACCGAGGACGCCGACGGCGAAGCCGTCCCGCATCCGCAGGTGATCCGCGACATCATCGAGGAGGCCGAGCTGGCCGACCGGGCGGGACTGGACTTCTTCGGCCTGGGAGAGCACCACCGCCCCGACTTCGCCGTCTCGAGCCCCGAGATCGTTCTCTCCGCCATCGCTGCGCGAACCGAGCGCATCCGGCTCGGCTCGGCCGTGACCGTGCTCAGCTCCGACGATCCGGTGCGCGTATTCGAGCGCTTCTCCACACTCGACGCCGTCTCCAGCGGGAGGGCCGAGATCGTCGCCGGACGCGGGTCGTTCGTCGAGTCGTTCCCGCTGTTCGGCTTCGATCTGCGTCAGTACGAGGAGCTGTTCGAAGAGCGTCTCGACCTGCTCTCGCTGCTGCTGAAGGAGGAGCCGGTGACCTGGCAGGGCAGCACGCGTCCGCCGCTCGAGAATCAGCGGGTCTTCCCGACGACGGCGAACGGCCTGCGCACCTGGGTCGGGGTGGGTGGCAGTCCCGACTCGGTCGTCCGCACCGCACGCTACAACTTCGGACTCTTCCTCGCGATCATCGGCGGTCCGGCGGCGCGCTTCGCGCCGTACATCGACCTGTTCACGCGGGCGCAGGATCAGTTCGGAGTGCCCCATCAGCCTGTCGCCGTGCACTCACCGGGCCTCGTCGCTGAGACCGACGAACAGGCTCGAGCGCTCACCCACGACGGCTGGCTCGCCATGCGCACGAGGCTCGGTCGGGAGCGAGGCTGGCCGCCCCCCGCTGTCGGCGACTTCGAGCGGGAGATCGAGAGCGGTGCGCTGTACATCGGATCCCCGGAGACGGTGGCTCGCAAGATCGTCGGCACGCTGCGCACTCTGGACGTCGACCGCTTCGATCTGAAGTACGACCAGAGCGGCATCACCCATGCCACGATGCTGGATTCGATCGGCCTGTACGGCGAGAAGGTCGTGCCGATGGTGAAGGACATGCTCGCCTGAGCAGGTGGCGCACCGATTTGGATCGCCGGGAACGGTCATGGCATACTTGAACGGTTGCAGTGACGGCCCCATCGTATAGCGGCCTAGTACGCCGCCCTCTCACGGCGGTAACGCGGGTTCGAATCCCGCTGGGGTCACCGACATGAAGAAGGCCCTCGGGTTCCGGAGGGCCTTCTTCGCATCTGAGGCGCCTCAGCCCTTGCGCCATTCGTCATCGGTCAAGTGCGATCCGGCCTGCGGGCCCATCTGCAGCATCCCACCGTCCACGCTCCAGTCCGCTCCCGTGACGTAGCTCGCATCCGCCGAGGCGAGGAAGGCGATGACGGCCGCGACCTCCTCCGCCTTGCCCGGGCGTCCCAGCGGCACGCCGGGTCGGTGGGTGCGATCGGCATCCTCCGATGTGCGTCCACTCGCGGCCGTGGCGATCTCGCCGGGCGCCACGGCATTCGCCGTGATCCCGTGCACGCCGAGCTCCTGCGCCATCGTCTTGATCAGACCCGAGAGGCCGTGCTTCGCCGCGATGTAGGCGGCCAATCCCACTCGCGGCTGGTGCGCGTGCACGCTCGTGACGGCGACGATCCGTCCGCCCGCCCCTGAGGCGACCATGCGGCGTGCCGCCGCCTGCATCCCGACGAACGCGCCGTCGAGGTTCAGCGCGACCGTCTCGCGCCATTCGCGCAGAGGCACATCGAGGAACGGACGCGGCACGCTCGCCCCGGCGTTGTTCACGAAGACGTCGAGTCCGCCGAGGCGTTCCGCGAGATCATCGATCACCCCGGCGACGTGGTCGAGCTCGGTCGCATCGAACCGCGTGACGATCGCGTTGCGACCACGCTCGCGCACGCCTGCTGCGGTGCGCTCGGCCCCTTCTTCATCGCTGTGCCAGGTGATGCCGACATCCATGCCGGCGTCGGCGAGTGCCAGCGCCGTCGCGGCGCCGATGCCCGAGTCGGAGGCGGTGACGATGGCGTAACGCGGGGTGAAGGTCTGAGCTGTCATCACCGCACGCTACCGGACGCCCGTGCCGCCCTGGAAGAAGGCGGTCAGATCACGGGGCGGCGTCCGCAGGCCGTCCCGCGCGACGCCGTCGGCGAATCAGCCAGATGGCCAGCAGCACGACAGCGACGATGCCGAGCCACGGCAGCAGGAACCCGATGACGACCACGAGTCCGTTCAGGGCGCCGATCAGGCCGTTCCAGCCGGCGAGCAGACCGTCGCCGAAGCCCGCCGGGTCGGCCCCGCTCGCCGTCGTCTGCTCGGTCAGCTGGATCGTCAGAGTAGACAGCGCCACCTGCTCGTCGAGCCGCTTCAGCTGCTGCTCGTAGCTCTCGAGCAGTGCCTGACGCTCACTCAGCGCAGACTCCGCCTCGATCAGATCTCCCACCGAACCCGACTCGCCCATGAGCTCGGTCAGACGCTGCACCGACGCGCGCGCCGCATCGATCCGGGCTCGCAGGTCGACGGCCGCAGCGGTCACGTCATCGCGCGAGATCGACGAGCGCACGACCTCCGCATCGTCTCCGACCGCCGCCATCACCTCGTCGAGATCGGCGGCGGGAACTCGGATGCTGATCCACCCGGTGCCCGGTTCGCGAGGCTGCTCGGGGACGGTGTCGCCGGCATCCGGATCCAGGCCGAGTGAGGCCGACTCCACGAAGCCGCCGTGCTCCACGGCCAGTGCCGTGATGTCGTCCGCCGCCTTCTCGGCATCGCGCACGCGGAGCGTCATCTCCGCCGTGACGATGATCTCGCGTGTCTCATCGAGGTGGGCGAACGGCAGATCGGCGCCCTTGCTCCCGGGGTCGTCGCGAGGTGCGACGACGCCGCCGCCTGCAGAGTCGGTGCCGCCGTCCGCGGATCCGCCCGAGAAGCCCTCGACTGCGGTGGGTGGAACCTGGCCGACGGTGTCGCCCTCCGGTGACACCGCCGACGAGTCGCCGCTTGAGGCGCTCAGGCCCGTACCGATGCCGTCGAGCAGCGGGGGCGCGATCAGAGCGCCTGCTGCGAACGCTGCGGCGACGCCGAGCGCAGTGACCCACCCGCGCCTGCGCCGATCTCGAGCCGACTGCACCCCGCCCGGTTCACGCGGTTCCCGTGCGATGCGGTCGAAGACCACCTGTTCCATGCCGGCGATGCGCTCGTCGCTCAGCGGCGGCAGCCCGATCTCCTCGCTCATGCGTCTCTCTCTTCCTTCACTGCGCCGCGAAGTCGCGAACGCACCCTCGAGAGACGATTGCGGACCACGGCGTGGCTCACCCCGAGCTTCGCGGCGGCAGCCTCGTAGGCGTAGCCCTCCACCGCACACAGGCGGAAGATCTCGCGATCCGTGTCGCCCAGGCGCTCCACCTCGGCGGCTATCCGCTCGGCGAGCGACGACGCGATGACCTGATCCTCGACGCTCACCGTGTCGGGCAGTGACTCGTCCGCGGCATCGGCGGTGTTCGCCGCGTCGCGGCGCATGCGACGCAGGCGGTTCGCCGCCTGGAACCGGCATATCGTCGCGAGCCACGGCAGCAGGGACTCGCCCAGCAGGTCGAGTCCGGGCAGCTTCCGCCAGGCGACCACGAAGGTCTCCTGCACCACGTCCTCGGCATCCGAGAGCGAGCCGAGGATCCCGAACGCGGTCCAGTACACCGGACGCACATGGGCGCGGTAGATCGCGCGGAACGCATCCTGATCACCGGACGCAGCCCTGGCGGCCCACTCGCGGTCCTGCGTGCTTGCCCACATCCTTCTTCCGATCGTCGTCGACAGTCTGAGTGTCTCTCATATGCAGGTGTCCGGGAACGGGCCACCGTCTCGGATCGGCTACGATCGATTCAGCGAGGGGGAGTATCCCGACATCGCACGGATCGTCATCACGAGCACCATCAAAGCTGCTCCGGCCGTGCGACGCATGTCACCATGCGGGGAGAGACTTTCGGTACTCACTGCACCCTCCGAAAGGCGTCAGTCCTTGATTCCCGTCTGGTTCGAAGTCACGTCCCTCATCGTGCTCACCGTGGTCCTCATCGCGGACCTGCTGCTCATCCTCAAGCGTCCGCACATCCCCTCGACCAAGGAATCCAGCCTCTGGGTCGCGTTCTACGTCGCGCTCGCGCTGATCTTCGCCGGGACGCTGTTCTTCTTCGGCGACACGAAGTCGTCGCTCGACTTCCTCACCGGATGGGCGATGGAGTACAGCCTCTCCATCGACAACCTGTTCGTGTTCGTGCTGATCATGACGCAGTTCTCGGTGCCGCGCCGCTATCAGCAGGAGGCGCTGATGGTCGGGATCATCATCGCCCTGATCCTGCGTGCGATCTTCATCCTCATCGTCGGAGCGGCGGTCGAGCACCTCAGCCCGATCTTCTACCTCTTCGGCGCGTTCCTCGTCTTCACCGCTGTGCGTCAGGCGATGCCCGACAAGGGGCAGGACGACGTGAAGACCGAGAACTTCATCGTCAGGCAGATCCGCCGCGTGATACCGATCAGCGACGAGTACGACGGCCCGAAGCTGCGCACCGTCGTGGCCGGTCGCAAGATCTTCACGCCGATGCTCATCGTCTTCGTGTCGCTCGGCGTCACCGACCTGATGTTCGCGGTCGACTCCATCCCCGCGATCTTCGGGGTGACGACCAACCCGTTCATCGTCTTCACCGCCAATCTGTTCGCTCTGATGGGTCTGCGTCAGCTGTACTTCCTGCTCGGCGACCTGCTCGATCGACTGCGCTACCTGCACTACGGGGTGGCGTTCATCCTGGGATTCATCGGGGTCAAGCTGATCCTGCACGCGATGCACGAGAACGAGCTGCCGTTCATCAACGGCGGTCAGCCGATCGAGTGGGCTCCTGACATCAACAACTGGGTGTCGCTCGGTGTCATCTTCGCGTCGATGGCCGTCGCCACCATCGCCAGCCTGGTCGCCTCGCGACGCGACCGGAAGGCCGCGATCGAGGGCTGATCCCGACCGGTTCCGCAGTGTGAAACACACCGGAAGGCCACCCGTCGACGCCGTGTAAACTGACCGGCATGCGGCGGGTGGTTCTTCTTAGCAGCCGCGACGGGACCTCGATCTAAGGCCTTCCTCGTCGCGGAGTCCATCGTGGGCCGACTCTTCGAGCCATCTAAGGAACACACCGCATGACCAGCAGCACAGCGCCGCGAACCCTCGCCGAGAAGGTCTGGGACGACCACCTCGTCGTCAAGGGCGAGAACGGCGAACCCGATCTCCTCTACATCGACCTCCACCTCGTGCACGAGGTCACCAGCCCGCAGGCGTTCGACGGGCTGCGCGCCGAGGGACGCCCGCTCCGCAGGCTCGATCTGACGATCGCGACCGAAGATCACAACACGCCGACGCTCGCGATCGACAAGCCGATCGCCGACCTCACCAGCCGCACGCAGATCGAGACGCTGCGTCGCAACGCCGCGGAGTTCGGCGTGCGACTGCACTCGCTCGGCGACGCCGAGCAGGGCATCGTGCACGTGGTCGGGCCGCAGCTCGGGCTGACGATGCCCGGCATCACCGTCGTCTGCGGAGATTCGCACACCTCCACGCACGGCGCCTTCGGAGCGATGGCGTTCGGCATCGGCACCAGCGAGGTCGAGCACGTCATGGCGACCCAGACCCTGCCGCTGAAGCCGTTCAGGACGATGGCGATCAATGTCGAGGGGACGCTGCGCCCCGGGGTCACCGCCAAGGACATCATCCTCGCCGTGATCGCGAAGATCGGCACCGGTGGGGGTCAGGGCTACGTGCTCGAGTACCGCGGCAGCGCCATCCGCGCCCTCTCGATGGAGGGGCGCATGACGATCTGCAACATGTCGATCGAGGCCGGTGCCCGTGCCGGCATGGTCGCGCCCGACGAGACCACGTTCGCGTACGTGAAGGGCAAGCCGCATGCCCCGCAGGGGCAGGACTGGGACGATGCGGTCGCATACTGGCGCACTCTGCCTACCGACGAGGGCGCGACCTTCGATGCGGAGGTGTTCATCGACGCCGGCGCGCTGGAGCCCTTCGTCACCTGGGGCACCAATCCCGGCCAGGGCAGCTCGCTGTCGTCGTCCGTTCCGGATCCCGCCTCGATCGCCGATGCCAACGAGCGCGCCGCCGCTGAGCGTGCGCTGGAGTACATGGATCTCGCTCCCGGCACGCCGCTGAAGGAGGTGAAGGTCGACGCCGTCTTCATGGGCTCGTGCACCAACAGCCGCATCGAGGATCTGCGGGCCTTCGCATCGATCATCGACGGCAGGAAGAAGGCCGACGGCGTGCGCGTGATGGTCGTCCCCGGTTCCGCGCGTGTGCGCATCGAGGCGGAGGCCGAGGGGATCGACAAGATCGTCGAGGCGTTCGGCGCCGAATGGCGCTTCGCCGGATGCTCGATGTGCCTCGGCATGAACCCCGACCAGCTCGCTCCGGGTGAGCGCTGCGCGTCGACGTCCAACCGCAACTTCGAGGGCCGCCAGGGCAAGGGCGGTCGAACCCACCTGGTCTCGCCGCTGGTCGCCGCCGCGACTGCGGTCCGCGGCACGCTGTCGAGCCCCGCCGACCTGGAAGCGAGCATCTGATGGAGAAGTTCACCACCCACACCGGCATCGCCGCTCCGCTGAAGCGCTCGAACGTCGACACCGACCAGATCATCCCCGCGGTGTTCCTCAAGCGCGTCACGAAGACCGGTTTCGAGGACGCCCTGTTCCACGGCTGGCGTCAGGACCCGGATTTCGTGCTGAACCAGGCTCCGTACCAGGGCGCGTCCGTGCTCGTCGCGGGGCCGGACTTCGGCACGGGATCGAGCCGCGAGCACGCGGTCTGGGCATTGCGCGACTTCGGGTTCGCGGTCGTGCTCTCCTCGCGCTTCGCCGACATCTTCCGCGGCAACTCCGGGAAGCAGGGGCTGCTGGCGGCGACCGTGGAGGAGTCGGAGATCGAGCGGATCTGGGAGCTGATCGACGAGCAGCCCGGCCGCGTGATCACGGTCGACCTCGAGGCTCGCACGGTGACCGTACCCGGATCGACGGCAGGAGCGGGGCCTGTCTTCCAGGCCTCGATCGGGATCGACGATTACACTAGATGGCGGCTCCTCGAAGGGCTCGACGACATCGGGCTCACGCTGCGCAACGAAGACAAGATCGCGCAGTTCGAGGCCCGTCGCGAGTCGTGGCGGCCACGTACGCTTCCTGTCCGATAGGTCGCAGCATCGTGGGCCGGGGGCCACAAGCCCCGCGGCATCCGCCGTGACAGACGCAGACACGCGGTGACCGCCGCGATGTCCCGAAGAAGATGAGGCCCGAATGACGACATCGCCGCGAGTTGCTGTAGACGATCGGATGCCGGCTCCCGCCGGATCCGTCCTCGCGATCCGCGGCGGCAGACCGCTGCGTGGGCGCGTCGACGTCAAGGGCGCCAAGAACCTCGCCACGAAGGCGATGGTCGCGACCCTGCTCGGCGAGACGGCGAGCACGCTGCGCGACGTCCCCGGTCTCAGCGACGTCGCCGTGGTGCGCTCGCTGCTCGAGGTGCACGGCGTGACCGTCACCGAGGGCGACGAGCCCGGCTCGCTGATCCTCGACCCGAGTGACGTCGAATCCGCCCACTACGAGGAGATCGATGCGCACGCCGGCGCGTCGCGCATCCCGATCCTGTTCTGCGGTCCGCTGCTGCACCGGCTCGGCCAGGCGTTCATCCCCGACCTCGGCGGATGCCGGATCGGCGACCGTCCGATCGACTTCCACCTCGACGCGCTGCGCAAGTTCGGCGCGGTCGTCGAGAAGCAGCCGAGCGGCATCCGGCTCTCGGCCCCCAACGGTCTCAAGGGCGCGAACATCCACCTGCCGTACCCGAGCGTCGGCGCCACCGAGCAGGTGCTGCTGACCGCGGTGCGCGCGCAGGGCGTGACCGAGCTGCGCAACGCCGCCATCGAGCCGGAGATCATGGATCTCATCGCGGTGCTGCAGAAGATGGGCGCGATCATCTCGTACGAGCCCAACCGCGTCATCCTGATCGAGGGCGTCGAGACGCTGCGCGGCTACGATCACCGAGCCATCTTCGACCGCAACGAGGCCGCATCGTGGGCGTGCGCCGCACTCGCGACCGACGGTGAGATCTTCGTCGCCGGAGCCAAGCAGCAGGAGATGCTCACCTTCCTCAACGTCTTCCGCAAGGCGGGCGGCTGGTTCGACGTGCAGGAGGACGGCATCCTCTTCCGGCGCGGCGGCGAGCTCAAGCCGGTCATCGTCGAGACCGACGTGCACCCCGGATTCATGACCGACTGGCAGCAGCCGCTGATCGTGGCGCTGACCCAGGCGCCCGGCCGCTCGATCGTGCACGAGACGGTCTACGAGAACCGCTTCGGATTCACCCAGGCCCTGGTGAAGATGGGCGCCGACATCGAGGTGCACCCGCACGGGCTGCAGAACGGACCGCGGCGCGTGCCGCGCCGGGAGCTGGAGCAGGCGGCGGTCATCACCGGACCCACGCCGCTGCACGCCGCCGACATCGTGGTGCCCGACCTGCGCGGCGGCTACAGCCACGTGATCGCCGCTCTGACGGCCGAGGGCGAGTCTCAGGTGTCGGGTGTGGACATCCTCAGCCGCGGCTACGAGAAGTTCCTCGACAAGCTCCGCGCCCTGGGTGCGGACTTCGACGTCGTCCGGTGAGCTGATGGCCTCCTCCGAACGCAGCCGCCCCAGTCTGTTCTGGCCGCTCGCGGCGATCGTCATCCCGCCGGTGTCGCTCCTGGCGAAGATCACGGTCACCGGCGCTGAGAAGCTGCCCCGTACAGGTGCTTACGTGGTGGCGCCGAACCACTACTCCGAATTCGATCCGCTGATCGTCGCGATCGCCGTGTTCCGCTCCGGCCGGCTGCCCAGGTTCATGGCCAAGGACAGCCTGTTCCGCGTCCCCGTCCTCGGCTGGATCCTGCGGAAGACGGGCATGATCCCCGTCGCGCGTGCGTCGTCGGCATCCGCGGCGAAGCAGACGCTCACGCAGTCCCGTGAACTGGTCGAGAACGGTCGGGGCGTGATCGTGTACCCCGAGGGGACGCTGACACGCGACCCCGGGATGTGGCCGATGCGCGGCAAGTCGGGTGCGGTGCGCCTTGCGCTCACCGGCGACATCCCGCTCATTCCGATGGCGCAGTGGGGCACCCAGCAGATCATGGGGCGCTACCAGAAGGGGCTCAGCCTCTGGCCGCTGCGCAAGCGGGTGCGGGTGCTGATCGGCGATCCCATCGATCTGTCAGACCTGCGCGGTCGCGCCGGCGACCCCGGTGTGCTGAACATCGCGACCGAGCGGCTGATGGCCGCCATCACGGCTCTGCTCGAAGAGCTGCGCGACGAGAAGGCTCCTGACAAGCGCTGGAATCCGGGCGATCACGGCCAGAAGGAGACGGGGCGCCTTGATTCATAAGCGCACACCGCAGCCGTCCGGCACACGAGCGGCCGTCATCGGGGCGGGCAGCTGGGGCACCACTTTCGGCAAGATCCTCTCCGACGGCGGCGCACAGGTCACCATGTGGGCGCGCCGGCCCGAGCTCGCACACGAGATCGACGAGGCCAAGCGCAACTCGAAATACCTGCCCGGCATCAATCTGCCCCGCAACATGAGAGCCACGCACGAGCTCGCCCACGCCCTCGACGGCGCCGAGCAGGTGTACCTGTCGGTGCCGAGTCAGACCCTGCGTGAGAACCTGAAGGCGCTCCGCCCGCTGCTCGCCGGTCGCGACATCCCGATCGTCAGCCTGATGAAGGGCGTCGAGCGCTCGTCGGGACTGCGGATGAGTCAGGTCATCGAGCAGGAGCTGCGGTGCGATCCGGATCGGGTCGCGGTGGCATCCGGACCCAATCTCGCCCTCGAGATCGCGCGCGAGCAGCCCACGGCGGCCGTGATCGCCGCGCGGAGTCAGGAGACGGCGGATGTCGTGGCGCGCACCGCCCGCAACCGGTACTTTCGCTCGTTCGTGAACACCGACGTGATCGGGACCGAGTTCGGCGGTGTGCTGAAGAATCTCATCGCGGTCGCCATCGGCATCGTCGACGGCGTCGGATACGGCGAGAACACCAAGGCGTCGATCATCACCCGCGGTCTGGTCGAGATGACCGACTTCGCAGTCGCGAACGGCGCCAGGCCCGAGACCCTGCAGGGTCTCGCCGGGCTCGGCGATCTCATCGCCACCTGTCAGTCGCCGCTGAGTCGCAACAACACCGCCGGGCGGCTGCTCGGGCAGGGCTACAGCTTCCACGATGTGGTGAAGCAGATGAATCAGACCGCCGAGGGACTGGCTTCGGTCGCGCCCATTCTGCAGCTCGCGCACGAGTCCGAGGTGCACATGCCCATCGTGCAGCAGGTGAAGATGGTGCTCGACGGACGGATGGATCCGCGCGACATCGCACCGCACCTGACCACCGACGACGACACTCCGCAGGAGGAGAGGACCAATCATGGACAAGCAGACGGTGGTGGTGCTCTTCGGCGGGCGTTCCAGCGAGCATTCGATCAGCTCCGCAACGGCGGGCGGGGTGCTGGCGGCGATTGATCGCGATCGCTACGACGTGATCCCGGTCGGGATCACGCGCGAGGGCGCGTTCGTGCTCGAGCAGGACGACCCGGCGAAGTTCGCGCTGGACGCGGCGCACATGCCCGAGGTGATCGACAACGGCACCCGGATCCGCTGGCCCGAAGCCGGCGACCGCGTCCTGCGGGTGATCGCGCCGGACGGCTCCGCGGTCGAGCTCGCCGCCGTCGACGTGGTGCTGCCGATCCTGCACGGCACGCACGGCGAGGACGGCACGATCCAGGGCTTCTTCGACATCCTCGAGATCCCGTACGCGGGCGGCGGGGTGCTCGACTCGGCGATGTGCATGGACAAGCACTTCATGAAGGTCGCCCTCGAATCCGAGGGCATCGCCGTGTCGCCGTGGGTGACCGTGCGGCAGCGTGCCTGGCAGCAGGAATCGGCGCCGCTGCGCGCGGCGATCGCCGAGCTGGGTCTGCCGCTCTTCGTCAAGCCCGCGCGGGCGGGGTCCAGCGTCGGGGTGTCGAAGGTCGAGAGTCTCGGCGAGCTCGACGCGGCTCTCGAGGTGGCCTTCGCGGAAGACGAGAAGGTGCTCGTCGAGACGGGCATCGTCGGCCGCGAGATCGAGGTCGCGATCCTCGAGACCGCCGACGGCGTGCGCGCATCGCTGCCGGGTGAGATCGTGCTCACCTCGCGCGGATTCTACGACTTCGAGGGCAAGTACCTCGGTGGCGACGGTGTCGACGTCGTCTGCCCGGCGGAGATGTCGGATGCCGAGATCGCGGCCGTGCAGCAGGTCGGCGTGCGCGCGTTCGAGGCGGTCGACGGCAAGGGCCTCGCGCGGGTCGACGTGTTCCTCACCGCGGACGGCGGGATCGTCGTGAACGAGCTGAACACCATGCCGGGGTTCACCCCGATCTCGATGTTCCCGAAGTGCTGGATCGCGTCGGGCCTGAGCTACGGCGACCTGATCACCGAGCTGATCGAAGGCGGGCTGCGCCGCTGAGCCTTCTGGGCCTCTGTTCCCTCTGGGGCCCTGAGCCTGCCGAAGGGCTACTCGGCAGCTCGTCCGGGGTCGAGCAGGCGCTGTCGGCCTCGATCATCCGCACGCCCGACACGATGCCGGAGCTGGTGAGCACATCGTTGGCGCTGACGACCTCGGTGTCGACGAAGACCTGCACCGCCGGGCTGCGGCCGTAGGTCGTCATGCGCATCCGCGGCGCGTCCGACTCGTCGACGAGCCAGTCGATGCCCTCGAGGGTCACGCACTGCAGGTCGGCGGTGGGACCCGGAACGGCGACTCCGCAGGTCAGGATCACGCTCGTCTTCCCGTCCGTGCCGTATGCACCGGTGGCCTGCGCGTCGGTCCACCGACGGTCCTGCCCGGCGACGCTCTGCGGCAGGCGCACCGTCACCTCCGCGCACGCGGGATTGTTCGCATCGTCGGCGGGGGTGAGGGCGACGGTGGTCGAGCAGCCGGTGAGGGCGAGCATCATCGCCGCACCGATGATCAGGGCGAGACGGCGCAGCATGATTCCAGGCTACCGTTGTCGGCATGGCATCCGGTTCCGACGACGACCCGCGCATCGGCGACATCTCGGAGGGAGCGGTGCTCCGCGCGATCCTCTCGCGCACGGCACCGGCCGCGCACGCCGTGCTCGGTCCCGGCGATGACGCGGCCGTGATCGACGCCCCGTCGGGGTCGGTCGTGGCCAGCGCCGACACTCTGGTCGAAGGGCCCGACTTCCGGCTCGCGTGGTCGAGCGGCTACGACCTCGGCTGGAAGTCTGCGGCGGTCAACCTCTCCGACATCGCCGCGATGGGCGCGGTCCCGACCGGCCTGCTCGTGTCGCTCGCGGTGCCCGCAGACACCCGGCTCTCGTTCATCACGGCGATGGCCGACGGCTTCCGCGAGTGCTGTGCCCGGCTCGCGCCTGGATGCTCGGTCGTCGGGGGCGATCTCACCGTGTCCGAGCTGCTGATGATCGCGGTGACGGCGCTGGGCGACCTCGACGGACGCCCTGCGGTGACCCGTGCCGGTGCGCGCCCCGGCGACGTCGTCGCCCTGGCCGGCGAGCTCGGCGTCGCGGCGGCGGGCCTCGGGCTGCTGTTCGCCCGATTCCGCGACGGTGCCACTGCGATTCCGGTCGATCGCGCGTCGCTGGATGCCGTTCAGCTGCGCGCCCTGGATCGCCAGCTGCGCCCGGTGCCACCGCTGCATCTCGGACCGATCGCGGCGGAAGCCGGCGCCCACGCCATGATGGATCTCTCCGACGGCCTGGCGCTTGACGCCTCACGACTGGCGGATGCCTCGGGAGTCACGATCGCACTCTCGGGACAGGCGCTGGACGCGCTGGCGTTCGGCGGCGATCGCGGTCGTGCGCTGGGCGGGGGAGAGGACCACGGCCTGCTGGCGATCTTCCCCGACGGCGGCGTCGTGCCCGAGGGCTTCGAGAGGATCGGCACGGTGACCGCCCGCATGGGGGCTCCGGTTCTCGTCGACGGGCAGGCCGTCGACGAGACGGGCTGGGACCCGTACCGCGACTGGGATCACGCGCGCTGACCCCGGTGGGACGACGTCAGGCGTCGTCGCTGGCGAGCTCAGCCCACCACACCCGGGTGTCTCCGTAAGCCTTCTCTCTCAGGAGAGTGAGGCCGGCGGCGTCGAGGTCGGGCGGCGCCGCGCGCTTTCCGCGCTCGATGACCACCACCGCGTCCGTCGACAGCAGAGGAGCGAGAGCGATGAGATCGGCTGTCATCGCCGAGTCGTCCAGGTCGTAGGGCGGGTCGGTGAACACGAGATCGAACTGGCCCTGCGCGCGCGACAGATAGGCGCGCACAGTGCTCTGATGGACTTTCGACGCCGCAGCGCCGCCCATGGCCTTGGCGACGACGCCCGCATTGCGGCCGACGACGCCTACAGCCGAGCGCGAGATCTCGACGAGATCGACCGATCGGGCGCCCCGGCTCAGGGCCTCCAGGCCGAGCGCGCCACTGCCGGCGTACAGATCGAGCACGCGGGCGCCGTCGATCGCGTCCATCGCCTCCAGCGCGCCGAAGAGCGACTCGCGCACCCGGTCGCTGGTGGGTCGGGTTCCGGTGCCCGGCACGTCGAGCCGTGCGCCTCGTGCGCCGCCGGCGATGATCCTCGTCACCCGATCACGATACGACAAGCGGTCGATGTCCCCGGCGCTCCGTAGACTCGAACCATGCGCTTCGAGCTCGACACGCCGCTGACGACCGCCCTCGGCGCGTCAACGGCCAAGACACTCGAGAAGGCGTTCCGGATGACCGGCGTCGGCGATCTGCTGGGGCACTATCCACGGCGTTACGCCGATCGCGGGGAGCTGACGCCGATCCTCGAGCTGCCCGTCGGCGAGACCGTCACCATCGTCGGCGAGGTCATCTCGGCGACGGCCCGCGAGATGCGCAATCGGCGTGGCGCGATGCTCGAGGTCATCATCGGCGACGGCGTCGGGCAGATGTCGCTGACCTTCTTCGCGAAGAACATCGGACAGGCCGAGTGGCGCCGGAAGGAGCTGTCGGTCGGGCGCCGCGGCATCTTCTCCGGCAAGGTCGGCATGTTCAAAGACCGGGTGCAGTTCGCGCATCCCGACTACCAGCTCTTCGAAGACACCGAGAGCGCCTACCGTCAGGCGGATGCCCTGCAGGACGTCCCCATCCCGATCTATCCGGCGACCTCGGCGATGCAGAGCTGGCAGATAGCGAAGCTGGTCGGCGTGGTGCTCGATCAGCTGGGTGAGGTGCCCGACCCGCTGTCCGACGACGTCCGGGCCCGCGAGGGGCTGCTCACCGCCCGGCAGGCACTCGAAGCGATCCATCGGCCGCGGCGCAAGGCCGACATCGATCCCGCCGTCCGCACGCTGCGCATGCACGAGGCCCTCGTGCTGCAGACGGCGCTGCTGCAGCAGCGCATCCAGGTGCGTGCGCTGACCGCCACCCCGCGGATCGCCCAGCCGGGGGGACTCCTCGAGCGCTTCGACGCCCGCCTCGAGTTCACCCTCACTCCAGACCAGCAGCGCGTCGGTGCCGAGATCGCCGCCGACCTGAGCGCCGATCGGCCGATGAACCGTCTGATCCAGGGGGAAGTCGGCTCGGGCAAGACGCTGGTCGCCCTGCGAGCGATGCTGCAGACGGCCGAGTCGGGCGGACAGGCGGCGCTCATCGCCCCGACGGAGGTGCTCGCGGCGCAGCACCTCCGATCGATCACGAAGATGCTCGGCCCCGACATGGCCTCCGAGCTCATCCCGACCCTGCTCACCGGCCAGATGTCCGCACCGGAGCGGCGCAAAGCCGCGCTGCGGGTGGCATCCGGCCAATCGCTGATCGTGATCGGCACTCACGCCCTGCTCTCCGAGAAGACCACCTTCGCCGACCTGGCGCTCGTCGTCGTCGACGAGCAGCATCGCTTCGGCGTCGAGCAGCGCGAGATGCTGCGCGCCAAGGGCACCGCCCCGCACGCCATCGTGCTGACCGCGACGCCCATCCCGCGCACCGTCGCGATGACCGTCTTCGGGGATCTCGACACCTCGGTCATCCGGTCGATGCCGGCCGGCCGTGCCGGCATCACCACGCACGTCGCGCCGCTGGCCGAGCATCCGGAGTGGTTCCAGCGGGTCTGGGCGCGCGCCGCCGAGGAGATCGCGGATGGGCGCCAGGTCTTCGCCGTGTGCGCGGCGATCGACACGGCGAAGGAGTCGGTGGAGGCCGACGATCAGCCGCCGCCCGACGTCGAGGGCAAGGGTCCCCGGTGGGGAGTGGTGCAGCTCGACGAGCTGCTCGCCACGCATCCGGCACTCGGCACAGTGCGACGGGCGGTGCTGCACGGCAAGATGCCCGCGGAGGAGAAGGACGCCGTGATGCGCGCGGTCGCGCGCGGCGAGATCGACCTGCTCATCGCCACGACGGTGATCGAGGTCGGCGTCGACGTGCCGAACGCCTCGACCATGATCATCATGGACGCCGATCGATTCGGTGTCTCGCAGCTGCACCAGCTGCGCGGTCGCGTCGGCCGAGGTGCGCACCCCGGCCTCTGCCTGCTCGTCACCGAAGCCGAAGGCGCCTCGCTCGCGAGAGAGCGAGTCGAGGCGGTCGCCGCGACGCTCGACGGATTCGAGCTGGCCGAGGTCGACCTCGAGCTGCGCGGTGAAGGCGACGTGCTCGGCGCCGCCCAGGCCGGCGTCAAGTCATCGCTGCGGCTGCTTCGGGTGGTCAAAGACGCCGGGCTCATCGCCTACGCGCGGGACATCGCCGCCGACATCCTCAAAGACGATCCGATGCTGGTGGCGCACCCCGGGCTGCGCGTCGCGATCGCCGGTCGGGTGAGCGAATCCGATCGCGCCGCCCTCAGCAAGAACTGAGGGTGCGGTGTCATAGGCTGAAGACGTGCCTGTACTGAGTGAGCGGAGTGCATCGAAGTGAATTCTCGGATCGCCGTCGTTCCCGGATCGTTCGACCCGCCCACGCTGGGGCATCTCGATGTCATCTCGCGCGCAGCTCGTCTGTACGACGAGCTGCACGTGCTGGTCGTGCACAACCCCGGCAAGGAGGCGATGCTTCCGATCGCTCAGCGGCTCAGCCTGCTCGAGCAGTCGATCGCCGAGGCGGGTATCGACGGTCACATCATCGTCGGATCGTGGAGCATGGGACTTCTCGTCGACTATGCTCGCGACGTCGACGCCGGGGTGCTGGTGAAGGGCATCCGCTCTCAGGTCGACGTCGCCTACGAGTCGCCGATGGCGATCGTGAACCGTCACCTGGCCGACATCGAGACGGTGTTCCTCCTTCCCGATCCCGCGCACGCGCTCGTGTCCAGCTCGCTGGTGCGCCAGGTGGCCGCGCTCGGCGGCGACGTCTCGCCGTTCGTTCCGCCCGTCGTCGCATCGTTCCTCGACACCGGAGCCCGAGGGCTCTGAGCCGTTCGGCCCTCGTGCAGGTCGCGACCGGTAGCATGGCGGGGTGAAATCCCGAGTCGACGGCCCCTTCTTCCTCCCTGTCCGTGACATCGTCCGCAAGCCGGGCGAGATGCGCGAGCACCGCTTCGAGGTGACCCTCAGCGAGAAGTGGGGTGAGGGCATCGTCTCGGTCGAAGCTGGCGAGACTCTCGACCTCGACGTGCGCCTCGAGTCGGTGCACGAGGGGATCCTCGTGTCGGGCACGGCCGATTCGGAGTACTCCGGAGAGTGCGGACGCTGCCTCACCGAGATCTCCGCGCCTGTCGAAGTCGAGTTCCAGGAGCTTTTCGCGTATCCTGGTGAGGAAGAAACTGACTTCGAAGTTCAAGACGACCACGTGGATCTTGAAACTCTGGTCAGGGATGCGATCGTATTGTCGCTTCCATTTCAGCCGGTGTGTCAGCCGGATTGCCCGGGTCTCGACCCGAACACGGGCGAGAAGCTGTCCAAGAGCGCCGGTGCAGAGAGCCCTGCTCCCATCGATCCTCGGTGGAGCGCGCTCCGACAGATCACAGACCAGGACGACGCGGCAGAGAGCCGCGCCGCCGAGAAAGAAGAGAGCTAGTCATGGCTGGTAACCCCCCGAAGCGCAAGGTCTCCCGTTCGAACACCCGCTCGCGCCGCGCGCAGTGGAAGGCCGAGGCTCCCGCGCTCGTCAAGACCGTCGAGAACGGCAAGGTCGTCTACAGCCGCCCGCACCAGGCGAAGGTCGTCACCGACTCGCAGGGCACCGAGCTGTTCCTCGAGTACAAGGGCCGCAAGGTCGCCGACATCTGATCGGATCGGTCATGGCCGATATTCTCACGGGGCGGGCATCGCTGGTCGAGAAGCTCGGCGTCGACATCGATCCTGAGCTGCTGGAACGAGCGCTCACGCATCGTTCCTACGCGTACGAGCACGGCGGCATCCCGAACAACGAGCGTCTCGAGTTCCTCGGGGACTCGGTGCTCGGGCTCGCTGTGACCGTCATGCTCTTCACCACGCTTCCCGACCTCGACGAGGGCGAGCTGGCCAAGCGGCGCGCGAGCGTCGTCTCGACAGTCGCCCTCGCCGAGGTCGCTCGCGCTATCGGTCTCGGTGAGCACCTCCGGCTCGGACGAGGCGAGGAGCAGACCGGTGGTCGCGACAAGGACTCGATCCTTGCCGACACGATGGAAGCCGTCTTCGGCGCGACCTTCCTGTCGGCGGGGCCGGATGCCGCCACCGAGCTGGTGCTGCGGCTGACCGCGCCGCTCCTTGCCGACCCAGAGCGCTACGGCGCGGCGATGGACCCCAAGACGAGTCTGCAGGAGCTGGCCGCCCGGCTCGGGGCGACCCCTCCCATGTACTCCATCGAGTCGGACGGCCCCGACCATCACCGGGTGTTCACCGCGACAGTGCGGGTCGGCGACCTGACGAGCAGCGGCGTCGGCACGAGCAAGAAGACGGCCGAGATGGCTGCCGCGCTCAACGCCTGGCGTCTGCTCAGCGAACGGGTCTGATCCGGCGTGCCCGAGCTTCCCGAGGTCGAGGTCGTCCGTCACGGCCTCGCCCCGGCCGTCACCGACGCCCGGATCGTGTCGGTCGACGTGCTCGACGAGCGTGCCCTCACCAGGCATCCGCACGACGCCGCCGACTTCGTCGGCCGTCTCGAGGGCCGCGACGTGCGCGCCGCTGCGCGGCGGGGGAAGTTCCTCTGGCTGCCGCTGTCGGCGCGCAGCGGGGAAGTGGAAGCATTGGTCGCGCATTTGGGCATGAGCGGGCAGATGCTGCTGCGCGATCCGGATGCCCCGCTCGAGCGCCACGAACGCGTGCGCCTGCGCATCGAGCATCCGAGTCACGGCGTACTCGCCGTCGTCTTCGCCGATCAGCGCACCTTCGGCTCGCTCGCCGTCGACCGTCTGCTGCCCACGCCGGATGCCGCACCCGGCGGCTACGGCACGGCCGATCCGCTGGTGCCGTCGCAGGTCGCGCACATCGCCCGCGATCCGCTCGACCCCGCGTTCGCAGAGCCAGATGTGGTCGCGCGCATCCGTCGCAGATCCAGCGCGATCAAGCGCATCCTCCTCGACCAGTCACTGGTCAGCGGCATCGGCAACATCTACGCCGACGAGTCGCTGTGGGCGGCGCGCATCCACCCCGAGACGCACGGCACCGCCCTGTCGGTGCAGGCGCTGCGCCGGTTGTTCGCCGAGGTCCGTCTCGTGCTCGAGAGGGCCCTGGCAGAGGGCGGTACGAGCTTCGACGCGCAGTACGTCAACGTGAATGGGCAGGCCGGCTATTTCGCGCACTCGCTGAACGCCTACGGGCGCGGAGGTCAGCCGTGTCCACGCTGCGGCGGTCCCATCCTTCGCGAGGCGTTCATGAACCGCTCCAGTCATTACTGCCCGCGCTGCCAGCGTCGCCGCTGAGCCGGGCCGTCATTCCGCCGGACGGTCGATCGCGAACGCCAGGTGGGGCATGTCCACACCGCGGTAGTGCTTGATGAAGCGTCCTCGCACTGTCATGCCCAGTCGGATCGCGACGTTCATCGACGCGATGTTCGTGTCGCGCACCTGAGCCCACACGCGGTCGGCACCGAGTGCCGTGAACGCATGGTCACGGCATCCGGCCGCCGCCTCGGTCGCGTACCCGCGCCGCCAGTGCTCGCGATTGAACAGGTAGCCGACCTCGATCACGTCCTCCCCGAGGATGTGCTGCCTGGTCAGTCCGCACTGGCCGATCATCTCCCCGGATTCGCGCAGCACCACGGCCCAGAGCCCGAACCCGTCGTCGCGGTAGCGCTCGCGCATCCGGCTGAGCCAGGCCTGCACCATCTGCTCGTCGAACGCGCCCTCGTACGCGGTCATCGTCTCCGGATCCTGCAGGATGGCACGAAGCGCCGGCAGGTCGTCGTCGGTCAGCTCGCGCAGGTCGAGGCGTGAGGTGGTGAAGAGCATCAGGCCAGCTTCTTCTGCCAGGCGCCCGCGTACGAGGCGGGCACGAAGCCCATCGCCTCGTTGATGTCGAGCATCGGGCGGTTCTCCTCGGCGTTGAACGTGGTGATCCGCGGCGAGCCCGGGGCGATGCCGCGCCAGCGCAGGATGTTGGCGCACTTCACGACCTGACCGAGACGGTGCCCGCGGTGCTCCTTGAGCACCAGCGTGCAGTACTGGTGCGTCACGCCCTCGGGATCAGTGCCGGTCACGAGCTCGTTGAACGCGGCGAGCGTGCCCGTCGGGACGTGCTCCACCGCGGCGACCGAGACGGTCTGGCCGCCCTCGACGAACCTGCCGTCGCGCCGCGCGATGCGATCGGCATCCCAGATCTCCTCATCCACTTCGAGGTCTCCGCTGGGTGCATCCGTCGACATCCGCGACAGCGCCCACGCATAGCCCGCGCGCAGCTGGGGCGGGGTGGGTACGGTCCACTCGACGAGACGGTAGTCGTCGCCTGCGACCGCCAGCGCGTCGGCGAGCATCCTCTCGACCGGGGAGAGATCGCCGTGCAGGTCGAAGGCACTGTTGCGCTCCACCTGCTCGAGTGTGAAGCCGTCGCCATCGAGCAGCTGCGCGAGCGGGGTGCGCGACACCCGTCCCCATCCGGTCTTCGGAACCAGCGGAGCGTCGCCGGGGTCGGGGCGGTGCAGCGTCCAGGTCTGGATGACCTTGCGGCCGAGCGCGCGCACCTCCTTCTCCGCAGCGGAGAGCAGAGCCCGCTCGATGCCGCGCCCCCAGTTCGCGGGCATGACCATCAGGTCGATCTCGGCGCTCGTGGGCTCGGCGGTGGCGTGGGTGACGGTCACCGCGCCGACGATCTCGCCGTCCTCGCGGGCGAGCAGCGTCCGCTGCACGTAGTCGGTCGTCGCACGCCAGTGCGGCAGCATCTCCTCCGCAGTGGTACCCAGGTCGTGCAATCCCGTGTCGCTGAGGCAGATGGCGTTGTTCAGCGCGACGAAGGTGTGGAAGTCCGCCGCGTCGTGAGCGTCCAGCGCCTCCGGAACGGTCAGTGCGGTGATGGACAGTGCGGCAGTGCCGGTCGGCGTCGTCGTGCTCATGCGAGGTCCTTCCTCCAGGCGCCCTCGTAGGCGATCGGGGCGAAGCCGATGGCTTCATTGATGGAGAGCATCGGCCGGTTCTCCTCGGCGTTCCATGTGGTGACTCGGGGCGAGAGCGGATGTCGGTCGCGCCAGGCGAGCAGGCCAGCCGTCTTCACGAGCATCCCGAGTCGGTGTCCGCGATGCTCGGCGAGCACGAGGGTGTCGAACTGGTGCGTGCCCGCGGAATCGTCCTGCCCGATGGCGAGCTCGTTGAATGCGCAGAGCTCACCGGTGGCGACGTGCTGCGCCGCGGTGACGAGAAGCGTCCAGCCGCGCTGCGTCAGTCGCGACTCCTCTCGGCGCAGGCGATCGGCGTCCCAGATCTCCTCCGGCATGCCGAGCTGCGCATCAGGCACGTCGGTCGACATGCGCGACTTCATCCAGGCGTAGCCGTCGACGTACTCGTCCGGTGTCGGCATCGCCCACTGCACGACGCGGTAGGCAGTGGCGTGCGCCGCGGCATCGTCGCGCAGATCGCCCAGGCGCTTCGCGGTGCTCTCGTCCCAGATCAGTGCGCTCCCGCGTTCGACCTGCTCCAGCCGGAAGCCGGTGCGCTGCAGGAAGCGCGCGGTGCGGTCGAGGGGAGCGGACCCGGCACCGGTCGGCGAGTCGATCCGCGGCAGCGGCGTCGCCTCGTCGTGGTGCTCCGACCAGTTGAGCAGCTTGCGCACCCCCGCATCGCGAGCCGCCTGCTCGATCACAGCGTATGCGGCCGGGCCGATACCCTGGCCCCACGCGCGGCGGAGCAGAGCGACGGTCACGAACGCGGTCTCACCGCCGTCGTCGCGCAGGATGTCGAGCGCGCAGCGCCCGACAGCGTCGCCGTCGAGTTCGATCGTCCAGTGACGTCGGTCGCGGTCGGGAGTGGGGGAGAGCGTCGAGAGCAGTTCGGACGCGGTGAGGCAGTCGTCATCGCGACCGGTGGTCTCGATGAGCAGCTCGTTGCGCACGGCTGCGTAGGCACGCACTGCGGGGGACGGCCCCGCGTCCGCTCGGGCGGAGAGCTCGAGCGGACGCAGGGTCGCACCGGCGGGAAGGGAGATGCTCATCATCGGCCTTTCAGAGGATGTTGCGCTGCAGGCCCCAGACCAGCAGGTTGATCGCCTCGGTCTCGCGGATCGGCCGGCGGTCGAGATCCGGGATCGCGGAGGGGGCGGTCGCACGGACCCGAGTGCTGCGCTTCAGCAGCCAGAGTCCGATTCGGAAGGAGAGCCGGTCGGCCGCCGTCAGGCGCTGCAGACCGTCTCGGTCGGGGATGCTGATGGTCTGACGACCCTCGGTATCCGGTGGGTGGATGGATGTGGACAGCTGCCGGTGATCGGTCAGCAGAACGGTGCTCACGATGTGTGCGCTTTCTGTGGTGATGGCTGGGCGAAGCCACCGCCGTTGCCGGCGGAGTCGGCGCCCGGGGATGCAGCATCGCAGCGGACCGGCCGACACGCGGTTCGACCGAGACGTCAGGATGCTGACGGGGCGTGGCCCGCGATGCGGGCGGGCGTCGGCTGCCGGGAAGGCGACGACGGCGATCATCGATCAGACGCACAGAGGCGTCAGAGAGATCGGGAGAGGCGAGGTGGTTCTAGCCCTGAGAACGGGCGAAGGTCACCGACGCGGCGGCGTGTGGCGCGCTCGCAAGCGGCATGGTGAAGAACCAGGCGGCGTTGTCGTTCGTGATCATCGGTGACCTCCTCTCTTGTGATCGGACGCCACGCTAGTGAAGACTCTCAGCTCGCGTCAAGCTTTTTCTCTCGGCCCGGCGTGTCGCGGGTACCGCATCCCAGGGCTGAACGCGTGGAATACGGCGCGGAATCCGTGTCGTTCCGCGTGATTCCGGTAGCGTCTGACCCGTGAACCCCCTGACCCCGAAGGCGCCGGCATGCATCTGAAGAGCCTGACGCTGAAGGGCTTCAAATCGTTCGCGCAGCCCACCTCCTTCGTGTTCGAGCCCGGGGTCACCTGCATCGTCGGCCCGAACGGGTCGGGCAAGTCGAACGTCGTCGACGCCCTCGCCTGGGTCATGGGGGAGCAGGGCGCCAAGACGCTGCGCGGCGGCAAGATGGAGGACGTCATCTTCGCGGGCACGTCGACCCGTGGTCCCCTCGGCCGTGCCGAGGTGCAGCTGACCATCGACAACAGCGACGGCGCGCTGCCCATCGACTACGCCGAGGTGACGATCAGCCGCACGCTCTTCCGCAGCGGCTCCAGCGAGTACGCCATCAACGGCTCGAGCTGCCGCCTGCTCGATGTCCAAGAGCTGCTCAGCGACTCGGGACTCGGCCGTGAGATGCACGTCATCGTCGGCCAGGGGCGCCTCGACACCGTGCTGCAGGCATCGCCCGAAGACCGCCGCGGCTTCATCGAGGAGGCCGCGGGCATCCTCAAGCATCGTCGCCGCAAGGAGAAGACGGTGCGCAAGCTCGACGCGATGGAGACGAACTTCACCCGGCTCAGCGATCTCGCCGGGGAGATCCGTCGGCAGCTCAAGCCGCTGGGGCGGCAGGCCGAGATCGCCCGCGAGGCGCAGACCATCGCGGCGGTCGTGCGAGACGCCAAGGCCCGCCTGTTCGCCGACGATGTGGTCGCGCTGCGCACCGCCCTCGCCGACCACGCCCGGACCGAGCACGAGCGGCACACCGAGCGACTCGTGCTCTCCGAGCAGGCCGAGGGCGTCCGGGCGGGCATCCAGCGACTGGAGCAGCAGCAGAACTCCGCCGCTGTCGACCGAGCGCGCGGCGTCGCATTCGCGCTCGAGCAGGCGCAGGAGCGGATGCGCAGCCTGTACACGCTGGCGAATCAGCGTCTCGCGCTGCTCGGCAGCGAAGACGACGACGCGGTCACCGCGATCACCGTCACGCAGGAGACCATCGACGAGGCGGCCGACGAGATCACCCGCATCTCGGAGGGCCTCGGCGACGCGCAGGACGCTGCGGTGGCCGCGAGTCGGGATGTCGTGAACGCTCGGGCCGAGCTCGACACTCTCGACGTCGACATCGCCGAGCAGAGCGCGCTGGTGTCGCAGTACGACATGCGGCTGAACACCCTGCGCGGCAACGCCGACGCGGCGGCTTCCGCTCTCGCCGCCGTCCGCGGGGCGGTGCTGCGGCAGGAGCAGGCACTGGAATCCGCTCACCAGCGCCGCCGCGAGGCAGCCGACGCGCTCGAGGCGATCGACGACGCGCACGCACCAGACGGCTCCGCCGCAGAGTACGCCGCGGCGTACGACCAGGCGCAGAAGGACGTCGCCGCCGCGGAGGCCGAGCGCGACTCGCTGCGGGAGCGGCTGCACGAGGCCGAACGCGAAGCCGATGCGCTGACGGCCAAGGCGGCCGCACTGACCAGCGCGCTGTCGCTCTCGGGCGGAGCGGCGGAGATGGTGGCATCCGGAGCCCCAGGGGTGCGCGGCCTGGTCGGTGACGCGGTGCAGGTGCGTGCGGGGTTCGAGGGCGCGATCGCCGCGGTTCTCGGCCCGCTCGCCGAGGGCGTGCTCGTCGACTCGGTCGATGATGCGTTCGCTCTCGTGTCGGAAGGCGCGCGCGCGACGGTCGATCTGGTCGTCGCCGAAGGCACGGTGCGAGCGTCGATCGACGCTCCAGCTGTCGACGGGGCCGTTCCCGCGGTCGAGGTCGTCGACGCTCCGCACGGTGTGAGGTCTCTGCTCGCCGCGGTGCTGATCGCCGACGACATCGACGCGGCGAGGCGGGTGCGCCGCGTTCTCGACGAGCTCGGCGATGATCGCATGACGATCGTCACCAGAACCGGGGAGGTGGTCACGGCGCACACCCTCCGCGCCGGATCCGGGGAGACGTCGCGCCTCGAACTCGCGGCAGAGCGGGACGCCGCCGCGGAGCGCCTCGCAGAGGTGCGCACGATCGTCGACGCGATGCGCGAGGCGCGCGTGGATGCCACCGACCGCCTCGATGAGGCGAGGCGCGTCTCGAAGGATGCGCTGCGAGCACTGCGGGAGCACGACGCCGCGCTGGCGAATCACGCCGAGCAGGTCAACCGCGTCACCGTGCAGCACGAAGCGGCGGTCGCCGAGTGCGACCGACTCGAGTCGAGCCTCGCGCAGGCGCAGTCAGCCGTGGCGGATGCCGAGCAGAAGGCACTCGCTGCCAGGGAAGACCTGCGGGCAGCCGAGTCCGAGCCGCGTCCCGTTCTCGACGCCTCCGCCCGTGACGGGCTGCTCGACGCGCTGGAGACGGCACGCGAGGGCGAGGTGCGGGCGCGCCTCGAGATCGAGACCCTCCGCGAACGGGTGCGTGCGGCCCAGGCGCGCGTCGTCGCTCTCGAGCGTCAGCGGGAGCAGGAGAGGGATGCCGCGGCCGAAGCGGCCAGACGCGCCGTGATCCGCCGCGCGCAGCGGGCGGCGGCGTCGGGGGTCGCGGAGGAGCTGCCCCGTGTGCTGGACTCGATCGATCGATCCGTGAGCGAGGCGCGGGTCGCTCTCGCGGTCGCCGAGGCAGAGCGTTCGGCGCACAACGAGGAGCTGGTCGCCCTGCGCAAGCAGGAGAGCTCGCTGCGTGACCGACTCGCCGGACTCACCGAGAGCGTGCATGGCCTCGAGCTGCAGATCCACGAGAAGAAGCTGCACCTCGGCAGCCTCCTCGACCGGGTGGCATCGGAACTCGCGCTCGATGAAGATATTCTCGTAGCGGAATATGGTCCGGATCAGCTGATTCCGCGGGACCCCGGTGTTGAGGCCGACGGCGGCGACGACGACGCCGGCATCCCGTTCGATCGGCGCGCACAGGAGCGACGACTGAAGGACGCCGAGCGGAAGCTCGCGCAGCTCGGCAGGGTGAATCCCCTGGCCCTCGAGGAGTTCGCGGCGCTCGAGCAGCGGCATGCCTTCCTCACCGAGCAGCTCGCCGATCTGACCAAGACGCGCCAGGATCTGCTCACGATCATCGCCGAGCTCGACGAGCGCATGCAGACGATCTTCGCCGCCGCGTTCGAGGACACCAGGCAGGCCTTCGGCGAGGTGTTCCCGCTGCTGTTCCCCGGCGGGTCCGGCAGCATCTCGCTCACCGACCCGGACGACATGCTGACCACGGGGATCGAGGTCGCCGTGCGACCGGTCGGCAAGAAGATCGAGCGGCTCTCCCTGCTCTCGGGCGGCGAACGGTCGCTCGCGGCGGTCGCGCTTCTGGTCGCGATCTTCAAAGCCCGGCCCAGCCCGTTCTACATTCTCGATGAGGTGGAGGCGGCGCTCGACGACGCGAACCTCGGTCGGCTGCTCACCGTGTTCGAGCAGCTGCGCGAGAGCTCGCAGCTGCTCGTGATCACGCACCAGAAGCGCACGATGGAGATCGCCGACGCCCTGTACGGCGTGTCCATGCGCCAGGACGGCGTCTCGGCGGTCGTCGGGCAGCGCGTGGGCGACCGCGCCGCGGCATCCGCCTGATCCGGCTCAACCCAGCGTGAACACCTAGGCTGGAGGCATGGCGGAGAAGTCCTGGTCCCTCGGTCGTGCGCTGCGCGGCATGTTCGTCAAGCCCACGATCGATGAGACGACGTGGGAAGACCTCGAGACGGCGCTGATCACCGCCGACTTCGGCCCGGACATCACCGAGCAGCTGCTCGACGAGCTGCACGCGAAGGTCGACCGGTACCGCACCACGGATCCGCGCGACCTGCAGCGCATGCTGCGTGAGACCCTCGAAGAGCGCTTCGCCAAGTTCGACACCACGCTCAAGCTCACCGAGCGACCGGCCGTCGTGCTCGTGGTCGGCGTCAACGGCGTCGGCAAGACCACGACGATCGGAAAGTTCACGAAGTTCCTGCGCGGCTTCGAGCGCAGCGTCGTGGTGGGCGCCGCCGACACGTTCCGCGCGGCGGCCGTCGAGCAGCTCGCGACCTGGGCGCAGCGCGGGGGAGCGGCCATCGTCCGCCCGCAGCAGGAGGGGCAGGACCCGGCATCCGTCGCCTTCCAGACGGTCGAGTACGCCAAGAATCAGGGCATCGAGATCGCGATCATCGACACGGCCGGCCGCCTGCACACCAAGAGCGGCCTGATGGACGAGCTGTCGAAGGTGCGCCGCGTCATCGAGAAGCAGGCGCCGATCAGCGAGGTTCTGCTCGTGCTCGATGCGACGACCGGCCAGAACGGGGTCATGCAGGCGGAGTCGTTCCTGCAGCACGCCGGCGTCACGGGGCTCGTCATCACCAAGCTCGACGGCTCGGCCAAGGGCGGCTTCGTGCTCGCCGTGCAGGAGCGCACGGGCATCCCGGTCAAGCTGCTCGGCCAGGGCGAGGGCATCGACGATCTCACCGGTTTCACTCCGCACGTGTTCGTGTCGTCGCTGGTCGGCGCGTGAGACGACCTGGGGCTACCGCCGTGGCGGAGAGGCTGGTTTCATAGCGATATGGCGATCGAACACGACTACTTCGGGGTGCTGTCCTCGGGGCCCGATGGCGCCATCTTCTGGACCGAGCGAGTGGACTTCGGTGATCAGTCGGTGACCGTCGATCTCACGGCTCCCGATCAGGACGACGTCTCGATGGCGGCGCTCGACATCGCCGCTGCGCTGATCGCCGGGATCGAGGAGCTGGATGCCACGGTGCGCGGCGCGATGCTCACCGAAGTCGACGATCGAACCAGCGAGGTGACCGAGTACATCCTGCAGCAGCAGGAGGCGTTCGGCGACGACCTCGAGGACGTGCTGGTCGACGTCAGCGGCGACGCCGCGGTCGACATCATCCGGTCGCTGCGGCTGTCGAGCATGACGATCCTCGCCGACGAACACGGCGGGTCGGAGCCGTTCGCCGTGCTCGAGTATGCGCTCGACGCCGACGAGACCGACGAGGTGCTGCTGGTCAACCTGGCATCCGACGGCTCGGTGCAGTCGGTCACGAGCGCCGACTGATCCCCACGCCCGCTCCAGACAGCGCTGGGCGCTGCGTGGAGCCTCGGGGCGCGTGGGCCCCTCCGCCTCGCTCAGCACCCCGTCGAGCGGAGCCCGTCTACACCGCCTGAGCGAATCCGAGGTCGGCGCCCTCGGCGATGTGCGCGAGATGCGGCGGGATCTTCCGCCCCTTCGAGATCATCGACTGCGCCCAGAGTCGTCCGGCGCGGTACGACGAGCGCACCAGCGGGCCGCCGAGCACGCCGAGGAACCCGATGCGCTCGGCTTCGGCCTTGAACTCGACGAACTCGTCAGGCTTCACCCAGCGCGCTACCGGGAGGTGACGCGGTGTCGGCCGCAGGTACTGCGTGATCGTGATGATGTCGCATCCGGCACCATGAAGGTCGTTGAGCGCCTCCACGACCTCCTCGGGCTCCTCGCCCATCCCGAGGATGAGGTTCGACTTCGTGATGAGTCCCGCCTCGTGGCCCTGGGTGATCACGCTCAGCGAGCGCTCGTAGGTGAACGCAGGGCGGATGCGCTTGAAGATCCGCGGCACGGTCTCGACGTTGTGGGCGAAGACCTCGGGACGGGCATCGAAGATCTGGCCGAGGAAGGCGGGGTCGGCGTTGTGCTCGTTCGCGAGCAGCTCGACTCCGGTGTTCGGGTTCAGCGCGTGGATCTGCCGCACCGTCTCGGCATTGAGCCACGCACCGGTGTCGGGCAGATCGTCGCGGGCGACGCTCGTGACCGTGGCGTAGCGCAGGCCCATCCTCCGCACGCTCTCGGCGACCCGGCGCGGTTCATCGGTGTCGTACGCGTCCGGCTTGCCGGTGTCGATCTGACAGAAGTCGCACCGCCGGGTGCACTGCGAACCGCCGATGAGGAAGGTCGCTTCGCGATCCTCCCAGCATTCGAAGATGTTCGGACAGCCGGCCTCCTGGCAGACGGTGTGCAGATCCTCGGTCTTCACCAGTGACTGCAGGGCCGTGTACTCCGGACCCATCTTCGCCTTGGTCCTGATCCATTCGGGCTTGCGCTCGATCGGCGTCTCGGCATTGCGGACCTCCAGGCGCAGGAGCTTCCGGCCCTCGGGGCGTGCGGCGCTCATGCGGCGATCCCTTCGTCCTCGGTCGCGTAGTCGGCAGCGAAGACGTCGGCGAGGGACTGCACGATGTCAGCCGGGGTGACGTGCCGACCGGTGACCTCGCTCACGGTCGTCACGCCGGCGTCGGTGATGCCGCACGGGATGATCCCGCGGAAACCTGCCAGCGTGTTGTCGCAGTTGATCGCGAACCCGTGCATGGTCACCCCCTGCTGCACCCTCACCCCGATCGCCGCGACCTTGTCCTCGCCCAGCGGACGGCGCACCCATACGCCGCTGCGGCCGTCGACCTGATAGCCGTCCACGCCGAGCGGGCGGAGGATGCCGATCAGCAGCCGCTCGAGTCGACGCACATGCTCGACCACGTCGATCGGCTCGCGAAGACGGACGATGGGGTAGCCGACGAGCTGACCCGGGCCGTGCCAGGTGATCTTCCCGCCGCGGTCGACATCGACGACGGGCGTGCCGTCGTGCGGTCGCTCGTGCGCCTCGGTGCGCTTGCCTGCGGTATAGACGGCCTCGTGCTCGAGCAGCAGCAGTGTGTCGGGCCTGGTGCCCGCGACCACGTCGTGGTGGATGCTGCGCTGCAGCTCCCACCCGTCGAGGTAGGGCACGAAGTCGGGTGCGAGGCTGGGGGTCTGGATGTCGAGCATCGGAGATTCCTCATTGTTGGATGGTGTCCAAGAAGTGGTGACATTCACAATACGCCGTTCAGGCGACCGTCGGGCGCGACTCGCGGCTACGCTGATCGCTATGACCACGGCTTCGCGAGCAGGGCGTCCCCGGGCGTCGTCTCGCGAGACTCTCGCGGAGGCCGCCTGCGAACTGTTCCTCGAGCAGGGGTATGAGGCGACGTCGATCGTCGACATCACCCGTCGCGCCGGAGTGAGCCGGTCGAGCTTCTTCAACTACTTCTCGTCCAAGAGCGACGTGCTCTGGTCGGGATTCGACGCCAGAGTCGATGCGGCCCTGGTGGCGCTGGCGCGCCTGGGGACGGATGCCGACGGCGCAGCGGTACGAGACGCGCTGCGACCCATGCTCCACGATCTGGCACCCGATCCGCTGGCGCTCGCGCTGCGTCATGCGAGCGCGATGGGCGTGGAAGCGGAGCTGATGCGGGACACGGGGCTGCGGCACGCGCGGCTGGCATCGGCGATCGCCGCGGCAGCACGCAGCGCCGGCATCGAGGTGATCCGCGCCGACATCCTGGGTTCCGCGTTCGCGACGGCAGTGCTGTCATCCGTGCGGGTGTGGGCCGAGCGGGGCGCCGGGCAGGCGTCGCTCGAGGCGCAGTTCGAGGACGCGATGCGCAGCGTGCACGATCTTCCCTGGCACTGAGCGGACGCCGCTCGCCGCTCGCGTAGAATCAGAGGCACCATGGCTACCTTTGGCACGCTCTCCGATCGGCTCACCGAGACCTTCCGCAATCTGCGCACGAAGGGAAAGCTGACTCCCGCCGATGTCGACGGCACCGTCCGCGAGATCCGTCGCGCTCTGCTCGACGCGGACGTCGCGCTCGCGGTGGTCAAGGACTTCACGGCGAAGGTGCGCGAGCGCGCCCTCGGCGACGAGGTCAACAAGGCGCTGAACCCGGCGCAGCAGGTCGTGCAGATCGTCAACGAGGAGCTCATCGCGATCCTCGGCGGCGAGCAGCGTCGTCTCGAGTTCGCCAAGAACCCGCCGACGGTCATCATGCTCGCGGGGCTGCAGGGATCGGGAAAGACCACCTTCGCCGGAAAGCTGGCCAAGCAGCTCGAGGGTGAGGGGCACACGCCGCTGCTCGTCGCCGCCGACCTGCAGCGTCCGAACGCCGTCAACCAGCTGCAGGTCGTCGCCGAGCGCGCGGGTGCCACGGTCTTCGCCCCCGAACCCGGCAACGGCGTCGGCGACCCGATCCGCGTCTCGAAGGATGGCGTCGACTACGCGCGCCGCCACCAGCACGACGTCGTCATCATCGACACCGCGGGACGCCTCGGCGTCGACGCCGAGCTGATGAAGCAGGCATCCGACATCCGCAAGGCGACCAGTCCCGACGAGGTGCTGTTCGTCATCGACGCGATGATCGGTCAGGATGCGGTGAACACGGCCAAGGCGTTCCAGGAGGGCGTCGACTTCACCGGTGTCGTGCTGTCGAAGCTCGACGGCGACGCGCGCGGTGGCGCCGCGCTCTCGGTGGCGTCGGTCACCGGGCGTCCGATCATCTTCGCCTCCACCGGCGAGAACCTCGAGGATCTCGAGCCGTTCCACCCCGACCGCATGGCGAGCCGCATCCTCGACCTCGGTGACATCCTGACCCTCATCGAGCAGGCCCAGCAGGCCTTCGACGAGGAAGAGGCCATGAAGATGGCCGAGAAGCTCGCCAACGAGGCCTTCACCCTCGAGGACTTCCTCGAGCAGCTTCAGCAGATGAAGAAGATGGGCTCGATGAAGAAGATGCTCGGCATGCTGCCGGGCATGGGCCAGATGAAGCAGCAGCTCGAGGACTTCGACGAGCGCGAGATCGACCGCACCGAGGCGATCATCCGCTCGATGACCCCGGGCGAGCGTCGCAACCCCAAGATCCTCAACGGCTCGCGCCGCATGCGCATCGCCAAGGGCTCGGGCATGACGGTCACCGACGTAAACCAGCTGGTGCAGCGGTTCGAGCAGGCCGCGAAGATGATGAAGACCGTCGCCCGCGGCGGCACGCCGAACATCCCCGGCATGGGGCCCATGGGCAAGCCCGGCGCTTCGAGCAAGCGCGGCAAGAAGGGCGCCAAGGGCAAGGGCGGTGGCTCCCGCTCGGGCAACCCGGCCAAGCGCGCCGCAGAGAACGCGGGCCTCGCGACCTCGAACACCACGCCGACGGGCACCGGCTTCGGGCTCGGCGGGCAGAAGGCGCCCAGCGAGGCCGATCTCGCGGAGATCCAGAAGCTGTTCGGCAAGAGCTGACAGCGCCCAGACGAGAAAGCGGGCCCGGGGAGGAATCCCCGGGCCCGCTTCGTCAGTCTGCGATCAGCGCACGTCGGCGTCGACCCAGTCCATCGACTTCGAGACGGCCTTGCGCCACAGGCGCAGCTGGCGGTCGCGCTCCTCGGCATCCATGCTCGGCTCCCAGCGCTTGTCCTCCTGCCAGTTGGCAGACAGATCGTCCAGGCCGTTCCAGAATCCCACCGCCAGACCGGCCGCATAGGCGGCGCCGAGTGCGGTGGTCTCGGCGACGACCGGCCGCACGACCGGCACGCCCAGAACGTCAGCCTGGAACTGCATGAGCGCGTCGTTCGCGACCATGCCGCCGTCGACCTTCAGCTCGGTGAGATCCACACCCGCATCCGCGTTGACGGCGTCCAGCACGTCGCGGGTCTGGAAGGCCACGGCCTCGAGCGCGGCACGAGCGATGTGGTTCCGGTTCGAGTACCGGGTCAGGCCCACGATCGCGCCGCGGGCGTCCGGACGCCAGTACGGCGCGAACAGACCCGAGAAGGCGGGCACGATGTACACGCCTCCGTTGTCGTCAACCTGACGAGCGAGGTCCTCGACCTCGGGCGCCGAGCCGATGATGCCCAGCTGATCACGCAGCCACTGGATGAGCGATCCGGTGACCGCGATCGATCCCTCCAGGGCGTAGTGGGTCGGGCCGTCGCCGAGCTTGTACCCGACCGTGGTGAGCAGGCCGTTCTTGGAGTGCACGACCTCCTCGCCGGTGTTGAAGATCAGGAAGCAGCCGGTGCCGTAGGTGTTCTTGCTCTCACCCTTGTCGAACGCGGCCTGACCGAACGTCGCGGCCTGCTGGTCGCCGAGGATGCCTGCGATCGGCGTCTCGCGCAGCAGCGACGAGCTCTCTGCCGCGCCGTACACCTCCGACGAGGAGCGGATCTCCGGCATCATCGAGCGCGGCACGCCGAACGCCTCGAGGATGTCGTCGCGCCACTCGAGCGTCTCGAGGTCCATGAACATCGTGCGCGACGCGTTGGTCACATCCGTCGCGTGCACGCCGCCGTCGACGCCGCCGGTGAGGTTCCAGAGAACCCAGCAGTCGGTGGTGCCGAACATCAGGTCGCCGGCATCCGCCTTCTCGCGCGCACCCTCGACGTTCTCGAGGATCCAGGTGATCTTGGTGCCGGAGAAGTAGGTCGCCAGCGGCAGGCCCACGACCGGCTTGAACCGCTCGACCCCTCCGTCAGCGGCGAGACGGTCGACGATCTCCTGCGTGCGGGTGTCCTGCCAGACGATCGCGTTGTAGACCGGCTTGCCGGTGTTGCGGTCCCACACGACGGCGGTCTCGCGCTGATTGGTGATGCCGACCGCGGCGATGTCGTGGCGGGTGAGGTCGGCGCGGCTCAGCGCCAGGCCGATCACCTCCTGCACGTTGCGCCAGATCTCCAGTGCGTCGTGCTCGACCCAGCCCGCCTTCGGGAGGATCTGCTCGTGCTCCTTCTGGCCGGTGGCGACGATACTGCCCTTCCGGTCGAAGATGATGGCACGGCTCGACGTGGTGCCCTGATCGATCGCGATGATGTACTCAGCCATGTTGTTTCTCCTTTGAAATCGAATCGGGTCAGGCCAGGCTCAGCAGAGCCGGTGCGGCGAGCGCAGCGATCGCGGCGCCGATGAACGGGCCGACGACGGGCACCCACGAGTACGACCAGTCGCTCGAGCCCTTGCCCTTGATCGGCAGGATCGCGTGGGCGATGCGGGGTCCGAGGTCACGGGCCGGGTTGATGGCGTAGCCGGTCGGACCACCGAGGGAGGCGCCGATGCCGACCACGAGCAGGGCGACGGGCAGCGCCGTGAGCGGGCCGAGGCCGCCGGGGGTGCCGATCTCGATGTCACCGTAGTCCGCGAACGCGAAGATGACGAACATCAGCACGAAGGTGCCGATGATCTCGGTGACGAGGTTCCAGCCGTAGGAGCGGATCGCCGGACCGGTCGAGAACACGCCGAGCTTGTTCGCGGCCTCGGGCTCGTCGTCGAAGTGCTGCTTGTAGGCGAGCCATACGAGAACGGCGCCGACGATGGCGCCGAGCAGCTCGGCAGCGGTCGCGACCAGGAAGGCGACGAAGGTGATCTTGCCGGCGATCAGCAGCCCGAGCCCGACGGCGGGGTTGATGATCGCGCCGGAGTACGCCGATGCCAGCACACCGGCGAACACGGCGAGACCCCAGCCCCAGTTGACCATGAGGAAACCGCCCGCGAAGCCCTTGGTCTTGGCAAGGGCGACGTTGGCGACGACGCCGCAGCCGAGCAGGAGCAGCATCGCTGTTCCGACGAACTCGGAGAGGAAGTACAAACCGAGATTGACATCAGTCATGTCTTCATTGACCTTTCGTGCTGCCCGCGCTCTCCCCGGCGCGGGCAATGGGTGAATTCATGTCGCGGGGAGGCGACGGTCGGTGCTTCAGCCGTTCTGATGCGACGGAAGTGCGGGAAGGTCGAGGCCGTGTCGGTCGTTGAGCAGAGAGCGCGTCTCCTCGAGTTCGGCCACGCGTCGCTCGGCGTCCCAGTCGAGGAGAGGAGCCATCGCATCGGCGAGCTCGACGAGCACCTCGTCGGTGACATCGCCGGTGAACGCCAGACTGGTGCGACGCAGGATGACATCCTGAAGGCGGACGGCGTGTTCGCGCTCGACCATCCACATCAGCTCTCGCGTCGACAGATCACCGCCGGCGAGCGGCGCGTCGTCGCCTCCGCGGACGAACTGCCAGACGTCAGCCGCGCGGGTGCCGTATCGGGTGAGCAGGCGCTCGGCGCGGTCGCCTGCGCCGGGAAGGTTCTGCTCGATCCAGCTGTGCCGGGCGCGCGCGGTGCGCGGGAAGCCCTGTCCGCCGCCGATCGCGCGGCCGACGGTCGACACTCGGCGGCCGCGACCGATCAGTCCGAGCACGACGTCGGAGAGCGACTCGCCGAGGGCGCGGAACGTGGTCCACTTGCCGCCGACGAGGCTGACCAGGGGGATGTCTCCGTCGCGGTCGACCTCGACCCGGTAGTCGCGCGAGACGAAGCCGGGCGCAGTGTCCTCGTGGCGGGGGAGCGGACGGATGCCCGAGAACGTGAAGACGATCTGATCGCGCGATACCGGGATGGACGGGAACACGTGATGGATGAGGTCGAAGAAGTAGTCGATCTCCTCCTCCGTGCACACCGGCACCTCCCGAGGGTCGGCGTCGATGTCGGTCGTGCCGACGAGCACGCGGCCCTTGAGCGGGTAGATGAGCACGATGCGTCCGTCGGAGTGCTCGAAGAAGATCTCCCGCCCGCCGGTCGCGTCGAGCAGCTCCGGGTGATCCAGCACGATGTGCGACCCCTTGGTGCCGCCCATGAAGCGGGTCTCCTCGCCGAGGGCGTCGTTGGTGAGGTCGGTCCACGGACCCGAGGCGTTGACGACCACGTCGGCGGACACCGTGAACTCGGTGCCGGTCTCGAGGTCGCGCAGCAGCACGCCCTCTGCGGTGCGGCCGACGGCCTCGACGTAGTTGAGCGCCACGGCGCCCTGGTGAGCGGCCCGCCCGTCCTGCAGCACATCCAGCGCGAGACGCTCCGGGTCGTGCATCGAAGCGTCGTAGTAAGTGGCGGTGTACTTGATCTTCGGGTCGAGCGCGGGCAGCTCCGACAACGAGCGCTTGCGTCCGAGGAAACGGTGGCGGGGGACGACCCCGCCATCGCGAGAGAACGTGTCGTAGATGGTGAGCCCGACCTTGATCAGGAAGGCGCCGCGCTCCTGCGGCTTTCCGCTGCGGTGCGTGAGGAAGCGCAGCGGTGCGGAGAGGATGCCAGAGAATGTCGAGTAGATCGGGATGGTCGTCTGCAGGGGCTTGACGTAGTGCGGCGCGATCTTGAGCAGGCCGTTGCGCTCCTGGACGGATTCCCGCACGAGGCGGAACTCGCCGTTCTCCAGATAGCGGATGCCGCCGTGGATCATGTGGCTCGAAGCTGCCGAGGCCCCGGACGCGAAGTCGCCGCGTTCGACGAGCAGCACGTCGACGCCCTGGAGGGCGAGATCGCGGAACGTGGAGATGCCGTTGATCCCCGCACCGATGATGAGAACCGTGGTGCGTCCCGACTCGCGGACTGCTTCGACCTGCTGGCGTTCACGTGATGAGTGCGTCGACTCGATCATCTTCGACCTCCCTCTTCTCTGGATGTTCTCAGCATCGACCCGAAGGGCGCCACGTGCAACCCGGATGCACATATGTGCAAGAATCGGCGCGGAGGACGACATGACGACGGACGCCGCACGCGACCGGAAGCTGATCGCGGCGCTGACCGCGGCTCAGCTGTATTACATGCAGGACCAGACGATGGAGGTCATCGCTCGCGAGCTCGGCACCTCCCGATCATCGGTGTCCCGTCTGCTCAGCTTCGCCCGGGAGGTGGGCCTGGTCGACATCCGGATCCATTCGCCGCTGGAGCGACTGGGGATGCTCGAGCAGCGACTCAACGAGCGGCACGGGATCACCGCGCACATCGCTCCGATCCCGGAGCGCGTCAGCGAGGTGGAGCGACTCGAACGCGTCGCGCTGACGGCTGGCCGCCTGCTGACGCAGTTCGTCGAGTCGAACATGGTCGTCGGCGTCGCCTGGGGCTCGACCATCAGCGCGGTCAGCCGCTCACTGCTGCCGAAGGAGACCCACGGCACGACCTTCGTGCAGCTCAACGGCGCGGGCAACACGCAGACGAGCGGACTGGAGTACTCCAGCGACATCCTGCAGCGCTTCGGATACGCCTTCGGCGCCCAGGTCGAGCAGTTCCCGGTCCCCGCCTTCTTCGACAGCCCCGCCACGCGAGAGGCTATGTGGCGCGAACGCAGCACGCGGCGGGTGCTGGCCTTCCAGGCGAAGATGGACATCGCCGTGTTCGGTCTGGGCTCGCCCGAGGCCGATGTGCCCAGTCGGGTCTACGTCGGCGGCTATCTCGGCCGCGACGACTACGGCAGCCTGAAGGAGGACGCGGTCATCGGCGATGTCGCGACGGTGTTCTTCCGGGCCGATGGCAGCTGGCGTGACGTGCGCTTGAACGCACGTTCGACCGGCCCTGGCCTCGATCGGCTCCGGCGGGTGCCGCGCAGGGTGTGCGTCGTATCGGGCGCGGCGAAGCTCGGCTCGCTGAGAGCGGCCATCGGCGCAGGGCTCATCACCGACGTCGTGCTCGACGACGCGCTGGCTCGCCGTCTGCTCGACAGCGACTGAGCCGGACTCGCGGCGGGCGGACGGTTGCGGCCGGACGAGCCGAGTCGCGGCTCAGCTGCCGACCGAGCGCTCGGGACCGGCGCGGAACTCACGGATCAGATGCTGGACCACCTGACGGAGGTCGCCGTTCGCCGCGTCGGCCGCCGCGAGCTGGCGGGAATAGCTCGCCCCCTGCTCGACGATCGTGTGCACTCCCTGCAGCTCGTGGGTGCATCGCAGATCGGCGGCGATCGGCATGAGATCCTCGACGACAGCCGTGATGTGCTCGCGCACCGGCACCTGCGAGCCCGCACGGTCGACGATGACCCTCGCGTCGAGGCCGTATCGAGCGGCCCGCCACTTGTTCTCACGATGGAACCAGGGCTGCAGCGTCGGAAGCTCCCTGCCCTCGTCCAGCTCACGCGAGAAGAACTCCACGAGTGACTGTGTCAGTGCGGCGACGGATGCCAGTTCGCTCAGCGTCGACATGCCGTCGCATGCGCGCACCTCGATGGTGCCCCACTTCGGCGCCGGGCGGATGTCCCACCGGATCTCGGACGGGTCGGCCATCACCCCGGTGCGGGTCATGTCGTCGACGAAGGTCTCGAACTCCAGCCAGTTCGATATCGACCAGGGCAGACCAGCGGTCGGCAGCTGCTGGAAGACCAGCGCCCGGTTCGAGGCATACCCCGTCCGCTCGCCGGCCCAGTAGGGGCTCGAGGCCGACAGCGCCTGGAGGTGAGGGAGGAAGCCGGCCAGCGCTCCCATGATCGGCACGACCTTCGCCCTGTCGTCGACGCCGACGTGCACGTGGATGCCCCAGATCATCATGTTGCGGCCCCACCACTGGGTGCGCTCGATGAGCTTGTGGTAGCGGTTCTTGTCGGTCACCCGCTGATCGAACCACTGGGCGAACGGATGGCTGCCGGCGGACAGCAGCTCGATGCCAGCGGGGTCGGTCGAGCGGCGCACCGCGGCGATCGCGGCGGCGACATCGTCGACCGCATCGGCGACCGTGCTGCCCACTCCACTGGTCACCTCGATGGTGTTCGTGAGCAGCTCGCCGGTGACGGTGTGGCGCTCGGGGGCGCTCTGCTGCTCGAGGCGAGTCAGCAGCTCGGGCGCGCGGCCGACGAGATCTCCCGTGGCCGGGTCGGCCAGCATGACCTCCCACTCCAGCCCCACTGTCGAACGAGCGGAGGGGGCGAATTCGATCGGCACGCGCACAGTCTGACACGCGGGGATGACACGTTGGGCGCATCGTGTGGTGTCGTTTCGCGGACGGCGGGCGAATCTGGCAGAATAGAGGGTCGGACGGCTGCTCGACCCTCTATCCAGCATCCGTCACCCCTTTCAGAGCTTCCGCCGGATGTGCACCCCACTCTCCAGGCGACCGGTTCATCTTTCTTTCCACACCATTCAGGAGAATCGTGGCTGTCAAGATCCGTCTCAAGCGCATGGGCAAGATCCGTGCTCCGCACTACCGCATCGTCGTGGCCGACTCGCGCACCAAGCGCGACGGTCGTGTGATCGAGGAGATCGGCAAGTACCACCCCACCGAGAATCCCTCGTTCATCGAGGTCGACTCCGACCGCGCCCAGTACTGGCTGTCGGTCGGTGCGCAGCCGACCGAGCAGGTCACCGCGCTGCTGAAGCTCACCGGCGACTGGGGCAAGTACAAGGGCGACAAGGACGCGAAGTCCACCGTCCAGGTCGCAGAGCCCAAGGCCGCTTTCGAGGTCGACTCCGCCAAGAAGTCGGTCATCAAGCCCAAGGCCGAGAAGAAGGCCGAGGAGGCCCCGGCCGACGCTCCCGCCGACGCGGAGGCCGCTGAGGCTCCCGCCTCCGACGCAGAGTAATCCGCTGTGCTCGCCGCCGCGCTCGAACACGTCGTCAAGGGGATCGTCGATCACCCGGACGATGTCCGCATCACCGCATCCGCGTCGCCCCGTGGCGACCTCCTCGAGGTGCACGTGCACCCGGATGACCGTGGTCGAGTGATCGGGCGCGGCGGCCGCACCGCCAAGGCGCTGCGCACGCTCATCTCCGCTCTCGCCGACGGACGTCGCGTCCGCGTCGACGTCGCGGACGACTGACGTGGCCGCCGAGAAGAACCAGCTCCGCGTCGGTCGCCTGCTCAAGGCGCATGGCCTCAAGGGCGCACTGAAGCTGGAGCTGTACACAGACAACCCCGAGCGCCGCTTCGTGCCGGGGGCCGAGTTCACGCTGCAGGTGCCGGAGGCGTCCAGCTGGCACGGCAAGACCGTCACCATCCGCGAGTACCGCGTGATGAACGGGAACTCCGTCGTCTTCCTCGACGGCGTCGACGACCGCACCGCGGCGGAGTCGCTGGTTCGCGCCATCCTCTGGATGGACGAGGACGATGAGGTCGAGGACGATGCCTGGTACTCGCACCAGCTCGTAGGTCTCGACGTGGTGCGCGACGATGTCGTCGTCGGTCGCGTCGCGCGGGTCGAGCACCTCCCTGCGCAGGACCTCCTGATCGTGAAGACCGAGTCGGCCGAGGTGATGGTCCCGTTCGTCGAGGCGATCGTGCCGACCGTCGACGTCGCCGCCGGCCGTGTCGTCGTCACTCCGCCCGCTGGGCTCTTCGAAGAGCTCCCGGCGGCGGATGCCGGTGACGACACGCTATCGGAATGAGCGGCGGCAACCCGCGATGAGGGTCGACGTCGTCTCGATCTTCCCGTCGTACTTCGACGGGCTCGCGCTCTCCCTGCTCGGCAGGGCGCGCGACTCGGGCATCCTCGACCTCCAGGTCCATGACCTGCGCGACTGGACCTCCGACCGGCATCGCACGGTCGATGACACCCCGTATGGGGGCGGCGCCGGCATGGTGATGAAGCCCGAGCCCTGGGGGCTCGCGCTCGATCAGCTCGCCGGTTCGGAGAGCGGGACCCTGGGTCCGTCGAAGAGCCGGCCCACCATCATCTTCCCCTCGCCCGCGGGCGAGGTCTTCACCCAGGCCACCGCACGCGATCTCGCCACGCGCGAGCACCTGATCTTCGGCTGCGGCCGCTACGAGGGCATCGACGAGCGGGTCTTCGAGTACGCGGCCGCCCTCGGCGAGGTGCGTCTCATCAGCCTCGGTGATTACGTGCTGAACGGGGGAGAGGTCGCCGTGATGGCGATGGTGGAGGCGATCGGCCGACTCATCCCCGGCGTCATCGGCAACCCCGAGAGCCTGGTCGAGGAGTCGCACGAGGACGGTCTGCTCGAGTACCCCTCGTACACGAAGCCCGCTGTGTGGCGCGACAGAGAGGTGCCGCCGATCCTGCTCAGCGGCAACCACGGCGCGATCGCCGCCTGGCGCCGCGAGCAGCAGCTCGAGCGCACCCGCACGCGCCGTCCGGATCTGCTCTCCGACTGAGCGCGAGCGGTCAGCGACCGGACGACACCGGCAGCTCGTCCGTCGGCGTGTCGCTGGCCTCCGAGGCCGTGTCGCGCCCGCGCTTCGCGCGCAGCGAGCGGATGCGGATGGTCACCAGCACGACGGCCGTCACCGCGACGACCACGATGACGACGTTCTGAACCACGTCCACGTACTGCTCGACGATGTGCCATCCGGAGCCGAGGAACCAGCCGCACAGGATGAACGCGGTGTTCCAGATCAGGCTGCCCGCCGTCGTCAGCGCCGCGAAGCGCCACAGCGGCATGCGCGCGACACCGGCCGGAATCGAGATGAGGCTGCGGAAGATCGGGACGAACCTGCCGAAGAACACGGCCTTGCCGCCATGGCGGCGGAACCAGGCCACGGTGCGGTCGACGTCGGAGACGTCGACGAGCGGGAGACGATGGGCGATGCGGCGCAGGCGATCGAGCCCCAGCCAGGCCCCCAGCCCGTACAGCGCGAGCGCCCCCACGAGCGACCCCAGGGTCGTCCATGCGACCGCTTCCCACAGGCCGAAGGCGCCATCGTGGGCGGCGATGCCGGCCATCGGCAGGATCGCCTCGCTCGGCAGCGGCGGGAACAGATTCTCGAGTGCGATCGCGATGCCCGCCCCGATCGGACCGATGATGTCCATGAGGCTGATCACGGCGTCGATGAGCCAGCCCAGCCAGGAGGTGTCGGTCGTGGAGCTCGTCATCGTGCGGCGTATCCCTCGGGGTCGTCGGGCGGTGTCGGAGTCGAGCCTAGGCGCGCTGCATGCGAGAGTTCTGGGAGCAGTGGGCGGGCGTGACCGGCGGCGCGGGCGAACCGGATCAGTCGACGCCGAGGAAGCTGCGGTCGGTCAATACGATCGGGCCGTCCTTCGTGACGGCGACGGTGTGCTCCGAGTGCGATCCGCGTGATCCGTCGGCGCTGCGCAGAGTCCATCCGTCTTCGTCTGTGATGAGCTCGTCGGTCGTGGCGAGGAACCACGGCTCGAGCGCGAAGACGAGTCCCTCGCGCAGCGGGAAGCCGCGCCCCGCGCGGCCGTCGTTCGGCACATGCGGGTCACCGTGCATGATGCGACCGACGCCGTGGCCGCCGAAGTCGGTGTTGATCGAGTAGCCCTCGCCATGTGCGACCGCGGCGATGGATGCCGAGATGTCGCCGATCCGGTTGCCCACGACGGCGGCGGCGATCGCGGCGTCGAGAGCGCGCTCCGAGGTGTCTATGAGGCGCAGATCCTCGTCGCGGGGCGTGCCGACGACGAACGACACCGCCGAGTCCGCCACCCAGCCATTCAGCGACACCGCGAAGTCGAGTGAGACCAGGTCGCCATCGCGCAGCGCGTAGTCATGCGGGAGGCCGTGCAGCACGGCGTCGTTCACAGAGGTGCAGATGACCTTGCCGAACGGGCCGCGACCGAAGGAGGGCGCATAGTCGATGTAGCAGGACTCCGCGCCGGCTCGGCGGATCAGATCGTGCGCTCTGGCGTCGATGGCGAGCAGGTTCGTCCCCACCTTCGTCTCGTCGCGCAGGGTCGCCAGGGTCTCGGCGACGAAGCGGCCGGCGGCGCGCATCTCGTCGATCTCGGCGGGGGTGCGCAGTTCGATCATGGGGGTTCCTCTCGTCAGCATCCATTCTCCCCGATGCGCACACCATCGATGCCCACAGCGAACACCCCGCCGCTCGCATGGACAGGGACGTACCATCGGATCATGGACCTGCGACGGCTGTTCTTCCGCTGGCTGCTGCCGGCATCGCTCGCCCTTCCGGCATGGATGCTGATCGGCTGGGCGATCTTCGGGCAGAGCGGCTGGGGGCTGCTCTGGGTGCTGCTGATGGCGATCCCCGGTGTGCTCGTCACTCAGCTCGTGCTGACCCTGCTGACGCGCTCGCGTCCGTCGGTGCGAGCTGAACGTGCCGTGTCGTGGCTCGACGTCGCGGGCTTCACCGTCTGGCACGTCCTGACCGTCCTGGTCGGTTTCTTCATCGACGGAGCGTTCCCGTGGCTGCTCGCGGGTGCCATCGTCGCAGCCGTGGCCCTCTTCTGGACGCAGATCTGGCAGCTCTGGAAAGAGGCGCGCGACGCCGGGGCGAGGCTGCGCGAGACGCTCACGTGGTCGACGATCGCCCCGCAGCAGCGCACCGGTCGTGCCCGGAACGAGCCGGATGTCGTCATCATCGAGGAGTCCCGCCGGCGGGAGTTCTGACACGCGCGTCCGAGTGGCGCGTGGCCCGCGTTCATGGCAGAATAGCTGCTTGTGCCGTGACCCGGTTCTGCCTCAGGGGAACCCGCGGACGCCTCGCGCGCCGCTCGGCACACACCCGTTCTCATCCCTTTGATTCATGCATCCGACCTGTGGCGAGTGCAGAGAGAGACGATCATGCAGATCCTCGACGCCGTCGACGCGGCTTCGCTCCGTTCCGACATTCCTGTCTTCAACCCCGGTGACACCGTCAAGGTGCACGTGAACATCACCGAGGGCACGCGTTCGCGTATCCAGGTGTTCCAGGGCGTCGTCATCGGCCGTCAGGGCGATGGTGTGCGCGAGACCTTCACGGTCCGCAAGATCAGCTTCCAGGTGGGCGTCGAGCGCACCTTCCCGGTGCACTCGCCGGTGATCGACCACATCGAGGTCGTCACCCGCGGTGACGTCCGTCGCGCGAAGCTGTACTACCTGCGCAACCTCCGCGGCAAGAAGGCCAAGATCAAGGAGAAGCGCGAGAACTGACTCGCCGCATCCTTGCACCAGAACCCCGGGACACTCGTCCCGGGGTTCTGTCGTTGCGTCGCGGGTGTGCGACGCTTGTACTGCCGCGTGCGCGGTGAGTCGATGAAGAGGAACCACATGACATCCGATGCCCCCGCGGCAGTCCAGCCACCGCAGCGGCGTCGGGGCGCACTGGTGTTCCTGCGCGATGTGCTGGTCATCATCCTCATCGCCGCGCTCGTGTCGTTCGTGGTCAAGACCTTCGTCGTGCGCTCGTTCTACATCCCGTCGGGATCGATGGAGCGGACGCTGCTGGTGAACGACCGCATTCTCGTCGACGAGCTCACCCCGCGCTGGAGCGGATACGACCGCGGTGATGTCGTCGTCTTCAAGGATCCGGGCGGCTGGCTTCCGGCCGCGCCGCAGAGACCCGCACGACCGCCGCTGGTCGAAGCTGCGGACTGGGCGCTCACCTTCGTCGGCATCTCGACCACAGACGCTCAGGACCACCTGGTCAAGCGCGTCATCGGCATGCCGGGCGACCACGTCGTGTGCTGCAATGCGCTCGGACAGATCACCGTGAACGGCTCGCCGATCAACGAGCTCGACTACCTCAATCTCCCCGAGGGCGACACCGCCGCATCGAACTCCGAGTTCGACGTCACGGTGCCAGACGACCGCATCTGGGTGATGGGCGACAACCGGGACCGTTCGCAGGACTCCCGCGCACATCAGGAGCTCCCCGGCGGCGGCTTCGTGCCGCTCGAGAACGTCGTGGGCCGCGCCTTCCTGACCACGTGGCCGCTCGACCGGTTCGGCCTCATCGACACGCACGACGAGGTCTTCCGAGCCGTGCCGGCATCCGAATGAGCGCGGTCGCGCCGACACTCACCCTCGAGCGTCGGCTGCTCAAGGAGTTCGATCTCATCATCGCGCTCGACGAGGTCGGCAGGGGTGCTCTCGCCGGTCCCGTCGCCGTCGGCGCCGCAGTGATGGATGCCGCGGGCTCGCGCCGCCGTGTGCTCGACGGGCTGCGCGATTCGAAGCTGATCACCGAGAGGCGCCGACCCGAGATGGCCGAGCGCGCCAGCAGATGGGTGCCGCTGTCGGCCGTCGGCTGGTCGAGCGCCGCAGAGATCGACGAGGTCGGCATCATGCGCGCGCTCGGCCTCGCCGCCTCACGGGCCGTGCAGGCGGTCGTCGACGGCGGAGCGACTCTCGAGCGCACACTCGTGATCCTCGATGGCAACCACGACTACGTCTCCCGCGTGCACCCCGCTCCGCTGACCGTGCGCACCGTCATCAAGGGAGACCGTGACTGCGCCTCCGTCTCGGCGGCGTCGGTCATCGCGAAGGTCGCGCGTGATGCGCACATGGCGGCGCTGCACCCCGAGCATCCGGACTATCAGTGGGAGCGCAACAAGGGCTACGCGAGCCCCGAGCACCGGCGGGCGATCCGCGAGCGGGGTCTGTCTCCGCTGCACCGGTCGTCGTGGGCGATCGCAGACGCGCCGACGCTGTTCTGAGGAATCCGCATCACGGCCTCCGTGCTCATAGGATGGAGACATCATGGATGAGGATGCCTTCGACGACTACGATCGCGAGCTCGAGCTCGCGCTGTTCCGCGAGTACCGCGACGTCGTCGGCCAGTTCCAGTACGTCGTCGAGACCGAACGCCGGTTCTATCTCGCCAACGAGGTGAACGTCGTCCGCCGCGACACCGAGCACGACTTCTACTTCGAGATCTCGATGAGCGACGTGTGGGTGTGGGACATCTACCGCGCCGATCGCTTCGTCAAGGCGGTCCGGGTGCTCACGTTCAAGGACGTCAACGTCGAAGAGCTGCAGCGCCGGGAGTTCGAGCTGCCGGAGGAGCTGTCGCTCGACGGCAAGTGAGCGTTCTCTCCGCACCGGGGTTGGCAGCAGGTTCTCCACAATCGGGGACGGCAGCGGGTTCTCCCCAATCACTGTGAAAGCCGCCCGTCGACGTCGGCGCCGCGCCGCAGGCTGTCGTCATGGCAGCGAAAGACGACTTCGGGCGAGCGGGCGAAGAGCGGGCGGCGCGGCATCTGAACTCGTGCGGCTACGAGGTCGTGGACCGCAACTGGCGCTGTGCGCAGGGCGAGATCGACATCGTCGCGGTGCGCGGTGATCTGCTCTGCGTGATCGAGGTGAAGACGCGGCGCTCAGAGCGCTTCGGGCATCCGTTCGAAGCGGTCGACGAACGCAAGCGGCTGCGTCTGTGGCGCCTGGCGTTCGCGTGGGCCGAATCACACCCTGAGGAGTCACGGGGGCGGCGCCTGAGACTCGAGGTCATCGGCCTCACCGGGGCGGATGCCTCTGACGCACGACTCGAGCACCTCCAGGATCTGCGATGAGCACGGCGCGCACGTGGGCGGTCGCGCTGACCGGTGTCGACGGCCACATGGTCGAGGTCGAAGCGGACCTCAGCAATCAGACCCCCGGTTTCCAGATCATCGGTCTGCCCGACAAAGCGCTGGGTGAGGCCGCACAGCGCGTTCGCAACGCATGCGTGAATGCGGGACTCGACTTCCCCCGCCGGCGCCTCACCGTGAACCTGAGTCCCGCCAATCTCCCGAAAGCGGGGAGCGGCTTCGATCTGAGCGTCGCGGTCGCGACCCTCGCGACCGGGGGAGCGCTGCGGCGCGAATCGGTGCGCTCCACCGTGCACATCGGCGAGCTGGGCCTCGACGGCCGACTGCGGCCCGTGCCCGGCGTGCTGCCGGCCGTGTACGCGGCCGCGCGGGCGGGTTTCACACGTGTGATCGTGCCCCACGCCAATGCGGCCGAGGCCCGGCTCGTCCCCGGTGTGGAGGTGCGCGCGGCGGTCTCCCTCGCGGAGGTCGCGGTCGCGCACGGCGCCGATGTCGAGATCGACGACGCTGATCCCGTCGCACTCCCCGCTCATGCCGACCTCGCGGACGAGAGCCTGGATCTCGCTGACGTGGTCGGGCAGGACGAAGCGGTCGACGCGCTGATCACTGCGGCGGCCGGGGGGCACCACATGATGCTGAGCGGACCTCCCGGTGCGGGCAAGACCATGCTGGCCCGGCGGCTACCGGGCATCCTGCCGCAGCTGACCGAGAGCGAAGCCCTCGAAGTGGCCGCCATCCGCTCACTGACGGGCGAGGCTGTCACGCGTCTCGACGCCCTGCCGCCGTTCGAGGCGCCGCACCACACGGCGTCGGCTGCCGCGCTGGTGGGTGGCGGCTCCCGCGTACCGCGACCGGGCGCGATCGTGCGGGCGCATCGCGGGGTGCTCTTCCTCGACGAGACGCCGGAGTTCCAGAGGAGCGCGCTCGACGCGCTGCGGCAGCCGCTCGAGTCAGGGCGCATCGAGATCGTCCGAGCCGGCTTCGCCGCGAGCTTCCCCGCGCAGTTCCAGCTCGTCCTCGCCATGAACCCGTGTCCCTGCGGCAACTACGGCGTGCGTGCAGCGGAGTGCACCTGCCCGCCGATCGCCATCCGCCGCTACGCAGGGCGCCTGTCGGGCCCGCTGCGCGATCGCGTCGACATCGACCTCCGGGTCTCGCGCGTCGCGGCATCTCTGGCCACATCAGGCGAAAGGTCCACGACAACCACCGACGAGGCGCGCGAGCGAGTCGCGCGAGCGCGGGCCGCCGCCGCCGAGCGCTGGCGCTCCAGTCCGTGGCGCATCAACGGCGCGGTGCCGGGGGAGCGACTCCGACAGGGCGCGCTGCGCCTGCCTCCCGCGGTGCGCGCACCGCTGGATCGCGCTCTCGAGAGAGGAGCGGTGACGCTGCGCGCGTACGACCGCGTCCTGCGCATCGCATGGACGCTCAGCGACCTCGCAGGCCTGACATCGCCCGGTGCCGACCAGCTCGGGCACGCGCTGTTCCTGAAGAAAGGACTCCTGGCATGATCGCCACCGGAATGGAACTGATCGATGACGCGGAGATGCGCTCGACCGCACGACTGCTGCGGACCGACGCCGATCCGACAGAGGTCGCCGCGCGGGTCGCGTGGTCGGTGCTCGTTGAGCCGGGCGATGGTGTCGCCGGTGCACTGCTGCAGAGCCTGGGGGCGGTGGAGGCGCTGCGCTGCGCGTTCGGCGATATGAGCCTGATGCCACCGGGAGTGGCGCCGCCCCGAGCGCTCGCGGAGGCGCTGGACAGGTGGCGCCCTCGTGCGAGCACTCGCGCCGTGCGGGATGCCATGCGCTCCGCCCACAGCGTGGGAGCCCGCGTGCTGCTGCCCGGCGATGCCCTCTGGCCGGACGGGCTGGGCGACCTCGATGTGCATCAGCCGGTGCTGCTGTGGGCCAGAGGCGACGCGGACGTGCTGGCGGCCGGCACGGCTGCGGCGATCGTCGGCGCGAGGGCGGCCACCGGATACGGCGAGAACGTGGCAGCAGAACTGTCGGGCGACCTCGCGAGCGGCGGCACCCTGATCGTGTCGGGAGGCGCGTACGGCATCGACGGGGCCGCCCATCGGGCCGCGCTGGGGGTGGGCGGCGCCACGGCGGCATTCCTTGCGGGTGGGGTCGACCGGGCGTACCCGATCGGGCACCAGCAGCTCTTCGACCGGATCAGGCAGTCCGGCGTGGTGCTCAGCGAGGTGCCCTGCGGCTCAGCGCCGACCAAATGGCGCTTCCTCGCTCGCAACAGGCTCATCGCGGCCGCCACACTCGCGACGGTCGTCGTGGAGGCGGGATGGCGCAGCGGCACGTTGAACACCGCGGGACACGCGTCTTCGCTGGCGCGTCCGCTGGGCGCGGTGCCGGGGCCGATCACATCTGCAGCCTCGGCCGGATGCCATCGCCTGCTTCGGGAGTACGACGCGGTGTGCATCACGAGCGCTCGCGACGTCAGGGAGCTGTGGGGGGAGTCGGATGCCACGGTCGCACCGTCCGCGACGCCGGACCACGACCGGACGAGACTGTTCGATGCGATGAGCACGCGCAGCGCGCGGGAGACGGCGGACATCGCGCGCCGAAGCGGCCTCTCGGTCGAGCGGGTGCGCTCGCTTCTCGGGCTCGTGGCACTCGACGGCCTGGTCGCCCAGCGCGACGACGGGTGGGTGCGCATCGAGTGACCGCGGGCCGATCAGCGACAACTGCGCCGACGACGCAGCCCGCATGCCGGCGGGGCAGCCCGCCCGCCATGACGCAGCACACCTGATGAGGACGCAGCCCGCGCCACGACGCAGCCCGCGTGCCGGCGGGGCGGGCGTTCTCCCGGCGCGCCCGTGCAGGAAGCGGCGGGGGAGCGGCATCCTGGAGAGGTGAGGTATGCGGACGCGGTGACATCCTTCACGTCGTACCTGGACCGGGTGCGCCGGCTCTCGCCCGCGACCGTGCGCGCCTACCGTTCCGACCTCGCCGACCTCGGCGCCGTCGTCGCTGACGCCGACGTGCGCGAGATCGACCTCGAGATGCTGCGCGAGTGGCTCTGGCGGGCCACACAGCGGGGGGACGCACGCTCGACTCTCGCGCGGCGCGCAGCGGCCGCACGTTCGTTCTTCGGCTGGGCGCACGAGAGCGAGCTCATCGCCGCCGACCCCAGCCTTCGCCTGCTGACGCCGAAACGCGGCAAGACGCTTCCCGTCGTCGCCTCCCAGGACGGCATGCGCGACCTGCTCGACCAGCATCGCGCCGCCGCGGCATCAGGTGATCCGATCGCGATGCGAGACCACGCGATCCTGGAGGTGCTGTACGGCAGCGGCATGCGCGTCTCGGAGCTGTGCGGCGTCGACGTCGACGACGTCGACCTGCACCGTCGCACGGTGCGCGTGCTGGGCAAGGGCGCCAAGGAGCGGGTGGTCCCGTTCGGCGCTCCCGCCGCCGACGCCATCGGTGCGTATCTGAGCAGAGGGCGCCCGGCGCTGATCGCCCGCGCCGAGCACACCACGCCCGCGCTGCTCCTCGGTGCGCGGGGAGCGCGAATCGGCCCCCGGACCGTCTATGCGCTCGTCGCCCGCGTGCTCAGCCCGATCGTCGGTGCCGAGCATGTCGGTCCGCATGCTCTCCGGCACTCAGCCGCCACGCACCTGCTCGACGGCGGTGCAGATCTGCGCGCCGTGCAGGAGATCCTCGGGCACGCGAGTCTCGGCACGACCCAGATCTACACGCACGTCTCGGCCGAGCGTCTGCTCGCCGGGTATCGCCTCGCCCATCCGCGGGCCTGAACCGCCGGCGTCCGGCGTGCGCGTCACCCCTCGCAGCAGGGCAGCAGGATCGCCCGCGGAACCTCCCCGAACAGGGGCAGGGGGTTGATGTAGCTCCCCTCGAGTCGCACTCCGACATGCAGCGTGCCGCGCGCCGCGTGGCCGCCCTCGGCGACCGTCCCGAGGGGGTCCCCGGTGCCGATGGCGTCGCCGGGCGACAGCGCCGATGACACCGGTTCCCACGTGCTCACGCGACCGCCACCGTGGTCGATCGTGATCAGGGGACGATCGACGACAGTGCCTCGGAACGCCACCACGCCGGGCGCGGGCGCCACGACGAGTGCATGGGTGCCGGCCGCGACATCCATCCCACGGTGTCCCGGGCCGTAATCATGCGCGGGAGCGCGGAACGGCTCGACCACCGCACGGGCACCGTCGACGGGCCATCGCCACGTCCCTTCGTCCTCGGCGGCAGCACTCGCGCCGCCGAGGGACACGAGGAGCGAGAGGACGACGGCGATGAAGCGGGCGCGCATCGTCTCACCCTCGCGCATCGAGCGCCGTCGCGCGCGGCGGGACCCCGCGTACGGGGGACAAGCGGCCGACTCGCGCCGCTGTGCAGGGCGTTTAGGCGGAGCCCGATCCTGTACACTGGGAGAGCACCTCGAAATCGAGGTGACTACGCGTGCCCACAGCGACTCAGGTCGTGGCATCCATTCCCACAGGTCCCGCTCTTCGAGCGGGCGGGCGTGTGCCGGGCACCAGGACTGCCGGTCGATCGATCGGCGAGAACAACCTCAACGACGCGACAGCGTCAGAACAAGGAGACGACCATGGCTGTGGTCACCATCCGCCAGCTGCTCGACAGCGGCGTGCACTTCGGACACCAGACCCGCCGGTGGAACCCGAAGGTGAAGCGCTTCATCCTGACCGAGCGCTCGGGCATCCACATCATCGACCTGCAGCAGTCGCTGTCGTACATCGACCAGGCGTACGACTTCGTCAAGGAGACCGTCGCCCGCGGCGGCACCATCCTCTTCGTCGGCACCAAGAAGCAGGCGCAGGAGATCCTCGCCGAGCAGGCCGACCGCGTCGGCCAGCCCTACGTCAACCAGCGCTGGCTGGGTGGCCTCCTCACCAACTTCTCCACCATCGCGAAGCGTCTCGCCCGCATGAAGGAGCTCGAGGAGCTCGACTACGACAACCCCGCAGCCTCCGGCTTCACCAAGAAGGAGCTGCTGCTCAAGAAGCGCGAGCTCGACAAGCTGCACAAGTCGCTCGGCGGCATCCGGAACCTGTCGAAGACCCCGTCTGCCCTCTGGGTCGTCGACGCCAAGCGCGAGCACCTCGCCATCGACGAGGCCAAGAAGCTCGGCATCCCGGTGATCGGCATCCTCGACACCAACGCCGACCCCGACGACTTCCAGTACCCGATCCCCGGCAACGACGACGCGATCCGCTCGGTCTCGCTGCTGACGCGCATCATCGCCGACGCCGCCGCCGAGGGCCTGCAGCAGAAGCACAACCCCGACGCCGGCGACGCTGAGCCGCTCGCCGAGTGGGAGCGCGAGCTGCTCGAGGGCGGCGAGGCGCCGGCTGAGGCAACCACCGAGGCACCGGCTGAGGCAGCCACCGAGGCACCGGCTGAGGCAGCCACCGAGGCACCGGACGAGGCAGCTGAGGCTCCGGCCGAGGCAGACGCCAAGTAAGTCACCCCCACACGTTCAGATACGAAGCAAGGAGCCACCACACATGGCCAACTTCACCATCGCCGACATCAAGGCGCTGCGCGAGCAGCTCGGCACCGGAATGGTCGACACCAAGAAGGCGCTCGAGGAGGCTGACGGAGACGTCGAGAAGGCGACCGAGATCCTTCGCCTCAAGGGCGCGAAGGGCAACGCGAAGCGCGCCGACCGCTCCACGAGCGAGGGCCTCGTCGTCGCTCGCGAGGCCGACGGCGCTGTGACGCTGATCGAGCTCGCCTGCGAGACCGACTTCGTCGCGAAGAACGAGCGGTTCATCACGCTCGCCGAGAAGGTCGCCGACGCCGTCGCGGCCGTCGCCGCCGATTCGGTCGAGGCAGCCCTCGCCGCTCCGGCCGGCGAGCAGACCGTCGAGCAGCTGATCTCGGACGAGGCCGCCATCATCGGCGAGAAGGTCGAACTGCGTCGCGTGCGCACCGTCACCGGTGACGCCGTCTCGGTCTACCTGCACCGCACCAGCAAGGACCTGCCCCCGCAGATCGGTGTCGTCGTCGCCTACAGCGGCTCCGACGCCGAGACCGCTCGCAGCATCGCGCAGCACATCTCGTTCGCGAACCCCTCGTACCTCTCCCGTGAGGACGTCCCGGCCGCCGAGGTCGAGAAGGAGCGCGAGATCGTCACCGAGATCTCCCGCAACGAGGGCAAGCCCGAGGCCGCGCTGCCGAAGATCGTCGAGGGTCGCGTCACCGCGTACTTCAAGCAGGTCGCGCTTCTCGAGCAGGACTACGCGAAGGACAACAAGCTGTCCGTGGCCCAGGTCGCGAAGGATGCCGGCATCACCGTGACCGACTTCGCGCGCTTCAAGGTCGGCGCGTAACAGTTCCCAGGGGGTTCGGATCCGAGATCCGAACCCCCTTCTTCATGCCCAGAAGGCACTATCTTGAATCGGGACGAGAGGAACCCATCCATGACCGAAGGCACCGGACGCCGGCGCGTCCTCCTGAAGCTCTCCGGCGAAGCGTTCGGCGGAGGCCAGCTCGGCGTCAACCCCGACATCGTCAGTCAGATCGCGCGCGACATCGCGGCAGCCGTGGATCGTGTCGAGATCGCCATCGTCGTCGGCGGCGGCAACTTCTTCCGGGGTGCCGAGCTCAGCCAGCGTGGCATGGACCGCGGCCGTGCCGACTACATGGGCATGCTCGGCACCGTCATGAACGCCCTGGCGCTGCAGGACTTCCTCGAGCAGGCCGGGGCCGCAACCCGCGTGCAGTCGGCCATCTCGATGACGCAGGTCGCCGAACCCTACATCCCGCTGCGTGCAGAGCGTCACATGGAGAAGGGGCGTGTGATCATCTTCGGCGCCGGCGCGGGCCTGCCGTACTTCTCCACCGACACCGTCGCCGCCCAGCGCGCCCTCGAGATCGGCGCGGATGAGGTGCTGGTCGCGAAGAACGGCGTCGACGCCATCTACACTGCCGATCCGAACAAGGATGCCAGCGCCGAGCGCATCGAGCGCGTCACCTATCGCGATGCTCTGCAGCGCGGTCTCAAGGTCGTCGACTCGACCGCGTTCAGCCTCTGCATGGACAACAACATGGATATGCGCGTGTTCGGGATGGAGCCGGCAGGCAACGTCACGAAGGCGCTGCTCGGCGAGCCGATCGGCACGCTCGTCACGCCCTGACCGCCTCGTCACTCAGGGTTCTGCGGCACATCGCCGGATAGAATCGTTCGAAAACCACGACCTAAGGAGCACCCGTGATCGCGGACGTCCTCGCAGATACCACCGCACGCATGACCCGCGCGGTCGACGCCGCCAAGGAGGACTTCGCCACCGTCCGCACCGGGCGCGCGAACCCCCAGCTCTTCCAGAAGCTGATGGTCGACTACTACGGCTCGCCGACGCCGATCGCGCAGCTGGCGTCGATGGCGAATCCGGAGGCGCGCACTCTGATCGTCACCCCGTACGACAAGAGCGCGCTGAAGGCGATCGAGCAGGCCATTCGCGACATGCCCAACCTCGGCGCCAACCCTACGAACGACGGCAACATCGTCCGCGTGACGATGCCCGAGCTGACCGAGGAACGGCGCAAGGAGTACGTCAAGCTCGTGCGCTCGAAGGGCGAGGATGCCAAGGTGCAGGTGCGCGGCATCCGTCGCAAGGCCAAGGATCAGCTCGACGCTCTGAAGAACGAGGTCGGCGAGGATGAGATCGCTCGCGGGGAGAAGGACCTCGACGCGCTAACCCGCCAGTACGTCGACGCCATCGATGACGCGCTCAAGCGCAAAGAGGCAGAGCTGCTCGAGGTCTGAGGCATGTCAGGCGACAGCGATCCCGGCGAACAGCCGCTGACCCGTCGAGAAGCCCGGCAGGGGCCCTCTGACGGCGAGGCTTCGCCGCGCCCGGCCTCCGGCGATCGAAGCGGCGGTGCGTCCGATCCGGGGCGGCCCTTGTCGGATGCGGCGTTCCCGGCGTTCGACACCGGGCGCATCCCTCCTCGTCCTCCCCTGCCGGTCGGGGAGGGCGCGGAGTCCCACGCCCTGCGCGAGCAGTGGCGTGCCAGACGCGATGAGTTCGAGTCGCACGTCACGCAGGCTCGTGAGCAGTTCGATCAGGCCAACGAGCGGATCAAGCAGCGCACCGGACGCGATCTGATCGTGGCCATCCTGATCGGCGTCGCATTCGGCGCCGTGCTGATCGCCTCGCTGCTGTTCATCAAATGGCTGTTCCTGCCGATCGCGATCGCGGCCGGACTGCTCGGCACCTACGAGCTCTCCCGTGCGCTTCGAGCAGGAGGCCGTCGCGTCGACATCGCCCCGCAGCTCATCGCGGGCGCGGCCGTGCTGCTGACCGGACCGTTCGCCGCGCTGTGGCTGAGCTGGGTTGTGCTCATCGCTGCGGTCGCGTTCGTCAGCGTCTGGCGGATGATCGGGCAGATGATCGCGGCAGACGGCCGAACGTACGGCGCCGTGCTCGCAGACGTCGTCGTCGGCGCCTTCGTGCAGGTCTACGTGCCCTTCCTGACCTCGGTGGCCCTCATGCTGCTGAGCCGGGAGAGCGGGGAGTGGTGGGTGCTCGGCTTCATCGCCGTCGCGGTCGCCGCCGACACGTGCGCCTACGCCGCGGGTCTCGCGCTCGGCAGGCACCCCATGGCTCCGCGAATCAGTCCGAAGAAGACCTGGGAGGGTTTCGGCGGTGCGGTCGTCGGGTCGCTCGCCGTGGGCGTGCTGCTCGCGATCTTCCTGCTTCAGCTCCCGTGGTGGTGCGGTCTGATCTTCGGCGCCGCGATCCTCATCTGCGCCACGCTCGGGGACCTGGGCGAATCGATGCTCAAGCGCGACCTCGGCATCAAGGACATGAGCTCGTGGCTGCCGGGGCACGGCGGTCTGCTCGACCGTCTCGACAGCATCCTTCCGTCGACCGTTCCCGCTCTCGCGCTGTACTACCTGCTCACCCCTCTGATCGGATCCTGATGACTGATTCCGACCTCGAGACGCTCGTGTCGTCGCGTGACGAGACGCCGCCCGCATTCCCGCTCACCACGGGACGCCATCGCGGATACCATCGAGCGGCGGTCGACAGCTTCCTCGACTCCGCCCGCGCGGCGTTCGAGGAGTCGCGCGCCGACTTCGGCGCCGACGACGTGCGGGCCGCATCCTTCCCTCTCGTCAGGGGAGGCTATGTGATCGCCGATGTCGATGCCGCGCTCGCGCGGGTGGAGGATGCGTTCGCGCAGCGCGCCCGCGAGCGGGCGATCAGCAGCGTCGGCGTCGACGCCTGGGTCGCCCAGGCTCGCGAGGACGCCCAGCGGGTGCTCGATCACCTCAGCAGGCCGCGCAGGAAGCGGTTCGCGCGCACGACCATCCTCACCTTCGGCTACCGGGTGGACGAGGTGGACCACGTCGGCGACCGCATCGCGGCATTCCTGCGCGACGGTGAGCCGCTCGACGTCGAGCAGGTCCGCGGCGCCGCCTTCCGAATGCAGCGCGGCGGCTATCGGGAGGAGCAGGTGGATGCCCTCCTCGACGCGACGGTGGAAGTCATCCTCTCCGTGCGATGAGGTGTTCTCGGTGAGTTCTCATGGATGTGGAGCCGAGGTGTGCGTAGACTGATGGCCATCGTGACTCCCGATAACGAATTGATCTCGAACGCGCCGCGCCCGAACGCATCGCGTGCGATGAAGAAGAACAAGACGCGTCATCGCGTCAGCGCTGTGCTGGCCGGTCTCGCCGTCGTCGGCATCTCGGCGGCCATGATGGCGCCGAGCGGTGTCGCCGTCGCCGATCCCGAGCCGACCGAGACGCCCGTGACGGCGTTCTCGCTGGCGGCCGCCGACACGCAGAGCATCACGGTCTCGGTCGAGGGCGCAGACATCGCTCCCGTGGCCCGCAACGGCTTCGAGGTCTACGTCAAGCCGAAGCCGACCCCGCCGCCCGCACCTGCGCCGGTCGCGAAGGCGGCAGCCGCTCCGAAGAGCAGCGCACCTGCCCAGCCGCCGCGCTATACAGGTGGCGGCTCGAAGGAGGAGTGGATGGCGGCCGCCGGCATCGCCGGCAGCGACTGGCCGTATGTCGACTACATCGTCTCCAAGGAGAGCGGCTGGAATCCGAACGCGACGAACAAGTCGTCGGGCGCGTGCGGACTCGTCCAGGCGCTTCCCTGCAGCAAGGTCCCCGGCAATGGATACGACCCGGTGGACAACCTCCGCTGGGGCAACGGCTACGCCGTGGGGCGCTACGGAAGCTGGGCCGGCGCGTACAACTTCTGGACCCGCAACCACTGGTGGTGAGCAGGCGGCATGCCACGCTCCCGTCGACGCAGACCTGAGCGCTCCGCGTCCGATGAGTCTTTCGACCGGCTCCTGGCCGGGTGGAAGCGCACCGAGACCAGACGGGGTCGGGACTGGGTCGTCCAGCCGATCTCAGCGGTGAAGGCTGTCAAGGAGTACCGGTGCCCCGGCTGCGCGGGTATGGTCGCGCCAGGGACGGCGCACGTCGTCGTCTGGCGCGCGGACGGCGTGATGGGCGAGAGCGCGGATCTCGCCGCCCGGCGCCACTGGCATTCGCACTGCTGGCGCATCGCCTGAATGCGCCGGCCCCGCTCAGCGCTCGTTCATGCGGGGGATCAGCACCTGCCGGTAGATGATCAGCACGCTCGCGGCGACGGGGATGGCGATCAGCGCACCGAGGAGCCCGAGCAGCGCGCCGCCGGACAGCGCCGCGATGACGACCACGGCTCCGGGAACCGACACCGCGCGGCTCATGATGCGGGGTGCGATGAAATAGGCCTCGACCTGCATGTAGATCAGGTAGTAGATCGCGGCGGCCAGAGCCGTCCCGGGCGATCCGACCCCGGGCAGCAGGCAGGCGAGCACGATGATCGTCGAGCCGGTCAGCGTCCCGACCAGCGGGATGAGCGAGAAGAAGAAGGCGACCACGGCGAGAACCGCGGTGAACGGCGCGTCGATGATCGACAGGAAGACCATGCTCAGGATGCCGTTGATCACGCCGAGCGTGACCTGGCCCATGACGTAGTGGCCGACCGAATCGGTGATCTGGTCGGCGATGTCGATGAAGCGCTCGCGCCTGGAAGCCGGCACGAGCTGATAGACGGCGCGCTTGAGCGACGGTGTCGAGGCGGTCATGTAGATCGTGAGGATCAGCACGATGAACGCACCGAACGCCCCGGCCAGCACGGCGCCGCCGACGACCCACACGCCTTCGCCGATCGTGGTGCTCCACTGGGTCACGTTCTTGGTCCACTCCTCCGACGTGATCCAGCTGTCGATGTAGTCGAAGACCAGGTTCACCTCGAGATCGGGGAACGCGTCCGCCAGCCAGGCCTTGATGTCGCTCACGGTCTGCTCGCCGTTCACGAAAAGCGGGGTGATGCGTGTCACCAGCTGCGTGATCTGATCGGTCACGACCGGCAGCACGATCAGCACGACCGCGGCGAAGACGCCCAGCACGGCGAGGATGGTGAGCAGCACGGCGGCCCAGCGGGGCAGTCCGCGGCGCTCGAGGAAGGTGACGAGCGGGTCGAGTCCGAGACTCAGGAAGAGGGCGGTGCCGATGTAGAGGATGACCGTCGACAGGGTCTGCACGCCGGTGAGCAGCAGAAGCCCCAGCCCCACGCCGAGCGTCGCCACCAGCGCGGTGCGAAAGGGACTGTGAATCTTCATGGCTCTCCTGATCGACCTGCGATGATCCTAGTTGCTGCTCGGTTCGGCGCCCCCGCGACGGGCCGCAGCACGCGCGGCCCCGTCGCACGCCGCGCTTCGTGGGCAACGCCCAGGTGGTTTCGCTAGTCTGAAACGTCGAGCGGACCGGCGGCGAATGCCCGGTCACGTAAGGAGTTGATTCGTGCGTTTCGTATGGGCCGTCGTGGCCTTCGTGCTGGCCACGGTTCTCATCGGAGCCGGGATCGCCCAGCGCACCATCTTCATGGGACCCACAGAGCAGACGATGGCGCTCTCGGCCGACGAGCCGCAGCCCTATCTGCTCGTCGATGCCGAGGTGCTCAGTGCGCACCCGGGTCTGCAGACCCTGCTCGTGCGCGACGATGGCGAGATCTTCGTCGCGTACGCACGCACCGCCGACGCCGAGGCGTGGCTGTCCGACACGAGTTACACCAGCGTCACCCTGGGGAAGGGCGACGAGCCGGTCAGCGAGACGGTGGCGCCGCAGCAGACACCGACCGAAGGCGGCGAGACCTCGGGGCGCAACCCGGCAGGATCCGACCTGTGGCTGGACTCGTTCGTCGACGAGGACTACCTCATCACCGAGATGCAGCTGACGCCTGGCCACAGCGTGCTCATCGCCCGCGACGGCGTCGAGCCCGCGCCCGACGACGTCGTCATCAGCTGGGGTGTCGACACCCGCACACCGCTGGCTGGTCCGCTGATGACCGCCGGCGGCGTCCTTCTGCTCGCAGGTCTCGTGCTCTACATCCTGGCGATCCGCCATCAGCGGCGCGGACGCGGCCCGCTGCGCAAGGGCCCAGGACCGCTGCCCGAGACGCAGCCCATCGAGATGCAGGGCGCGCCGCGGCGCGAGGCGATCGAGCCCGGTGACGCGCCGGCAGCCGATCCCGACGGCGCAGCGACCGATAGAACCGATGCGCCCGCAGGCGCGTCCGCCGCGGACGATCGGCCCTCCGGCCGCACGCAGCGGAACGCACTGCGACGGCGCCTGGCCCTGGGCCTGCCCGCGCTGACCCTGACCGCCGTGCTCGCGACCGGCTGCACGGCGGAATCCTGGCCGGAGTTCGGCGCTCAGAGCCCGACGCCGACCCCCACGCCGACGGTCGTGACACCCGAAGACCAGAAGCCCCCGGTCGTGACGAAGAAGCAGGGTCAGCGCATCGTCTCCGAGATCGCCGAGGTCGTGCAGCAGGCCGACACGGATCTCGACATCGCCCGTGCAGAGACGCGTCTGGCGGGCCCCGTGCTGGAGGGCCGGCGCACGGAATACGCGCTCCGCGGCAAGATCGCCGAGCGCACCGAGCCGCTGACCGCACCGCGGGACAAGGTCAAGATCCTGCTTCCGGAGGCGACCGACAGCTGGCCGCGCTCGGTGCTCGCTCTGACAGTCTCGGAGAAGGACGACACTGCGGCGCCAGTGCTGCTGACGATGACGCAGGACGACCCCTGGTCGAACTACCGCATCTCCGAGATGGCCGACATGCCCGCCGCGTCGGAGTTCCCCGACGTCGCTCCGGCTTGGCTCGGCACCACCCGCATCCCGGCCGACTCGCCGTTCCTGGCGCTCGCCCCGGAGCAGCTGGCCGAGGCGTTCTCCGACTTCGTCGACAATGGCGACAAGAACGAGTTCGCCGGCCGATTCGACGCGACTGCCGAGAAACTCGCGCAGAGCATCCGCGACAGCCGCACCGCCATCCTCACCGGCCTCAAAGAGAAGCAGGCCGACACCACGTCGGCGGTCGCGTTCGACATGACGGCGCCTGAAGAGACTCCTCTCTCCCTCGCCACGCTGGGCAGCGGTGCGGTAGTCGCCGTGCGTGTCGACGACATCGAGACGATCACGCCGACGTCGGCTGACGCGGTGATCAGGATCGGGGAGAATCAGGAGGCGAGCGTGCTGACGGGTGTGAAGGAGTCGGCGAAGGGCTTCACGACGACCTACGGCATCCAGCTCTTCTTCTCCGTGCCCGCGCAGGGCTCCAAGGAGCAGATCCGTCTGCTCGCCTACCATCAGGACCTCCTCAGTGTGAAGGTGAACCAGTGACCGATATCTCCGCTGCCGCGCTGCGCGGCGCCGTCGATCTTTCCTCTCTGCGCAACCGCCCGGCCGCCGCCCAGGCGCCGTCGGGTGCGGCAGCCCCGGCCGCCCCCGGCGATGGCGCGTCCGACGTCGTCGTCGACGTCACGGACCAGTCGTTCGGCGAGATCCTCGAGCTGTCGCGCTCCGTTCCGGTGGTCGTCGATCTCTGGGCCGAGTGGTGCGGGCCCTGCAAACAGCTCAGCCCGATCATCGAGAAGGTGACCCGTGAGCAGCGCGGACGCGTCGTGCTCGCCAAGGTCGACGTCGACGCCAACCCGCAGGTCGCCCAGGCGTTCCGCGCCCAGTCGATCCCGATGGTCGTCGCGCTCATCGGCGGACAGCCCGTTCCGATGTTCACCGGTGCGGTGCCCGAGGAGCAGGTGCGTGAGGTCTTCGCGCGTCTGCTGGAGGTCGCCGCGCAGAACGGCGTCACCGGATCGGTGCCGTACGGCGACGACGACGCTCCCGTGGCCGACGCCGATGAGCCGGCGCCCATGCCGCCGCTGCACGCGGAGGCTTTCGAGGCCATCGAAGCCGGCGACTACGCCCGCGCGATCAGCGCGTACGAGAAGGCTCTGGCCGAGAACCCCCGTGACGAAGACGCGAAGGCAGGACTCGGTCAGGTGCGGCTGCTGCACCGGGTGCAGGGTCTGGACCTGCAGCAGGTTCGCGCTGCGGCGGCCGCCGCGCCCACGGATGTCGACGCGCAGTTCCGGGTGGCCGACCTCGACCTCGCGGGCGGCCATGTCGATGACGCGTTCGGCAGGCTGCTGGACCTGTTCACCGCGGCCGACTCCGACGGCCGCACCCGCATCCGCGAGCGGCTGGTCGAGCTGTTCGAGCTCATCGGCGCCACCGATCCCCGCGTGACCGCCGCGCGCACAAGGCTCACCTCGCTGCTCTTCTGACGCAGCGCAGCGCTGGAACGACAGCGCCCGGCCCCTCAGGGCCGGGCGCTCGTTCGTTCACCAGTGGCTGGGTGTCGGCAGGTGCGGGTCGGGCTGGTACCGGAACCACAGCGTCGACAGCGCGGGAAGCGTGACGGTCGCGACAGCAGGGTCGTCGTCACTCTCCCTGTGCGCGCTGATCATGCCGAGGTTGCCGGCGTCGTGCCCGCCGAAGACAGCGGCATCCGTGTTCAGCACCTCCTGCCAGGATCCCTCGACCGGCAGCGCGAGGCGATATCCGGTGCGCGTCACGCCCGCGAAGTTGGAGATGACGACGAGGCGGCCGCCATGGGCATCCCTCCGCTCGAAGGCGATCACGCTGGGGTCCCAGCTGGGAGCGCCCAGACGCGAGAACGACGAGCCGTCGTTGTCGCGCTCCCACAGCGGCGCGTGCGCGCGGTACGTGGCGTTCAGCGAGCCCACCAGCTGCTGCAGCTGAGCGTGCGACGGCTGGTCGAGCAGCCACCAGTCCAGCTCGCGGTCTACCGACCATTCGCCGATCTGACCGAATTCCTGACCCATGAACAGCAGCTTCTTGCCGGGATGGCCCCACATGAAACCCAGGTAGGCGCGCAGGTTCGCGAGCTTCTGCGCGTGGTCGCCCGGCATGCGCGATACCAGGCTTCCCTTGCCGTGCACGACTTCGTCATGGCTGATCGGCAGCATGTAGTTCTCGCCGAAGGCATAGACGAACGAGAACGTCATCTCGCCCTCGTGGTGCGAGCGATGCAGCGGGTCGCGCTTCATGTACTCGAGCGAGTCGTTCATCCAGCCCATGTTCCACTTGAAACCGAAGCCCAGTCCGGCATGGTCGGTGGGGGCGGTCACGCCGGGGAAGGCGGTCGACTCCTCGGCGATCATGACGATGCCCTTGTGCAGCCGATAGGCGGTGGCGTTGACCTCCTGCAGGAAGTGGATGGCCTCGAGGTTCTCCCGGCCGCCGTGGATGTTCGGCTCCCATTCGCCCGCCTTGCGCGAGTAATCGAGATAGAGCATCGATGCGACGGCGTCGACGCGCAGCCCGTCGATGTGGAACTCGCTGAGCCAGAACAGGGCGTTGGCCACGAGGAAGTTGCGCACCTCGCTGCGGCCGTAGTCGAAGACCAGGGTGCCCCAGTCCTGATGCTCGCCGCGCCGCGGGTCCGCGTGCTCGTACAGCGCGGTGCCGTCGAAGCGCGCCAGAGCGAACTCGTCCTTGGGGAAGTGGCCAGGCACCCAGTCCATGATCACGCCGATGCCCGCCTGATGCAGGCGGTCGATCAGATAACGCAGATCGTCGGGGGTGCCGAACCGGCTCGTCGCCGCGTAGTAGCCGCTCACCTGATAGCCCCACGACCCGCCGAACGGATGCTCGGCGAGGGGCATGAACTCCACGTGCGTGAAACCCGTCGCGAGGACGTGCTCGATCAGCGGATCCGCCGCATCGCGATAGGTGAGGCCGCCGCGCCAGGATCCGAGGTGCACCTCGTACACCGACATCGGCTGCGCGACCGCATGCGCCGAGGCTCGGCGGCGCAGCCACGACTCGTCGTTCCAGCGGTAGGCGCTCAACGTGACGACGGACGCGGTCGCGGGCGGCAGCTCCGCCTGCTGGGCCATCGGGTCGGCCTTGAGTCGCCAGTGCCCGTCGGCACCGAGGATCTCGTACTTGTAGCGTGCGCCGACGGGAACATCGGGGATGAAGAGCTCCCAGACGCCGCTGCCGCCCATCGAGCGCATCACGTGACCTTCGCCGTTCCAGCCGTTGAAGTCGCCCACCACACGCACCGCCCCGGCGTTCGGAGCCCACACGGCGAAGTCGACGCCCTGCTCGCCGTCCAGGGCCCGCGGGTGCGACCCCAGGACCTCCCACAGCCGCTCGTGGCGCCCCTCGGCGATGAGGTGGATGTCGAGTTCTCCGACCGCGCTGAGGTGACGATAGGGGTCGCCGGCGATCGTCTCCTCGCCGTCCTCGTAGGTCGTCGCAAGGCGGTACGCCACAGGAGGCCCGCTGTGGGTGCCCTCCCAGATCCCGTGGGCGACGTGTGCGAGGTCGAGTCGCGACCCGTCATCGAAGACCGCCTGCACAGCGCGGGCGAACGGCCGGCGTGCGCGGATCGCGGTGGTGGTGCGTCCCACGGAATCGGTGCGCGGATGCGCTCCGAGCACGGCGTGGGGATCGTGATGGGTGGATTGCGACACCGCGATCCACTCCGCCGACGCAGAGACGTCTTCGAGATAGCTCATGATCGCTCCTTCACCTTCAGGATGTGCACGGGCTCGGCGAAGGCGTCGAGTCGCACATAGTTGTGGTCTGTCCAGGTCCAGACTGCCCCGGTGAGCAGATCCTCGACCTCGAACGCGTCGCCGGGTTCGATGCCCCAGACCGTGGTGTCGAGGTGCACGGTCGTCTCGCGCACGGAGTGCGGGTCGACGTTCGCCACGACGATGATGGTGTCGGCGTGCCCGGTGCCGGTGAAGGCGGCATCCAGGTGCTTGGAGTAGACGAGCACGGCGTCGTCGTCGCTCCAGTGCGCAGAGAAGTTGCGCAGCTGCCCCAGAGCCGGATGCTCGCGACGGATCTCGTTCAGACGCCGCAGCAGCGGCGCGAGTGACTCACCACGCTGCTCAGCACCCTCCCAGTCGCGGAACTTGTACTCGTACTTCTCGTTGTCGATGTTCTCTTCCGACCCGGGCCTGGCCACGTTCTCGATCAGCTCGTACCCCGCGTACACGCCCCAGATCGGAGCCGCGGTCGCCGCGATGCACGCCCGGATGCGGTAGGCCGCCTGTCCGCCGTACTGCAGGTACTCGGTGAGGATGTCGTGCGTGTTCACGAAGAGGTTCGGGCGCATGTAGTCGCTCGTCTCCTGCGACACCGAGGTGAGGAACTCCTCGAGCTCCGCCTTGGTGTTGCGCCACGTGAAGTACGAGTAGCTCTGCTGGAAGCCGACGGCGGCCAGCGCGCGCATCACGGCGGGACGGGTGAACGCCTCGGCGAGGAAGATCACATCGGGGTCTGCGGCGTTGACCTCGGCGATCAGCCACTCCCAGAACTGCAGCGGCTTGGTGTGCGGGTTGTCGACGCGGAAGATCTTCACCCCGAGCGCGACCCAGTGCATGACGACGCGCAGCATCTCGGCGTAGCTGCCGGCCGGATCGTTGTCGAAGTTGATCGGATAGATGTCCTGATACTTCTTCGGCGGGTTCTCGGCGTAGGCGATCGTGCCGTCGGGGAGGGTCGTGAACCACTCCGGATGCTCGTCCACCCAGGGGTGATCGGGAGACGCCTGCAGCGCGAGATCGAGGGCGACTTCCAGGCCCTCCTTCGCCGCGGCGCGGATGAAGAAGCGCAGGTCCTTCTCGGTGCCGAGTTCGGGGTGGATGGCGTCGTGCCCGCCGTCCGCGGAGCCGATCGCGTACGGCGATCCCGGATCGCCCGGCTCGGTGGTGAGCGTGTTGTTGCGACCCTTGCGGTTGGTCGCCCCGATCGGGTGGATCGGCACGAGGTACACCACGTCGAAGCCCATCCCGGCCACGCCCGGCAGCCGCCGCGCCGCGGTGCGGAACGTGCCGCTCTTCACGGTGCCGTCCTTGCGGCGCACCGCACCCTCCGAGCGGGGGAAGAACTCGTACCAGGCGCCGACACCCGCCCGTCGACGCTCCACGCGCAGGGGCAGCCAGTCGGTGACCGATCCGAGCGCGGCGAGCGGGCGAGCGGCGAAGGCGTCGTGCAGGGTGCCGTCGACGGCGACGGTGCGCAGCGCCTCGGCATCCGCTGTCTTCTGAGCCCTGCGCAGCGTCGTCGCCGCGGCCTTCAGGATGCGCGCCTCGGTGGAGGGCCGGTCTCCTTCGGCGGCGGCAGCTGCGAGCAGCTGCACGCCCAGCGCGCACATCACGGGCACGTCGACGCCGGCGAGCGCCTTGACGTCGGCGGCGTGCGCCCAGGTGCCGAAGTCATCTGAGAACGCCTCGAACCGGTAGCGCCAGTCGCCTGCGAGGTCGAGCGCGGCGGTCGTGCGCCAGCGGTCGGTGCCGTCGTCGAGCGCGTCGAGGCGGTGCAGCGTCTCACGCCCGTCCGGAGCGGAGAGGCGCAGATGCACGCCGATGAGATCGTGCCCTTCGCGGAAGGCCACGACACCGAACGGCACGGCTTCGCCGACGAAGGCCTTCGCCGGGTACCCCTGGGGCACATGCGGTGTCGGCGAGAAGAGCGGGATCCGCCCGGCCCTGAGGCCGGGGGCATGCGTCGTCTCAGCGGCAGGGCGCAGAGGGATCTGGGCGGGGCTTCTCAGACCCGCAGAGTCACGTGCTGTCGGTGCTGCCACACCTCGAATGTACCGTGCCTGATGGTGGGCGTCACTCGACGCGGAAGAGCAGCATCGAGGTGCCGGGTATCGGCAGCACATCACCAGGCGCGTATCGGCGCTGCTCGCTGCGCGGCGTCTCGTCTGCGCTGGACCAGAGTGCGGTGAAGCCGGCTGCGTCTTCGAGCCCGTCAGGCAGGCGGACGTCGATCGGCGCCTCGGTGCCGTGCACGATCAGCAGGATGCGGTTGCTCTCACCGTCGCGTGGATCGCTCGTGGCGACGTACTGCAGGGTGCGATGGCGAGGATCGTTCCACTGCTCGGCCGACATCGTCTCGCCGTTCTGGTCGAACCATTCCATCTCCGATGCCTCGGGCACGTGCTCGCCGAGCACGGCGTAGCGTGCCGGCCGCAGGGCGCGGTTCTCGGCGCGCAGCCGCGTGAGCCGCGTGATGTGCGCCAGCAGATCCTGCTGCCACGGCTCGTGAGTCCAGTTCAGCCACGTGAGCGGGGAGTCGTGGCAGTACGCGTTGTTGTTGCCCTTCTGCGTGCGTCCGAACTCATCGCCCGCGGTGATCATCGGGATGCCGGCTGAGAGCAGCAGGGTTCCCATCAGGTTGCGCATGGCCCTTCGACGCGCCGCCAGGATCGCAGGGATGTCGGTCTCGCCCTCGACACCGTGGTTGAACGACCGGTTCACGTCGGCCCCGTCGCGATTCTGCTCGCCGTTGGCCTCGTTGTGCTTGACGTCGTAGCTGACCAGGTCGTGCAGAGTGAAGCCGTCGTGCGCGGTGATGAAGTTGATGCTCGCCAGCGGGCCACGCTCGGGTGAGTATGTGTTGGCCGAGCCGGCGAGGCGGTTGGCGAAGCCGCCGACGCCGACCGGCGCCGAAGCCCGTCGGGCATAGTCGATGTCGCTGAGCCAGAAGTTGCGGGCACGGTCGCGGAAACGGTCGTTCCATTCGCTCCATCCCGCGGGGAAGTTGCCCGTCTGCCAGCCGCCGAGCCCGACGTCCCATGGTTCGGCGATGATCTTCACATCCTCCAGCGCCGGGTCCTCGCCGATGGCACGCAGCAGCGGGTGTTCGGGGTCGTACTCGTGGCCGCTGTCACGGGCCAGCGAGGTCGCGAGGTCGAAGCGGAATCCGTCGATCTGCATCTCGGTCGCCCAGTAGCGCAGCGAATCGAGCACGAGACGCGCGGGCGCGTCGGCAGACGTGTTGAGCGTGTTGCCGCAGCCGGTGGTGTCGACATAGGCGCCGTCTTCGAGCTGGCGGTAATAGAGCGCGTTGTCGATGCCGCGGAAGCTGGATCGCGGGCCGCCGAGGCCCTCTTCGCTGGTGTGGTTGTAGACGACGTCGAGGATGACCTCGAGGCCCGCCTGATGCAGCAGCTTGACCATGCCCTTGAACTCGTCGAGCACGGCCTCGGGACCGGCGCGGCGCGCGGCTTCGGTGGCGTACGCGGTGTGCGGGGTGAAGAAGTTCAGTGTGTTGTAGCCCCAGTAGTTGGTGAGGCCCCGCTCGAGCAGCCGGGGCTCCGGTACGAACGCCTGCACCGGCAGCAGCTCGACGCTCGTCACGCCCAGCCCCGTCAGATACTCCGTCATCGCCGGGTGCGCGAGACCGGCGTACGTGCCGTGCAGCGCTGCGGGCACGCCGGGGTGACGTTTCGTGAGGCCCTTGATGTGACCCTCGTAGATGACGGTCTCGTCCATCGGCACGGCGGGCTTTCGCACATCGCCCCAGTCGAAGCCGTCCGCGATGACGACGGATCGCCACTCCTGGTATCCGCCGCCCTGAGCGAGCCCGCGCGCGTACGGGTCGAGCAGCAGAGTCTCGGAGTTGAAGACGTTACCCGGACCGAGTGGCCCGTCCACGCGCAGGGCGTAGCGTGCGCCCGGTCGCAGCAGCTCGGTGCTCACCTGCCAGACGCCCGCTGTCTGCCGCTCGAGTGGCAGAGTTGCGGTCTCCCAGTCGAGGTCGTGCTCGTCGAAGAGGACGAGCTCGACGGACGACGCGTTGCGGGACCAGACGCGCAGCGTTCCGCCACCGTCGTGCAGGCGCACGCCGAGGTGGTCGAGAGCGTCGCCGCCGAGCGGCAGTGCGGGCAGAGCGGGCATGGGCAACAGCCTAAACGGGGCGGTCCGTCGACGGTGAATCTGCGTCCCGTGCGCAGTGACTCTCAGTCCCGCAGAGGGCGGCGGTGGGAGAATGGCAGGATGCGGCACTATCTCGATCACGCGGCGACGACGCCGCTGCGCGCCGCAGCGCGCGACGCGTGGATCGCCGCGTCCGAGATCGTCGGCAACGCGTCGTCTACGCACGGCGCGGGTCAGGCCGCCCGCCGTCTGCTCGAGGACTCGCGCGAGCGCGCCGCCGCCGTCATCGGCTGCGACCCGATAGAGGTCGTGTTCACCTCGGGCGGCACCGAGTCGATCAACACGGCCGTGCACGGCATGTGGGTCTCCCGATCCACGGACGCCGGAGCGATCGTGCTGCCCGACGCAGAGCACCACGCCACCATCGACACCGTCTCGGCTCTCCAGCGCCAGGGAGCCGACGTCCGCCCGGTGCGCGTGGACGCGCTCGGCCGGATCGACGTGTCGGCGTTCACCGCTGCCCTGGCCGGCGCGACCCTTGCAACCGCTCTCATCGCGAACAACGAGGTCGGCACCGTCAACGACGCGGCCGCACTGAGCCGGTCGGCGGGGACGGCGGGCGTTCCGCTGCACCTCGATGCCGTCTCCGCCTTCGGTCACCTGCCGGTCGTGTTCCGCGGGTTGAGGGGCGACGCCCCGGTCGATGCCGGTCTGGTGGCGATGAGCATCGCCGGGCACAAGATCGGCGCGCCCGTCGGAACCGGCCTGCTGGTCGTCTCGCGCGGCGCGCGGATCGCTCCGCTGCTGCACGGCGGATCGCAGCAGCGCGGTCTGCGTGCCGGCACGCAGGACGTCCCGGGGGCGACAGCCCTCGCCGCCGCGCTGGAGGAGGCCGAAGCCGAGCGGACGCGCGAGAGCGCCCGGCTCGCGGCTATGCGCGACCGCCTCGTCGCGGGCGTCCTGGCCGCGGTGCCAACGGCGGCGCTGCTGGGCGATCCGGCGAATCGGCTGCCGGGCAACGCGCATCTGCTGTTCCCGGGGACGGTGGGGGAGAGCCTGCTGTTCCTGCTCGACATGGCCGGCATCTCGGCATCCACCGGCTCGGCATGCCAGGCCGGCGTCGCCGAGCCCTCGCACGTGGTGATGGCGATGGGTCGCAGCGAGCAGGACGCGCGAAGCGTGCTGCGGTTCACACTGGGCTCGACGTCCACTGCGGCGGATGTCGAGGCGGTGCTCGCCACGATCCCGGATGCCGTCGCGCGAGCCTCACGCTGACGGGAGCCGCCCAGGCGAGCACTCGTAGACTGGAGACCATGCGAGTTCTTGCGGCGATGAGCGGCGGTGTCGATTCGGCCGTGGCGGCGGCTCGCGCCGTCGACGCGGGCCACGAGGTCGTCGGCGTGCACCTGGCGCTGTCCCGCGCCGGCGGCACGCTGCGAACGGGCAGCCGCGGCTGCTGCACAGTCGAGGACGCGCTGGATGCCCGGCGCGTGGCCGACCTGCTCGGAATCCCGTTCTACGTGTGGGACTTCTCGGAGCGCTTCCGCGACGACGTCATCGACGACTTCATCTCCGAATACAAGGCAGGTCGCACTCCCAACCCCTGCCTGCGCTGCAACGAGAAGATCAAGTTCGCCGCCCTGCTGGAGCGGGCGATCGAGCTCGGCTTCGATGCGGTCTGCACCGGTCACTACGCGACGCTCGTCGACGGGTCCGCAGGACTGGAGCTGCATCGCGCGTCGGATTCCGCGAAGGACCAGTCATACGTGCTCGGCGTGCTGAACGCCGAGCAGCTCGCGCACACCTACTTCCCCCTCGGCGACACACCGTCGAAGGCGCTCGTGCGAGCGGAGGCCGCGGCCCGTGGGATCACCGTCGCGCAGAAGCCCGACAGCCACGACATCTGCTTCATCCCCGACGGCGACACGCGCGGCTGGCTGGCGGAGAAGGTCGGCACCGCGGCCGGCGAGATCGTCGACCGCAGCGGTGAGGTGGTGGGCAGTCACGACGGCGCCCACGCCTTCACCGTCGGCCAGCGACGGGGACTGCGCCTCGGTGTGCCGGCTCCCGACGGCAAGCCGCGCTTCGTGCTCGAGGTGCGGCCGGTGTCGAACACGGTGGTCGTCGGTCCGAAGGAGGCCCTCGCGATCGCCGAGATCGCAGGGGAGCGCTTCTCGTGGGCGGGTGCTGCACCCGAGTCGGCCGACTTCGCCTGCGAGGTGCAGATCCGAGCGCACGCCGAGCCCGTTCCCGCTCGCGTGCACGTCACCGACGGCGGTGTGCGCGTCGTGCCCGAGGTGCCGCTCGACGGGGTGGCGCCGGGCCAGAGCGCGGTCATCTATGTCGGCACGCGCGTGCTCGGGCAGTTCACCATCGACACGACGGTCTCCGCCGTACCCGTCGGCGCCTGAGCGCACGGCTCTGACGCACGACGGGTCCGGCGTCAAGCCCCGCGGTCTGTCGGTGCTCGCTCATAGACTTGCCGGGTGCCTGAGAACATCTCGCTGACCGACGCCCGTGCCGAAGCCGAAGAGCTCACGACCCGCATCCTCGAGGCCAAGGACGCCTATTACGGGCGTGACACGTCGCTCGTCGATGACGCGACCTACGACGGGTGGATGCGACGGCTCGAAGAGCTCGAGCGTCTGCATCCAGAGCTGCAGGGGCAGGATTCGCCGACGCAGATGGTGGGCGCGGCAGAGGCGACCGGACTCGCGACGATCGAGCATGCCGAGCGGATGCTCAGCCTCGACAACGTGTTCTCGCTCGACGAGCTGCGCGAATGGGCAGCCAAGACGAAGGCATCCGCCGGGCGGGAGATCGCCTGGCTGACCGAGCTGAAGATCGATGGACTGGCGATCAACCTGCGGTACGAGAACGGCGTGCTCACCTCGGCCGCCACCCGCGGCGACGGGCGGGTGGGCGAGATCGTCACCGAGAACGCCCTGCGTCTGGCCGACATCCCGGAGCGCCTGGTCGGGCACGGGCACCCTGAGATCGTCGAGGTGCGCGGAGAGGTGTTCATCCCGGTGGCCGCGTTCGAGCGGCTCAATGCCGCGCAGGCATCGTTCCGGGACCGGGTCTACGCCGAAGCGCGGGACAGATGGGAGGCTCGTCCCGCCGCGAAGAGGCCGTTCGACGACGAGAAGGCGCGAACGGCTGCGGCGCGCCGGTTCCCCGCCTTCGCGAATCCGCGCAACGCCGCGAGCGGAGGACTCCGGCAGCAGATCGATAAGAAGAGCGGGCTCGAACTCGAGGCCGGTCTGCTGCGCATCGAGTCCCTGTCGCTGTATGTGCACGGCATCGGCGCGTGGGCGAATCCGCCCGTCGCGGCACAGAGCGAGGTGTACGAGCTGCTGGCGGAGTGGGGGCTGCCGACCAGCCCGCACACCAAGGTCTGCCACAGCATCGACGAGGTGGAGGAGTTCGTGGCCTACTTCGGCGAGCACCGCCACGACATCGAACACGAGCTCGACGGCATCGTCGTCAAGGTCGACGAGCTCGCGCTGCACGACGAGCTGGGCACCACCAGCCGCGCCCCCCGCTGGGCGATCGCCTACAAGTACCCGCCGGAGGAGGTGCAGACCCGGCTGCTCGACATCGTCGTCTCTGTCGGTCGCACCGGGCGAGCCACCCCGTTCGCCGTCATGGAGCCGGCGCACGTCGCCGGATCGGTGGTGCGCCAGGCCACCCTGCACAACAAGGACGTCGTGAAGGCGAAGGGCGTGCTGATCGGTGACACCGTCGTGCTCCGCAAGGCCGGTGACGTGATCCCGGAGGTGCTCGGGCCGGTGGTCGACCGGCGCGACGGCAGCGAACGCGAGTTCGTCATGCCCGAGGGATGCCCCGAATGCGGAACGCCGCTGCGCGCCATGAAGGAAGGCGATATCGATCTGCGCTGCCCGAACGCTCGCTCCTGCCCCGCCCAGGTGCGCGGCCGGGTGGAGCACATCGGGTCGCGCGGAGCCCTCGATGTGGAGGCACTCGGCGAGGTGACCGCCGCGGCACTGACCCAGCCGACCCGCCCCGCGGAGCCGCCGCTCGAGACCGAGGCAGGACTCTTCGACCTCACCCTCGAGCAGATCGTGCCCATCGAGGTGGTGGTGCGCGATTCCGAGACCGGACTGCCCAAGGAAGACGACGACGGCGTCATCAAGACCCGTGCGCCCTTCCGGCGCAACCCCACCGCGGCAGAGAAGAAGCAGGGACTCGAGGGGCCGCAGCCGTCATCGCAGGCGGTGAAGCTGCTCGCCGAGCTCGAGAAGGCGAAGACCAAAGAGCTCTGGAGGCTGCTCGTCTCCCTGAACATCCGCCACGTCGGCCCGGTCGCCGCTCGTGCCCTCGCCCAGTGGTTCGGGTCGCTCGACGCCATCCGCGCCGCGAGCCGCGATGAACTGGCCGCCGTCGAAGGCGTCGGCGGGATCATCGCGGATTCGCTGCTGAGCTGGTTCGACGTCGACTGGCACCAGGACATCGTGCAGAAGTGGGCGGATGCCGGTGTGCAGTGGGCCACGCCAGGACACCCGGGGCCGGGTGCAGCGGTCGTGGAGGGCGGAGTGCTCGACGGCCTCACCGTGGTCGCCACCGGGAGCCTGGAGGGCTACTCGCGCGAGGGCGCTCAGGAGGCCATCATGAAGGCCGGCGGCAAGGCGGCCTCATCCGTGTCGAAGAAGACCGACTTCGTGGCGGCGGGTCCCGGCGCCGGGTCGAAGCTCGCGAAGGCCGAAGCGCTGGGCATCCGCATTCTCGACGCGGCCCAGTTCCACGTCCTCGTCACCCAGGGGCCGGACTTCCTCGACGCCTGACGCGCACGAGCCGCTCGTCCCCGCGGCCGATGTACGCGGGGACGAGCGGAGCGCCTCAGCTCCTGTGCCGCGGCTTGCGCGCGGGACGATCGTCGCGCGAGTGCCCGCCGCGATCGTCGCGCGAGTGCCCGCCGCGGTCGTCGCGCGAGTATCCACGTCCGCTGCGGTCGTCGCGGCCTCGGTCGTACCCGCCGCGCTCGTCGCGATCGCGCGGCGCGCGGCGGTTCGGCACACCTCGGTCGGGGCGGATCTCGATGAGTTTGCCCGAGATACGGGTGTCGCGCAGTCTGTCGAGCACGGACGGGTCCATATTGACCGGCAGCTCGACGATCGAGAAGTCGGGCTTGATGGCGATCGCGCCGAAATCGTCGCGTCCGAGTCCGCCCTCATTGGCGAGCGCACCCACGATCTGGCGCGGCTCGACGCGGTGGCGACGGCCGACCTCGATGCGGTACGGCGCGTAGTCGCCGCGGCCGCGGCGCTCGCGAGAGCCGCGGTCGCTGCGGTCGGATGCGCGGTCGCCGCGCTCGCGCGGTGGACGGTTGTCGCGCTCCACCGCGCGCGAGAGTTCGTCGTTCTCGGGGTCGAGCAGCAGTGGCGTCTCGCCCTGTGCGACCACAGCGAGCGCCGCGGCGACGTCCGCCTCGGGCACGTCGTGGTTGCGCACGTAATGCGCGATGATGTCGCGGAACGCCTCGATGCGGCGCGTCTCCTCCAGAGCTGCGGTGATCGCGTCGTCGAAGCGCGCGAGACGCGTGGTGTTGACGTCCTCGGTCGTGGGCAGCTGCATCTGCGTCGGCTGCTGGCGGGTCGCCTTCTCGATGTGCTTCAGCAGGTAGCGCTCGCGCGGCGTGATGAAGCTGATGGCATCACCGGTTCGGCCTGCACGGCCCGTGCGCCCGATCCGGTGCACGTACGACTCGGTGTCGGTGGGGATGTCGAAGTTCACCACGTGGCTGATCCGCTCGACGTCAAGGCCGCGGGCGGCGACGTCGGTGGCGACGAGGATGTCGAGCTTGCCGTCCTTGAGCTGATTCACGCTGCGCTCGCGCTGGACCTGCGGCACATCGCCGTTGATCGCAGCCGCGGAGTAGCCGCGGGCGCGCAGCTTCTCGGCGAGAGTCTCGGTCTCGTTCTTCGTGCGGACGAAGATGATCATCCCGTCGAAGTTCTCGATCTCGAGGATGCGGGTCAGGGCATCCACCTTCTGCGCGTACGAGACGACGAGGTAGCGCTGGGTGATGTTCTGGTTGGTGGTCGTCTTGCCTTTGATGGCGACCTCTTCGGGCTCGTTCAGGTACTGCTGAGCGAGGCGGCGGATCGTCGCGGGCATCGTCGCCGAGAACAGCGCGACCTGCTTGTCCTCGGGCGTCTGCGCGAGGATCTGCTCGACGTCCTCGGCGAAGCCCATCTTCAGCATCTCGTCGGCCTCATCCAGCACGAGGTACTTCAGCTCCGAGAGGTCGAGCGTGCCCTTCGCCTGGTGATCCATGATGCGGCCCGGGGTGCCTACGACGATGTGCACGCCCCGGCGCAGCGCAGACAGCTGCACGCCGTACGCCTGCCCGCCGTACACGGGAAGCACGCGCACGTCCTTCATCCGGGCCGAGTACGCCTCGAAGGCCTCGCACACCTGCAGGGCGAGTTCGCGTGTGGGGGCGAGCACGAGCACCTGCGGCGTCTTCTGACCGAGATCGAGGTTCTCGAGCACGGGCAGCGCGAAAGCCGCGGTCTTGCCGGTGCCGGTCTGCGCCGTTCCGAGAACGTCGCGCCCCTGCAGCAGCAGGGGGATCGTCGCCGCCTGGATGGGCGACGGGGTCTCGTAGCCGAGATCCTTGATCGCCCTGAGCAGCGAGCCGGTGATGCCCAGCTCCTCGAATCCGGGAGCGGTCGCGCCCTCGTCAGGGGTCTCGGGCGCGTCAGGGGTCTCGGGCGCGTCAGGGGCAGGGGCGATGTCGTCGGCAGTCACCTGTCAACGATAGTGGGTGCGGATGGGAGAGTGCTGGCCGTTCAGCTGCCCGAGGTCAGCGCCAGCAGGCGCTCCTTCACCTGCCGGCGCAGCACCTTGCCGATCAGCGACTTCGGCAGCTCGTCGACGACGAAGACGCGACGCGGCACCTTATACGGGGTCAGGATGCTGCGCGCGAACGCGCGGATGGCCTCGACATCGACGTCCTTGCCATCCTCCACGACGATCGCGGCGACGACCTCCTCGCCGGAGCGGTCGCTCGGCAGTCCCACGACGGCCGCGTCGACGACATCCGGATGCTGGCGCAGGGCCACCTCGACCTCGGTGGGCGCCACGTTGAAGCCGCCCGTGATGATGAGCTCCTTGATGCGGTCGACGATGCGCACGAAGCCGGCCTCGTCGATCGTGACGATGTCGCCGGTGCGGAACCAGCCGTCGACGAACACCGCCTCGGTCTCCTCGGGCTTGCCGTAGTAGCCGGAGAACACCTGCGGACCGCGCACGATCAGCTCGCCGGCAGAGCCTGCCGGCACGTCGACGGTCGGATTCTCGGGGTCGACCACGCGGCACTCGGTACCGGGAAGCGGCAGGCCGACGGTTCCGGCCACCCGGTTCTCGGCGACGGGGTTGGCCATCAGCACGGGCGAGCACTCGCTCAGCCCGTAGCCCTCGACGAGATAGCCGCCGCTGGCCTCTTCGAACGGCACGACGAGATCGTGAGACAGCGCCATCGCCCCCGAGATCGCGATCTCGGTGCCGGCGAGCGACACGCCCTTCTCCTTCGCCGCGGCCAGCAGCCGTTCGGCGATCGGCGGCACGAGCGGCAGGAAGGTGGCCGGATGCTTCTTCGTCACCTGCAGCACGAGGTCGGGCTCGAACTTCGGGAACAGCACGAGCCGCGCGCCCATCGACATCGCGAAGGTGAGGCACAGCGTGAGCCCGTACGCGTGGAACATGGGCAGCACCGCGTAGACGACGCAGCCGTCGCCGCGCGTGATCGACGGCACCCACGCCTGAGCCTGCGCCGCGTTGGCGAGCAGGTTGCGGTGGGTGAGGGCCGCACCCTTGGGCGTGCCCGTGGTGCCTGAGGTGTACTGGATGATCGCGAGGTCGTCGGTTGCGGGACGCGGGTGCGTGGACGGGAGCGGTGCGGACTGCACCAGCGAGTCCCAGCTGATCGCGCCGCGCACCTTCGAGGTGAGCGCCGCACGCGACTCGCGGGCCTTCGCGATCGGCAGCTTCAGCATCAGCTGCATCCTGCGCGGCATCGCCGTCGTCACGTCGACCGAGATCAGGCTCGCGACCGCGAGATCGGCGGGGAACTCCTGCACGGTCTCGACCACCTTGCTCCACACGATCGCGTGGCGGGCGCCGTGGTCTTCGAACTGCTTGCGCAGCTCACGCGGGGTGTACAGCGGGTTGTGCTCGATCGCCACGGCGCCGAGACGCAGCACGGCGTAGAACGCGATGATGTGCTGCGGGCAGTTCGGCAGCACGATCGCCACCGGATCGCCCGGGCCGACACCGAGGTCGCGCAGGCCGGCGGCTGCCCGCTCGATGGCATCCTGCATCTCGCGGTAGGTCGTCTCGCGCCCGAAGAACTGCAGCGCCGGGGCATCCGGATAGTCGCGCACCGACGCCTCGACGATGTCGATCAGCGAACCGGTCACCGGCGGCAGGTCCTGCGGGACACCTTCGGCGTAGCTTGCGGTCCATGGGCGCGGGGGAACGAACTCGGTCACGAGTTCCAGCTTACGTGTGCGCACCTCGCGCTCTCGTAGACTGGTGTGGTGTCTGAAATCACCCCTGATCTCGTACGCCATCTCGGCGTGCTCGCGCGCATCCAGCTCTCCGACGACGAGGTGACTCAGCTGACCGGTCAGCTCGACGCCATCGTCGACAACATCGCGAAGGTGTCGGAGGTGGCCACGCCAGACGTCGTCGCCACCAGCCACCCGATCGCGATGAGCAACGTCTTCCGCCCCGACGAGGTCGGCGAGACGCTCACGCTCGAGCAGACGCTGAAGAACGCCCCGGATGCCGCCGATGGCCGCTTCCGTGTGACCGCGATCCTGGGAGAAGAGCAGTGAGCGACATCATCCGGCTGACCGCCGCGGCACTCGGCGAGAAGATCTCCGCCGGCGAGATCTCCAGCGTCGAGGCGACGCAGGCCCACCTCGACCGCATCGCCGCGGTCGACGGTGACGTGCACGCTTTCCTGCATGTGAACGAGCACGCCCTCGCGGCGGCCGCCGAGGTCGACGCGCGCCGTGCCGCGGGCGAGCAGCTCGGCCCGATCGCCGGTGTGCCGCTCGCGGTCAAGGACGTGCTCGTCACGACCGACATGCCCTCCACGAGCGGCTCGAAGATCCTCGAGGGCTACATGTCGCCGTTCGACGCCACCGTCGTGGCGCGCTCCCGCGCCGCAGGCCTCGTGCCGCTCGGCAAGACGAACATGGACGAGTTCGCGATGGGCTCGTCGACGGAGTTCTCCGCTTACGGTCCGACCCGCAACCCGTGGGACCTCGACCGCATCCCCGGCGGTTCGGGTGGCGGCTCCGCCGCGGCCGTCGCGGCCTTCGAGGCCCCGCTCGCGCTCGGCTCCGACACCGGCGGATCGATCCGCCAGCCCGCGCACGTCACCGGCACCGTCGGCATCAAGCCGACCTACGGCGGCGTCAGCCGCTACGGCGCGATCGCGCTGGCATCCAGCCTCGACCAGGTCGGCCCGGTCACCCGCACCGTGCTCGACGCCGGTCTGCTGCACGATGTGATCGGCGGTCACGACCCGAAGGACTCGACCTCCCTCCCGCAGGAGTGGCCGTCGTTCGCGGCCGCCGCGCGCGAAGGCGCGAGCGGTCAGGTGCTCAAGGGCCTGAAGGTCGGCGTCATCACCGAACTGCCCGACTCCGGCTTCCAGGCCGGCGTCGCCGCATCGTTCCGCGCCTCGCTCGCGCTGATGGAGGCGCAGGGTGCCGAGATCGTCGAGATCTCGGCTCCGCACTTCGAGTACGGCGTCGCGGCGTACTACCTGATCCTTCCCGCCGAGGCCTCGAGCAACCTCGCCAAGTTCGACTCGGTGCGCTTCGGCCTGCGCGTCACACCCGAAGGCAATCCCACGGTCGAGGACGTCATGTCGGCGACCCGTGACGCCGGCTTCGGGCCCGAGGTCAAGCGCCGCATCATTCTGGGCACGTATGCGCTGTCGGCCGGCTACTACGACGCCTACTACGGCAGCGCCCAGAAGGTGCGCACGCTCATCCAGCAGGACTTCGACCGGGCGTTCGCGCAGGTCGACGTCATCGCGACGCCGTCGGCACCGACCACTGCGTTCCGGATCGGCGAGAAGATCGATGATCCGCTGCAGATGTATCTGAACGACCTGACGACGATCCCGGCGAACCTCGCCGGCGTTCCCGGCATCTCGATCCCCTCGGGCATCGCGGCCGAAGACGGTCTGCCCGTCGGTATCCAGTTCCTCGCGCCCGCACACGAGGATGCTCGTCTGTACCGCGTCGGCGCGGCTCTCGAGGCTGCGCTCGTGGACTCGTGGGGCGCGCCGCTGCTGTCGAAGGCGCCTGCCCTTCGACAGGCCCAGGGATCCAGTCGACAGGCTCAGGGACCCAAGGAAGGGGGAGCCCGCTGATGGCGACCGCCAAGCTCATGGACTTCGACGAGGCCCTCGAACTGTTCGAGCCCGTGCTCGGCTTCGAGGTGCACGTCGAGCTGAACACTCGCACGAAGATGTTCTCCGACGCGCCCAACCCGGCGAACGACGAGTTCCACGGCGCCGAGCCGAACACGCTCATCGCGCCGGTCGATCTCGGTCTGCCGGGGTCGCTGCCCGTGGTCAACGCGACGGCCGTGCGCTCGTCGATCAGCCTGGGTCTCGCACTCGGCTGCTCGATCGCGGAGTCCAGCCGGTTCGCGCGGAAGAACTACTTCTACCCCGACCTGGGCAAGAACTATCAGATCTCGCAGTACGACGAGCCGATCGCGTTCGAGGGATCGGTCGAGGTCGAGCTCGAGGATGGCACGCTCGTGACGATCCCCGTCGAGCGCGCGCACATGGAGGAGGACGCGGGCAAGCTCACCCACATGGGCGGGGCGACCGGCCGCATCCAGGGCGCGGAGTACTCGCTGGTGGACTACAACCGTGCCGGAGTGCCGCTCGTCGAGATCGTCACCAAGCCGATCTTCGGCGCCGAGCACCGCGCGCCCGAGTACGCCAAGGCGTACATCGCCGCGATCCGCGACATCGTGCGCGGCCTCGGCATCTCGGAGGCGCGTCTCGAGCGCGGCAACCTGCGCTGCGACGCGAACGTGTCGCTGCGTCCCCGTGGCCAGGAGAAGCTCGGCACCCGCACCGAGACGAAGAACGTCAACTCGATGCGCTCGGTCGAGCGGGCCGTGCGCTACGAGATCCAGCGTCAGGCCGCGATCCTCGCCGACGGCGGCACGATCACCCAGGAGACGCGGCACTGGCACGAGGACACCGGTACGACGTCGCCGGGTCGCCCGAAGTCGGACGCCGATGACTACCGCTACTTCCCCGAGCCCGACCTGCTGCCTGTGCAGCCGTCGCGCGAGCTCGTGGAGGAGCTGCGTGCCGCGCTGCCCGAGCAGCCGGTGGCGCGCCGCCGTCGCCTGAAGGCCGAGTGGGGCTTCACCGACCTCGAGTTCCAGGACGTGCGCAACGGCGGTTTGATCGACGAGGTCGAGGCCACGATCGCGGCCGGTGCCGCTCCGGCGGCCGCCCGCAAGTGGTGGACGGGCGAGATCACCCGCGTCGCCAATGCGCAGGAGCGGGATGCGGCCGGGCTCGTCTCGCCGGCCGACGTCGCCGCCCTCCAGGCACTGGTGGATGCCGGCACGCTGACCGACAAGCTGGCCCGCCAGGTTCTCGAAGGAGTCATCGCCGGAGAGGGATCGCCTCAGGAGGTCGTGGACTCGCGCGGACTGGCGGTCGTCTCGGACGACGGCGCGCTGATCGCCGCGATCGACGACGCATTCGCCGCGCAGCCGGACGTGCTGGCGAAGATCAAGGATGGCAAGGTGCAGGCCGCCGGGGCTGTCATCGGCGCCGTGATGAAGGCGATGAAGGGCCAGGCCGACGCCGCGCGCGTGCGCGAGCTGATCCTCGAGCGCGCTGCGCAGTGACCAGCGGGTGCCACCGACGCGATGTCGGTGGCACCGGTCAGGATGGATGCATGGGACGCGGTGATGGATCGGGCCGCATCGTCTCGCCCGAGGGTGCGGACGACAGCGGCACAGGCATCCTGCATGTCGACATGGATGCCTTCTACGCGGCGGTCGAGGTGCTCCACGACCCGTCTCTGCGCGGACTGCCGTTGATCATCGGGGGACGCGACGGACGCTCGGTGGTCTCCAGCGCGTCATACGAGGCGCGTCGGTTCGGCGTGCGCAGCGCCATGCCCGTCGGGCAGGCGCTGCGACTGTGTCCGACGGCGCAGGTCGTTCCGCCGGACTTCACCCGCTACCGGGCCGTCTCGGCGCAGGTGATGGAGATCTTCCAGAGCATCACCCCGCTGGTGGAGCAGCTCTCGATCGATGAGGCGTTCCTCGACGTGCGCGGAGTGCGCCGCCTGTGGGGCAGCCCCGGCGAGATCGCGGCCCTCATCAGACGACGCGTGCGAGACGAGGTCGGCATCACGTGCAGCGTCGGCGTCGCGGCGACGAAGCACGTTGCGAAGATGGCATCCACCGTGTCCAAGCCCGACGGGATGCTCGTGGTTCCCGCCTCGCGCACGCAGGAGTTCCTCGATCCGCGACCGGTCGGCGCCATGTGGGGAGTCGGGCCGAAGGCCGCCGAAGCGCTGCAGCGCCGGGGCATCCGGCTGATCCGTGACGTGCGTGAGGCACCCGCCGAAGCACTCGAGCGCGCCGTCGGACCTGCCCTCGGCCAGCGGATGCAGGCTCTCGCCCGCGGTCTCGACGCGCGTTCCGTCGAGACGGAGCGGGTGGAGAAGAGCGTCGGGCACGAAGAGACCTTCGACCGCGACATCGACGATCGAGACCTGCTGCGCGCAGAGCTCCTGCGCCTCGCAGATCGAGTCGGGGCACGCCTGCGTACCTCGGGGTGGCATGCCGGAGCGGTCGCGATCAAGATCCGGTTCGCGGACTTCACCACGGTCAGCCGTACCGTCTCGCTGTCCGAGCCGACGGATGTCGGGCAGCGGATCGGCGAGACGGCGATCGCCCTGTTCGCGCAGATCGAGCGCAGGGACCCGGTGCGGCTTGTGGGCGTGCGCGCCGAGAGATTGAGGCCGGCCGGGACGTCGGCCATCGCGCTGTGGGATGACGATGAGGATCAGCGCCGCCTCGAAGGCACGCTCGACGATGCGCGCGCACGATTCGGGGTCGGCATGATCACGCGTGCTCGTCACGTCGGAGCAGCGGATCGGCGCGCAGGCGGGGGAGTCGAGCCGCGGCCGTTCGGCCGCGAGTGACCGATGGCGTCGTTCGATAGCGTGGATGCCATGCCGCCAGCTTCTTCCCCTGATCTCTTCGGAGAGCGGCTGAGCGCGGCCACGGCCCGCATCTGCGATGCGGTCACCGCGGTGTCGGCATCGAATCCCGTCGTCATCATCGACGGTCGCAGCGGTGCGGGCAAGAGCAGCCTCGCGGCTCGCGTCGCGCGAGCCTGGCCGCTGCACACGCCAGTGCAGTTGCTCGCGCTCGACTCCGTCTATCCCGGCTGGGGCGGACTCGAGCGCGGTGCGGAGATCGCCCGCGAGCAGGTGCTGCGCCCGCACGGGCGCGGTTTGATCGGCATATGGCGGCGCTGGGACTGGGAGCGGCAGGAAGAGGCCGAGGCTCATGCCGTCGATCCGGCTCTCGGCCTGATCGTCGAGGGCTGCGGTGCGCTGACGCCCGCGTCGGCCGCGCTCGCGGATGTCGCCGTCTGGGTCGACGGACCCCGCGACTCACGGCGACGACGCGCGCTCGAGCGTGACGGCGACGGATTTTGTCGTCACTGGGACATGTGGGCAGCCCAGGAGGAGGCGCACATGACCCGGAACGAGCCGCACAAGCTCGCGAGCATCACCGTGGCTACGCCGTAGCGGCATCCGCCTCGTCGGCGCGCTGAATGAGGTCGTCCAGCCGATACCCGAGCCAGTCGTACACGTGGAACCGTGCGTCGTCTGCGTCGTGACGGTCTTCGAGATCGACGCCCAGGCGCGACGCGACGACGAGCCGGATCGCGGTGAGCGTGCGCATCCACGCATCGACGTGGGCGAGGGGGATGCCGATGACGTGCATGCCGAGCACGTCCCGATCGTCGGCGTCGGCGTCGGTGTCGAAGTCGCTGAGATCCGCGCGCATCACGCGGGCGTCGTCACGGCGGCGGTCGAACAGCTCGTCTCGCGTGCCGCGGCGGAATTCCGCGGCGGCGATGTCGTCATCGGGATAGGCGACCGGGGTCAGCCGCGCCAGGGCGGGGTCGGAGTCCGGGCGCGGGCCGCCGATGAGCTCGAGGAACTCATCGATCAGGTGCAGCAGATTGCGTGCTTCGACCCAGGTGATCGATATCGACGGGTTCACTGCGGAACCCGTCGGATGGTGGCCCACAGGCCGAAGTCGTGCATCGCCTGAGCGTGCACCTCCATCGTCTCCCGCGGCCCGGTGGCGACGACGGCGTGTCCTTCGTTGTGCACCGCGAGCATGAGTGCCGTCGCGTGCTCCTCGGCGTATCCGAAATAGCGCCGGAACACGCGCACCACGTAGCTCATGAGGTTGACGGGATCGTCCCAGACGACCAGCTGCCACGGCACGAGCGGCGCGACCGTGAGCTGCTCGTCGAGCAGAGGAGTGGATACCGGGATGCTCATGCCCAGCCCAGTTCGTGCAGCTGCTCGTCATCGATGCCGTAGAAGTGCGCGATCTCGTGCACGAGTGTCGTGTGAACCTCGTCGCGCAGCTCGTCCTCGTCGGAGCACGCTGCGAGGTGCGCGCGGCGGTAGACGATGATGCGGTCGGGCAGCTCGCCCATGCCATACTGTGCTCGTTCGGTGAGCGCGAATCCCTCGTACAGGCCGAAGAGGTCGCTGCCGTCGTCTGGTTCGTCCTCGACGACGAAGACGACGTTGTCGAGTCCGTCGATCATGTCGTCCGGCAGCCGGTCGAGTTCCTCGACGACGAGCGCCTCGAAGGCCTCGACGGTCATCTCGATGCCGCCGTCGGGCAGAGCCTGCGCGTCGGAGTCGAGTGAGGAGGACATGCTTCGATGCTAGCCGGGCGCACTCGGCCCCGGGCGACTCTGCCGACGGCTCATAGCCTCGATCGGTACGGTGCGACGGGGAGAACGGGCCACGCGCAGTACTCCCCGCGACAGACCCGCCGAGACGATGAGGAACACGATTCGACATGCGCATCCGCCCGATCATCCCGACCGTCGTCCTCGCCCTCGCAGGCGCTCTGCTGCTGACCGCCTGCTCACCCGCCGAGCAGGCGCCCGCGGAGCGCGGCGGTGCGGCGGCGACGGCGCCCGACGGCTCGGCAGAACTGGAAAAGCTCTCGCGCACCGACGTGCGCACGGTGGTCGACCGGCTCGATCGCGCGCCGCTCGATGAGCGGGATGATGCGGTGGCGGCATCGATCCGCACCGACCGTGTCGTGCTCAGCGACGTCGATGGATCCCAGGTGGAGCTGGCGATGCCGGACGGCCTCACCTACATCTCCTTCGCCCCGTATCGCACGCAGAACCACGACTGCACCTTCCATGCGCCGAGTTCGTGCGTCGGGGAGCTGCGCAACACCGAGCTGCAGCTGACCATCACCGATCTTGCGACGGGGGAGACGCATGTCGACGAGAAGACGCAGACGTTCGACAACGGCTTTGTCGGTGCATGGCTGCCGCGGGGCATCGACGCGGAGGTCGTGATCGTCGTCGCCGACAGCGAGGCGAGAGCCGTGATCTCCACCGTGAACGACGACGACCCGACCTGCATCACGACCCTGCCGCTCGCCGAGCGCGGCTGACACGACGAAGCCCCCGGGTTCATGACGAACCCGGGGGCTTCTCTGGGGTGAGTAACGGGGCTTGAACCCGCGACCCCCGCGACCACAACGCGGTGCTCTACCAGCTGAGCTATACCCACCATGTGCCTGCCGGAGCGGGCAACTCGATAAGTCTATTACATGTTCGGAGTGAACTCTGACACGGTGCGGGCGGCGATATCGCGGGCCTGCTCTGACGAGGGTCCTGGCGCGTCCGTGAACACCGCGGCGCGGTAGTAGCGAAGCTCGCGGATCGACTCGAGGATGTCGGCCAGGGCTCTGTGGCCGCCGTGCTTCTCGGGAGCCTGGAAGAACACGCGCGGATACCAGCGGCGGGCGAGCTCTTTGATGCTCGAGACGTCGACGTTGCGGTAGTGCAGGTACTGATCGATGTTCTGCATGTAGGTGGCCAGGAACATCCGATCGGTGCCGATCGTGTTGCCGGCCAGCGGTGCCCGGCGCTCGAGCGGGACGAAGCGCTTGATGTATGCGAGGGTCTGCTCCTCGGCATCCGCAAGGCTGACGCCGTCCGGGATCTCGTCGATGAGACCCGATGCACGGTGCATGTCGGTGACGAAGTCGTTCATGTTCGCGAGCGCGGCATCGCTCGGCTTGATGACGATCTGAAAGCCGGGATCGAGCAGGTTCAGCTCGAAGTCGGTGACCACGACCGCGATCTCGACGAGCTCGTCGACCGAGAGGTCGAGGCCCGTCATCTCGCAGTCGATCCAGACGAGCCGGTCGTTCTCAGTCGCAGAAACCATGGTTCGATCCTAGCGACGGGGCCCGACACGGTAATCTGGACCCGGTACGCCTCCTTAGCTCAGAGGAAGAGCATCGGCTTTCTAATCCGTTGGTCGCAGGTTCGAATCCTGCAGGGGGCACAGCTTCACCCGCGCAGGGCGGCCACCGCATCGTCGGCATCCCAGAACTCGCCCACCAGGCGGAAGCCTCCGGATGCCAGGTGCAGGCGCTCCGCGCGGAACCGGATGCCGAGCGGGTCGGCGATCACGCGCAGATGCCCGCGGATCGTGCCACGGGCGTCGACGACGCGCCAGAGGTGGTCTCCTGCCCTGTCGAGGTGCTCGGCCCGCGTGCGCAGGAACGGTGTCTCCCACAGAAGAGCGGGCTGTGTGTCGGTCAGCGAAGTCATGCTGTCTCCTTTCGTGATTCGAACATATGGACGGCCACCGACATTCCGTCCCGTAGACTCGGCCGCATGCCCGTGACCTCTCCGTACGCCGCTCGTCTCGCCGAGATCCCGGTAGAACGACGCGAGGTGCAGGTGCTGGGGGCGACCACGGCGTACTGGGTCTACGGCGAGGCGGCGGAGGATGCGCCGACCATCGTCGCGGTGCACGGCTTCCGAGGCGAGCATCACGGTCTCGAGCCGATCGTGGCGTACCTGCCGGGCATCCGGATCATCTCGCCGGATCTGCCCGGCTTCGGCGAGACGCCGCCGATCCCGGATCGCGAGCACGACCTCGGGCTCTACACCGGCTGGCTGTGCGAATTCGCCCGCGCTGTCGCCCCGGGGGCGATCATCCTCGGGCACTCGTTCGGGTCGATCGTCTCAGCCGCAGCCGTGGCGGGCGGCCTCGAGACGCCTCGCCTCATCCTGATCAACCCCATCGGGGCACCCGCACTAGAGGGCCCGAAGGGCGTGCTCACCCGGATCGCCGTGCTCTACTACGCGCTCGGCGCCAGGCTGCCCGAGCGATGGGGCACGGCGCTGCTGCGGCATCCGCTCACGGTGCGGGCGATGAGCGTGGCCATGGCCAAGACCCGCGACCGGGCGCTGCGCAGGTTCATCCACGATCAGCACGACACCTACTTCTCGCGCTTCGCCGATCGCGAGGTGCTGCACGACGCCTTCGTGACCAGCGCCTCGCACGATGTGCGCGCGTTCGCCGGCGTGATCGACGTGCCGACGCTGCTGATCGCGGCTCAGCGCGACGACATCACGCCGATCGAGGCCGAGCGGCGCCTCGCCATGATGTTCCCCCAGGCCGAGCTCGTCGAGATCGCCGAGGTCGGACACCTCATCCACTACGAGACGCCGGCGGAGGCGGCAGGGGCGATCCGGCGCTTCCTCAGGCTTCCCGCCGCGCCAGTCCGATGAGTCCCGCGACCCGGAACGGGATGACCTCGCCCATCGCGAGCGAGGTCTCGGTGCGCTCGACCCCCTCGATAGACAGGATCCTTGCGTCGGTGTCGAACAGGTGACGCGCGTCGCGGCATGCGACTCGAGCGAGCAGATCGATCGATCCGCTCAGCCCATGCGCCTGCACGATCTCGGGAACCCGTGACAGCTCGGCGATGATGCGCGGCAGCTCGGTCTGACGCACGCCGATGCTGATGAACGCCTGCAGCGGGAACCCCAGCACCTCGGTCGAGAACGAGCGTTCGTACGACTCGAAGACGCCCGTCTGCTCGAGCCGGGCCATCCGGGCCTGGATGGTGTTGCGAGACAGACGGAGCCGATCGGCGAGCTTGACCACGGTCGTGCGCGGATCCTCCGCCAGGGCGGTGAGCAGTTCGAGGTCTGTGCGATCCAGGATGGGCATAGTGCCACACGATAGCAGGGCGCCTGAACCGAGCATTGTGCAACATGCTCAGCAACCGGAGACATGCTTGAGCGAGGTGTCAGCCCGACGTAGCATTCGAGCAGGCCCGACGCAGCAGTCGGGAAGCCGTGCATGCCCCACGAAGGCCGCCACGTCAGGAGGACGCCGATGTCACCGAACACCAGCCCGATCGTCGACGCGCAGAACGATCTCGAACTCACGGAGCGCATCCTCGCTCCCGACGGCACCCGAGTGCGCAACCAGCTGCTCGACCGCTGGATAGGCGACATCGACTACGCGGCGATGCGCGCGCTGCACCGCGACATGGTGGTGCTGCGGCGCATCGACACCGAGGGCGTCGCGCTGCAGCGACAGGGCCAGCTGGGTCTCTGGGCGCCGTGCAACGGCCAGGAGGCCGCGCAGATCGGAACCGCCCGCGCACTGGCGGCGAACGACTTCGTCTTCCCTAGCTACCGCGAGACCGGGGTGATGTACACCCGCGGTGCCGAACCGGGCGACTACGTGCGCATGTGGCGCGGCGAGGAGGGCGCGGCGTACGACCCCGCGCGACTCGGCATCGCTCCGCTGCAGATCATCATCGGGGCGCAGACCCTGCACGCGGTCGGGTACGGCATGGGCATCCTGCATGATGGAGCCGATGAGGTCGCGGTCACCTACTTCGGCGACGGCGCGACGAGCCAGGGCGACGTGAACGAGGCGATGATCTTCGCGTCGTCCTATCGCGCGCCCGTCGTGTTCGTCTGCCAGAACAACCACTGGGCGATCTCCGAGCCGGTCGGTCTGCAGTCCCAGTACCCGCTCGCCGGCCGTGCGCCCGGATTCGGCATCCCCAGCCTGCGCGTCGACGGCAACGACGTGCTCGCCTGCATGGCGGCGATGCGCTGGGCGCTCGACCACGCGCGCTCGGGCAAGGGGCCGGCCTACCTCGAGGCGGTGACCTACCGCATGGGCCCGCACACCACAGCCGACGACCCGAAGCGCTACCGCGACGATGCAGAGCTCGCGCTGTGGCGCGAGCGAGACCCGATCGCCCGCCTCGAGGCGCACCTGCGCGCCGCCGGCGAACTCGGCGACGATCACCTCGAAGCCGTCCGCACCGCCGCCGACGACGTCGCCCGTGACATGCGCGCCGCGTGCATCGACATGAAGACGCGGCCCGCTCTCGCCGTCTTCGACCGCGTCTACGCCGAGCCGCACTCCGGACTCGAGCGCCAGCGCGACGAGTACGCCGCGTACCTCGCGTCGTTCGAGGAGGCCTGAGATGACGATGATGACGATGGGCAAGGCGCTGAATGCGGGGCTGCGCCAGGCCATGCTCGACGACGAGAAGGTCGTCCTCATGGGGGAGGACATCGGCACGCTCGGCGGTGTGTTCCGCATCACCGACGGTCTCAAGGACGAGTTCGGCGCGAAGCGCGTGATCGACACTCCGCTCGCCGAGTCCGGCATCGTCGGCACGGCGGTCGGTCTCGCATTCCGCGGCTACCGCCCGGTCGTCGAGATCCAGTTCGACGGCTTCATCTACCCCGCGTTCGACCAGATCGTCTCGCAGGTCGCCAAGCTGCACTACCGCACGCAGGGCCGGGTCAAGATGCCGATCACGATCCGCGTGCCCTGGGCGGGCGGCATCGGCGCGGCCGAGCACCACTCCGAATCGCCCGAGGCGTACTTCGTGCACACCGCCGGGCTGCGCGTGATCGCCGTCTCCGACCCGCAGGACGCGTACCGCTGCCTGCGCCAGGCCATCGCGTGCGACGATCCCGTGCTGTTCTTCGAACCCAAGCGCCTGTACCACCACAAGGGCGAGGTCGACCTGTCGGCACCCCTCGCCGACGCCCCGCCGATGGGCCTCGCCCGCGTCGTGCGTCAGGGCGCGGATGCGACGATCATCACATACGGCGCCATGGTCAGCACGGCGCTCGACGCAGCAGCGGCGGCGGAGGACGAGGGTGTGTCGCTCGAGGTCATCGATCTGCGCTCGCTCTCTCCCGTCGACTACGAGACGGTCTCGGCCTCGGTGCGTCGCACGGGGCGCGTGGTCGTCGTGCACGAGGCCTCCCGGGAGGCGGGAGTGGCCGCCGAGGTGATCGCGAGCATCACGGAATACTGCTTCGAATACCTGGAGGCCGCGCCCGTGCGCGTGACCGGACACGACATCCCCTATCCGCCCGCGAAACTCGAGAAGTTCCACCTTCCCGATCTCGACCGCATCCTCGATGCCGTCGATCGCCTGCTCGATCGTCCGCACAGCCTGAGTGCGGCGACCGCGAAGGGAGACGAGCGGTGATCGCCGAATTCCGCCTGCCCGACCTCGGCGAGGGGCTGACCGAAGCCGAGGTCGTCCAGTGGCTGGTGCAGCCGGGTGACGCCGTAGCGCTGAACCAGACTCTCGCCGAGGTCGAGACGGCCAAAGCCGTGGTCGAACTGCCCTCCCCCTACGAGGGGACCGTCGCGTCGCTGCACGCCGATGCGGGGGAGACGGTGGCCGTCGGGGCGCCGCTGATCGCGTTCGACGTCGTCGGAGAAGAGACCGATGCGCCGTCGGCACCCGCCGGAGCCGAGCAGGAGGAGAAGACGCAGCCCAATCTCGTCGGATACGGCGCCGCTCCCGCATCCGCCGGTCGTCCGGCCCGACGCGCCAGACGAGGCGGTGCCGCCCCCGCGTCGGCGGCGGACGCCGAGGTCCTCGTGGCGGCTCCGCACGATGCACTGCCGCCGAGCGTCGCCGAGCCCGCGGTGGGAGAGCGGCCCCGCTCGACCCCGCCCGTGCGCGCCCACGCGAAACGCCTCGGCGTCGATCTCGCGCTGGTCGCAGCCGACGTCGGCGACCGGGTGATCACCCGCGAGGACGTGGATGCCTACGCCGAGCGCACCGGGGCGGCCGGCGCCGCGAGCGCGCCGGCGACGGAACCGGCGCCGATGCCGTCGTCCGCGCCGGCTGCGATGCCGTCGGGGGAGCGGGCGCAGACCCGCATCCCGGTCAAGGGCGTGCGGAAGCACACCGCTCAAGCGATGGTGCGAAGCGCCTTCACCGCTCCGCACGTCACCACGTTCCACACCGTCGACGTCACGGCGACCATGGAGCTGATCGATCAGCTCAAGGCCGACCGGACGCTCTCCGAACACCGCATCGGGCCACTCGCGGTGGTCGCGAAGGCGGTCGCTCTCGCACTCGGCCGCAATCCGTCGCTCAACGCGACCTGGGATGAGCCGGCGGGCGAGATCGTGCACAACCACTTCGTCGATCTGGGAATCGCGGCGGCGACCGAGCGCGGTCTGATCGTGCCGATCATCCGGGATGCCGAGCGCCTCTCGCTGACCGGGATCGCCGACGCGCTCACCGAGCTGACGCAGACCGCCCGCGCCGGCAGGACCAGCCCGGCGGAGCTGGCGGGAGGCACCTTCTCGATCACGAACATCGGGGTCTTCGGCATCGATGCGGGCACCCCGATCCTCCCGCCCGGGCAGTCCGGCATCCTCGCCGTCGGAGCCGTGCGGCGCCAGCCATGGGAGCACCGCGGCGAGATCGCGCTGCGTCAGATGATGACGCTGAGCCTGTCTTTCGACCACCGCCTGGTCGACGGAGCTGACGGTGCGCGCTTCCTCAAGGACGTCGCCGACATCCTCGAGGAGCCCGGCCGGGCGCTGCTGTACTGAGCTGCGCGCCATCGATGCGGGTCGGCCGCCGACGTGGGGATCGTCGGCGGCCGATCTCGGTCGAGACCCCAGGACAGCGGGTCACCCGTGAGCGGCGGTCAGCGCCGCGATCGCCATCGCCGCGAGCACGCGTGACGTGTCGGCGCGGGTGCGGAGGGCTGCAGAGGTGCTGTGCGGAGTGGAGTTCAGCAGCCCGAAGCACGCCTGCACGCGAAGTCGCAGCTCGTCTCGATCCGCGGCGACGAGGGCGCTGAGCGCGTCGATCCACAGGCCGACGTACGCACGCTGCAGGCGTCGCACGTCGGAGCGCGACTCCTCCGTGAGGTGTGCGAGATCGCGATCCTGAACCCGGATGACGTCGGCGTTGCGCAGAGCGAAGTCGACGTGGAAGTCGACGAGCATCGCCATTCGGGTGCGTTCGTCGGCGGCGCCTTGCACGACCGCCGTGCCACCGGCGACGAGGTCTTCGCTCACGCCGATGAGCAGCGCGCCGAGCAGGGCCTGCTTTCCCGCGAAGTGCCGGTAGACGGCCGGGCCGGAGATGCCGACGGCCGCTCCGATGTCCTCCAGGCTCACGCTCGAATAGCCGCGGGCGCCGAAGAGCTCGGCGGCCGCGACGAGGATCGCATCGGTCCGCTGCGCCTTCGCGCGGTTGCGCGCCGTGACGGTCGTTGTCATTTCGGTTAATCCTCGCTAACCTGAATTACCGGGGTTAGTGAACACTAACCCTTCTGGTGTGTTTTTCCGCAATGGTCAAGGAGGACCCGCGATGCCGGTCACCCAGCAGGCTCTCGCCGAGGAGTTGCGCGAGCGCCTCTCCACCGCGGCGCTCGGAGGTCCCGAGCGCTCCCGTGAACGGCATGTCGCCCGCGGCAAGATGCTGCCGCGCGACCGGGTCGACCGGCTGCTCGACGAGGGCAGCCCGTTCATCGAGATCGCGCCTCTGGCAGCGAACGGGCTCTACGGCGATGAGGCGCCGGGCGCGGGGGTGATCGCGGGCATCGGGCTGGTGCACGGGCGGCACGTGATGGTCGTCTGCAATGATCCGACGGTCAAGGGCGGCACCTACTTCCCGATGACGGTGAAGAAACACCTGCGCGCGCAGGAGATCGCGCTCGAGAATCACCTGCCCTGCCTCTACCTCGTCGACTCCGGGGGCGCGTTCCTGCCCAAGCAGGACGAGGTATTCCCCGACCGCGACCATTTCGGCCGCATCTTCTTCAATCAGGCGCGCATGTCGGCCGAGGGCGTCCCGCAGCTGGCGGCAGTGCTCGGCTCGTGCACCGCGGGCGGAGCGTACGTGCCGGCGATGAGCGATCAGACCGTGATCGTGCGCGGCCAGGGCACGATCTTCCTCGGCGGTCCGCCGCTGGTGAAAGCGGCGATCGGCGAGGTCGTCACCGCCGAGGAGCTGGGTGGGGGAGAGCTGCACGCCCGACGCTCGGGCGTCGTCGATCACCTGGCCGACGACGACGAGCACGCACTCGAGATTCTCCGCGACATCGTCGCGACTCTGCCGCAGCCCGCCCAGCCGGCGTGGCACGTCGCGCCGAGCATCGCACCCCGCGAGTCCGGAAGCCTCTACGATGTCGTGCCCGTCGACGTGAACGCCGCGTACGACGTGCACGAGGTGGTCGACCGGCTCGTCGACGCCGACAGCGTCAGCGAGTTCAAGCCCGAGTACGGCGCGACGCTCGTCACCGCGTTCGCCCGGCTGCACGGACACCCGGTCGGGATCGTCGCCAACAACGGCGTGCTGTTCAGCGAATCCGCCCAGAAGGGCGCGCACTTCATCGAGCTCTGCGACCAGCGCGGCATCCCGCTGCTGTTCCTGCAGAACATCACCGGGTTCATGGTCGGCACCGACGCCGAGGCGGGCGGCATCGCCAAGGACGGCGCGAAGATGGTGACCGCCGTGGCCACCACCCGCGTGCCGAAGCTGACCGTCATCATCGGCGGCTCGTTCGGCGCGGGCAACTACTCGATGTGCGGTCGGGCGTACTCGCCGCGGTTCCTGTGGAGCTGGCCCGCCAGCCGCATCTCGGTCATGGGCGGCGCTCAGGCGGCGTCCGTCCTCGCGACCGTGAAAGAGGATCAGCTCACCGCTTCCGGAACGCCGTGGACGCCCGAGCAGCGCGCCGACTTCGAAGCGCCCGTCCGCAGCCAGTACGAGGCACAGGGCGAGCCCTATTACGCCACAGCGCGGCTGTGGGACGACGGGATCATCGACCCGGAGCAGACCCGCGATCTGCTCGGACTCGCCCTCGACGTCGTCTCGCGGACATCGCTGCCAGAACCCCGCTTCGGCCTCTTCCGGATGTGATCGCAATGACCATCGACACCGTGCTCGTCGCCAATCGCGGCGAGATCGCCCGCCGCATCATCCGCACCCTGCGCGAGCTCGGCATGCGCAGCGTCGCCGTGTACAGCGACGCCGACGCACACGCCCCGCACGTGCGCGAAGCCGACCAGGCCGTCCACATCGGCGGGTCCGCTGCATCGGACTCGTATCTGAACGTGCAGGCCATCATGGCGGCAGCCGCGGCATCAGGCGCACAGGCCATCCACCCGGGTTACGGCTTCCTCTCCGAGAGCGTCCAGCTGGCGCGCGCGTGCGCGAGCGCCGGCGTGGCCTTCATCGGCCCTGGTGAGCGGGCGCTCGAGATCATGGGAGACAAGGCCACGGCGCGCGACCACGTCGCGCGGCACGGCGTGCCCGTGGTGCCCGGCTTCACCGCGGCGGGCCTCGACGACGGCCAGATCCGGGCCCGCGCCGACGAGATCGGCTACCCGCTTCTGGTCAAGCCCAGCGCAGGTGGCGGCGGCAAGGGGATGGAGATCGTCCGCTCGGGCGACGAGCTCGCGGGTGCGCTCGCGACGGCGCGCCGCGTGGCTGCTGCGGCCTTCGGCGACGACGCGATGGTGCTCGAGCGCCTCGTGCAGCGCCCTCGGCACATCGAGGTGCAGGTCTTCGGCGACGCGCACGGCACCGTGATCGCGCTCGGCGAGCGCGAGTGCACGCTGCAGCGTCGTCACCAGAAGGTCATCGAAGAGGCGCCGGCCGCCCATCTTCCCGATCCGGTGCGCCGGCGACTGCTCGACGCTGCGGTCGCGGCGGCCAAGAGCGTCGACTACGTCGGCGCCGGGACGGTGGAGTTCCTCGTCGAGGCGGATGCCGTCGACGACGTGTTCTTCATCGAGATGAACACCCGTCTGCAGGTCGAGCATCCGGTGACCGAGGAGGTGACCGGCCTCGATCTCGTCGCCCTGCAGCTGCACATCGCCGCGGGAGGGGCGATCGGCGAGCCTCCCGTCGTCCGCGGTCACGCGGTCGAGGCACGCGTGTACGCCGAATCGCCCGAGCGGGGGTTCCTGCCCTCCACCGGGCGGGTGCTGCTGTTCGACCCGCCGCGCGACGTGCGGGTGGATGCCGCGATCGAGACCGGCTCGGAGATCAGCGGGTTCTACGACCCGATGATCGCGAAGGTCGTCGCGTACGGCCCCGACCGGGCGACAGCCCTCCGCCGCTTGGACTCCGCGCTCGCCCGCACCGTCGTGCTGGGAGTCGAGACGAACATCGCCTTCCTCCGCGCGCTGATCCGCGACGAGCGAGTGCGGCGCGGTGACCTCGACACCGGTCTGATCGAGACGATGCTGCCGTTCGTCGCGCCCCAGCCGACACCCCCCATGCTGGCGACGGCCGCGCAGGCGGTGCACGTCGGCGGCGCCTCCGCTGCCGCGGACATCTGGCACGAGCTCGCCGGCTGGCGCATCGGCCGACCCGCGGTGCTGCCGCGCACGATGCTGCTCGCCGACGACGGCGCCGTTCTCGAGGCCCCCGACGCCTACGCGCCGGGCATCCCGGCGGCGACCGACGACGAAGGAGCCGTGTGGGTCTTCGCCGACGGCATGACAGCGCGGCTGCGGCCACTCTCGCGCCGCGAGCGCCTGCACCGCCGTCTGGCCGAGCGGGAGCGCGCGTCGCGTCCTCGCCATCCCGAGGGACGCGCCCCCATGCCGGGCAGCATCGTGGCCGTCCATGTCGCCGACGGCGACCTGGTGCACGCGGGAGACCCCCTCGTCTCGATCGAGGCGATGAAGATGGAGCATCCGGTGCTCGCGCCCCACGACGGCACGGTGCACCTGCTGGTCGCTCTCGGCGACCAGGTGCGACGGGACCAGCCCGTCGCACGAGTCAGCGAAGAGGAGACAGCATGAGCGCCCAGACCGAACTGACCGGTGTCGACCTGAACGAAGAGCAGCGCGAACTCGCCGCGATGGTGCGGGAGTTCGCCGAAGAGGTCGTCGCGCCGCAGGCGTACGAGGCCGACCGCACGCACACGCTGAATCTCGACGTCGTGCGGCAGATGGGGGAGATGGGATTGTTCGGTCTGCCGTTCTCGGAGGAGCACGGCGGGCAGGGCGGGGACTACCTGGCTCTCGGGCTGGCGATCGAGGGCATCGCCCGAGTCGACCAGTCGCTCGCGATCACCCTCGAGGCCGGAGTCAGCCTCGGCGCCATGCCGATCTACCGCTTCGGCACCGAGGAGCAGAAGCGGGAGCATCTGCCCGCCCTGCTCGCAGGCCACGCGCTGGCGGGCTTCGGTCTCACCGAGCCGGAGGCCGGCAGCGATGCGGGCGCCACGCGCACGACCGCGCGCCTGGAGGGCGGGGAGTGGGTGCTGAACGGCAGCAAGCAGTTCATCACCAACTCCGGCACCGCCATCACGCGCTTCGTGACCATGACCGCCGTCACCGGCACGACGCGGCGCCCCGACGGCGGGGAGCGGAAGGAGATCTCCACCATCATCGTCCCGAACGGCACCCCGGGCTTCACCGTCGAGCCGGCGTACGACAAGGTCGGCTGGAACGCCTCCGACACGCACCCGCTCACGCTGAACGACGTCCGCGTGCCGGAGGAGAACCTGCTCGGCGAGCGCGGCCAGGGGTTCCGCAGCTTCCTCAGCATCCTCGACGAGGGCCGGATCGCGATCGCCGCTCTCGCGACGGGCGCCGCGGAAGGATGCCTGGAGGCGGCCGTCGACTACGCCGGCAAGCGCACGGTCTTCGGCGCGGCGCTGAGCACGAGGCAGAACGCGCAGTTCACGCTGGCCCGCATGCGCGCCCGCGTGCACACCGCGCGCCTCGCGTGGCAGCACGCCGCACGGCTTCGTGACGCCGGTCGTCCGTTCGCTGAGGAGGCGGCGATCGCCAAACTCGTCTCGGGCGAGGCGGCGATGGACAACGCGCGCGACGCGACGCAGATCTTCGGCGGCAACGGCTTCATGAACGAGTACCCCGTGGCGCGGCACTACCGGGACTCGAAGATCCTCGAGATCGGCGAGGGCACCACCGAGGTGCAGCTGCTCGTCATCGCCCGGTCGCTGGGCCTGGTCGGATAGCGTGCGAGCATGACCGACATCGTTCAGCGCGGACTGTACTTCGAGGAGCTCGAGGTCGGCGCCCGCTACCTGCACCGGCCGGGGCGCACCGCGACCGAGGCCGACAACGTGCTCTTCACGACGCTCACCATGAACACGCAGGCGCTTCACCTCGACGCCGCCTTCGCCGATGGGCAGGAGCCGTTCGGCCAGCGGCTGATGAACTCGATGTGGACGCTGTCGACGATGGTGGGCGCGTCGGTGACACAGCTCACTCAGGGCACCCTGGTCGCGCAGCTGGGGCTCGGTGACATCTCGTTCCCGCATCCGCTGTTCCACGGCGACACGCTGTACACCGAGAGCGTGATCGTCGACAAGCGGCTCTCGGCATCCCGCCCCGGCCAGGGCATCTGCACGATCGAGCACACCGGACGCAATCAGGACGGCGTTATCGTGGCGAAGGCCACCCGCACCGCCCTGATGCGCTGCCTGCCGGAGGGCGAACGGTGACCCTCGGCATGGGCCCCGCGCTGCTGTTCTGCCCCGCCGACCGGCCCGAGCGCTTCGCGGGGGCGATGCAGAAAGCAGATGCCGTGATCCTCGATCTCGAAGACGCTGTGCTTCCGGATGCCAGAGCGCAGGCGCGCGAGAACATCATCGCCGCTGACATGGACCCCGACCGTGTGATCGTCCGCGTGAACGCGCCGGAGACCGCGGAGTTCGCCCGCGACGTCGATGCGCTGCAGCGCACCCCGTTCCGCACGGTGATGGTGGCGAAGAGCGAGGATCCGGCGGCATTCGACGCGTTCGGCGCCGAGTTCGGACTGATCGCCCTGTGCGAGACCGCGCGCGGCGTGCACCGGGCGGGAGAGCTCGCCGCTCACGAGCGCGCCGTCGGACTGATGTGGGGCGCGGAGGATCTCGTGGCGTCTCTCGGCGGGATGTCGAGCCGCTTCCCGGACGGGCGGTACCGCGACGTGGCCCGCTCGGCGCGGTCGCTGGTCCTGCTCGCGGCCGGAGCGCACGGCCGGACGGCCATCGACGCGGTGCACCTCGACATCGATGATGCAGACGGTCTCGCCGCCGAGGCCGCGGATGCGGTGGCATCCGGATTCGGCGCGACCGCATGCATCCATCCGAAGCAGGTCGCGGTGATCCGGGACGCCTACCGACCAGACGAGTCGACGATCACGTGGGCTCAGGCGGTGCTGGCGGCCGCCGAGGGGGAGCGCGGCGTGTTCCGCTTCGAAGGGCGGATGATCGACGAGCCGGTGCTGCGCCACGCCCGTGCCGTGCTCGAAAGGAGCTGAGCTGTGCTTCGGCAGGCTCGGCATCCCATGTGGTGGGTCCCTGAGCCTGTCGAAGGCCCCTGAGCCCGTCGAAGGGTCAGATCGGGATCGCCTCGAGCAGGCGCAGCGTGCCCCGCTCGGCGACGAAGCGGTGGACCGAGCCGTTGTGCAGCGAGTCACCCACCCTCGGCAGCGAGCCGCCCGAGACGTGCATGAGCAGCGAGCGGATGACCCCGCCGTGGCTGACGACGATGATCGACTCCGCTCGCGGCGCCGACCGTCGACGCGAGGCGCGCGCGATCCGCTCGAGGGAGTCCATCGCACGATCGCGCACCTCGTCGAGGGTCTCCGCGCCCGGCACCGCCGAGGTCCAATCGCCCCAGGTCTTCAGGTAGTCCTCGACGAGCATCCCCTCGCCGTCGCCGAAGGTGCGCTCGCGCAGCCCGCGGGTGAGCGCAGGCGCCCCGAGGCCGAGTTCGTCCGCGATGATCTGCGCCGTCTGCTGCGCGCGCACCAGCGGGCTCGCGTAGATCGCGTCGTACTGCTCACCGGCGAGCGCGGCGGCGGCCCTGCGGGCGTCGTCTCGCCCGGTGTCGTTGAGCGGGATGTCGGTGGTGCCCTGGATGCGACGGGCGAGGTTCCAGTCGGTCTGTCCGTGGCGTACGAGTGTCAGCAGGGTCACCCCTCGAGCCTACGGGAGGCTCCGGTGCGCCCCGCTCAGAGAGCTCCGAGGCGGGTCGCCAGCGCGGAGAGGACCTCGGTCGTCCCGCCCTCGATGACCTCGTCAGCCCAGGCATCCGCCCTGGTCGGCTCGTGATTGACGATCACGATCGGCATGTCGCGCCTGCGCGCCCGCTCGATCACCCGGATACCGGAGTTCACGGTGAGAGACGTGCCCGCGACGACGAGTGCCGACGAGGCGTGCACGAGGGACTCCGCGAGCGCGAACCGACGGATCGGCACGAACTCGCCGAAGTACACGACGTCGGGCTTCAGCATCCCGCCGCAGATCTCGCATGTCGGGATGACGAAGCCCGCCGTGCTCTCCGGCGAGACGTCTCCGTCGGGGTTGAGCACGATGTTCTCCGGCACGAGGATCCACGGGTTCAGCTGCTCGATGCGCTCGGCGATCGCCCTGCGGTCGTACACCTGCCCGCAGTGCAGACAGAGCGTGCGGTGCATCGTGCCGTGCAGCTCCACGACGCGCCGGCTGCCGGCGCGCAGGTGCAGCCCGTCGACGTTCTGGGTGACCACGCCGGTCGCTGCTCCCGCGCGCTCCAGCGCCGCCAGCGCGAGATGCCCGCCGTTCGGATCCGGCGCCGTGAACGCCCGGTAGCCGAGATGACCGCCGAGCCAGTACCGCCGACGTGCGGCCTCATCGGAGAGATAGGTCTGGATGGTCATCGGCTTCGAGCGCGGCGGTGCGCCTGCGCCGCGGTAGGCCGGAATGCCCGAATCGGTCGAGATGCCCGCTCCGGTGAGCACGGCGAAGGGAAGGCCGCTCAGCAGCCCGGCCGTGCGATCGACGGCGTCGGCGACGGTGTCCGAGAGCTCGAGCGATTGCACCTCGGAAGTCTATTCGGGCGGGCGCGGCTGCGGGGCCGTTTCGACCTGCAAGCATGGACGGATGCAGCTGCACCACATTCGCGACCCGCACGACCCGGTGCTCGACGACTACCGCTCGCTCACCGATACGGCTCTGCGCCGGGTGCGGGAGCCGGAAGGCGGGCTGTACATCGCCGAGTCGGCGAAGGTCATCGAGCGCGCTCTGCAGGCGGGTCACCGTCCGCGTTCGATGCTCATCCAGCAGAAGTGGGCGGACGCCGTCGTGGAGCTGCTCGGCGAACGCGACGTGCCCGTCTACGTCGTGACGGATGAGGCAGCCGAGCAGCTCACCGGTTTCGCCGTGCATCGCGGGGTGATGGCGGCCATGCACCGCCCGGAGCCGGCGCCCGTGGCCGATCTGCTCGCGCGGATCGACAGCGCACGCCCGCGGCTCGCCGTGCTGGAGGGACTCACCGACCACACCAACGTCGGAGCGATCTTCCGATCGGCGGCGGCGCTCGGCGTCGACGCGGTTCTCGTCAGCCCCACCTGCGCCGACCCGCTGTACCGCCGTTCGGTGCGCGTGTCGATGGGCACGGTGTTCCAGGTGCCGTGGACGCGCATCGACACCTGGCCGGCGGGCATCGACGAGCTGCGCTCGGCCGGGTACCTCGTCGCCGGCATGTCGCTCGGAAGCGGCGCGATCACGCTCGACGATCTCGTCGCGGAGTCGCCGGAGCGTCTCGCGCTGATCTTCGGCACCGAGGGCGACGGCATCCGCCCCGAGACCGACCGCCTGCTCGACCGACGGGTCACCATCCCCATGAGGGCCGGGGTGGATTCCCTCAACGTCGCCGCCGCGTCCGCGGTGGCGTTCTACGCGACGCGCTGAGCGCGGCCGGCGATCGGATCAGCCGACGTCGCCGCGCAGGAACGGCATCGCATCCGGGCGCTTCGCGGAGATCGTGTCGCCCGAGGACTGGTGACGCAGACGCCGCAGCACCCAGGGCACGAGGTGCTCGCGCGCCCAGCCGATGTCTTCGGTGCGCGCCTCGCGCCACGTGCGCACCGGCATGGGATCAGGCTGCATGGGCTGCAGCGTGTTCGGCACGTTCAGCGCGCGCAGCACCATGCGCGCGACCTCATGATGGCCGAGCGCGTTCAGGTGCAGCCGATCATCGGCGAAGAACCGCGTGTCCTGGATGACCTTCAGCGCCCACTGGTCGGCCACGATGCAGTCGTGCCTGTCGGCGATCGCGCGCACGTTCTCGTTGTAGATCGCGACCTTGCCGCGGAACGCACGGAAGACCGGGGTGAAGTGCGTGTCGATGCCGGTGAAGAGCACGACCGCGGCTCCCGTCGACGCCAGGCGTGCGACGGCGCGCTCGAGCTGCGCGGCGATGTCGTCGGGATCGGTGCGCGGACGGATCACGTCGTTGCCTCCCGCGCAGATCGAGACCAGATCAGGATTCAGAGCGACCGCCGGCTCGATCTGCTCAGCGGCGATCTGGGCGATCAGCTTTCCCCGCACGGCGAGGTTGGCGTACGCGAAGTCATCGACGTCCTGTGACAGCACCTCGGCGACGCGGTCGGCCCATCCGCGGTGCCCTCCGGGAGCAGCCGGGTCGGGGTCGCCGATGCCCTCGGTGAACGAGTCGCCGACCGCCACGAATCGACGCCACGGGTGCGGACCCTCGTTGGCGACGTAGGGGGTGCGCGAGGAATCCTGATCGACCATCGTCTCTCCTTCGACAGGAACTGCCGCGGGTGCCGGCAGCACAGCATCCGAGCCTACCCCCGGCCCCGAACCGAACTGTCGGCGGCCTGGATTATCGTAGATGCGATGCTCTCTCCGTCCTTCCCTCAGCGCGCCCCGTGGGGTACCGCCGACAAGCTGAGGGCATGGCAGCGCGAGGCGCTCGAGCAGTACTTCCAGGCCGATCAGCGCGACTTTCTCGTCGCAGCGACCCCTGGCGCGGGCAAGACCACCTTCGCTCTGACGCTGGCGGTCGAGCTGCTGCGGATGGGCGAGGTGAACCGGGTCATCGTCGTCGCGCCGACCGAGCACCTCAAGACGCAGTGGGCCGACGCCGCAGCGCGCGTGCACATCCGTCTCGACCCCCGCTTCCGCAACAGCCACTGGGCCCCGTCACGGCAGTACCACGGCGTCGTCGTGACCTACGCGCAGGTCGCCGCGAAGTCGTCCGTGCATCGGCATCTGACCGAGGACGCGAACACGCTGGTGATCCTCGACGAGGTGCACCACGGCGGTGACGCGCTGAGCTGGGGCGATGCGATCCGCGACGCGTACGGTCCGGCCAAGCGCCGCCTGCTGCTCTCGGGAACGCCGTTCCGCAGCGACACGGCGCCCATCCCGTTCGTCGAGTACCTGCCAGACGAGTCGGGCGCGCGGGTGTCGAGCACCGACTACGCCTACGGCTACGGCCGGGCCCTCGAAGACGGCGTCGTGCGGCCGGTGCTCTTCCACATGTACTCCGGCAAGATGCGCTGGCGCACGAGCGCCGGCGACGAGCTCGAGGCGCACCTCGGCCAGGACAACACCAAGGACGTCACCTCGCAGGCCTGGCGGACGGCTCTGGACCCGGAGGGGGAGTGGATGCCCGCCGTGCTGCGCGCCGCCGACCGGCGCCTCTCCGAGATCCGCCACCACGTGCCCGACGCCGGCGGACTCGTGCTCGCCACCGACCAGACCGTCGCGCGCGCCTACGCGAAGATCCTGCACAGCATCACCGGGCAGCAGCCCACCGTGGTGCTGAGCGACGACGCGTCGGCGTCGGAGCGGATCGAGCGGTTCAGCGCCGACGACCGGCGCTGGATGGTCGCGGTGCGGATGGTCTCGGAGGGCGTCGACGTGCCGCGCCTCGCCGTCGGCGTGTACGCCACCTCTTCGTCGACGCCGCTCTTCTTCGCGCAGGCGATCGGGCGCTTCGTGCGCGCCCGCCGCCGTGGCGAGGCGGCCAGCGTGTTCCTGCCCAACGTGCCTGTGCTGATGACTCTCGCGAACGAGATGGAGAAGCAGCGCGATCATGCACTCGACCGTCAGACGAAGGATGACGACGGCCTCGAGGATTCTCTTCTCGAGAGCGCCAACCGCGAAGACGACGCATCGGATGCCCTGACCCAGGAGTTCACCTACCAGGCGATCTCGTCGCTCGCCCACTTCGACAGGGTCGTGTTCGATGGCAAGGACTTCGGTCAGCTCGCCGAGCCCGGCACGCCGGAGGAGGAGGAGTTCATCGGGCTTCCCGGTCTGCTCGAGCCCGAGCACGTGCACGACCTCCTCATGCAGCGTCAGGCCAGGCAGAGCAAGCTGCGTCAGGCGCGTGAGGCCGCGGCTCCTCCCGAGCAGGAGTCGACCCTGCCCGCACCGCTGCACCGCACGCTGCGCGAGCAGCGGCAGCTGCTCAACAGCCTGGTGGGGCTGTACGCCCGCCAGAGCGGCGAGCCGCACGGCGCGGTGCACGCCGAACTGCGTCGCGTGTGCGGTGGTCCCGCCGTCCCGCAGGCGACGGTCGCGCAGCTGCAGTCCCGGATCGACGTGCTGCGCAAGCGCGTGCGCTCCTGAGCGGCGCGCTTCGGGCATCCGAAATCCTGTCAATCGCTGTGCTGACGCAGTCTCTGGGCACCGCCGTCGATACCGTTGACTGTTCCCCACAGCACGGAGGATGCATGAACGCGCCCGCACAGCCCACCCCAGCCGATCGCCGGCAGTGGGCACGCTATCTCGTCGAGGAGCGCGCCGAGGGCGCGGTCTACACGAACCTCGCGGCACGCCGCGAGGGCGAGGAGCGCGAGATCCTGCTCTCGCTCGCCGAGGCCGAGCGCCGACACGAGCAGCACTGGCTCGACCTTCTGGGCGGAGAGCCGTCGAGGCTGCCCAGGGCGGGTCTGCGCTCGCGGATGCTGGGCTGGATGGCCTCCCGCTTCGGATCGATCTTCGTCCTCGCGCTCGCACAGAGCGCCGAGGCGCGATCGCCCTACGACACCGAGGAGTTCGCGACTGCCGCGATGCGCGCCGACGAGAAGGTGCACCACGAAGTCGTCCGCGGCCTCGCCGCGCGCGGGCGCCGCCGGCTGTCGGGCTCGTTCCGCGCTGCGGTGTTCGGCGCGAACGACGGTCTCGTCTCCAACCTCGCACTCGTGCTGGGAATCGGAGCCACGGGCGTGAGCGGCGGTTTCGTGCTCTTCAGCGGCATCGCCGGACTGCTGGCCGGCGCCCTCTCGATGGGGGCGGGCGAATTCGTGTCGGTGCGCTCCCAGCGCGAGCTGCTGGCATCCACGGAGGAGAACAGCGATGCCGACGCCACAGCGGGCGACCTCGACATCGATGCCAATGAGCTGGCACTCGTGTACCGCGCGCGCGGCATGGCGCAGGACGAGTCGCTGGTGCGCGCGCAGCGCGTCGTCGAGGCGGCGCAGGCGGGCATCCGGCGCGACGCGACAGGGCCGATCGGAATCCACGCCGACCACGAGGTGATCGGCAGCGACTGGGCTGCGGCGATCTCCAGCTTCCTGCTGTTCTCCTCCGGCGCGATCATCCCCGTGCTGCCGTGGATCTTCGGACTCAGCGGCACCGCGGCGATCCTCGTCGCCCTCGTGCTGGTGGGGATCGCGCTGCTGGCCACGGGGGCGATGGTGGGCATCCTCTCCGGCGGTCCGCCGCTGAAGAGAGCCCTCCGTCAGCTCGCGATCGGCGTGGGCGCCGCCGCGATCACCTACGGTCTCGGTCTGGCGTTCGGCGTCGGCGCAGTCTGAGTCGACCTCTCCGAGTCCCGTCGTCAACCCCCTCGCGCGAAGCACCGTGTTCGGGCTGACTGGGATCTCCATCCCAGAAGCGAGGAGTTGAAAATGCCCCAGATCATCGAGACCGTCGACGTGAACGTCCCCGTGAGCGTCGCCTACAACCAGTGGACGCAGTTCGAGAGCTTCCCGCACTTCCTCGACGAGGTCGTGTCGATCACGCAGATCGACGACACGCACAACCACTGGGTCGTCAACGTCGGGGGAGCGGAGCGCGAGTTCGACGCCGAGATCACCGAGCAGCACCCCGACGAGCGGGTCGCCTGGAAGAGCATGGGCGGCGAGACCGAGCACGCCGGCGTCGTCACGTTCCACAAGCTCGATGAGAACACGACGCGCGTCACGGCTCAGATCGACTGGGACCCGCAGGGTCTGCTCGAGAAGGTGGGAGCGCTGGTGGGCGCGGGCTCCCATGCCGTGAAGAAGGATCTCGACAACTTCAAGAAGTTCATCGAGGGGCGCGGCGGCGAGACCGGCGCGTGGCGCGGCGACGTCGACGCCTGAGCGTCGTTGCGCGTATCGGTCGTCATCCCGGTGCGGGATGACGCAGAGCTGCTGACGTGCTGCCTCGCCGCATTGCGCGAGCAGACGCGACCGGCCGACGAGGTGATCGTCGTCGACAACGCATCCTCGGATGCGTCGGCGGCGATCGCCGCGTCCGCAGGGGCACGGGTGGTGTTCTGCCCGGAGATCGGCATCCCCGCCGCCGCGGCGGCGGGATACGACGCGGCGGCCGGCGATCTCATCCTGCGACTCGACGCCGACTGCGTCCCGCCGTCGACCTGGGTGCAGGATGCCATGGCGTGGTTCGCGCGCTCTCCGGAGTGCATCGCGGCGACGGGCGGTGCACGATTCATCGACGGGCCGCGGGCACTGCGCTGGACCGCGTTGATCTATCTCGGTGCGTACGAGGCCACCACGAGAACCGCGCTCGGTCATCGGCCGCTCTTCGGCTCGAACATGGCGATGCGGGCGGATGCCTGGCACGCAGTGCGCGAGCAGGTGCATCGGCACGACGCCGAGACACACGACGACCTGGACCTGTCGTTCCACCTCGGCTCGCTCGGCCGCATCGGGTGGATGCCGGGGCAGCGGATGGGGATCTCCATGCGACCGCTGTGGCCTGGGCGCGCCTTCGGCCGCCGGATGAGACGGGGCACCCGCACCGTCCGGCTGCACTGGCCCGAGGATTTCCCGCCGTACCGGTGGCGGCGACTGCGGGTGCGGAACTGAGACGAAGAAGGCCCGGATCCACCGGATCCGGGCCTTCTTCGCTCTGTGCGCGAGGGGGGACTTGAACCCCCACGCCCTATGCGGGCACTAGCACCTCAAGCTAGCGCGTCTACCTATTCCGCCACCCGCGCAGGTGATGAATGTTCGTTGCCGAACGAAGATCGACTCTAGCACGGCCCACGGGGCTGTTCGAACCAGCGCGACTCCCGGGCGTGGCATCGCGGTTGGGTAGCCTGGGCTCATGCCCGATACTGAGCTGCCTGAGGTCGTCCGCATCGCCCGCGACCTGATCCGCATCGACACGTCGAACTTCGGCGGCGGCAGGGCCAACGGCGAGCGCGAGGCGGCCGAGTACGTCGGCGCCTACCTGCAGGAGCTCGGCCTCGAGCCGGAGTACTACGAGCCCATCGAGCGACGCACGAACGTGATGGCGCGGGTGCCGGGGCGCGACCCCGAGCGCCCTGCCCTCGTCGTGCACGGGCATCTTGATGTCGTCCCGGCTGTCGCCGCCGACTGGAGCGTCGACCCGTTCGAGGGCGTTGTGCGCGACGGGATGCTGTGGGGGCGCGGCGCAGTCGACATGAAGAACATGAACGCGATGATCCTGACCGCCGTCGGCGACATGCTGCGCGCGGGGGAGCAGCCGGAGCGCGACCTCATCCTCACCTTCTTCGCCGACGAGGAGAACGGCGGCGTCGAGGGCTCGGCCCTGGTCGTCAAGGACCGACCGGACTGGTTCGCCGGTGCCACGGAGGCGATCAGCGAGGTGGGCGGCTACTCGATCACGGTCGACGACCGCCGCGTCTACCTGCTGCAGGTGGGCGAGAAGGCCATGCTCTGGCTGCGCCTCGTCGCCAAGGGCCGCGCCGGGCACGGCAGCCGCTACCACGACGACAACGCGGTGACGCGGCTCGCCGAGGCCGTGGCGGCGATCGGGCGCACCCGCTGGCCGATCCGGCTCACCCCGACGACCCGCGCGCTGCTCGACGGACTGAGCGACGTCACCGGCCGTTCCAGCGACGACCCGGATGCGCTGGCCGCAGCCGCCGGTCCCGCGGAGGCGTTCCTGCGCTCGACGTTCCGCACCACGACCAACCCGACGGCCCTGACGGCGGGATACAAGCACAACGTGATCCCCGAGACGGCCGAGGCGCTCATCGACGTCCGTGTCATCCCCGGCACCGAGGACGACGTGCTCGCTGAGCTGCAGCGGATCGCCGGCGACGACATCGAGATCCAGACGGTCGTGCGGGACATCGGAATGGAGACCGCGTTCGAGGGCGACCTGGTCGAGGCGATGGTAGCCGCGCTCGGGCGCCATGATCCCGGCGTGCCGGTGATCCCGTACCTTCTCGGTGCGGGAACCGACAACAAGGCGCTCGCGTCGCTGGGCATCACCGGGTACGGGTTCGCGCCGCTGCGGCTGCCCGCCGATCTGGACTTCACCGGGATGTTCCACGGAGTCGACGAGCGCGTGCCCGTAGAATCGCTTGTCTTCGGCCAGCGCGTGCTGGCCGATCTGCTGCGCAGCTGCTGATCAGCCTCGTTCGCGCCGACCTCACCACGCCCTGTCAGAAAGCGACGCATGAACCTGCTCGAAGCGCTCATCCTCGGCATCGTGCAGGGACTCACGGAGTTCCTGCCCATCTCCTCCAGCGCCCACCTGCGCATCGTCGGCACTTTCCTGCCGTCCGGCGAGGATCCGGGCGCCGCGTTCACCGCGATCACCCAGATCGGCACCGAGGCAGCGGTCGTCGTGTTCTTCTGGCGCGACATCGTACGCATCATCGCGCAGTGGTTCCGCTCACTCACCGGCAAGGCACCGCGCAACGATCCGGACGCGCGCATGGGCTGGCTGATCATCCTCGGCAGCATCCCGATCGTGGTGCTCGGGCTGCTGTTCCAGGACTCGATCGAGACGGTGTTCCGCTCGCTGTGGATCGTCGCGATCATGCTCATCGTCTTCGGCGTGCTGCTCGGCATCGCCGACCACGTGGGAGCGAAGCGACGTCGACTCGGTGAGCTCACCTACGGGCACGGCGCCGCGTTCGGATTCGCGCAGGCGCTCGCCCTCGTGCCCGGCGTCTCCCGGTCGGGCGGCACGATCACGATGGGTCTCTTCCTCGGCTACGAGCGTGCGGCGGCCGCCCGGTACGCGTTCCTGCTCGCGATCCCTGCGGTCTTCGGCAGCGGCTTCTACCAGCTGTTCAAGCACGGGGGAGACCCGAACCAGCACTTCGGGCTCGGTGAGACCTTCGCCGCCACCGGTATCGCGTTCGTCGTCGCGCTCGGGGTGATCGCGTTCTTCATGAACTGGATCTCGAAGCGCAGCTTCCTGCCCTTCGTGATCTACCGGGTGCTGCTCGGCGTCGTGATCATCGTGCTGCTCGCGACCGGCGTCGTTCCCGCCGTCTGATCGCTCAGCGCTTGTCGAAGCCGTCGCCGCGGCGGCGCAGATAGCGCTCGAACGCCTGCGCGATGGCATCCCCCGACGCATCAGGTGAATCCCAGGTGTCCCTGGTGCGCTCGAGCTGCCGGATGTACTCGGCCATGTCCTCGTCCTCGGCGGCCGCCGCGTCGATCGACGCCTCCCAGGCTGCCGCCTCGGTGCGCAGGTGCTCGCGGGCAGGGCCCACGCCGGTCAGCTCCTCGAGGCGGTCGAGCAGCGCCAGCGTCGCCTTGGGCGACGGGGAGGCTGTGGCGACGTAGTGGGGCACGCTGGCCCAGAGGCTGGCCGAGGGGATCTCGACCTGACTGAAGAACTGGTCGAACACGCTGAGGATGCCGACGGGGCCCTCGTAGCTGGATCTGTCGAGCCCGTGCACCTCACGCACGCGCTCATCCTGACTCGAGGCGAAGACCGAGATCGGCCGGGTGTGCGGAACGTCCGAGAGCATCGCCCCGATCGTGACCAGGCCGGTGATGTCGTCGCGGAGGGCGACATCCAGGAACTCGTTCACGAACGCCTGCCATGCGCGCGCCGGCTCCGAGCCGGTCAGCAGCCAGAGCTCGGGCCCGCTCTCTGCAGGGCGGGTGGGGCGCCACAGCGAGGCCTCCGGCCACTGCAGCTCGCGCCCTCCGTCGGCGTTCATCCGCGTCGAGGGGCGGGTGTACTGGTAGTCGAAGTACAGCTCGGGATCCACCGCGTGCACCTGCTCGTACTCGCCGGCGGCGCGAAGGGCGCCGATGGCACCGCTCGCCGCCTCGCCGGCGTCGTTCCAGCCGTCGAATGCGGCGACGATGATGCGAGAGCCGAGGACGTCCATCCCTCTCCTTCCTGGAGCCGAGTCGATCCCCTCCAGGCTAGACCTCACCGCCTGGCCGGGGGCGGCGACCCGGCTACCATGGGTGCAATGAGCAGAAAGCCCGCCGCCGTCCTGTGGGACATGGACGGAACCGTCGTCAACACCGAGCCCTACTGGATGTCCGTAGAGACGGAGCTGGTCGAGTCGTACGGCGGCACATGGACGCATGACGACGCGATGCAGCTGGTCGGCAACGGTCTGCTCGAGAGCGGACGGGTGCTGCAGCAGGCGGGCGTCGACCTCGAACCCGAGCAGATCGTCGAGCTGATGACCGATCGCGTCGCCGAGCGGCTGCGCACGCAGGGAGTGCCGTTCCGGCCCGGGGCGCGCGAGCTGCTCGCGGACCTCCGCGCCGAGGGCATCCCGACCGCTCTGGTGACCATGTCGCTGCGCCGTATGGCCCTCGACGTCGTCGACCAGATCGACTTCGCAGCCTTCGACCTCATCGTCGCAGGCGACGAGGTCGAGCGCCCCAAGCCATTCCCCGACCCGTACCTGGCCGCCGCGGCCCAGCTCGGCATCGACATCGCCGACGCCGTCGTGATCGAGGACTCGCCGACGGGTGTAGCCTCCGGCGCGGCATCCGGTGCAGTCACGCTCGGCGTGCCGCACATCGTGCCGCTCGACGGCTGCGGCGCCGACGAGCTGTGGCCCACCCTGGCAGGCCGCACGACCGCCGATCTCGCCGACCTGCACACCCGCTTCGCGAAGGAGGGCGCCCGATGAGCGCCGCACGTCCCAGCGGTCCCTTCCGGGAGGGTGACCGCGTCCAGCTCACCGGCCCGAAGGGTCGCATGCACACCATCACGCTGCGCGCCGACGGCGAGCTGCACACGCATCACGGCGTGCTGCGGCACGCGGATCTGATTGGCCAGCCGGACGGATCCGTGGCGACGAACAGCTCGGGCCACGACTACCTGGCGCTGCGTCCGCTGCTGCGCGACTTCGCGATGTCGATGCCGCGCGGTGCGGCCATCGTGTACCCGAAGGATGCCGCGCAGATCGTCATGCAGGCAGACGTCTTCCCCGGCGCCGTGGTCGTCGAGGCGGGTGTCGGCTCGGGCGCCCTGTCACTCGCGCTGCTTCGCGCGATCGGCTCCGACGGCACGCTCACCTCGTTCGAGCGCCGCGAGGACTTCGCCGAGGTGGCGAAGGCGAACGTCGAGACGTTCTTCGGCGAGACACCCCAGACGTGGGATGTCGTGGTCGGCGATCTGGCCGAGCAGCTGGGCGAGCGGCATCAGCCAGGCACTGTCGACCGAGTGGTGCTCGACATGCTCGCACCCTGGGAGTGCATCGACGTCGTCGCCGATGCACTCACCCCTGGCGGCGTGGTGATCTGCTACATCGCCACCGCTACGCAGCTGTCGCGGGTCGCGGAGTACATCCGAGGCACCGGTCTGTTCACCGACCCGGATGCATCCGAGACCATGGTGCGCGGCTGGCACGTCGAGGGGCTCGCCGTGCGCCCCGACCATCGCATGGTCGCTCACACCGGTTTCCTGCTCACCGCTCGTCGTCTCGCGCCGGGGGCCGTGGCTCCTGAGGTTCGTCGCCGCGCATCGAAGTCGAGCTACGGCGACGAGGACGTCGAGCTGTGGACACCTGGCGCGGTCGGCGACCGGCAGATCACCGACAAGAACCTGCGCAAGCGCGTGCGCGAGGCGCAGAAGGCCGCCGGCGGCGCGCGGGTCGCCGCGGCGTCGCGCGAGGGCGAGCAGGCATCCGAATAGACTGGGGTGCGTGCGTAAATCGACCGCTGCCCTCTCGGCCCTCGCCCTCTCCACCATCGTCCTGACCGGATGCTCGGCCGCGGCGCCGACATTCGAGGGAGCTGCGTGCGACCGGGACGGCTCGGCGGCGCTGGAGAGGTCGGTGACCGTGACCGGCGACTTCGGTGCGCCGCGGGTCGAGATCGAGCTGCCCGTGCACACCGGCGAGCCCGCGTACGCCGACATCATCACCGGCGACGGCAGGGCGATCACCGACAGCCGCCAGGAGGCGATCCTCGCCCGCGTGCTGGTGAACGGCACGACCGGTCAGACGCTCGACGCACAGCTGAAGCTGTGGAGCCCCGAATCCGCCGGCGCCGAGCTCGCGGGCGTCGACGAGGCGCTCAAGTGCGCGACGGAAGGCAGCCGCATCGTCGCATCGATCCCGGCATCGGACCTGCCCGAGGGGGCTGCGCAGCAGATCGGACTCGACACGACCGACAGCCTCGTCGCCGTCTACGACGTGCGCTACACCGCACTGGCCAAGGCGGACGGCTCCGATGTCTTCAACGACGCGCCCGGCCTTCCCTCTGTGGTGCGCGCGCCCGACGGGCGCCCCGGCGTGATCATCCCCGACACCGCGGCGCCGAAGAAGGCGATCACCGAGACGCTGCTGCGGGGCGAGCACGAGAAGGTCGGCGACGGCACCGCCCTGATCCGCTCGACCTCGGTCGGCTGGACGAGCCGCAGCGTCGGTCAGACCACCTGGGACGGTTCTGTGACCGGCACCGACGGGCTGCCTGCCGAGGTCGCCGAGGCGGTCTCGAAGGCGCGTGTCGGCTCGCAGCTGATGGTCATCGTGCCGACGCAGTCCGGCGACGACGCGACCGTGCACGTCGTGGACGTGCTGGGCGTGATCCCCGAGGAGCTGATGGCCCGGTGACGCCCGCCCGGATCCCCGCAGAGGAGCGCCTGACGAATCTCGTCGTGGCGCTCATGGCCACGGAGATCGGGCTCACCAAGCAGCAGATCATCGAGAACGTCTCCGGTTACCGGCAGCGCGTCGAGGCGGGGGCCAAGACCGATGCGCTGGAGAAGATGTTCGAGCGCGACAAGGACGAGCTGCGCTCGCTCGGTGTCCCGATCGAGACGATCGGCGACCCCGCCGACCCGCACGACCTGCGCGAGGCGCGCTACCGCATTCCGCAGGCCGAGTACGATCTGCCCGCAGACATCGAGTTCACTCCGGCGGAGCTCGCCGTGCTGCGGCTGGCGGGAAGTGTGTGGAGCACCGAGTCGGTGTCGATGGATGCCCGTTCCGGCGTGCGCAAGATCCGCGCGCTCGGAATAGACGGCGACGAGCCGATCATCGGCTTCGCACCGCGCATCGCCGCCCGTGATGCGGCTTTCCCCGCTCTGCAGGAGGGGATCGAACGCAATCGGGTCGTCGTCTTCGAGTACCTCAAGCCCGGCGAGAAGGCACCGACCCGACGACGGGTGCGCCCGCTGGCGCAGGTGGAGTACGAGGCGCGCTGGCACCTGTTCGGGATCGACGTCGACGCCGATGCGGAGCGCACGTTCCTGCTGAGCCGCATCGTCAGCGATGTGAAGGTGACGGGACAGACATTCGACGTCGCTCTGCGCGAGGGCGCGGCGGCTCGCGCGCTGGCCGGGCTCGAGGAGTTCGCGGCCGCGCAGAGCGCGCTGCTCGAGGTCACCCCCGGCACCGAGGCGGCGCTGCGGCTCGGCCGACGTGCCACGCCGCGGGCCCAGGGCATCGCTGTCGGGTACGTCGATCGGCATATCTTCGCCGACGAGCTGGCGTCGTACGGGCCTGAGGTGCGGGTGGTGGGTCCGGATGATCTGCGCGACGCGGTGATCCAGCGCCTTCAGGCCATCGCCGAGCAGCATGCGGCCGCCGATCACGGCGGCGATCGGGAGGACTCATGAGCACGTCGGGCGCCCCGCTTCTCGCCGCCGATCGCGTGCGGCTCTACCTCACGCTCGTGCCGTATCTGCTCGAGCGCGGGCAGGTCACACTCGACGAGGCCGCAGCCGACTTCGGCGTGACCCGTGAGGCCATGCGCGGCATGGTCGAGAAGCTGACGGTGATCGGTCTGCCAGGTGACTCCGGCTACTGGCAGCTGCCCCAGGAGATGTTCGACATCGACTGGGATCTGCTCGACGAGCACGACATCATCGAGATCACGAACGACGTCGCGCTGCGGCGGGTGCCGCGCCTGACCGCGCGAGAGGCGGCCGCGCTTCTCGCGGGTCTGCAGATGGTCGCCTCCGTGCCGGCTGTCGCGGACTCGGGCCTGGTGACCGGTCTCATGACCAAGCTGGCGCACGGATCGGCGGATGCCCCGCCCGACCTCGTCGTCGCTCCCGCAGCGGTCACCGAGGTGCAGCGCGTGGTGTCGCAGGCGCTGCACGACGGTGTCGCCGTGTCGTTCCGCTATCAGGCCCCAGACGCACAGCCCACCACGCGCACCGTCGATCCGGCTCAGATCCGCATCGACAACGGCCAGTGGTATCTGCAGGGCTGGTGCCATCTGCGCACGGCCATGCGCACGTTCCACCTCGACCGGGTCAGCGACGCCCGCCTCACCGACATCCCGATCACTCACGCCGATGCCGCGGTGCCGGCGGAGTTCGGCGCCGGAGACGGGCCGGAGGGCGAGGTGACCGTGCGGATCCCTGAGCGTCTCGTGCCGCTGATCGGCTCGTTCCCGCAGGAGGAGGTCGGACGCGGGGGCGGGCTCGTCACTCTCCGCATCCGCATGGCCGACCCGCGAGGCATCAAGCGCGTCGCCGCCCGCTTCGGCGGCGCGCTCGAAGTCATCGATCCGCCGCTCGCTCGCACCACCACGCACGACTGGGCGGCGGCGGGACTCGACCTCTACAAGACACCTGAGCGACCACCCGCCCGGGTAGACTGATCGAACCCACGATTTAGGAGTCCCACATGTTTGCTGGCCTCAACGGATGGCACCTGGTTATTCTCCTCGTCGTCATCCTTCTCCTCTTCGGCGCGGCGAAGCTGCCGGCGCTGGCCAAGAGCATGGGCCAGTCGGCCCGCGTCTTCAAGGGCGAGATGAAGGCCATGCGCGAGGAAGACGCCGCCGACACCACCAAGAAGAAGGATGCCGTGAGCGACGTCGACCCCGACGCGCCCGCTGGTCCTGATCGCACTGTCTGATCACCGTGGCTGCGGTAGACGCCCGCGCCGCGAAGGACAGCCAGCCACGCGGCGAACGGCGCATGTCGCTGGGGGCTCATCTTCTCGAGTTCCGCAAGCGCCTGATGCTCTCGGCCGCCGGCCTCCTGGTCGGCATGATCGTCGCGTTCCTGGTGACCGATCCGATCATCGCGTTCATCGTCGCACCGGTCAACGAGGTGGCGAAGACGCGCGACGGACTCGTCGGGCTCACGTTCTCTTCGGTGACCGAGCCCTTCGATCTGCGGATGCGCATGGCGTTCTCGATCGGCATCTTCCTTTCGGCGCCGATCTGGATGTGGCAGATCTGGGCTTTCATCATGCCAGGCCTGACCCGCAAGGAGATCAGGTACACCGTCGGGTTCATCGCGGCAGCGCTGCCGCTGTTCTTCGCGGGTTGCTACGTCGGCACGCTCATCGTGCCGCACATCATCGAGCTCATGGCGACGTTCACGCCGGATGGGGCGAACAACCTTTACGCGGCGAAGATGTACTACGACTTCGTCTTCAAGATGATGCTCGTCATCGGCGTCGCCTTCGTGCTCCCGGTCTTCCTCGTGGCCCTGAACTTCGCCGGCATCCTCTCAGGTGCGGCAATCCTCAAGGGCTGGCGGGTGGCCGTGCTCATCGCCACGACCTTCGCAGCCCTCGCGACTCCCGCCGCCGACGTCGTGAGCATGCTGCTCCTCGCGGGCATGCTCGTCGTGCTCTACTTCGCCGCGGCCGGTCTCACCGTCCTGCTGGACAAGCGCCGCCGCAAGCGGCGGATCGCCGAGGGCCTCGAACCGGATCTGCCCGCAGCATGAGTTCACCGGCCGAGCGCTACGCTGCCGCCCGTGCAGCGGCCGAGCACCCGCACACGCAGGCCTTCGCAGAGCGTCAGCGTTTCGCGCTCGACCCGTTCCAGATCGATGCCTGCTATGCGCTCGAGCGCGGTCGCAGCGTGCTGGTGGCCGCTCCCACGGGGGCGGGCAAGACGATCGTCGGCGAGTTCGCCATTCATCTCGCGATGCAGACGGCGGGCGACAAGGCCTTCTACACGACGCCGATGAAGGCGCTGTCGAATCAGAAGTTCCGCGAACTGGTCGACGTGTACGGAGCAGACCAGGTCGGGCTGCTGACCGGCGACACGAACATCAACGGCAACGCGCGCATCGTCGTGATGACCACCGAGGTGCTGCGCAACATGCTGTACGCCGACTCCGACGCGCTGCGCGGGCTGCGGTACGTCGTGATGGACGAGGTGCACTACCTCGCTGACCGGTTCCGCGGGCCGGTATGGGAAGAGGTCATCCTCCACCTGCCCGAGCATGTGCGGCTCGTCTCGCTGAGCGCGACCGTGTCGAACGCCGAGGAGTTCGGCGACTGGCTCGACACCGTCCGCGGCGACACCGACGTGATCGTGTCCGAGATCCGCCCGGTGCCCCTCGAACAGCACGTCCTCGTGCGCGACGACCTGCTGCCGCTCTTCGACGAGCGCGCAGGCATCGCGACCGCGCAGGTGAACCAGGAGCTGCTGCGCATCCGCTCGTTCACCGGGTCACGCCACGAGAGCAACCGTCGCGCGCAGGAGTATCGCAGCAGCAAGCACGCCGGCCGTGAGGCGCATCGTCCGCCGCGCGGCGGGAAGCGCCCCGTGCGCGCGTCGAACGTGCGTCGGATCGAGCGGATGGACCGCCCCGAGGTGGTGCGGCTGCTCGAGCGGGCCAACCTGCTGCCGGCGATCTTCTTCATCTTCAGCCGGGTCGGCTGCGATGCGGCCGTGCAGCAGGTGCGCCGCTCGGGCGTGCGTCTCACCACCCAGGAGGAGCGCACACTGATCCGCGAGATCGTCACCGACCGCACACGCGCCCTGCAGGACGAGGATCTCGACGTGCTGGGCTTCTGGCAGTGGCGCGACGACCTCGAGCGCGGTGTCGCGGCTCACCACGCGGGGATGCTGCCCGCGTTCAAGGAGGTCGTCGAAGAGCTCTTCCAGCGCAAGCTCGTCAAGGCGGTCTTCGCGACCGAGACGCTCGCCCTGGGCATCAACATGCCGGCGCGCACGGTGGTGCTCGAGAAGATGGAGAAGTTCAACGGCGAGGCCAGGGTCGCGATCACGTCGGGGGAGTACACGCAGCTCACGGGTCGTGCGGGGCGCCGCGGAATCGACATCGAGGGGCACGCGGTGGTGCAGTGGACGGAGGGCATGGATCCTCAGGCCGTCGCGGCCCTGGCATCCCGCCGCACCTATCCGCTCAACTCCAGTTTCCGGCCGACGTACAACATGGCGGTCAATCTCATCGACCGGTTCGGCAGGGCCAGAGCGCGCGAGATCCTCGAATCGTCGTTCGCGCAGTTCCAGGCCGACCGCTCGGTGGTGGGGCTCGCGCGCAAGGTCCGCGAGGCCGAGGACTCGCTCGCCGGCTATCGCGAGGCGATGACCTGCGAGCACGGCGACTTCCTCGAGTACGCCGCGCTGCGGCGCGAGCTCAGCGATCTCGAGAAGAAGGACAGACGGGATGCCGGCGGCCGAGCCGTGCGCGACAAGCGCCTGAAGAAGATCCAGGGGCTGCGCAACCGGATGCGGCGGCACGCCTGCCACAACTGTCCCGACCGCGAAGCGCACGCTCGGTGGGCCGAGCGGTACTTCTCGCTCAAGCGCGACACCGATCGCATCCGACGTCAGATCGAGACGCGCACCGGCACGGTCGCGCGCATCTTCGACCGGGTGATCGACGTGCTGCAGGTGGTCGGCTACCTCGACGGCGAGGGCGATCGCCTGTCGTTGACCGACGCCGGCCGCACCATGCGGCGCATCTACGGCGAGCGCGATCTGCTCGTCGCCGAGTCCCTGCGTCAAGGGCTGTGGCGCACGCTCGACGCGCCGTCGCTCGCGGCGATGGCCAGCTGCCTGGTCTACGAACCGCGTCGCGACGAGCAGAACATGGGGGAGCGGGGTCTGCCCCGCGGCGCGTTCCGCATCGCCTACGACGCCACGACGAGGCTGTGGGCGGAACTCGACGATCTCGAGCACGACTACTCGCTGCCGCGCACCGAGCCGCTGGCACCGGGCCTTGCCGCAGCCATGCACGCGTGGGCGCGCGGCGGCTCGCTCGATCGGGTGCTGATCGACGCCGACATGGCGGCCGGCGACTTCGTGCGCTGGGCCAAGCAGACGATCGATCTGCTCGATCAGCTCTCGATGGTCGCCGAGGACGACGAGCTGGCCCGTACCGCTCGCAGAGCACTCGACGGCGTGCGGCGCGGCATCGTCGTGTACACCGCGGTGTGACCGGATGAGCGATTCGCGCACGACGCCTTCGGCGCGCCCAGCGCTGCCGCTGTGGGCCGCCGTCGCGATGGCGGTGATAGCCGGTGTGCTCATGGCGCTCGCTTTTCCTGCCGCGGCGATCTGGCCGCTCGTGTTCGTCTCGCTCGCCGTGCTGCTGCCCGCCTTGCGTGGAAGACGGGTGGGCGGGGCTCTGCTGGTCGGCCTCGGCTACGGACTGGTGTTTTTCGCGCTGCAGGTCTCGTTCACGGCGCGCTACCTCGGTCCGGTGCCCTGGCTCGCTCTGACGGTCGTGGAGGGCGTGCTGACGGCTGTGGCGCTCGTGCCGATCAGTCTCGCCTATCGCTGGCTGCCCGCAGCCTGGCCCCGCAGTCGGGCTGTCGTGCTGCCCTTCGTCGTCGCAGGTCTCTGGACGACGCACGAGCTCTTCCTCGGCAACTGGCCCTACGGCGGGTTCCCCTGGGCGCGCCTCGGCATGACGCAGGCCCAAGGGCCGTTCGCGCCGGTCGCCTCCTGGCTGGGCGTGAGTGGCCTGACGTTCCTGATGGTCGCGTTCGTCGCGCTGCTGATCGAGCTGATCCGGATGCGGGGATGGCGACGTCCGACGCGCCTGATCGCCCCCGCTGTGACCCTGCTCGTGCTGCTGCTGACCCCGCTGTTCCCGACCGCTGCGTCCGGAGAGATGCGCATCGCCGCAGTGCAGGGCAACGGCACCACGGGGTACTTCGACGAACGCGAGCCTTACGGGGTGATCACCGCTCAGACGGACGCCACGAGGTCGATCGGCGACGCGGACGTCGATCTGCTCGTCTGGCCGGAAGGCGGCGTCGACTACGACCCGTTCCAGGACGAGACGACCGCGAGACGGCTTACCCGTCTGGTGAACGAGTTCGATGCGCCACTGCTGGCCAACACCGCCACCGAGCGCGGTGAGCGGATCTTCAACACGTCGTTCCTCTGGACGCAGGACGGGGATGCCACGCAGCTGCACGACAAGCGGCATCCGGTGCCCTTCGGCGAGTACGTCCCGGATCGCGATTTCTACTACGCGCTGGCCCCTGATCTCATCGGGCTGATCGGCCGCGAGTACACCCCCGGCAGCAATGCGCCGCTCATGCGCGTGGACGGAACGGGAGTCGGGCTCGCGATCTGCTTCGACGTCATCTACGACGAGGTCATCCGGGAGAGCGTGACGCAGGGCGCAGAGGTACTGGTCTTCCAGACCAACAACGCCGACTTCCGCGGCACGGACGAGAACCTGCAGCAGCTCGCGTTCGCCCGCATGCGGGCCATCGAGACCGGCCGCAGCGTGGTGAACGTTTCGACCGTGGGCACCAGCCAGATCATCCGGCCCGACGGATCGACCGTCTCGACCCTGGACGCCGATGAGGCCGGGGCGCTGCTCGAGGATGTCGAGCTGCGCTCCGGCCTCACGGCTGGGGTCGTGCTGGGGCCGTGGGTTCAGCTGGGGATGCTGATCTCGCCGGCCGTGCTGATCGTCGCCGGGCTGCTGGCCCGACGTCGACGCTGAATCAGGCGCCGATGCGGTGGCGGTTGGGGTCGTCTCCCGCGCCGCGGCGGGCACGGATGTAGGCGAGCCGCTCTGCGAGGAGCTCTTCGAGCTCATCGCGGGTGCGGCGCTCGAGCAGCATGTCCCAGTGGGTACGTGCCACCTTCTCGTCGTTCTCCTCGATCTTGACGGGCGCACCGTCGACCTGCAGCACCGCTTCGGCGCCGCAGTGTCGGCACTCCCAGGTCTGCGGTGCCTCAGCGTCGGCGGCGAACATCAGGGTGGTCTCCTGGCCGCACGTGTCGCACTTGTACGCGGTGGCGCGTCGCTCCATGAAGACGACGCCCTCCTCGCTCTGAAGGCTCTGGGCACCCAGCCGGATGCCGCGAAGGCTGCGATCTGCCATTGTGTGGTCCTCTCGTCGCTGTCAGGTATAACGCTCGCGCCTGTGCGGTTCATCCACAGCGGCGAGAACACGTGGGAACTCACAGCGGAATCCCAGGGCGTGCGCGGGCAGCGACCGATCAGCAGAGGGCGTCCACCGCGATGTCGGCGCGATCGGTCACGATCCCGTCGGCGCCGTCGGCGACCAGTCGCATCATGTCGTTCGGGTCGTTGATCGTCCAGACGTGCACCTCGACTCCGTTGCTGCGCGCGGCCCGCAGCAGAGAGGGAGTGAAGAGGCGGATGCCGCGATGAGCCTCCGGGATCTGCACGGCGTCGACGTCTCGGAGCGCCCGGGCGGGGGAGAGGCGGGCGGCCGAGAGTGCGCGCAGACGAGCGATCACCGAGCGGCCGCCCGACGTGGCGGGTCTGATCTCCGCCCCGGCGTCGACGGTCGCACGCAGCGCGGTGAGACGGCTGCGATCGGAGAAGCTGGTCACCAGCACGCGATCCGCGTGCGGCGCGAGCACGGCGCCGAGTGGCACGGATGCCTCAGCCGTCTTCACGTCGATGTTGAACCGGGAGTCGGGGAAGGCGTCGAGGGCGTCCGCCACCGTGAGCAGCCCGCCGTGCCCGGAGAACAGCCGCTCCAGCTCTCTCGTGCGCACCGAGCTCACGGCGCGGGGATCGCCCGCGATGCGCTGCAGCGTCTCGTCGTGGAACAGCACGACGTCACCGTCTGCCGTGACTCGGCAGTCGGTCTCGATGTACTCCGCACCGGCCGCGTGCGCTGCCGCGAAAGCCGCAGCCGTGTTCTCCCAGACTGTCGTCTGGTCGCCTTCGGAGACGACGAGCCCTCGATGGGCGAAGACCCGCGGGCGCCCGCTGCCGGAGAGGAACGGATGCGTCACGCGCTGCGTGGTGGTTCGCCGGTGCCGTCGCCGCGCGGGGTGAACGCCGATCCGATGCCCTTGAGGGCCTCGGTCAGCTCGCTCGGGATGATCCAGAGCTTGCTCGACTCGCTCTCGCTGATCTTCGGAAGCATCTGCAGGTACTGATAGGCGAGCAGCTTGTCGTCCGGCCGCCCCTGGTGGATCGCGCCGAACACGTTCTGGATCGCCTCGGCCTCACCCTGGGCGCGCAGCACGGCGGCCTGCTTGTCGCCCTCGGCCTTGAGGATCGCGGCCTGCCGCTGCCCCTCGGCCTCGAGGATCTGCGACTGCTTCGATCCCTCGGCGGTGAGGATCGCGGCACGCCGGTCGCGCTCCGCGCGCATCTGCTTCTCCATCGAGTCCTGGATCGAGACGGGCGGGTCGATCGCCTTCAGCTCGACGCGCGAGACGCGGATGCCCCACTTCCCGGTCGCCTCGTCGAGCACGACCCGCAGCTGGCCGTTGATCTCGTCGCGGCTGGTGAGCGCCTCCTCGAGGTTCAGACCGCCGACGACGTTTCGCAGAGTCGTCGTCGTGAGCTGCTCGACTGCGCCGAGGTAGTTCGCGATCTCGTAGGTCGCAGCGCGGGCATCGGTCACCTGGAAATAGACGACGGTGTCGATCGACACCACCAGGTTGTCTTCGGTGATGACCGGCTGCGGCGGGAACGAGACGACCTGCTCGCGCATGTCGATGAGCGGACGGAGCCGGTCGATGAACGGCACGAGGAGATTCAGTCCGGGCTGCAGGGTCTTGTGGTACCGGCCGAGGCGCTCGACCACGCCGGCTGTCGCCTGCGGGATGATCCGGATCGCGCGGGCGATCGTGACCAGCACGAAGATGATGACGGCGATGGCGAGGATCCACGCGATGGCGGTCGGAATGAACGAGACGTCGTTCATCATGCTCCTATTCGATGACGGGACGGACGATGGCGGTGGCGCCGCTGATGTCGACCACCGCGATGCGCGTGCCGGTGATGATGGGTGAGCCGTCGGCGCTGCGCGCGGTCCAGATGTCGCCGTTGCTGAGCTTGACCTGACCGGTGATCTGGGTGATGTCGAGCAGCGCGGTGCCGTACAGGCCCTTGAGTGCGTCGACATTCGACTTCGCCGGATCCTCGCCGCGCCGCAGGCGGTGCAGCAGGGGAGGGCGGAGGAAGAAGATGAACATCGCCGCCGCGACGGCGGCGACGATCAGCTGCGCCCACCACGGCAGGCCCAGGAGCCCGGCCACCAGACCGAGCAGACCGCCGAACGACAGCATGAGGAAGGTGAAGTCGAGGGTGAGCATCTCGATCACCAGGAACAGAGCGATGAGCACCAGCCAGGCGATCCACGCCCACTGCCCGATGTCGGCTAAGAATGTCGCCAGACCGTCCATGCGCCCTCCTGAGCGTCAACCTACCACGGGGCCAGGGCCCGGGCCCTGACGGGCCGCCGTTGTAGGGTGGGATGTCGCCATCCGGGCGATCGCGCGCATCCCGAGGAGCAGAGATGACCCAGGTCCTTCCCGCCGGATCCCTCGACGGCAAGGTGGCTCTCGTCACCGGATCGTCGCGAGGCATCGGCGCCGACACTGTCCGCTACTTCGCCGAAGCGGGCGCCGACGTCGTCATCAACTTCCGCAACAAGGCGCCCCGCGCCGAGAAGCTCGCGAACGAGCTGCGCGCCCTCGGCCGACGCGCTCTGGTCGTCGGCGCCGATCTCACCGATCCCGACTCGGTGTCGGCGATGTTCGATCGGGTGCGCGAGGAGTTCGGGCGCCTCGACGTTCTCGTGCTCAACGCGTCCGGCGGCATGGAGTCGGGCATGGCCGAGGACTACGCCCTGAAGCTCAACCGCGACGCGCAGGTGAACGTGCTGCAGACCGCTGAGCCGCTGCTGAGCGACGAGGCCAGGGTGGTCTTCGTCACCAGTCACCAGGCGCACTTCATCCGCACCACCCCGACCATGCCCGAGTACGAGCCGGTCGCCCGCTCGAAGCGGGCGGGCGAGGACGCCCTGCGCGAGCTCATCCCCGGACTCGCTGAGAAGGGGATCGGATTCACCGTCGTCTCGGGCGACATGATCGAGGGCACCATCACGGCCACTCTGCTCGAGCGCGCCAATCCGGGCGCGATCGCCGGCCGCCGCGAGTCGGCCGGCAAGCTCTACAACGTCTCGGAGTTCGCCGCTGAGGTGGCCAGGGCAGCTGTGGATCCGGTACCGGCCGACAACACCCGCCTGGTGGGCGACACGTCGGACTTCGTCGCCGAATGATCATGGCGTGAAGGAGGAGGTGACCCGCACGGTCGCCTCCTCCTTCACCGTTCGGCGTCAGATCGCGGGGTCGGCGATCGGCGCGGTGCCGACGTCTTTGAGTGCGAAGGCTCGAACCAGCTGCACGACGCCCAGCGCGACCAGCGAGATGCCGAGGATGATCCAGAGCACCGTCGCCGCATACAGCGGCGACAGCAGCACCACGATGCCTGCGACGATGCCGAGCAGCGCGTAGAGCAGCGTCCACACCTTCGACGCGTCGTGTCCCATCAGGCTCAGCGCGACGACGCCGTCGGCGATCCAGCTGACGCCGATGAAGATCGCCACGATGATCGCGAGCGTGACGGTCGCGGCACCGAGATTGGCGAACGCGATGACGCCCGTGGCGATGAAGAGAAGACCGAGCACGATGTGGCCCGCCCGCACCCACCCGCCGCCTCGGCCCGAGAAGACTCCCAGGCCGAGGTAGACGAGCCCGCTGACGATGAGGTAGCTGGCGAAGATCCCGGTGACGATCACCGCCGACTTGGCAGGCCAGATGAGAAGCACGATGCCGGCGATCAGCGTGATCGCGCCGGCGATGCCGAGGAAGATCCGCACGGAGCGCAGGAAGCCGGGCTCTGCGATGAATTGTCGGGCCATGATGATCCTTTCGTGAGCGGACGCTGTGCGGCACACGCTATCGGATGCCAGGATCAGGATGTGCGACCGGTTGATGAGGACTCCTATCGGCTCGGCGAGGTGATCAGACTGCGCCGGGTGGCGCTATCATCTGGATCCCCAGCATCCTGGTGCAGTCCGCGATCCTGCCGGTAACTTCGTCCGTATCAATCAGGCCATCGCCTGACGAGTGCGAAGCCCGGCATCCGATTCCACCAGACCGAAGGAAGCACCGTGCCACAGGATCACCCCGCCGACAGTCACGACGTCATCCGCGTCGAGGGTGCCCGCGAGAACAATCTGAAAGACGTCTCGGTCAGCGTGCCGAAGCGACGTCTGACCGTGTTCACCGGTGTCTCGGGCTCGGGCAAGAGCTCACTGGTGTTCGACACCATCGCTGCCGAATCGCGCCGCATGATCGACGAGACGTACAGCGCCTTCGTTCAGGGGTTCATGCCGTCGGTGCCGCGGCCCGACGTCGACGTGCTCGACGGCCTGACCACTGCGATCATCGTCGACCAGGAACGGCTCGGCGCGAATCCGCGCTCGACCGTGGGTACGGTGACGGATGCCAACGCGATGCTGCGGATCCTCTTCTCGAGGTTCGGTGACCCTTACATCGGCGGACCGACCGCCTTCTCGTTCAACATCCCGACGCAGAAGGCCAGCGGGGTGATGACCGGACCGAAGGGCGAGAAGAAGATCGTCAAGGATGCCGTCTACCTGGGCGGCATGTGCCCCCGCTGCGAGGGCAGGGGAGCGGTGTCGGACATCGACCTGGCGCAGGTGGTGGACGAGTCGAAGTCGCTCGACGACGGCGCGATCATGGTGCCCGGATATACGGCCGACGGGTGGATGGTGAAAGGCTTCTCGGAGTCGGGCTTCTATCCCGCCGACAAGCCGATCTCGTCGTTCACCGACAAGCAGAGGCAACTCTTCCTGTACGGCGAGGTCACCAAGGTCAAGATCTCGGGCATCAACATGACGTATGAGGGGCTGATCCCGAAGATCACGAAATCGATGCTCTCGAAGGACATCGACGCTCTGCAGCCGCACATCCGAGCGTTCGTCGAACGGGTCGCGACGTTCGCGACCTGTCCCGAGTGCGACGGCACCCGCCTCACCGAGGGCGCACGGTCATCGAGGATCGAGGGCGTCAGCATCGCCGATGCCTGCCGCATGCAGATCACGGATCTTGCGGCGTGGGTGCGCGGCCTGTCGCTGGATGGGGCGGGTCCTCTGCTGGATGCTCTGCGTGCGAACCTCGATGCGTTCGTCACCCTGGGGCTCGGCTACCTGAGCCTGGAACGACCCTCGGGAACTCTGAGCGGGGGAGAGGCGCAGCGCATCAAACTGCTGCGTCACCTCGGTTCTTCACTCACCGACGTCACCTACGTCTTCGACGAGCCGACCATCGGGCTGCATCCGCACGATATCGAGCGGATGAACACGCTGCTGCTGAGGCTGCGCGACAAGGGCAACACCGTGCTCGTCGTCGAGCACAAGCCCGAGACGATCGCGATCGCGGATCGCGTCATCGACCTGGGCCCAGGAGCGGGCAGCGCCGGGGGAGAGGTCTGCTTCGAGGGCACCGTCGCCGAGCTGACGCAGAGCGGCACGCTCACCGGGCGTCATCTGCACGATCGTGCGTCGCTGAAGGATGCCGTGCGAGAGCGCAGCGGCGTCATCGAGGTGCGCGGCGCGGACGCGAACAACCTCAAGGACGTCGACGTAGACGTGCCCACCGGGGTGCTCACGGTCGTCACGGGCGTTGCCGGCTCGGGGAAGAGCTCGCTCGTTCACGGATCGATAGCGGCGATGGACGGCGTGGTCGCGATCGATCAGACGGCGATCAAGGGCTCGCGCCGCAGCAACCCGGCCACCTACACGGGGATGCTGGAGCCGATCCGCAAGGCGTTCGCCAAGGCCAACGGCGTGAAGCCGGCGCTGTTCAGCGCGAACAGCGAGGGCGCCTGCCCGAGCTGCAAGGGATCGGGTGTGATCGTCACCGAGCTCGGATTCATGGACACGATCGAGACGCCGTGTGAGGACTGCGGGGGCAAGCGGTTCCAGCTGGGTGTGCTCGAGTACAAGCTGGGCGGACTCGACATCACCGAGGTCCTCGACCTTCCCGTCGCCGAGGCGCACACGTTCTTCTCGGCGCCGGAGACGAAGATCCCCGCCGTCGTCTCGGTGCTGAGCCGACTCGAGGACGTCGGGCTGGGATATCTGACCCTCGGACAGCCGCTCTCCACTCTGTCCGGCGGAGAGCGCCAGCGACTCAAGCTGGCGATTCAGATGGGGGAGAAGGCCGACGTGTACGTGCTCGACGAGCCGACCACCGGCCTGCACCTCGCAGACGTCGAGAACCTGCTGGGTCTGCTCGACCGACTGGTCGACGCGGGCAAGACCGTCATCGTCATCGAGCATCATCAGGCGGTGATGGCGCACGCCGACTGGATCATCGACATCGGACCGGGAGCCGGACACGACGGCGGACGTGTGGTCTTCGAGGGGACGCCGGGCGATCTCGTCGCCTCGCGATCGACGCTCACCGGCGAGCATCTGGCGGAGTACGTCGGATGACGGCGCAGGAATCCATCGACGCCCGCATCCTGAGCTACTACGGCGAGCTGTTCGATGAAGGGGCGCGCCTTACGACCAGGTCTGCACAGGGCCCTGTCGAGTTCGCGCGCACGCAGGAGATCATCCTCGAGAGCGTCTCCGCCGGGCGCGTGCTGGACATCGGCGGCGGCGCCGGTGTGCACGCGCGGGCATTGCAGTCCGCCGGCTTCGAGGTGGAGGTGATCGACCCCGTGCCGCGGCACGTCGATCAGGCTCGGGCCGCCGGCCTGAGCGCCCGGATCGGCGACGCCCGCGCTCTGCCGTTCCAGGATGCCGAGTTCGACGCGGCGCTCGTGCTCGGGCCCCTGTACCACCTCGCCGCTCGTGAAGACCGCCAGCTCGCGCTGCGCGAGGCGGCGCGCGTCGTGCGCCCCGATGGTCTGATCTTCGCGGCGGGGCTCTCGCGATTCATCGCATTCGGGAAGACGACTCTGGCCCGCGGCATCCCCGACCCATATCCCGATGAGTGGGTCGCGGTGGCAGCAAGGGGAGAGCCCACCGCCGGGATGCGGTTCCCCGCAGGTCACTTCCACACTGCCGAAGAGCTGGACGAGGAGGTGCGCTCAGCCGGACTGGAGGTCGAGGCGGTGCTAGGCGTGGAGGGTCCCGCCGGTTCGCTGCTGGAGTCGCTGGAGGGGGCAGGGGAGGAGCTCGTGCAGGCAGCGCTGACGGTGGCCCGCGCTGCGGCCTCTGTTCCCGGTGTGCGCGACATGAGCGCGCACCTCATCGCGGTCGCGCGCGTTCGGTCATGAGTCGCGCTGGGCGACGATCGTGTACGTGCACGGGATGAGATCGCGCTCGGACTCCGGCCAGGCGTATCCACCGGGGACCTCGACCATGCGGGGGCTGAACTGCCAGGGGAGCGTGCGGCCCTCATCGAAGTGCAGCAGCCGCATCCCGTTCGCCAGCAGCACGCCGATGATCTCCGAGAGCGGGTGCGGCCACTCGTATGTGCGCGAGTGCTCGACCGCGCCGTCTCCGACGTAGGTCGAGGCGTCGTCCCACAGTTGAGCGCGACCGTCGCCGAAGTACGGATACCGCGTGGTCAGATCGGGGGCTTCCTCGTCGAGGGCGTACAGAGCGGGATGCCCGTCTCGGATGTAGAAGATCCCGCCGGGTCGCAGCAGACCGTGGATCTGCTCAGCCCAGCGGTTCAGGTCTTCGAGCCAGGTGATCGTTCCGATGCTGGTGTAGACGACGTCGAACTCTCTGTCGACGGCGCGACGTGCATCCAGCACATCGGTCTCGACCCAGCGCGCCTGCACGCCCGCACGCGCAGCGAGGCCGGCGGCCACCCTCAGCGCCGGCCCGGAGAAGTCGACTCCGGTCACATTCGCACCGGCCCGCGCCAGCGATACGGTGTCCGTGCCGATGTGGCACTGCAGATGGCAGAGATCCAGACCTGCCAGACGCTGCTGAGGCAGGAAGCGCTCGAGCACCGGCAGGTCGTCGCAGACGACATCGCTCAGGTGGGACGGATCGTCGTATCTGTCGAGTCCGTACGCGGCTTCATGCAGCGGCACGCGGTCGTTCCAGTTGTCGTGATTGGCTCGCCGCGCGGATTCCCAATCGATGCTGACGTTGCTCCCGTTCACGCAGGCGAGCATATCCGAGACGGACACGGCACCACAGAGGTCGCCCGCTCACGACTCGCCTCAGCGCACGATGCAGCAATAACCGATAATGCACATTATGTCAGGTCCGACGATTCCGCACCTCTCTCGCGAGCGGTGAACCTATGACGTCACTCTCGCTGCAGAGCGCGCTCGACACTGAGCCTTGGAGTGCGCCATCGTCGCTCCGGACCCGCCGCTGGTAGGCGGTCAAAACCCGGTCGCTCACCACAATCCCGGCGATGCGGCCCTCGTCGGTGAGGACGCGTTGGATCTCGGCGAGGAACCGTCCGGATCCAGCCGCATCGCAATCGCCTGTGCGAGCACCTTCAGATCCTCAGCGATCGCCGGTGGCGTGGCATCCGAGACCCCGTCCGAAACACCCCTCCCCGTGTCCGCCAGAACTGCGTCGGCCTGCCATCGAACACGGCTGCGGTGGTTTCCATACCTCCATTGAACACCGGGCCACCGACATTGACCGGTCGAGTATCACCAGGTCAACGGCATTTTCCGAGATCACCGAACCTCTGCTATTCACTCTCGGTGGCAGGCGCCCCGTAGACGTCCAATCCACCGGGAACGATCCGCACCGTCGCCACCGTGCTGCCCTGCTCGAGCACGGAGACCTCCCCGTCGTGCGCAACGTTCACCGCCGCGCCCGTCGACGAGCGCGCCTCGATCCGCACCTGCTCGGCGGTGAACGCCTCTATCGTCGCGAGCGCGGCGCGCCCGGGCACCCGATCGAGAAGCCCTGATGCCCGCACGCCGAACGCCAGCGCGACGAGTCCGCGCAGCCGCGGCATCCGGCCCCGCGCGTGGAGCACCCGCACATCCAGAACGCCGTCGTCGAGGCGACGTCGCTGCAGCGGCACCATCGACGCCGATGAGTTCTGCCCTGCGGCGACCGCGACCGACCAGACGCGCGCCGCGCGCCCGTCGACGCGCACGTTCAGCGTGTGCGCCCGCGCCAGCACCCGCACCGCCGCGATCAGCGCGGCGACCGGTTTGCCCAGCGCCGACTCCATCTCTTCGCGTTGCGCGACGAAACCGGGATACACGCCGATCGAGGCCGCGTTCATCACGGTCACCGGCCGCCCGTCGTCGATCGTCAGCTCAGCGACGTCCACGCGCCGGCCCGCACCGTCGCGCACCGCCTGCACCGCATCGTCGATCGTCTCGGCGCCTGCCGTGCGCGCGAAGTGGTTGAACGTCCCACCCGGGAAGATCAGCAGCGGAAGGCGAGCCCCGCGTGCGGCGTCGGCGGCGGCGGCGACGGTGCCGTCCCCGCCCCAAACGCCGATGACGCGGGGCGCGTCGGCTCCGGACAGAGCATCGCTCACCAGTTCCGCGATGCGTTCGCCCTCCGCGAGAACGTGGATGCGGGCGTGCGGAAGCTCTCGCGAGATGAAGCCGCGGGGCTCCGGGCGCAGCGGGTCGATGCCCGAAGCGACGTTCACGAAGATCAGTGCGCCTTCGCCCTCCGGCAGCGCCGGGAGGGCGATCGCCGGACCGAGGTGCGCGGGCTCCATGCGTGCGGGCGCCGGCACCAGTGTCCGACCCAAGACTGCGACGGCGGCGCCCAGCGCTGCTCCCCCGATCACGTCCGAGAGCCAGTGCGCACCGGTGTGCAGACGCGAGTACGCCACCGCGGCGCCGAGCGGTGCCAGCACGGCGCCCGAGCGGCCGGACTCGAGGCCGACGCCGGTGACGAAGGCCGCCGCCGATGCCGAGTGACCCGAGGGGAACGAGCCGGACGTCGGCGTCCGCGTGAGGCGTCGCGGCACCGGGACGTCCTTGAGCAGCGGCCGGTCACCGCCGAAGATCTGCTTGCCGACGAGGTTCGCCAGCGCACTGCCGACGATCAGCGATGCGATCCCGCGCACCGCGCCGCGGCGCGGCTTGCCGCCGAGCAGGTAGAGCGCCGCGGCGATCTCGAACCACAGACGGCTGCGGTCCGCCCGGTGCGACAGCCGGGCCAGCCTGCGGTCGAGCTGAGGCAGATGACGATGGTGATTGACGGCATGTGATGCGCGCGCGTCTATGTGCCGCACCCAGCGCGGCAGGATGCGCACGCGCCGCAGGGCGATGATCGGATGAGAGAGCCCCGTCATGGTCTGAGAGTAGTCCCCGACAGCCCGGTGGCGAACAGCACCGTCGTGAACAGCACCGTCAAGTACAGCGCCTCGGGATCAGACCAGCGGCGCTCGGACCGGCAGCCGGTCATGTTCGATGAGCCAGCGCACCGACTCGAGGATCGCCGCTTCCGGTTCGCAGCGCGGGGCGTAGCCGAGACGCGCCCGCGCCTTGTCGATGCTGAACACCTGACTGCGCTCGAGATGACTGCGGCTGACGTCGGGGTGCTCGGCGGTCGTCTGCTCCCGGAAGCGAGTCCAGCTCACGCTGCGCATCGCCGAGACGCCGCCGAACCATCCCGAGGCGATGTCGATGTACCCCCCGCACGCTCAGTGCGGTCGGCGCGACGATGTTGAAGTCCTCCCCCCGCTGCCGCATCCCGGTTCTCGACCGCTCGCTCGAACGCCTGAGCGACATCGTCTGCGTGCACATGATGCAGCGTCTCGGTGCCGCTGCCGGGCACGTCGATCGTCCGACCCGATGACAGCGCCGTCCACAGTGTCTCGTCCAGATTGCCGACCGGCCCGATCGGCTGCCAGCCGGGACCCACGATATGACCGGGGTGCAGTGAGGTGGTGATCAGTCCCCCGTCTGCGGTCTCCCGCTTGAGCAGGTCGGCGATGCGCGCCTTCTGGATGCCGTACTGGTCGCGCGGCTGATCGGTGCACGCCGAATCCTCCGCGATCGGAAGCTTTCGGCTCGCGCCGGACGGGGAACGAGGAACGAGCCGATGTGGCCGCTGCATCCGATGACGAGGACTCTCATGGCGACGAACCTACGCGTTCCCGGTCATCACGCGGTAGGCGACGCCGACGGCTGCGGGGTCGACAGCGTCACGCCCTCCGTCGCCCCACCGGCTCCGCCCTCGGGTGTCGGCTCTGCCTCGTCCTCTTGATTCTCCTCCGCCTTCTCGGCTTCCTCCCGCGCCTTCTCGGCATCCTTGCGAGCCTTTTCGGCTGCCTTCTCGGCAGCTTTGCGCTGCTCTTCGGCTGCCTTCTCCGCGGCCTTGCGCTGCTCTTGAGCCGCCTTCTCGGCCTCCTTCGCCGCCTTCTCCTGCGCCTTGCGGTCCTGGTCCGAGCGCTGGTCGGTCTGCGGCTCGTCCGCCTCATCGTCGGGTGCGATGGCCGGCACGGCCGGCGTCGCGGGGGCGGAAGGGACGGTGTCAGCCGGGGTGGTCGCCACCGGCTCAGGGGCGGCGCTGCCGGTCATCCATACGCCGGCGAGAACGGATGCGGCGACCGCCGCAGCCGCCACCGCGCCGATCACACCGACACGCCGCCTGGGGCGGCTCGAGCCGCGTCCCGCCTGCCGGGGCGTCGGAGACGATGCGCCCGTCGCCCGCGCAGCGGACGTCTCGGCAGGAAGCAAGCGTGTCGGCGTCGTCATCGCGGCGGTCGCCGATTCCGCGTCCGGCGTCGAGGCCGCCGCGGGCGGCACGGCACCGGCGGCGAGAGCGGCGGCGGCCACAGCGGCGGGCACGGTGGGCCGCGGCGGCCGGCCCGCGGCGAGATCGGATGCCGCGGCGAAGACGTCCGAGGCGGTCGGACGATCGGCGGGGTCTGTCGACGTCATCGCCGTCAGCAGATCCGACCAGCCCGAGCCGAACTCCGTCGGCACCTCGGGTCTCGCCGTCAACCTCGCCATAGCGGCGCCGATGCCCTCGGGCTGAGGAAACGCGCGGGTGCCGGTGAGTGCCTCGAGCATCACCAGCCCGAGCGAGTAGATGTCAGCCGGCGGCGCGGGCATCGCGCCCTGAAGCTGCTCGGGTGCGATGTACGCGGCGGTCCCGATCACGATGCCGGGCGAGGTGAGCCGCGCGGCATCCACCAGAGCGGAGATGCCGAAGTCGGCGAGTTTCGCGCCCGACCGGCTGGCGGGAAACGGCGCCTGCGAGATGAGCACATTCGACGGTTTGATGTCGCGGTGCACGATGCCCGCGCTGTGCACGACGTGCAGCGCCTCCGCCAGGTCGGCCGTCAGCGCCGCGACTTCGGCGGGAGCGAGGGCACCCTGCCCGATCCGGTCGGCGAGGGTGGGTCCTTCGACGTACTCCATGACCAGGTACTCGGGGCGCCCCGGTTCGAGCTGGGCGTCGTAGAGTGTGACGAGACCCGGATGGTTGAGCGAGGCGAGCGCCGACATCTCACCCCTGGCCCGACCGGCCGACGCATCATCGCCCTCCAGCTCGGCGCGAAGCAGCTTGATCGCCACGATGCGTCCGAGAAGCGTGTCCTTCGCGCGGTACACCCGCGCCATCCCGCCCTGCCCGACGCATTCGAGGATCTCGTAGCGTGCGTCGATCAGCCCGCGGGTGGGCTGCGAATCGTCGTCGGTCATCGAGTCCTCCCGTCGCCTGTTCGGCCCAGCGACGAGACCACTCTAGGCCGACATGACGCGCAGCCCGATGGACTTGACAGCTGCGCCATCCCGGCGCTCACCAGGACTAGCCTTGACGAGTGAGCGCTACTCCCCTCCCCCGCACCTCTCCCGGATGGCGAGCCTGGGTGGTGTGGGGCGTGGCCGCCGCCGCCTACGTCCTCGCGATCACCAACCGCAGCTCGCTCAGCGCAGTGGGCGTGGATGCCGCCGAGCGCTTCCAGGCCGATGCGGCGACGCTCTCCCTGTTCGCGGTGGTGCAGCTCGCCGTGTACGGCGGACTGCAGATCCCCATCGGGGTGCTGCTCGACAGATACGGTTCGCGTCCGATCATGGTGATCGGCATGCTGCTCATGGCGCTGGGACAGTTCGTGATGGCGGTGTCGCCGAGCATCGGCATCGCCCTCGTCGCGCGCGTCCTGCTCGGCGCCGGGGACGCAGCGGTCTTCCCTGCCGTGCTGCGTCTGGTCGCGACCTGGTTCCCTGCTCAGCGCGGACCGGTGATGGGACAGCTGACGGGTCTCGTCGGCCAGACCGGTCAGCTCATCGCACTTACGCCTCTGGCCGTGCTGCTGCACTCCACGAACTGGACCATCACGTTCGGCAGCGTCGCGGGACTCGGCCTGCTCTTCGCCATCCTCGTCTGGATGCTGGTGCGCAATCATCCCCCCGAGCGCAGCGCCGACGTCACGGTCAACACCGAGACGGGCGTCGTGCAGGTGATCACCTCGGCGATCGACACCGGCGTCGGCATCCGCGCGGCGTGGGCGCATCCCGGCACCCGGCTGGCGTTCTGGTCTCACTTCACCACGCCGTTCGCCAGCACGGCGTTCCTGCTGCTGTGGGGCATGCCGTTCCTCACGGCAGGGCAGGGCCTCTCCCCCGCCGCCGCAGCCACCGTGCTGTCGGTCAACGTGCTTGTCAGCATGGCGCTGAGCCCTGTGCTGGGCACGCTGTCACGACGCATCCCCACCCGCCGGTCGCTCGCGCTCGTGCTGCCGAGCATCGCCATCCAGCTCGCCGCGTGGACCACGGTGATCCTCTGGCAGGGACCCGCGCCGATCTGGCTGCTCATCGTGCTGGTGGTGTGCCTGGCCGCGGGCGGACCGGCATCCATGATCGCGTTCGACCACGCCCGAACGCACAATCCGGCCCACCGTCTCAGCACCGCCACCGGCGTGACCAACTCCGGCGGATTCCTCGCCGCGCTCATCGCGATCTTCTTCATCGGGCTCACGCTCGACTTGCAGGGCGCCGGCACGCCCGACACCTACTCGCTCGATGCGTTCCGGCTGGCGTTCGCCACCCAGATCCCGCTCTGGCTGCTCGGCGCGTCCTTCATCATCCGGGAGCGCAAGAGCACCCGCATCCGGATGGGCCTCGACCCCGAGCGCAGACGTCGCCGCTGATCGCGGCGTCAGCGGCCGAGACGCAGTGCCTGGAAGGTCTGCAGGATCAGATCGACGCTGAGATGCGACGGGATGCCCTGGTCGCCCTCCTCGAACTCCGCCAGCTCCACGCCGAGCACTCGTGCGGGGTCGATCGCGGCGAAGATCGCGGCGACCTCATGCGGCAGCATGCCCGCGTCCACGCGGTACGCGGCGGGGATGTACCCGGGCTCCAGCACGTCCCAGTCGACGTGGATCCAGACATCCCGACCGGCGACGATCTCGCTGACGCGGTTCGGTGAGCTCTCCGCCGGCGTGAGCACCGTCACACCGTGCTGATCCAGCAGCAGCCGCTCCGCCGGGTCGATGTCGCGTCCGCCGACGATCACCACCTGCGCAGGGTTCAGTCCGGCCCCGTGCCCGCTGTCCCACAGTCCGCACGCGGCCGCCACCACCATCCCGCCGAGATAGCCCGACTCCGTGGTGTCGGGTGTGTTGAAGTCGCCGTGTGCGTCGATCCACAGCACGACGGCGTCGGGATGGTGCTCGGCGACGGTGGGCAGCGTGCCGATGCTCGCCCCGCAGGTGTTGGTCGCCAGCACTGGGGTCGCGTCGCGTGCGAACGCGTCGCGGACGGCGTCTCGAAGCGCGTGCAGTGTCGCAGTCGCCGCCGGCAGGCACTCCGACCAGTCGTCGTCCTTCGCCGCGGCGGGCGTGCCGACCACTCGCGCGTCGACGCCGAGCATCCGCGACAGCGCCCGCCCCGTCTTCAGCGCGCCGGGGAGGGCTCCGCCGGTGCGGTCGCCGACGCGTCCCTGCGAGATGATCAGCTCGATGGGCCTGGCCATGGTGCTCCTTCTGGTCGGTGGGAGTTGCGCGCGGCGAGGTTGGGGCAGCGCGGGTCAGCGGCGCGGGGTCCAGCCGAGCGGTCGCACTCCCCCGCGCCCGCCGCGCTCGACATCGCCGCGCGTTGACCAGCCCTGCGCCGCGTCCGGTCCGTCGAAGCCGCCGCGCGCGAGCCGCATGCCGACGTCGTCGTGATGCATGCGCGGAGCGCCTCCGCGGCGGACGGATGCCCGGACGCTCCACGTGTCATCGGCGAAGCCGCCGCCGCGGAACACGCGGTAGTCGTCGTAGCGCTCGGGGTCGAGGAAGTCCCAGCACCACTCCCAGACGTTGCCGAGGGTGTCGAAGAGGCCGTGCAGATTCGGCAGCTTCATGCCGACGTCCTGGGGCGCTCCGACACCGTCGAGTGACGTCCAGGCGATCTCGTCCAGCGGACCGTACTGCGGCCCGATCGATCCGGCGCGGCAGGCGTACTCCCACTCCGCCTCGGTGGGCAGGCGGTATCCGTCGCTGTCGACGTGCCAGGTGACGTCCTCGCCGTCGAAGGAGTAGGCCGGGTCGAGTCCCTCCCACTCCGACGCCGCATTGCAGAACCTGATCGCCCGGAACCAGCTGAGATCGCGTGCGGGGCGTCGCGGGTGCTGAGCGGCGATGCCCAGCACCTCGGCGAGCTGCCCCTCGGTGACGGCGAACACGCCGATCTCGAACGGCTCGAGCGCGACGGGCCGATACTCCTTGCGACGCGCGTCGTGCAGTGTCACGGCGCCGCCGGACAGCGCGCGCATCTCCCACAGGTCCACGTTCAGCCCTGCACAGACACGGTGCCGGTGCTTGGGGTCGTCCGCCTCTCGAGCGGAACCGCGAACACCCTCAGGAAGAACTGGCACAGCGGCCCGACGAGCACGGCGAAGAGCACGGTGCCGATGCCGACGATCCCGCCCAGCGCCCATCCGATGAGCACGACCGTCACCTCCAGGCATGTGCGCACCAGCCAGATGGGCCGTCCCAGGCGCATGTGCAGCCCGGTCATCAGCCCGTCCCGAGGACCGGGCCCGAAGTGCGCGCCGATGTACAGGCCCGTGGCGGCCGCCAGCACGATCAGGCCGATGGCGAAGAGCAGCACCTGCTGCCACAGCTGCTCGCCCATAGGGATGACCAGGAACCCGACGTCGGCGGAGGGACCGACGAGCAGAGCGTTCACGACCGTGCCGGCGCCCGGCCGCTGACGGATCGGGATCCACAGCAGCAGGACGATCCCGCTGACGATCGTCGTGACGACACCGAAGCTCAGGGGCACGTGCCGGGTGATGCCCTGGGTCAGCACGTCCCACGGTGCGGCGCCGAGCGCGCTGCGCACGAGGAAGGCGATGCCGATGCCGTACAGGAACACTCCGACGAGCAGCTGGATGATGCGTCGCGGGATCCGCCTGCCGCGGGCGGTGATCATCTCGGCACCATCTCGGCCCAGGCGGGGAACTTCGCGACTCGTCCATCGCCTGACGATGTGCGCGTCACTCGTCGCCTTACCCAGGGCCCGACGAACTGCCGGTAGTAGGCGAGACCGACCGGGCCTGCCGGATGGTCGGTGCTCAGCGCCCACCACTCCTCCGGGGGCTCCAGCCCGACCGCGTGGAGCACGCGGGCGGCGACCCGATGGTGCCCGTTGGCGTTCATGTGCAGACGATCCTGCGACCAGTATCGCGGTCGGGAGAGCTCGGCGTCGGGCCAGTTCAGCGCGCGGATCACGTCGGGGCGATCCTCGACGCGCCGCAGCACCGCGGCCGACAGCGCGTCGCCGCGACGCTGGAAGACCGGACCCATCGGCAGCTGCGCGCTCGGGTTCGCGCCGGAGAGCAGGATCAGGGTCACCCCCTCCTCGTCGCAGCGCCGCAGCACGCGCGAGAAGGCGTCGGCGATGTGCTCGATGTCGGCGTTCGGCCGGAGGATGTCGTTGCCCCCGCCGTTGAACGACAGATGCGTCGGCCGCAGCGCGAGCGCCGGCTCGAGCTGCTCCTCGACGATGGGCCAGATCAGACGACCGCGGATGGCGAGGTTGGCGTACTGGATCGGCTCGCCCAGGGCATCCGCCCATCCTTGCGCGGCAAGGTCGGCCCAGCCGCGCACGCCGCCGCCTGGCAGCTCGTCGCCCACACCCTCGGTGAAGGAGTCTCCGATCGCCACGAACCGCACAGCCGCCATTGTCTCAGCCTATTGCGGCGGCGGCCCGGACGAGGTCGGGTGACGCGATCAGCGCTCGTCGAGCGCCCGGCCACGCAGATCAGCGAGCCCCCAGGCCGCGATCGTCGCCACGACGAAGAAGCCGGCGAACACCGAGAAGGCCAGCCCGGCCCCGCCGGACGCGAGCAGCGCGGGAACGAGCAGCGGCGCGATGATCGACGCCAGACGACCCACCCCCGCCGCCCACCCCGAGCCGGTCGCGCGCAGCGATGTCGGATACAACTCGGGGGTGACGGCGTACAGCGCACCCCACGCGCCGAGATTGAAGAACGACAGAGCCATCCCCGAGGCGATGATGGCGCCGTCGGTGGCGGCGGTGCCGAACAGCACCGCAGAGACCGCGGAGCCTGCGAGGAACACCGACAGCGTCGCCCGGCGACCCCATCGCTCGATCAGCCACGCGGCCACGGCGTAGCCGGGCAGCTGGGCGAGAGTGATCAGGAGGGTGAATCCGAACGAGCGCACGAGGTCGTATCCTGCCTGCACCAGGATGCTGGGGATCCAGATGAACGCACCGTAGTACGCGAAGTTCACGCAGAACCAGACGAGCCAGATGCACAGGGTGCGCATGCGGAACTCGGTGGACCACAGCGCGCGCATGCGCTGCCCGGCGTTCACCGCGACGGTCGGCGCGGCGCCCGTCGCCGATGCCGGCTCGTCCGACACGGGCGACCCGGCTGTCGCGCGTCCGTCGGCGGCCGTCTCGAAGCTCGACACGATCCGCTCGGCCTCTGGCATCCGTCCCCGCGATGCCAGCCAGCGCGGCGATTCCGGCAGGCCCCAGCGCACTACGAGTGCGTACGCCGCGGGGATCGCGCCAAGCGCGAAGGCCCACCGCCAGCCCTCGTCTGATGCCGGGATCACGAAGTAGCCGATGAGGGCGGATGCCGTCCATCCGATCGCCCAGAACGCCTCGAGGATCACGATGAGGCGGCCGCGGATCGCCGCCGGGGCGAACTCGCTGACATAGGTGGATGCCACTGGCAGCTCGGCACCGAGGCCGAGCCCCACGAAGAAGCGCAGCACCAGCAGCATCGCGATGCCGCCGACCAGAGCGCTGGCCCCGGTGGCCAGACCGTAGATCAGTAGCGTGATCGCGAACACCTGCCGCCGACCCAGCCGATCCGCGAGCAGACCGCCGACGCTCGCGCCGATCGCCATGCCGATGAAGCCGATGGACGCGATCCACCCGGTCTGCCCGGGGGTCAGCTGCCACTGCTGTGCGAGCACCGCGATGATGAACGAGATGAGCCCCACATCCATCGCATCCAGCGCCCAGCCGAGCCCCGACCCGGTGAGCACGCGCAGATGCGGGCGGGCGAAGGGCAGCGCGTCGAGTCGGGACGCGATGGATGCACGGCTCGGAAGCTCGGTGTGCGGCATCCTCTCATCGTAGGGGCGCCGCACACCGGCACTCAGCCGATGACGGCGGTGCGGAGCGTGTCGAGACCGACGCCGCCGATGTCGAGTGCGCGCTTGTGGAAGTCCTTGAACGAGAACGCGTCGCCCTGCCTCTGCTGCGCCGCGTCGCGCACCTGCTCCCAGATGCGCTGCCCGACCTTGTACGACGGCGCCTGGCCCGGCCAGCCGAGATAGCGATTGACCTCGAACCGGCGGAACTCGTCGGGCATGTTCACGTTGCGCCGCATCTGCTCCAGCGCGTAGTCGTGATCCCAGACGCCGTCGCCCGACAGGCGCGGCTTGCCAAGGTGCACGCCGATGTCGAGCACCACGCGTAGCGCGCGCATCCGCTGCCCGTCCAGCATGCCCAGGCGATCAGCCGGGTCATCGAGGTAGCCGAGCTGCTCCATGAGCCGCTCGGCGTACAGCGCCCACCCCTCGGCATGGCCGGAGGTGCCGGCGAGAACCCGCCGCCAGGTGTTCAGCTCGGCGCGGTTGTACGTCGCCTGCGCGATCTGCAGGTGATGGCCGGGGACGCCCTCGTGGTAGACCGTGGTCAGCTCGCGCCAGGTGTCGAACTCGGTGACGCCCTCCGGCACCGACCACCACATGCGGCCCGGTCGCGAGAAGTCGTCGGTGGGGCCGGTGTAGTAGATGCCGCCCTCCTGGGTGGGTGCGATCATGCACTCGAGCTCGCGGATCTGCTCGGGGATGTCGAAATGGCTGGCACCGAGGTCGGCGATCGCCCGGTCGCTGGTCTCCTGCATCCACTTCTGCAGCGCGTCGGTGCCGTGCAGCTTGCGGCTGGGATCGGCCTCGAGGTGCGCGACGGCCTCTTCGACGCTCGCGCCGGGAAGGATCTCGTCCGCGATCGCCTCCTGCTCGGCGATCATCCGCCGCAGCTCTTCGCGGCCCCACTCGTAGGTCTCGTCGAGGTCGATGCTCGCGCCGAGGAACCGACGCGAGTTGAGGGCGTAGAGGTCGCGGCCGACGGCGTCCTGCTCGCCGGCGACCGGTGCCAACTCGCTGATCAGGAAGCGGCGGAGGTCATCGTAGGCGACCCGCGCGGCGCCGGCGTGATCGGCGATGTCGCGGGCGAGGGACGCCGGCAGCTGGCCGTCACGGGGCCCCGCTGTCGCGGCGAACGATGCGAAGAAACCCTGATCGTCGCTGTATCGGGCGATCTGCGTGGCGACTTCGGTGACCTGACGACGAGCGGGCACGACACCATGCCGGATGCCCTCGCGCAGCGTCTCGACGTAGCCCTTCAGAGCATTCGGGACAGCGGCGAGCCGCTGGCAGACGATGCTCCAGTCGTCGACGGTGTCGGTCGGCATGAGGTCGAACGCCTGCCGGAAGTCCTGCGGTGCCGAGGCGATGACGTTCAGGTCACGCAGGTGCCACTGCGCGTCGTGCAGCTCGAGCTGCAGGCGCAGCTCTGCTGACAGGTCGGTCTTGGTGACCTCGTCGATGCTGTCGACGGGCGTCGAGGCATCGAGCGCGGCGAGGGTCTCACGTGCCGCGGCGACAGCGCGCTCATGCCCTTCCGGGCTCACATCATCGAGGCGGGCGCCTGCCTCGTTGCGTCCGATGTAGGTGGCGAGGATGGGCGAGAGGTCGACCAGGGTGTCGACCCACTTCTCGGCGATCCGATCGATGGCAGAGGGGGTGCGAGGCTCTGAACTCATGGTCTCGAGCCTAGCCTCGCACCCCGCCGCGCAGCGGATCAGTGCGCGGCTTCGTTCCAATCGCGGCCGCGGCCGACCTGCACGTCCAGCGGCACGGTCAGCTCGGCGGCACCGGCCATGCGCTCGCGAACGATGCCCTCGACCTCGTCCCACTCCCCCGCGGCGACCTCGACGACGAGTTCGTCGTGGATCTGCAGCAGGGCGCGGGAGGCGAGCCCGCGATCACGCAGATCGTCGTGGATGCGGTTCAGTGCGATCTTCATGATGTCTGCGGCGCTGCCCTGGATGGGCGCGTTCAGCGCGGCGCGCTCAGCGTTCTCGCGCAGCACCCGGTTGGGGCTTGTCAGGTCGGGGAACGGCCGGCGACGGCCGAAGATGGTCTCGGTGTAGCCGTCTTCCTTCGCCTGCATCACGGAGGCGCGCAGGTAGTCGCGCACGGCGCCGAAGCGGGCGAAGTACTCGAGCATGAGCTGCTTGGCCTCGGACTGCTCGATGCGAAGCTGCTTCGACAGGCCGAACGCACTGAGGCCGTAGACGAGACCGTACGACATGGCCTTGACCTTGGTGCGCATGGCCGAAGTGACCTCTTCGGGCTGGACTCCGAACACCCGGGCGCCCACGAACCGGTGCAGATCCTCGCCCGAGTTGAATGCCTCGATCAGCCCGGGATCGCCCGACAGATGCGCCATGATGCGCATCTCGATCTGCGAGTAGTCGGCGGTCAGCAGGGTCTCGTAACCCTCACCGACCTGGAAGGCGCTGCGGATGCGGCGGGACTCCTCGGTGCGCACCGGGATGTTCTGCAGGTTCGGGTCGGTGCTCGAAAGTCGCCCGGTCTGGCTTCCGGTCTGCACATAGGTGGTGTGAATGCGGTGATCGTCCCGGATCGCCGTGTCGAGGGTCTCGATGATCTGGCGCAGCTTGGTCGCCTCGCGGTGCTGCAGCAGCAGGGCGAGGAACGGGTGCGGGTTCGTCTCCTGCAGATCCGCGAGCACCGCGGCATCAGTCGAGTACCCCGTCTTGGTCTTGCGGGTCTTGGGCAGCTGCAGGTCTTCGAACAGGACCTCCTGCAGCTGCTTCGGCGAGCCGAGGTTGAACTCCCTCCCGACGAGTGCGAACGCCTCGGCGGCGAGCACGTCGGTGCGGGCGAGCAGCTCGCCCGAGAAGGTGGAGAGCACGTCGTGCGAGACGGATACCCCAGCCGATTCCATGTCGGCCAGGGCGATCACGGCGGGCAGCTCGATCTCGGTGAGCACCCCGGCGACCGGCGCGGGCATCGCCTCGCGGATGGCAACCGCGGTGCGCAGGGTGAACCACGCCTCCTGCGATGGGGTGGCGCCGTCGGTCTCGGGCACCAGCTGGGTGGGATCCGCCTCGGGCAGCTTCTCGTCGAGGTAGCGGCCGACGAGATGCGCGAGCGTCTTGTCGGGGAAGCTCGGGCGCATGAGCCAGCCCGCGAGCAGGGTGTCGTGGACGAGTCCGCCGAGCCGGATGCCGTCGCGCAGCAGCGCCTTGACCTGCGGCTTGGCGTCGTTGAGCACCTTCGGTGCGTCGGACTCCAGCCAAGCCGTGAGTGCCTGGGCGCTTTCGGGGCTCCAGCCGCACTCGCGCAGCTCGGTCTCGGTGGCCACGCCGACGCGGGTGATCGCGCCGCCGCCCAGGGTGAGCAGCATCCCCACCTCGCCCTGCTGCTCATCAAGCCACGCGGCGATTTCGGCGGCGGATGACTCCGTGGGCGCCGGCACCTCGACGGCGGGTTCGTCGTGAACCGGCTCGTCGGGCGCGCCGGCGGCCTCGAAGACCCGAGGCAGGAGCGTGCGGAACTCGAGGCGGGCGAAGATGTCGCGCACGGCCTGGGCATCGATCGGCTTGACGGCGAGCTCGGTCGGCGTCACGGGCAGCTCGACGTCGTCGAGCAGTCGGTTGAGCCTGCGGTTGCGGCGCACGTCCTCGATGTGCTCGCGCAGGTTGCCCCCGACGACGCCCTTGATCTCCCCGGCGCGGTCGAGCAGCTCGTCGAGGCTGCCGAACTGGGTCAGCCACTTCACGGCGGTCTTCTCGCCCACCTTCGGCACGCCGGGCAGGTTGTCGCTGGTCTCGCCGACCAGCGCGGCGATGTCGGGATACTGCTCAGGTCGCACGCCGTAGCGCTCGTGCACGGTGGTGGGGTCGTAGCGCTTGAGCTGCGAGACGCCCTGCACCGACGGATACAGCAGTGTGACGTCGTCGTTGACGAGCTGGATGGTGTCGCGATCGCCCGATACCACCAGCACGTCGTACCCCTGCTCCGAGCCCTGCTTGGCGAGAGTGGCGAGGATGTCGTCGGCCTCGATCCCCTCCTGCGTCAGCACCGGGATCGACATCGCGGCCAGGCAGTCCTGCAGCAGCGGGATCTGGCCTTTGAACTCCCCCGGCGTCTCGGAGCGGGTCGCCTTGTACTCGGGGTACTCCTCGGTACGGAACGAGTGGCGTGACGTGTCGAAGGCGATCGCCATATGGGTCGGCTTCTCGGCCTTGATGAGATTCACAAGCATCGACAGGAAGCCGTAGATGGCGTTCGTGTGCTGGTTGTCCTTCGTGGTGAAGTTCTCGACCGGAAGGGCGAAGAAGGCCCGGTACGCGAGTGAATGGCCGTCGACGACCATGAGGGTAGGCTTTGCGGAGTCCGTCACCCTGCAAGCCTAACGAGGGCGACGGACACGCGCTGAGGAGGAGCATTGACCGAGCAGACCGAGATGACCGGCCTCGAGTGGGCCACGCACCGCGGCATGGGCGCGCTGGCCGAGAAGATGGGCATCGAGTTCACCGAGTTCACCGTCGAGCGCGCCGTCGCGACGATGCCGGTCGAAGGCAACACCCAGCCCGTCGGCCTGCTGCACGGCGGCGCCTACGTCGTCCTGGGCGAGTCTCTCGGATCGATGGCGGCGAACCTGCACGCCGGCCCCGGCCGCCTGGCCGTCGGAATCGACATCAACGCGACCCACACGCGCTCGGCGACCTCCGGATTCGTCACGGGCGTATGCACCCCGGTGCACCTGGGGCGCACCATGACCGTGCATGAGATCGCCGTGTCCGATGAGCAGGGTCGGCGCTGCTCCACCATCCGCATCACGAACCTGATCAAGACCGTCGACGCCTGACGGAGAACGCGAAACGGCCCCCGACGTGACGTCGGGGGCCGTTTCGCTGCCCGAGCCGATGCGGCTCGGACCGAAGTCATTTCTTGGGCGCGAGCTGCTCGATGATCGCCTTCGCGACATCCTGCATGGTGAGACGGCGATCCATCGACGCCTTCTGGATCCAGCGGAACGCCTCGGGCTCGGACAGGCCCATCTTCTCGTTGAGCAGGCCCTTGGCGCGGTCGACGAGCTTGCGGGTCTCGAAGCGCTCGACCATGTCGGCGACCTCGGCCTCGAGCGTGATGATCTGCTCGTGACGGGCCAGTGCGATCTCGATCGCGGGCAGCAGATCGTTCGGGGTGAAGGGCTTGACGACGTAGGCGAGGGCTCCCGCCTCGCTCGCGCGCTCGACGAGCTCCTTCTGGCTGAACGCCGTGAGTAGCACGACGGGGGCGATATTCGCCTTGTGCAGCTTCTCGGCGGCGCTGATGCCGTCGAGCTGGGGCATCTTCACGTCCATGACGACGAGATCGGGTCGCAGCTCGGTGGCCAGCTGCACGGCGGTCTCCCCGTCGCCGGCTTCCCCGACGACGTCGAATCCGTTGTCGCGCAGGATCTCGACGATGTCGAGGCGGATCAGCGACTCATCCTCAGCGACGACGACGCGACGCGGGGCGGATGCCGTGGGCTGCTCGGGCTGCTCTTGCTCAGTCACCCGTCCATCCTAGTCGAACTGCGACCGGGCGGCGGATGCGCGCGCGCGGCACGGTGCACCGGCTGCGCTACAGTCGTATGCGCAGTGTGCCGGCCGGCGTGGCGGAATGGCAGACGCGGAGCACTCAAAATGCTCTGTCCGAGAGGGCGTGTGGGTTCGAGTCCCACCGCCGGCACATGCGCAGGAGGGCCGTCCCGGAGGGGCGGCCCTCCTGCATCACGCGGCCAGCGCCGCGAGTTCGGCCATCACGCGGGGGTGCGCGAGCACGCGGAAGTGCCCTCCCGTGTCGAGCGGCACGTTCTTCGCGCCGGGGAGTTCACTGCCTTCCGGGATGTGCGGGTCGAACCGGGCGTAGACCGACACGATCCGCGCATCCGCTTCATGCTGGGCGGAGAGTGCGGCGATCGACGGATGCCGCGGCGAGAGAGCGCGCAGGCTGCGGGTGAGCATCAGGCGGGCGTATCGCGACCCGCCGAACGGGGTCGCGACGGCGAGCATCCCGCGCACCCGCGAGCCCTGGGGGCCGAGCATCACGAGCTTGCCGGCCAGGCCGCCCTTGCTGTGCGCCAGCAGCACGACGTCATGCAGGTCGCGTGCGGCGAGATACGCCCCGACTCGGTCGGCCATGTCGGCTATGGGGCTGAGGTTGCGCTCGAGCGGCTCGACCACGTGCACGGGATGCCCGTCGCGGTGCGCCCGCTCGATCAGAGGGCGCAGGAACCGCCAGCTCTCGTAGATGCCCGGCAGCACGACGATCGGCACGCCGGCGCCGCTGGTGTACGCCTCCGGCCGGTTGCGACCGCCGAAGGCTCGCACCTGCCAGACGGCAGCGTAGGCGTAATCCTGCGCCCACCAGAGCGCCCTGCGCAGCAGATCGCTCACCCTTCACCCTCCCGCGTTCGAATCGCCAGGTCCGTAGCGCAGAAGTGCCGGACGGCGGACGCGACAGCGCCGGGAGCCGTGTGCTGGGCGTTGTGCGCTCGCCCGGGGATCTCGACCAGCGCTGCGCGCTGCGCTGCGGCCGTCAGGTGCCGGGACCAGCTGAGTGATGCGATGGGGTCTCGCGAGCCGCGCACGACCAGCACGGGCGCCTCCACCCCGACGATCCGGTCCTCGATCCGGTACCCCAGCATGTGCCGCAGCTGCGCGAGATACCAGAGCGGGCCGCACCGCAGGTAGTCGGCGAACACGAGTGCGTTCGCCCCCGGCGTCTCCCGCACCGTGTCCAGCGCGAGCCGCCCCGCCTGCTGCAGCACGGTGCGCCGACGCTCATCGGCGACCGGGCCGATCAGCACGACCGCCTGCGCGAGTTCGGGCCGACGCGCCGCGAGCTCCACCACCCATTGGGTGCCCATCGACTGTCCGACGAGCACGACCGGCCCGGTCGCGGCGGTTCCGGCGCCGATGCGGTCGAGCAGAGCGGCGAGGCCATCCGCCATCTCTTCGATGTCGACGTCGCGCCCGGGCTTCGGCAGCCCTCCGAATCCGGGCAGATCGACCGATATCACGCTCCCGCTCGCGGTCAGCGAGCGGTGCAGCCGCGCGAGGTAGCGATGCGACATCCCGATGCCGTGCACGAGCACGAAGACCGGGCCGGAGGACGACGGCGATGCGAGCGTGCGGAAGTAGAGCCGTCCGATGCGGTGCGTCTGCTGCGTCTCCGGACTCATCCCAGCACCGTATCGCGTCCCATGCGCAAGAGCGCCGAGGGGCGGACCCTCGCGGGCCCGCCCCTCGGCGCTCGGATGCTTCTCAGACTCCGGTCTTGTAGACGGGAGCGGCTCCGCCGACGGCATCCCCGACCTTGTGGACGCGGATGTCGTTGGTCGAGCCGATGATCCCGGGAGGGGATCCGGAGATGACGACGATCACATCGCCCTCCTGGGCCAGACCGCTGCCCAGAAGGTACTCGTCAGCCTGCCGGTACATCGAGTCGGTGTGCTGCACCATCTCGACGAGGGTCGATCGGATTCCCCAGGTCATGGCCATGCGACGACGGATGCCGGGCTCTGGGGTGAACGCGATCATCGGGATGCGCGCGCGCAGACGCGACAGGCGGCGAGCGGAGTCACCCGACTGCGTGAAGACGCAGAGATACTTCGCTCCGACGAACTCCGCCACCTCGAGCGCCGCCAGAGTGATCGCGCCACCCTGCGTGCGCGGCTTCGTGTTCAGCGGCGAGATGCGCTCGAGGCCGTGCTCCTCGGTCGACTCGATGATCCGCGCCATGGTTTCGACCACGACGATCGGGTAGTCGCCGACGCTCGTCTCGCCCGAGAGCATGACCGCATCCGCACCGTCGAGAACGGCGTTGGCGACGTCGGAGGTCTCGGCGCGCGTCGGCACGGGGCTCGAGATCATCGACTCGAGCATCTGCGTCGCCACGATGACCGGCTTCGCGTTGCGGCGGGCGAGCTCGACGGCGCGCTTCTGCACGATCGGGACGGCCTCGAGAGGCAGCTCGACACCCAGGTCTCCGCGGGCCACCATGATGCCGTCGAACGCGTCGACGATCTCCTCGAGGGCGTCGACGGCCTGCGGCTTCTCGATCTTGGCGATGACCGGGATGCGCACACCCTCCTCCGCCATGATCTCGTGAACGCGCTCGACGTCCGTGGCGTTGCGCACGAACGACAGGGCGATGACGTCGGCGCCGATGCGCAGACCCCACCGCAGATCGTCCTCGTCCTTCTCGCTGAGCGCAGGCACGTTGACGGCGACACCGGGCAGGTTGATGCCCTTGTTGTTCGACACGGCGCCAGCCACGATGACCTTGGTCGTGACGACAGTGCCGTCGGTCTCGACGACCTCGACACGCACCTTGCCATCGTCGATGAGAAGGAAGTCGCCGGGCTTGACGTCCTGCGGCAGACCCTTGAACGTCGTGCCGCAGATCTCGCGGTTGCCGATGATGTCCTCGGTGGTGATCTTGAAGATGTCACCGACCTCGAGCTCGTACGGACCGTCCTCGAAGCGGCCCAGTCGGATCTTCGGCCCCTGCAGATCGACCAGGATGGCGACCGCGCGCCCCGAGTCCTCGGCCGCCCGGCGCACGTTCGAGTAGTTGGCCTCGTGCACCGAGTAGTCCCCGTGACTGAGGTTCAGGCGGGCGACGTCCACACCGGCGTCGATAAGGGCACGGACCTTCTCATAGGTCGAGGTTGCAGGGCCGAGTGTGGCGACGATCTTCGCGCGTCTCAACATCATCTCCAGGGTAAGAGGACAGAAATCAACATGGCGACGTTGCCGCGCTCAGCCTACGCGGGCTGAACGCTCAACGCGACATCTGTGACCGCGACCGGGGCGGGCAGCACCGTGGCGCCCATCAGGTGTCTGTCGATCGCCGCGGCCGCCGAGCGGCCTTCGGCGATCGCCCACACGATGAGGGACTGCCCGCGTCCGGCGTCTCCGGCCACGAACACGCCGGGCACGGCGGTGGCGTACTCGCCGTCGCGTTGCAGGCTGCCGCGGTCGGTCACCACGGGCACGGTGTCTCCGCCGTACGACGCCGTCTCGGGGCCGGTGAACCCCATGGCGATGAGCACGAGCTCGGCCGGGATCTCCCGCTCGGTGCCGCTGCGCGGCACGCGACGGCCGTCCACGTACTCGGTCTCCGCGACGCGCACGGCACGCACACGTCCCTCCGAGTCGCCCAGGAACTCCACGGTGGAGGCCAGGTACGTGCGCTCACCGCCCTCCTCGTGCGCGGACTGCACCTCGAACAGCGTGGGCATGGTCGGCCAGGGCTGGTCTTCGGATCGCACCGTTGCGGGCTGCTTTCCGATCGCGAGGTTGGTCACGCTGCGCGCGCCGTGACGGTGCGCTGTGCCGATGCAGTCCGCGCCGGTGTCGCCGCCGCCGATGACGACGACGTGCTTGCCCGCGGCGGTGATCTGACCGGCGACCTCGTCGCCTGCGCCGACGCGGTTCGCCGGCACGAGGTAGTCCATCGCGAAATGCACGCCGTCGAGGTCTCTTCCGGGGATCGGCAGGTCGCGAGGCACCGTGGCCCCCGTGGCGATCAGCACGGCGTCATAGCGGCCGCGGAGCTCGTCCCATGACAGATCACGGCCGATCTCCACGCCGGCGCGGAAGCGCGTGCCCTCCTCCTCCATCTGCCGTAGGCGCGCGTCGAGGTGCCGCTTCTCCATCTTGAAGTCGGGGATGCCGTAGCGCAGCAGCCCGCCGATGCGGTCGTCGCGCTCGAACACGACGACGGTGTGGCCCGCGCGGGTCAGCTGCTGAGCCGCGGCGAGTCCGGCGGGGCCCGATCCGACGACGGCGACCGTGCGGCCGGTGAGCCGCTGCGGCGGCTGCGGCTCGACCCATCCGTTCTCGAACGCCTGGTCGATGATCGACACCTCGATCTGCTTGATCGTGACCGCCGGCTGGTTGATGCCGAGCACGCACGCGCTCTCGCACGGCGCGGGGCACAGCCGCCCGGTGAACTCCGGGAAGTTGTTCGTCGCATGCAGCCGCTCGATCGCCGCGCGGTCGGCGCCGCGCCAGGTGAGGTCGTTCCATTCCGGGATGAGGTTGCCCAACGGGCATCCGGAATGGCAGAACGGCACACCGCAGTCCATGCAGCGGCCCGCCTGACGCTTCAGCACGGCGCGATCGCCGGGTTCGTAGACCTCTTTCCAGTCCATGATCCGCACCGGCACCGGCCGGCGGGCCGGCAGCTCTCGCTCGGTCGTCTTCAGAAAGCCCTTGGGGTCAGCCACCGGTCACCTCCAGGATCCGGTCCCAGACGACGTCGCCGTCGGGGTCGATCCCCGCGGCCACCGCCTCCTGGCGCATGGTGCGCACCGCTGCGTAGTCGCGCGGCAGCACCTTCGTGAATTCGTTGATGACGCTCTCGAAGTCGTCCAGGAGAGCGGATGCCAGCGGTGACGCCGTCCGCTCGACGTGCTCGACGAGCAGCTCGCGCAGCACCTCGGCGTCGTCGCGCTCGAGCGCGGTGAGAAGCAGCTCGCCGCTCTGCAGCGCCTGGCTGTTCACGCTCGTCGCGCTCAGGCCCCGCACGTACGCGACGCCGCCCGACATCCCCGCACCGAGGTTGCGGCCGGTGTCACCGAGGATGACCGCCACGCCGCCCGTCATGTACTCGAGAGCGTGGTCTCCGACGCCCTCGACGACAGCGGTCGCGCCGGAGTTGCGCACGAGGAAGCGCTCCCCCACGACCCCTGAGATGTACATGCTTCCGCTCGTCGCGCCGTAGCCGATCACGTTCCCGGCGATGACGTTGCGGTGCGGTTCGAACCGCGCATCCCGAGCCGGGCGGATGGTGATGTCTCCGCCCGAGAGGCCCTTGCCCACGTAGTCGTTCGCGTCGCCCTCGAGGCGCAGCACGATCCCCGGTGGCAGGAAGGCCCCGAGCGACTGACCGGCCGTGCCGTGCAGGGTGATGTCGATCGTCTCGCGCGGAAGGCCGGCCGCACCGTGGCGCGCGGTGACGTGGTGTCCGAGCATCGTGCCGACGGCGCGCTCGGTGTTGCGGATGGGCAGCTCGATGACGACCGGCAGCGCGCTGTCGAGCGCCTCCGTCGCATGAGCGAGCAGGGCCGCGTCGAAGTGCTTCTCGAGCTCGTGATCCTGCGCCCTCGCGCTTCTCCTCGGCTCGCCGGCGGGGAATGCCGGCCCTTCGAGGATCGGCGTGAGATCGAGGCCGTCCGTCTTCCAGTGCCTCACGGCCGGGTCGGTGCGCAGCAGGTCGTGCCGGCCGATGATCTCGTCGATCGAGCGGAACCCGAGTGCGGCGAGCAGCTCGCGCACCTCCTCGGCGATGAACTCCATGAAGTTCACCACGAACTCCGGCTTGCCGGTGAAACGCTGTCGCAGCAGCGGGTTCTGGGTCGCCACGCCGACCGGGCACGTGTCGAGATGGCACACCCGCATCAGGATGCAGCCGCTGACGACCAGCGGCGCCGTGGCGAAGCCGAACTCCTCGGCGCCCAGCAGCGCGCCGATGATCACATCGCGCCCGGTCTTCAGCTGGCCGTCGACCTGCACCACCACGCGATCGCGCATGCCGTTGAGCATGAGCGTCTGCTGCACCTCCGCCAGACCCAGCTCCCACGGCGTGCCCGCGTGCTTGAGCGAGTTCAGCGGGCTCGCGCCCGTGCCGCCGTCATGACCCGAGACGAGCACGACGTCGCTGAGCGCTTTGGCCACGCCGGCGGCGACCGCACCGATGCCGGACTGGCTGACCAGCTTGGTGTGGATGCGGGCCTTCGGGTTGGCGCGCTTGAGGTCGAAGATCAGCTGCTTGAGGTCTTCGATCGAGTAGATGTCGTGGTGCGGCGGCGGGGAGATGAGCCCCACCCCCGGGGTCGCGTGCCGCGTGCGCGCCACCCACGGGTACACCTTCTGCGGCGGCAGCTGCCCGCCCTCGCCGGGCTTGGCGCCCTGCGCGAGCTTGATCTGCAGGTCGTCGGCCTCGGTCAGGTACTGGCTCGTCACGCCGAACCGGCCGGAGGCGACCTGCTTGATCGCACTGCGGCGCTCGGGATCGATGAGGCGCTCCGAGTCTTCGCCGCCCTCTCCGGTGTTCGACTTCGCACCCAGGCGGTTCATCGCGATCGCGAGGGTCTCGTGAGCCTCCTGCGAGATCGAGCCGTAGCTCATCGCGCCGGTCGAGAACCTCTTGACGATCGCGCTGACCGGCTCGACCTCGTCGAGGGGAATCGGCGGGCGCTCGCCGGTGCGCAGCTCGAACAGGCCGCGCAGCGTCTTCAGCTCGCGAGCCTGGTCGTCGACCAGCCGGGTGTACTCCCGGAAGATGTCGTAGCGGCGGGTGCGGGTGGCATGCTGAAGCCGGAACACCGTCTCGGGGTTGAACAGGTGAGGTGACCCGTCGCGGCGCCACTGGTATTCGCCGCCGGTCCACAGGCGCTCGTGCGCACGGGGCGCCGCGTCCTGCGGATAGGCGTGGTCGTGACGCTTCTGGTTCTCGGCGTAGACGTCGTCGATTCCGATGCCGCCCAGCTTCGTCTCCGTGCCCGTGAAGTACCGGTCGACGAACTCCTGGCTCAAGCCGATGGCCTCGAACACCTGCGCACCGGCATAGGAGGACACCGTCGAGATGCCCATCTTCGACATGATCTTCAGCACGCCCTTGCCGAGCGCGTGGATCAGGTTGTGCACCGCCTCGTCTGGGGCGATGCCGGTGATGAAGCCGGTGCGCACAAGATGCTCCACCGTCTCCATCGCCAGGTACGGGTTGACCGCGGCTGCGCCGTACCCGATCAGCGTGGCGACGTGGTGCACCTCGCGCACATCCCCCGCCTCGACGATCAGGCCCACCCGCATGCGCGTCTCCTTGCGGATCAGGTGATGGTGCACGGCCGAGAGCATCAGCAGCGACGGGATCGGCACGCGGTCCTTGTCGGAGTCGCGGTCGGAGAGGATGAGGAACTCCGCGCCGCGCTCGATCGCGGCATCGGCTTCCGCGCACATCTCGGCGAGCCGCTCGGGCAGGGACTGGGGCCCGGCGTCGAAGTGGTACAGCCCGCTGAGGGTGGCGCTCGTGCGGCCGGGCAGCGCACGACCAGCGTGCTTGATCTTCGCGAGCTCGTCGTTGTCGATGACCGGGAAGTCCAGGCTCACCGTCCTGGCGTGCTCCGGCCCCCACTCCAGCAGGTTGAGCTGCGGGCCGAGGCCGAGCCGCAGACTCGTGACGACCTCTTCGCGGATCGCGTCGAGCGGCGGGTTGGTGACCTGGGCGAACTGCTGCACGAAGTAGTCGAACAGCAGCCGCGGTCGCTCGCTGAGCACCGCGATCGGCGTGTCGCTGCCCATCGCGCCGAGAGGCTCGGCGCCGGTCTGCCCCATCGGGGTGAGCAGCACCCTCACCTCCTCCTCGGTGTAGCCGAAGGTGCGCTGACGGCGGGTGATGGAGGCCGCAGGATGCACGATGTGCTCGCGCTCGGGCAGATCCGCCAGACGCACGGCGCCGGCATCCAGCCATTCCCGCCAGGGATGCAGGGTGGCGAGGTCCTTCTTGATCTCGGCGTCTTCGATGATCCGGCGCTGCGCGGTGTCGACGAGGAAGAGGTGACCGGGGCGCAGTCGGCCGCGCCGTCTGATCCGTTCGGGCTCGAACTCGAGCACGCCGGTCTCGCTGCCGATGACGACAAGGCCATCGACCGTCTCGGTCCATCGGCCGGGGCGCAGACCGTTGCGATCGAGCGTCGCCCCGACCTGAGTGCCGTCGGTGAAGATGAGCGCCGCGGGGCCGTCCCACGGCTCCATCTGGATGTCGTGGAACTCGTAGAACGCGCGCAGGTCGGGGTCGATGTCGGCCTGCTTCTCCCAGGCCTCCGGAACCATCATCATGATCGCGTGCGGCAGGCTGCGGCCGGTCAGGGTGAGCAGCTCGAGAACCTCGTCGAAGGATGCCGAATCGCTGGCGCTGTCGCTGCAGATCGGCAGCAGCGGTCGGATGTCTCCGAGCAGGTCGGAGCGCAGCTGGGACTGGCGGGCGCGCATCCAGTTGCGGTTGCCGCCGACGGTGTTGATCTCACCGTTGTGCGCCAGCATCCGCAGCGGCTGCGCGAGCGGCCAGGACGGGAACGTGTTGGTCGAGTAGCGCGAGTGCACCACGGCCAGCTCGGAGGCGAATCGCTCGTCCTGCAGGTCGGGATAGAAGGGCTCGAGCTGGAGCGTGGTGAGCATGCCCTTGTAGCCGAGCGTGCGGCACGACAGCGAGACGAAGTAGGCGCCCAGCTCGTGCTCGGCGCGCTTGCGCAACCGGTATGCGAACCGGTCGAGGGTCAGCTGCGAACCGGCGCTCGTGCCGGGGATGCTGACGAACAGCTGCTCGAAGGCCGGACGGGCCTCGTCGGCCAGCGAGCCGAGGTTCTCGTTCGCGGTGGGGACGACCCGCCACCCGAGCACCTCGAGGCCCTCGGCGGCGGCGATGCGCTCGATGCCGGCCTTCTGCTCGCGGCGGGCGCTCGACTCCCGTGGGAGGAACGCGAGTCCCGCGGCGTACTCGCCTGCGGGGGGAAGGTCGAAGGAGACGACCTGGCGGAGGAACGCGTCCGGCATCTGGGTGAGGATGCCGGCGCCATCGCCGGTGCCGGCATCGGAGCCGATTGCACCGCGGTGTTCCAGGTTGCGCAGCGCTTCAAGCGCCAGCGCGATGATGTCATGGCCGGGTTCCCCGCGGAGCGTCGCGACCATGGCCAGGCCGCAGGCATCCTTCTCGTGGGCGGGGTTGTACAGGCCCTGCTTCGGGGGGTAGGCGCCGGAGGCGCCGTAGGGAGGCTGGAAGTACACCAGTCACCGTCCTCAGATTTCGGTGAACCCGGGGACATCATCGGCCCGTGCGTTCAGTGCGATCTCTCGCGCGGAAGGAGGGCCCGGGCGGACCCTCGTGACGGGAGCGGTGCTTGTGGCGGTGGCTCCTAATTTGCTTCGACCGTGACGGGAGGCTCGCTCACGTCGACGAAGTCGGAGGAATTGTCCTGTGATTCTACATCGGCGATCTCCGGCTCTCGACCGCGCACGTAGGGCGACGGCTCGACACCGGGGTGACGACGGGTCTGCACGATGAAGATGACGATGCCGACGATGACGCCGATGATCGCGGCCCATACGTTGCTGCGCAGTCCGAAGAGGACCTCGCTCGGGTCGATCCGGATGGACTCCCAGACGATGCGGCCCGCGCTGTACCAGATGAGGTACAGGGCGAAGAGCTTGCCCCACTGCAGGCGGAAACGGTGTCCCGCCCACAGCAGCACGAGCACGCCGAGGCCGTTCCAGACGACCTCGTAGAGGAAGGTGGGGTGGAACAGCGTGCCCTCGGCGAGTCCCGGAGGGAAGGACGGGTTGGTGGACTCGATCTCGAGGCCCCAGGGCACGTCGGTCGGCAGGCCGAAGAGCTCGTGGTTGAACCAGTTTCCGAATCGGCCCATCGCCTGCGCGAGCAGGATGCCGGGTGCGAGGGCATCGGCGAAGGTCCAGAACCGGATGCCCGTCCACTTGCAGCCGAGCCACGCGCCGACCGCACCGCCGAGCAGGGCGCCGAAGATGGCGATGCCACCCTCCCAGATCGCCCACACCGAGCCGTACTCGAACGGGTTCCACGTGTTCCTGCCCGGCCCGAAGTAGAAGTTCGGGTGGGTGAGGACGTGGAAGATCCGGGCGCCGATGATGCCGAGCGGCACGGCGATGATCGCGATGTCGATCACGACCCACTTCTCCGCGCCGCGCCTGGAGAGCCGGTGGTTCGTCAGCAGCACCGCGGCGATGATGCCGGCGATGATGCACAGCGCGTAGTAGTGGATCGTCAGCGGGCCGATCTGGAAGCTGCTCTCCGGCGGGCTCGGGATGCTCGCAGGCACGACGGAAAGGCTGCTGAAGGGCGCGAAGGGCATGAGAGAGATCCTAGTATCGCGTCGTCGGCGTACCGCCGGCGAGGGTTCTGGTGGTTTCGGCGAGAGCATCGATCCCGCCGTCGCGGAGCGCCTTGACGAGCGCGGTGCCGACGATTGCGCCGTCGGCGTACTCGACCACGCCCGCGACCTGCTCGGCGTTCGAGATGCCGATGCCGACGCAGGCGTGCACCTCGCCGCGCGAGCGCATCCGCTCGACGAGCGTGCGGGCGGCCAGGTCGAGCGCAGCGCGCTCGCCCGTGATCCCCATGGTCGACACCGTGTAGACGAAGCCCGTCGATGACGAGATGACCAGATCGAGTCGCTCGTCGCTCGACGTGGGCGCGGCGAGGAAGATCCGGTCGAGGCCCGTGCGCCTGCTGGCTTCGATCCACTCCCCCGCCGACTCCGGCGTGATATCGGGAGTGATGAGTCCTGCCCCGCCGGCGGCGAGCAGGTCGTCGGCATAGCGGTCGACGCCGTACTGCATCACCGGGTTCCAGTACGTCATGACGACGACGGGCACGTCGGTCTCGTCGGTGATCGCCTTGACGGCGGTGAACAGATCGCGCATCCGGAAGCCGTTCGCGAGCGCGTGCTGCGTCGCCTCCTGGATGACCGCGCCGTCCATCACCGGGTCGGAGTAGGGCGGGCCCAGCTCGATGATGTCGACGCCGTTGCGGGCGATCGTCAGCGCGGCCTGGATGCTCGTATCGAGATCGGGGAAGCCCACGGGCAGGTAGCCGATGAACGCGCCCCGTCCCGCCTCGTGCGCTCTGCGGATGGCATCCTCGACGCGGCTCACTCCGCGCTCCCCTCAGCGTCGCCGGCTGCCCCGTCGTACAGCTCGAAGTACCGGGCGGCGGTGTCCATGTCCTTGTCGCCGCGGCCCGAGAGGCAGATCGCGATGAGGCCCTCGGGGCCGAGCTCGCGGCCGATGCGCAGCGCGCCGGCCAGGGCGTGTGCCGACTCGATCGCGGGGATGATCCCCTCCGTCCTGCTGAGCAGCCGGAGAGCCTGCATGGCCTCGTCGTCGGTGGCGGGGATGTATTCGGCTCGGCCGATCGCGCTGAGCCAGGAGTGCTCCGGTCCGACCCCGGGGTAGTCGAGACCGGCGGAGATGGAGTGCGACTCGACGGTCTGCCCGTCCTCGTCCTGGAGGACGTACGTCTTCGCCCCGTGCAGCACACCCGGTCGGCCGCGCCCGATCGACGCCGCGTGCCGCGGCGTGTCGACGCCGTCACCGGCCGCCTCGACGCCATACAGCTTCACATTCTGGTCATCGAGGAACGCGTCGAACATGCCGATGGCGTTCGATCCGCCGCCGACGCAGGCGACGACGGCATCCGGCAGCCGGCCGGCCTCTGCGAGCAGCTGCTCGCGGGCCTCCTCGCCGATGATCTTCTGGAAGTCGCGCACCATCGCGGGGAACGGATGCGGGCCGGCCGCCGTTCCGAAGATGTAATTTGTGGTCTCGACGCTGGCGACCCAGTCACGGTACGCGTCGTTGATGGCGTCTTTCAGCGTGCGGGATCCTGTGGTCACCGCGACCACCTCGGCGCCGAGCAGGCGCATGCGGGCGACGTTGAGCGCCTGGCGCTCGGTGTCGACCTCGCCCATGTAGATCGTGCAGTCCAGGCCGAACAGGGCAGCCGCCGTCGCCGTCGCCACGCCGTGCTGGCCGGCCCCGGTCTCGGCGATCACGCGGGTCTTGCCGAGGCGCTTGGTGAGCAGCGCCTGGCCGAGCACGTTGTTGATCTTGTGCGAGCCGGTGTGATTGAGGTCCTCCCGCTTGAGGAACACGCGCGCTCCGCCCGCGTGCTCGGCGAAGCGCGGCACCTCGGTGATCGGCGAGGGACGCCCGGCGTAGGAGTGCAGGAGCGTCGCCAGCTCGGAGCGGAACGCGGGGTCGGCGATCGCGTCCTCGTAGGCGGCGGCGAGCTCGTCGATGGCGGCGACGAGCGACTCGGGCATGTACCTGCCGCCGAAGTCGCCGAAGAACGGACCGTGCTGCGCGCGCAGGCTCATGAGCGCCTCTCGATGTCTCGGATCGGGCGGTCGCCGGCCGCCAGGAAAGTGCTCAGCGTGGCCACCGGATCGCCGGTGACGAGCGCTTCGCCGATGAGGACGACATCCGCACCGGCGTCCCGGTACCGCGCGACGTCGTCTGGCTGCAGCACGGCCGACTCCGCGATGCGGATCGATGAGTCGGGGATGCGGTCGGAGAGCCGCGCGAACAGGTCGCGGTCGAGCTCGAGGGTGTGCAGGTTGCGCGCGTTCACGCCGATCAGGTCGGCGCCGAGGTCGATCGCGACCTCGAGCTCCTCGGCGGAGTGCGTCTCGACCAGCGGGGTCATCCCGAGCTCGATGATGAGTCCGTGCAGCTCGGTGAGCACGGTGCGAGACAGACCGGCGACGATGAGCAGCACGAGGTCTGCTCCGGCGGCGCGCGCTTCGAGCACCTGGTACGGGGTGGCGACGAAGTCCTTGCGCAGAACCGGCACCGAGACGCGGTCGGTGACCGCCTCGAGGTCGACGAGGCTGCCGCCGAAGCGGCGTTCTTCGGTCAGCACGCTGATCGCCGAGGCGCCGCCCTGCTCGTACAGCGAGGCCTGCAGCGCGGGATCGGGGATCTCGGCGAGGGCACCGCGGGACGGGCTGGCACGCTTGACCTCGGCGATGATCTTCACACGGTCGGCAGGGGCGAGTGCTGCGAGCACATCACGAGCTGCGGGTCGAGCCGCGGCGTCGCGCTCGACGACGGCGAGCGGACGCGAGATCGCGCGCCGCTCGGCATCCTCCACGGCGCCGGCCGTAAGGTCGGCGAGCACCATCAGTGCGCCTTCGGCGCGTACTTCGGGCCCTTCACACCCCAGCCGGCCTTCGCCATCACCCAGCCGACGATCGCGCCGATCACGATGACCGCGGCGCAGACCCAGACCGCGATGGGCTGGTTCAGGCAGAAGAAGACCGTACCGGCGGTGAAGCCGACGAGCATGATCACGACGGCGGTCCAGGCAGCAGGCGAGTGTCCGTGGCCGGGATCGGCGATCGGGTTGGTCATGTTCTCCTCCGGGTGGTTAGGCGATGCTGACAGTCTACCGGGCCGAGTCCGTCGGATCGGTGCCGTGCGACAGCTCGTCCCAGGAATCGACGGCGTCGAGCGGCCCCGAGCTGCGCTGCGCGCTCCCGGTCGTGGATCGGTAGCGCCGGCCGCCAGCCGGCCAGCGGCGTGCGGTGACGAGCACGAACAGGGACGCCAGCCCGAGCACCACCCAGCACAGCAGAGCGATCACCGGCCACGGCGTCGCGGTGACGGCGGCCACGACCTCACGCACAGATTCCTCGCCGCCCAGGCCGGTGACCTCGGTGATCGCCGGGGCCACGGCGGCGATCGGCGCCGACCCGATCAGGGGCGCGGTGCCGAGGATCAGGGTGAAGGCCGCACCCGCGCCGAGCACGGCGAGAATGTGGCGAAGCACGGGACCGGCGATCGACAGCGCGGCTCCCAGGGCGAGCACCGCCAGCGACAGCGGCGCGAGCAGCGGGTAGAGCACGGCCCCGGTGACGGTGAGGGTCTCCCCCGCATCGGCGCGCTGCACCGTCGCCCACACCTGGGTCGAGGAGATGATCCCGATCCCCCCGGCGAGCAGGAATGCCAGGACACCGAGCATGCGGGCGCGGCGCAGCACGTCAGGACACTCCGCTCGAAGACAGTTCGCGCCCGTCGAAGCAGGTTCGCGTTCCGGTGTGGCAGGCGGGTCCCTGCTGGTCGACCTGCAGCAGGATCGTGTCGGCATCGCAGTCGACGGCGACGCTGATCACCCGCTGCGTGTTGCCCGAGGTGTCGCCCTTGCGCCAGTACTCCCGGCGCGATCGCGACCAGTACACGGCGCGACCGCCGGTCAGGGTGCGGTGCAGCGCCTCGGCATCCATCCACGCCAGCATGAGCACCTCGCGCGTGTCGTGCTGCTGCACGATCACAGGAGCGAGGCCGGCGTCGTTCCAGGCGATCTGCGCGACGTCGTCGCTCATCAGCGCACCACCACCCCTTCGGCCCGCAGGGCCTCCTTGACCTCGCCGATCGTGAGCTGCCCGCTGTGGAACACGCTGGCCGCGAGCACGGCATCCGCCCCCGCCTCGATGGCCGGTGCGAAATCGCCGACGTCGCCGGCGCCTCCAGAGGCGATGACCGGCACGGCCGACGCCTCGCGCATCACGCGCATCAGCTCGAGGTCGAAGCCGTCTTTCGTGCCGTCGGCGTCGATCGAGTTGACCAGCAGCTCTCCGGCGCCGCGCTCGATGGCCTCGCGCGCCCAGTCGAGCGCGTCGAGGGTCGTCTCGGTGCGCCCGCCGTGGGTCGTGACGGCGAAACCCGAGGGCGTCGTCGTCGCGCGCTTGACGTCGAGCGAGAGAACGAGCACCTGGGCGCCGAACCGATCGGCGATCTCGCCGATGAGCGCGGGCCGGGCGATGGCGGCGGAATTGACTCCCACCTTGTCTGCGCCGACCGATAGCAGACGGGCCACGTCGTCGACGCTGCGCACGCCGCCACCCACGGTGAGCGGCACGAACACGTTCTCGGCGGTGCGCTGCACGACGTCGTAGGTTGTCGCCCTCGCATCCACCGTGGCGGTCACGTCGAGGAACGTGATCTCATCCGCGCCCTGGGCCGCATAGTGCGAGGCGAGCTCGACGGGGTCTCCCATGTCGCGCAGATTCTGGAAGTTGACGCCCTTCACCACGCGTCCGGCGGCGACATCCAGACATGGGATCACCCGCGCGGCGAGGGTCATCAGAGCCTCGCCGCGTCGATCGCGGTGACGAGGATCGCCCGGGCGCCCAGCGCGTACAGGTCGTCCATCACCTGGTTCACGCCCTTGCGCGGAACCATGACTCGCACGGCGACCCACTCGGGGTCGCGCAGCGGCGAGATGGTCGGCGACTCCCGACCTCCGGCGATCTCGACGGCCTGGTCGACGAGGTGAGCGGGGAGGTCGTAGTCGAGCAGCACGTACTGCCGCGCGACCATGACGCCGCGCAGGCGACGCAGCAGCCGGTCGGTGCCGGGCACGTCACCCGGCCGGCTGATCAGCACCGCCTCGGACTGGATGATGACGGGGCCGAAGATCTCCAGACCCGCCTGACGCAGCGTCGTGCCCGTCTCGACCACATCGGCGATCACATCGGCGACGCCGAGACGCACGGCCGATTCGACCGCGCCGTCCAGTGGGACGAGCCGAGCGGTCACGCCGTTCTCGCGGAGGAAGTCGTCGACCAGGCCAGGGTAGGCGGAGGCCACGCGCACGCCGTCGAGGTCGTCGATCGACGAGTAGCGCCCGGGGGGCGCCGCGAATCGGAACGTCGACCGGGCGAAGCCCAGCTGCTCGATCTCGCGCGCGTCGTCCTGACGCACGTCGCGCAGCAGGTCGCGTCCGGTGATGCCGACGTCGAGGGCTCCGGATGCCACATAGGTGGCGATGTCACGGGGACGCAGGTAGAAGAACTCCACGTCGCTGTCGGCATCTATGACGTGCAGGGTCTTGGGGTCGCGGCGACCGGTGTATCCGGCCTCCGCGAGCATCTCGGCGGCTGTCTCGGAGAGCGAGCCCTTGTTCGGAACGGCGATGCGCAGCATGGATGTCTTTCGTCTGATGTGAACGGTGGTCTGAGCCTCGCTCACAGATGTCGGTAGACGTCCTCCAGCGTCAGCCCCTTCGCGAGCATCATCACCTGCAGGTGGTACAGCAGCTGGGAGATCTCCTCGGCGGCCTCATCGTCCGACTGGTACTCGGCGGCCATCCACACCTCGGCCGCCTCCTCGACGATCTTCTTGCCGATCGCATGCACTCCGCGATCCAGCTGTGCGACGGTGCCCGATCCCTCGGGGCGCTCCTGCGCGGTGGCGCTGAGCTCGGCGAACAGTTCGTCGAAAGTCTTCACGATTCCAGGCTAGCCGCTCGCGCGCGCTCACGAAGACCGATGACCGCCGCCTCGATGTCGGCTGCGCCGTACACCGCCGAGCCTGCGACGAACGTGTCGGCGCCCGCCGCGGCGGCCTGCGCGATCGTGTCGGACGAGATCCCGCCGTCGACCTGCAGCCAGACATCCGATCCGCGCCTGCGCGCCTCGTCGTGCAGCGCCCGCAGCTTCGGCATGGTCTCCGGCATGAAACCCTGGCCTCCGAAGCCGGGCTCGACGGTCATCACCAGGATCTGGTCGAACTCGTCGATGATGTCGTAGAGCGCTTCCCCCGCTGTGCCGGGCTTGATCGCGACGCCGGCGCGTGCCCCCATCCCGCGTAGGCGCCTGGCGAGCGCGACGGGGTCGGCGGCGGCCTCGAGATGGAAGGTGACGCTGGCCGCGCCGAGCTCGGCGTAGGCCGGTGCCCACCGATCGGGGTCGGTGATCATCAGGTGCACGTCGAGCGGGATCGGGCTGGTCGCCTGGATCCGCTCGACCATCTGCGGGCCGAAGGTGAGGTTCGGCACGAAGTGGTTGTCCATCACGTCGACGTGGGCGAAGTCGGCCGATGCGATGCGGCCGAGCTCGGCCTGCATGTTCGCGAAATCGGCGGCGAGGATGCTCGGGTTGATGCGCGGTGCGGTGGGGAGGGTCACGATGCGGTCCTTTCCTGGTCGGTGCGCTGCAGCAGTGCGAGGAACATGGCGTCGGTGCCGTGACGGTGCGGCCACAGCTGCACGCTGCCGCTGCCTGGCCCCTCAGCCGTGCGCGGCGCGAGGTCGATGGGCGATCGCGACACGCCCGTCATGACCGCTCGGGCGTCGAGCTCGACGATGTCGTCCCGGCGTCGCAGGATCTCGGTGACGACCCCCGTCGTCTCGGCCAGATGAGGCGAGCAGGTGGCGTAGCCGACGATGCCCCCTGGCACCAGCGCGTCGATCGCGGCGTCGAGCAGCTGCGTCTGCAGCTCCACGAGCTCGGCGACGTCCTCCGGTGACTTGCGCCACCGCGCCTCCGGGCGCCGGCGCAGCGCGCCGAGACCGGTGCAGGGCGCGTCGACGAGGATGCGATCGAAGAAGGCCGGATGCTGCGCCGCCAGCACGCGTCCGTCCTCCTCGTGCACGGGCACTTCGACCGGCAGCGGGCGCACGGCATGGCGCACGAGCCCGGCTCTCGCGGGGATGACCTCGTTCGCTTCGAGGTCCGCGCCGGCTTCGCGCGCGAGTGCGGCGAGCATCGCGGTCTTCCCCCCGGGCCCTGCGCACAGGTCCAGCCACCGCTCCCCCGCCCGCACCGGGGCTGCGGCGGCCAGCGCGAGCGCGACGAGCTGAGAGCCCTCGTCCTGCACGCGGATGGTGCCGTTCGCGTCGGCGATGACCCGGCGCGGGTCTCCGCCGGGCGATCCGAACGCGGTGGGCGCGTACGGGCGCCGCGGGGATCCGGGCTCGGCGAGCCCGGGAAGCGCAGCCAGCGTGACCTCGGGCGCGTCGTTGTCGGATGCCAGCAGGGCGTCGAGCTCGTCTCCTCGTCCCTCCGCGGCGAGGGCGCGTCGGAGCGCGCGGATCACCCAGACGGGATGGGCGGTCCGCAGCGCGAGACGCTCGTCGTCCGAACGGGCACCCGCTTCGATTCGCTGCTGCCAGGCGTCGGCGTCGTCGCGGCCGATCCGGCGCAGCACCGCGTTGGCGAATCCGGACGCGCCGCGTCCCGCCTCGGCGGCGACCAGCGAGACCGATTCGTTCACCGCCGCGTGCGCAGCGACGCGGGTGGAGAGCAGCTGGTGGGCGCCGAGGCGCAGGGCGTCCAGCACCACCGGATCGATCTGCTCCACGGGCCGGCCGGCCGCCTCGGCGATGATCGCGTCGTACGTGCCACGGCGGCGCAGGGTGCCGTAGGCGAGCTCGGTGGCGAGTCCCGCGTCCTGCGGGTTCAGGTTCGCGTCGCCGATCAGCTTCGGCAGCAGCAGGTTGGCATACGCGTCGTCGTCCGAGACGGCACGCAGCACGTCGTAGGCGACCCAGCGGGCGGCCTGTACCTTGGGGGCGCTCACGATCCGGCCCTCGCCGAGCCGCCGTCACGCAGGCCCCGCCACCAGTCGGCGGCGTCCATCGGCCCCTTGCCCGCCGGCTGCATACGGGTGACCGCGAGGGGCGTCGTGCCGGTGCCGATGAGCACGGCCGCCTTGGCGCCGTGCATCGTGCCGGGATCGAGCCGCGGGGAGTCGGCGGGGGCGGGCGCGGCGTGCAGGATCTTCAGCCGGGCGCCGCCGACGGTCGTGTGCGCGCCCGGCTCGGGGGTGACTCCGCGGTAGCGGGCGTACACCTGCTCGAAGGGCGCGCTCCAGTCGATCGCGCCGTCGTCGAGCGTGAGCTTCGGGGCGAGGGTCGGATCGCCTTCCTGCGGCCGAGCCAGGGCGGTGCCGTCGGCGATGTCGGCGACGACGTCGAGGGTGAGCGAGGCGCCGTCCTTCGCGAGCACCTCGAGAGCGACGTCCGCCGTGGCATCGTCCGGCACGGCGACCGGGCGCATCGCGAAGACGTCACCCGCGTCGAGTGCCGCCACGAGCTGGAACACGGCGACTCCCAGCTCGGCGTCGCCCGCGATCAGGGCACGCTGCACGGGCGCGGCGCCGCGCCAGCGCGGCAGCAACGAGAAGTGCAGATTGATCCAGCCCTTCTCCGGGGTCGACAGCAGCGGCTCGCGCACGATCCCGCCGTAGGCGACGATCACGCCCAGCGCGGCGCCGAGGGTCCGCACCTGCTCCGACACGCCGTCGTCGAGACGCGCCGCCTTGATGACGGGCAGACCCAGCTGCTCGGCCGCCGCGGCGACGGGTGATGCGGTCAGCACGCGCTTGCGCCCGAGCGGCGCGTCGGGGCGAGTGATCACCGCCGCGATCTCGTGCTCTGCTGCCAGGGCGCGCAGGGTGGGGACGGCGACGGCGGGGGTGCCTGCGAAGACGAGGCGCATGGAAGGTTCTCCGGTCGGTCGAGCGGTGTTCGGGTGATCAGATGTCGGGTTCGAGGATATCGAGGTGCACCGAGAAGGGGATCCGCTGCCGTCCCCGGCCGCGGCGGCTCTGTGCCGCATCGGCGACCACGCTGGCGCGCAGCGTGTCGGCCACGTCCTGGCCTGCGGCGTACGGGAAGCGCACGAGAGCGCGCACGCGGCCGTCGTCGTCGAGCGGGACGGGCCCCAGCACGGCATCCGTCGGGATGCCGATGCCCGACAGTGCGTCGAGCGCCGCACGCACCGAGGCCGGCAGCCCCTCGAGCTGGGCGAATCGTGCCGTGGGAGGCATGTGCAGCGGCATCCGCGCCTCGAGCTCGGAGCGCGCATACGCCGCAGCCGACCAGGTCGCCAGCGCCCGGGCCACGGGGCCGTCCACACCCACGAGATGAACGGGCGCCGCGGGGGCCGCGAGAGCGGCGGCGTTCGACCACCAGCGCAGGCACGACTCGCCGATCCGCAGCTCAGGCGCCTGCAGCATGCGCGCGCCGTCGAGCAGGATGACCGCCCGGTAGCCGCCGTCGGCGATCGGCTCGGCGCCGCGCGTCGCGACGACGAGCGCGGGGCGATCGTCGACGTGCTGCACGGGGTGCGCGCCGTCCGAGACGATCACCCGCACCCCGGGGAATGCGCGGCCGAGTTCGTCTGCGGTGCGTTCGGTGCCGGATGACGCCAGCCGCACCTGATCCGAGGAGCATTCCGTGCATCGCCACGAGTGCGCCGAGCGGCCGCACCACCCGCAGACCGGCACCGCGCCGCGTCGACGAGCGCCGAGGGGGCCGCCGCACTGCCGGCACCGCGCCGGATGCCGGCATGAGGCGCAGACGAGCGTCGGGGCGAAGCCGGGGCGAGCGACCTGCACGAGCACCGGCCCCTCTGCCGCTGCGGCGCGCGCGGTGGCGAAGGCGCTCGAGGGCACCCGCTGGCCGATCGACCGCTCGAGTTCCTGCGGCGTGCTCAGTCGCACATTCGGGATGATGCGCCGCGCGGCGGTGACGTCTCGCAGCCACGCGTGCTGCACGAGACGCTCGACGTCGGTCGAGCGGGTGTGCGCGACCAGAAGCAGCGCGCTGCCCTCCTGCTCCTGGCGGATCAGTGCCGCGTCCCTGGCATGCACGTAAGGTGCGAGCGGCTCGGCGAGCAGCGGGTCGGAGTCGTCCCAGATGGCGACGAGCGCCGCCCGAGCCGGCGAGTAGATCGCGGAGCGGTTGCCGACGACGACGCACGGCTCGTCATCCAGGGTCCGCAGGAACGCGCGGTACCGATCGGGGTTCGCCTGCCTGGCGTCGTGGCGAGCGATCGCGTCCGCCGGCACGAGACGCTCCAGCGCGGTGAGCAGCAGCTCCTGGTCGCGGTAATCGGGGACGACGAGGATGCTCGAGCGGCCCTCCGCCAGCTGCGAGGCGGCGGCGGCGGCCAGCAGGGTCGCCCATCCCGGCTCGGACCCGCTCTGCACGGGGATCGCCTCGACCGCAGCGCGGCCCGATTCGGCGATCACTGCGGCCAGACCGTCGTACCGCGCGACGACCTCTTGCGCGCGGCTCACGGCATCCGGATCCACCTCGACCTTCTCATCGGGCGGCGTCCATGCCTTCTCGACTCGCACCTGCCGCTTCGGGATGGCCAGCCGCAGAACGTCGGAGGCCGATCCTGCGGCGCGATCCGCGGCGCGCCGAGCGAGGCGGTACAGCCGCTCGGGCATCACGATCGTGGGCGACACGACGCTCTCGACCTCGGAGAGCGTGCGAGTGGCGTCCGGCTCGACGTCGATCTCGACGATGTAGCCGTCGACGACGCGACCGGCGGTGCGCAGCGGCGCCTTGATGCGCACCCCCGGCTGCACGTCGCCGAGCTCGTCGGGCAGCGCGTAGTCGAACAGCCTGTCCAGCTGCGGCAGCGGCGAGTCGATCAGCACGCGCGCGATGCGGCGCCCCTCCCCCGGGCCGGATGCCGCCCGCTCGGGTCGAGGGTCGGACACGGCGGCCTCAGAGGCCGGCTGCGCGACGCAGGTCGTCGGCGCGGTCGGTGCGCTCCCAGGTGAAGTCGGGCAGCTCACGGCCGAAGTGGCCGTAGGCGGCGGTCTGCGCGTAGATCGGGCGGAGCAGGTCGAGCTCTTCGATGATCGCCTGAGGGCGCAGATCGAACACCTGCGAGATGGCGTCGGTGATCGTCTCTTCAGACACCCGACCCGTGCCGAAGGTCTCGACGTAGAGCCCCACCGGGCGAGCGACGCCGATGGCATAGGCGACCTGCACCTCGGCACGGTCGGCGAGGCCGGCGGCGACCACGTTCTTCGCGACCCACCGCATCGCGTAGGCGCCCGAGCGGTCGACCTTCGAGGGGTCCTTGCCGCTGAACGCGCCGCCGCCGTGACGTGCGGCTCCGCCGTAGGTGTCGATGATGATCTTGCGGCCGGTGAGACCGGCGTCGCCCTTCGGCCCGCCCGTGACGAAGGGGCCTGCCGGGTTGATGTAGTACTTCAGGTCGTCGGCGAGATCGAGACCGGTCTGCTCGAGCACCGGGTCGATCACGACGTCGCGCACGAGCTGCTTCAGCTCGTCCTGCGAGATGTCCGGCTGGTGCTGAGTCGACAGCACCACGGCGTCGACCGTCTTCGGCGTGAAGCCGTCGTAGCCGAGCGTCACCTGCGTCTTGCCGTCGGGGCGCAGGAAGGCCAGCTCGCCGGAGCGGCGCACCTCCGTGAGCCGCTCGGCGATGCGGTGCGCCGTCCACGCGGCCATCGGCATCAGCTGAGGCGTCTCATTGGTGGCGAAGCCGAACATGATGCCCTGATCGCCCGCGCCGAGCAGGTCGCGAGGGTCGGTCGATCCTCCGTCGCGCTGCTCCTGCGCCTGATCCACGCCGTTGGCGATGTCGGTGGACTGCTCGCCGACCGAGATGCTGACCCCGCACGACGAGCCGTCGAAGCCGGTGTCGCTCGAGGTGTAGCCGATGCCGTTCACGACGTCGCGCACGATGGTCGGGATGTCGACGTAGCCCTCGGTGCGGATCTCACCGGCGACGTGCACCAGACCGGTCGTGACGAGCGTCTCGACGGCCACGCGCGAGTCCCGATCGACCGTGAGAAGCCCGTCGAGGATGCTGTCGGAGATCTGGTCGCAGATCTTGTCGGGGTGTCCTTCGGTGACGGACTCGGACGTGAACAGGCGCAGCGCGCTCATCGGGGCTCCAAAGCGGGGTCGTGGGGCGGAGCCGGTGACGGCTCGACGCCAGTGTGCATGAAGCCGCCGACATCCTCGCGAGGACGTCGGCGGCTCACAGTGCGAAGGCGATCACTCAGCGTGACGGATGCGCAGCTTGTCCTCGTTGATCTCGTGCAGGGCGATCGTGAGGGGCTTGTCCTCGACCGAGGAGTCGACGAGCGGACCGACGTTGTCGAAGAGGTTCCCCTCGTGCAGGTCGGAGTAGTAGTCGTTGATCTGCCGTGCGCGCTTCGACGCGTAGATCACGAGCTCGTACTTCGACTCGACGCGCTCGAGAAGGTTGTCGATGGGCGGGTCGATGATGCCGTTGTTGTGTCCGGCCATGGTGGACCTCCTGGTCAGGCGACGGTGGCGTCGGGGTGACGAGCTGTCGCGAAATCGATGCGGCGCGCGGTCCGAGGGCTCAGGGAGCCGGGCGACGCGCAGAGTCTGTGGACAATTCTACGACCTCTTCGGCCGCGGTGGCGACGTCGGCGTTCACGACGAGGTAATCGAACTCGTTCTGCGCGGCCAGCTCCACCCGCGCAGTGCGCAGTCGGCGGGCGCGCTCCTCGGCGTCCTCGGTGCCGCGGCCGACGAGACGCTGGACGAGTTCGTCCCAGCTGGGCGGCAGCAGGAAGACGAGGGATGCCGACGGCTCGGCGGCCCGCACCTGCCTGGCTCCCTGCAGATCGATCTCGAGCAGCACTGTCCTGCCTTCGGCCAGTGCGGTGTCCACCGGACCGCGCGGTGTGCCGTAGCGGTGCTTGTTGTGCACTACGGCGTATTCGAGAAGCTGCCGGTCGGCGATGAGGCGATCGAACTCGGTGTCGTCGACGAAGTAGTAGTGCACTCCGTCGACCTCGCCGGGGCGGGGGGCGCGCGTCGTCGCCGACACCGAGAGGTGGATCTCGGGATGGGTCTCCCGGATGCGGGCAGCGACCGTGCCCTTGCCCACGGCCGTGGGGCCGGCGAGCACGAGCAGCCGGCTGCGGGCCGGGCGCGGGCGGTGCGGGGGGAAGCGCTCGTCGAGCCACTCCCGCAGTGCGGTGCGCTGGCGCACGCCGAGTCCGCCGAGTCGCTTCACCGGAGCGATGTGCAGATCCTCGAGGACACGGTCGCGCTTGCCGGCGCCGATGGCGGGCAGAGCCATCAGGAAGTCGGTGACACGCATCGTGGCGGCGTCGGAATCGGCATCCTCCGTCGCCTGGCGCAGCACGGCCTGGGGTGCGACGACCCGCGTGCTCAGGTCGCGCTTGAGCGCGGCGCGCGCTCGACGTCGCTCGAGCGCCCGGCGGGAGGCGGCGACGCGGTCGACGTCGGGGACGGCGGGTCGTTCAGCCACGGAGTACCTCCTGGTATCGCGCGTTGCGGGCGCTGATCGCCTCGGCCATGCCGCCAGGACCCGCGGCGAGGATGCTGCGGCTCTCGCTGGCGAGCACGTTCGACGCGACCGCCCCGAACCGGACGGTGAGGTCGGCCGCAGTGGCGCCCTGTGCTCCGAAGCCCGGCGCGAGCACGGGCGTGCCGGTCAGGATCTCGTCGTCGATGCCGACCACGGCGCGATCGACCGTGGCGCCGATCACGACGCCGATCGGTCCGAGCGCGCCATCGAAGGCCGGCGAGCTGTTGACCCAGGTGACATCCCGGACGACTCGGGCCGCGACCGTCTGCTCCTCGCCGCCTGCCACGTCGACCGTGTGCGCGGTCTGCAGCGCGGCGGCCTCGGGGTTGCTCGTTGCAGCGAGCACGAACACGCCCTTGCCTGCACGCACCGCTCCGGTGAGGGTGTCGCGCAGCGACTCCGGCCCGAGGTACGGGCTGATCGTCACCGCATCCGCTTCGAGGGGCGATCCGGCCTCGAGCCACGCCGCGGCGTAACCGGCCATGGTCGACCCGATGTCGCCGCGCTTGGCGTCGGCGAGCACGATCAGCCCGGCATCCCGCGCGGCGGCCATGACGTCCTCCAGTGCGGCGAAGCCCTTCGAGCCGAAGCGCTCGAAGAACGCGACCTGCGGCTTCACGACCGCCGCTCGGCCGGCCGCGGCCTCGACCACGGCCAGACCGAACGAGCGCAGGCCCTCGGCGTCCTGCGCCAGACCCCACTGGTCGAGCAGGGCCGCGTGCGGGTCGATGCCGACGCACAGCGGACCGAGACGGTCGATCGCCGTGCGCAGACGCGCTCCGAACGGCTGGGTCATCGAGCGGCCTCACGGTCGGAGGCGTATTCCTGAAGGCTGCGCACGTGGAAGCCGGACTGGGTGGCGTCCATGCCGGTCACGGCGGCGCCGAGCACGGCCATGGTGGTGAACAGCGCCTTGTCGGCGGCGACCGCCGCGGCACGGATCTCGTACCCGTCGGCGCGGGCCGCGCCGCCGGACGGGGTGTTCACGACGATGTCGATCTCCCCGTCGTTGATCAGGTCGACGATGTTCCGCTCGCCGTTCTCCTGCGTCTCGCTGTACTTCGCCACGACCTGCGCGTCGATGCCGTTCCGGCTGAGGATCTCGGCCGTGCCCTCCGTCGCGACGAGGGTGAAGCCGAGCTGCTGCAGGCGGTGGGCCGGCAGGATGACCTCGCGCTTGTCGGCGTCCGCGACCGAGATGAACACGGTGCCCGCCGTCGGCATCCCGCCGTACGCGGCGGACTGGCTCTTCGCGAACGCGGTCGGGAAGTCGCGGTCGATGCCCATGACCTCGCCGGTCGAGCGCATCTCGGGCCCGAGCACCGAGTCGACGACCTTGCCGTCGTGGGTGCGGAAGCGCTTGAACGGCAGCACCGCCTCCTTCACGGCGACCGGAGCGCCCAGCGGCACGCGGGATCCGTCCTGCGCGGGCAGCATGCCCTCGTCGATCAGCTCGGCGATCGTCGCACCCGCCATGAGGCGGCTCGCGGCCTTCGCCATCGGGATGCCCAGCGCCTTCGACACGAACGGGACGGTGCGGCTCGCGCGGGGGTTCGCCTCGATCACGTAGAGCACACCGGCGCTGATCGCGAACTGCACGTTCAGCAGACCCCGGACGCCCACGCCCTCCGCGATGGCGAGCGTCGCCGTGCGCACGCGGTCGATGTCGGTGCGGCCGAGCGAGACGGGCGGCAGCGTGCAGCTCGAGTCGCCGGAGTGGATGCCGGCCTCTTCGAGGTGCTCCATGACCCCGCCGATGTACAGATCGGTGCCGTCGTACAGGGCGTCGACGTCGAGCTCGATCGCATCGTCGAGGAAGCGGTCCACGAGCAGGGGCTTGCCCTCCTCGATGACCACCTCGCCCGCGGTGCGCACGAAGTAGTCGCGCAGCGACGGGGTGTCGTAGACGATCTCCATGCCGCGGCCGCCGAGCACGAAGCTCGGCCGCACGAGCACGGGGTATCCGATGTCCTCGGCGATGCGCACCGCGCCGTCGACGTCGATCGCCGTGCCGTTTCGCGGGGCGACCAGACCGGCGTCGTCGAGCAGGCGCGCGAACAGCTCGCGCTCCTCGGCCAGGTCGATCGCTGCGGGGCTGGTGCCGAGCACCGTGTAGCCCGCCGCCTCGATGCCCTTCGCCAGACCCAGCGGCGTCTGTCCGCCGAGCTGGCAGACGACGCCGAGGATGGTGCCGCTGCGGGCCTCGGCATCGAGCACCTCGAGGACGTCCTCGAGGGTCAGCGGCTCGAAGTACAGCCGGTCGGAGGTGTCGTAGTCGGTCGACACGGTCTCGGGGTTGCAGTTGACCATGACGGTCTCGTACCCGGCATCCGAGAGCGCGAACGACGCGTGCACGCACGAGTAGTCGAACTCGACGCCCTGGCCGATGCGGTTGGGGCCCGAGCCGATGATGACGATCTTGGTGCGCTCGCTCGGCGCGACCTCGGTCTCGAAGTCGTAGCTCGAGTAGTGGTACGGCGTCAGGGCCGGGAACTCCCCCGCGCAGGTGTCGACGGTCTTGAACACCGGACGCACGTCGAGGCCGTGACGGATCGAGCGCACCTCGGCTTCGTCGAGGCCGCGCAGCTGCGCGATCTGCGCGTCGCTGAAGCCGTGCTCCTTGGCGAGACGCAGGGTGGCGCGATCGAGCTCGTCGGCGCTGGCGACGCTGTCTGCGACCTCGTTGATCAGCACGATCTGGTCGAGGAACCACGGGTCCATCGCCGTCGCATCGAAGGCCTGCTCGATGGTCGCGCCCTTGCGCAGCGCCTGCTGCAGCACGACGATGCGGCCGTCGGTCGGGGTCTTCGCGATCTCGAGCAGCTCCTCGACCGAACGGCTCTCGTCACCCCAGTGGAAGCTGGAGCCGCGCTTCTCGAGGGAGCGCAGCGCCTTCTGCAGCGCGGTCGTGTAGTTGCGCCCGATGGCCATCGCCTCGCCCACCGACTTCATGGTGGTGGTGAGGGTGGCGTCGGCCGCCGGGAACTTCTCGAACGCGAAGCGGGGCACCTTGACCACGACGTAGTCGAGGGTCGGCTCGAAGCTCGCCGGGGTGACGCCGGTGATGTCGTTCGGGATCTCGTCGAGGCGGTAGCCGAGGGCGAGCTTGGCGGCGAGCTTCGCGATCGGGAATCCGGTCGCCTTGGAGGCGAGGGCAGACGAGCGCGAGACACGCGGGTTCATCTCGATGACGATGATGCGCCCGTTGGTCGGGTCGACGGCGAACTGGATGTTGCAGCCGCCCGTGTCGACGCCGACCGAGCGGATGATGTCGATCGAGATGTCGCGCATCTTCTGATATTCGCGGTCGGTGAGCGTGAGCGCCGGCGCGACGGTGATCGAGTCGCCGGTGTGCACGCCGACGGGGTCGACGTTCTCGATCGAGCAGACGACGACCGTGTTGTCGGCGGTGTCGCGCATGAGCTCGAGCTCGTACTCCTTCCACCCGAGGATCGACTCCTCGAGCAGCACCTCGTTGGTCGGCGAGTCGTGCAGGCCGGCGCCGCCGATGCGGCGGAGGTCGGTCTCGTCGTAGGCGAAGCCCGAGCCCAGGCCGCCCATCGTGAACGAGGGCCGCACGACGAGCGGGTAGCCGAGCTCTGCTGCGCCGGCGATGAGCTCGTCCATGGTGTGGCAGATGACCGACTTCGCGACGTCGGCGCCCGCCTCGATCACGAGCTCTTTGAACACCTGGCGGTCCTCGCCGCGACGGATCGCGTCGACCTTGGCCCCGATGAGCTCGACGCCGTACTTGTCGAGGATGCCGCGCTCGTGCAGCGCCATGGCGGCGTTCAGCGCGGTCTGACCGCCGAGGGTCGGCAGGATGGCATCCGGCTTCTCCTTGGCGATGATGGTCTCGATGACCTCGGGCGTGATCGGCTCGATGTAGGTCGCATCGGCGAAGTCGGGATCGGTCATGATCGTCGCCGGGTTGGAGTTGACCAGGATGACGCGCACGCCCTCCTCGCGCAGCACCCGGCAGGCCTGGGTTCCCGAGTAGTCGAACTCGCAGGCCTGACCGATGACGATCGGGCCGGAGCCGATGACCAGGACGGAGTTGATGTCTTCGCGCTTCGGCATCAGTTGGCGCCCTTCTTGCTGGCGAGGACGAGCTCGCGGAATCGGGTGAAGAGATAGTGGGCGTCGTGCGGCCCCGCCGCCGCCTCGGGGTGGTACTGCACGGAGAAGGCCGGGATGTCGAGGGCGCGGAGGCCCTCGACGACCTGGTCGTTCAGGCCGACGTGGCTCACCTCGACCTTCCCGTAGCCGTGCGGGCTGTCGAATGCGCCCTGGAGCGGGGCCTCCACGGCGAAGCCGTGGTTGTGGGCCGTGATCTCGACCCGGCCGGTGGCCTTGTCGATGACGGGCTGGTTGATGCCGCGATGGCCGAAGGTGAGCTTGTAGGTGTCGAGCCCGAGCGCGCGTCCGAACAGCTGGTTGCCGAAGCAGATGCCGAAGTACGGGATGCGCGCGTCGAGCACCTGGCGCAGCACGGCCACCTGCTCGTCGGATGCCGAGGGATCGCCGGGGCCGTTCGAGTAGAACACCGCGTCGGGAGATGTCGCGGCGATGTCGTCGAAGCCGGCCGACTGCGGCAGCACGTGCACGTCGAAGCCGAGCGCTGCGAGGTTGTCGACGGTGGACTGCTTGATGCCCAGGTCGATCACGGCGACGTTCCCGATGCGCTCGGTGGTCGCGGCGACGACGAGGGGCTCGGTGACCGACACCGTCGCCGACAGGTTCTGACCCGCCATCTCGGGAGCGGCGGTCACCTGACGCAGCTGCTCGTCGGCGTCCAGCCCGGCGGCGTCGCCCGAGAAGATTCCGCCGCGCATCGACCCCGTGTCGCGGATGCGACGGGTGAGGGCGCGCGTGTCGATGCCGCTGATCCCCACGATCCCCTCGCGCACGAGCGCGTCGTCGAGCGACTCCTCGGAGCGCCAGTTCGACACCCGGCGGGCGGGGTCTCGCACGATGTATCCCGCGACCCAGATGCGCGAGGACTCCTGATCCTCGCGGTTCATGCCGGTGTTGCCGATGTGCGGCGCGGTCTGCAGCACGATCTGACCGGCGTACGAGGGATCGGTCAGCGTCTCCTGGTAGCCGGACATGCCGGTGGCGAAGACGACCTCGCCGAGCGTGGTGCCTCGCGCGCCGTATGCGCGGCCTTCGAAGCGGGTGCCGTCCTCGAGAACGAGCACAGCGGCGTTCTGGGCCCTTGAGCCCGTCGAAGGGCCGTGGGCGGTCTGGTCGGGGGATGTCACGAGTTCTCTCCGTTCTCCGCACCGGCGCAGAGGCGCTCGAGCTGCGGCACGATCTCTGAGGGCCCGCCTGAGGTGGGCCGGATGAAGGAATCGACGTGGACGTCGTCGGCCACCCGCCACACGAGGCGGATGAGACCGTCGCGCTCCACGACGCGGTCGATGGCGACGGTGGCGCGGTCTGCCGCGACCAGTCGCGCGGACGGCAGGAACACCGTCGGTGCGCCGTCGAGGCTCAGCGCGACACCTCGGTCGGTGAGCACGAGCTCTCCCCGAGCGCGGTAGGTCAGCGGACTGACCGCGAGCCGCTCGAGCGGCTGGTCGTGCGCGGTCGTCGCGACATAGAGCACCTCGTACCGGGCGGTCACGTCGGCGTGCTCGGGCACGCCGAGCGGAGCGGTCAGGCCGGCGTCGCGGCGCAGGCGCCTGCGCCAGGCGATGAACATCGAGAGCAGGATCAGCGCGGCGACGAGGGCGATGATCAGCCCCGCGAGCTCGCGAGTCACTTCGGCTCGCTCCGCTCGCTCAGCACATCGCGCGCGTCGAGATCCGCGACGAGGGCTCCGCCGTCGACGGTCACGACGCCGCCGTGGATGGTCCAGCGCACGCGGCCGGGCAGCTCGCGTCCCAGGTACGGGGAGTTGTGGCTGCGTCCGTGCAGGTCGGCCTCGGTGAACACCCCGGGCACGCTCGGGTCGTACAGCGTGACGTGCGCGGGCCGCCCGACTTCGAGGGCGCCGAAGCCGTCGAGGCGCCCGATGCGGGCGGGAGCGGCGCTCATCACGCGAGCGACGTCCGCCCAGTCGAGCTGGCCGGTCTCGACCATCGCCTGATGCACGACGCGCAGCGCGCTCTCGAGCCCGACCATGCCGTTCGCGGCGGCCTGCCATTCGCACGCCTTGTTCTCCGCCGGGTGCGGGGCGTGGTCGGTCGCGACGATGTCGATCGTGCCGTCGGCGAGGCCTTCGCGCACGGCCATCACGTCCTCGGCGGTGCGCAGGGGCGGGTTCACCTTGTAGCGGGCGTCGTAGTCGCGCACGAGGTCGTCGGTCAGCAGCAGGTGGTGGGGAGTGACCTCGGCCGTCACGCGGATGCCGCGCTTCTTCGCCCACCGGATGATGTCGACGGAGCCGGCGGTCGAGAGGTGGCACACGTGCAGACGCGAGCCGACGTGCTCGGCGAGGAGCACATCGCGGGCGATGATCGACTCCTCGGCGACGGCGGGCCAGCCCGCGAGGCCCAGCTCGGCCGACACGACGCCCTCGTTCATCTGCGCGCCCTCGGTCAGACGCGGGTCCTGCGCGTGCTGCGCGATGACGCCGTCGAACGACTTCACGTACTCCAGCGCGCGCCGCATGATCAGCGGATCCCACACGCAGAAGCCGTCATCGCTGAAGACGCGCACGCGGGCGCGGGATCCCGCCATGGCGCCCAGTTCGGCGAGACGCTCACCCTTCTGTCCGACGGTCACGGCGCCGATCGGCTGCACCGTCGCGTAGCCAGCGGCCTCGCCGAGGGCGAGCTCCTGCTCGACGACACCCGCGGTGTCTGCGACGGGCTGGGTGTTCGGCATCGCGAAGACCGCCGTGAACCCGCCGGCCGCCGCTGCCTGCGTGCCGGTCAGCACGGTCTCGGAGGCTTCGAACCCTGGTTCACGCAGGTGCGTGTGCAGGTCGACGAGGCCGGGCAGCGCGACCAGGCCCGCGGCGTCGATGACGCGCGCGCCCGCTCGGGTGAGCCCCGAGCCGATCTCGGCGATGGCACCGTTCTCGATCACGATGTCTGCGCTGTCGCGCCCGAGCAGCCGGACGCCTTCGATGACGAGGGTCTCGCTCACTTCACTTCCCCTCTTCGTCGTTGCGCTCGCCTGCCAGCAGCAGATAGAGCACGGCCATGCGCACGGAGACTCCGTTCGTGACCTGCTCCAGCACGGTGGAGCGGGGCGAATCCGCGGCTTCGGATGAGATCTCCAGCCCGCGGTTCATGGGCCCCGGGTGCATCACAATGCTATCGTCCGGCAGGCTCGCCGCGCGCACGGCGTCGAGCCCCCATAGCCGGGAATACTCCCGCTCAGTGGGGAAATACGCGGCGTGCATCCGCTCCGCCTGGATGCGCAGCATCATGACGGCGTCCGGCCCCTCGGCCAGTGCGGCGTCGAGGTCGTAGATCACTCGCACGGGCCACTGCGACACGTTCTGCGGTACGAGCGTCGGCGGGGTGACCAGTGTGACGTCGGCGCCGAGCAGCGACAGCAGCCACACGTTGGAGCGAGCCACCCGGGAGTGCAGCACGTCGCCGACGATGACGACGCGCAGGCCAGACAGGTCGCGGCCACGGCTCTCGCTGCCGTGGCGGCGCTTGCGGATCGTGAATGCGTCGAGCAGAGCCTGGGTCGGGTGCTCGTGCGTGCCGTCGCCCGCATTGACCACGCCGGCGGAGATCCAGCCGCTCGTCGCCAGCGTGCGGGGTGCTCCGGACGCCGAGTGGCGCACGACCACGGCATCCGCCCCCATCGCCTGCAGGGTCTGGGCGGTGTCCTTCAGGCTCTCGCCCTTCGACACGCTGGAGCCCTTCGCCGCGAAGTTGATCACGTCGGCGGAGAGTCGCTTCGCCGCCGCTTCGAATGAGATGCGGGTGCGGGTGGAGTCCTCGAAGAAGAGGTTGACGACGGTCTTGCCGAGGAGCGTGGGAAGCTTCTTGACCTCGCGCGACTGCGTGTCGGCCATGTCCTCGGCGACGTCGAGGATGCGCAGGGCCTGCTCGCGATCGAGGGTGCGGATGTCGAGCAGGTGCCTCATGATTCGATCGTCACCTCATCGGCTCCGTCGAGCTCGCGAAGGCGCAGATTCACTCGTTCCGCGCGGGAGGACGGGATGTTCTTGCCGACGAAGTCGGGACGGATGGGCAGCTCGCGGTGGCCGCGATCCACCAGGATCGCCAGACGCACTGCAGCGGGGCGACCGATCGACTGGAGGGCATCCAGCGCTGCGCGGATGCTGCGCCCCGAGAACAGCACGTCGTCGACGAGCACGACGGTCCTGCCGTCGATGCCGCCGGCGGGGATCTCGGTGCGCTTGGGCGCACGGGTCGGGTGCTTCGACAGGTCGTCGCGGAACAGGGTGATGTCGAGCGAGCCCACCGCGATGTCGGTGCCGGCGATGCCGGAGATGATCGTGCCGAGCCGTTCGGCGAGCGTCACTCCCCTGGTCGGGATGCCGAGGAGCACGAGCCCGTCGGCGCCTCGGTTCGACTCGAGGATCTCGTGGGCGATGCGCGTCAGAGCGCGCGCGATATCGGCTTCATGCAGCACTGTGCGTGCAGACAACGGCCACTTCCCTTCTCCGCCTCACAGGACGGTGTTAAAGGTTCGGTGATGCCTCCAGTCTATGACAGACCGGTGGGACGCGATGACGTGTGACGTCAGCCCCGTGCGGCGGCGGGCTCGCGCTCCTCTTCGGAACGTGAGCCGGTCTTGATGACCCGCGACGCGCGGATCGGGTGCCCGGTCGTCGTCAGGCACTTGCCCGTCTCGAGGTCCCACTTCCAGTCGTGCATCGAGCAGGTCAGGACGCCGTTCTCGATCTTGCCCGTACGGGTCAGGTCGGCGCGCAGGTGCGGGCAGCGGCGCTGCACGACCCAGTCGTCGATCTCGGCGTCCTCGGTCTGATCGGTCTGCTCCTGGTACCAGTTCTCGACGTACTCGATGCGATCGACCGAGAGGCACTTCAGGAACGTGGTGAGGAACTCGTTGAACTTGCCGCTGCGGCCGACCGAGAACTGCATCGACAGGAAGATGGAGTTCGACCAGTCGATCTCGTGGTCGCGGATGTTCGTCGAGACGAGATCGGCGGGGATCGTGTACCAGTAGATGCACTCCTCCCCCGCGTACTCGCGCACCTTCGCCTTGGGGAAGTCGACGACCATGTCCAGCTCGCCGATGCGGAAGCGCACGTTGCCGCCCACGCCGAGGCGGATGGTGCGCGACTTCTTCAGCAGCGGCTCCCACCACTCCTTGATCGCCGCGAGCATCTCCGCCGGGGGGATGACCTCCGCGCGGGTGGCCTCCTCATCGATGATCTCCTGCTGGCGCGATGCGCGCTGCTCTTCGAGGTAGTCCCACTTCTCGTCGAAGATGTGGGTGATCTCGTCGTCGGAGTACAGGCTCTGCGACACGGTCATGTCGCCGTGGTTCATCTCGACCACCGTGCCGGGGATGAAGAGGTGGCCGTCGTACTTCGGGGCCAGCTCCTTCATGTGCGCGAGGAACTCCTTCTGATCCGTGAAGATCGAGTCGTCGTCCTGACCCTTCCCGTTGAACCGGAACAGCTCGTCGCGCAGGAACATCGGGGGCCCGGCCATCGGGAACACGTGCGGTGCGTCGACCTTCTCGATGTAGTACATCGCCCGCTTGTTCTGCGCCTCGCGCTTGAGCGCGGCGAACTTCTGCTTGGCGTCCTGCGGCAGATCGTAGACCATCGGCCACCAGATCGCGCCGGACACCTGGGTGAAGTACGCCTCGGGCTTGCCGAACGACAGCAGCGCTTCCAGATCCAGCGGATGCGAGTCGTTCTGGTTGAGGATGGATGCCGTGCCGTCATCGACGCTCAGCGAGGAGTCGCCGATCGGGCCGTCACTCGGCGCGCGCAGCGGCGTGATCATGATCTTCAGGTCGCCGCGCTCGATCACCTGGCCTGCCGGTGCGTAGGTGATGTTGTCGTACCCGAGCCTGCGGATGTCGACCTCGAGGTCGTCGGTGACGTACTCGGGCAGCAGCACCTCGATGTCCTTCGAGATGTACTTCTCGAGCAGGTTCGGGTCGAAGTGGTCGCGGTGACGGTGCGAGATGTAGAGGAAGTCCGCCTCGCGTCCCAGTCGCTCCCAGTCCAGGCCGCGGTTGTCGGGGAACGGGAACCAGGAGCCGTAGAACGATGGACCGAGCACGGGGTCGCAGATGATGTTTCCGCCGACCGTCTCGATGAACATCCCGGCGTGGCCGAGTCCCGTGATCCGCATGTCTCTCCTCAGGGTTGGACGACGTCGATTCTACCGAGCGCTCGCTGAGCGGGCCCGGTGACCGGCCGTGGTTATCCGGATGACTGTGACGCGGCGTTCACGCCTCCAGCAGCCCGCGGATGTCGTCGGCGGTGAGCGCCTGCGAGAACAGCGCCTCGTCGTCCATGACCGCGGTGAACAGTCGTGCCTTGCGCTGCTGCAGTGCCAGGACCTTCTCCTCGATCGTTCCCGCGGCGATCAGGCGGTACACGATCACCGGCTGCGTCTGTCCGATCCGGTGCGTCCGGTCTATCGCCTGCGCCTCGGCCGCGGGGTTCCACCACGGGTCGAGCAGCAGCACGTAGTCCGCCTCGGTGAGGGTGAGCCCGAACCCGCCGGCTTTCAGGCTGATCAGGAACACCGGGGCGTCACCGGAGCGGAACTTCGCGATGACGTCGTCGCGTCGTCGAGTGGACCCGTCGAGGTATTCGTAGACGATACCCGCGGACTGCAGCCGCTCGGCCGCCAGCTCGAGGTATGAGGTGAATTGGCTGAAGACGAGGGCGCGGTGCCCCCCGGCCCGCAGCTCCTGCACGTGCTCGAGCAGGACGTCCAGCTTCGCCGACGACGCATCCTCGGCATCCGTGTCGATCAGCCGTGGCGACAGCGCGAGCATCCGCAGCATCGTGAGAGAGCGGAACACGATGAATCTGTTGCGATCGAGATCGGCCAGCAGGCCGAGAACCTTCTGCCGCTCCCTCTGCAGGACGGTGTCGTAGAGGGCCCGGTGCGCAGGGCTCAGATCGACGAACAGCTCCTGCACCTGCTTCTCGGGCAGATCGCCCGCGACCAGCTCTTTGGTGCGTCGCAGCATGAGAGGTCGGATGCGGTGGCGCAGCCGCTCGAGTCGCCGCTGCCGGTACGGGGCGCCCTCCTCGTTCTCGGGCACCTTGCCCCGCTCGATCGGCTGCACGTACTCGTCGCGGAATCGCCGCTTCGACGGGAACAGTCCCGGTGCGGTCAGCGCGAACAGCGCCCACAGGTCGGTCAGGCTGTTCTCGAGCGGCGTGCCGGTGACGGCGATCGTGACGACCGATCGCAGCTGCGCGATCGCCTGGTGCACCTTCGTGGCGGGGTTCTTCGCGAACTGCGCCTCGTCGATGATCACGCCCGCCCAGTCGATGCCCTGATACTCCTCGGCGTCGAGCCGAAGCAGCGTGTACGAGGTGACGACGATGTCGGCGCCGGCGGCCATCGCGCCGATCTCGTCGGCCCGCCGCGATCCGGTGCCTTCGACGACGCTCACCCGCAGGTCGGGCGTGAACCGGCTCGCCTCGCTGCGCCAGGTGCCGAGCACCGAGGTCGGCGCGATGACGAGAAAGGGGCGCTTCTCGCCCGCCTCGACGGCGTGCGCGATGAGCGACAGCAGCTGGAGGGTCTTCCCGAGACCCATGTCGTCGGCGAGGATGCCTCCGAGCCGGTGCTGCCAGAGGAACGCCAGCCAGTCGAGTCCCTGCTGCTGATACGGACGCAGGTGAGCGCGAAGCCCGCCGGGCGGCGGGGTGTGCGGCACCCGATCGATGCCACGCAGGCCCTCGGCCACAGCTCGCCAGCCGACCGCCTGCTCGGATTCGTCGGCGAGATCCTCGAAATCCTCCCAGAGCGCGGTCTGATAGCGGCTGATCCGCGGGCCGGTCTCCCATTCGGTGAGCGCGCCGGCCTCGTCGATGAGCTCGCGCAGCTGCTGGAGTGCGGGATGCGCGAGCGAGAAGTACGTGCCGTCGACGAGCATGAGTTTCGTGCGCCGCATGCTCAGCGCGGTGAACAGCGGCGTGAACGGAATCGAGTGTCCATCGATCTTCACCAGCACGCCGAGGTCGAACCAGTCGGCGTCGGTCGACTCGACCGTCGACACCGAGATCTCGGGCGTGCCGGTCAGTTCTCGGTATCGGGTTCGGCGCCCGGTGACCACGACCTTGACGTCGGACGTCTCGAGAGCCGGCAGCACGTGCGCCGCCCACTCCGCGGCAGCGAGCTGTTCGAGTTCAGCGCGATGACGGAACGCATCGCGAGCGGCACCTGCCCAGATCGCCTCGATGTCGCGGGAGCGCCGCTGCTCGGCATCCGGATCGCGGAAAGGCTCCGAGCCGTCGGTGAATGCGACGGAGCCCTGACCCGCGTACTCCCACTCGAAGCGGTATGCGATGCGGTGGCCCGAGCGGAAGGTCACGCGCAGCACCGGCTCGGGAACGGCGAGGGAGGGCAGGGCGAGGCCCTCAGACGCCGTGACGACGGTCTGCCTGGCGAGAGCGGGATAGGCCTCGGCGAGGAACCGTTCCCGGTCGTGCGCCGGCACATCGATCGGAGCAGGAGCGTTGATGGCGTTCAGAACCGCCGGCGCGAGCCCGATGGGCGCGATGGTCACCTCGAGACCCGAACCCTCGAGTTCCCACCGGTACAGGCCGATGCGGCCGATCGGGCGCAGGTGCGCCGTCGGCGCCGCCTGCCCGTCGAGCACCGCGTCGACGCCGACGGCCAATCCCCCGCCATCGACGGGATCGATGCGCAGACCGACCGCCGCGCCTTCGGCGAAGCGGACGGCGGTGTGCTTCTGCGTCGGGATGATCGGGATGCCGAGGCCCGCCAGAGCGTCGACGTGCTGCCAGAGCAGCGGCGTCTCGACCCTGTCGAGGGCGATCCAGTCACCCGCTGTGCCGGAGAGCAGCGAGTCGCGCGCGATGTTGAGGAAGTCGGTGAACCAGCGCGCCTGGTCGGCATCGAAGCGCGCCGACGAGCGCCGCACGGAGTCCCACGAGGCATCGCCGTGGATCCACCGGCCCGTCGACGCGCTGCGCATGAGCGGGCGGACGCAGAGCAGGATCTCACCGTGATCGCCCGCGAGATCTCGGGGTGTCGCCGTCTGCAGGGCGGCCGGTCCCCACCGGTCGAACGAGTGGCGGGGCCGCGTGCGCAGCTCGATTCCCAGCGCGAGGGGAAGCGCGGTCGGCGCGGGTGCAGCGCCCAGCAGCGCACGCCATGCGGGCGGCGGCGCCGGCCTCGCGAAGGCACCGAACTGCTCCCACGGCTCTCGGGGAGGCGCCGGCGCGGGCATCGTCATCGCTTGTGACGGCGGCTCTGCGCGGAACCTCTCATCCGAGACGGCGCCGATGACGACGGCTGCGATCGCGTGCTTGCAGGCAGATGCGACCGGGCACGTGCAGCTGGTCGACATGATCCGCTGCCCGTCGAATCGCACCCGGCAGCGATAGGGCGCGGCTTCGCTTCCGAGCACCTCAGCAGTGAGCGTCTGCGCTGCGGTATCCCACCGCGCATCGACGACGCGACCGCGGCGGGCGTAGTCGAGCCCGCGCTCGTAGCCGCCGTCTCCCGCCAGATCGCGCAGCGCCGCTGCGGAGGGACGGGGAGACCTCATGACAGCATCCTCCCCGTCACCACCGACACTCGGTCAGCGCCGCCTGCGATTCAGATGGAACGTGCGATGCGCGCGAGCACGCCGTGCACGAAGGCGCCGGAGTCCTCGGTCGACAGCTCCTTGGCCAGCTCCACTGCCTCGTCGATCGCGACGGCCGTGGGCACCTCGTCGTTGTAGACGATCTCCCAGGTGCCGATGCGCAGCAGGGCGCGGTCGACGGCGGGCATCCGGTCGAGCTTCCAGTCGTTGCTGTGCGTGGTGATGTGCTCGTCGATCTCATCGCGGTTGTCGATGATGCCGTCGACGATGTCACGGGCGTACAGCCACGACGCCTCACGTGCGGGCTCGCTGGCCGCGCGCTTGGCGGCTGCGGCGAGCACGACCGAGAGCTCCTCGCCGCGCACGTCAGCTGAGAAGAGGATGTCGAGGGCGCGCTTGCGCGCCTTGGTGCGGGCGCTCAAGGTCAGTCGTTGACGCGACCGAGGTAGTCACCCGTGCGGGTGTCGACCTTGACCTTGGTGCCGGTCTCGAGGAAGAGCGGGACCTGGATCTCGTAGCCGGTCTCGAGGGTGGCGGGCTTGGTGCCGGCCGACGAGCGGTCGCCCTGCAGGCCCGGCTCGGTGTAGGTGACCTCGAGCACGACCGACGCGGGGAGCTCGATGTACAGCGGGTTGCCGTTGTTCAGGGCGATCTGCACCTGCTGGTTCTCGAGCATGTAGTTCTTGGCATCGCCGACGGTGGCCGCGGGGACGTTGATCTGGTCGTAGTCCTCCTGGTCCATGAAGACGAAGCTGTCGCCGTCGGTGTACAGGTAGGTGAAGTCGCGACGGTCGACGTTCTCGATCTCGATCTTGGTGCCGGCGTTGTAGGTCTTGTCGACCGACTTGCCCGTGACGACGTTCTTCAGCTTGGTGCGGACGAATGCGCCGCCCTTGCCGGGCTTGACGTGCTGGAACTCCACGACGCTCCAGAGCTGTCCGTCGATCTTGATGACGACGCCGTTCTTGATGTCTGCGGTGGATGCCATGGTGATGCGGGTCCGTTCATTCAGAAGCTTCGAGGGCCGGGCGCGGTTGCGCGCAAGAAGGTGGCCGAAAACCGATTCTATCGGATGCCTCGGATCGGGCGATCAGATCCGCGGCGCACTTCACGTCTCCGCCTCTCGCGACCGGACCACTCCCCCACGGACCTCCGGTCGAATCGGCTGCGGCACCGCACTGCGTCGTCCGAAACCCGCCAGCATTCGGCATCCGGCCGCGATGGACTGAGCAGATGGACAACAGACACAGACATGCCCAGGCGATCACCTTCCGTGCTCTGCACTTCAACCCAGGACAGCCACTTCTCCTCGCCAACGCGTGGGACGCTGCCAGCGCGCGGCTCATCGAGAGTGCCGGCGCTCCGGCGATCGCGACGACCAGTGCGGGGGTGGCATGGTCACTGGGCTGCGCAGACGGTAACGTCCTCGCTCGCGAGGAAGCGATCGCCGCGGCGGCTCGTATCGTGGCCGCCGTCACGGTGCCGGTCACCGTCGACGTCGAGGCCGGATACGCGGACAGCGCAGCCGGCGTCGAGCGTACGGTGGCGGATGTCGTGGAGAGCGGTGCGGTCGGCATCAACATCGAGGATGGACTCCTGCACCCCGGCGACATGGCCGACCGGATCAGCGCCGCCCGGCGCGCCGCCGCCCGCTCGGGTGTGCCGCTGTTCATCAACGCCCGCACCGACGTGTTTCTCGGGGGCGTCGCCGCTCCCGCGGAGCGCTTGGCAGAGACGCTGCGGCGCGCGCGCCGCTATCTCGACGCCGGAGCGGACGGCGTGTTCGTTCCGGGCGTGGTCGATGTCGACACGATCAGGGTGCTCGTGCAGGAGGTCGACGGCCCCGTCAACGTCATGGTGGGACCGGGCGCGCCCACCGCCGCAGCCCTGTCTCGGCTCGGCGTCGCCCGCGTGAGCGCCGGATCCGGCGTGGCCCAGGCGTCTTACGCCGTCGCGCATCGGGCCGCCGCTGAACTGCTGACCACGGGCACGCACGCTTCTCTGGCTCCCGCCGTGGACTACGCCGCGATGAACTCGCTGTTCTAGCCAGTCCCGAGGTGCGTCGGCTCGGTGTCCGAGCTGAGCACGCGAGCCCGTCCCTTCTGGGCCGGCTGAGGTCAGAGCAGGGCGGCCAGCTCGCGCACGGCCCGCGCGTAGCCGTCGACGCCCTCGCCGACGACGCGCACGGCGGCCACGTCGTGAAGGTAGGAGAAGTGCCGGAACTTCTCCCGGGCGTACACGTCCGAGATATGCACCTCGGCGAAGGGCAGGGCGACGCCGGTCAGTGCGTCGCGCAGCGACACCGACGTGTGCGTGAGCCCGCCCGGGTTGATGATGATGGCCGCGCAGTCCTCCCGGGCCGCGTGGATCGCATCGATCAGCACACCCTCGTGATTGCTCTGCAGCGCCCGCAGCTCGTACCCGGCTTCCGCTGCCGCCGCGGCGGTCAGCTGCTCGACATCCGCCAGCGTGGCGCTGCCGTACACGTCGGGCTCGCGAGTGCCGAGCAGATTGAGGTTCGGACCGTTCAGCAGCATCAGCCGGCGGGCATCGGTCATCCCGCCACCTCCTGGTAGGCGGCGAACATGAGCGACTCGTCCGGCGCCTGCACGACGGTGGGCTTGGCGATGTCGTCGAGCAGGATGAACCGCAGCATCCCGCCGCGCGCCTTCTTGTCGCGCTGCATCGTGGCCAGCAGCTGCTGCCAGGCTCCCCCGCGGTATGTCGTCGGCAGCCCGAGCGACTCGAGCACTGAACGGTGCCGATCGGCGCCGGCGTCCGAGAGCCTGCCGGCCAGACGTGACAGCTCGGCGGCGTACATCATGCCGATCGAGATCGCCGCTCCGTGCCGCCACTGGTAGCGCTCGGCGTGCTCGATCGCGTGCCCCAGGGTGTGCCCGTAGTTGAGGATCTCCCGCAGGCCCGCCTCGCGGAAGTCATCCGAGACGACCTTCGCCTTCATGTCGATGGCGAGCTCGACCGTGCGACGGAACTCGTCGGTGGTCGGGTCGACCGCCCGCTCGGGCGAGGCCTCGATGATGTCGAGGATCTCGGGCGCCCAGATGAATCCCGCCTTCACGACCTCCGCGTACCCCGCCGTCGCCTCGTTGGCGCTCAGGGTCTGCAGCTCGTCCAGATCGCCGACGACCGCGCGCGGCGCCCAGAACGCGCCCACCATGTTCTTGCCCTCGGCGGTGTTCACCCCGGTCTTGCCGCCGACGGCGGCGTCGACGAGACCGAGCACGGTCGTCGGCACCTGGACGACCTGCACGCCGCGCAGCCACGTGGCGGCGACGAAGCCGGCGACATCCGTCACCGAACCTCCGCCGTAGCCGATCACGGCGTCGGTGCGGGTGAAGTCGGCCTGGCCCATCACCTGCCAGCAGAACGCTGCGACTTCGATGCGCTTGCCGGCCTCGGCATCCGGGATCTCGGCGAGCAGCACCTCGAGACCGCCGTCCGACATGAGCCGCTCCCGCAGCTCGGCCGCCCGCTTGCCGAGGGTGGGCGGATGCACGACGAGCACCTTGCGCACGGCGGGATCGAGAGCCGCGTGCACACCGTCGAGGATGCCGCGCCCGACGGTGATGTCGTACGGCGTGCTTCCCGAGACGCTGATCGTGGTCGTGGTCATGGCTGCTTCCTCCTCCAGGCGGCGATCTCCTCCGCCAGTGCCCGCATGGGTCTGCGTGATGTGTCGACGGTGAGGTCGGCGACCTCCTCGTACCAGCTTCTCCGCTGATCGAAGATGGTGCGCCACCTCTCCACGGGGTTTTCCTCGCCTGCCAGCAGCGGGCGGCTGCTTCCGGTGATGCGTCGTTCGACGGCCTCCGCGGTGACGGTGAGGAAGACGACGGGATGCCGGTGCAGCAGGGCTCGGGTGTCGGCATCCGTCACCGCTCCCCCGCCCAGCGAGACCACGCCGCCCTCGGCGACGGCTGTCGCGACGGCTCCTCTCTCGAGCTCGCGGAAGCGCGGCTCGCCGTGCGCGGCGAAGATCTCGGGGATCGGCCCGTGCGCGGCCGCGATGCGCTTGTCGGTGTCGATGAACGGCACGTCGAGCAGACGCGCGACCTTGCGGCCGACACTCGTCTTGCCCGCAGCCATCGGGCCGACCAGCACGAGGGTCAGCGGATGATCAGACGAGCTCATCATGGGCGAGCAGCGCCGCCTCGGATGCGGGTGCCGTGCGAAGAGACTCGGGGATCGCTGCGAGGTAGGACTCGAGGTTGCGTCGGGTCTCGCCGATGCTGTCGCCGCCGAACTTCTCGAGCAGCGAGTTCGCGAGCTCGATGGCGACCATCGCCTCGGCGACCACCCCTGCTGCGGGCACGGCGCAGACGTCGGAGCGCTGGTGATGCGCGGTCGCAGTCTCGCCGGATGCGACGTCCACGGTGCGCAGCGCACGCGGCACCGTGGCGATCGGCTTCATCCCGGCACGGATGCGCAGCACGGTGCCGGTGCTCATTCCGCCCTCGATGCCGCCGGCGCGGTCGGATGCCCGGGTGATGCCGTCAGCTGCGGCGAACAGCTCGTCGTGGGCAGCCGAACCGCGACGGCGCGTCGTCTCGAACCCGTCGCCGACCTCGACGCCCTTGATCGCCTGGATGCTCATCAGCGCCTGCGCGAGCCGGCCGTCGAGCCGTCGATCCCAGTGCACGTGCGAGCCGATCCCCGGCGGAAGACCGTAGGCGAGCACCTCGACGATGCCGCCGAGTGTGTCGCCGTCCTTGCGAGCCGAGTCGACCTCCTCGACCATCCGGGCCGACGTCTCGGCGTCGAAGCAGCGCAGCGGATCGGCGTCGAGCGCGGTCACGTCGTCCGGAGTCGGCAGCGCGGCATCGGCGGGCGCCTGCACCGGGCCGATCGAGAGCGTGTGGCTGACCAGGCGGATGCCGAGTTCGGAGAGGAAGGAGCGCGCGACCGCGCCGAGGGCGACTCGGGCGGCGGTCTCCCGCGCGCTCGCCCGCTCGAGGATCGGCCGTGCCTCGTCGAAGTCGTACTTCTGCATGCCGACGAGGTCGGCGTGACCGGGACGCGGGCGGGTGAGCGCCGCTCCCCGTCCGCGGGACTTCTCGGTCAGCTCGGTGGGTGCGGGATTCATCACCTCGGTCCACTTCGGCCACTCGGTGTTGCCGATGCGCAGCGCGATCGGGCTGCCGAGGGTGAGCCCGTGGCGGACGCCGCTGGAGATGGTGAGCTCGTCCTGCTCGAACTTCATGCGCGATCCGCGGCCGTAGCCGAGCTTGCGACGCTGGAGGTCGGCCTGGATCGCCTCGGCCGTGACCGTCACACCGGAGGGCAGGCCCTCGACGATGGCGATGAGTTCGGGGCCGTGCGATTCGCCGGCAGTGAGCACGCGGAGCATTGCTCTAGTCTCCCACGACGGCCGACCGCATGATGCCGACTGTGACGGCCTCATCGGGCAGCTGCCGCTGCGGATCTCCGTCGCGGAAGATGCGGATCTGGCGGACGGCCTGGAACAGCAGCATCTCGAAGCCGGAGATCACGTTGGGCGACGGCCAGAGGGCTGCGAGAGCCGACGGCCACGGCGCATAGGCGGCTTCGAAGAGGGTGCCGCCGACGGCCGCGAGCGGCATCGCGATGTCGGCGTCGAGCACCGTACCGCTCGGCAGCGTCGCGACCGTCGCATCGACGTCGGATGCGGGAGCTGCGAAGTCGACGGTGTTCAGCTGCACCCCGAGGGCCTCGGCGGTCGGGCGCAGCCGGTCGACCGCCTCAGGGCGCCGCGCGCGGAACTCGACCTCGGTCGCACCGAGGTCGCTCAGCGCGACCAGCGCGGATGCGGCGGTCGCCCCCGCACCGAGGACGCGCGCGCGACGAACACCGATGACACCGGCGTGGGCGAAGGCGTCGACGATGCCGCCCACGTCGGTGTTGAAGCCGCGCGCCGTCTCGCCGAGAAGCAGCGTGTTCACCGCCCCCGTGAGCGCCGCATGCCGGTCGAGCTCGTCGGCCGCATCGTGCGCGACCTCCTTCAGCGGCATGGTCAGCGACAGCCCCCGCCACGAGTCGTCGAGCGACGACAGAGCGGGAAGGAAACCCGTCCTGTCGACCTGCCGCCGCTCGTATGTCCACTCGAGGCCGAGATGGCGGTAGGCGGCGGTGTGCAGCTGCGGCGAACGGCTGTGCTCGATGGGATCGCCCCAGACGGCGAGGCGACTGCGCCCGGACATGTCAGCAGCCCGTGTAGTCGGGGTTCGCCGAGCACCATGCGCGCATCTTCTTGATGCCCTGCTGGTGCTCCTCGTACGTCTCGGAGAACTGGGTCTCACCGGTGGACATGTCGATCGTGACGAAGTACAGCCACGGGCCGTCTGCGGGGTGCATGGCCGCATCGATGGCGGCGTCGCCCGGGTTCGCGATCGGCGTCGCCGGCAGCCCGGTGATCACATACGTGTTCCACGGGTTGTCATCGTGCTGCGCGGCCTCGGAGGTGCTCGCCTTGCCGGCGTGCAGTTCTCCGTAGCCGTACTGCGCGGTCGAGTCCATCTGCAGCATCATGCCGTCGGCGACGCGGTTCGCGATGACTCGCGACACCTTGGCGAAATCGGCGGTGCGCGCCTCGCGTTCGATGATCGAAGCGATCGTGAGCACGCGCTGCGCGTCTTCGGCAGCGACGCCGGCCTTCGCCAGCGACTCTCTGGTGCGGTCGACCATCGCGGCGATCGCGTCCTGCGCGGTGGCGCCGGGATCGAACGTGTAGATGGCGGGGAACAGCCATCCTTCGAGGTTCTGTGCCGCGACGCCGTAGACGGACGGATCCTGAACGGCGGCCTGCAGCTCCTCGAGAGGTATCCCCACGCCTTCGGCGATTCGAGGCAGCGACGATACGACGGTGCTGCCCTCGGTGATGCGCACGGTGTTGGCCATGCGGTTCTCGGGGTTGCTGAGCGCCTTCAGCGCCGCCGCAGCCGTCATCTTCTGCTGCAGCTTGTACACGCCGGGATAGAAGGTGACATCGGGATCGTTCTCGATCAGGTAGTCGTAGAACACCCGGTCGGTCTTGGTGACCTTCGCCTGGAACAGCGCCGTCGACACGGGCGACCCGGTGTCACCCTTCTTGATGGTCACGAACGCCTCGCCCGTGGCGATGCCCGATTCGTAGTCCTTCGGCTCGCCCCAGCCCATGATGTCGTCGATCTGGGTCTGATACGTGTTGTAGACCCAGACCCCCGCACCCGCGATGACGCCGCCGATCACCAGCAGCACGATCAGAGCGATCAGGCAGCCCCGACCCCGACGCCGGCGGGGCCCGTGCGTTGCCGCCTCGGGGGCGAACAGCGCGTCGAGCGACTGCTGCTCCGGCTCTTCCGGTCCGCTCGCGGTACCGGTCCGTGGCTCTGCGGCAGCGCGCTCGGCCTGCGCCTGCGGCCCGGCCACGTGGTCGCCGGACATCGGCTGATCCGACATCTGCTGATCCGAAGGGCGCTGCTCCGACGGGCGTTGCTCCGAGGCTCCGCGGGCGGCGGCTTCGCGCAGTGCCCGGCGTGAGCCGGGTGCTGGCTCGTCACGCACCTCTCGTTCGGGCGACGGCGTCGACGCGGTGGGCACGTTGTCGAAGAAGTCGCCGAGTGAGTCGGATCTGCGATCGTTCGGGTCAGACATCGCGCGGGGGCTCCTGGGCAGAGGGGATCAACGCACCGGCGGGCTTTCCAGTGCTCTTCTCGGTGTCCACGGCATGCTGCAACAGCACCACTGCGGCTACTTGATCGACAATGCTACGAGACTTCTTCTGCGTTCGCCCCGACGCGCGCAGTGCGGTGTGCGCGCTGACGGTGCTGAGTCGCTCGTCGACCATCCGGATGTCGAGGCCGGAGCGGCGCTGCAGCTCTTCGGCGAAGTCGCGTGCGTCTGCGGTCGACAGCGTCTCCTCGCCGCGCATGTTCACGGGCAGACCCACCACGACCTCCAACGGCTCCCACTCGGCGATGAGCTCGAGGATGCGATCGATCGACGTCTCCGACCGCGGCACCGTCTCCACCGGCACGGCCAGCATGCCGTCGGGATCGCAGCGCGCCACGCCGATGCGCGCCTTGCCCACATCGATGCCGATGCGGGTTCCGCGGCGGAAGCCGCTCACGCTCCTCCGAGCTCCGAGACGATCGCCGAGAGCGCGGCGTCCAGAGCCGAGGCATCCGTCCCCCCGCCCTGAGCGACGTCGTCTTTCCCACCCCCGCCGCCGCCGAGCATGCCGGCGGCGATGCGCACGAGTGCACCGGCCTTGGCGCCCGCTGCGCGGGCGGCATCGTTCGTCGCAACCACGACGATCGGGCGACCGCCGACGATGCCTCCGAACGCCACGACGGCAGCGTCGGAGCCGAGACGCTCGCGAACGCTCAGAGCGAGCGTGCGGATGTCGTCGGCAGAGCCCACCTCGCCGAGCGACGCGGATGCCACGCGGTAGCCGCCGACCTGCACGGCTGCCTCGACGAGAGCCGGGACGCGCCCTTCGCGCTCCTTCGCCTCGAACTGCGCGATGCGCTTCTCGGCTGCCTTCAGATTCGCCTGCAGCTCCTCGATGCGAGCGCCGAGCTGATCGCGCGGTGCCTTCAGCGCCGAGGTCAGCTGCGATACGACCGTGCGCTCGGCGGCCAGCTCGCGGAAGGCGTCCTGCCCGACGAGAGCCTCGATGCGTCGGTTGGACGCACCCACGGACGACTCGCCGACCAGGCTCACCAGGCCGATCTCCGAGCTCGTGGTCACGTGCGTGCCTGCGCACAGCTCACGCGACCAGGGACCGCCGATGTCGACCATCCGGACCACGTCGCCGTACTTCTCGCCGAACAGCGCCATCGCGCCGGCCTCTTTGGCCTCATCGAGCGAGACGATGCGGGTGGTGACCTCGAGGGCGTCGTTCACCGCGCGGTTGGTGATCTCCTCGATCTCGGAGCGGGTCTCGAGCGACAGCGGCTGCGACCATGAGAAGTCGAAGCGCATGTAGCCCGCACGGTTGAGCGAGCCGGCCTGGGTCGCGGTCTTGCCGAGCGTGTCGCGCAGAGCTGCGTGCACGAGGTGCGTGGCCGAGTGGGCCTGCCGAGCCGCACGCCGGTTGGCGGCGTCGACCACCGTGGTCGCGCGATCGTCGACCGAGATCGTGCCGGTCGCCACATGCACGGTGTGGCTGATGAGACCAGGAACCGGACGCTGCACGTCGAGCACGTCGAGCTCGAACCCGGCGCCCACGATCGTGCCCTTGTCGGCGACCTGTCCGCCCGACTCGGCGTACAGCGTCGTCTCGGCGAGGATGACCTCGGCGATCTGGCCCTCGGTGGCGCTCTGTGCGGGTGCGCCGTCGACGATCAGTCCGAGCACACGGGATTCGGTCTGCAGGTCGGTGTAGCCGGCGAAGCCCGTCTCGCCCAGCGCACGGAACTGCCGGTACACCGAGACGTCGGCGAGCTGACGCTTGCGGTTGCGCGCGTCGGCCTTGGCGCGGTCGCGCTGCTCCTTCATGAGCGCGTCGAACGCGGGGCGATCCACGTCGAGCCCTGCCTCCTCGGCGACCTCGAGGGTGAGGTCGATCGGGAAGCCGTACGTGTCATGCAGCAGGAAGGCCTCGGAGCCGCTGAGCGTGGCCCCGCCCTTCTTCTTCGTGTCGTCCAAGGCGAGATCGAGGATCGTCGAGCCCTGGGCGAGAGTGCGACGGAAGGTCTCCTCTTCGGCGAACGCGGCCGACGAGAGCGTCGACCACTCCGTCTCGAGCACGGGGTAGGCCGACTTCATGGCATCCCTCGAGGCCGCGAAGAGCTCGGGGAACGACGGTGCGTCCACGCCCAGCAGGCGCATCGATCGCACCGTGCGACGCATCAGGCGGCGCAGGATGTACCCGCGACCCTCGTTGGATGGGCGCACGCCGTCGGAGAGCAGCATGAGCGACGAGCGCACGTGGTCGGCGATCACGCGGAACCGCACATCGTCTTCGTGGACGGCGCCGTACTTCCTGCCGGAGAGCTCGACGGCGCGATCGAGAACCGGTCGCACCTGATCGGTCTCGTACATGTTCTCGACGCCCTGCTTCAGGAAGGCGACGCGCTCGAGACCCATGCCCGTGTCGATGTTCTTCATCGGCAGCTCGCCGACGATGTCGAACTCGGTCTTGCTGCGGACGTTCTCGACGAACTCCTGCATGAACACGAGATTCCAGATCTCGAGGAACCGCGAATCATCTACGGCTGGTCCGCCGTCCTTGCCGTAGGCGGGCCCGCGGTCGAAGAAGATCTCCGAGTCGGGGCCGCCGGGGCCGGGCTGACCCGTGTTCCAGTAGTTGTCTGCGCGGCCAAGCCGCTGGATGCGCTCGGGCTTCAAGCCGATGATGTCGCGCCAGATGGATTCGGCCTCGTCGTCGGTCTCGTAGACGGTGACCCACAGGTCCTTCTCGTCGAACCCGAGCCCGCCGTCGGCCTCGGAGGAGGTGAGCAGCTCCCAGGCGTAGCGGATCGCGCCTTCCTTGAAGTAGTCCCCGAACGACCAGTTGCCGAGCATCTGGAAGAACGTGCCGTGGCGCGCGGTGCGCCCGACCTCTTCGATGTCGTTGGTGCGGATGCACTTCTGCACGTCGGCGATACGCGGATGCGGAGCGGGGACGACACCCGTGAGGTAAGGGATCATCGGCACCATGCCCGCGACGGTGAAGAGCAGCGACGGGTCGTCGCTGACCAGGGATGCCGAGGGGACGATGAGGTGGTCGTTCTTCTCGAAGTAGTCGAGGTAACGCTGCGCGATCTCCGCAGTTTTCATAGAGCTCGTGGCATTCCTTGCGTGGAAGCGCCGCGTCGGTGCGCGCGGCGGGTGGGAATCGGGTTCAGTCGTCTGCGGGGTCGGACAGGCGGGCTTCCTGCTGCCGATACGCGTCGCCGATGACGGCAGTGACCTGCGACAGACGGGCGTCGAGGTCGGCGAAGATCTCCTGTCCGCGTGGGTCCTTGTTCATGAAGTGAGCGGCGACGAAACCGCCGATCACGCCGAGCAGGAACCAGGACAGTCTCTTCATCGCTCCATCCTACGACGAGAGGCGCCGGGGAATCCCCGACGCCTCTCGTGCGGATGCTGATATCAGCGGGCTGCGTAGTACTCGACGACGAGCTGCACTTCACAGGTCACGGGGACCTCGGCGCGCTTCGGACGACGGACCAGGCGTGCCTGCAGCTTGTCGAGCTCGACCTCGAGGTAGCCCGGCACCGGGGGGAGCACCTCGGCGTGACCGCCGGCTGCTGCGACCTGGAACGGCTCGAGAGCCTCGGACTTGGCCTTGACGTGGATGAGCTGACCCGGCTTCACGCGGAACGACGGGCGGTCGACGAGCTGACCGTCGACGAGGATGTGACGGTGCACGACCAGCTGGCGAGCCTGCGCGGTGGTGCGGGCGAAGCCGGCACGCAGCACGAGGGCGTCGAGACGCATCTCGAGCAGCTCGACCAGGTTCTCACCGGTCAGGCCGTCCTTGCGGCGAGCCTCGTTGAACGCGATGCGCAGCTGCTTCTCGCGGATGCCGTACTGCTCGCGCAGACGCTGCTTCTCACGCAGGCGGACGGCGTAGTCGCTGTCGGCCTTGCGCTTGGTACGGCCGTGCTCGCCGGGAGCGTAGGGACGCTTCTCGAGGTAGCGGGCGGCCTTCGGGGTGAGCGGGATTCCCAGCGCACGGCTGAGACGGACCTTGCGGCGGTCCTGGGACTTCGTGACCACGAAGTGTTCCTTCCGTGACGTGGACGCGTCTTTCGCGCCTCACGGGCGTATCGCCTCGCTTCCTCCTTCTCGTCGCGCACGCCGGGGCGCGTCGGGAAGTGATGCAGGAGCGGAGGGATGCCCGAAAACTCTGTTTCGAGCCGGTCAATGCTAACAGATAGCCGGTCTCACTCGCTGGATGCCGGACGCAGAGACGAGGTCACGACGACGACGCCGGTGCCGTACTCCGCATCCACGTCATGTCGCAGAGTGCCGTCATCGTGGATCACCTCGACGTTCACGCGCCCGACCATGCCGTCTGCAGTGATCGAGAGGATTCCCTGCGGCGTCTCGGCCACGATGTCGTCGGCGATCTCCTGCAGCTCGGACTGCGTGCGCGTGGCCCCGCTGACGCACAGCATCCCGCCCCAGATCCGGCGCAGCTCGATCGTCCCGGCCTCGAGATCGCCGACGACGCGGACGTTGATTATGGTCAGCTCGGGTGACGAGGCGCTCTCGGCGAGCTGCTGCTCGGGTGTCGCACCGGCGCCCGCGGTGGGGACCCGCGAACGATCGTCGGCGACCGTCCGATCGTCCCGCCACGGCTCGATGGTCTCCGGGGTGAAGGTGAGCGCCTCGGAGTCGAACGTGCCGGTCAGCGCGAACTCGCCCCAGCGCACGCCGCCCGACTCGGCGTACGCTCCGCTCCACTCCGCCCAGTCCCAGCCGACCAGCGCCGGTCCGCCGCACTGCGGCGGATACGACATCGCGGCGGGCCGATGCACATCTGCCCGCCGCCGTCGCCCGACTCGATCACCGTGGCCGCGTGCGGGGTCGTCAGCAGCGGGCGCGCGGGATCGCCACCGTTCTCCGGCGGTGTTCCGCCCGGTGCGGCCGCCGATGCGCAGCCCGCCAGAATCGCGGTGCCGATCACCAGCACCAGGGCGAACAGCGCACCGGCGCGTGTGCGCAGACCGTGGATCATGACCGTCCTCCTCGACGCGGCGCTCGGCGCCCCATGAAGAAGATGTCCGCTGATACCTGATCGTCTCAGCGATCGCCGAGGATCTTCCGGATGCGCTCGAGGCGAGGCGCGATGTCGCGCTCGGCACCGAGGTTCTTCGGTTCGTAGTAGCGCCGCCCTACGAGCTCGTCGGGCAGGTACTGCTGAGGCAGGATGCCCGCGTCGCTGTCGTGCGGATAGCGGTAGCCCTTGCCGTGCCCGAGGCGCTTCGCTCCGGCGTAATGGGCATCGCGGAGGTGGATCGGCACACGGCCGAATCCGCCGGCCCGCACGTCCGCGATCGCCTGATTGATCGCCGCGTACGCGGCGTTCGACTTGGCGGTCGTCGCCAGGTAGATCGTCGCCTCGGCGAGCGGGATGCGCCCCTCTGGCATCCCGATGAAGGCGACCGCATCGGCGGCGGCCGTCGCGATCGTCAGCGCCTGCGGGTCGGCGAGACCGACGTCCTCCGCAGCGGAGATCACGAGTCGACGGGCTATGAACCGCGGGTCCTCCCCCGCCTCGATCATCCGTGCCAGATAGTGCACCGCCGCATCGGCATCCGACCCGCGGATCGACTTGATGAAGGCGCTGATCACGTCGTAGTGCTCGTCGCCCTGTCTGTCGTAGCGCAGCAGCGCCCGATCGACGGCCTGGGCGACGTCCTCATCCGTGACGACTTCCTCACCCTCCTCGTGCTTCGAGAGCGCGACGGCCGCGGCCGCCTCGAGTCCGGTGAGAGCACGGCGCCCATCCCCCGACGCGAGACGGATCAGGGCCGCCCGCGCATCATCGGACACGCTCACCGCGCCGGCCAGCCCGCGCGCGTCTTCCACGGCACGGTCGAGCAGCACGCCGATGTCGTCGTCGGTGAGGGGCTTCAGTGTCAGAAGCAGCGAACGCGAGAGCAGCGGCGAGATCACCGAGAACGACGGATTCTCGGTGGTCGCCGCGATGAGGATGACCCAGCCGTTCTCGACGCCGGGCAGCAGGGCATCCTGCTGGGCCTTCGTGAACCGGTGGATCTCATCCAGGAACAGGATCGTGGTCTGGCCGTAGAGGTCGCGCTGCGTGATCGCCTCCTGCATGACCTCCCGTACGTCCTTGACCCCGGCGGTGATCGCCGACAGCTCGACGAACCGGCGCCCCGAGGAACGGGCGATGGCCTGAGCGAGCGTGGTCTTGCCTGTGCCGGGCGGACCCCAGAGGATGATCGACACCGCGCCGGGCGCCTTGGCATCCGGATCGGCGAGGGCGACGATCGGCGACCCCGCGCGCAGCAGATGCTGCTGCCCGGCCACCTCGTCGAGCGAGACCGGCCGCATGCGCACGGCGAGCGGTGTCTGTCCCGAGAGCAGGGGCGCGGAGGTCATCCTCCCAGGCTAGTCGGGGCGAGCGACACCCGTCTTGCTCACAGCGCCGCGCGGGCGAGGTGAGAACTTGGTTCCATAGGCGTAACCACACACACGAACCTCGGAAACATCGCTGGACCACGCTGTCCTCGAGAGAGCCCGACCGGGCTCCTTTCCTAGGAGGTACTCGTGTCTTACGTCAAGCCCGCCCAACTCGTCGGCCACATGCTCGACGCCGGCGCCGCCAAGATGCAGATGTCCGCACGCGACACTCTGATCCGGGCCTTCATGGGCGCAGCCCTGCTCACCATCGGCGCGGCCTTCGCCGTGACGATCGCCACGCAGACCGGCCAGCCGCTGCTGGGCGCCGTGCTCTTCCCCGTCGGCTTCGTCATCCTCTACCTGTTCGGCTACGACCTGCTCACCGGCGTGTTCACCCTCGGTCCTCTCGCCGTCCTCGCACGGCGCCCCGGTGCCACGGTTCCTGCCATGCTCCGCAATTGGGGCCTGGTGTTCCTGGGCAACCTCTGCGGCGCGATCCTCGTCGCCGTGCTCATGGCCGCGGTCTTCACCTACGGCTTCTCAGCCGAGCCGAACGAGGTCGGCCGCGCGCTGGGCGAGATCGGCCACAGTCGCACCGTCGGATACGCCGATCACGGCCTCGCCGGCATGCTGACGCTGTTCATCCGCGGAATGCTGTGCAACTGGCTCGTGTCGACCGGCGTCGTGCTGGCGATGGCGTCGAACACCGTCGGGGGCAAGGTGATCGCCATGTGGCTGCCCATCATGCTGTTCTTCTACATGGGCTTCGAGCACTCGATCGTGAACATGTTCCTGTTCCCTTCCGGCCTGCTCATGGGCGGGGAGTTCACGCTGTGGGACTACCTGATCTGGAACGAGATCCCCACGGTCGTCGGCAACCTCGTGGGCGGACTGCTCTTCGTCGGACTCCCCCTCTATCTGACGCACGGCGGCAGCTCTGTCCGGCAGCCCGCGGAGGAGTCTCGTTCCGTCATGGTGTGAGCGCAGGTGCATTCACGGACGGGCCGACGGAGAGGCACGCGAGGTGCCTCTCCGTCGGCGCGTGTTCAGAGCCGCTCGTCGAGCGCCAGCCGGTACCCGCGTTTGACCACGGTCGTCACGGCGCGCCTGTCGCCGAGCGCCTCGCGCAGACGCGCGACCGCCATCTCGACGGCGTGCGGACTCTGGCCTCCCCGCGGCAGCACTCGCCCCAGCTCCTCCCGCGAGAGAACGCTCCCTCGGGCATCGAACAGTGCGCCGAGCACACCCGCAGATGCCGGGGACAGTGGCACGAAGCGATCACCGATCAGCGCACCACCGCTGCGCACCTCGAGCGCGCCCGCCGCTGTGGTGGCGAAGGGCGCCCCGGCCGCGAAATGCTCCACGACGCACCGCACGAGCGAACCCAGACGTCCGCGCGCGGCGACCGCCGTCCGCAGGCCGGCATCCCGGAGCGGCGCCGCGGTGATCGGACCGACGGCGGCCAGCAGCAGCCGCTGGGATTCCGCGCGCCGGCGGATCGCGGCGAGCGACCCGGCGATCTCGGCGATGCGCAGCCATTCCGCAGCGCCCGGCGCCGACGTGAACAGCAGCGCGTCCACGGCTCCGGAGGCGGCCTGCTCAGCCGAGCGGCGCACGAGGCCCGCATCCGGCGGCGGGCCCCACCTGTACACGATGAGGGGCACGACGGTCGCGCCGTGTGCGGTGAGCAGCTCGTCCAGTCCGTCGGAGCCCGCGCCGTGATGCTGCACGGCGATCCGCTCACCCTCCACGCCGCGGGCGATGAGATGCTCCGCCACCTCGGCGGACGTCTCCGTGCTCGCCACCCAGTCGGCGAAGAACCCCGCCTGCTGAATGGCTCCGTGCGCCTTCGGTCCGCGGGCGATGAATCTCGCCTGCGACAGCGCGTGGGTCAGCTGCGGGTGCAGGTCGCGCTCGTGGACGGCATCCATCCAGCCGCGGAGCCCGACCCCGGTGGTGACCACGACGGTGTCGGGCGGCTGGGCGACGAGCTCGCGCGAGCGTTCGAGGAGCAGCTCGTCATCGGCGGCGGGCAGGATGCTGAGAGCGGGCGCACGCTGCACCGTCGCGCCGCGACGTTCGAGCGCGACGGCGAGATCGCCGGCGCGACGATCGGCGACGACGACGATCGCGCATCCCGCCAGAGCGGAATCCGGCAGTCGGCCAGGCGTCACGCGGACACTGCTCCCACGGGTACCGGAGATGGCCGGACCGGTGCGAGCAGCCCGGCTCGCGCGACGTCGCCGATCACGATGACCGCGGGATTGCGCAGCCCCATCGTCCTGGCATCCGCTGCCGCACTGCCGAGGGTGGTGCGGATCGAGCGCTGCTGCCGCGTGTGGCCGTTCTCGATGAACGCCATCGGCGTGCCGGGTGCGATGCCGTGTCGCAGTGCCGTGTCGACGAGACGGGGAAGCGCGGTCACTCCCATCAGGATGACGGTCGTAACCTGGGGATCCGCGATGGCCGTGAGCGTGGTCGCGTCGATGCCCCGATGCCCGGTGGTGACGTGGAACGCGGCGGCCGTGCCGCGATGCGTGAGGGGAATGCCGAGCGCCTGCGGAACGGCGATCGCGCTGCTCGGCGCCGGGGTCACGTCGACCGGCACACCCGCCACGAGACACGCCTGCATCTCCTCCGCTCCCCTGCCGAAGACGAAGGGATCGCCTCCCTTCAGACGCACCACCCGGCGGCCGGCCGCCGCGTGCATCACGAGAAGCCTGTTGATCTCCTCCTGAGGAACCGGGTGATGACCGGGCTGCTTGCCCACGTCGATCACCAGCACGCGAGGGTCGAGTCCCTGCACGATCTCGGCTGCCGGGCCGAGCCGGTCGAACACGATCACGTCGGCTTCGGCGATGAGACGCGCCGCGCGCACCGTCATCAGATCGGCCGGACCGGGGCCGCCGCCGACGAGGTCCACTCTGCCGAGCATCGTCATCGCAGCTCCCCGAGGTGGATGAGCACGTCGCCGTCGTGCATGACCACGGGCCATACCCGCAGCGTCGCGGGCGGCCGTCCCTGGGTGGCGACGCACAGACCGGTGCGCAGGTCGAACACCTGCTTGTGCATCGGCGAAGCGACGGTGGGGGCGCCGTCGCGGGTGCCCACTATGCCGCGAGACATCACCTGCGCCCCGCTGTACGGGTCGAGGTTCGCGACCGCGTGCACCGTGCCGTCGGCGAGCAGGAAGAGCGCGATCTGCGTCTTGCCGAAGAGGGCGGCGCGCCCTCTCTCGACCTCGAGATCGGTCAGCGCGCATGCGCGGACGAGCGTGTCGAGACTGTGGGCGATGGTCATCTGCGCACCTCCAGGGTGGTTCCGGCGATCAGGATGCCGCCCGCCGTGCGCTCCGCCTCGGTGGCGGGGCGCACCTGCCCGCGCACAGGGACGTAGGCGAGCGAGGGGTCGGGGGTGTCGGCGGCGTTGACGAAGGAACTGAAGCGTCGCAGCTTCTCGGGGTCGCGCAGGGTGGCGGCCCACTCGTCCTCATAGCGATCCACGTGACGCGCCATCGCCGCGTCCAGGTCGGTACAGATGCCGAGCGCGTCGTCGAAGACGACGCTGCGGAGCCCGTCGAGACCGTCTTCGAGGTCTTCGCACCACGCTGCGGTGCGCTGCAGCCGGTCGGCCGTGCGGATGTAGTACATGAAGAACCGGTCGATGGCCTGGATGAGCCCGTCGTCGTCGAGGCCGGACGCGAACAGCTGCGCGTGGCGAGGGGAGAAGCCGCCGTTCCCGCCGACGTACATGTTCCAGCCCTGCTCGGTGGCGATCACGCCGACATCCTTGCTGCGGGCCTCCGCGCATTCTCGCGCGCATCCCGAGACGCCCAGCTTCAGCTTGTGCGGTGCGCGGAGCCCCCGATAGCGCAGCTCGAGACGCACGGCCATGCCGACCGAGTCGAGCACTCCGTAACGGCACCAGGTCGACCCGACACAGGACTTGACGGTGCGCAGCGCCTTGCCGTAGGCCTGACCGGATTCGAATCCGGCGTCGACGAGCCGCCCCCAGATCTCGGGAAGCTGCTCCAGGCGTGCGCCGAACATGTCGATGCGCTGGCCACCCGTGATCTTCGTGTACAGCCCGTACTCGTCGGCGATCCGGCCGATCGCGATGAGGCCGGCAGGGGTGACCTCGCCGCCCGGCATCCTGGGCACGACCGAGTACGTGCCGTCCTTCTGCATGTTCGCCATGACGTGGTCGTTCGTGTCCTGCAGGGTCGCGTTCTCACCCTCGAGCACGTGATCGCCGACGAGCACCGCCAGGATCCCCGCGAGTGCGGGCTTGCAGATGTCGCACCCGCGGCCGTGTCCGAAGCGCGCAATGACGGTGCTGAACGTCGTCAGCCCGGAGACGCGGACCGCGTCGAACAGCTGCCGTCGCGACATGTCGAAGTGCTCGCACAGCGCGGTCGATGCGGCGCGGCCGGTCTTGGCCAGCTCGGCTCCGACGATCTTCGAGACCATGAAGACACACGAACCGCACGTCGCACCTGCACGAGTGCAGGCCTTCACCGCCGCAGCGTCGGCGCAGCCCTCCTCGTGGACCGCGGTGCGGATGCGCCCTGCCGTGACGTCGGCGCACGAGCACACGACTGCGGCGTCGGGCAGTTCGCGCGTCGGCGTCCCGGCTTGCTCCTCCGGCATCAGATACGCGGCGGGGTCGCCACCCAGCGCGGCTCCGACGAGCGGGCGAAGTTCGCCGTAGGCGCTGGCATCGCCCACGAGGATGCCACCGAGCAGCGTCTGCGCATCATCCGAGAGCACGAGCTTCTTGTACACCCCGGCGACCGGATCGGCGTAGACCACGTCCAGAGCGTTCGGCGTGGTCGCCATCGCGTCACCGAAGCTGGCGACGTCGACCCCGGAGAGCTTGAGCTTCGTCGCGTCGTCGTATCCGGGGAAGGCCGCGGGCCGGCCGAGCAGGCCGCTCGCGGCGACCTCGGCCATCGCGTAACCAGGGGCGACGAGCCCGACGCAGCGCCCGTCGAAGCTCGCGACCTCCCCGATGGCGAGGATGCGCGGGTCGGAGGTGCGGCACGCGTCGTCGATCAGCACGCCGCCGTTCGCGTGGACCGCGATTCCCGCGGCACGTGCGAGCTCGTCACGGGGCCGCACGCCGACGGTGAAGACGACGACATCGGCGGGAAGATGTCCGCCTTGCTCGAAGTCGACCCGGCGCACCCAGCCGGAATCGTCCGATGCGATCCTCGTTGTGCGGCTGCGCGTGCGCACCTCGACGCCGCGAGCCTCGATCAGGCGCTGCAGCATGCGACCGCCCGCGTCGTCGAGCTGAGCGGACATCAGGCGGTCGGCGGACTGGATGACCGTGCACTCCACGCCCATGCCCTGCAGGGCGCCGGCGGCCTCGAGGCCGAGCAGGCCGCCACCGACCACTGCGCCTCGGAGCGGACGCCCGAGCACCGCGAACCGCTCCTGCACGTGCGTGCGCAGGGCCGTGACGTCGTCCAGTGTGCGGTACACGAAGCAGCCGGGCAGATCGTTGCCCTCTACGGGAACACGTGGTGCCGACGAGCCGGTGGCGAGCACGAGCGATTCGTACGAGTGCACGGCACCGGACACGGTGCTCACCGTTCGCGACTCACGGTCGATCCGCACCGCGGGGTCGTCGCCGAGGTAGGTGACCCGCTCATCGGCGAGGACCGCGCTGTCGAGCGCGAGGTCCTCCGCAGTCGCCCCGGAGAAGAACGACGTCAGACCCACCCGGTCGTACGGCGGATGCCCTTCTTCGCCGATGACGGTCACCGATCGCCCCGCGTCGGCGCCGCTGAGCAGACTGTCCACGAAGCGATGTGCCACCATCCCGGCGCCGATCACGAGCACCTCTGAGGCTGTGGTGTTCTGAATTGCCATCCGGCCCCCCTTCCGTCAGACCCGAAGCTACGCAACGTGTGTTTCGCGAACCCGCGGCCCTGCGTTACGCGCAGCGAACAATTCGCTCACAAACGCATAACGAAGCATGTGAGACGGCGACGGTAGGCTCGCAGGCACGACCCCGATCAGGAGGACAGCCGATGCCAGCCCGTGGTTCTCGTGACGCCCGGCTCAGAACCGAGGCGGAGCGCGCCAGACTCCACGCCGCCCGAGCGGCGTGGCACAGCAGAACGATCCGTCGGCGGCGCAGAGACACCGTCGTCGCGACCGTGGCCGGCTCGCTGATCGTCGTCGGCGCCATCGCCAGCCAGGTCGTGCACGCGCAGGTGACCGCACCCGAGCCGACCCCGGCCCCGACCTCCACCACGGCGCCGGTCGAGACCCCGTCGCCCGCCCCCTCCACGAGCCCACCGCTCAGCCCGACCCCGACGCAGTCTCCGGGTGAGTGAACTAGGCTGAGCAACGTCCTTTCCCCCTCCCGCGGAGCGACCGCGCAAGGAGAACATCGTGTCTGACAACGACGCCCCCACGCCCACCCCTCCTGTTCCCGGCCCGCCCGTTCCGGCGCCGCCGCGCAAGCCGATGCCCGCCGCGGCACCGGCTGCAGCAGCCGCCCCCGCCGTCGCGCCGGTCGCCTCCGACGCCGCCGAATGGGGTCGCGTCACCGAGGACGGCACGGTCGAGGTGCGCGAAGGAGACGCCTGGCGTCCTGTCGGTCAGTACCCGGACGGCACCGCTGAGGAGGCCCTGGCTTACTACGCCCGCAAGTACGACGATCTCGCCGTCAAGCTCGGCACGCTCGAGACCCGCGCGCAGAGCGGCGGCGCATCGGCATCCGACCTGACCAAGCAGGCCACGCACCTCAAGGGCGAGGCCACCGACGCCGCCGCCGTGGGCGATCTGGTGTCGCTCCGCGAGCGCATCGAGACGCTGCTCGCCTCGCTCGCCGATGCGGCGGCACGCGAGGCCGCGGCCGCCAAGGAGGCACTGGACGCCGCCATCGCCGAGCGCACCGCGATCGTCGAGAAGGCCGAGGCGGTCGCCGGTCGCGACCTGTCGAAGGTGCAGTGGAAGCAGGTCACCGCGGAGATGACCGAGCTCTTCGACGCCTGGCAGGCGCACCAGCAGAATGCGCCCCGCCTGCCGAAGGGTGTCGCGCAGCAGCTCTGGAAGCGCTTCCGCGACGCGCGCACGACGGTCGACAAGGCGCGCCGCGCGTTCTTCTCCGAGCTCGACGACGCGCACCGCACCGCTCGTGACGCCAAGACCCGTCTCGTCGAGCGGGCCGAGGCGCTCGCCCCGCGTGGCGTCGACGGCATCCCCGCGTACCGCGACCTCCTCGACGCCTGGAAGGCATCGGGGCGGGCGGGCCGCAAGGCCGATGACGCACTGTGGGCGCGGTTCAAGGCGGCAGGTGACGCACTGTACTCGGCACGCGCCGAGCAGGCCGCCGCCGAGGAGGCCGACTCCGCACCGAAGATCGAGGCCCGCGAGGCGCTGCTCGAAGAGGCGAAGGCCGTCGCCGACGAGCCGAACCTCAAGCGCGCTCGTGCCCTGCTCACGCGCATCCAGCGGCAGTGGGACGAGGTCGGTCGCATCTTCCCGCGCGAGAAGGAGCGGGCGCTCGATGACCGCATGCGGTCGATCGAGCAGGCGCTCAAGTCGCGTGAGGACGTCGACTGGAAGAAGAACAACCCCGAGACGAAGGCCCGCGCGAACGACATGAGCTCGCAGCTGCTCGAGGCCATCGAGAAGCTCGAGGCGGAGCTCGCAGCCGCGGAGGAGTCCGGCGACAAGCGGGCCGTCAAGGAGGCCACCGAGGCGCTCGCCGCGCGTCGCTCCTGGCTGAGCGCCCTGGGCGGCTGAACCGCGCAGCCGACCCGGCGTCGGCCGTTATCCACAGTATGAGCCGCGGCGCCCCTCTGACGGGCGCCGCGGCTCATACTGTTCAGCGTGCATCGCGCTTTGTTCTACCGTCCGGGTGATCGGCTGACCCTGCCTGAGCTGAGCGCCGCACGACTCGATGGCGATGTCGTCGAGGTCGGCGAGGGGTACATGCCTGCGGACACGATCGAGGGGGCCGGCGCGCGGGCACTGAGTCTGTCGCCCCTCGTCCCCACGGGAACCGCGGTGAGCGGAGCGAGCGCGGCCTGGGTGCACGGAGCCGGCGACGCTCCCCCGCGCGTGCATCACCTGTCGCGGATCAGTGCCAGCCGTCAGCGCGTGAGTCCGTCGACACGCGTGGTGCACCACGAGAGACGTCTGGCCGCCGATGAGGTGGAGGTGGTCGGGGGCGTCTGGGTGCAGACGCCGGAGGCGGCCGCGGTGGCGCTGCTGTTCAGCTCGGCGCGCTCGCCGGAGGACGAGTGCTGGCTGCATGCGCTGGTCCGCCTGCGCCCCGGCCTGGCCGACGCGGTTCGTGAACGCGTGCTGCCGCTGGGCAGGCGTCCCGGCGCCGCCCACGCCAGACGGATGCTCGAGAGCTGGCGAGTCAGGATGTCGTGACGCGGTACACGTCGTAGACCGCGTCGATGCGTCGCACCGCGTTGAGCACGCGGTCCAGGTGCACCGAGTCGCCCATCTCGAAGACGAATCTGCTGAGCGCGAGACGCTCGTCTGTGGTCGAGACGGTCGCCGAGAGGATGTTCACGTGGTGCTCGCTGAGCACGCGCGTCACGTCCGAGAGCAGTCCCGAGCGGTCGAGCGCCTCGACCTGGATCTGCACGCGGAACACGCTCTTGGTCGTCGGCGCCCATTCGACGTCGATGAAGCGCTCGGGGTCCGATCCGAGGGCCTTGACGTTGACGCAGTCCTGCCGGTGCACCGAGACGCCGCTGCCGCGGGTGACGAACCCGACGATGGGATCGCCCGGAACCGGCGTGCAGCAGCGTGCCAGCTTGACGAGGATGTCCGACGCGCCGCGCACCAGCACGCCGGAGTCGCTCGTGCGCGGCTCGCGCGCTGCGGCGCGACCGGGCAGCTCGATGGCGCCCGTGCTGGTGTCCTCATCGGCTGCGACGAGAGCGGTGACCTTCTCGAGCACCGACTGCGTGGAGACATGCCCTTCGCCTACCGCGGCGTACAGGCCGGAGACGTCCTCGTAGCGCAGCTGCCGGGCGACCTCGGCGAACGACTCCTGGTTCATGAGCCGCTGCAGGGGCAGGTTCTGCTTGCGCATCGCCCTGGCGATCGACTCCTTGCCCTGCTCGATCGCCTCTTCGCGGCGCTCCTTCGTGAACCATCCCCGGATCTTGTTGCGCGCGCGAGTGCTCTTGACGAAGCTCAGCCAGTCCTGGCTCGGGCCGGCATCGGGGTTCTTCGAGGTGAAGACCTCGACGACGTCGCCGCTCTTCAGCTCGGTCTCCAGCGGCACGAGCCGTCCGTTGACCTTGGCGCCCATCGTGCGGTGCCCGATCTCGGTGTGCACCGCGTAGGCGAAGTCGACGGTCGTCGCCCCGGTGGGCAGCCCGATGACGCGCCCCTTCGGGGTGAAGACGTAGACCTCCTTCGCGCCGATCTCGAAGCGCAGCGAGTCGAGGAATTCGCTGGGGTCGGCCGTCTCGGCCTGCCAGTCGGAGATGTGCGCGAGCCAGGCCATGTCGGCGTCGGCGGCGCGGGCATCCACCTTGCCGCCGTTCATCCGCTCCTTGTACATCCAGTGCGCCGCGACGCCGAACTCGGCCTGCTGGTGCATCTCGTGCGTGCGGATCTGGATCTCCACCGTGCGGCCGGACGGGCCGATGACGGTCGTGTGCAGCGACTGGTACAGGTTGAACTTCGGTGTCGCGATGTAGTCCTTGAACCGGCCGGGCAGCGGTGTCCACCTTGCGTGGATCGCTCCGAGCACCGCGTAGCAGTCGCGCACCGAGCTCACCAGCACGCGGATGCCGATCAGGTCGTAGATGTCGTCGAACTCGCGGCCCCGCACGACCATCTTCTGGTACACCGAGTACAGCTGCTTGGGGCGGCCGACCACCTTGCCGCGGATGCGCAGTTCGCGAAGGTCCTCGTTGATCGACTCGACGACGCTCTGCAGGTACTTCTCGCGCTGCGGGGTGCGCTGCGCGATGAGGCTGTTGATCTCGGCGTAGATCTTCGGGTGCAGCACCGCGAACGAGAGATCCTCGAGTTCGGACTTGATGGTCTGGATGCCGAGCCGGTGCGCGAGCGGCGCGTAGATCTCGAGCGTCTCCTTGGCCTTGCGCGCCGACTTCTCGGGAGGCACGAAGCCCCAGGTGCGCGCGTTGTGCAGCCGGTCGGCGAGCTTGATCAGCAGCACACGGATGTCTTTCGACATCGCCACGATCATCTTGCGGACGGTCTCGGCCTGCGCGCTCTCGCCGTACTTGACCTTGTCGAGCTTGGTGACGCCGTCGACCAGCATGGCGACCTCGTCGCCGAACTCTGCCGTCAGCTCGGTGAGCGCATAGCCGGTGTCCTCGACCGTGTCGTGCAGCAGGGCCGCGGCGATGGCGCGCGGACCGAGGCCGAGCTCGGCCAGGATCTGCGCCACGGCGAGCGGATGCGTGATGTACGGCTCGCCGCTCTGGCGGAACTGGCCCTCGTGCTTCTCCTTGGCGACCCGGTAGGCACGCTCGATGACGGGCAGGTCGCCGCGCGGATGGTTCGCGCGGACGGTGCGGATGAGGTTGTCGAGGTCGTTGACCCTGGGGGCTCGCGAGAAGATGCGCGGCACCAGCCGGCGCAGGCTCGACACCTGCGTAGTCGCCTGAGGATCCGCCATCTTCTGCTCCCGTTCCCGATCAGATCATCCTACGCGCGGCCGGGGTCCTCCCCGACCGCGCGGCGGGATCACACCGTGGCGACGGCGCGCTCGCGCGCCTCGTGCACCTTGGCATCGTGCGTGATGATCTCGGGCTCCTTCTCGCGGAACAGCGAGTAGAGGGGCGCAGCGACGAAGAGCGTCGAGTAGGTGGCCACGATGATGCCGACGAAGATCGACAGCGAGATGTCGGTGAGGGTCTCGGCGCCGAACCACAGCGAGCCGATGAACAGGATCGCACCGACCGGCAGAGCGGCGACGACCGAGGTGTTGATCGAGCGGATCAGCGTCTGGTTCACCGCCAGGTTCACGGACTCCCCGAACGTGCGCGTCGTCTGGTTGACGTCTTCCGTCGTGTTCTCGCGGATCTTGTCGAACACGACCGTGGTGTCGTACAGCGAGTACGCGAGGATCGTGAGGAAGCCGATCACCGCCGCAGGCGAGATCTCGAACCCGGCGAGGGCGTACACGCCCACGGTGATGAGCAGCACGTCGAGCAGACCGATGATGGCGGCCGCCGACATCTTCCAGGTGCGGAAGTAGATCGCGAGGATGAGGAAGGTCAGGGCGAGGAAGATCGCAAGGCCCCACAGCGACTGACGGGTGACGTTCTCGCCCCAGGCCGGTCCGATGAACGAGTCGGTGATCTCGTCGGCCTGCACGTCGTACGCATCAGCGAGCGCCGCCTTGACCTCCTGAGTCTCGTTCGGCGTCATCTGGTCGGTCTGCACGCGCACGTCGCGGTTGTTGACCGTGACGACCTTGGCGGCCGCGTTCGGGACGACCGAGCGCACGGCATCGGTAGCAAGCGCCTGATCGGTCGACGCAGGCGCCGACACGACGAACTGCGATCCGCCGGTGAACTCGATCGAGAACTGCACGGGGCGCACGAGCGGCACGAGGGCCGAGCCGACGACCAGCAGGATCGCGATGACGAACCACAGGCGCCGCTTCCCGACGAACGGGAACGAGGTCTTGCCCGAGTACAGGTTGTTGCCGAACTCATTCATGGAGAACATCAGGCGTCGGAGTCCTTTCCGGCATCCTTGGATCCCGCGAGAGCCTCAGCGCGCTTGCGCTCGGCGATGGTCTGCCGTCTCTCGGCCTCGCCGCGTGCGCCCTTGTTGCGTGCGGCGCGCCCCGACGAGCCGGTGCGCACGTCACGGAACTGCGCGCGACCGCGGTAGACCGCGCCGAGGGCGTCCGGGTCGAGACCCGACAGCTTGTGCCCGCCGCCGAAGAAGCGGGTCCGCGCGAGCAGCTGCATGACCGGGTGGGTGAAGATCACGAAGATGAACACGTCGATGAGCGTCGTGAGCCCCAGGGTGAACGCGAAGCCCTTCACCGTCGCGTCGGCCAGCACGTACAGCACGACGGCGGCGAGGACGTTGATGGACTTCGAGATGTAGATCGTGCGCTTCGCTCGTCCCCAGCCGTCTTCGACGGCGGCGACGATCGACTTTCCGTCTCGCAGCTCGTCGCGGATGCGCTCGAAGTACACGATGAACGAGTCCGCAGTGAATCCGATCGACACGATCAGACCCGCGACTCCCGCGAGCGAGAGCCGGAAGCCCATCCGCCAGGCGAGGATGGCGATGACGATGTAGGTCAGAACGCCCATCACGCCGATGGATGCCATGATCACCCAGCCGAGAGCGCGATAGGTGATCAGCGAGTAGAGCGCCACGAGCCCAAGGCCGATGAGGCCGGTGATCAGGCCGATCTCGAGCTGCTGCGAACCGAGGGTGGCCGAGATGGTGTCGGAGCTCTCGACGGTGAAGCTCAGCGGCAGCGCTCCGTAGCGCAGCTGGTCGGCGAGGGCCTTCGCGCTCTCCTGCGTGAAGTTGCCGGAGATGCTCGGCTTGCCGTTGAGGATGACCGCCTGCATGGTGGGCGCGGAGAGCACCTTGCCGTCGAGCACGAACGCGAACTTGTCGCGCGGCGACTGCTGCGCGAGACGGTTGGCGTTCAGTCGCTGGCTGACCTTGCCGAAGATCTCGGTGCCCTTGGCATCGAAGACCAGGTTGACCGTCCAGCGACCGCTCTGCTGCTCGCGGCCGGCGGAGGCGTCGTCGATGACCGTGCCGTCGAGCTCGACGGGTCCGAGAAGGTACTTGGCGCTGCCGTTCTCCTCGCAGGCGATCAGCGGCTCGTCCTCGGGGGCGTTGGAGGCGACTTCGGCAGAGCAGTCGTATGCCCGCAGCTCAGCCATTCGCCGGTCGGTCGCCCAGTTCGGGTCGGAAGCATCGGTCGGCTCCGCGGTAGGAGTCGCGTTCACCGAGTCGTCCGGCGTCGGGTAGGGCGTCTCCTGCCCGTCCTCGCCGACGAACGACGTCGCGGGGTCGGTGGCGAGGATCACCGGACGCAGCTCGAGCTTCGCGCTGGCCTGGATCCGATCGCGCGTCGCCTGGTCGGCGGCGCCGGGGATCTGGACGACGATGTTGCGGCCGCCCTCGGTCGTGATGTCCGCCTCGGCCACGCCGGACGCGTCGACGCGCTGGCGGATGATCGCAGCGGCCTGGTTGAGCTGGTCCTCGGTGGGGGCGGCACCATCGGGCGACTCGGCGCCGAGGATGATCTGCGTGCCACCCTGCAGGTCGAGTGCGAGCTCAGGAGCCCAGGAGCTCGCCGGCTCACCGGCATCCGTCTTGAAGACGTACACGCCGAGCGCGTTGATGCCGAACAGCACCGCCGTGACGATGAGCAGGCCGAGGAGGACCCGCCACGCGTGGCGAGTCGGGGATGATGATGCCACTGAGTTCCGCTTTCGAGTGAGGTGCCGGAGCCTGAGCGTCAGTTCTCGTCGTTGCGCTCGAGGCGCGCCTTGGTCTCTTCCGGGGTCTCGACCTTGATCGACTCGATGTCGTCGGTGCGCTCCCGGGCGGGCGCCGCGTCGACGTCCGTCGCGGGCGCGTCGACGATGACGTCGCTGTCCGGAGCATCGACGACCACGTCGCCCTCGGGCGTCTCCTCGACGAGGCGGAGGATGGCCTGGCTGTGCACCTCGATGACCACGCCGGGCGCGATCTCGATCTGAGCCGGCTTGTCGAGGTCGACCGGGTCGTACGAGACGACGGTGCCGTACAGGCCGCCCTGCAGCAGCACCTTGACGCCGGGAACCGTCTTGGTGGCCTTCTCCTCCTGCTGCTCCTTCATCTGCTTCTGGCGCTTGCGGGTGTTCACGAACATGAACACGAGCATCACGCCGAGAAGACCGAAGAGGATGATTTCCATGGGGATGGGCCTTTCGAAGAGCGCACGCCGATGAGCGCACAAGGGGTTCAGGGAAGCTTCAGCGATTATAGGTCATCGAACAATGCCACGCCGTCGGGGTGGCTGATGCCGAGATGCCGGTACGCCTCCGGCATCGCGATGCGTCCGCGCGGTGTGCGACCGAGGAATCCGATGCGCACCAGGTATGGCTCGACGACGCTCTCGACGGTCTCCGCCTCCTCGCCGACCGCGACGGCGAGAGTGCTCAGGCCCACCGGTCCGCCGCGGAAACGGCGCACCAGCGCGTCGAGCACGGCGCGGTCGAGCCGGTCGAGGCCGATGGCATCGACGTCGTACAGGTCGAGGGCCGCCCGCACGTCGGAGATGGATGCCGCGGAACCGCCGCCGTGCACCAGCGCGTAGTCGCGCACGCGACGCAGCAGCCGGTTCGCGATGCGGGGCGTTCCGCGGGATCGTCGCGCGATCTCGCTGAGCGAGTCGTCGGGCAGCCCCACCCCGAGCACACTAGCCGAACGAGCGATCACGCGCTCCAGATCGTCGTCGTCGTAGAACTCCAGATGCCCGGTGAAGCCGAAGCGGTCGCGCAGCGGATTGGGCAGCAGACCAGAGCGGGTCGTGGCCCCGACGAGGGTGAAGGGGGCGAGTTCGAGAGGGATGCTGGTGGCGCCGGCGCCCTTGCCGACCATGATGTCGATGCGGAAATCCTCCATCGCCAGGTACAGCATCTCCTCCGCGGAGCGCGCCATGCGGTGGATCTCGTCGATGAACAGCACCTCGCCCGGCGTGAGACTCGACAGCAGGGCTGCGAGGTCGCCGGCGTGCTGGATCGCCGGCCCGCTCGACAGGCGCAGCGGGCGGCCGCTCTCGTGGGCCACGATCATCGCGAGGGTTGTCTTGCCGAGCCCCGGTGGGCCCGCGAGCAGGATGTGGTCGGCCGGGCGCTCCTGGATCCGCGCGGCTTCGAGCAGCAGCTGCAGCTGACCGCGCACCTTCGGCTGCCCGACGAACTCGTCGAGGCTGCTCGGACGCAGCGCGCCCTCGATCGCGAGCTCCGTGTCGTCGAGCGCCTCGCCGGCATCGCGCGCGTCGTCAGCCACGCTTGGCCCCAGGGCCCATGGCGGCGAGCGTGCGACGCAGCAGCGCCGGAACCGACTCGCGCTCCGCGTCGGTGGCATCCTCCGCCGACAGTGCGGCGGCTTCGGCGGCGACCTTCTCCGACCAGCCCAGTCCGACCAGTGCCGCGGCGACCTGCTCGACGGTGGCGGTCGCGGGTGCGCTGGCGGGGGCCGATGCCACGCGCGGCTGGACCTTGCCGGCCAGCTGCACGACGATGAGCTTCGCGGTCTTGGGCCCGATGCCCGAGACCCGCCGGAACGGGGCGTCGTCTTCAGCAGTCACGGCCTCGGCGATCTGGTCGACGGTGAGGTGGGACAGCACGCCCAGCGCAGACTTCGGCCCGACGCCGGTGACGCTGAGCAGCTGACCGAAGATCTCGAGCTCGTCGCGGTCGCTGAAGCCGAAGAGGGTCAGTGCGTCTTCGCGCACGATCAGGCTGGTGTGCAGCTGAAGCTGATCCCCGATCACCGCGGTGTGCGCCACGTCCGCAGGCACGAATACCGAGAAACCGACTCCGCCCGTCTCGATGACGACATGGGTCGATTCGGCATGCAGCACGGTGCCGCGCAGAGACGAGATCATGCGGTCAGCCTATCGAGCAGGTCGTACATCCGTTCGACCGACACGGGTACGCGGCGGCATCGAGCGTCCGCGGGTGCCGCGCTCGGCGTCGGCCCACGCCTGCTGCGCGGGAGTGAGCCCTGCGCCGGCAGCCGCCACCGCGGCGCCCCCGCGCCATGCATGACACAGGGCGATGGCGAGGGCGTCAGCGGCATCGGCCGGCTGCGGCGGGGCATCCAGCCGCAGGATGCGGGCGATCATCGACTGCACCTGGCGCTTGTCGGCCGAGCCGTAGCCGGTGACCGCGGCCTTCACCTCGCTGGGGGTGTGAGTCGCGGCGGGCAGACCCGCCTCCGCGGCGATGAGCAGGGCGACGCCGGATGCCTGGGCCGTGGCCATCACCGTCTGGACGTTGTGCTGGGCGAAGACCCGCTCGACGGCTACCGCTGCGGGCCGGTGCTCGTCGATGACAGCGCGGATGCCTGCGGCCACGGCGGCCAGCCGCGTCGACAGATCGGCGTCGACGGGAGTGCGCACCACCCCGACGTGCACGAGCGACGCGCGGCGCGATCGGTCTACGTCGACGATCCCGATGCCGCACCTGGTCAGGCCGGGATCGATGCCGAGGACGCGCAGAGAGCTCACTCCCCCAGGCTAGGAGCACGCGGAAGGCCCCGAGCGCAGGCGCGCCCGGGGCCCTCCGCCTGGGTCCCTGACCCTGCCGACGGATTACTCCTCGTCGTCGTTCTCGAGCTCCGCCTGCACCTCGGGGGTCAGGTCGAAGTTCGCGAACACGTTCTGCACGTCATCGCTGTCTTCGAGCGCGTCGATGAGGCGGAACACCTTGCGCGCCGTGTCTGCATCGATCTCGACCTTGAGGTTGGGAACGAACTCGACGTCAGCGGAGTCGTAGTCGATGCCCGCATCCTGCAGACCGGTGCGCACCGCCACCAGGTCGGTCGCCTCGGCGATCACCTGGAAGCCATCGGCGTGCGGCTCGACCTCCTCAGCACCCGCCTCGAGCGCCGCCATCATGACGTCGTCCTCGGTGGTGCCCTCTCCGCCTACCACGATGACGCCCTTGCGGGTGAAGTTGTAGGCGACCGATCCGGGATCGGCGAGCGTTCCTCCGTTGCGCGTGAGAGCCGTGCGCACCTCGGCGGCAGCACGGTTCTTGTTGTCGGTCAGACACTCGATCATCAGGGCGACGCCGTTGGGTCCGTAGCCCTCGTACATGATCGAGGTGTACTCGACAGCCTCACCGCCGATGCCGGCGCCGCGCTTGACCGCGCGGTCGATGTTGTCTTTCGGGACCGACATCTTCTTCGCCTTGAGCACGGCGTCGAAGAGCGTCGGGTTGCCCGCCTGGTCGGCTCCGCCGAGCTTCGCGGCGACCTCGATGTTCTTGATGAGCTTCGCCCACGACTTGGCGCGACGGGCGTCGATGACGGCCTTCTTGTGCTTGGTCGTGGCCCACTTGGAATGCCCGGACATATGTCTCCGCTCGTCGTCTGCGCCCGGAGTCGCCTCCAGGGCGTCGTCCATTCTATCGAACCCTTGCCCTCCGGTCCGCGTGCACCGCGGCCGCCTGATGCGCTCCCACGATGCGGCCGCACGGTTCGCGGCACCTGCCGGGTGAGTCAGACCGCGAGGCTCGTGTCGCCCGACCGACGCCGGTGCGCCGCGATGATGCCGGATTCGGGCAGGGCGACCGGCTCATCCATCGCCTGATCCGCCGTCCATCCCGTCCAGTCCTCGCCGAGCGGCCACGATCCTTCCGCTTCCAGCAGCTCCTCCGCAGCCAGATCGGCGATCCGGCGCACCGCATCGGCCTGTGCTGAGGTGAACCTCCCCTGCGCGACGTTCGCGGCGAGTTCGTCGGCATCCTTCAGCCAGACGTCCTCGGCTCCCGGATGCTCGGCATCCACCCAGAGGTCGAGCACGAGGTCGCGCGTGAACACCTGCGCAACATCGCCCCCGAGCCGTCGGTGCGGCAGCTCGAGGTTGATGTAGGTGCCGGCGGGCGCCCCATCGGGGGTGCGGAAGAACCACACCGACCACGGCCGTCCGGTCGGGGCTGCGCGCAGCAGCCCGGGTCCCGTCCACGCCGACTCCCGGATCCGCCACGGCGAGCGGAACCGCTCCTCGAGCGGCACGTCTCTCACGTGCTCCCCCGCGACGGGCACCGGATCGAGGCGCGCCGATCCGGTCGGGATCCACGTGACCAGACCACGCGGATCGTCCCGCACGACACGGGCCGCCTCGATGGTGCGACCGTATCTCCACAGAATGATCTGGCCGGGTGTGAAGCGCGGGGCGGTCTTGCCGGCGGACGGCACAGCAGACAGCAGAGCGTCATCCGCGTGCGCTCCGTCGTGCAGCGGATGCTCGAGAAGCCCGATCGCGTCGTCGAGGGAGCACGCTCGATCGGCGAGCATCGTCCAGGCGAGCCCCCTGCGGCCGACGAGTTCGACCGTGCCGCCGCTCGCGCTGACGCTGGTGCTTCCGAGCGGCAGTCTCATCCCGTCACGCTATCAAGGCGTCGTCCGGTGGCCTGGCCACGCGGGCCGTCGCGTGTCAGGCCCGCGCCGCGACGCGGTTCAGGAAGCGCTCGTGAAATCGCGTCTCGCCCGAGATCTCGGGGTGGAAGCTGATTCCGAGCAGGTTCCCCTGCTCGACGGCGACGACGGTGCCGTCGTCGAGTGACGCCAGCACGGTGGCATCCGGTTCCACCGTCTCGACGACCGGCCCGCGGATGAACGCCGCGTGCACCGGCTCGACCCCCAGCGCCGGCACTCGGACCGGTCCCTCGAACGAGTCGACCTGCCGCCCGAAGGCGTTGCGCCGCACCGTCACATCGAGGCCGCCGAAGGTCTGCTGTCCGTCGATCGCATCGACCAGTCGATCAGCCAGCAGGATCAGTCCCGCGCAGGTGCCGAACACCGGCATGCCCTCGCGGATCGCCGTACGGATCGGGTCGGCGAGGCCGAACATGCGGGCGAGCTTGTCGATGACGCTGGACTCGCCGCCGGGGATCACGAGGCCGTCGACGGAGGCGAACTCCGCGGGTCGGCGCACCCGCACCACGTCCGCGCCGAGGCGCTCGAGCACGGCGGCGTGCTCGCGCACGTCGCCCTGCAGTGCGAGCACCCCGACGCGAGGCATCGTCACCAGCCGCGCTCGGCGAGGCGGTGCGGCGCCGGAAGGTCGGAGACGTTGATGCCGACCATGGCCTCGCCGAGTCCGCGCGATGCCTCGGCGATCACCTTCGGGTCATCGTAGAACGCGGTGGCCTTCACGATCGCCTTCGCGCGGGCGACGGGGTCACCCGACTTGAAGATGCCCGATCCGACGAACACGCCGTCGGCGCCCAGCTGCATCATCATGGCGGCGTCCGCCGGAGTGGCGACGCCGCCCGCGACGAAGAGCACGACCGGCAGCTGACCGGTCTCGGCGATCTCAGCGACCAGCTCGTAGGGCGCCTGCAGCTCCTTCGCGGCGACGTACAGCTCGTCCTTCGACAGCGCGCCCAGCGCGGCGATCTCACCGCGGATCTTGCGGATGTGCTTCATCGCCTCGGAGACGTCGCCGGTGCCAGCCTCCCCCTTCGAGCGGATCATCGCCGCCCCCTCGGTGATCCGGCGCAGCGCTTCGCCGAGGTGAGTGGCACCGCAGACGAACGGCACGGCGAACGGCCACTTGTCGATGTGGTTCACGTAGTCGGCGGGAGAGAGCACCTCGGACTCGTCGATGTAGTCGACGCCGAGCTCCTGCAGCACCTGCGCCTCGACGAAGTGGCCGATGCGCGCCTTCGCCATGACGGGGATCGAGACGGCGTCGATGATGCTGTCGATCATGTCGGGATCGCTCATCCGCGACACGCCGCCCTGCGCCCGGATGTCGGCGGGCACCCGCTCGAGCGCCATGACTGCGACGGCCCCGGCGTCTTCGGCGATCTTCGCCTGCTCGGCGGTGACGACGTCCATGATGACCCCGCCCTTCAGCATCTCGGCGAGACCGCGCTTGACGCGCTGCGATCCGGTGGTGGGGGTCTGATCGGTGGCTGCCATGATCACTCCTTGTTGTGACAATCCGCACTTTGGCCTATGCCAAACGATAGCACCATAGAATCGGGACGATGGACGCGATGATCACCGGCACCTCGGCGGCCGAGATAGCCGACAGCGTTCGCGCTCTGCGCGAGCGCGGCACGCTCCGGGCGGGCGATCCCCTGCCGCCGGTGCGCGAACTGGCGACGACCCTGGGGGTGAACCGCAACACCGCCGTGTCCGCCTACCGCCAGCTCGCGCAGGCCGGACTCGTCGTCTCGCGCGGTCGCGCGGGCACCGTGATCGCCGGCGGTGCGCCCGTCGCTCAGGAGGGCGTGGCCGACACGGTGCTGCGCGACGTGGCATCCGGAAACCCCGATCCCGCGCTCATCCCGGATCCCACCCCCGCGCTGGGACGCATCGTCGGCCGCCCCGTGCTGTACGGCGAGCCCGTGATCGACGCCGGTCTCGAGCAGTGGACGCGGGAGTGGATGCTGGCCGACCTGCCCCGCGACGACCTGCATGTCGTCGTCACCAGCGGCGCCGTCGATGCTGTCGAACGGCTGCTCGCCCAGGCGCTCACGCGCGATGACGCTGTGGCGCTGGAGGACCCGTGCTTCCTCTCCAGCATCCACACGGTGCGTCTCGGCGGCTATCGCGCCGTGCCGGTCGCCGTCGACGATCAGGGCATGACGGTCGACGGACTGCGGGCTGCTCTCGACGCCGGCGTGCGCGCCGTGATCAGCACGCCCCGCGCGCAGAATCCGACCGGGGTAAGCCTCTCCCCCGAACGCGCTGCGGCCCTGCGCGAGCTGCTCGCCGATCATCCCTACGTGCTGATCATCGAAGACGACCACTTCTCGCTGCTCTCACCGCACCCGTACGCCTCGCTGATCTCGACGACGCATCGCCGGTACGCGCTCATCCGCTCGGTGTCGAAGTTCCTCGGGCCGGATATGTGCCTGGCTCTCGCCGGCACGGATCCCACCACCGCCGAGCGACTCGCGATGCGTCTCAGCCCCGGCACGACCTGGGTGAGTCACCTTCTCCAGCGGCTCGCGCACGCCCAGCTCACCGACGACGGCGTCCGAGCGCAGATCGCCGGCGCCGCCGAGCACTACGCCGACCGCAACGCCTCCTTCGCCGCGGCGCTCGAGGCGCGCGGCATCCCGACTGTGTCGACCGACGGGCTCAGCCTGTGGGTGCAGCTCGAGACGACAGCGCGCGCGGCCGCCGAGAGCCTGATGCGCCGCGGCTGGCTCGCCCGCCCCGGCGACGAGTTCCTGCTCGACGAGACGGCCGGTCCGTCGCGGCACCTGCGCCTCACCGTGCACGATCTGTCGGATGCCGAGGCCGCCCGCCTCGTCGACGATCTCACCGCGGCGGCAGTGAGAGGATGACAGGATGAAGATCCTCTCGATCCAGTCGGCCGTCGCGCACGGCCACGTCGGAAACTCCGCCGCCGTCTTCCCGCTGCAGCGACTCGGCGTCGACGTGCTGCCGGTGTACACGGTGAACTTCTCGAACCACACCGGCTACGGCGCGTGGCGCGGACCGATGATCGATCCGTCCGACGTGCGCGAGGTCGTCACCGGCATCGAGGAGCGCGGCGTATTCGGTCAGATCGACGCGGTGCTCAGCGGCTATCAGGGCGGCGAGGGCATCGCCGACGTCATCATCGACGCCGTCGCCAGGGTGAAGGCAGCCAATCCGGATGCCGTGTACGCATGCGACCCCGTGATGGGAAACGCGAAGTCGGGATGCTTCGTCGCGCCGGCGATCCCCGTGCTGCTGCGTGACAGGGTCGTGCCGGTCGCCGACATCATCACGCCGAACCAGTTCGAGCTGGGCTTCCTCACCGGCACCGAGCCGTCGGACCTCGAGTCCACGCTCGCGTCGGTCGACGCCGCGATGGCGATGGGGCCGTCGACCGTGCTCGTGACCTCCGTCGAGCGGCCCGACCGGGAGCAGGGCACGATCGAGATGCTCGTCGCCGACGCCACCGGGGCGTGGCTGGTCGCCACCCCGCATCTGCCGATGAAGGCCAACGGCTCCGGCGATGTGACCGCGGCGCTGTTCACCGCGCATTACACGTCTACCGGCGACGCGAAGCTCGCTCTGGAGCGCACGGTGTCGAGCGTGTTCGACCTGCTGCAGAACACCCTCGAATCGGGAGACCGGGAGCTGCGTCTCGTCGAGTCGCAGGAGGCCTACGCCAACCCGCGCATGCAGTTCACCGCACGCCAGGTGCGCTGACGCTCGGCAGGCTCAACGCCTGAGCGGGCTCAGCGCCTCGGCGGGCTCAGTGCGGCCAGGCGTTCGCGACGGCCTCGCGGATCTCGTCGAGCAGCTGCGGCAGCGCTTTCGTCTTCGCGATGATCGGGAAGAAGTTGGCGTCGGTCGCCCACCGAGGCACGATGTGCTGGTGCAGGTGGGCGGCGACGCCCGCCCCGGCGACCTCCCCCTGGTTCATGCCCAGATTGAACCCGTCGCAGCGCGAGACCTCGCGCAGCACCCGCATGCCCGTCTGCGTGAGCGCACCGATCTCGGCGACCTCTTCGGCGGTGGCCTGGTCGTAGGTGCCGATGTGACGGTACGGGCAGACGAGCAGGTGACCCGAGTTGTACGGGAACAGGTTCAGCACGACGAACGCGGTCTCGCCGCGAGCGACGATCAGCCGCTCCTCGTCCGGATGCTTCGGCGCCTCACAGAACGGGCACTCGTCGCGCAGCGGCTGGGGCCCCGCCTGGATGTAGGCCATCCGGTGCGGAGTCCACAGCCGCTGGAACTCATCGGGCACCCCGATCAGCCGGCTGCCGTCTTCGGGATCGGTCACACCAGATCCTCAGAGGTCATCACGCGCGCGTGGCCGGCGATCGCAGAGCGGATGCGCGACACGGCATCCGCGATCGGCACGCCGTTCTCCTGCGTTCCGTCGCGGAAGCGGAACGAGACCGTGCCTGCGGCGCGGTCCTGCTCACCCGCGATGAGGATCACGGGCACCTTCGCCGTGGTGTGGTTGCGGATCTTCTTCTGCATGCGGTCGTCGGAGTGGTCGACGTCGGCGCGCACGCCGGCATCGCGAAGCTGACCGATCACGCCGTCCAGGTACTCGGCGTACTGGTCGGCGACGGGCACGCCCATCACCTGCACAGGAGCCAGCCACAGCGGGAAGTCTCCGGCGTAGTGCTCGAGCAGGATGGCGAAGAACCGCTCGACGGAGCCGAGCAGTGCGCGGTGGATCATCACCGGCCGGTGCTTCTGCCCATCGGGACCGGTGTACTCGAGCTCGAACCGCTCGGGCTGATTGAAGTCGAGCTGGATGGTCGACATCTGCCAGGTGCGCCCGATCGCATCGCGCGCCTGCACCGAGATCTTCGGGCCGTAGAACGCCGCTCCCCCGGGGTCGGCGACGAGCTCGAGGCCCGACTCGAGGGCGACCTCGCGTAGGGTGTCGATCGCGGTCGTCCACTGCTCGGGCTCACCGAGGAACTTGTCGTTGCCCTCTTCGTTCGTCGACAGCTCGAGGTAGAAGTCGTTCAGACCGTAGTCACGCAGCAGGGTGAGCACGAGGTTCAGATTGGTCGCGAGCTCGTCGCGCACCTGGTCCTGCGTGACGTAGATGTGCGCATCGTCCTGCGTGAGCCCTCGCACGCGGGTGAGGCCCGAGAGCGTGCCGCTCTTCTCGTAGCGGTACACGGTGCCGAACTCCGCCATGCGCAGCGGGAGCTCGCGATAGCTGCGCCCGCGCGAACGGAAGATCAGGTTGTGGAACGGGCAGTTCATCGGCTTCAGGTAGTAGTCCTGGCCCTGCCGGGTGATGTTCCCCTCTTCGTCGCGCGCCTCGTCCAGATGCATCGGGGGGAACATGCCGTCGGCGTAGGTCTGCAGGTGACCGGAGGTCATGAACAGATCCTTTTTGGTGATGTGCGGACTGTTCACCACCTCGTAGCCGTTGCGCAGCAGGTGTCGACGCAGGTTCTCCTCGATCTCGTAGCGGATGATGCCGCCCTTGGGGTGGAACACCGCGAGCCCCGAGCCGATCTCATCGGGGAATGAGAACAGGTCCATCTCGACACCGAGCTTGCGGTGATCGCGGCGCTCGGCCTCGGCCAGACGCTCCTGATACGCGCGCAGCTCGTCCTTCGACGGCCAGGCCGTGCCGTAGATGCGTTGCAGCTGCGGGTTCTTCTCACTGCCGCGCCAGTACGCGGCGGCGACGCGAGTGAGGTCCCAGCCGTTGCCGACCATGCGCGTGCTGGGCACGTGCGGACCGCGGCAGAGATCCTTCCAGGCGACCTCGCCGTCTCTGGTGACGTTGTCGTAGATCGTCAGCTCGCCTGCGCCGATCTCGGCCGATGCCCCCTCGGCCGCGTCAGCGCCCGAACCGGGGCCACCGGCGAGGTCGATGAGCTCGAGCTTGAACGGCTCATCGGCCATCTCGGCCCGGGCCTCGTCCTCGGTGACGACGCGGCGGGTGAAGCGCTGCCCTTCGCGGATGATGCGCTGCATCTCCTTCGAGATGGCCTTGAGGTCCTCCGGGGTGAAGGGCTCGTCGACGCCGAAGTCGTAGTAGAAGCCGTCGGTGATGGGCGGGCCGATCCCGAGGTTCGACTGCGGGCGGATGCGCTGCACAGCCTGGGCCAGGACGTGCGCGGTGGAGTGGCGCAGAATGGCGAGCCCGTCAGGGCTGTCGACGGTGACCGGCTCGACGACGTCGTCGTCTGCGACGGTGATGGCGAGATCCTTCAGCTCGCCGTTCACGCGCATGGCGATGACGGCACGATCGGTGAAGAGGGCGAAGCCGTCGCGCTGGTCGGCACGGGGCTGGGCGATGTCTGACACGGGTTTCTCCAGATAGACGATGGAAGTGGACGACTCAGCTGCAGGCGCGAACGCGCCCTGCCCGCTCAGGCGTCCGTAGTTCGCGCGACGACACCGGTGACAGAGGTCACGAGAGCGGTCGACGCGGATTCCATGTGCTGAAGTCTACGCCGCCGGCTCCCGGCGGCCCGCATCCGGGGGCGTGCAGACACAGGAAAGCCCCGGTGCGAGAGCGCCCGCTCTGCGCACCGGGGCCGGGCGTCGATCGTTTACCCGTTGACGATCGACGCGGGGTCGGAGGTCACACGCTCGTGTTACGACCCGAGACCGCCCTGATGAGCCACGCGATGACCGCGAGCGCAAGAAGGACCAGTCCGACCCACAGCAGGAAGTTCAGGGACTGCACGAGCCCACCCGTGATCGCCAGGATGATCGCGATCACCGCGATGATGATGAGAAGAGGATTCATGACCGCTCCTTTCCGTTCTGGAGCTCACTCGAGCTCCGATACGACGACAGTACGGCGATGGCTCGCCGCGGTCGTAGGGGGTTGACTCCCCGACTCGAACCGTGCGACGCGTGCCGTCGGCGTGCCGACGTCTGAGAAGCTGTGCGCATGAGCTCCCCCTCGATCGTGTGGTTCCGCGACGACCTCCGCCTCGCCGACAATCCCGCACTGCGGGCGGCGATCGACCGCGGTGAGCCGATCATCGCCGTGTACGTCCTCGACGAGGAGTCGCCCGGGCTCCGGATGCTCGGTGGCGCCGCGCGCTGGTGGCTGCACCACTCTCTCGCGTCGCTGCGCGAGCGGATCGAGGAGCGCGGGGGTTCGCTCGTGCTGCGCCGTGGCGCCGCTGCGCGCGTCATCGCCGAGCTGGTGACGCAGACGGGCGCCCGTGCGGTGTTCTGGAACCGCCGGTACGGCGGTCCGCAGCGGGAGATCGACACGCAGATCAAGACGGATCTCCGCGACGACGGGGTCGAGGTGCGCTCGTTCGCCGCATCCCTCCTCTTCGAACCGTGGACGGTGCGCACCGGGAGCGGCACGCACTTCTCCGTGTTCACCCCGTTCTGGCGCGCCTGCCTCGCCCTCCCCGCGCCGCGCGCTCCCCTACCGGAGCCGCACGAGCTCGAAGGGCCGTCGCGCGCGCCGGCATCCGATGATCTCGACGACTGGTCGCTGCTGCCCACCGCACCGGACTGGGCCGGCGGTCTGCGGGAGATGTGGGAGCCGGGCGAGCCGGCAGCGCGCGCACGACTGCGCGAGTTCCTCCGCGACGACCTGGCGCAGTACGACACCGCCCGCGACGAGCCGGCGGCCGGGGTCACGTCGCTGCTGTCGCCCCGGCTGCGGTGGGGCGAGCTGAGCCCGTTCACCGTCTGGCACGCGGCGACCGCACACGAGGGCTCAGGACGATTCCTCTCCGAGATCGGCTGGCGGGAGTTCGCGTGGCACACGCTCTTCCACTTCCCGCAGCTCGCCACCCGCAACATCCGCGCCGAGTTCGACGCTTTCCCCTGGCCCCGACTCAAGCCGACCCGTCTGGCCGCGTGGCAGCGCGGCGAGACGGGCATCCCTCTGGTGGATGCCGGGATGCGCGAGCTCTGGCACACCGGCTTCATGCACAACCGGATCCGGATGGTGACGGCGTCGTTCCTGATCAAGAACCTGCTCGTCGACTGGCGACGCGGGGAGGAGTGGTTCTGGGACACCCTGGTCGACGCCGACGACGCCTCCAACCCGTTCAACTGGCAGTGGGTCGCCGGTTCCGGCGCCGATGCCGCACCGTACTTCCGCGTGTTCAACCCCGAGCTGCAGGCGAAGAAGTTCGACCGCGACGGCCTGTACGTCAGCCAGTGGGCTCGGGATGCCCCGGCGGAGCCCATCGTCGATCTCGGCGAGACGCGCAAGGCCGCACTCGACGCGTACGAGCAGATGCGCCGGTCGCGCTGACCCGCGCGCTGTCGAGGACGCTAGAGCAGATCGGCCGGCAGATCATCGAACCCGCCGGCCTGCACGATGTCGAGCACTTCGAGGCGCGGCGGCAGCACGGCGATCCGCACGCGACTGTGCGGTGAGAGCAGGACGGAGACCTCCGCCCCCTCGGCGGTGCGGAAATCCACGAACCGACTGTGGGCGGCGGCTTCCTCGATGCGCACCTTCAGATCACCGATGTCCTCGTCGTGCCCAAGGGGCATGCTGTCGTCGTCGTCGATCACGATGATCGCGTGCTGCATCTGCCCTGTGGTCATGCCTGCGACCGTAATCACGCTGGCCGACTTGCAGGAGGGGGTTGCGCTCGGCGCATCCGCCAGCAACATTCTCGATGTGCGCGCGGGCCCGGAACGAGAAAACCCCCGGACTCGTCCGGGGGTCTCTGTCTGTGCGCGATACTGGGATCGAACCAGTGACCTCTTCCGTGTCAGGGAAGCGCGCTACCGCTGCGCCAATCGCGCCTAGAAGGCTGTTCAGTTGTCAGAGAGGTGGCGACGGGATTCGAACCCGTGTAAACGGCTTTGCAGGCCGGTGCCTAGCCTCTCGGCCACGCCACCGCGAGGTGGATTCGAACCCACATGCCGAAACCCCCTGAAGGGGGCTCCTGCACTCGAGCGGATGACGAGACTCGAACTCGCGACCCTCACCTTGGCAAGGTGATGCGCTACCAACTGCGCTACATCCGCATATTCTGTTTTCGTTTCCGGCGTCCCGGGCACTTGAAATACATTAGCCCAGGATCAGCGCATCACCAAACCGCTCCACGCCGCCGGGCGTGTCTTCACCCGCCCCTCGAGCCGCCACGCCCGGCTGGCCGCACGGTGTCAGGACGCAAGCGCGGATCGGGTATGCTTTCTGACTGTGCCACCGTGCACGACACAACTCCACAAGGGCGATTGGCGCAGTTGGTAGCGCGCTTCCTTCACACGGAAGAGGTCGTCGGTTCGAGTCCGGCATCGCCCACCAGCCCGAGGCCCCCGTCAGTGATCTGCCGGGGGCCTCGTCGTGTGTGACGGGCGCATCGGGGCACGCCCCGTAGCACAGACGGACGCGAATCGCGCCCCCGTTCACACATCCGCGCGCGGCGATCAGGCTGAACGCATGCTTCACCGGATCGCAGACGACGCCCCCCTTCTTCTCGTGCACGGCTACGACCTCGGCGCCCGCATCTGGTCACGAGTGCGTGAGGGTGCGCGCGGCGCCCCGATGCGGCTGCTCGGCCATCGCGCGGTGTTCGTGCGCGGCGAGGAGGGCGTGAGTCTGTTCTACGACGAGACCCGCGTCGCCCGGCACGGCGCCATGCCGCGCTTCGTCCAGGAGACCCTGTTCGGGCACGGATCGGTGCACAGCCTCGACGGCGCGGACCACCGTCATCGCAAGGCCACTTTCGTCGACGTCGCCTACGAGGACGAGCAGGTGCGCCGCCTGGAGCCGGAGCTCGAGCGCGAGTGGCGGCGCGAGCTCGACGAGTGGATCGCGGGCGGCGACCGCACGGCCTACGACGCCGCCGTCGGGGCCTTCGGTCGCGCCGGCATGCAGTGGGCGGGCCTTCCCGGCTCCGACGACGCGCGCACCAGATGGGCGGGGCGGCTCGCGCAGATCGTCGACGGCTTCGGCCGCCCCCTCTCCCCCGCCTTCGCCGAGGCGCTGTTCAACCGCCTCTGGTCCGACCGACGTGCGGCGCGACTCATCCGCGATGTGCGCGCCGGCACCCTCACCCCGCCCGAGGGGACGGCGCTGCACGAGTGGGCGTGGCATCGCGGAGCGGATGGAAGGCTTCTCCCCGAGCGGCTGGCCGGGGTCGAGCTGCAGAACAGCATCCGTCCGCTCATCGCCGTCGCACGCTTCGTCGCCTACGCGGCGAAGCAGCTCCTCGAGAACCCGGACTGGCGCCTGCGCATCCATGCCGAGACGGCGCGCAGCGGGCGACTCGTGGGCGGGCAGCTCGCTGTGGCGTTCGCCCAGGAGATCCGCCGGACGTCGCCGTTCGTTCCGATGCTGCCGGGGCGGGCGATCACCGACATCGACTTCGACGGGCAGCACGTTCCGGCGGGTGGGCGCGTCGTCATCGACATCCTCGGCACGAACGTCGACGACGCATCGTGGGACGATGCGAGCGAGTTCCAGCCGCAGCGTTTCACCCACCGCCCCGATTACGAGGCGATCCCGGCGTTCATCCCGCACGGTGGCGCCGACGTCGCCACGGGCCACCGCTGCCCGGGCGAAAAGCTCGCGATCGCCGGCCTCTCCGCCGCCATCGCCGCTCTCAGCGACCCACGCGTGCGGATCGACCCCGAGGGCCTCGACGTCGATCGACGCCGGCTGCCCACGATGCCGGCATCCGGCGGCTGCGTGCACGCGGCGGCCGCGCAGCGCGCAGACACCGGCCGAGACGACGACCGAGACCACGAGCACGAAGACGAGCACGACGAGCAGAGGAGCATCTCATGAAGGCACTGACCTGGCACGGCAAGCGCGACGTCCGCATCGAGCAGGTGCCCGACCCGGGCATCCTCGAGCCGACCGACGCGATCATCCGCGTCACCTCCACGGCGATCTGCGGTTCCGATCTGCATCTCTACGAGCTGCTCGGCCCGTTCATCGACCGGGGAGACATCCTCGGCCACGAGACGATGGGCGAGGTCGTCGAGGTCGGTTCCGCGATCGAGAATCTGACCCCCGGCGACCGCGTCGTCATCCCGTTCAACATCTCGTGCGGCACGTGCTGGTTCTGCCGGCGGGGTCTGCAGTCGCAGTGCGAGACGACCCAGGTGCGCGAGTACGGCAGCGGCGCCGCCCTGTTCGGGTACACGAAGCTGTACGGGCAGGTGCCAGGTGGGCAGGCGGAGTATCTGCGCGTGCCGCTGGCGGACTACAACCACGTGAAGGTCGGCGGCGCCCTGCCAGACGATCGCTACCTGTTCCTCAGCGACATCCTGCCCACGGCATGGCAGGGGGTCGAGTACGCCCACATCCCCGCCGACGGCACCGTCGTCGTGCTCGGGCTCGGTCCGGTCGGCCAGTTCGCCGCCCGTATCGCCCGCTTCCGCGGGCACCGCGTGCTGGCCGTCGACCCTGTTCCCGAGCGCCGCGCCATGGCCGCCCGGCACGACATCGAGGTGTTCGACCTCGACGACGACACCGTTGCGCATCTTCGCGACCTGACGGCCGGCCGCGGCGCCGACTCGGTGATCGACGCGGTCGGGCTCGAAGCGCACGGCAGTCCGGCGACCTCCCTCGTGCAGCAGGCGGTGGGGCTGCTGCCCGATCCGCTGTCGCGACCCATGCTCGAGCACGCCGGCGTCGACCGGCTCGCCGCGCTGCACGCCGCCATCGACTTGGTGCGTCGCGGCGGCACGGTCTCGCTGAGCGGTGTGTATGCGGGCGACGCCGACATCCTGCCGATGAAGACGATGTTCGACAAGCAGATCGCTATGCGGATGGGCCAGTGCAACGTCAAGCGCTGGACCGATGAGATCCTGCCCCTCGTGGAGGACGACACCGATCCGCTCGGCGTGATGGACCTCGTCACCCACCGGGCTCCCCTCGACGACGCACCCGACCTGTACCGCACGTTCCAGCGCAAGGAGGACGGCTGCATCAAGGTCGTGCTGAGTCCTGGCGCCACGCAGTCGGCGCACGCGCCCGCCGGCGACGGCGCCCTATGATCGGCTTCACCGGCACGCGAACGCTGCCGCGGGCAGAACGGTGGCGCACATGAACGACTCACGCATCGTCGTATCCGGTGCGAGCGGTCTGATCGGCGGGGCGCTCACGCGGTCGCTTCGCGGGGACGGCGTGCGCGTGGTGCACCTGGTTCGGCGTCCCGCCCGCAACGGCGACGAGATCGAGTGGCTCACCGGCGGCAGGCTCCACCCCGACGCGCTCGCGGGCGCTGCCGCCGTCGTGAACCTCAACGGCGCCAGCATCGGCCGGCTGCCCTGGGGCGCCGGCTACCGGCGCACGCTGCGCGAGTCGCGACTGCGGCCCACCTCGGTTCTCGCTGACGCTCTGCTCTCCCTGAAGGCCGATGCCCCTCCCCTGCTGTCGGCGTCGGCGGTGGGATATTACGGCGATCAGCCCGGCATCCGTCTGGACGAGAGTGCGGCATCCGGTGAGACCTTCCTCGCCGGCCTCTGCGTCGAGTGGGAGCGGGAGGCGATGCGGGCTGCCGCAGCGACGCGCGTCGCGCTGCTGCGCACCGCGCCGATCCTGCATCCGGATGCCGTGCTGAAGCCGATGATCGCCCTCACCCGCCTCGGGCTCGGCGGCCCGCTCGGATCAGGGCGGCAGGTATGGCCCTGGATCTCCCTGGAAGACGAGGTTCGAGCGATCCAGCACATCATCGACTCCGACCTGCACGGTCCGGTCAATCTCACCGGACCGCATCGGGCGACCGCTGGCGGGATCGGTCGCACCCTGGCTTCCCTGCTGCATCGGCCGTACCTCATCCCGGCGCCCGCCTGGACGCTGCGTCTGGGTCTCGGACGCGCCGCCGCAGACTCCCTGCTGCTGGCCGACGCCGACGCCGTGCCCGACGCGCTGACCCGCAGCGGGTTCGCATTCCGGCATCCCACCGCGCCGGAGGCTCTCGTCGCCGCGCTCGACTGAGCGACCACCAGCGTCGACGGCGGTTCACGTGACACAGCGGGGGTGCCCATGGCACCGCTGCGGGGCGCCGGCATAAGACACGTACGTGCCTTGCCGTCGCCCCACAGGGGTGCTAGCGAAGAGTGCTCAGGCCCGAGCCCGTGCCACGGCGGCGCGAGCGGGCTGCGGCTCCGAGAAGATCACCACGATGATCACGGTGATACCCACCACCACGTGGGGCACCCACGCGTTGGGGGCAGCGGAGATGAAGCCGAACAGCAGCGGCGACAGCGCCAGGAAGAGGCTGGCGACCACGTCGAAGACGAGGTGCACCGGCATCGGGATCAGCTTGAACGGTCCCCACTCGTAGCTGGTGAAGAGGCTGTAGACGATGAGGCCGACCCCCAGGACGATGGGGATCACGACGGCGGGTCCGCCCATTCCCGCGAAGCCGAAGAGCCAGGGAGCGACGATGAGCGCGGCTCCCACCAGGTAGTCGAGAACGCCGTGGACTTTCGTGGGAATGAAGCGCATGATTCCTCCTTGATCGGTCGAGCCGCGGACGGCGGCTCGGAGGGTGTTCGTCACTCCGGTCCGATCGGATTGCATGCCCGACGCTGCGCCTCAGTCCCGAGCCCACCCGTACCGGTCGACGAGCGCGCGGGCGATGCGACCATAGCGGGCGACATCGAGCACCGCCGCCTCTCTGCGCATGCCGTCGTGGTGCACGCTGTACAGCTGCTCGATGTCGACCCACGACTCGCGCCCCTGCGCGTCCCAGGCGCCGGACCCGATCGAGATGAAGTCCCCATCGCGCTCATGGGCTCTGCTCGTCATCCGCACCGCGTAGACGCGGTCGGAGCCGTGCCGCCCGATTACCAGCACCGGCCGGTCCTTGCCCCGTCCGTCGTTCTCCGCGTAGGGCACCCAGGTCCAGATGATCTCCCCGGAGTCGGGCAGGTGATTGCGCGAGGGCGAGTAGCCGACGCTCACACCGCCGACGCGCTCGGGGTCGACCTGCACGGTCTCGGCCCCGGGCATCCTGCCGGCCGAGGAGTCCCCCTCGGGTGTCGATCGGCTGCGGTCCGGTCGCAGGGTGGCACGCCGGCGGGGGCGGGCCTGCTGCCCGCCCCCGCTGCGCCCCGACAGCGCCCTGCCGAGAAGGTCGACGATGACCGAGAGGATCCTGCTGCCCGAGCTCACCCGCCCACCATAGCGGCGGGTGACGGCGCGAGCGCGTAGCCCTCCTCGCCGTGCACGGCCAGGTCGACACCGGCGAGCTCATCCTCGCCGGTGACGCGGAAGCCGATCGTCTTCTCGATCGCGAAGCCGATCGCGTAGGCGACTACGAACGAGTAGACCATCACTCCCCCGGCCGCGATCACCTGCACGGCGAGCAGCCGCAGATCACCTCCGGTGAACAGGCCCTGCCCGGTGGCGAAGAAGCCGAGGTACACGGTTCCGAGCAGCCCGCCGACGAGGTGCAGGCCCACGACGTCGAGCGAGTCGTCGAACCCGAGCCGGAACTTCAGATCCACCGCCAGTGCGCACGCGACCCCCGACAGCGCTCCCAGCAGCAGCGCCCATCCCGGCGTCAGGTCGGCGCAGGCGGGAGTGATCGCGACGAGACCCGCGACCAGGCCCGAGACCGCTCCGACCGAGGTCGGCTTCCCGACCCGCAGCTTCTCGACGAGCACCCAGCCGAGGATTCCTGCGGCAGCGGCGCCCAACGTGTTGATCGCGATCAGACCCACACCGCCCATGTCGTCCGAGAGCCATTCGGCCCCGGCGTTGAACCCGAACCATCCGAACCACAGCAGCGCCGCGCCCAGCAGCGTCAGCGGCACGTTGTGCGGCTTGTTGAGCTCGCGCCCGAAGCCGATGCGCTTGCCCAGTACGAGAGCCAGCGCGAGGGCTGCGGCGCCTGCGTTGATGTGCACGGCGGTGCCGCCGGCGTAGTCGATGACCGCCACTCCGCTGTCCTCCCCGAACAGCTCCGTGCCGAGGTTCATGATCCAGCCGCCGCCCCACACCCACGCGGCGATCGGGAAGTAGCCGATCGTGCCGAAGATGCCCACGAAGATGAGCCAGGGGCCGAAGCGCGCCCGATCGGCGATCGCACCCGAGATGAGCGCGACGGTGATGATCGCGAAGGTGGCGCCGTACGCGACTCCGAGCAGGGCGACGTTGGCGTCCGGTCCCGCCGATGCCGCCGCCAGGCCGAGATCGGCGAACGGGTCGCCGGCGAAGTGCGACGGAGACGCGACGCTGCTCATCGAGTAGCCGTAGAGAACCCAGAGCACAGCGATCAGACCGATCGCGCCGAAGCTCATCATCATCATGCTGATGACGCTCTTCGCCCTGACCAGACCACCATAGAAGAACGCCACCCCGGGCGTCATCAGCAGCACGAGCGCCGTCGCGGTGACCACCCACGAGACATTGCCTGTGGCATCCATGTCGAAACCTCCTCCGTTGAACGAACGAGGTCAGTCTGGGCTCCTGATGTTTCCGGCGGGCACGCATCGTGTTTCCGGCACGTTACGCCGCGGCGCGCGGTGTGACGATCGTGTTACTCGGCTGCGGAGTGGGTCAGCGCGTTCAGGCGCGAGATCGCGCGCAGGTACTTCTTGCGGTATCCCCCGGCGAGCATCTCGTCGGCGAACACCTGGTCGAGGGCGACCCCGGTGGCGACGATCGGCAGCTGGGCGTCGTACACCCGGTCGACGAACGCGACGAAGCGCAGCGCCTCGGACTGGTCGGTCAGGGTGTGCACGTCGCGCAGGCCGACTAGCGACAGCCCGTCGATGAGGCGGATGTAGCGGGACGGATGCACCCGCGCCAGGTGCTGGATGAGATCGGCGAACGCGTCGTCGGATGCCTCGCCCGAGGCCGCCGCCTGTTCGATCGCCCGCGCGTAGCGGGTGGCGTCGGACACCACCGAGCTGCCGTCGATCGCGCGCTGCCGGTAGTCGACGCCGTCGATGCGCAGGGTCTCGAAGCTCTCGGACATCGCGTGGATCTCGCGCAGGAAGTCCTGCGCGGCGAACCGGCCCTCACCCAGCGCGTTGGGCGGGGTGTTCGAGGTGGCGGCGAGCTTCGTGCCCGACGCCACCAGCTCGCCGAGCAGGCGCGTCATCACCATGGTGTCGCCGGGGTCGTCGAGCTCGAACTCGTCGATGCAGAGCAGATCCGCGCCGCGCAGCAGATCGACCGTGTTCTTGTAGCCGAGCGCGCCGACCAGGGCGGTGTACTCGATGAACGAGCCGAAGTACTTCCGGCGGGCGGGAAGAGCGTGATAGACCGAGGCCAGGAGGTGGGTCTTGCCGACACCGAAGCCGCCGTCGAGGTAGACCCCCGGCTTCATCGGGGTCTCCTTCGGCGCGCGGCGGAACAGGCCCGCCTTCTTCACCGGCGTGCCTCCGGCCGCGCCGGCGAAGCGCTGCAGCAGCTGCTTGGTGGCCTCCTGCGACGGATAGCGCTCGTCCGAGCGATAGCTGTCGAAGGTCGCTTCGTCGAACTGGGGAGGCGGGACGAGGCTCGCCAGCATCTCGGTTCCGGTCACGACGGGCGTGCGCTCGGTGAGGTGCACGACGCCCGTGCTGATCTGCTGGGTCATCACGTTCCTGAGGTCATAGTCTTACGATCCGGATGCGGGTGCGCGCCAGGGGATCTATCGTCATAGGGGACGGCTCAACTTTACGCCGTCGCATGCCCACCCGAGCCCGACCCCTGAGGAGCATCCGTGGCCGTCGATCGCGACACGTCATCCCCCAAGTTCGCCGAGTACGCCGAACCCGGCCGCCTCGTGACAACCGAGTGGCTCGCCGCCCGCCTCGGCACCCCCGGCCTCGTGGTGGTGGAATCCGATGAGGACGTGCTGCTCTACGAGACCGGGCACATCCCCGGTGCGGTGAAGATCGACTGGCACACCGAGCTCAACGACCCCGTCGTGCGCGACTACGTCGACGGCGAGGGCTTCGCCGAGCTGCTGAGCCGCAAGGGCATCGCCCGCGACGACACCGTGGTCATCTACGGCGACAAGAACAACTGGTGGGCCGCTTACGCGCTGTGGGTCTTCTCGCTGTTCGGACACGAGGACGTGCGCCTGCTCGACGGCGGACGTGACCGCTGGATCAGTGAGGGGCGCGAGATCACCACCGACAAGACAGTGCGCCCGGCCACCGAGTACCCCGTGGTCGAGCGCGACGACTCGCAGCTGCGTGCCTACAAGGAGGACGTGCTCGCCTTCATCGGCAAGGGGCCGCTGATCGACGTGCGCTCGCCCGAGGAGTACAACGGCGAGCGGACCACGGCGCCGGCCTATCCCGAAGAGGGCAGCCTGCGCGCCGGGCACATCCCCACCGCGCAGAGCGTGCCGTGGGGCAGGGCGGTCGCCGAGGACGGCGGTTTCAGGCCACGAGCCGAGCTCGAGGCGATCTACCGCGACGAGGCCGGCATCGACGACTCCGACGACGTCATCGCCTACTGCCGCATCGGTGAGCGCTCCAGCCACACCTGGTTCGTGCTGAAGCACCTGCTCGGCATCGAGAAGGTGCGCAACTACGACGGCTCGTGGACCGAGTGGGGCAGCGCCGTGCGCGTGCCCATCGTCAGCGGCAGCGAGCCCGGCACGCTCTGACCTCGCAGCCCCGGCGGGATGGGATGATGGCAGGGATGACTGACAAGCACGTCCCCGCCGTCCTCGCCGAGTTCCGCGACGAGTTCCTCGAGCTGCCCGAGCCCGATCGTCTCGAGCTGCTGCTCGAGTTCGCGAACGCGCTTCCTCCCGTCTCCGATGAGATCGCGGCCCATCCCGAGATGGCCGAGCGGGTGGCAGAGTGCCAGTCCCCCGTCTACATCTACATCGAGGTCACCGACGGCGTCGTCACGATGCACGCGACGGCGCCGCCGGAGGCCCCGACGACCCGCGGATTCGCGAGCATCCTCGCGCAGGGCCTGACGGGCCTCACCGCCGACGAGGTGCTCGCGGTGCCGAACGACTATCCCCAGAGCCTCGGTCTGACGCGGCTCGTCTCGCCGCTTCGGATCGGCGGCATGACGGGGATGCTGATGCGCGCGAAGCGTCAGGTCGAAGCCAAGCGCTGAGCGGCCGGCGACGGCCGCGGCTCGCCGTCAGACCAGGCCCTGGCCGGTCAGCCAGTCGGTGATCGCCCCCGACCAGCCCTGCTCGTCGTAGTTCCAGATCTTGGTGTGACGCGCACCGTGGAACTCCGGCATCGTCACGAGATCGGGTCGCGCCTCGGCCAGCGCGTGCGACGCATCGGCCGGCACGAACCCGTCGTCGTCGCTGTGCAGGATCAGGATCGGGGCGTCGAGCTCTGAGGCGCGGGCGACCATGTCGAGCCTGTCGAACGGGATCGCCTCCTCGGCTCCGCTGAGCCGGGCGAGGAACGTGTTGCCCAGCGCTCCCATCGCGAGCCCCGGCAGCGGTTCGCGCAGCCCCGACTCGCGTGCCTGGAAGCGCAGCACCGTTCGCCAGTCGACGACGGGCGAGTCGAGGATGACGCCGGCGATGGCATCCCGATGCTCGGACGAGACCGCGGTCTGCAGGGCGATGGCGCCGCCCATCGACCATCCCATCAGCACCACGCGCTGCGCGCCGTGACGCAGCGCATAGCCGATCGCCGCGTCGACATCGCGCCATTCCGAGGCGCCCAGGGCGTAGCTGCCCCCGCGCGTGCGCGGCGCCTCGCCGTCGTTACGATACGACGCGACCAGGGTCGGCAGACCGAGCGCGTTCATGACGGGGACGGCGCGCAGGCACTCGGAGCGCAGCGTGCCGCGGCCGTGCACCTGGATCACCCACGTCGACGAGTCGGCGGGGAACAGCCAGGCGGGGCAGGGGCCTGCGGGCGAACCGATCAGCACGCTCTCCCAAGGCAGGTGCAGCTCGCTCGGCGACACGTGGTACCAGCCGCTGAAAGCGGCGTCGCGGTCGACCCGCGCTCCCGGCTCGATCTGCGTGAGCAGCTTGCGGCGCACGCTCGCGGCATCGGCGCCGAGCACCGCCCCGAGCTTGACGTAGCCGTATGTGCCGGTGGTGAACAGTCCGTAGCGCCCAGGCAGCTCGGTGTCGGGCGTGCGGCTGAGCTCGATGGTCTGCGCGCCCGTGTCGACGGCGAGGATCTGCGTGTCATTGCGGCGCACCGAGGGCATGACCACGCGGCGGGCCGTGGCGAGCACGGCGGCTGCCCCGGCCGCGGCCCCCGCGGCGATGACAGCGGGGACGGCGAAGGCTACGGCGTGCCTGAGACTCTTCATCGCCTCCCGACTCTAGCCTGTCCAGGTGAGCGCACACCCGGATGCCGCGACGCTGTTCGACGCAGCGGCGGCAGAGCTTCGTGAGACGGCGTTCCGCGCCGACATCGTGGTGCGGGAGATCCCGTCACCCGCCGGGCTCGCGCCCTTCGCCCTGGCGCTCGCGGCCGATGTGCGTCCCGACGATCAGGGCGACTCGGTGTACGGCACCGGCCGCTTCGTGCTGCTGCACGATCCCGGCGAGCCGGATGCCTGGGGCGGCGCCTGGCGCATCGTCGGGTTCGCGCAGGCTCCCCTCGAGCCCGAGATCGGCACCGACCCGCTGCTCGCGGACGTCGCCTGGTCGTGGCTGGTCGACGCGCTCGATTCGCGTGGTGCCGTCTACCATTCGGCCTCCGGTACCTCCACCAAGATGCTCTCGAAGGGGTTCGGCGCGCTCGCGGCCGAAGGGGACGGAGCCCAGATCGAGCTTCGCGCATCGTGGACTCCGGATGCCCCGCTGCGCCCGCATGTGGAAGCATGGGCAGAGCTGGTCGGGATGCTCGCGGGACTCCCGCCCGGATCAGAGGACGTCGCCGTGTTCGGCGCGAGAAAGGGCGCACGTGGCTGAGTACTCCGTGATCGACGACCGTGCGGAGTTCGAGCGGGCGGCGCAGATGCTCGCCGAGGGATCGGGTCCGGTGGCCGTCGATGTGGAGCGGGCATCCGGATTCCGCTATTCGCAGCGCGCCTATCTCGTGCAGGTGTTCCGCCGCGGAACGGGTGTCTTCCTGTTCGATCCACCAGCGATCGGCGACTTCCGGCCGCTTCAGGATGCCATCGGCGACGCCGAATGGGTGTTCCACGCCGCCAGCCAGGATCTGCCCTCTCTGCGCGAGCTCGGCCTCGAACCCGGCCGCATCTTCGACACCGAGCTCGCCTCACGTCTTCTCGGCAGTGACGGCTTCGGGCTCGCTGCGGTCGTCGAGCACACGCTGGGCATCACTCTCGCCAAGGCGCATTCGGCCGCCGACTGGTCGACCAGGCCGCTTCCCGATCCGTGGCTGGAGTACGCGGCCCTCGACGTGCTCCACCTCGTCGATGTGCGAGACGCTCTCGTCGACGAGCTCGACGCCGCCGGCAAGTCGGAGATCGCCGCGGAGGAGTTCGATGCGACGCTGCACCGCCTGCCCAAGCCGCCGCGTGAGGAGCCGTGGCGCCGACTGAGCGGGCTGCACAAGGTGCGCGGGGCCCGGCAGCTGGCCGTGGCTCGCGAGCTGTGGACCGCGCGTGAGCAGTACGCCGAGCAGATGGATGTCTCCCCCGGCCGTCTCGTTCCCGACCGCTCGCTGCTCGCGGCCCTGCTGGCCGCGCCGCGGTCGAAGCAGGAGCTCGCCGGGCTCAAGGAGTTCAACGGGCGCGCGAGCCGCACCCAGATCGACCGCTGGTGGGCGGCGATCGAGCGCGGTCGCACCACGGAGGATCTTCCGCGCGAGCGCGTGCCGAGCGATGCCCTCCCGCCGCCTCGCGCGTGGGCCGATCGCAACCCCGATGCCGATCTGCGGCTCAAGGCCGCCCGGCCCGTGGTCGAGGCCCTCGCTGAAGAGCTGCACATGCCGACCGAGAACCTGCTCACCCCCGAGCACCTGCGCCGTGTCGCCTGGCAGCCGCCGGCCGACCTCACGGCGGAGTCGATCTCGGCCGCGCTCATCGACCTCGGCGCTCGGCCATGGCAGGTTGCGCATACCGCACAGAAGATCGTGGATGCGTTTGTAGAGGGGCCGCAAACAGCCGTCGAGGGGTTCCCGACCGCTTCGTAGGTTCGATCCAACCGATTCCAGGCGGTCATACCGCGCTCCTAGGCTGGACGAGAACCCCAACCTATGGAGGCAGAGTGGCCGAGATCTCGGACGTCTACTTCGTCGATGGAGTGCGCACCCCCTTCGGGCGCGCCGGCGAAAAGGGCATGTACTGGAACACCCGCGCTGATGACCTCGCCGTCAAGGCGACCATCGGCCTGATGGAGCGCAACGCCGCCGTGCCGGCCGACCGCATCGACGACGTCGCGATCGCGGCGACCTCGCAGACCGGCGACCAGGGCCTCACGCTCGGCCGGTCGGTCGCCATCCTCGCGGGCCTCCCGCAGACCGTGCCGGGCCTCGCCGTCGAGCGCATGTGCGCAGGCGCGATGACCAGCGTCACCACGATGGCGGCGTCGATCGGTGTCGGCATGTACGACTTCGCCCTCGCCGGCGGCGTGGAGCACATGGGCCACCACCCCATCGGCGGCAACGCCGACCCGAACCCGCGTTTCGTCGCCGAGAAGATGGTCGACCCCGGCGCACTCAACATGGGCGTCACCGCAGAGCGCATCTTCGACCGCTTCCCGCACCTCACCAAGGAGCGCTCCGACCGCTTCGGCATGCTCAGCCAGCACAAGGTGCAGGCCGCGTACGACGCGGGCAAGATCCAGCCCGACCTCGTGCCGGTCGCGATCAAGGGCGCCGACGGCGCCTGGGGTCTGGCCACCGAGGACGAGGGGCGTCGCCCGCAGACCACGATGGAGGATCTCGCCGCGCTGAAGACGCCGTTCCGTCCGCACGGGCGCGTGACCGCCGGCACCTCCTCGCCCCTCACCGACGGCGCGACCATGTCGCTGCTGGCCGGCGGCGGCGCGGTGAAGGAGTTCGGGCTGACCCCGAAGATGAAGATGGTCTCGTTCGCCTTCGCGGGGGTGCAGCCCGAGATCATGGGCATCGGCCCCATCCCGTCGACCGAGAAGGCGCTGAAGAAGGCGGGCCTCGACATCTCCGACATCGGGCTGTTCGAGCTGAACGAGGCCTTCGCCATCCAGGTGATCTCCCTGCTCGACCACTTCGGGATCGCCGACGACGACCCGCGCGTCAACCAGTGGGGCGGCGCGATCGCGCTGGGACACCCGCTCGCGGCATCCGGAGTCCGACTGATGATCCAGCTGGCGGCGCAGTTCGCCGAGCGTCCCGACGTGCGCTACGGCCTGACCGCCATGTGCGTCGGCCTCGGCCAGGGCGGCTCGGTCATCTGGGAGAACCCGTTCTACGACGGCAAGAAGAGGAAGTGACCGCGATGGCCGAGACGATCAGGAACCAGTACGTCGGCGTCGACTTCACGCCGCTCTCCGCCCTCTCCGACGACGAGGTCGTCACGCACTCCCCCGTGCGCGACATCCGCCTCGCATCGGGCAAGGTGCTCGCACTCATCACGCTCGACAACGGTCGCGACCACACCAGGCCGAACACGCTGGGCCCCGCAACACTCACCGAGCTCGGCGAGACGCTCGACTCGCTCCGAGCTCGCGCGGCCGCGGGCGAGATCCAGGCGGTGGGCATCACCGGCAAGCAGTACATCCTCGCCGCCGGCGCCGACCTCTCCGACATCAGCCGGGTGGGCTCGAAGGACAACGCCCGCCTGATCGCGCAGCTCGGACACAAGGTGCTCGGCTCGCTGTCCGAGCTGGGAGTGCCGTCGTTCGCGTTCGTCAACGGACTCGCGCTCGGCGGCGGAATGGAGATCGCGCTGAACTCGACCTATCGCACGGTCGACGCATCCGCTGCGGCTCTCGCCCTGCCGGAGGTCTTCCTCGGCATCATCCCCGGCTGGGGCGGCGCCTACCTGGTGCCGAACCTCATCGGCATCGAGAACGCTCTCGAGGTCGTCGTCTCCAACCCGCTCAAGCAGAACCGCATGCTCAAGCCGCAGCAGGCGTTCGAGCTCGGGCTGATGGACGCCATCTTCCCGGCATCCACCTTCCTGGAGAGCTCGCTGGCATGGGCAGACGCGGTGCTCGGCGGGAAGAAGGTCGAGCGCAGGAACGAGCCGGGCAAGATCGAGCGCACCGTCAAGTGGCCGATCGCGATCAAGATGGCCCGCGGCATGCTGGAGTCGAAGATCGGCACCGTGCCCCGCTCGCCCTACGTCGCCCTCGACCTGCTCGAGAAGGCGAAGAGCGGCACGAAGGCCGAAGGCTTCGCCCGTGAGGACGAAGCTCTCGCCGAGCTCGTCACCGGCGATCAGTTCGCCGCGTCGATGTACGCCTTCGACCTCGTTCAGAAGCGCGCCAAGCGCCCCGTCGGGGCACCGGACAAGGCGCTCGCGAAGAAGGTCACCAAGGTCGGCATCATCGGCGCGGGTCTGATGGCCAGCCAGTTCGCCCTGCTGTTCGTGCGCAGGCTCCAGGTCCCGGTGCTGATCACCGACCTCGACCAGGCGCGCGTCGACAAGGGCGTGGCGTACATCCACGACGAGATCGGCAAGCTCGAGCAGAAGGGCCGCCTGGACGGCGATACCGCCAACAAGCTGCGCTCGCTCGTCACCGGCACGACCGACAAGAGCCAGTACGCCGACTGCGACTTCGTCATCGAAGCCGTGTTCGAGGAGGTCGGCGTCAAGCAGCAGGTGTTCGGCGAGATCGAGAAGATCGTCGCCGAGGACGCGATCCTCGCCACGAACACCTCGTCGCTGTCGGTCGAGGAGATCGGCTCCCAGCTCGCCCACCCCGAGCGCCTGGTCGGCTTCCACTTCTTCAACCCGGTCGCGGTCATGCCGCTGATCGAGATCGTGAAGACGCCGCAGACTTCGGAGGCAGCCCTGTCGACGGCCTTCGTGGTCGCGAAGGGCCTGGGAAAGAACGCCGTGCTCACGGCCGATGCTCCCGGCTTCGTCGTGAACCGTCTGCTCGCGAAGGTCATGGGCGAGGCGGCTCGGGCCGTGTACGAGGGCACTCCCATCGCAGACGTCGAGAAGGCCTTCGGGCCGCTCGGACTGCCGATGGGGCCGTTCCAGCTGATCGATCTGGTCGGCTGGAAGGTGGCGGCTCACGTGCAGGACACGATGGTGCGTCACTTCCCCGACCGCTTCTACGCGAACGAGAACTTCCACGCGCTCGCCGAGTTGGATGCCGTGGTCGAGAAGGACAAGGGCGGGCGCGTGACCGGCTGGACCAAGGGCGCCGAGAAGGTGCTCAAGGGCCATGTCGGCAGCTCGCCGGCATCCGCCGAGACCATCCTGCAGCGCGTGCAGGACGGCCTGGCGCAGGAGATCCGGCTCATGCTCGATGAGGGTGTCGTGCCCGAGGTCGAGGACATCGACCTCTGCCTGATCCTCGGCGCCGGCTGGCCGTTCATCGACGGCGGTGCCTCGCCGTACCTCGATCGCGAGGGCGCCTCGGAGCGCGTGTTCGGCAGCACGTTCCACACCCCGCCGATCCGCGGGATCGCGAACAGCTGACTCGCGCGAGCCGATGCCGGCTCAGACAGGGGTCGCACCTGCGGGTGCGGCCCCTGTCTGCCGTTCCAGGCCCGTGCTCACCCCATCTGAGGCGGCCGGCGGTCCTCGTGGCCGCGGCGCGGCCAGTGGGCGAAGGCGCGCTCTGCGAGAGCGGTGATGGTGAGCGAGGGGTTCACCCCCGGGTTCGCCGGCACGGCCGCTCCGTCGACGACGTGGATCCCGGGATGCCCCCACACCCGGTTCCACGGGTCGACGACACCGCGGTCGGGTGACTCGCTGATCACCGCACCGCCCAGGAAGTGCGCGGTCAGCGGGATGCCGAAAACCTCGGGCCACGATCCGCGGGGTTCGGTGCGCACACCGGTCTCCTGCTGCATCCGGCGTGCGATCGCCGCGACTGCTCTATGCGCCTCGGGCAGGTGCGAGGGGTTGGGCTCGCCGTGCCCCTGCCGGCTGGTGAGCACGTCACGGCCGAACCGCCGGCGCAGCGAGAGCGTGAGCGAGTTGTCCGCGGTCTGCATCACCAGTGCGATGATGCCGCGCTCGCTCCAGCGGTGCAGCCCGGCAAGGCGCAGCTGGCGGAGCGGATGCCTGGCGAGCGCGCCGATCAGCGAGACGAGCCGTCCGGCCACCGACTGGTCTCCGGGGACGAGGACGGTGGCGAGGGCGCCGCCCATCAGATTCGAGCCGGGGCCGTAGCGCACGTTCTCGACGTGCGTGCGCTCGTCGACGTGGAACGAGGTGGTGATGGCCACACCGTGCGCGTAGCCCGCGGCATCCGGCACCCTCGTCGCCACAGCACCGTCCAGCGCCTCCGAGTTGGTGCGGGTGATCTGGCCCACGGCATCCGAGATGCGCGGCAGCGCGCCCGATGCACGCATGCGGTGCAGCAGCTGCTGCGTACCCCATGTGCCTGCCGCCAGGACCACCTGCTCGGCCTGGACAGTCTGCCTTCTGCGGCGCAGCCAGGCGCCCGAGCGCTCGGTCGTGACGAGGAATCCGCCCCGCGGATCCTCACGGACGTCGACGACGGTGCGCATCTCGTCGATCCGCGCACCGCGTCGCTCGGCGAGGGCGAGATAGTTCTTCACGAGCGTGTTCTTCGCTCCGACCCGGCAGCCGATCATGCAGTTGCCGCACAGGGTGCATCCGGTGCGATCCGGTCCCTCCCCGTCGAAGAACGGATCCGGCACCCGCACCCCCGGCATGCCCAGGAAGACCCCGACCGGAGCGCGTCGGAAGGTGTCTCCCACGCCGAGGTCCTGTGCGGCGCCGGCCATGATCCGCTCGACAGGGCCGGTGTGCGGGTACTCGTCGACGACACCGAGCATGCGCGTCGCCGTGGCGTAGTGCGGGGCGAGCTCGCCCTGCCAGTCCACGCCGGCAGGCCAGTTGCGATCGGCGAAGAACGTCGGCGGCGGCTCGTAGAGGGTGTTCGCGTAGTTCAGAGATCCGCCGCCCACGCCCGCACCGGCGAGGATCATGACATGCGGCAGGCGGTGGATGCGCTGCACACCGAAGCACCCGAGTCTCGGCGCCCACAGGTAGCGACGCACGTCCCATGACGTCTTCGCGAAGTCGTGGTCCTCGAAGCGCCGACCCGCCTCGAACACGCGGACGCGGTACCCCTTCTCGGACAGGCGCAGCGCGGCGACGGATCCGCCGAAGCCCGATCCCACGATCACGACGTCCTCGTCATACGGCATGCGCTCACTCCCTCGGGATCATCATCGTCACGGCGGCCGGGCGGACGCCGATCGAGCACTCCCCCGCGCCGACGCGCTCGCCGTCGGCGTACACGACCAGGTCGGGTGCCGACACCCGCACCGAGCCGGCCCGCCGGCGCTGCACCTCCGGCCGACGCAGGTGGGTTCCGCGCAGCAGCAGCGGGAACAGCCGGAGCAGCCGCAGTCGGGTGAGCGGTGCGACGTGCACGACGTCGAGCCGCCCGTCGTCGGCTCGGGCGTCGGGGCAGATCGGCATGCCGCCACCGTAGCTGCCGGTGTTGCCCACGGCCAGCAGCGTGCCCGGCTGCTCGTGTTCGACTTCGCCGTCGACCGAGATCCGGAACGCCGTCTGACGAAGTCGGGCGAGCTCGACGACGAGCGCGAGGTAGTAGCGCAGCCGACCGCTCGGGTGCCGCAGCGTGTTCGTGCGCTCGCTCACCTTCGCGTCGAAGCCGAGGGCGGCCACGGTGAGGAAGACCCGTTCCGACCCCTGCGACGAGATCGTGCCGAGGTCGATCGTCCGTGCGGAACCGCTCAGTGCGGCGAGGGCGGCCCGCTGCGGGTCTGCCGTCGGGATGCCGAGCGCTCTCGCCAGATCGTTCCCGGTGCCCGCCGGAACGAGGGTGATCGGAAGCCCGCTCTCCGCCAGCAGGTCGACGATCCCGGTGAGCGTCCCGTCTCCGCCCACGACGACGATCCCATCGGGTTCGTCGCGCACCGCCCGCTGAGCGAGCGATCGGGTCTGCTCGGCCGAGCTTCCCTCCAGCAGCGCCACCTCCGCCCCGGCCGTCCGCAGCGCGCTCTCCGCCTCGGCTCCTGCGCGGGCGGCGTGCCCCCTGCCCGCCTGCGGGTTGATGATGAGGGCGAGGCGCACGACCTCATTCACGGTGCGGTTCTCCGCCGACCAGCGCGTTCGGGTTCATGATCCCCCGCGGGTCGAGTTCGCGCTTGACCGCCCGAAGGATGCGGATGCCCGTCTCGCCGACCTCCCGAGGCAGCCACTGCGCGTGGTCGCGGCCGATCGCGTGATGGTGGGTGATGGTGCCGCCGGATGCCACGATCGCGTCCCCCACCCGGCGTTTCACCGTGTCCCACGTCTGCAGCTGATCGTTCCTGACCCCGGCGAGGACGGTGAAGTACAGCGAGGCGCCGGTGGGGTAGAGATGCGAGATGTGGCACATCACGAAGCTCCGCGCGCCGGCCGCGGCGAATCCGTCCTTGAGCGCGGAGGTCACCGCGGCCCGCAGCCGCTGCAGGTTCGACCAGGTGGTCGCGGTCTCCAGCGTCTCGCAGAAGACGCCCGCATCGAGCAGCGCGTCACGAAGGTACGGTCCGTCGAACCGCGTTCTGGCCCAATCCTCGGCTGCGCCCTGCCCGGTGCTGGTCCCGCCGGCGGCGGCGATCAGCTCCGCCGTGCGGGCGCGCCTGTGCTCGGCATCCTCGCCCTCGAAGACGGTCACCGCGCTGGCGCCCTTCGCGAGCGCCTTGCCGATGCGGCCGACCTGCGCCAGGCTCACGCCGGTCTCCGCCTCGTCGGAGAGGCGGATGACTGTGGGTGTGCCGCCACGCTGGACGACCTCGCGCAGGGCGTCTGCTCCGGTGGTGAAATCCGGGAAGCTCCATGATTCGACGACGCGGGTCTGCGGTATCCGATGAACGCGAACGCGCACTTCGGTGATCACCCCGAAGATCCCCTCCGAACCGAGCAGCAGTCGGGTGAGGTCCGGACCCGCCGCCGATCCGGGGGCGCCGCCGAGATCGAGATCACCGGTCGGCGTCGCCGCGCGCAGCCCGGTGACCATCGCATCGAACCGCCCGTAGCCGGCGGAGTTCTGGCCGGAGGAGCGCGCGGCCGCGAACCCGCCGATGCTGGCATACCGGAAGCTCTGCGGATAGTGCCCGAGTTCGAAGCCGTGCTCGGCGAGCAGGCGCTCCGCCTCCGGACCGCGCGTGCCGGCGAGCAGCACCGCCTCGCCGCTGACCGGGTCGAGTCCGACCAGCCCGCTCAGCCGGGCGAGGTCGAGAGCGATCACCGCTCGGTGACGGCCGGCGTCGGGGGCGACTCCGCCCACCACGCTCGTGCCGCCGCCGACCGGCACGACCGCGATCCCGTGCTCGCCGGCGACCGCCAGCACCGCCGCGACCTCGTCATGGGTCGATGGACGCACCACCGCGTCGGCGGCTCGCTGTCGTGGTTCGCGTCGGCGAAGCAGATCGGGGGTGGATCTGCCGCCGGACCGCCGCACTCTGGACTCGACGTCGATGCGGACCTCACTGTCGCCGACGACGGCCCGCAGAGCGTCGATGTCGGCGCCGGAGAGTCGGGACGGCGCGACCTGCACGTCGTCCAGATGCACCGAGGGCGCCGGCCGCGGCACTCTGCCCAGCAGCAGCGGCAGCAGCGCCCGGACCGCGCGGGGCAGCTCGACGGCGCGGTCCGGATCTCCCCAGCCGTTCCATCGCATCTCCTGCGGCTCGACGGCGGTGTCGCTCGAGGACGTCATGCATTACAGTGTGACAGATCATGGAAGATCGTCAACCGCAGACCGATGCCATGGTCTCCGACGGCGCGCTCCCCGGGCGCTGGGAGGCCATGCAGCATCGCATCCTCGACGCCGCCGAGCTGCTCATCGCGCAGCGCGGCGTGCGCGGACTCGCGATCGCCGAGCTCGCTCGCACCGCCGAGGTCAGCCGCCCTACCGTGTATCGCAGCTGGGCGAGCGCCGACGAGGTGGTGCGCACCACTCTGCTGCGGCGCATGCTGCGACTGCTCGACGGGATCCCGGTGGCGGCGGATCGCCCCGCCCTGGTCACCGCGGTGCACGATTTCACCCGCGCCTTCCAGGCGGATCCGCTCTACGCGGCGTTGCTCGAGCGTGAGCCCGAGATCTTCACGCGCTACACCCTGCACAGGTTCGGTGCCAGCCAGCGCGCCATCCTGCGCTGGCTCTCGGCATCCGTCGCCGCCGGACAGACGGGCGGATCGGTGCGCACCGGAGACCCCGGGCACATCGCCGTGATGCTGCTGATCATGACCCAGTCCGCGATCCTGTCCCACGGCACCGTGTCGGATCTGATCAGCGACGACGCCTGGGAGCACGAGCTGCATGCCGCCGTCGACGGGATGCTGCGGCCATGAACAGCTCTGCGTCCAGGAAGGGCTCTGCGTCCAGGAAGGGCTCTGCGTCCGGGAACAGCTCTGCGGCCCTGAACGCATCGCGGCGCCGGATCGAGCTCGCGCGGGCTGCGGAGACCGTCGCCGACGTGCTGATCGTCGGCGGAGGCATCACCGGAACGGGCGCGGCGCTCGATGCCGCCGCCCGAGGATTGAGCGTCGTGCTGATCGAAGCGCACGATCTCGCGTTCGGCACCAGCCGGTTCAGCTCGAAGCTCGTGCACGGCGGGCTGCGGTACCTGGCCACCGGTGATGTCGCGACCGCCAGGGAGAGTGCCAGGGAGCGCCATCTGCTGATGACCGCCATCGCCCCGCACCTCACCCATCCACTTGCCCAGCTGCTGCCGTTCTCTCCCGGCATCGACATCCGCCAACGCGGCGCGGGCGCTGCGGGCATGGTGATCGGAGATGCGCTGCGCTGGCAGGCGCACACGCCGCGTCGCGTGCTGCCGGCGCCGCACCCGGTGTCGGGCCGCCACGCGCGCCGTCTCGTACCCGCGCTGGCACGCGAGGGACTGCACGGCGGCATGGTCGCGTACGACGGCCAGCTCGACGACGACGCGCGTCTCGTCGTCACGGTCGCGCGCACCGCGGCGGCGCTCGGCGCGAAGATCCTCACTCGCGTGCGCGCCCGCGCCCTGCATGCGAATGCGGTGGACGCCGAGGACGAGCTCAGCGGCGAGAGACTGCAGCTGCGCGCTCGCACCGTCATCAACGCCACCGGCGTCTGGGCGGGATCACTCGACGGAGCGATCCGGGTTCGGCCCAGCCGCGGCACGCACATCGTGCTCGACGGCGCCGACCTCGGGCATCCCACCGCCGCGCTCACCATCCCGCACCCCGGCTCGATCAGCCGCTACGTCTTCGCCCTCCCGCAGCCGGACGGGCTCGTCTACGTAGGACTGACCGATGAGGACGCGCCCGGCCCCGTGCCCGATGTCGCCGAGCCGACCGAAGGCGAGATCGTGTTCCTGCTCGACACGCTGAATCGAGTGCTCGCTCGTCCCCTGCCGCGGGAGCGGGTGCTCGGGGCGTTCGCCGGCCTTCGTCCGCTGGTCGACAGCGGCGATGCCACCTCGGCCGACGTGTCGCGTCGTCACCTCGTGACGGTGTCCGACGCCGGCGTCGTGAGCGTGCTGGGGGGAAAGCTCACGACGTACCGTCGCATGGCGCAGGACGCCGTCGACGTCGCCGTCGAACGCGGCCGACTCGAGGCGGCTGCGTGCACCACGGCCTCTCTGCGGCTGGTGGCGCTGCCCGAGCGGATCCCGCAGGCGCCGCTCGTCGACGGTGCGGCGGCGACCGAGCAGGACGTCGTGAACGCCGTGCGCGAGGAGGGCGCTCTCGATGCCGATGACGTGTTGGATCGTCGGCTGCGAGCGGACGTGGTGCCCGCGCGGCGCGCAGCTCTGCTCGCGCCGGTCACCCGGCTCGTCGACCGGACGCTCGACGAGCTCAGTGCTTCTGAATGAGTGAGAGGTCGATGGCGCCGGTCTGTCCGGCCGCCTTCGCCACCGGGATCCTGGTGCCTCCCACCTGTGCGACGATGTCGGCCGTGATCTTCTCGGCCGTGAGCCCGGCGTCCTCGAGGATCTGCTCGCGCGAGGCGTGCTGCAGGAACTCGTCCTGCACGCCCAGCTCATCGACGCCGGTGTCGATCCCCGCCTCGCGGAGCACCTGACGCACGCGCGTGCCGATGCCGCCCGCGCGGATGCCGTCCTCCAGCGTGATCACAAGACGATGCCGCGCCGCCAGGGATACGACCGACGGCTGCACGGGAACCGCCCACCTCGGATCGATCACCGTCGCGCCGATGCCGCGCGCATCCAGTCGCGCGGCGATGTCGACGGCCACCTCGGCGAACGAGCCGATCGCGACGATCAGCACGTCCTCCTCGTCTCCGCGAGCCAGCACATCGGTGCCGTCGGCGAGGCGCTCGACGGCGGTGATCGGGTCGGGCACGTCTCCCTTCGGGTAGCGGACCACGGTCGGCGCGTCGTCGATCGCGACGGCTTCGGCGAGGCACTCGCTCAGCCGCACGGCGTCTCGTGGGGCGGCGATGCGGACGCCGGGCACCATCTGCAGCATCGCGAGATCCCACACCCCGTTGTGGCTCGGCCCGTCCGGACCGGTCACGCCGGCCCGATCGAGCACGAACGTCACGCCGGCGCGGTGCAGCGCGACATCCATCAGCACCTGATCGAACGCACGGTTCATGAAGGTGGCGTAGATCGCCACGACGGGATGCAGACCGCCGAAGGCGAGCCCGGCGGCGGACGCGACGGCGTGCTGCTCGGCGATCCCGACGTCGTACACCCGGTCGGGGAAGCGCTCGGCGAAGGCGGCGAGGCCGGTCGGGCGCAGCATCGCGGCGGTCATCGCGATGACCTTGTCATCACGGCTGCCTATCTCGACGAGCGCGTCGGAGAAGACCGAGGTCCACGACGTGCCGGACGACGACGACAGAGCGCCGCCCGTCTTCGGATCGATGCGACCCACGGCGTGGAACTGGTCGGCCACATCGTCGAGCGCCGGCTGGTAGCCGCGCCCCTTCTCGGTGATGGCGTGCACGATGACAGGGGCGCCGTAGTCCTTCGCGTATCGCAGCGTCTCGATGAGCGCCTCGACGTCGTGGCCGTCGACCGGGCCGAGGTACTTGATGTCGAGGTTGGAGTACAGCGCGACGTTGTTCGCGAAGCGCGAGAGGAATCCGTGCGTGCCACCGCGCACGCCGCGGAACACCGCGCGGCCGAGCGGGCCGAACGCGCGGAACAGACGATCGGACTTCCGGTGCATCTCGCGGTACATGCCCGCGGTGCGCACGCGATTGAGATAGCGCGACATGCCGCCGATCGTCGGAGCGTAGGAGCGGCCGTTGTCGTTGACGACGATGACCAGATTGCGCTCGTTGTCGTCGCTGATGTTGTTCAGCGCCTCCCAGGTCATCCCGCCGGTCAGCGCGCCGTCGCCGACGACCGCGACGACGTGCCGATCAGCGCGACCGGTCGCGGTCAGCGCCCGTGAGATGCCGTCGGCCCAGCTCAGCGAGCTCGACGCGTGCGACGACTCGACGACGTCGTGCACGCTCTCGGAGCGCTGCGGGTAGCCGGCGAGCCCGCCCCGCGAGCGGAGGTTCGAGAAGTCCTGGCGACCGGTGAGCAGCTTGTGCACGTACGACTGGTGCCCGGTGTCGAAGATGATCGGATCGTCGGGTGAGGAGAACACCCGATGCAGGGCGATCGTGAGCTCGACGACGCCGAGGTTCGGCCCGAGGTGCCCGCCGGTGCGAGCGACGTTCTCGACCAGGAATGCTCGGATCTCAGCCGCCAGCTCGACCATTTCCCCGTTGGAGAGTCGATCGAGATCTCGGGGGCCGGTGATGCTCGGCAGGATCGGCATGGACGTCCTTCCGCGACGTTGACCGCACGCCGGAGACGGCGCGCGCATCCGGATATTCTACCGCGCGATACGACGAGGGCCCGGATGCCGAGGCATCCGGGCCCTCGTCTGCTCGCGTCAGACCAGCGAACGCAGCACGTACTGCAGGATGCCGCCGTTGCGGTAGTAGTCCGCCTCACCGGGGGTGTCGATGCGGACGACCGCATCGAAGGTGATGGGCTCGCGACCCTCTGCCGAGAACTCGCTCGGGGTGGCCGTGACCTTGACCGTCTTCGGCGTGGTGCCCTCGTTGAGGGCGGTCAGACCCTCGATCGAGATGACCTCGGTACCGTCGAGGCCGAGCGACTCCCAGGTCTCTCCCGCCGGGAACTGCAGCGGGACGACGCCCATGCCGATGAGGTTGGAGCGGTGGATGCGCTCGAAGCTCTCGGTGATGACCGCCTTGACGCCGAGCAGGTTGGTGCCCTTGGCCGCCCAGTCGCGCGACGAGCCAGAGCCGTACTCCTTGCCGCCGAAGATCACCAGCGGGATGCCCTGATCCTGGTAGTTCTGCGACGCGTCGTAGATGTACGCCTGCGGACCGCCCTCCTGGGTGAAGTCGCGGGTGAAGCCGCCCTCGATCTGCTGACCGTCGTTGACGGCCTTGACCAGGGCGTTCTTCAGGCGGATGTTCGCGAACGTGCCGCGGATCATCACCTCGTGGTTGCCTCGACGCGATCCGTAGGAGTTGAAGTCGCGCTGCTCGACGCCGTGCTCGGTGAGGTACTGCGCGGCCGGCGTGCCGGCCTTGATGTTGCCGGCGGGCGAGATGTGGTCGGTGGTGACCGAGTCGCCCAGCGTGGCCAGCACGCGAGCACCGGTGATGTCGGTGACGGGCGCGGGGGTGAGCTCCATTCCGTCGAAGTAGGGCGCCTTGCGCACGTACGTCGACGCGTCGTCCCACTCGAAGATCGGACCGGTCGGCGTCGGCAGGTTCTTCCAGCGCTCGTCGCCGTCGAAGACGGTGGCGTACTGCTTGATGAACTGGTCGCGCGAGATCGACGAGTCGATGATCTCCTGCACCTCGTCGGCGGCGGGCCAGATATCCTTCAGGAAGACATCGTTGCCGGCCTCGTCCTGACCGAGCGGGTCGGTCTCGAAGTCGAAGTGCATCGAGCCGGCGAGGGCGTACGCGACCACGAGCGGCGGGCTGGCCAGGTAGTTCATCTTCACATCGGGGCTGATGCGTCCCTCGAAGTTGCGGTTGCCCGAGAGCACCGCCGTGACCGCGAGGTCGTGCTCGTTGATCGCCGCCGAGACCTCTTCGATCAGGGGGCCGGAGTTGCCGATGCAGATCGTGCAGCCGTAGCCGACCGTGTAGAAGCCGAGACCCTCGAGATCCTTGTCGAGGCCGGACTTCTCGTAGTAGTCGGTTACGACCTTCGAGCCGGGGCCGAGCGTGGTCTTCACCCACGGCTTCTGCTTGAGGCCCTTCTCACGCGCCTTGCGGGCGAGAAGGCCGGCTGCGATCATCACAGACGGGTTCGACGTGTTGGTGCACGAGGTGATGGCGGCCAGGGTCACCGCGCCGTTGTCGAGGATGTAGTCCTGACCCTCGGGGGTCGTCACCTTGACCGGGTTGGATGCGCCGTGGTCGCCGCTCGAGGCGAGCATGGAGTGCTGGTGCGCGCTCTCGTGCTGGTACGAGACGCCCTCCTCCGACACGTGCTCGCGCTCGACACCTGGCGCATTGCCGGGGTCGGATGCCGGGAACGTGCCCTCGACCTCGACCGAGGCCTCGTTCGCGGAGGTGTAGTTCAGGATGTCCTTCTCGAACTGACTCTTCGCCTCGGCGAGCAGGATGCGGTCCTGCGGGCGCTTGGGTCCGGCGATCGAGGGGACGACCGTCGACAGGTCGAGCTCCATGTACTCGGAGTACGAGGGCTCCTTGTCGGCGTCGTGCCAGAGGCCCTGCGCCTTGGCGTACTGCTCGACGAGCTCGACAGCGTGCTCGTCACGGCCGGTGAGGCGCAGGTAGTCGATGGTCACGTCGTCGATGGGGAACATCGCCGCAGTCGACCCGAACTCCGGCGACATGTTGCCGATGGTCGCGCGGTTCGCGAGGGGGACGGATGCCACACCGGCGCCGTAGAACTCGACGAACTTTCCGACCACGCCGTGCTGACGCAGCATGTCGGTGATTGTGAGCACGACGTCGGTGGCGGTGACGCCTGCGGGGATCTCGCCGGTGAGCTTGAAGCCGACCACGCGCGGGATGAGCATCGACACCGGCTGACCGAGCATCGCCGCCTCGGCCTCGATGCCGCCGACGCCCCAGCCGAGCACGCCGAGTCCGTTGACCATCGTGGTGTGCGAGTCGGTGCCGACGCACGTGTCGGGGTATGCGCGCAGCACGCCGTCGACGGTGCGGTCGTAGATGACCTTGGCGAGGTGCTCGATGTTCACCTGGTGCACGATGCCGGTGCCGGGGGGCACGACCTTGAAGTCGTCGAACGCGGTCTGGCCCCAGCGCAGGAACTGGTAGCGCTCGCCGTTGCGCTGGTACTCGATCTCGACGTTGCGCTCGATCGCGTCAGGTCGACCGAACAGGTCGGCGATGACGGAATGGTCGATCACCATCTCGGCGGGAGAGAGCGGGTTGATGCGGTTCGGGTCGCCGCCGAGCGCCGTGACGGCCTCGCGCATGGTGGCGAGGTCGACGATGCAGGGCACGCCGGTGAAGTCCTGCATGACCACGCGCGCCGGCGTGAACTGGATCTCGGTGTCGGGCTCCGCGGTGGGGTCCCACGATCCGAGCGCCTCGATCTGCGCCTTCGTCACGTTCGCGCCGTCCTCGGTGCGCAGCTGGTTCTCGAGGAGCACCTTCAGAGCGAAGGGGAGCTTCTCGCTGCCGGGGACCGAATCGATGCGGAAGATCTCGTAGTCGGTGCTGCCGACTGTCAGGGTGCTCTTGGCACCGAAGCTGTTCACCGTGGACACGAATCCGTCTCCTTCTGATCGGATGGGAGCGACAGGCGCTTCCATCTTGCTCGCCGAGTGAGCACCAGGGCTAGCAAGGCCTGCCTTACCAGTCTGCGCCGGACGACCGCTCGGCGGAATGAGCAATTTATCTTGACGTCGAGATAAATCTAGCAGAAGAGACGCCGCTCGGCGGCTACTCGACGCGCCGGTAGAGCGCTCGGACGACCAGCCACGTCACGGCGACCATGGGTGCGAACAGCGGCAGACCCATGACCAGCTTGAGGGTGCCGAGCAGGGTGACCTGATCCGTGAGGTACAGCGGCAGCTGCACCGCCAGGCGCAACAGGAACAGCGCGCCCCAGGCGAGTCCGAGCCAGAAGAAGGCGCGGCGCTTGCGTCGGTCGTCGCGCCACGCGGTGCCCTCCCCCATCAGGAATCCGACGGCGAGGCCGATGATCGACCAGCCGATCAGGGCGGCGACGACCATCACCGTGCCGTAGAGCGCGTTCGTGATCAGACCGGGGATGAAGTTGTCGGCGCCGCGTCCCGTCCACAGCGCCAGCCCGGCAGCCGCAGCCGCGGCGACCAGACCGCCGAACGCCGCAGCCGGTGGTGACTTCTGCACGAGCCGGACGATCGTGAACACGGCGGCGATCCCGACCGACACGCCGAGCGACAGCAGCAGCGGGTCGGGCCGGAGGGTGAACAGGATCACGAACGCGAGACTGGGCAGCACCGACTCCACGATCCCGCGCCATCCGCCCATCGCACTCCACACGACCCGGTGGGCGCTCTCGTCGGTCTCCGAGCTCAGCCCGGCACGGCGGGCGGCGCCGCCGAGAGCGGCGCCGATGACGTCGGCCGCCGACGGCTCGGGTGATCCAGCGGGCTCGGGTGATCCGGCGGGCTCGGGTGATCCCGCGGGCACGGGCGAGGAATGGGCGGGAGCGCGCGACTCGCCCCGGTCGTTCGCCTGCGTCACGCCGATCCCGGCGTGGAGGGCATCTTCAGGGGGATCAGATCGCGCGGCGGCATCGGCGTCGCGCCTCGCACGACGACGATCGAGCGGAACAGGTCCTCGACCTGCTCGGCGGCGGACGGATCGGAGGCCGCATCACCGCCGATGACTCCGCGCAGGAACCACCGCGGACCGTCTACGCCGACGAAGCGCGCCAGCCGCATGCCTGACCCCTCCGCGGCCGTCGCGGGCACCTCGGCGAGAAGCTCCCTGCCCAGGGTGCCCTCGCGCTCCTCGACCCGCCCGCCCTGCGTGCGGATCTGTTCGCGCAGCTGCACCCGCGTCTCATCCCACAGGCCGCGCGAGCGCGGCGCGGCGAAAGGCTGCACCTGCAGCGACGAGCCGGCGTAGTCGAGCCCCACTGCCACGATCCTCTTGCTCTGCTCCTCGACCTCGAGGCGCAGGTTCAGACCCTCGCGGGGCAGCACCTTGATGCCGCCGAGGTCGATGTACGGACGAACGGGGTTCGCCTCGCTGTCGTCGAACGGGCCGGCGGTCGCGCGATCGGCCGGTGCGGACTTCAGCGTGGGTTCGATCTCTTCAGTCATTCGCTCTTTCCCTGGGTATAGCCGGTCGACCCGAATCCGCCGTCACCGCGCGCACTCTCGGGCAGCTCGTCGACGGGCTCGAAATGCGCCTGCACGACGGGCATCACGATGAGCTGCGCGATGCGGTCGCCGACCGCCACATCGTACGCTTCCCTGCTGTCGGTGTTGAGCAGGCTGACTCTGATCTCGCCCCGGTAGCCCGCATCGACGGTGCCGGGCGAGTTCACCACGGTGATGCCGTGCTTGGCGGCGAGGCCGCTGCGCGGCACGACGAATGCCGCGTAGCCCTCGGGTAGCGCGATGCGCACGCCGGTGCCGATCAGCGCGCGCTCGCCCGGCTCGAGCCGGACGGCCTCGGCCGACAGCAGATCCGCCCCGGCGTCTCCGGGGTGCGCGTAGAACGGCGCGTTCGCCGAGATAATGGGGACGGCAACGGAATGAGTCACCCCATGAGGCTAATGCAGAACATCCACTCCGACACGCGTGAGACCTACCGCGAACGACTGTCCCCCGGCCTGTGGCTGCTGGTCACCATCGCCCTCGCGGGACCGATGGTCTCGCTCGTGCTGACGCCCCTGGATGCGAGCCTGGCGCTGCTGGTCGGCGGGGGCGTCTCGCTCGTGCTGGTGACGCTGAGCATCGTGCTCTCCCCCACCGTCCGAGTGATCGACGGCGTGCTGCACGCGGGCCGCGCGCACATCGATGCCGTGTGGCTGGGCGAGCCCGCCGAGTTCTCCGGTGAGGATGCCAGGGCGCGGCGCACGCATCAGATCGCCAGGGACGGGTGGAACCTCCTCCGCGGCGGGATCGACGGCGTGGTCGTCGTGCCCGTCACCGATCCCGACGACCCCATGAACAGCTGGACGATCTCCTCGCGGACACCCGACCGCCTGGCCGCCGCGATCCGGGCGGCACGAGCTCAGTGCGGCTGACGCCGCTGACCACGGTCGGACCCGAGACACAGAACGCGCCCCGAGCCATCAGGCCGGGGCGCGTGCGTGTCGGTGATCAGGCGGCGCATTCCTTGCAGATCGGGCCGTCGGCGCCGTCGTGATCGAGCTGCGAGCGGTGCTTCACGAGGAAGCAGCTCATGCAGGTGAACTCGTCCTGCTGCGCGGGCAGCACGACGACATCGAGCTCCATGTCGGAGAGGTCGGCGCCGGGGAGCTCGAACCCGGTGGGGTTGTCGGAGTCCTCGACATCGCCGGCACCGGACTGGGTGCTCGGCACGCGCTCCTTGAGGGCTTCGATCGACTCTGAGTCGTCTTCGCTCTTGCGAGGGGCGTCGTAATCGGTTGCCATGCGGTGATTCTCCACTTCCGTGGTGCGGTGATCGTGGGGGTGGGGGGATCCGATTTCGGGTGATCGGCGGGCCATAGTTTGCACGACTGAGCACCAATTAGCAAATGCCCTCAGGCCCGGTCGGGGAAACTCGCGGCACGCCCACGGTATTCCCCGCCCGATCACGGTGCGCGTGACACCATGAACGCACACCCACCAGAGGGGCATCAGCATGGAAAACGTCACCATCGTCGGAACGGAAGCGGGAGTCCTCGTCCTCGCCACCGAGTCCGGTCAGCGATTCGCGCTGCCCATCGACGACGTCCTGCATCGCGAGGTGCGTCGAGCGACCCGCGAGGCGGAGCCCGCTCCGGCTCGTCTGGCCGCGAGCCCGCGCGACATCCAGGCGCAGATCCGCGCAGGTCTGACCGCCGCCGAGGTCGCGGCGCTGCTCGGCGTGAGCGAGTCGGATGTGGCGCGCTTCGAGGGCCCCGTCCTCGCCGAGCGAGAGCACATCGTCAACCAGGCGCTCGCTGTGCCGGTGCTGATCGGCAGCGAGGTCGAGCCCGATGCGCAGCCGACCTTCGGCTCGGCCGTGCGCGAGAAGCTGGCTGACCTGGCGGCATCGGACGAGCGCTGGGCGAGCTGGAAGGACGAGGCCGGCTGGACGGTCAAGCTCGAGTTCACGGCGAACGAGGTCGCACACGACGCGCGATGGACGTTCGACCCCCGCCGCAGCACGCTGTCGCCGATCAATGCCGATGCCGCGCAGCTCTCCCGGCAGGGCTCCCTTCCCGAAGGGCTCATCCCCCGCCTCCGCGCCGTCGAGGCGGAGCGCGTCTCGCCCTACAAGGACGACAGCCGCTTCGACTCGGGGGCATTCGGACCGCGCCTGCTTCCGCCGCCTGAGGAGGGTGAGGACTCCCCCGCCGCAGAGCACTCGAGCGCGGCCGTTCAGGATGCCGCGGCCCGCCGCGCACCCGACGAGCACCGCACGAGCTCCGAGACCGCGGACCTGCTCGAGGCGCTGCGTCGCCGCCGTGGCCAGCGCGAGTCCGCCCCACTGTTCGAAGAGAGCGAGGAGGAGGACGCGTCGCCGCTGGCGCTCTTCGACGCGCTGGACGAGTCCGAAGAAGAATCGACCGCGGCGAAGCCGGCTGCAGAGCCCGCCGCCGAGCAGCCGAGCGGGCGCCGCAAGCGGCGCAACGCCATGCCCTCCTGGGACGAGATCGTGTTCGGAGCGCGCACAGACGAGTGACCCCTCGACAGGCTCAGGGACTCAACCGCGTCAGCGCCCGAAGGCGCCGAGCCGGATGAACGGCACACGCCATTCCTCCGGCGTCAGCGCACCGTGCTGCCCGACCATGCCGCGCCCGCGCTGGTCCTCGGCCTCGGCGTCGTAGAGGGCGACATTGCCACGGGCGATGACGAGCAGGTCGCCGATGCGCTGGCGCACGGCATCCGAGACCACCGGGCCGAACAGGCCGGCGTCGATCGCCTCGACGCGCCCCACCACGTCCGCCGTCCCCTCCAGATCGCGTCGCCAGCGCGCCAGCAGGGCCGCGTGGTCGACATCCGGCTCGGCGTAGACGTGCAGCATCCGCGGCTCGCCTCCAATGTGCCGGATGCCGTCATGCCAGCCGCCTGCGGCATCCAGAACGAGATGACGGTGCTGCGGCACATCGATCATCCCGTGATCGGCGGTGACCAGCACGCCCACCCCGTCGGGCACCGGCCGCGCCAGCGCGGCGTCGATGTCCTCGAGAGCGGCGACCCACTCGGCTGAATCGACGCCGTGCCGATGACCCGCCTTGTCGACCTCCGGCAGGTAGCAGTACACGAGGGCTCCGTCGTGGGCATCCGCCAGCTGCCAGGCCAGCTCCACTCGCTCGGCCGCACTGCGCGCCGAGCGGAAGTCCGCGCCGCGCAGGGTCGCGGCTGAGAATCCGCTGCCGGCGTAGGCCGGGATCCCGAGAGCGAAGACCGGATGCCCGGCCGCTGCGGCCTGCTCGAACACGGTCGGAGTGGTCTGCCACTGCAGCGGGTCGATGCCTCCCGCCTCCCACCCGCTGAGCAGGTTCACCAGCGCGTCGGACTCCGGCTCGCGCACGCGGTAGCCGACCAGTCCGTGCGCACCGGGAGCCGCTCCCGTGAGCAGACTGGTCAGTGCGGCTGCCGTCGTCGTCGGGAACACGGCCCCCGCGACGTCCTTCTTCGCCATCGCCGATGACAGCGTGCGTGCGTGCCCCGCGTGCGCGCGCAGCGACAGGGCGCCCAGCCCGTCCACGACCACCAGCACGGTCGACCGCACGGCGGGGAGGTCGGCGGATCCGCCGCGCAGCGAGGCGAGCAGCTGCGGCGCCACCCCGCTGATGTTCCGCGTCGAATCAAGGCTGGTCGGTAGGATGAGAGGCATCCGGGTCAGTCTCGCACAGGTGGCCCGACGCACCGCGCCCGAGCGTTGTTGCGAGTCCGCACCGAGCGACCAGCAGGAAGTCCATGCCAAAGCCCTCGTCATCCGAGCCCGTTCAGGAGCGCATCCAGGACATCGACCTCTCGCAGGAGATGCAGGGCTCGTTCCTCGAGTACGCCTACTCGGTGATCTACTCGCGCGCGCTGCCCGACGCGCGCGACGGGCTGAAGCCGGTGCAGCGGCGCATCCTGTACCAGATGGCCGAGATGGGCCTGCGCCCCGATCGCGGCCACGTCAAGAGCGCGCGCGTCGTCGGCGAGGTGATGGGCAAGCTGCATCCGCACGGCGACTCCGCCATCTACGACGCCCTCGTGCGGCTCGCGCAGGACTTCGCGCTGCGCGTGCCCCTGGTCGACGGGCACGGCAACTTCGGCTCGCTGGATGACGGCCCGGCGGCGTCGAGGTACACCGAGGCGCGTCTTGCGGCATCCGCTCTGGCTATGACCGAGAGCCTCGACGAGGACGTCGTCGACTTCGTGCCCAACTACGACGGGCAGTTCCAGCAGCCGGCCGTGCTCTCGGCCGCATTCCCCAACCTGCTCGTCAACGGCGCCAGCGGCATCGCCGTCGGCATGGCCACGAACATGGCGCCGCACAACCTCATCGAGGTGGTCGCGGCCGCCACCCACCTGCTCGAGAACCCCGAGGCGACCACCGCCGAGCTGATGGAGTTCGTGCCGGGTCCCGACTTCCCCTCCGGCGGCATCCTCATGGGTCTCGACGGGGTCAGGGACGCGTACGAAACGGGTCGCGGCGCCTTCCGCCTGCGGGCGAAGACCTCGATCGAACCGCTCGGGCCGCGCAAGACCGGCATCGTCATCACCGAGCTGCCGTACCAGGTCGGGCCCGAGCGCGTCATCGAGAAGCTCAAGGATGCGGTCACCGCCAAGAAGCTGCAGGGCATCAGCGATGTGCAGGATCTGACCGACCGCAAGAACGGCCTGCGCCTGGTGATCACCGTCAAGACCGGATTCGACCCGGCGGCGGTGCTCGAGCAGCTGTTCCGCTTCACGCCCCTCGAGGAGTCCTTCTCGATCAACAACGTCGCGCTCGTCGACGGCCAGCCGCGCACGCTGGGCCTGAAAGAGCTGCTGCGGGTCTACCTGCAGCACCGCATCGAGGTCGTGACCCGGCGCAGCCGCTATCGTCTGGCGCGACGCAACGAGCGACTGCATCTCGTGCGCGGCCTGCTGGTGGCCATCCTCGACATCGACGAGGTCATCCAGGTCATCCGCTCGTCCGACGACTCGGAGGCTGCTCGCTCGCGCCTGCAGCAGGTGTTCGAGCTCGACGAGGTGCAGGCCGAGTACATCCTCGAGCTGCGGCTGCGCCGCCTCACCAAGTTCTCGCGTCTCGAGCTCGAGGCCGAGCGCGACAAGCTGCTCGCCGAGATCGCCGAGCTCGAGACCCTGCTCGCCGATCCCGCGCTGCTGCGGGCGCAGGTCGCACGCGAGCTGGATGCCGTGGCCGAGCAGTTCGGCACGCACCGGCGCACCCTGCTGCTGAACGCTGCCCCACCCAAGGCGCGCACGACGAAGTCGGCGGCGGAGCTGCAGATCGCCGACGCGCCGACCACGCTGCTGCTGTCGACCACGGGCCGCGCCGTGCGCATCGACCTCGAGCCCGGCGGTGTCATCACGACGCCCCCGCGTCGCAGCAAGCACGATGCCATCCAGGCGCGACTGGAGACGACCACGCGCAGCGAGATCGGCGCGGTCACGACGGCCGGGCGCGTCGTGCGATTCACCCCCGTCGACATCCCCGCCGTCCCCGCCTCGTCGGTCGGTCTGGGCGCCGGTGTGCGCATCTCCGACTATCTCGGACTGACCGATCGCAGTGAGCGGGTCATCGCTCTCATCCGGTTCGACGACGACACGCCCCTCGCTCTCGGCACCAGGGACGGCGTCGTGAAGCGCGTCGTGCCGTCGACCCTGGCGGTGCGCCCCGAGCTGGAGGTCATCGGGCTGAAGCCGAAGGACGTCGTCGTGGGTGCGGCACCCGCCCCTGACCACGCAGAGCTCGTCTTCATCACCTCGGATGCTCAGCTGCTGCACTTCTCGGCGTCGAACGTGCGCCCGCAGGGGGCACCCGCCGGCGGAATGGCCGGCATGAAGCTCGGGCCGAAGAGTCAGGTCATCTCGTTCACGGTGATCGACTCGGCCGATGAGGCCGTGGTGGTGACGGTCTCGGGTTCCGAGGGCACGCTCGCCGGCGCTGACGCCGGCCGCGCCAAGGTCTCGTCGTTCGCCGAGTTCCCCGCCAAGGGCCGGGCCACCGGAGGGGTGCGGGCGCACGCGCTCCTCAAGGGCGAGGACGGGCTCCGCCTGGCCTGGGCCGGCGTCGACCCGCGCGCAGTGGGGACAGACGGCGCAGCTCGCGTCCTGCCCGCCTCCGGCGCGAAGCGCGATGGCTCGGGCCAGCCGCTGGACGCCGTGATCGGGTCGGTCGGCACCGCGATCGGCTGACCCTTCGGCGCGGTCAGGGACCCAGTTCACTGAGGCCCCTTCGGCAGGTCAGGGACCCCACTGGGCTCAGGGACCCAATGGGGGTGGGAGCTGCGGGGGCTCAGGCGTCGATGGCCTCGCGGCTGAGACGGTCGCTCGAGGTCATGATGAACTCCCGGCGCGGGGCGACCTCGCTGCCCATCAGCAGCTCGAAGGTGCGCACCGCGGCGTCAGCCGACTCGGCGTCGTCGATCGTCACGCGCCGCAGCAGACGACCGGACTTCTCCATGGTCGTATTGGCCAGCTGATCGGCATCCATCTCGCCCAGGCCCTTGTAGCGCTGGATCGGATCCTGCCAGCGCTTGCCGGCCTTCTGCAGCTTCGTGAGCAGCGCGTGCAACTCGGCCTCGGAATACGTGTAGATGGTCTCGTTCGGCTTCGAGCCCGGGTTCATGACGATCACCCGATGCAGCGGCGGAACGGCCGAGTACACGCGACCCGCCTCGACGAGCGGTCGCATGTAGCGGAAGAAGAGGGTGAGCAGCAGCGTGCGGATGTGCGCGCCGTCGACGTCGGCGTCGCTCATCAAAATCACCTTGCCGTAGCGAGCGGCGCTGAGGTCGAAGGAGCGGCCGGAGCCTGCGCCGATCGTCGTGATGATCGCCGCGCACTCGGCGTTGCCGAGCATGTCGCTGATCGACGCCTTCTGCACATTGAGGATCTTGCCGCGGATCGGCAGCAGCGCCTGGAACTCGCTGTTGCGTGCGTGCCGGGCGGTGCCGAGCGCGGAGTCTCCCTCGACGATGAACAGCTCGCTCTGCTCGAAGTCCTTCGAGCGGCAGTCGACGAGCTTCGCGGGCAGCGACGACGACTCCAGCGCCGTCTTGCGCCGCTGCGTCTCCTTGTGAGCGCGAGCCGAGAGACGAGCCTTCATCTCCGAGACGATCTTGTCGAGCAGCATCGACGCCTGGCTCTTGTCGTCGCGCTTGGTCGAGGCGAAGCGCTCGGCGAGCTGCTTGCGCACCACCTGCGCGACGATCGTGCGCACGGCGGGCGTGCCGAGCACCTCTTTCGTCTGCCCCTCGAACTGCGGCTCGGGGACGGTGACGGTGAGCACCGCCGTGAGGCCGGCCAGCACGTCGTCCTTCTCGAGCTTGTCGTTACCGACCTTGAGGCGTCGGGCGTTCTGCTCCACCTGCCCGCGCAGGGTCTTCAGCAGCTCCTGCTCGAAGCCCTGCTGATGCGTGCCGCCCTTGGGCGTGGCGATGATGTTCACGAACGAGCGGATCGTGGTGTCGTACCCGGTGCCCCAGCGCAACGCGAGATCGACCTCGCACTCGCGCTCGACCTCGGTGGCCTTCATGTGCCCGTCGGACTGCAGCACCGGCACGGTCTCGGTGAAGCGCCCGCTGCCCTGGATGCGCCACGTGTCGGTTACTGGCGCGTCGGATGCGAGGAATTCGACGAACTCGGATATGCCGCCCTCGTACAGGTACGAGGTCACGCGCGGCTCCGCAGACGCATTCCCTTCCGCCGCCGGGGTGGCAAGCGGGCGGGCGTCGCGGATCTCGATCTCGAGGCCCGGCACGAGGAAGGCCGTCTGACGCGCCCGGGTCTCGAGCTCGGGAAGCTGGAAGGCGGCGTCCTTCGTGAAGATCTGCCGGTCGGCCCAGTACCTCACCCTGGTGCCGGTGACGCCCTTGGCGACCTTGCCGATCACGCGCAGCTCGCTCTGCTGCTCGAACGGCGTGAACGGCGCGTCGGGGCGAGGCTCGCCGTCATCGGCGAAGATGCCGGGCTCGCCGCGATGGAACGACATGGCATAGGTCTTGCCCCCGCGGTCGACCTCGACGTCGAGGCGCTCCGAGAGAGCGTTCACGACCGACGCACCGACACCGTGCAGGCCGCCCGATGCGGCGTACGAGCCGCCGCCGAACTTCCCACCCGCATGCAGCTTGGTGTAGACGACCTCGACGCCGGTGAGTCCGGTGCGCGGTTCGACGTCGACAGGGACGCCGCGGCCACGATCGGCCACCTCGACGCTTCCGTCGTCGTGCAGCGTGATGTCGATCTTCGTGCCGTTGCCGGCGACGGCCTCGTCGACCGAGTTGTCGATGATCTCCCACAGGCAGTGCATGAGACCGGGCGACCCGTTCGAGCCGATGTACATGCCGGGACGCTTGCGCACGGCCTCGAGGCCCTCGAGAACCTGGAGATGGTGGGCGGAGTACTCGGCAGTCACAGTCATCGATTCTATTTCCGCGCGGGCACGGGCAGGACCGCGACACTCCCCGCGCGGCAAGGCAGTCGGCCGCGCGTACGCGCACAGCGAAACACGCGCCGATCCGGGCATGCACACAGCACGCGCGTGGTTGTATTGAGCACGATCGCAAGGATCTGAACCGCTGAGGAGGCACCGAGATGAACGCCACGACTGAGCGCGAGACCGTCGAGTACCGCCTCACCGCGATGGACCGCTGCGACTCCTGTGGGGCGCAGGCGTACATCGCCGCCGAGGTGAACGGCACCGAGATGCTGTTCTGCGCGCACCACGGACGCAAGTACGAAGAGAAGCTGCGCGCCGTCGCCACCTCGTGGCACGACGAGACCGCCCGCCTCATCGAGGCCTGAGCGGCTCAGTCGACCACGAGTCGTCGCACCGCGGGGGTCAGCCTGGTGATGATCTCCTCGCCGACCGTGTCCACTCGCTCGGCGAGGGCTGTCGCATCCGGCTCGCCCTGCGTGCCGGGGCCGAACAGCACAACACGCTGACCCGCGCTCGCGCCTTCCCATGGCTCGACCGTGAGGGCGTCGCCGCCGATGTCGATGATGCGACGCGATCCGCCGGGCGTCGCGACCTCCGCTCCGCGCAGGATGGACGGCAGGCCGTGGAAGGCTCCGATCCCGACGCGGACGGCATCGGCTGCGACCTCTTCCACCGGGGCGCTGAGCCGGGCGATCAGCCTGAGACTGTCCAGCGGCGGTCCGTCCGCCGATCGGATGCCGTAGCAGAACGCGCCGACGCGACTCAGCGAGCCTCGCAGCTCGGGGCGCCACCACGCAGCAGCGGACGCGGTGAGGTGCAGCACCTCGGGCTCGCCACCGGCGGCGACGAGCTGCTCCACCGCATCGAGGAACACCCGCTGGGATGCGTCGTCGTCGGCGTCGCTGGCCTCGGAGAGGTGGCTCCACACACCCGAGATGCTGATGCTGCCGCGTCGCTCGGCGGCTCGTGCGGTGCAGACCGCGTCGTGCCACTGTTCGGGACGGAAGCCGTTGCGATGCAGGCCCGTGTCGATCTTGAGATGCACGCGCACCCGTGCGCCCGCGGCTTCGGCCTCCGCGATCACATCGTCGAGATAGGCGGCCGATCCCACACCGAGGTCGACGTCCGCGGCGATCGCCTGCGCGATCTCCGTACGCGGTGATGTGGCCCAGGCGTACACCCGCCGATCGGTCAGAGTGCGAATGCGCAGCGCCGTCGGGATGTCATAGCCCCCGAACCAGTGCACCCCGACCGCGGACGCCTCGGCGACAGCCCAGTCTATGCCGAGACCGTACGCGTCGTCCTTCATGACGAGCAGCAGCTCGGACGGCGCCAGGCGTCGTCGCACCGCCGTGACGTTGTGTCGGAACGCGCTCCGCGAGATCTCGAGCAGAGGTCCGCTCATGCGGTCCACTCCTTCTGTCCGTGCCGCCCTATCACCACGGCAATCTCGAGCGGGGTGAGTCCGCTCACCGCCGACCAACCTGCCAGCCCGTCTCGAGCGCCCCCGCGACCGCCGAAGTACACGACGGGCGCGCCGTCGTCGACCTCGCCGCCCTCCAGGTCGACCACGCACACGTCCATGGCGATCCGTCCCACGATGGGGAGCATCCGATCGCCGATCCCGACGCGCACCCGATTGCCGAGGATCCGAGGGATGCCCTGGGCGTAGCCCCCGGTCACCAGCGCGACGCGCGTGTCATCGGCAGCCCGGTGGGTGTAGCCGTACGAGACGGCCTCCCCGGCGCGAAGCGACTTGGTCGAGAGCACTCTGCCCTGCAGGCTCATCACCGGTTCGCGAGGCGCCTGGACTGCGGCATCCGGGATCCCGAAGAGCGCGGCCGGGTCGACATCGGCCTCTCCGTCGGTCTGCACGCTCAGATCGGCATGGGCGGATGCCGCAGCGACGTCGGCCGGGTCGACGATCACATCCGTGACCCCCGCCTCGGCGAGCACCGCGAGCACGTCAGCTGCACCGTGCCCGAAGCCGTCGTGCCGGAGGTCGACACGCGCGCCCGGCGCGACCAGAGCACGCGCCGCTCGATCGAGCGCCCCTCGGGAGAGGAGCACCCGTGGCAGCGCACTGCTGACAGTCATGACGATCTCCCGCTCTCAGAGCTGGATGGTCTTGAAGCCCTTGTCGTGGATGAAGCGCTCGATGGCATCGCGTGCGCCCTTCGCGTACTCGTCGAACGAGCTCGCGGCCGCGGCCGGAAGCTCCAGGCCGCGACGGGTGGCCACTGCGCCGACGAGCACATCGGCCAGGGCGGGGTTGAGCGGCAGCACCGGGCCCTGCACGTTGCCGGTGACGGCGTTGCGGTGGCGCACGAACTCTCCGCGGGCAGTCCCGCGCGCGTAGCTTCCGCGCCCGGCGACCACCGTGCCGTACGCGGCGGTCTCATCGGTCAGCGTCCACTCGGAGGCGTGGTCCTCAAAGCCGACGACCGCGGCATCCTGCGTGCGGACGGTGATGTACCCGACGCGGCGGTCGCGGGTGCGTGCGACGCGGTACGGCATGACGCCCAGGCCCGTCACGCTGTCGCCGTCGGTGAGGTCGATGCGCTCGCCGAGCATCTCGGCCGAGCCGCCGACCGCGAACAGCGCGCGGTCGTCGGCGATCAGCGCGCGCAGCTCATCCGCGCGCGCGAGGAAGTCCGCGTGCACGCCTCGCAGCGCCGAGAGCGGTCCGTTGCCGATGACGACGATGTCCACATCGTCCGGCAGCCGCTCGCCGACGCCGACGAGGGTGGTGGTCGACTCGATGCCCCGTGCACGAAGCCGCTCCTCGAGGGTGCGCACGTTGCCGCGGTCGCCGGTGATGCCCAGCTCGGCGGGATACAGCTGGACGATGCTGATCTGCGTCATCGGCGCGCCACCTCCTGATCGCCGTACCCGAGGATGCGGCGACCGATCATCATCAGCTCGTAGTTGACGAACCATGTCTGCTTGCCGGCCGCGGTCTCGGGGAACGAGCGCATGATCTCGACCGCCTTCTCCATATCGGGCTCGACGGCGCCGATCTCGACGCCGGCGTAAGCCAGTGCCAGAGCCAGCTGATGTGCCTTGTCTCCGGTGACCACGTCCACACGCGGCAGCGCCGCGAAGTCGACGTCGTACAGCCAAGAGACGTCGGGGGTCCCCTCGTCGATCGCGATCAAGGCGCGCTCGGGCGTTCCGTCGAGCGCGTCCAGGTTCATCTGAATGCTGGGAGCGTTCTTGAACATGACGAACTCGACCTGCTCGCCGTTGCGGTCGCGACGCAGCGGGATGACCTCGCCGCGGCCGTAGGCGGGAGCCATGTTCGCGAAACCGGCGGCGGCGCGCGATGCGTCGAAATCGGCGCCGAGCACGCCGGATGCGACCGCCAGGGCGGCCGCAGCGTCGGCCGCGTAGTGCAGTCCTCGTGCGGGCAGGGTGATGCGGGCATCCGCTCCCCCGACATTCACGACCACCTCACGACCGGAGACTTCGCGGACCTCCGAGAACGCCTCGCGGTCGATGATGCCGGCCGTGCCGCTGCGGGTGTCGACCGCGTTGGCCAGACCGTGCGCGGAGGACGCGACGATGTCGGACGCGACTCCGAAGAAGGTCACGGGTGCGCGCATCGCGTCGACGTCGATCTTCGACAGGTAGGGGTCGTCGCGGTTGACGACGACATGCGCGGAGGCGCGCTTCGAGGCCTCCAGCATCATGTCCGCGACCCGCTCGGTCTCGTAGAACCGGTACAGCTGATCGACCTGCACGTTCAGCGACAGGATCACCGACGGCGAGAGGCGATCGGCGAGGTCGGCGGCGAAGCCCTCATCGATCTCGAGCACAGCGACGTCGGCGCGGATGCGACCGGTGAGGGTCGCGTCGGCGAGCAGCGCGCTGGTGACCCCCTGCGGCAGGTTGGCCCCCGTCGGGTTGGTGAACACCCTCAGCCCGTGCGCGCGCAGCACCTCGCTGATCATGTGCGTCGTCGTGGTCTTGCCGTTCGAGCCCAGCACGAAGACGACGCCGTAGCGGAACTGGTCGGCCAGCGTCGGCAGCAGCGTCGGGGCGAGACGGTTGGTGAGGTATCCGGGGAATGCGGACCCTCCCCCGCGCAGACGGGTCGCGAAACGCGCGAGCTTGCCCGCCAGCACGGGGAAGACGTACCGCAGGCCGGCTGAGCGCGCCTGAGGTGTCGCCTGCATCATTCGAGGTAGTCCCGCAGCGACTGCGACCGGCTCGGGTGACGCAGCTTGGCCATCGTCTTCGACTCGATCTGACGGATGCGCTCGCGCGTCACGCCGAAGGTGTCACCGATCTGGTCGAGGGTCTTGGGCTGTCCGTCGCCGAGGCCGAAGCGCATCCGGATCACACCGGCCTCGCGCTCGGACAGCGAGTCCAGCAGCTGCTCGAGCTGGCGCTGGAGCATCGTGAACCCGACGGCATCCGCCGGCACGACCGCCTCGGTGTCCTCGATGAGGTCGCCGAACTCGCTGTCGCCGTCCTCGCCGAGCGGGGTGTGCAGCGAGATCGGCTCACGACCGTACTTCTGCACCTCCACGACCTTCTCGGGGGTCATGTCGAGCTCACGCGAGAGCTCTTCGGGCGTGGGCTCGCGGCCCAGGTCCTGCAGCATCTGACGCTGCACGCGCGCGAGCTTGTTGATGACCTCGACCATGTGCACCGGAATGCGGATGGTGCGGGCCTGGTCGGCCATGGCGCGGGTGATCGCCTGACGAATCCACCACGTCGCGTACGTCGAGAACTTGAAGCCCTTGGTGTAGTCGAACTTCTCGACCGCGCGGATGAGTCCGAGGTTGCCCTCCTGGATCAGATCCAGGAACTGCATGCCGCGACCGGTGTAGCGCTTGGCGAGCGAGACGACGAGGCGCAGGTTCGCGCCGAGCAGGTGGCTCTTGGCCCGCTGACCGTCGCGCGCCACCCACTGCAGGTCGAGCCCGAGCTGGCTCGACTTCTCGGCAGCCGACATCGTCGACAGCTTCTCCTCGGCGAACAGACCGGCCTCGATCCGCATCGCGAGCTCGACCTCTTCGGCCGCGTTCAGCAGGGCGACCTTTCCGATCTGCTTCAGGTAGTCCTTCACCGGATCGGCGGTCGCACCGGTGATCTGCGTCGAGTAGACGGGAACGTCGTCCTCGTCCTTGGATGTCAGGACGATCGCGCCGGTGGGCAGCGGCTCGGTGAAGGCGGGCTTCTTGTCGCCCTCCTCGTCGTCGCCGTCCTCGGTCTCGACGCCCTCGTCATCGACCGGGGTCTCGTCGTCCTTCTTCTTCGCTGTGCGACGGGCGGGGGTCTTCTTGGCCGGAGCCTTCGCAGCGGTCTTCGTCGCCTTCTTGGGCGTCGCCTCGGCGACGTCGGTCACCTCCGCCTCGACGGCCTCGGTCTCGGCAGCGGTCTTCTTCGTCCGGGGGTTCTTGCTCGTGGCAGGAGTCACGTTTCGCCTTTCACGGAGCGGTGCGCGCGCTCCGAGCCGTTTCGGACACTAGTAAGACCCTTGTCAAGTCCATCCGCGAGGAATCTGTTGACAACGGGTCGAGCATCCATTATCACACACGACCGCGTCCGCTTTCTCCGATTCGCCGAATCCGCGCGCGTCTCAGCGCTGCTTGTCGTCGTCTCCCGGACGACGCGTGGCCAGATACCGCTCGAGTTCCGCGGCCAGCTCGTCGGCGCTGGGCAGGTCGCGCTCGTCGAAACCGCCCTCGTCACCGGTGTCGTCCCTGCCTGCCATGTACGCGTCGTAGCGCTGCTCGAGCCCGCGCAGCATCTGCACCAGCTCCTCACTGCCCTGCACCTGCTCCGCGACGCGGGCGTGGAACTCCTCGCTGCGCTCGTGGACGGCATCCATCCTCAGGACCAGCCCGGTGCCCGCCATCAGCTTGTCGGCCGCGGCCACGACCGTGTCGGGATACTCGGTGTCGGCGAGGTAGTGCGGCACGAGCAGGACGAAGCCGGCCACGCGCACGTCGTTCTCCGCCAGGCGGAACTCGAGCAGGTGCGCGGCGGTCGCCGGAACCTGGGTGCGCGGGCGCCACACCGAGTGCACGGCGGTGAGGTCGCGTCGGTTGCCGCTGACAGTGACGCCCAGCGGGCGGGTGTGCGGAACGGGCATGGCGATCGAGTGCACCCACGTGACGGTCGAGACCTGGAACGCCTCCACGAAGTCGACGACGGCTCGCGCGAACGCGTTCCACGCGAAGTCGGGCTCGTAACCGGAGAGGAGGAGGAACGACTGGCCGAGCGCGTCGTGCGCCAGCGAGAGCTCGAGCCGCGCCGGGCGGTACTCGGTCAGGTGGTCCTGGTCGAAGACCACGATCGGGCGGCGTGCGCGATAGTCGAGCAGGTCGTCGTTGTCGAACACGGCGAGCGGCTTCGGGTCGGTCGTCGCGTCGAGGTGCTCGATGAGGCCGGCGACGGCGCTGCCGGCGTCGGTGAAGCCGGTGAGCAGGATGACCAGGGGCAGGCCGGTCGGCACATCGGGTGCCCCGGGAACCGACTCGAAGAGGTCAGCAGGTGACGGCATGTCTCCATGCTACGAGTCGCGTCCCCGGCTCGGGCGGCGCCGTGCATGCTCACAGCGAACACGGCCGGGGCGCCTCGGCCCGGCCGTGGGAGGCCGTCCATAGGATGGGGGCATGACGCTTCCCGTGATCACCCACACGACCGATCCGTTCCCCGGAGGCACCGCAGACGCCGCTGTGCTCGTCATCCCCGATCCCTCCTCCGCCGCCGACGCGCTGAGCGGATACGAGGGGCTTGCCGACACCCTGGCAGGCATCGGATTCAAGGGAACGGCCTCCGCTTACGCCCGCGTGCACCTGCCGACAGTGACGTCGCTGCCGCTTGCCGTCGTCAGCGCGGGGAAGACCCCGGATGCCGCGGCCGTGCGCGACGCCGTCGCGACCGCGGTGCGCTCGCTGACGGGCTTCGCGACGGTGTCGCTGGGCTTCGCCGGCGACCTCGAGCAGTACGCCGATGCGGCGGCGGAGGGCGCGCTGCTCGGCGGTTACCGCTTCGACGACTACCGCTCCGAGAAGAAGCCCTCGCGCGCCGAGACCATCGTGCTGCACGCCGCCACGATCGGCGAGAGCGCGCTCGAGCATGCTCGCGCCGCCGCGGAGGCCGTTGCCCTGGTCAAGGACCTCGTCTCGGTGCCCGCGGAGTGGCAGAGCCCTGCTCAGCTCGCCGACGAGGCTGTGAAGGCGGTCGCCGATCTTCCGATCGAGGTCGAGGTGCTCGACGAGAGTCAGCTCGAGGAGCAGGGCTACGGCGGCATCCTCGGCGTGGGGCGCGGATCGGACCGTCCCCCGCGTCTGGTGCGCCTGTCGTACTCCCCCGCCGATGCGACGCGCCACATCGCGCTGGTCGGCAAGGGCATCACCTTCGACACCGGTGGCCTCTCGCTCAAGCCCGCCGCCAGCATGGTCGGGATGAAGTTCGACATGGCGGGCGCTGCCACCTCGCTGGCCGCCGTCCGAGCCGTGGCCGCCCTCGGGCTGCCGGTGCAGGTCACCGCGTTCCTGTGCATCGCCGACAACATGCCGTCCGGCCGCGCCACCCGTCCCGGCGACGTGCTACGGATGCTCGACGGGCAGACCGTCGAGGTGATGAACACCGACGCCGAGGGTCGCCTGGTCATGGCCGACGGGCTCGTCGCCGCCAGCAGGGAGAACCCCGACGTGATCATCGACGTCGCGACGCTCACCGGCGCGATCATCGTGGCGCTCGGGATGCGCCACACGGGCGTGATGGGAGACGACGACGCGGTCGCGGAGTACCTCGCCGCCGCCGAGTCCGTCGGTGAGGACGCCTGGCCGCTTCCGCTTCCCGATTTCATGGAGGAGAGCCTCGACTCGCAGATCGCCGACATGGTGAACGCGAACATGGCCGACCGCTCGGGCGGGTCGCTCTTCGCCGGTCTGTTCCTGCGCCGCTTCATCGGCCGCACATCGGATGCCGAGGACGCGCCGCGCATCCCGTGGGTGCACCTCGACATCGCCGGCTCGGGTGAGCACAAGGGCGCGCCATACGGGTTCACGGAAAAGGGCCCCACCGGCGCCGCGGTTCGCTCGCTCATCGCCTTCGCCCTGGCATCGGCGAAGGAGTCCTGATGGCAACGCACGAGTTCGATCTCGTCGTCCTCGGCGGTGGCAGCGGCGGCTATGCGGCCGCGCTGCGCGCCAGCGAGCTGGGCAAGAAGGTCGCCCTGATCGAGAAGGACAAGGTCGGCGGAACCTGCCTGCACCGGGGCTGCATACCCACCAAGGCCCTGCTGCACGCCGCCGAGGTGGCCGACCACGTCCGCTCGGCGGCATCCGTCGGCGTGACGGCGACCCTCGAGACGGTCGACGCGGCCGGAGTTCGCTCGTACCGCGAAGGCATCGTCGCCAAGAAATTCAAGGGCCTCGAGGGACTCATCAAGGCGCGCGGCATCACCACGGTCTCCGGAGAGGGCCGGCTCGACGCCGACCGCTCGGTCGTCGTGGGCGACGACCGCTACGTGGGCACGGACGTCGTCCTCGCCACCGGCTCGTACAGCCGGTCGCTGCCCGGTCTCGAGATCGGCGGGCGCATCCTCACCAGCGAGCACGCCCTGGCGCTCGACGAGGTGCCCGGCAGCGTGATCATCCTGGGTGGCGGCGTCATCGGCGTCGAGTTCGCCAGTGTCTGGAAGTCGTTCGGCGCAGAGGTCACGATCGTCGAAGCGCTGCCGCATCTCGTCCCCAACGAGGACATCGCGATGAGCAAGGGCCTCGAGCGTGCCTTCCGGCGTCGCGGCATCCGCTATTCGCTCGGCACGCGCTTCGCGAAGGCAGAGCAGGACGACGCGCAGGTGACCGTGACGCTCGAGGACGGCAAGAGCTTCACCGCCGACTACCTCCTCGTCGCGGTCGGTCGCGGACCGGTGACCGAAGGCCTCGGGTTCGAGGAGGCGGGCGTGAGCCTCGAGCGCGGCTTCGTGACGGTCGACGAGCAGCTGCGCACCGCCGTACCCGGCGTCTGGGCGGTCGGCGACATCGTGCCGGGTCTGCAGCTCGCACACCGGAGCTTCCAGCAGGGAATCGCGGTGGCCGAGCGGATCGCGGGAATGGACGTGCCGACTCCCCCCGAGTCGCAGATCCCTCGCGTGACCTACAGCAGTCCCGAAGTGGCGTCGGTCGGCATCACCGAGGAGGCCGCCGTCGCCGCGCACGGTGCCGATGGCATCGTGTCGTACGAGTACAACCTCGCCGGCAACGGCAAGAGCGAGATCATCGGCACGAGCGGCACGGTCAAGGTCGTACGCCGCAAGGACGGCCCGGTTCTCGGTGTGCACCTGCTCGGTGACCGCGTGGGGGAGCTCATCACCGAAGGCCAGCTCGCCGTGGCCTGGGAGGCGCATCCCGAAGACATCGCGCCGCTCATCCACGCGCACCCCACGCAGAGCGAAGCGCTCGGCGAGGCTTTCCTCGCACTCGCCGGAAAACCGCTGCACGCGCTGTAGGAACGCACCAATATCCATGGACTCCCAGGTCACTAAGCTTGGGGCATCACAATTTTCCGAAGGAGACTCGACATGAGCACAGCCGTGGTCCTTCCCGCACTCGGGGAGAGCGTCACCGAGGGCACGGTCACTCGCTGGCTGAAGCAGGTCGGCGACACCGTTCAGGCTGATGAAGGCCTGCTGGAGATCTCGACCGACAAGGTCGACACCGAGATCCCGTCCCCCGTCAGCGGTGTGATCGAAGAGATCCTCGTCGCAGAGGATGAGACCGTCGAGGTCGGCGCGCTTCTCGCGCGCATCGGCGACGGCAGCGGTGCGTCGTCGGGCGGCGACGCCCCGGCTGCCGAAGCACCGGCCGAGCAGCAGCAGGCACCCGCCGAGCAGGCCCAGTCGCCGGCAGCCCCGGCAGAGAACGAGGTCGAGGCCGCTCAGCAGTCCGCCCAGAGCGGACCGTCCGCGCCTGCGGCATCGGGCGACGCCACGGACGTGGTTCTGCCGGAACTCGGCGAAAGCGTCACCGAGGGCACCGTCACGCGCTGGCTGAAGCAGGTGGGCGACGACGTCGCGGTCGACGAGGCACTGCTCGAGATCTCGACCGACAAGGTCGACACCGAGATCCCGTCGCCCGTCGCCGGAACCCTCCAGGAGATCCTGGCCGGTGAAGACGAGACCGTCGAGGTCGGCGCGGTCCTCGCCCGCATCGGATCCGGCGCACCCGCGGCCCCTGAGGCACCGGCCCAGCAGGCGCCCGCTCAGCAGGAGGCACCGGCCCAGCAGGCGCCCGCTCAGCAGGAGGCACCGGCCCAGCAGGAGGCACCGGCCCAGCAGGAGGCACCGGCCCAGCAGGAGGCACCGGCCCAGCAGCAGGCACTGGCCCAGCAGCAGGCACCGGCCCAGCAGCAGGTACCGGCCCAGCAGCAGGCACCGGCTCAGCAGGCACCCGCTTCCAGCGACTCCGACTCCGACTCGCTCTACGTGACTCCGCTGGTGCGCCGCCTGGCCAGCCAGCAGGGCGTCGACCTGACGAAGGTCACCGGCACCGGCGTCGGAGGACGCATCCGCAAGGAGGACGTCCTCAAGGCCGCCGAAACGGCCTCGCAGGCACCGGCCGCCGAGGTGGCCGCTCCGGCAGCTCCCGCACTCGAGGTCTCCCCGCTGCGCGGCACGACGCAGAAGATGTCGCGTCTGCGCAAGGTCGTTGCCGAGCGTGCGGTGGCGTCGATGCAGCAGACCGCGCAGCTGACCACGTTCGTCGAGGTCGATGTCACCAAGCTCGCGGCTTTCCGCAACGCGAAGAAGGACGAGTTCAACCAGAAGACCGGCGCGAAGCTCTCGTTCCTGCCGTTCTTCACGCTCGCCGCCGCGGAAGCGCTGCAGGCCTTCCCGATCATCAACTCGACCGTCGACGGCGACTCGATCGTGTACCCGGCGAGCGAGAACATCTCGATCGCGGTCGACACCGAGCGCGGCCTGCTCACCCCGGTCGTCCGTGATGCGGGAACGAAGAACATCGCCCAGCTCGCGCAGGAGATCGCCGACCTGGCGGCCCGCACGCGTGACAACAAGCTGAAGCCCGACGAGCTCGCCGGCGGCACCTTCACGGTGACCAACACGGGCTCGCGCGGCGCGCTGTTCGACACGCCCCTGGTGTTCCTGCCCCAGTCGGCGATTCTGGGCACCGGCGTCGTGTTCAAGCGCCCCGGCGTGGTCACGGTCGACGGCGTGGACGCCATCGCCGTCCGCTCGTACGTCTACCTGGCGATCTCCTACGATCACCGCACGATCGACGGCGCCGACGCTGCCCGCTTCCTCGGCGCGATCAAGACCCGCCTCGAGTCGGCGGAGTTCACCGCGAACCTCGGGATCTGAGCGCGCTCAGCCCTGACTTGATGGCTGGTCCGCGACGTCGTAGACGTCTCGGACCAGCCATCGGTCTTTCTGCATGACGAGCACCAGCATCTGCTCACCGCGCTCGCCTGACGGGCCGAGGCGCAGCACGCTCACATCGCCGTGGTCCTCCACAGCCGAGATCGTGCGCGTCGCGTCCGTTCCGGTCAGCCTCGCCCGCACTGCGCCGCCTGCGCCATCGACGATCGCGTCGGCGCATTCCCGGTCCCCCCTGTCCGCGCACGCCAGCACGGCTGTCAGCAGCTCAGCAGCATGCTGCTGCGCAGAGCCGTCCAGCACGGCATCCGGCGCGGGCACGGTCGCCGGCTGCCGCTCGTCCGCCGCATCGGTGGGCGCCCGTGCCGCATCACCGGGATCCGGCGCCGGTGCCGACCCCGCCGGTGGCTCCGCGGCGTGATCGGCCGCGCCCGTCGACGCCGGCGCACCTGTCGCCTCAGCAGCCCCTTCGATCGCCGCAGAGTCCTCATCCGCCGTCGGCCACATCAAGCCGCCGACCAGAACCAGCGCGGCCGCCGCACCGCCGACGACCAGCACGCGCGCTCGCGGGGCGCGAGCTGTTCGCCCGGCCGCCCCGACCTCCGACGCGACCGGCTCCCGGCGACGCCCGGCTTCTCGCGCGGCACGTCTCCCGCTGCGTCCGACTGCGGACCGCAGCAGATGCCCTACGTGCTGTGCTGTCGCCGCCAGCCGGTCCCGCACGCGGTGCAGTGCGCTCGGCTCCGCGGCCAGCAGGTCCGACTCCGCGCGCAGATGCGCCCTGTGCACGCCGATCGACACCACGCGTTCGGGGGCGAGGACGTCACGAACCAGCGCGCGAGGTGCCGCCAGCTCCGTCAGCTCGCGCTCGAATCGCTCGATCTCCCGGCGGACGATGCGCTGATCTCCTGCCGCCGCACCGATCTCGTCGAGCACCCTGGTCATCGCGCGATCCGTGCAGCCCTCCCGCAGCCGTGCGATGAGCGCGACCGCGGACGCGGCGCACCCCATCCCCTCGCCCGGCGCGAACACGGGGCGCGCCTCGTCGGTCAGCCACCACTGCCCTGTGACTCCGCGATCGGCGACCTCGACGATCCCGCGCAGCAGGCTGCCGACCAGCGTCACCGTCTCCCCCGCCGAGAGAGCGCTCTGCGCCGCAGCACGGCGCCCGACGAACACCTCCACCCGTTCCGCACACCACGGGAGCACCGCGTCGTGACCGTCCGCCCTGCGCAGCACATCGCGCACGCCGGCGACGTGCTCGGCACCGGCCAGCTCCCACAGCTGCTCGGCCACGGCTTCGGCGTCCACCCGCACAGCACGTCGCTCGCCGTCGGTGATCAGCTCGCCGGCGTACGCGGATTCGTGCGCATCCAGCATCCGGATCGCGCGGTGCGCCCCCGACGTCAGCACTGCCCTCTCATCCATTCGACCATCTCAGCGCGCGTCATCGTCCGTGCGCGCCGGAAGGAGCCGACCTGGGGACGATCGAGCCGATCTCGCCGGCTGTGCAGGAGGAACGGACATCGCGGAATCGGTAGGCTGTACGCATGGCAAAGAGTGCTCCCGTCACCGAGAAGCGGCCCGGCTTCTTCTCGCAGATCCGTTCCCTGTTCCGTTTCACGCGGGACGTGTACGGCTGGCTGCCGTGGGCACAGATCGCCATCCTCATCGCGGGTGTGCTGATCGGTCTGATCATCGGATTCCTCATCAGCGGCACCTCTGTGCTCGGGCTGATCCTGTGGGGCTTCACCGGCCTGCTGTTCGGAGTCCTGGGCGCGATGTTCCTCATGACACGCCTGTCCACCACAGCGATGTACGCCAAGATCGACGGGATGCCCGGCGCGAGCGGCCACGTGCTCAGCACCAGCCTGGGTCGAAGCTGGTCGGCCTCCGACACCCCCGTCGGCATCAACCCGAAGACTCAGGAGGCGGTGTACCGCGTGGTCGGCCGCGGTGGCATCGTGATCGTCGGCGAAGGCGCTCGCGGTCGTCTCACCCGGCTGATCAACGAAGAGCGTCAGAAGGCGCAGCGCGTCGCGCACGGTGTGCCGGTCACGGTTCTCTACGTCGGACACGGCGATGACGATGTCGCCATCGCCGACCTGTCCAAGACGATCAAGAAGCTGCCGAAGGCGATCGACAAGGCCACCATGGCCGCGGTGATCCGCCGCATCGAGTCGGTTTCGCAGTCGCTGTCGTCGCTGCCGATCCCGAAGGGCATCGACCCGACGCGCGTGCGCTCGCAGCGTCCACGCTGAGCCCGCCGGCCCCGAGACATGCAGAACGGCCCCTCTCGATCGAGAGGGGCCGTTCTGCATGTCTCACTCGCCCAGGGGCTCCTTCGGCAGTCGCCGCACGCGCGGACGGCGGCGTCGCTTCTCGGGAATCATCGAGCGCATCTCCTCGAGCTTGCCGAAGCACAGCAGCCGGTCCTCGGCCTCGAGCTCGACGTGCTTGCGCGGGTTGGGAATCACGCTCACGCCGCGGTGCAGCGTCAGGACCGTGATGTCACGATCCCACAGGCCGAGATCGCCGAGCTTCATGCCCACCTGCTCGGCGCCGGAATGGATGAGCAGCTCCGCCACCCCGTAGCCCGTCGAGACGCTCAGCCGCTGACGCACGTCGATGTCGGGGAACGCGACCTGGTTCGCGATGTAGTCGATGATGGCGCCGGCCACGTCGAGCTTCGTCGCCGTCTCGATGCCCTGCAGCCCCGGAGACGAGTTGACCTCCATGACCAGCGGGCCGTCGTCGCTCTCGAGCATGTCGACCCCCGCGACGCGAAGACCCATGATCTGGGCCGAGCGCACCGCCGTCTGCTCGTACACCGGGTCGAGGGTCACCGGCTCCACGCGTCCGCCGCGATGCACGTTCGAGCGGAACTCGTCGCCGTCGGCGACGCGGCGCATCGCGGCGACGACGCGATCGCCGACCACGAGAGCCCGGATGTCGCGCCCGCGGCTCTCGGCGATGAACTTCTGGATGAGCACGTTCTGCTTCGTCGAGTGCAGCGTCTCGATGATCGCCTCCGCGACCTTGACCTGCGGGGCGAGGATCACGCCGATCCCCTGAGTGCCCTCCAGCAGCTTGATCACGACGGGAGCACCGCCCACCCGTTCGATCGCCGGGCGGACATCCGCACGGTTGCGCACGAACGCGGTCGGCGGCATCGCGATGTTGTGCCGGGACAGGATCTGGTTGGCGCGGAGCTTGTCGCGCGCGCTCGAGATGCCGTTGGCCGTGTTCGGCGTGTAGACGTCCATCTGCTCGAACTGACGCACCACGGCGGTGCCGAAGTAGGTGATCGAATTGCCGATGCGAGGCAGGATCGCGTCGTACTCGCTGAGCTGCTTGCCGCGGAAGAAGAGATCGGGCGCGTCGGCGGTGAGATCGATCGCGAACCGCAGCGTGTTCAGCACCTTCACGTTGTGCCCGCGCTGCTGCGCGGCGGCCCGAAGACGCTGCGTCGAGTAGGAGTGCGGGGCGCGCGAGAGAACAGCGATCTTCACAGAGGTTTCCTGCCAGGATGTAGAGGTGACACGGTCCTCTCATTCAAACACGTCCACGGGTTGGCGGGAGTGGGTCGGACTGCCGGACCTGGGCATCGACTGGCTCAAGGCCAAGATCGACACGGGCGCTCGCACATCGTCACTGCACGCCTTCGACGTGAGCGAGTTCGAGCGCGACGGCGAGGACTGGGTGCGCTTCACCGTGCACCCCTGGCAGGACAGCACCGCCGATGCGGTGGTGCACGAGACGCGCGTGCACGACCGACGGGCCGTGCGCAGTTCATCGGGGCACACCGAGCACCGCATCGTCGTCACCATGCGGCTGCGGCTGGTGGGCAGGGAGGTGGATGCCGAGGTCACCCTCACCAACCGGGACGAGATGGGCTTCCGGATGCTGATCGGCCGCGAGGCGCTGCGTCAGGGGTTCCTCGTCGACCCCGCCCGCTCGTACCTCGGCGGTCGTGCCCCGCGCGAGATGCGCAACCGCAACCGCGGCCGCTGACGCTTCGACAGGCTCAGCGACCCAGCTGCAGGACGCGGTCCCGCATGTCAGCCGCGGGTCAGCACCGTGCCGGCGAGCTTGTCGTGCAGGCCGCGCTGATCGGCATCCCAGATCACCGCGGGGATGACGAACACCAGCAGCAGCGTCCGCACGATCGGACGCCACAGCCCCACCCACGCGCCGTCCAGACGCAGCACGCGCATGCCGAGCATTCGGTGACCGGGGCTGCCGTTGGCCGTCGGCAGGAACACGATCTGCAGCAGGGCGAAGACCATCATCGGCGCGAACTGGCGCCACCCGGCCTCGGCCGGCAGCTCGAGCGGGTCGTAGCCGAGGAAGCCGATCGCGATGATCGTGGCCGCGAAGTAGTCGATCGCCAGGGCGGCGATCCGGCGGCCGGGTCGGGCGATGCTCCCCGGTCCGGAGATGGGCATTCCGAGGCGTTCGCCGGGGTAGTCACTCACCCTCTCAGCCTACCGAGCGGCTGTAACATGCCTGAAACACAGCGGACACGACTGAGAAACTCCATGCGCATAACCTGCGTAAGGTTGATGCAACCGATACCCGATCAGGAGTCGTACATGTTCACAGAGCCCGCCGAGGTCGTCCGCTACATCGAGGAGAACGACGTCAAGTTCCTCGACATCCGATTCACCGACCTTCCCGGGGTCCAGCAGCACTTCAACATCCCCGCGTCGACGGTCGATGACGACTTCTTCCGCGACGGGCAGCTCTTCGACGGCTCGTCGATCCGCGGCTTCGCGAGCATCCACGAGTCGGACATGCAGCTGATCCCCGACGTCACCACCGCGTACATCGACCCGTTCCGTGCGGCGAAGACCCTGGTGATGATCTTCGACATCTACAACCCGCGCACAGGCGAGATCTACAGCAAGGACCCGCGCCAGGTCGCCAAGAAGGCTGAGAAGTATCTCGCATCGACCGGCATCGCCGACACCGCGTTCTTCGCCCCCGAGGCGGAGTTCTACATCTTCGACGACGTGCGCTACTCGGTGACCGCCGGCGAGAGCTTCTACAAGATCGACTCCGAGGAGGCCGCGTGGAATTCGGGTCGTGAGGAGGAGGGCGGCAATCTCGCCAACAAGACGCCGTTCAAGGGCGGCTACTTCCCCGTCGCCCCGGTCGACAAGACCGCCGATCTGCGCGATGACATGACCCTGCGCCTGATCGACTCGGGCTTCCATCTCGAGCGCTCGCACCACGAGGTCGGCACGGCCGGCCAGCAGGAGATCAACTACCGCTTCGACACGATGGTCAGCGCGGCCGACGACATCCTGAAGTTCAAGTACATCGTCAAGAACACCGCCGAGGAATGGGGCAAGACGGTCACGTTCATGCCCAAGCCGCTCTTCGGCGACAACGGCTCCGGCATGCACACGCACCAGTCGCTCTGGCTCGACGGCAAGCCGCTGTTCTTCGACGAAGCCGGCTACGGCCAGCTCAGCGACATCGCGCGCTGGTACATCGGCGGTCTGCTCAAGCACGCCCACGCCGTGCTCGCGTTCACCAACCCGACGCTGAACAGCTACCACCGCCTGGTGAAGCACTTCGAAGCACCCGTGAACCTCGCCTACTCCGCCGGCAACCGCTCGGCGGCGATCCGCATCCCCCTCACCGGTTCCAACCCGAAGGCGAAGCGCATCGAGTTCCGCGTTCCGGATGCCTCGTCGAACCCCTACCTCGCCTTCGCCGCGCAGCTGATGGCGGGCCTGGACGGCATCAAGAACCGCATCGAGCCGATGGAGCCCATCGACAAGGACCTGTACGAGCTTCCCCCCGAGGAGGCGGCGAACATCCCGCAGGTGCCGAACTCGCTGCTCGACTCGCTCGAGGCGCTGCGCCGTGACCACGACTTCCTCCTCGAGGGCGGCGTGTTCACACAGGAGCTCATCGACACCTGGATCTCGTACAAGTACGACAACGAGATCCTGCCGATGGCCCAGCGCCCGCACCCGTACGAGTTCGAGCTCTACTACGGCTGCTGAGCACCAGCCCACCGAGAAACCACTTCCTGCCTGAGGCACAACGCGTGAGCGTGTGGCTCACGCCGGAAGTGGTTCCTCGCGTTCCGGGGCGATGCAGCGCGTGGGCAGGTCAGCGCAGCGCGTCTGTGACCGTGTCCCACCACCGGGCGGCGTCAGTGCGGTGCCGATGGATGCGCTCGGCAGCGGCGCACGTGGTGGCTGCCGAGGTCGCGGCGATCGCGGAGAGTCGCCGGGGAGCATCCGTCAGATCATCGAGGTCGAGAACGCCGTCCTGTCCCCAGTGGGCGAGCGCGCCCGTGAGCTTGATGCGCGTGTACTCGTCGGCGGCGAGAGCGAGGATCGGCACCCCCGCCGGCGCGGCGAACACGGCCGGGTGGTAGCGACTGGTGACGAGCAGTCGCGCCGTGCGGGCCAGTCGCGCGGCGGTCGGCGAGTCGCCGCTCGGGACGACCTCGCTCGGGCGCCGCATCCGGGCGCGCACCCGCTCGTGCAGCGCAGCATCGCCGGCAGGCGCTGCGCCCGCCGACTCGGGGCCGAAGTGGGCATGGAAGACGACGGATCCCACGGTGTCGGCGGCGTGATCGAGCAGCGCCGCGATCCCCTGCTCGACCTCGTCGACGGGACGGCCGGCGAACCACCCCGACAGGCTCACCAGCACGCGGTCGGATGCACGTGGACCGTCGAGCTCGGTCGGTCCACCGCCGAGGAACGACGCGTCGTCGACACCGGCATGCACCTGTGCGCCCCATCGGCGGGCCAGCTGCGCCGACGCGTGCTCGCGCACGCCGGTCAGCGCGGCAGCACGCGCCATGGCGGCGACCCGCTCCGCGTCGGTGTCATCGAGATCGGGCCCGAAGGTCTGCCCGGACACCACGACAGGCAGATCGCGCGCCCGCGCCATCGCGGCGAGCGTCGTGCGCTCGTAGACATGCACCGGCCAGCGTGAGGCGAGGTTGCCGCCTCCGGCGATGAGCACGCCGGACGCCTCGCCGAGGGCGTCGAGAGCCGCCGTGGCCGGATCGCCCGCCTCGAGCGCGGCGCGTCCCTCCGCGACGTGCACGAGAAGCGACGAGCGGCGCGCGGCGGCAGCGCGGTCGAGCCCGACGAACCCGAGGCGAGGCACGCTGGGCACGCCGTAGCGGGCAGCGGACTCCCCCGGCGCCGATGAGATGCCGACGACGTCGAGACCGCGGGCGGCGAGCTCGTCGCGCGCGGCTTCGAACATGGCCTCGTCGCCGATGTGGATCATGTCGGAGAGCACGCCGATGTCGCCGATGGTGAGAACGCTCACGCCTGTCCTTCGCTGGGAATCCGGAGCCGACGATCGGCGCCTTGTCAACCGTAAACCCCGATCTGCTCGCCGCAGTACGATTCGAAGCGGTGCCTCAGTCGGCGCCCGTCCGGAGGGCAGCATGGGTATTCAGACGGCGATGGACCGCATCACCGAATCCGCATCGATCATCGAGGCTATGCGCGCCGCCGACGACCTCGCGTTCGAAGCAGGACGCGACCCCGGAGTGCGCACATTGCGCGTGCTGTCGGCCGCTCTGTCGGGCGATGACGATCTCGCCGCGATCGCGGCCGTGCACGCTCTGGCGGAGATGAACGACGAAGAGGCCGCACGGCTGCTCTCGAGTCTGCTGTCGTCGCCACGGCCGTACATCGTCGAGCACGCTGCTGACGCGCTCGGACGCAGGCCGGCGCGACCGGAAGCCGTCGGTCGTCTCGTGCGGCTCGTCGCCGACGGCGGGTTCGCCGGCATGCTCGCTCAGCACACGCTCGAGAAGTGGTCGACGGGCGCGGCCGAGCTGATGGCTGTGGCGCTGGAGACCGCGTGCACCGGCGCTCTCTCCGACGACGCCCGCGCCCGGCTCGTCGAGACGATGGGGCTCGTGCGCCATCCGCTCGCCGTCCGACCGCTGCGGGCCTGGGCGACCGACGCGGCGGCCGCGTCCGCGGTTCGGGAGGCGGCCGTCGCCGCGCTCGGTCAGCGCCGCGAGCCGGCCGCGATCGCCGCGCTGGAGGACATCGTCGTCGAAGGCGGTGTGATCGGAGACCTCGCCCGCCTCGCCCTGATCGACGCGGAGCCCGTTCCGAGCGACTGCGCCGATGGCGAAGGACTCACCATCGCCCAGCTGTTCCTGCATGCGGACATCGATCCCTCGCTGTCTTCGGCCGGATCCGGTGACAACGGCGGCATCGCCACACTTCTCGTGCGCCTTGGCGACGCTCTCGTCGCCGAGCCGGCCGCCGTGCGTCGTGTACTGACCCTGTCGCGGGGCACGGCCGCACAGGCCGGGCCCGATCTGCTGCACGTCGCGGGCGGCGAGACCGGTCATGTCTACGGACACATCCCGCTCAGTCCCCCGCCGGTCAGCTCGGCCGCGGCGTGGCCGCTGCGGGTGAGCGTGCGACGAGGCATCCGGCGCCTGCTGCGTGCTGCGGGACGGGTGGACGTGCTGCATCTGCGGATGGCGGACGTCGGCAGCCTGGCGGCCGCCGATGTGGCGCGCGAACTGGGGATTCCCACCGTGTTCACGGTCGCACCCGACCCGCACAGCGTCATCGCGTCGCTCGAGCGCTCCGGCACACTCACCAGGAAGGACTTCGGTCGTGCCGACCTGGCGGAGCACTTCTGGTTTCGCACGCATCTGGTGCAGAGCCTCGCCGCATCGGCCGCGCATTCGGTGTTCTTCCCACGGCCCGAGCTCGAGCGCGACATGCATGCGCTGATCGGCATCGACATGTCCTCGCACCCCGAACGCCACACCGTGGTCGCAGAGGGAGTCGACCTCGAGGTCGTCGATCGCGCCGTCGCGCACGCTCGTCGGGTCGCGGACGGTGCCGAGCCCGACGCAGCGCTCGCCGAGCTCGGCGCACTGCTCGACGAGCTGCCGGAAGAGCGTCGGCGCCTGCCCCTGCTCGTCACTGTCGGGCGGATGCACCGCATCAAGGGCATGGCCACCCTCGTGCGCGCCTGGGCTGAGGGACCGCTCGCCGACGCCGCCAACCTGCTCGTGGTCGGCGGCGATCTCGAGCATCCCTCTGTCGACGAGCGCGAGCAGCTCGACCGCATCGACACCGCTGTCCCTGCCGCCGAGCGCGCGGCCCGCGGCCTGCTGCTGACCGGCCACCGCTCCAACGACGTCGCGGCGGACTGGCTCGCCGCGGCGCGCTTCGGGCTCCCCGATCGAGCCGCACCCGGTGGGGTGTACGTCTGCGCGAGCCTCAAGGAGGAGTTCGGTCTGGCGATCCTCGAGGCGATGGCCACCGGTCTGCTCGTGGTCGCACCCGACAGCGGCGGACCGGCCACCTATGTCGAAGACGATGTGACCGGCTTCCTCACCGAGACGGCGAACCCCGCCAAGCTCATCGCGACCGCCGAGCGCGCGCTCGAGCGCGCGGCGCGCGGAGATGCACGAGCGGCTTCCCGCGCTCGCGATCTCGTGGCGGACCGCTTCACGATCCAGGGCATGGCCGCGAAGCTCGCGCCGGTGTACGAATCCGTCGCCCGCAGCGAAGCCGAACTGCAGCGAGCCGCGGAGCTGCTGGCATGACTCTGCTGATCATCAGTCCCGACTACGCCTCGCACCTGCTGCCGCTCGCCGCGCTCGGCACAGCCTGGCGGGATGCGGGCGAGGACGTGGTGGTGGCGACGGGACCGGCGACGGCGGGCATCGTCGCCGACTTCGGGTACCGCCGCGTCGATCTGCCCCTCGGTCGCGGTGCGAATGCCGGCGTCATCCGCAGTTCGGAGCAGCAGGCCGAGGAGGCGGCGTCACTCGAGGGATTCTTCGCGGCGACCCGCGTGGGCATGGTCCCCGCGCTCGCCTATCAGGCGCGCGAGCGCCTCACCGACCTCATGTGGCAGCCGGTCGACCGAGCGCGAGCGACCCTGCAGGTGATCGACGAGGTCGCACCCGACGCTATCCTCGTCGATCACCTGGCCTACAGTGCGCGCCTGGCTCTGCACACCCGCGGGATCCCTTACGGCGACGTCGTTCTCGGCCACCCGAGCGCGCTGCCGATCGCGGGCGAGGTCTACGGCTACCCGCCCGCGTGGCCGACGGCCTTCACGCCCGGGGAAGGCGAGCTGAGCGATCTGCGCACGCTGTGCGAGGAGGTGTCGCGGCGCTTCACGGCCCAGTGGAACGACGCGGCCGTGGTTCTCGACCCGCATGCCCGACAAGTCGCCGATGCGTTCGCGCTGCACGGCGACACCGTCCTCTACAACTACCCTGCGGAGCTCGCCTCCGGCGACAAGAGAGAGCTGCCGCCGCACCGCTTTCTCGGATCGACGCTGCGCGACGAGCCCGCCGCATCCGACGTCGAGGGATGGATCGCCGAGGGGACCCCCTACGTGTACGTGAGCTTCGGCAGCTTCCTGTCGGTGCGCGGCGATGTGCTCGCCCGCGTCGCGGCGGCGCTGCGCCAGGCCGGGCTCCGCGCGGCGATCGCCACGGGCACGACGGACGCCGCAGCTCTCGGACCGATCCCCGACGACTGGCTGGTCGCGGAGTACCTGCCGCAGGTGCGCCTGCTCGCCTCAGCGGCCGCTGCCGTGACGCACGGGGGCAACAACTCCGTCACCGAAGCCGTGGGGCACGCAGTTCCGCTGCTCGTGCTGCCCTTCTCCACCGACCAGTTCACGGGCGCTGCCGCGATCGAGCGCACGGGGACGGGTCGCGCGCTCGATCCGAACGCGGCGTCGGTCGACGAGCTCGCCGCGGCGCTTCGTGACATCGTCGATCCCGCCTTCACCGGACGCTCGCTGCTGGATGAGGCGGCTGCCGCGCAGGCGGTGCGCCCGGGTCCGTCGATCGCGTACGCGACGGTGTCGGGCTCTGCTGCGCCGACGCGCGTCTCCCCGGCGGGGTGAGCGGGGCGGTCAGACGACCGCGTCGGGCAGGCGTACGGCCCCCACCAGCGCGGCCATCGCCGCAGGGTCGCCCGCCGCCGCACGATAGCTCTCCATGCGCGCGGCGTTCGCGTCGTACGCGGCACCCGCGCGCACCTCGCCGACGTGGTGCAGTGCGTACACGCGGCCGGGGTGACGCACAGGCGGTGCCCCGAGGATCGTCGAGTGCGCGAGGAACCATGCCGCGTCTTCGAAGCCCCACCCACGGAAGCCCTCGTCCTGACCGCCGTGACTGTCCCAGGCGCGCGGCGTCGCCACGTACACGCCCGAGCAGGCACCTTCGACGTGCTGCTCGACGGTGCAGTCCGCGAGGGGCACCCCCGCGGCGTGATCGGCGGAGCCGGTGCGCCCGAGCCAGCGGTACTCGTCGTACGGCAGGTGCACGAACGGGCTGTCGGCGGCGGCGCGGATCGCCGCGATCAGCGGCTCGCGCTCCGGAATGGTGTCGGCATCGCCCACGACGACGACCTCGTCCGCGGCGGCGTTGCGCATCGCGGCGTTGCGGCATGCAGCGAGGACGAACGGCGTATCGCCGGTGTCGACGGTCTGCAGGGGGATCTGCGGCAGCGTCTCGCGGTACCAGGCGACCACGCGTTCGAAGGCGTCGATCCGCGACGGCGCGGGGCGCCAGGGAATCACGATCCGGGCGGGGGGAAGCGTTGAGTCGAGGGTGGTCATGCACCGTCCTTTCCCACTGAGTTTAGGGGACGACGGAAGACGGCATGACGTCGCACTCAGCAGCGCACCCGCAGCGCACCCGGCTGCACGCGCACGGCGAGCTTGGAGATGTCGCCCGCCTCTTCGCCGTCGATCTCGAAGGGCACCGGACCCGGCAGCGCGACGGCGATAGCCTCGCCTGTCAGGTGCTGGGTGAAATCGTTGCTGACCGTCTCGTCGTCGCCTCCGAGAAGGCGGCGGATGCCGTTGTCCCAGACCACGGTGCGCAGGGTCTGCAGCCACTGCGTGACGTTCTCGGCGCTGATCAGCAGCAGATCCAGACGCCCGTCATCGACCACGGCGTCGGGCAGCAGCGTGAACCCGCCCTGGATGTCACCGCAGTTGCCGATGAGCAGCGTGTGGCCGCTGAAGGTCTGCTGTTCTCCGTCGTCGAGAGTGATGTGGAAGTCGACCGTCTCGGAAGCGGTGACCGCACGCCCCATCGCCGCGACGTAGGCGAGCCATCCCGCCTTGCCCTTCAGATCGTCGTCGGTCTCGGCGAGCATGTGCGCGTCGAGACCGAATCCGACCATGACCAGGAATCCGGTCTCGACCTCCGCATCGTCGGTGCGGGTCCAGCCCATGTCGATGCGACGCTCCTCACCTGCGACGATGACATCCAGCGCCTTGGGGATGCTGCCGATCGGGATTCCGAGGTTGCGCGCGAGCAGGTTGCCGGTGCCCTGCGGGACGATGCCTAACGCCGGCGCCTTCTCCCCCGCCGATGCGAGCACCTCGGCGACCGTGCGCACCGTGCCGTCACCGCCCACCGCGATGACCACGTCACAGTCCGCGTGCACCGCTTCGGCTGCCATCGCCCGACCGGGATCGTCGGCAGAGGTCTCCCACCACATGAGCTCGGTGTCGGCCGGGACGGCCGTCGTCACGACACCCCGAAGCTCCTCGCCGTCGATCTTGGTCGGATTCCAGATGATCCCGAAGCGCTGCGCCATCTGCTCCCCCTTCATCACGGCTGGATCTCAGCCGTAGAACTGCTTCTCGAAGACTCGCCGCGCCCGGCGCGTGACACGGAGGTAATCCTCTTCGAGCACGGTGGCGGCGCGGTCAGGATATCCCAGAAGACGCCCGACCCCGTCGAGCTCGCGGATCTCGCTCGGCAGCATGTCCTTCGTCTGGCCGGTCAGCAGCGTCATCGCCGAGCGCAGCCGGCTGGCGAGCACCCACGCCTCTCGCAGGCGCTCGGCGTCGTCGGCGGGCATGAGATCGGCGAGGACCGCCGCGTCGAGCGCCTGCAGGGTGGACGTCGTGCGCAGGTCGGGCACGCGGTGACCGTGCTGAAGCTGCAGCACCTGCACCATCCACTCGACGTCGCTCAAGGTTCCGGGGCCGAGCTTCAGGTGCCGTCGAGGATCGGCTCCCTGCGGCAGCCGCTCGCCCTCGACCCTCGCCTTGATTCGCTTGATCTCGCGCACGCCCTGCAGAGACACGCTCTCCGGGTAGCGGATGCTGTCGGCGAGCTCGGTGAACCGGGCGATCAGTTTGACGCTGCCCGCGATCCCGCGCGCGCGCAGCAGCGCCTGCGCCTCCCACGACAGCGACCAGCGGCGGTAGTACTGCGTGTACGCCTCGATGGTGCGCACGATCGGACCGTTCCTGCCCTCCGGGCGCAGGTCCGCGTCGAGTTCCAGCGGCACACGCTGATCGGTCAGGTGCTCGCGCAGGCCCGCGACGATCTTCGCGGCGTGCTGCTGTGCGCGCTGCGGATCGATACCGTTCGGGTCGTAGATGAACAGCACATCGGCGTCCGAGCCGAAGCCGAGTTCGGCGCCGCCGAAGCGGCCCATGGCGATGATCGAGAAATCCATCGCATCGTCTTCGGGCGGCACGATCTCGCGTCGCACCGCACGCAGCGCCGCCTGGATCGTCACCTCGGTGATCTCGGTCAGTGCCCTCGCCATCTCGTCGACGCCGACCTGGTCGAGCACGGCACCCATCGCCGTGCGCAGCAGCTCACGCCGGCGCAGCGCCCGCACCGCCCGCAGCGCATCCTTGATGGTCGAGTGCCGGGTCTGGATGGCCCTGGCCTCCTCGTCGAGGGCGGCACCCCCGCGCGGCCGCAATGCGGCAGATGTGTCGAGCCAGGCGACCGACTCCGGGATCCACTCCATCAGCTCGCCTACGTAGCGGGAGCTCGAGAGCAGACGCGTCAACCTCTCCGCCGCCCCGGACGAGTCGCGCAGCATCCGCAGGAACCAATGCGTGTCGCCGAGTCGCTCGCTGATCCGCCGGAAGGCGATGAGCCCGTAGTCGGGGTCCGTGCCGTCGGCGAACCAGCGCAGCATCACCGGCATGAGGTGCTTCTGGATGGTGGCCTTGCGACTCAGACCCGACGTGAGCGCCGCGATGTGGCGCAGTGCTCCTGCCGGGTCGCGGAACCCGATCGCGGCGAGACGCGAGCCGGCCTGTGCGGTGGAAAGTGTGCGCTCCTCGGCCGGCAGCGCCGCGACGGCCGAGAGCAGCGGCCGGTAGAACAGGCGCGTGTGCTGGTCGCGCACCGCACGGCGCACGTCGTCCCAGATCTCCTGCAGGCCCGTTGCGCTGTCGGCCAGCGCGGTCGCTCTCGCAAGGCGCCGCATGCCCTCGTCGTCTCTCGGCATGAGGTGCGTGCGGGTGAGGTCGTGCAGCTGCAGCCGATGCTCGAGCAGGCGCAGGATGCGGTACTGCTCGCCGAAGGCGCTCGCCTCGGCCCGCCCGATGTAGCCGCCCTCGACGAGCGCGTCGAGCGACTCCAGTGTGCCCCGGGTGCGGATCCCCTCGTCGCTGAGCCCGTGCACGAGCTGCAGCAGCTGCACGGTGAACTCGATGTCGCGCAGACCACCCGGACCGAGCTTGATCTGGTACGGCACGTCGTCGGCCGGGATGTGGTCGGTGACCCGCTCGCGCATCCGCTGCACGCTCTCGACGAAGTCCGACCTCTCAGCGCTCGTCCACACCTTGGGCTGCACGGCGTCGATGTAGTCGGCGCCGAGGTCGGCGTCGCCCGCCAGCGGGCGCGCCTTGAGAAGCGCCTGGAACTCCCAGCTCTTCGCCCATCGGTCGTAGTAGGCGAGATGGGATGCCAGCGAGCGCACCAGCGCGCCCTGCTTGCCCTCCGGACGCAGGGCGGCATCGACCTCCCACAGCGGCGGCTCGATCTCCACCCCGCTGAGGGCGGTCATGGTCTCGCGCGCCAGGCGCGTGGCGATGTCGATCGCTCTGGCCTCGCTGACGACGCCGTCGTCGGCCGTTCCTGCGACGAAGATCACGTCGACGTCGCTCAGATAGTTCAGCTCGCGAGCGCCCGCCTTTCCCATGCCGATGATCGCCAGCCTCGTCGCGGCGATCTCGTCGCGCGTGCCGGCGCGACCCGATCCCGCGACCGCTGTGCGGGCGATGGCGAGCCCGGCTTCCAGAGCCGCGGCCGCAGCATCGGCGAGGGCGGCCGAGACGCCGGCGATCGCGACCGTCGCGGATTCCGACGACAGGTCGGCAGCCGCGATCTCACTCAGGCAGCTGCGGTACTCGACTCGCAGCGCCGTGATCGCCTCCGCGGCACGTGCGAAGCCCTCATCGGCGTCGACCGCTGCGAGCATCCGGTCGGTCAGCTCGGCGGCGTCGGGCAGGTCGGCGCGCAGCAGCGCATCGGCGCGCAGGCGCGAGGGATGCCGCTCGAAGAACGAGCCGAGTGCACGAGACGCCCCGAACAGCCGCCATGCGGCTTCCCTCGCCGCGGGGTCGGTGAGCACCGCCGTGACCTGGACGGCATCACGGCGTGCGACGGCGACGAGCCCCCGCACAGCGGCATCCGGGTCGGCGGCGACCATCCCGTCGGCGAGCTGCACGCGGTCGAGACCGCTCAGCTCCGACAGCTCGGTGAGGTCGGCTGACGCCGAGGTCAGCTCGACGAAGCCGAGCCGTGCCAGCGCGGACAGGGAAATGGACGCATCAGGACGCGCCATCGCCGCCTCAGAGCAGCCCGAGGTTGTTCTTGAGCTCGAACGGCGTCACCTGGCCGCGGTATGCCTCCCACTCCTTCTGCTTGTTCAGCAGCACGTAGTTGAAGACCTGCTCACCGAGCGTCTCCGCGACGAGTTCCGAGTCGCGCATGTACTCGAGGGCGTGGTCGAGACTCGCCGGCAGCGGCGCGTAGCCGAGCGCGCGGCGCTCGGAATCGCTGAGCGACCACACGTTGTCCTCGGCCTCGCGCGGCAGCTCGTACTCCTCCTCGATGCCTTTGAGTCCAGCGGCGAGCGTCAGCGCGTACGCGAGATACGGGTTCGCCGCCGAATCGAGCGCGCGGTACTCGATCCGGGTCGACTGCCCCTTGTTGGGCTTGTACATCGGCACGCGGATCAGCGCAGAGCGGTTCGCATGCCCCCAGGTGACGAAGCTCGGCGCCTCGTCGCCGCCCCAGAGGCGCTTGTAGGAGTTGACGAACTGGTTCGTGACTGCGGCGATCTCGTTGGCGTGCCGCAGCAGGCCCGCGATGAACCGGCGGCCGGTGAGCGAGAGCTGGTACTCGGCCCCGGCCTCGTAGAACGCGTTCACGTCGCCTTCGAACAGCGACATGTGCGTGTGCATGCCGCTGCCGGGGTGGTCGTTCAGCGGCTTCGGCATGAACGTCGCGTATACGCCCTGCTCGATCGCTACCTCCTTGACCACCGTGCGGAAGGTCATGATGTTGTCCGCCGTCGTCAGCGCGTCGGCGTAGCGCAGATCGATCTCGTTCTGCCCCGGGCCGCCCTCGTGGTGGCTGTACTCCACCGAGATGCCCAGGTCCTCGAGCATCCGCACGGCGCTGCGGCGGAAGTCGTGCGCGGTGCCGCCGGGAACGTTGTCGAAGTAGCCCGCGCTGTCGGCGGGGACGGGGCCCTCGGGGCCCAGCTGCGAGGACTTCAGCAGGTAGAACTCGATCTCCGGATGCGTGTAGAAGGTGAATCCGGCATCCGCCGCCTTCGCCAGTGCCCGCCGCAGCACGTTGCGCGGGTCGGAGACCGCCGGGCGGCCGTCGGGCGTGGTCAGGTCGCAGAACATGCGCGCGGTCGGGTCGATCTCGCCGCGCCAGGGCAGGATCTGGAACGTCGTGGGGTCGGGCTGTGCGAGCAGATCGGACTCGTAGGTGCGCGTCAGACCCTCGATCGCCGAGCCGTCGAAGCCGATCCCCTCCGCGAACGCGCCCTCGACCTCAGCGGGGGCGATGGCGACCGACTTCAGGGTGCCGATGACGTCGGTGAACCAGAGCCGGACGAACTTGACGCCGCGCTCCTCGATGGTGCGCAGCACGAAGTCGCGCTGCTTGTCCACCCTCACTGCCCGGACTCGAGAGAGCTGGAGCCCCACGAGTCGTCGGCCGCGTCATCCTCGGCCCACGCGCGAGAGCGCTCACGCAGGGTCTCGGGGGCGCGGGCGGCATCCTCGCGGGTGTCGAACGGACCGACCCGGTCGACCGATGCGGACTGCATGCCGAACTCGACCTCCCCGGTGCTGAGGTTGTACCAGTACTTCTCGTCGCCGTCGGACATGTCAGCTCCTTCGTCGGGATCTCGTCACGATCCTAATCGCTGGGTCGTGCATCGCTAGGCTATTCGCCATGGCACAGGCAATCGGCGTCGACATCGGCGGAACAGGCATCAAGGCGGGCATCGTCGACCTCTCCACTGGCACTCTGGATTCGGATCGCGTGCGCGTGCCCACGCCCGAGGGCGCCCACCCCGCGGACGTGGTCGACACCGTGCGCGAGGTTCTCGACACCCTGGGAGTCGCCGAGTCCACGCTGCCGCTGGGCGTGGCGTTCCCCGCGATCGTCAAGTACGGGCGCACGCTCTCCGCGGCGAACATCTCGAAGGAGTGGATCGACTTCGAGGCCGAGAAGTTCTTCGAGAGCGGCCTGAACCGCAGCATCACGTTCGTCAACGACGCCGACGCGGCTGGCGTCGCAGAGGCCCGCCACGGTGCGGCACGCGACGCACGGGGTCTGACCATCATGACGACGCTCGGCACGGGTATCGGCTCGGCCTTCATGTACAACGGCGTGCTCGTGCCGAACACCGAGCTCGGGCACCTCAAGCGTGACGGCGAGTCGATCGAACGGTGGACGGCGTACTCGGCGATGGAGCGCGAGAGCCTGTCGTGGGAGGAGTGGTCGGCCCGGCTGCAGGAGTTCTACTCGCACGTCGAGTTCCTCTTCAGCCCCGATCTGTTCGTCGTCGGCGGCGGCGTCTCCAAGCACCCCGAGAAGTTCCTGCCGCTGCTCGACCTGCGCACGCCGATCGTGTCGGCCGTGCACCGCAACGCCTCCGGCATCATCGGCGCGGCAGCTCTCGCCGCCGACTGATCGGCGTACAGCAGGAAGGCCCGGTCATCGACCGGGCCTTCCTGCATGTTCGGGGCGAGTGGGCCGGCCTGTACGCCGGGTTCTGTTCAGGAGTTCTTCGCTCCCTTGACGGCCATCTCTCTCGACGACACGTTGCCGTGTCGTTCCAGCGACCTACCCGAGGACTCGGCGAGCCGCGTCAACGTCCTCTGTCTGGTCTTGCTCCGGGCGAGGTTTACCTGGCGGAGCGCGTCACCGCGCTCCCCGGTGGTCTCTTACACCACCCTTTCACCCTTACCCATCCGGCCCTTCCGGGTCGAACGGGCGGTCTTCTCTCTGTGGCACTGTCTCGCGGATCACTCCGGGTGGGTGTTACCCACCGCCCTGCCCTGTGGAGCCCGGACGTTCCTCGGTGCGCTCACGCGCCACGCGGCCGTCCGGCCGACCCACTCGCCCGTCGATTCTACGCGCCCTTCGCGGCGTCCTCCGCGATGTGCACGTCCAGTGGGACGTCGATCGCGAAACCGGGGAACAGGCGTGCGGTGGCCGCATCCGCGGCCTCCCGCAGGATGCCCGCGACGGCATCGGCCTGCTCAGCCGGGGCGTGCACGATCACCTCGTCGTGCAGGAAGAAGGCCAGATGCGCTCGGTCGCGGAAGACCGGACCTGACGCCGGTGCCGGCATCGATGTCGGCGGCAGCGCCATCAGGCGGTGGCGGATCTCGGCGAGCCACAGCAGCGCCCACTCGGCGGCAGTGCCCTGCACGATGAAGTTGCGGGTGAAGCGTCCGCGATCTCGCGCGCTGCTGCGCGCCCGGCTCTCGTCGGCTCCCGCGGCGTCGGGCCCGCCCGCCTGCGATTGGGCGAGGCGCCACGCGTCGTCGGGCCTGGGCGAGCTGCGACCGAGCAGCGTGCTCACGACGCCGCCCTGCTCACCCGTGCGCGCGGCGGCGTCGACGAGCGCCATGGCTCGGGGATACACGCTGCGCAGCCTCGGCACGAGCTGCCCGCTCTTACCCGTGGTGGCGCCGTACATGGCTCCGAGCACCGCGTACTTCGCCTCGTCGCGCGTCGTGACCGCGCCCGAGCGGACCACGCCCTCGTACAGATCGCGCCCGCGCGCGGCGTCGACCATCGCGCTGTCGCGCGACATGGCAGCCAGCACACGCGGCTCGAGCTGGGCGACATCCGCGTCGACGAGGGTCCACCCGGGGTCGGCCCGCACGGCGGTGCGCAGCTGACGGGGTATCTGCAGCGCCCCGCCGCCGGACGACGCCCAGCGTCCGGTCACCACGCCTCCGGTGAGATAGACCGGACGGAACCGCTCCTCGTGCACCCAGTCGTCGAGCCACGCCCAGCCGTTCGCGGCGAACAGCCTGGCGAGCTTCTTGTACTCCAGCAGCGGCCCGACCACCGGATGCGCGACGCGCGAGAGCTCCCATCGTGACGTCGAGTCGACGAACACGCCCGCCCGGTGCAGCGCGCGCAGCAGACGGGGTGGACTGTCGGGGTTCAGGCCCGGATCGTCCAGGCACCGGCCGATCTGTTCGGCGAGAGCCGCCATCCGGGCCGGCCGTGCGCCGCGCAGGGGGCGCGCACCCAGCTGCTGCTCGAGGATGCCCTGATGCACGCGCGTGCTCCACGGCAGACCGGCCGCGGTCATCTCCTCCGCGACGAGGGCGCCGGTCGACTCCGCCGCGCACAGCAGCGCGAGGCGCGAATCGGGTGCCGAGGCCAGTGCCGCCAGCTGCGCGCGCCACTGCTCGCGCACCTCGTCGACGCCATCGTCTCGTTCGGCCGCCGCATCGCCGACATCGAACAGCCCCGGCTGCCCGGGTGCACCGTCGACGTCGTCGTCGACGCGCAGCCAGCGGCGCGATGGCGCGAGCGGACGCGCCAGCGACGCGGTGTCGCGCAGGATCGCGTGGCAGAGCAGCAGATCGTGCGCCCGGCGCAGACGCACCCCGGCTGCCAGCAGCGGCGGGTAGAAGGTGCGCAGGCTCCGCACCGTCCACCGCGGTGATCGTCGCTGCTCGAGCTCGCGCACCCGCGAGACGAGCTCGTCGTGCGGCACGTCGATGATCTCGGCGACGGCATCGACACCGGCGTGCAGAGCGATGACCCACCCGCCGCTCGTCGACCGCGCCACCACGGCATGCGACGGCTCAGCGGCGGGGGTCACAGCATCCGGTCCATCAGTCGCGTCCGACACCGCCGCCGGAGCGACGGTCGGTCGTCACAGACCCGACTCGTCGGTGCGCACGAGGATCCCGCCGCACTCCGGGCACGACACCACGTCGTCGTCCGCTGCGGCGCGCACGGCGCCCAGCTCGCTGCCGGCGAGCACCATCTGGCACCCCTCGCAGATCCGCCGGCGCAGCAGGCCCACGCCGATGCCGCCGCGTGCGGCTCGTCGGGTGTACTCGGCGAGCAGCTCGGCCGGCACGCTCTCGGCGAGGGCAGCACGATCGCGGACGAGGTGCTCCCCCTCGGCGGCAGCCGCTGCCATGTCGGCCTTCGCCGCTGCGGTCAGCTGAGCGCCCTCGGCCTGGGTCTGGTCGATCAGCGCCTGCTGCGCGTCGACGGCCGCCTGCGCCTCCTCCACGCGCGCCATCACGTCGAGCTCGGAATCCTCGAGCATGGTGATGCGCCGACCGAGGCTCTCGATCTCGTTCTCGAGCGCCTGGGCCTGCTTCGGATCGGTGGCGACGGCCAGCCGCTCGGCATCCTTGTCACGCCGCTGCGCGGCGAGGGCGACGTCCGACTCCAGCCGCGTCAGTTCGGCCTTCGCGTCGTCGAGCACACCGGTGAGTGCGGTCAGCTCGCCCAGCTGCTGCTGGCGCAGAGCGGCCAGCTCGTTGATGCGGGCACCCTGCGCGGGTGAGGTGCGGGCGCGCTCGGCCTGCGCGATCTTGCGATCCAGGTCGGCGATGTCGAGGAGGCGGCGCTGATGCTCGGGGCTGGCTTTCACCCCTCAAATCTATCCGCTGCGGGTGACACCGTCGACGTAGAGCCCGAGCCGGTCCTCAGGCGTCCCGGCCGCTGCGGGTGACACCGTCGACGTACAGCCAGACCTTGTTCTCGCGCACGAAGCGGCTGCGTTCGTGCAGCGTGCCCCGCCCTTGATGGTCACGGTAGAAGGCCTCGAACTCGACCACGCCTCGGTCGTCGAACGGACCGCCGTCCTCCCGATCGAGGATGTCCAGGCGCTGCCAGCGGATGCCGGGGTCGAGATCGAGCAGGTCAGGACGCGTCGAAGGGTGCCAGGTGCGCAGCAGATGCCCGGCGTCGCCGATCGCGAACGCCGTGAACCGGGAGCGCATGAGCCGCACGGCGGTCGGCGCGGACCCGGATGCCAGCACCGGGCCGCAGCACGAGCCGAACACGTCTCCGCTGGTGCAGGGGCATCGCTGATCGCTCGCGGGCATCGACATGCCTCCATGCTGACACGCGGGCACGCCCCGGCCCCTCCTAGGCTGGGCGTGACCGACGACCCGGAGGACCACCACTATGACCACTGTTCCCGTCTTCACCGCCCACAACGGATTCCAGCTGCCCTCAGTGGGGCTGGGCACGTACCGGTTGAACGGCGAGGCCGGTGCGCAGTCGGTCGCCTCGGCGATCGGCCTCGGCTACCGTCTGATCGACTCGGCCTTCAACTACGAGAACGAGGGCGCCGTGGGCGCCGGAGTGCGCGCATCCGGAGTCGACCGCTCCGAGATCATCGTCACCACGAAGCTGCCGGGCCGGCACCACGAGACCACCAAGGCGCGGACCAGCATCGAGGAGAGCCGATTCCGTCTCGGACTGGATGCCATCGACCTGCACCTCATCCACTGGCCCAACCCGACCACCGGGCGGTACGAGCAGGCCTGGCGGGGTCTCGTCGACGCGCAGCAGCGCGGCACCGTCCGCCAGATCGGCGTGTCCAACTTCCTTCCCGAGCACCTCGAGCGCATCGAGGCGGCAACGGGAGTGCGGCCCGTCGTGAACCAGATCGAGGTGCACCCCTATTTCCCGCAGGAGGAGGCGCTCACCTTCCATGCCGAGCGCGGCATCCTCACCGAGGCCTGGTCTCCGCTCGGCCGCGCGGCGCATGTGCTCGATGAGCCGGTCGTGGTCGAGATCGCCGAGCGGCATGGCATCTCCCCCGTGCAGGCGATCATCGCCTGGCACGTCGCTCGCGGCACCGTGTCGATTCCGAAGGCGTCCTCGCCCGAGCATCAGCGCACCAACCTCGAGGCGGCTTCGGTCGCTCTCGACGCCGCCGAAGTCGACGCGATCACCGGGCTGGGTCGTTCGGACGGTCGCCTGTTCGACGCCGATCCGGCCACGCACGAGGAGATGTGAGTTCGGGATGCCCCTGACCTCTCTATACGAGGCCCTGCCCGGCACCCATCCCGCCCTGCGGGCATGACCTTCTTCGAACAGGCGCCGATGGGGCGCCACGCCTCCCGCAGACGGCGCTCCCTCGTCGGACGCGTCAGCACAGCGGCGATGCTCGTCGTGCTCGCGGCGGCCACCGTCGGCGGACTGTGGCTGATGTCGCAGGACTCGAAGGCCGACGAGCCGCTGCTCGAGCGGATCTTCCCCGCGCTGGCCGCAGCCCCACCGCCGCTGAGCGCGGAGTTCGCCGACCTCGCCGATCGGATGATGCTGACAGCAGAGGGCAGGGAGGTGTTCGCCTCCACGCAGCCGCGATACGCCGACGCCGACGAGATCGCCGCGCTCTGCCGAGATGAATCCCACGACCCCGAGAATGAGTCCACGCTGGGCTGTTTCACGGGTTTCGAGCAGTCCCGCGCCCAGGATCGGATCTTCATCTACCGTCCCACCGACGAGCGCCTCGGCCAGTCGACGGTGACGACGGCAGCCCACGAACTGCTGCACGCGGTGTACGCACGCATGTCGTCCGACGAGAAGACGCGGGTCGCAGAGCTGCTGTCGGCGGCGACCGCGCTCGTGTCTGCCGACGATCCCGTCCACGATCAGATCGCCGCCTCGATGGACGGCGACGACGAGAAGCGGGCCACCGAGCAGTTCGCCTACCTCGGCTCGCAGGTGCACCCCGACACGGGATTCAGCGCCGAGCTGGAGCAGATCTACGCACGCACGATCACCGATCGCGCTGCGCTCGTCGAGACGCACCGGCGAGCCGTCGCCGTGCTCGACGATGTGCGGGCGGCGGTCGCCCGCGCCTGGGAGGACGTCGCGGCAGCCGAGCAGGCGAACGCGCAGACGCGCGCCCAGCTGGAGGCGGACGTCGACGCGCTCTCGAAGGCCGCGGCGCGCTTTGCCGACGATCGTGCCGAGTTCGAGGCGACGAGCCCCGAGGACCGAGCGCGGTGGCGGGTCACTCTCACCCCCGCGGGCGGCGAGCCGATCACGATGTCGTGGGAGGAGTCGATCGCGTATCGCGACGACGATCTGAACCGCATCCGGGGTGAGCACAACGCACGGCGCACCGAGCTCGAGCTGGCGGAGGCGGAAGCGGCGCGGCTGCGCGCCGACACGCAGGCCCTGCAGGACGACGCACTCGCCCTGCTGCGCGATGCGTATCCCGGTCAGACGTTCGAGGGCTGAGCGCACCGGCGCGAGACGGAGTACGGTGGGCCCTGCCGGGATCGAACCGACGACATCCACGGTGTAAACGTGGCGCTCTACCAGCTGAGCTAAAGGCCCTGGTACCCCCATTCTACGGTGCGGAATTCGCGGAACCGGTCCTTGCGAACGGATATAGGCTGAGCACAGCGCGCGTTGTGCGGTGCCGACAAGGCCCGGCCGCGGCTCATCCCGTTTCCTTGGCACGACCTGCCAGCTTGACGAAAGGCTCCACGTGACCGTCCACGATCAGGATCCGTACTCCCAGGCACCTCTGGACAGCGACCCAGAGGAGACCGGCGAGTGGCAGCAGTCGCTCGACGAGCTGGTGGATGCGAAGGGTCCCGGCCGCGGCCGGGAGATCATGCTCAGCCTCCTGAAGCGCTCGAAAGAGCGTCATCTCGGCGTGCCGATGGTGCCGACCACCGACTACATCAACACGATCGCCGCGTCGAACGAGCCGGAGTTCCCGGGCGACGAGGAGATCGAGCGCCGCTACCGCCACTGGATCCGCTGGAACGCGGCCATCACGGTGCACCGCGCGCAGCGCCCCGGCATCGGCGTCGGCGGGCACATCTCCACCTACGCCGGTGCTGCCTCGCTGTACGAGGTCGGCTTCAACCACTTCTTCCGCGGCCAGGACCACCCCGGCGGTGGCGACCAGATCTTCATCCAGGGTCACGCGTCCCCCGGCATCTACGCCCGCTCGTTCCTCGAGGGACGCCTGAGCGAGGCCGACATGGACGGCTTCCGTCAGGAGAAGTCGCACGCCGGTCACGCCCTCCCCTCGTACCCGCACCCGCGGTCGATGCCCGAGTACTGGCAGTTCCCCACCGTGTCGATGGGTCTGGGTCCGATCAACGCGATCTACCAGGCGCAGGCGAACAAGTACCTCACCAACCGCGGCATCAAGGACACCGGCGACCAGCACGTCTGGGCCTTCCTCGGCGACGGCGAGATGGACGAGGTCGAGAGCCGCGGTCAGCTGCAGGTGGCGGCGAACGAGGGCCTCGACAACCTCACCTTCGTGATCAACTGCAACCTGCAGCGTCTCGACGGGCCCGTGCGAGGCAACGGCAAGATCATCCAGGAGCTCGAGTCGTTCTTCCGCGGCGCCGGCTGGAACGTCATCAAGGTCATCTGGGGCCGCGAGTGGGACGACCTGCTCGCCCGTGACACCGACGGCGCTCTGCTGAACATCATGAACGCCACCCCCGACGGCGACTACCAGACGTACAAGGCGGAGTCGGGCGCGTACATCCGCGAGAACTTCTTCGGTCGTGACGAGCGCGCCGCCGCCCTGGTCAAGGACCTCTCCGACGACGAGATCTGGCACCTCCGCCGCGGTGGTCACGACTACCGCAAGGTGTACGCGGCCTACAAGTCGGCGATGGAGCACAAGGGCCAGCCCACCGTCATCCTCGCCAAGACCGTCAAGGGCTACGGCCTCGGACCGCACTTCGAGGGCCGCAACGCGACCCACCAGATGAAGAAGATGACGCTGGACAACCTCAAGACGTTCCGCGACACCATGCAGATCCCGATCACGGACGCGCAGCTGGAAGAGAACCCGTACCTGCCCCCGTACTACCACCCGGGCCAGGACGACGAGACGATCCAGTACATGCTCGAGCGTCGCCGCAGCCTCGGCGGCATGATCCCCGAGCGCCGCACCGCGTACACGTCCATCACGCTGCCCGAGGAGTCGACCTACGCCCTTCCGCGCAAGGGTTCCGGCACGCAGGAGATCGCCACGACCATGGCGTTCGTCCGTCTGCTGAAGGATCTGCTGCGGGCGAAGGACTTCGGCAACCGCATCGTGCCGATCATCCCCGACGAGGCGCGCACCTTCGGCATCGACGCGTACTTCCCGACCGCGAAGATCTACAACCCGAACGGTCAGCACTACACGTCCGTCGACCGGCAGCTGCTGCTCGCGTACAAGGAGAGCCCGCAGGGTCAGATCGTGCACGTCGGCATCAACGAGGCCGGCGCCATGGCGGCCTTCACCGCCGCCGGCACGTCGTACTCCACGCAGGGCGAGCCGCTGATCCCGATCTACATCTTCTACTCCATGTTCGGCTACCAGCGCACCGGAGATGCGATGTGGGCGGCCGGTGACCAGATGGCGCGCGGCTTCATCATCGGCGCCACGGCAGGGCGCACGACGCTGACCGGCGAGGGCCTGCAGCACGCCGACGGGCACTCCCCGCTGCTGGCATCCACCAACCCGGCCACCGTCTCGTACGACCCCGCATACGGCTACGAGATCGCGCACATCGTGCGATCGGGCCTCGAGCGGATGTACGGCGGCTCGCACCCCGACCCCGACGTCATGTACTACATCACGGTGTACAACGAGCCGCTCGTGCAGCCCGCTGAGCCGGAGGATGCGGACATCGACGGCATCATCCGCGGCATCCACCGCGTCAAGCCGGGTACGGGCGAGGGCCACAAGGCCCAGCTGTTCGCCTCGGGCGTCGGCGTGCCGTGGGCGCTGGAGGCCCAGGAGCTGCTGCAGCAGGACTGGGGCGTCAGCGCAGATGTGTGGTCGGTCACCTCGTGGAGCGAACTGCGCCACGACGGTCTCGCCGTCGACGAACACAACTTCCTGCACCCGGAGGAGGAGCCCCAGACGGCGTACCTCACCCAGAAGCTGCAGGGCGCAGAGGGCCCGGTCGTCGCGGTCAGCGACTTCATGCACGCCGTGCAGGACCAGATCCGTCCGTGGGTGCCCAACCCGTACTACACACTGGGCGCAGACGGCTTCGGCTTCTCGGACACCCGTGCCGCGGCTCGTCGCTTCTTCAAGATCGACGGCCCGTCCATGGTGGTCCGCACCCTGCAGGCGCTGGCCGACGAGGGCAAGGTCGACCGCTCGGTCATCGGCCAGGCGATCGAGAAGTACCGCCTGTTCGATGTGAACGCCGGCACCAGCGGAAACGCGGGCGGCGAGAGCTGAACCTGTGAGCAGTACCTCCCAGCAGGCCATGGACAAGGCCGCGACTCTCGCCTGGCTGCGCCGGATCTCCGGCGACATCGCCACGGTGACGATCAAGCGGCTCGAGGACACCCTGCCGTGGTACGCCGACATGCCACCGGCCCGACGCTCCGCCGTCGGGCTGGTGGCCCAGGCCGGCATCACCTCGTTCATCCAGTGGTACGAGGATCCGACGTCCACGCCCTGGATCGCCGCCGACATCTTCGCCGCGGCTCCCCGTGAGCTGCTGCGCAGCGTCAGCCTGCAGCAGACCCTGCAGCTGATCCGCGTCACGGTCGAGGTCACTGAGGAGCGAGTCGCGGGACGCGGGGAGGATCTGCGCGAGGCGATCCTGCTGTACTCGCGCGACGTCGCGTTCGCCTCGGCTGACGTGTACGCCCGCGCCGCCGAGGCCCGGGGGCTGTGGGATGCGCGGCTCGAGGCCCTCGTAGTCGACTCGATCCTCACCGGCGAGGCCGACGAGGAGCTGCCCAGCCGCATCGCCGCCCTCGGCTGGCACGGCCATGGCGAGGTCAGCGTCATCGTCGGCACGACTCCCCCGCAGTTCGACGTCGACCTCGTGCGGCGCACCGCGCGGCGCATGTCGGTCGATGTGCTGATCGGCGTGCAGGGTTCGCGCCTCGTGCTCGTCATCGGCCGCGCCCGTGTCGCCGGCAAGGAGGACGAGGGCGAGGAGCTGCCGTTCAGCGAGATCGCGCAGCGCCTGGAGCCCTCGTTCGGCCCCGGGTACGTGGTGCTCGGACCCCCGGTGAGCGCCCTCGTCGACGCCGGGCAGAGCGCCCGTGCCGCCCTCGCCGGCTTCGCCGTCGCACGCGCCTGGCGCGGAGCACCCCGCCCGGTCGAGGCCGACGACCTGCTGCCCGAGCGCGCGCTGGCCGGCGACACGCTGGCGAAGCAGACGCTCATCGAGCGGATCTTCCGGCCCCTGCAGGCGCATTCCACCGATCTGGTCACGACGCTGTGGAGTTACCTCGACAACGGCCGATCGCTCGAGGCGACGGCGCGCGAGCTGTTCGTGCACCCGAACACGGTGCGCTATCGACTCAAGCGCGTCACCGAGGTGATCGGCTGGGACGCGACCGGTCCGCGCGAGGCGCTGATCCTGCAGACGGCGCTGATCCTCGGGTCGATCGGCAGCGCCGAGCCGTCACGACGGCGCACCGTGGCGCGGCGCCGCTGATCGGAGAGCTCTCCGCACGCGCGGGACATGTGCGCCACGCACAATCGATCTGGCGATTGTTGTGATGTTTCATCCACCACCCACGCCTGATCGTTGGCAGACTGGTCTGGTGATCGTCGTCGCATCGCCCGGACAGGGCTCTCAGACTCCCGGCTTCCTCGCCCCCTGGCTCGAGCTCGACGGAGTCGCCGACCAGCTGGCCGCCTACTCGGAGGCCGCCGAGGTCGATCTGATCGCGCACGGCACCGAATCGGACGCCGAGACCATCCGCGACACCCGCATCGCACAGCCGCTCATCGTCGCGGCCTCGCTGGTCGCGGCAGACCAGCTGTCCCGGCGCGCCGGCCGTCGGCCGGACGGAGCGGCCGGTCACTCGGTGGGCGAGCTCGCCGCCCTGGCCGGCGCCGAGGTGCTGACCGCCGACGACGCGATGCGGCTGGTCGGCATCCGCGGACGCGCGATGGCGGATGCCGCGGCGCAGACCCCGACCGGGATGAGCGCCGTGCTCGGCGGAGACGCCGACGACGTCCTCGCGCTGCTCGAAGAGCTCGAGCTCACTCCCGCGAACTACAACGTGGCCGGCCAGATCGTCGCCGCAGGCGCGCTGCCCGCGCTCGCACAGCTGGCCGAACGGGCTCCGCGCGGCGTGCGTGTGATGCCGCTGCAGGTCGCGGGCGCATTCCACACCTCGTACATGTCCTCCGCCGTCGACACGCTGCGCGCCGCCGTGTCGGACGTCCCGGCTGGCGAGCCGACCCTCACCCTGTGGTCGAATCGAGACGGCGCCGTCGTCGACTCAGGGCGCGACGCACTCGAACGCATCGTGACCCAGGTGTCGTCCCCGGTGCGCTGGGACCTGTGCATGACGTCGTTCATCGACGCGGGCATCACCGGCTTCATCGAGGTCGCGCCGGCCGGCGCGCTCTCCGGCCTGGCCAAGCGCGGCCTGCGAGGCGTGCCGAATGTCGCAGTGAAGACCCCCGACGACCTCGACGCAGCGGCTGAGCTGCTCGCCGGGGCATCGCAGAACGGAGCAGTCTCGTGAGCACTCTCAAGCAGGCCACCGGCCCCGCCTACACGCGCATCTACTCGGTCGGCGCAGCGCGCGGCGAGAACGCCGTGCCCAACGACGACCTGGTCGGGCCGATCGACTCCAGCGACGAGTGGATCCGGCAGCGCACGGGCATCATCACCCGCACCCGCGCCGTCGCCGAGACGAGCGTGATCGAGCTGTCCACCGCCGCGGCGAAGGAGGCCGTCGAGCGCTCGGGCGTCGATCCGGCCGAGATCGACCTCGTGATCGTCGCCACGATCAGCAACCCGAAGCAGACCCCCTCGGTGGCCGCCATCGTGGCCGACCGCATCGGTGCGACCCCCGCGGCGGCGTACGACATGAACGCCGCCTGCGCCGGGTACGCCTACGCCATCGCGCAGGCGGACGCGCTCATCCGCGCCGGAGCCGCCCGACACGCCGTCGTCATCGGCGCCGAGAAGCTCTCCGACGTCGTCGACCCCACCGATCGCAGCATCTCCTTCCTGCTCGGTGACGGAGCCGGAGCCGTGGTGATCGGTCCGAGCGAGACACCGGGCATCTCCGCGACCATCTGGGGCTCGGACGGCTCGAAGTCCGACCTCGTGGGCATGAACCACACCCTCACCGACTTCCGCGACGGGAAGGCGCCCTGGCCGACTCTCCGCCAGGAGGGGCCGAGCGTGTTCCGCTGGGCCGTGTGGGAGATGGCCAAGGTCGCTCGCGAAGCGCTCGAGCGGGCCGGCATCGAGGCATCCGACCTCGCCGCATTCATCCCCCACCAGGCGAACATGCGAATCATCGAGGAGTTCGCCAAGCAGCTGAGGCTGCCCGAGAGCACCGTCATCGCGCGCGACATCGAGACCACCGGCAACACCTCGGCCGCCTCGATCCCGCTTGCGACGCACCGTCTGCTCGAGGAGCACCCGGAGCTGAGCGGCGGCCTGGCGCTGCAGATCGGATTCGGCGCCGGCCTGGTCTTCGGCGCGCAGGTGGTCGTGCTCCCCTGATCGGGTGCGCGCCTTCCCTAGACTGTTCACCGGTTCAACCCATTCCGAGAAAGTAGGAAACACCATGGCTCTCACCAACGACGAGGTCCTCGCCGGCCTTGCTGAGCTGGTCACCGACGAGACGGGCATCGACGCGTCCGAGGTCACGATGGAGAAGTCGTTCACCGACGACCTCGACATCGACTCGATCTCGATGATGACGATCGTCGTCAACGCCGAGGAGAAGTTCGGCGTGACCATCCCCGACGACGAGGTCAAGAACCTCAAGACCGTCGCCGACGCCGTGAACTTCATCGTCGCCGGCCAGGAGTAACACCTGCGGATGCCACCCCCGCGGACCGCGGGGCGTGGCATCCTCCTGCACCGATCCCTCCTCCTCACGAAGGACCCCCATGACCAAGCGCATCGTCGTCACCGGCATCGGCGCCACGTCCGCTCTGGGCGGCACGGCTCCCGAGAACTGGGCGAACCTGCTCGCCGGCCGGTCCGGCACCCGCACGCTGCCGCACGACTGGATCGAGAAGTATCAGATCCCCGTGCACTTCGCCGCGGAGGCCAGCGTGCGTCCCGAGGAGGTGCTGCCCCGGCATGAGGCGAAGCGCCTCGACCCGTCGACCCAGTTCGCGATGATCGCGGCCCGCGAGGCGTGGGAGGACGCCGGTGCACCCGACGTCGCCCCCGAGCGACTGGGCGTCGACTGGGCGACCGGCATCGGCGGCGTCTGGACGCTGCTCGACGCCTGGGACACTCTTCGCGAGAAGGGACCGCGGCGCGTCATGCCGCTGACCGTCCCCATGCTGATGCCGAACGCCGGCGCCGGCAACCTCTCCCTCCACTTCAATGCGAAGGCCTTCGCCCGCACTGTCGTCAGCGCATGCGCGTCGAGCACCGAGTCGATCGCGAACGCGTACGAGCACCTGCAGGACGGCCTCGCCGATGTCGTGATCGCCGGTGGTGCCGAGTCGGCGATCCACCCGATCACCATGGCGTCGTTCGCTTCCGCCCAGGCGCTTTCCCGGCGCAACGACGACCCGGCGACGGCATCCCGCCCCGGTGCGATCGACCGCGACGGCTTCGTGATGGGTGAAGGCGGGGCCGCACTCGTCCTCGAGACCGAGGAGCACGCCAAGGCCCGCGGCGCGAAGATCTACGCGTACGTGGTGGGCGGCGGAGTGACAGCCGACTCGTACCACATCACCGGGAACGACCCGGAGGGCGCCGGCGCCGCACGCGCGGTCGAGGCGGCTCTCGCGCAGGCGGGCGCGTCGCCGGACGAGGTCGCGCACATCAACGCTCACGCCACCTCCACCCCGGTCGGCGACCCGAACGAGTACGAGGCCCTCAAGCGCGTCTTCGGAGACCGCATCGACGAGATCCCCGTGTCGGCGACCAAGGCGTCGACGGGCCACCTGCTCGGCGGCACGGGGGCGCTCGAGGCCGTGTTCACCATCCTCGCGCTGCGCGACCGCATCGCTCCCCCGACGATCAACATGACCGAGCCCGACCCCGCCGTGCCCTTCAAGCTCTCCACCGAGCCGCAGCCGCTCGGCGACGGCGACCTGCTCGCGATCAGCAACTCGTTCGGCTTCGGCGGCCACAACGCCGTCGTCGCCTTCCGCAGCGCCTGACGCCGGACGACTCGCCTGCGGACATCACGAAGCCCCCGCCTTTCCGGCGGGGGCTTCGTCTGATGCGGGAGATTCGCTTCCCCGGTCTCCGGGTGCCCCCACCGGATCCCGCTACTCGCGCCTCTCCCGCACGCCTGTGCCCGAGTCAACCCACCTTGTGCAGCCAGACGACGTGCGTGTCGTCGCCCGCGTGCCGGAACGGCTCGAGCTCCTCGTCCCATGCCGAGCCGAGCGCGACATCCAGCTCGCGCTGCAGCTCGGACGCATTGCCCGCCGCGATCTCCATCGCATAGCGGATCCGGTCCTCGCCGATCACGATGTTGCCCGCGGAGTCGGTCTGGGCGTAGTGGATCCCGAGATCGGGCGTGTGCAGCCACCGGCCGCCCTCGCTGCCCGGGGTCGGATCCTCCGAGACCTCGAAGCGCAGGTGCTCCCAGCCGCGGATCGCCGTCGCAAGCGCAGCTCCCGTCCCGGCGGGCGCGTCCCAGTAGAACTCCGCGCGGCGGGTGCCCTGCTGCACCGGCTGGTCGCTCCATTCGAAGCTGACGGCACGACCGATGGCGCGTCCTACCGCCCACTCGAGGTGCGGGCAGAGCGCGCGTGGAGCGGAGTGGATGAACACCACTCCGCGTGCGTATCCCGTCGCCATGATCTCTCCGTTTCATCAGGTACGTCTTCCCCTACGACCTGATCCGAAGATGCGGCGAACTATGCGGTTGTACGGCGATTATCGCCCAGAACAGCGCGAATCACAAGATTGTCATTCCGCATGCGACGGCGGCCCCGGTCGTGATGACCGAGGCCGCCGTCGTTGTAGACAGAAGGGTTACGCCTCGCTCATCGCGAGCTTGGCCTGCTGCCCCTTGGCTGCGTAGTAGGCGGCGCGAGCGGCATCACGACGAGCCTGCTCCGCGTAGCCGGCCTCGAGCACGTCCTGCGGCACCTCGACCTGCTCGTGCTGGTCGGTGCCGTGGTACTTCTCGATGTAGGCATCGAGCTCGGGGCCCGACTCCCACGAGGTGATCAGGCAGTAGCGCGGCTCGGTGCCGTTGTGGGTGGTGGCGTGCCACAGACGCTGGGTGTCGACGATGAGCTGAGCGCCGGCGGGAAGCGCGATGCGGTACTCGATGCTCGGGTCGGTGCGGTTCTCACGCAGGACGAAGTAGCTGTCCTTGTCGTCGGTGAGGTTGAAGAACCCGCGCACGACCCAGCCTGTGCCGTCGGGGTTGAGACGGTTGTTGTCGTCCTGGTGCAGGTTGTAGAGGCACTCGCCGTACGGCGTGGGCTGCAGCTCGATGACACGGCAGCGACCGACGTTGGCACCCGGCTCCTTGGCGCGAGCGGTCAGGGTCGGAGCGATCGCGGTCTGCGAGTCGATCCAGACCCCGTCCTTGTCGGTGCGCGGCGGCTTGTGGTTCCAGAAGCCGTTGCACTCGATCTCGCCCTTCGCGCTGGCGAGAGGTGAGAAGCGGGTGTCGCCCGAAGACTTCCAGTCGACATACTCGATGTCGAGCCATTCCTTCGGGTCCATCTCCCCGCCGTAGCTGTCGAGGATGACGAATCCCTTGTCTTCGAGGGCTGCGGACTTGATGTATCCCATGATCTGAGTCATGTCCTTTCGTAATGGGCCAGCACGTTTTAACAGGCCCTACTTAGGCAAGCCTACCTCGGGCTCCTGGACGCGCCCCGGCGGCTCGGCCGGGGAAAATCGCCCCGGACTAGACTCGATCCGGCGGCTCGTCACCCCGCCGTCCGGAGGAATCACGCAGTCATGGCAACGGCGACCAATGTCGAGGCACACGCGACGGGAACGATCGAGTGGCTCTCCGCTCCCGCGACCAACATCGTCGTCCCGGTCTATCAGCGCCAGTACCGATGGGACATCGGGGGGTGCGAGAAGCTGCTCTCCGACATCCGTGCGGTCGCCGGTGAGGACGACGGTCACCGCCATTTCATCGGCTCGATCCTGTCGGGCCGCGATTCCGCATCGGGTCATGCAAGCGGGGGTGCGGAGCACGACGATCTGATCCTCATCGACGGGCAGCAGCGGATCACCACGATCATGCTGCTCATCGCCGCGCTGCACCACACCGTCCGGGACAGCGACCCGGCGCTCGCAGCTGAGCTGCAGCGGGTGCTGGTGCGCGCAGACGATCCCGCGCGCACGAAGCTGCGCCCTCACGATGCGTGGGCCGGCCTGTACGAATCGGTGGTGCTCGACCGGCGCGACGACGGCGATCGCGAATCGCGCTTCGACGACAACTACGCCTTCTTCCGCAGTCAGGTGCACGCCGACGAGGCGCCCGCCATCTGGCGCGGTCTGCAGCGCCTCGAGCATGTGTCGATCACTCTGGGGCCGCAGGCCAGCGCTCAGCAGATCTTCGAGAGCCTGAACTCGACCGGGCAGCCGCTGCGCGACCACGAGCTCATTCACAACTACATCCTGATGGGTCTCTCCCACGCCGAGCAGCAGCGCATCGAGCGGGATTTCTGGCTGCCGATCGAACAGCACACCGGCGAGACGATCGGCGCGTTCTGGCGGCACTACCTCGTCATGACGACCGGGCGCGAGATCGACGCGGCCGGGGAGCACGGCGTCTACGCGGCGTTCCGCGGGTCGTTCCCCCGACTCGACGTCGAGCACCTGCGATCGGATGCGTCGGTATGGCGTGAGTACGCCGAGATCTACGGCATCCTCCTCGACCCGTCCCGCGAGTCGGACGCGGGACTCCGCCTTCAGCTGAACCTGCTGAACACCTTCGGGCGCACCTCGTATCCGCTGGTGATGAGCGCCTACGCCGATCACCGTCGCGGCAGCATTCCGCGGGAGCAGCTGATCGACGTGCTGGAGTGGGTGCAGGCGCTGTTCCTGCGCCGCGCGATCGTCGGCCTGCCGACCGATCGTCTCATCGCCCGGCTGTGCCGCGCCCGCACCGAGGGGCATGATGCGCTGATGCGCGCCATCGGCCGCATCACTCCGTCGGATGAGCGGATCAGCGCGGTGCTCAAGTACGGCGAACTCCCCCACCCCGCGTACGTGCTCGGGCGGATCGAGGGCGTCGAGGACCTGTCGGACTACGACGTCGAGACCATCGTCCCGCCCGTTCCCGCCACGTCGTGGAGCGGCGATGGCTCACGACCGTGGAACGAGTACAGCGAAGACGAGCAGAATGCGCACCGGGCGCTGACGCCGACTCTCGGCAACCTCACCCTACTCGAGGACTCGCTCACCCTGCGCGTGTTCGGCGCCTCGTTCCCCGAGAAGCGCGATCGCGCGTATGCGCGCAGCTCGATCTCGGCCACCCGTGAACTGGCGGACGTCCCGGCGTGGAACACGGCGGCGATCGCCGCCCGAACCGTGCGTCTGACCGCGCAGCTGTTGAGGATCTGGCCCCGACCGGACGTCGGGGAGATCGATGACGACGGGCTCACACCCGTGCTCGACGCCGTGCGCCGCCGCGGGTGGCCCGCCGGGTGGGAGCGCGAGTTCGACTACTGCGAGTACCGCGGCGAGCACTGGGAGATCAAGGACGTCCGCGCTCTGTTCAACCGCATCTTCCGTCGTGCATGGACCGATGACCGCGCCGCCGCCCTCGCCTACAGCGCTGAGCACGGCGGTCCGCTCTACGACGAGATGGCCTGGAAGGGCCAGTGGGACGAGTTCGACGAGTCGCACTTCCTCTACATGGGTTGGGACTCGCACTACATGATGACGGCGCTGCAGGGTGTGCTGGAGCAGTCCGGCATCGCCTCCGAGGTGTTCGTGAAGTACTCCTACATAGGGAACGTGATGTGATGACCGCCACCATCGGCGCCGCCAGGACCGCTGTTCGCCACATGCAGGACATCACGGTCGAAGAGCACACGCTCACCCTCCCGCTCGTCTGGGGCGACGACGCCGACACCCGCACGATCGACGTGTTCGCGGCCGTCGTCAGCCGTTCCGGCGGCGAGAACCTGCCCTACCTGGTGTTCCTGCAGGGCGGCCCCGGTCACGAGGCGCCTCGCCCGTTCCGCTCCCCCTCCGCCCCGTCGTGGCTGGATGCGGCCCTCGCCGAGTACCGCGTCGTGCTGCTCGACCAGCGCGGCACCGGCCGGTCGACGCCGGTGGGCGACGGCGACCTGAGCCGAGGCGCAGAGGCGGTCGCCGAGCACCTCACGCATCTGCGCGCGGATGCCATCGTGCGCGACTGCGAGGCGCTGCGCGAACACCTCGGCGCGGGGCGCTGGAATGTGCTCGGGCAGTCGTTCGGCGGATTCACGACCCTGGCCTATCTGTCCACCGATGCATCGTCGCTCGACCGGGTCTACATCACCGGCGGTCTGAGCACGCTCCACCGCTCGCCCGACGAGGTGTACGCGCTCTGCTACGACAAGATGCGCGACGCGTCCGAGCGGTACTACCATCGCTTCCCCGCGCACCGCGATCGGATGCGCCGGCTCGCCGACCTCGCGCTCGCCGGCGATCTCACGCTTCCCGACGGCGAGGTGGTCTCGCTGTCGCGGCTGCGCTCGGCAGGTTCCGCGCTGGGCACCGACGACGGCTGGCAGACGCTCTGGTCGCTGCTCGAGCTCGATCCCGCCTCGAACGCGTTCCGGCACGACCTCGCGGCGGCGATGCCGTACGGCGGGCGCAACCCGCTGTACTTCGTGTTCCACGAGTCGAGCTACGCCTCCGGCCACGCCACTCGCTGGTCGGCGGAGCGTGTCGAGCCTGCGGACTTCGCCGCCGATCCGACGCTCTTCACCGGCGAGCACATCCGTCGTGACTGGGTCGACGCCGTTCCCGCCTTCCGCCCTTGGCGAGATGTCGCGCTCGCCCTTGCCGAGCACGAGTGGCCGAGCATCTACGATGCGGCCGCCGTGCAGGCGTCCGGAGCGGTCGGCGCCGCCGCCGTCTACGTGAACGACGTGTACGTGCCCTTCGAGTTCTCGATGGAGACCGCGCGCCTGCTGCCCGGTGTGCGCACCTGGGTGACCAGTGAGCACGAGCACAACGGGCTGCGCGCCGGCGATGTGCTTCCCCGTCTGATCGATCTCGCGCACGACCGTCGCGTGCGCTGACCGGGCGCCGGTCAGGCCTCTTCTTCCCGATCGTCGTCGTCGACCGGCACGTCGATGCTCTGCTCGATGACGTCTGCCGGATCGGCCTCGACGCCCTCCGGCAGGGGCTCGGTGATCGTCCGCTCCGGGTCCTCCGGCTGCTCGACGGCATCGCGCCCCTGCTCCAGTGCATCCGCCTCGGGGATCTCCGTGCTCCGATCGTCAGGGCTCCGACCGTCGTGCTGACCGCTCATCTCGTCCTCCTCCTCGGTGGCTCCCAGCGTGACCGCGCTCTCGTCGCACGTCAAGGCCGTGGCGGCCGACGGTGCGAACACCTATGGTGCTCGAGATGACCTCGCTCCCTCCCTCCCCCGCCGCCGTGCCGCGCATTCGCGTCGGGACGTCCGGCTGGCGCTACCGCTCATGGCGCGATGACTTCTACCCGGCGGGCCTGGTGCAGCGGGCCGAGCTGGCGTACATCGGCGAGCACCTCTCGACCGTGGAGCTGAACGGATCGTTCTACTCGCTGCAGCGCCCGCAGAGCTACCTGCGCTGGCGCGACGCGGTGCCCGAGGGCTTCACATTCGCCGTCAAGGGATCGCGGTACATCTCGCACATGCTGCGACTGCGCGACACCACCGCCGCACTGGCCAACTTCTTCGCGTCGGGCGTGCTCGCGCTCGGTCCGACCCTCGGCCCGATCCTGTGGCAGCTGCCGGCGCGGCAGGAGTTCGAATCCGGCGTCCTCGAAGCGTTCCTCGCCGCGCTGCCGCGCACCACGGCCGAAGCGAATGCGCTCGGGCGGCAGCACGACGAGCGCATGAACGGACGCACCTGGTTGGAGGATGTCGAGGATCGTCCGCTGCGCTACGCACTCGAGCCGCGCTCCGACACCTTCGACGATCCTCGCGCGGCGGACATCCTGAATCGGCACGGCGTGGCCCTCACCGTCGCGGACACCGCCGGCAGATGGCCGCGGTTCGACCCCGGTGACGCGGGTCTGGTCTACGTGCGACTGCATGGCGCATCCGAGCTGTACGCGAGCGGATACACCGATCGGGAGCTGCAGGAGTGGGCCGAGCGGTGCACCGGCTGGGCGGCACAGGGCGAGGGCCGCGACGTCTTCGTCTACTTCGACAACGACGCGCGCGGGCATGCGCCGCATGACCCGGTGGCGCTCGCGCGGCTGGTCGGCGACCAGCCGGCCGGGCGCTGATCGGTCAGCGTCGCGTGCGGCGCAGCCGACGTGCCAGCCGCTCGTCGGCCACGTCGTTCTCGGCGGTCTTCTCGAGCCGTGTCGTATCGCGCAGCGACACCTGCAGCTCGCGCTCGGCCGGCACGCCACGACGCAGCTCCCGCACCCGCTCCAGTTCGGCGTCGAACAGCGCGCCGACGAGCAGCGCGATGTTGCCGATCCACAGCCAGAGCAGGAAGATCACCACACCGGCGAACGACCCGTAGATCCGGTCGTAATCGGCGAGATGGCTGACGTAGAACCCGAATCCGAGGGATGCCAGTGCGAACGCGGCGATCGCGACCAGTGCCCCCACACTCATCAGCCGGAACTTCGGGTGATCGACGTTCGGCGCGAAGTAGTACAGGATCGCCACGATCAGGCAGACGACAAGGGCGACGGCCGGCCAGCGGGCGATGCGCCAGAGCGTCAAGGCGACCTCGCCGGCGCCCAGCGATCGCCCGAGCGCCTGCGCGAGGGGCCAGCTGAGAGCAGCAAGGGCGCAGGCGATGGTGACGAGCACGAACACGGCGAACGTGACGAGCAGATGGGCCGGCTTCGCCCGCCAGAACATCCGCCCCTCCGGCACGCCGTAGATGCGGTTCATGGCGCGGCCGAGCGCCGTGACGTATCTGGCGACCGACCACAGCGCGAACACGAGCGCCAGCACGATCAGCCACCCCGCCCCCGCGGTGGAGGCGACCTGCTCCAGCGGCTGCCGCAGCGCCTGCACGATGTCCCTCGGGGCGACCTCGCGCAGCAGGTCGAGCACGGCCTCGGCCGCGCCGCGCTTCTCACCGAACACGCCGATGACCGAGAACGCGGCGATCAGGGCGGGGAACATCGCGAGGATCGCGTAGAACGTCAGCCCGGCCGCCGCATCCGGGCAGTAGGTGCGGAAGAATCCTCGCGCCACGCGCCGGACGATCAGCACCATCGCCTGCCGACGCTCGCCGTCACGCTGCACTTCGGGACCCCGCGCATCTGACGCCATGGGTTCAGGATGCCGGATTCCGGCGACCCGTGGCATCCGCCTTGCGTCCGGTCCGACCGCGATGCTACCGCGCGGCGCGCGCCGGTCAACCCCGTTGCCCGCCCGGCTCACTCCGGCCACGGTGGAAACGGAAAGGAGCAGAGATGTCGAACATCCACGAGCAGCCCGACGAGGAGCCCTCCACGGAGGAGCTCGACGAGCCGAGCACCGAGAAGGAGCCGGGCGAGGAGCCCAAGGTCGAGCATCCCGAAGACCCCGAACCCGACCACGACGCGGTGGGGATCGGCGTCATCGGCGGACCCCAGAGCGACACCGCCGATCAGGGGTCCGCACCTGCCTCGGACGGAGATCAGGCGGGCTGACGCTCGTCGCGCAGCGAGCTGCGGCCTGCCTCCCACGCATGCAGGATGTGCTCGCCCGCCCATCCGTCGACGGTGAGGCAGGCCGCGGCTCCGAAGAGGATGTCGTCGAGGAGCTCCGGCGAGTCCTCGGCCAGCGACCCGGCCAGGTCGCGCGCCGCGATCTGCTCGTGCACCGCATCGGCCTCGACGTGCTCGTCGTAGTACGCCGCCACGTCGTCTCCGAAGCCGAGCCGCCTCAGCCCCTCGGCTATCGCCCGACTCGGCAGCGAGGAGGTCATCTCGAAAGCTGCCAGGTGACCCACCACGGCGCCCTGCAGTCGGCGGTTCAGCGCGAACATCGACATCAGATTGAACGAGGCGAATGTGATCGCCGGCACGGCGTCGATGTACCCGCCGTAGGTGTCGTCGAGTCCGGCGCCGCGCATCGCGTCGGCGAACATCACCTGGTGCATGCGCTCCACCCGACCCCCGCCGTACTCGTCGGCCTGGATCTCGATCAGCGCCGCCTTGGCTCGGCCGGTCAGTCGGGGGATCGCCCACGAATGCGCGTCGGCCTCGCGGAGCGTGTAGATGCTGCGCTGCATCAGCAGCTCGCGCGCCTGCTCGACGTCGGCCCTGCGGCTCACGAAGCGCGACAGGCTCGGCCCGGGCTGCGGAGCGGCCAGGGCGAAGAGTGCCGCGGCGACGGCCTCGCGGGTGGGCTCCGGCGGCTCGGGCAGCGGCACCGCGGCGCGCACGGCATCCTCGAAAGCACGCTCGAGAACGGCACGAGTGGTGAGAAGTGAGACATCCCATTCCCAGTGGGCGCCGAACTGCGGCAGCGACCCGTATGCAACGGAATACAGCAGGAAGAGCGAGAGCTGCACGTCGTCGTCGGTGATCGGATCTTCGACCAGGACGGCGTCGCGGGCCAGCTGCGGCAGATGTTCCGCCCGCTCGGGCGCGCGATCGGCGAGCACCTCGAGCAGCTCGGCGCTGAGAGGGCCGCGCGGTGTGAGGGCGACGGCCGTCGCGTCGGAGGAGAGGCTGAGCGTCATGGGGCTCCTTTGTCAGGCGGGGATCCGACCGGATCCGTGTGCGCCCACCCTAGGCGGGCCCGGCGACACGATGACAGCCCTTGACACCACCACGGCCTGCAGTCAAGACCCTGCCCAGGGAGCCCCGCGGACGGAAGACTCGCATTCCACCGCGACGAGGAGGGCACATGACTGCGAGAACCGAGGCGCCGACGATCACCGCGTGCACGGACGGGCCGCTGCTCGTTCGGGGCGACGTCGACCTGCAGTCCGCGGCGGGGCGGCCGATTGAACGTCACCGCCGGACGATTGCGCTGTGCCGGTGCGGGCTGTCGTCGATCAAGCCGTTCTGCGACGGCGCGCACAAGACATCAGGCTTCCGCACCGAAGACTGAGCGCGCGAGACCGAACGCGCGAGACCATGAGAGTAGGGCGGGTCGGACTTGAACCGACGATCGTTGGGTTATGAGCCCACTGCCTTAACCAGCTTGGCCACCGCCCCGTAGAGCACCAGCCTACCGCCCGCTCGGCCGGCTATCGTGTCTGCGCGGCCGCGTGCGTGCGGGTGTGCTCGAGGTAGATCGCGGCGTTCTCGATGAGTCCGCGGCGCTCGTCATCGGTGAGCGGCCTGCGCACCTTCGCGGGAACGCCCGCGACCAGCGAGCCGTCCGGCACCTGCGTGCCGCCCAGCACCACGGCGCCACCGGCGATCAGGCATCCGGCGCCGAGCACCGCACCGCTCAGCACTACGGCCCCCATGCCGACGAGCGAGCCGTCGCCGATCGTGCACCCGTGCACGACGGCGTTGTGCCCGATCGAGACGTCCTCTCCGATGACGACCGGATGCGCGCTGTCGACATGCACCGAGACGTTGTCCTGTACGTTGCTGCGCGCACCGACGGCGATGGCTGCCGAGTCCGCGCGCAGCACCGCGTTGTACCACACGCTCGCGGACTCACCCAGCACGACGTCTCCGATGATGCGTGCGCCGTCGGCGACGAAGGCTTCGGCGCCGATCCGGGGAACCCGCGATCCGAGGGCGATGACAGAGGCGTTCTCGGCGATGCTCATGAAGGTGAGACTACCCTCACTTCCGCGTGATTCCGCGGAAATCAGGGCCGGTAAGCGTTGCCTACACTTGCTTGCGGAATGGTCGGCGCTGAGTAGCGTTGTACTCAGAAGACGTGGCAGAACACACTCGGAGGTTCACATGAGCAAGGCCCAGACCGTTCCCAGCATCGCCGTCGACCCGACCGTGGCCGCCGCCGCCGCGCAGTTCCTCTCGCCCGTGGTGCTCGGCCTGCAGGCTCTCACCGTCAACGGCAAGCAGGCGCACTGGCACGTGCGCGGTGCGAACTTCGTCGGCGTCCACGAGCTGCTCGACACGATCGTCGAGCACGCCGGCGACTTCGCCGACACGGCCGCAGAGCGCATCGTCGCCCTCGGCCTGCCGATCGACGCCCGCGTGCAGACCGTCGCAGAGCGCGCCGGCCGCACCGCCGTCCCCGCCGGCTTCGAGCAGTCGGATGAGCTCATCCGCGCGGTGATCGGCGACATCGACGCGATCCTCGTCGACGTGAAGGCCGCCGTCGACGGTCTCGACGAGGTCGACCTGACCAGTCAGGACGTGGCCATCGAGATCCAGCGAGGGCTGGAGAAGGACCGCTGGTTCCTCATCTCGCACATCGCGGCCTGACACATGGCGGAGCCTGACCGCGGGGCCTTGCCCCGCGTGACCTGACCCCGCGTGACCGAGAAGGGCGCTGCAGCATCGCTGCGGCGCCCTTCTCGCGCTCCGCGTCCGGTGCGCTCACTCCACGTGCGTGAGGCTGCCGCGCAGAAGCGTCGCCGCGACGGGCATCCGGCTCAGCTCGGCGCGATCGGCGGTCAGCGGATCGGTGCCGCACAGCACGAGGTCCGCGACGCCGCCGATCTCGAGATCGGTGTCGCCGTGGCGGCTGCTCGCTCGCAGCGCGGATGCGACTCCCACCCGTTCCGCCGGCTGCCACGGCTCGCGTTCGTCTGCGGTGCGGTGCACGGCCGCCGCGATCGTCGTCCACGGGTCGAGGGGCGCCACCGGGGCGTCCGATCCGAACCGCACCGGGATGCCGGCCGCGAACAGCGATGCGAGCGGGTGACTCAGTGCCCGCTGGTGCTGCCACAGGCTGCCGACCATGTCGCGATCGTCGACGGCGTGCTCGGGCTGCACGCTGGCCACGACGCCCAGGCGGGCGAAGCGGGCGAGGTCGGCGTGCCGCACCAGCTGTGCGTGCTCGATCGTGCCCCGCGCCTGGGTATAGGTGAACGCGTCAAGGGCTGATGCCACGGCGCGGTCGCCGATGGCGTGCACGGCCGCATCGATCCCTGACGCTGTCGCCTGCGTCAGCAGATCGCGGAGGCGGTCGGGGTCGATCGTGAGCACGCCGAAGTTGGTCACGTCATCGTCGTACGCGTGCGAGCACGCGGCTGTGCGCGTGCCGAGCGAGCCATCGGTGATGAGCTTGAGGGGGCCGACGTGCACGAGCCCGTTCGTGCCGGGCAGCTCCTCGCCCGTGCGGAGCCCCTCCGCGATCGCCCGCGGCAGGTCCGCCGCATAGAAGGCGAACTCGACCCGGTGCGCGGCGAACCCGGCATCCGCACGGCGCCGCCACGCCTGCGCGTTCCACGCCATGTCGAAGTCGACGAGGCCGGTGATCCCGCGAGCGGCGGCCCGCTCGCCCGCGCGCAGGACCGCCGCGTCGGCCGTGAGATCGTCCGCCGCGTTCAGTCGCCGCGAGATCTCGAAGGCGTCCTCCTCCCTGAGCATCCCGTCCTCAGTCGGAGCGAACCCCTCGCGCTGGAACGCAGCCGAGTTCAGCCACACACTGTGCACATCGGCGTTGATCAGGTACGTCGGTCGGTCCCCGGTGCGCTCATCGAGCAGGGTGAGGGACGGCGCATCCGCCCAGAGAGCGTCCCGCATCCCGGCGCCCACGCGTCGACCATCCGCGAGAGCGTCAGCATCGCCCATGACCCGTGCCGCCTCCGCGGCGCTGTGCACCTCGCCCAGCTGCACGCGGTCGGCGTTCAGCGCCCACTGCACGGTGTGCACATGGTGGTCCCACAGTCCCGCGACCACCCGGCGCCCCTCGCCCTCGAGCACCAGCCCGCTCGGCGGCAGCACACCCGTCGGTGCCGCGTCGGCGAGGCGTCCGTCACGGATCACGAGGTCGACGGGCTCGTCGCCGAAGGTGAGCGCCAGCGGTCCGCTCAGCCGCGCCGCGCGCACGAGGTCGACATGATCGCCGCGCGCGGTCACGATCGATCCCCTCGGCGCGCGTCGCGGGCGCGGCGCATCTCGGCGGCCAATGCCCGGTTGGAGTGAGGGCCGTCGCCCTCGAGCGCCGCGATCACCTCGTCGACGGTCTCGGATGGCTTGTTCTGGCTCAGCTTGCGCTTCGCGACGACCTTCGCCGGCGTGAGCCGGAAGCCGACCGTCCCCGCGGCGAGGCGATGCACGAACGTCTCATCGTTGGGCAGCTGCCACATGCCGCGAGGACTCGGCATCCGGTTCTCGAAGACGTCGACCATCCGCTCGAGCACTCGCAGGTTCTCGGCCTCGGAGAGGATCTCGGGGACTCCACTGAGGTGCACCGACACGTGGTTCCATGTGGGCACCGCCGGCACGTCGCCGTACCATCCGGGCGAGATGTAGCCGTGCGGACCCTGGAAGGCGATGAGAACTTCGCGCTCGCCCAGGCCGTGGATGAGATCGTCCGGACGCCCCACATGACCCACCACCGTGAGATCGTCGCGCTCGTCGTCGAGCAGCACGACGTAGTGCGAGGCGACGAGCCCGTCATCCGCGTCGCTGATGAGGGTGGCCCACGGGTTGAGCTCGATGATCCGGCGCAGTTCGGCCGGGTCTGCCATGGCGAAGCTGGGGTTCTGACGCACCCTGCAAGCCTATGGCCGACCCGGCCGCACCACGCCTCACCGGGAGGTCTTGACCACCGGGATCGCCTGGGTCTTCCAGTCCTCGAACGCCTGGTCACCCGACATGAACGCGTGGACCTCGGCGGGGGTCGCCCTCAGCTTCGGGTCGTTGTCGAGGTACTTCTTCGTCTCGCGCGCGACGAGGCCGGAGAGGATGAGCAGACCGATGAGGTTCGGCAGCGCCATGAGGCCGTTCATCACGTCCGAGAACGCCCACACCACGCCCAGCTGCACCGTGCAGCCGATGAAGACGACGAGCGAGAACAGGATGCGGAACGGCATCACGGCCTTGCGGCCGATCAGCCGCTCGATGCTGCGCTCGCCGTAGTACGACCAGCCGAGGATGGTGGAGCCGGCGAACAGCACCAGGCCGATCGTCACGATGTAGTGGCCCCATTCGCCGGGCAGGCCGTGCGAGAACGCCTCGCCCGTCATCAGCGCCGCGCTGATCTGCTCGCCCGTCTCGGGATCGGTCATGTTCCACACGCCGGTGGTGATGATCACCAGTCCCGTGCAGGTGACCACGATGATCGTGTCGATGAAGGTCTGCGTCATCGACACCAGGCCCTGTCGCACCGGGTGGCTGGTCTTGGCGGCCGCGGCCGCGATCGCCGCGGAGCCCATTCCCGACTCGTTCGAGAAGATACCTCGGGCGACACCCATCTGCACGGCGATGATGATGGCGGAGCCGGCGAAGCCGCCGATCGCGCTCGTGCCGGTGAAGGCCTCGGTGAAGATCTGCGCGAACGCGGCCGGGACGCCGCCGATGTTCGCGATGAGGATGTAGATGGCGCCGAGCACGTAGAAGATGATCATCACGGGCACGAGACCGGCAGTGACGCGACCGATCGACTTGATCCCGCCGACGAGCACGAGCAGCGCGAACACCGTGAGCACGATGCCGGTGACCCAGGTGGGCACGTTGAAGCTGTTCTCGAGGTTGGCCGAGATCGAGTTGCCCTGCGTCATGTTGCCGATTCCGAAGCAGGCGATGACGGCGGCGATCGCGAAGAAGATGGCGAGGAACCTGCCGAACCCGCCCGGGATGCCCCGCTCGAGGTAGTACTGCGGCCCACCGGACTTCTCGCCCGCTGCGTCTGTGGTGCGGAAGCGCACGCCGAGGAACGCCTCCGAGTACTTCGACGCCATGCCGAGCAGCCCGGTCACCCACATCCAGAACAGCGCACCGGGGCCGCCGATGCCGATGGCCGTGGCGACGCCGACGATGTTGCCGGTTCCCACCGTGGCTGCGAGAGCGGTGGTCAGCGCCTGGAACTGCGAGATGTCGCCGTCGGAGCCGGGATCCTTGCGGGTGAACAGGCCGAGGCGCAGCGCTGCGCCGAGTCGGAGGAACTGGATTCCGCCCAGGCGGATGGTGAGGTAGAGGCCGGTGCCGAGCAGCAGCGGGATCAGGACCCACGGCCCCCAGATCCACGAGCTGATGTTCTCGAGCACGGCCTGCAGGCCGGAAAGGTCCATGGAATCTCCTGTCGTGCGACGGTGCGGACGGACTCCGCCATCCTATTCACAGCGCGCACTCAGGTTCGCTCATCCGCCGCGGGTCGGGATCAGCGCTGGCAGAACGGGCACCAGTACAGCTTGCGGGCGCCGATCTCCTCCAGGGCGATCTCCGTGCCGCAGACCCGGCACGGCAGCCCCGCGCGGTGGTACACCCAGTGACGATCGTCGCGGCTGGCCATGGCCGCGCGGTACGCATCGCCCGTGAGGCCATCCATCGTCATCATCTGCCCGGTCTCGACACCGATCGACAGCAGGCGCACCCAGTCGCGCCAGAGTTCGCGCACGACCTCCTCAGGAACATCGCGTCCGGGCGTGTGCGGCTCGAGCCGCGCCCGGAACAGCATCTCTGCGCGGTAGACGTTGCCGATGCCGCTCACCACCGACTGATCCATCAGCAGCAGTGCGATCGGCGTGGGCTTGCGGCGCACGATGCTCACGAAGCGCTCCTCGCCTTCGGCGAGGTCGCCGACGAGGGGGTCAGGGCCCAGCTTGGCGACCGTGGCGAGCATCTCGTCGGTGCTCTGCAGCGCGCAGGCCGTCGGACCGCGCAGGTCGGCGCAGGTGGTGTCGTTCAGCAGCCTCAGGCGCACCTGGCCCACCACCGGCGGGGGCCATTCGTCGCCCTCGTCGGCTAGGCCGCTGGTCTGCTCCGACATCCGCACGTGCACCCGTGACCTGCGCGGTGCGCCGATCGAGGTCAGCGAGTTCTCCCCGGCGTCGTCGAAGATCGCCTCCTCGTCCGCGTCATCGAGATGGGTGCCACGCTGGTTGGTCTGCCCCATGCGGCCGTTGGCGGATGCGATGGTCGCGTCCGCCACGATCTCTCCCGCGAAGTCCCACGCACCGTACAGACCGAGGTGCACGCGCAGCCAGACGGCCTCCTCGAACTCGAGGAACATCTGCTTGCCGACCGCCATCGCCTGCAGCATCTCGCGCCCGTCGAGCACTGCCGCCCCCTCGGCGAAGCGCCCCTGCGGACTCGACGCGCTGACCGGCCGGCCGACGAAGTTCCGCGCGAACTGTCGGGCGATGCGGTGGACGGAGTGACCCTCGGGCATCTCAGGCGCGCCCGTCGGCGGTACCGACACCCTCCTGACGCGGGTCGGGAAGCAGTGAGCCGTCCCGCTCGAAGTCCGCGATCTGCGCGATCCGGCGCACGTGCCGCTCTTCATTCGAGAACGGGGTCGCGATGAAGCGATCGATGAACGAGATCACCTCGGCGAAGCCGTGCTGGCGCGCGCCGATCGAGATCACGTTCGCGTCGTTGTGCTCGCGGGCGAGCTCTGCCGTCGACAGGTTCCACACCAGAGCCGCGCGGATCCCCTCGACCTTGTTCGCTGCGATCTGCTCGCCGTTGCCCGATCCCCCGAAGACGACGCCGAGCGCCTCCACGCCGGCGCGCTGGTCGGCGACGACCGCCTGCGCCGCACGGATGCAGAACGCGGGATAGTCGTCGAGCGCGTCGTACTCCACGGGGCCGTGATCGACGACTTCATGGCCCGCGTCGCTCAGATGCTGCTGCAGGCGGGTCGAGAAGTCGAGTCCGGCGTGGTCGGTGGCGATGTGGATGCGCATACCGCCATCCTATTTCGACGTGAAGGGCACGCGGCGAGGGGGCCACGCGCCCCGGAGGCTCAAGACAGCGCGAAGCGATGTGTTGAGTGGGGCGTGGGGATCAGGGAGCGATGCCCGCCGCGGCCGGCTTGAAGCCGGCGCGGATGTTCTCGCAGCAGCCCGGACGGCAGACGTCGTACCAAGGGCCGAGGTCGGTCACGTGAGCACGATCGGCGGCGGGGCGGCCTTCGAGACGCTCCTGCACCAGGTCGACGATGCCCGAGACGAACGCCGGCGAGACACCAGGGGTGGGTGTGCGGGTGAAGGCGAGGCCGGCCTCCTCCGCCGCTTCCTTCGCCTCGGTGTCGAGGTCCCAGAGCACCTCCATGTGGTCGCTCATGAACCCGACCGGGACGACGATGACCGCGCGGCGACCGCGCTCCGGCAGCTCGCCGATGACGTCGCAGACGTCGGGCTCGAGCCACGGCTGCGAGGCCGGGCCTGACCGCGACTGGTACACGAGCTCCCAGGGCACGTCTGCGGCGGCCGGGGTCAGTTCGGCGACGCGGGCCATCACCCACGCGCTGACCGCCTCGTGCTGCACGGCGTACGCCCCGCCCTCGCCCCAGTCGATGTCGCGCGGGCCCGAGCGCACGGCGTCGTCCATCGGAATGCTGTGGGTCGAGAAGAGCACCTGGATCTCATCCGCGGTGAACCCCTCCTCGAGACGCTGGCGCACGGCGTCGTGCACTCCCTCGACGAACGCCTGCACGAAGCCGGGGTGATCGAAGAACGGACGGATCTTGTCGATGGTGACGAGACCGTCGCACTCGGTGCCGTCGAGGACGCGCGCGAAGTCCTCGCGGTACTGCCGGCAGCTCGAGAACGAGCTGTATGCGCTGGTGGCGAAGGCGAGCAGAGTGGTGTGGTCGTCGGCGACCGCCTCGGCCACGGCGTCCTCGAGGTAGGGAGCCCAGTTGCGGTTGCCCCAGTACACGGGCAGGTCGATCGATCGCGCGGCGAGCTCGGCCTCCAGCGCCGCCTTCAGCGCGCGGTTCTGGGCGTTGATCGGGCTGACCCCGCCGAAGTGACGGTAATGATGCGAGACGTCTTCGAGACGCTCGTCGGGGATGCCGCGACCGCGCGTGACGTTGCGGAGGAACGGGATCACGTCGTCCTGCCCTTCAGGGCCGCCGAATCCGGCGAGCAGCAGGCCGTCGTAGGCGACGGGGACCTCGACGTGTGCGGAGCCGGTCGATGCGGCCGGCGAGGCGTGCGGGACGACGATCTTCTCTGAGGAGCTCACGGGATACATCCTGGCACCGACTCTCTATGAGCCAGCCCACCCTGACAGGAACGAGCCGGCATGAGGTCTGCACCTGCGCGCGGGCCTGGCGTAGGCTGTCATGGTTGCCGTCGGCGCCAGCAGCGTCGACGCACCTAGACATCCCCTTCACCAACGGGAGAAATCAGCTGTGCCTGGAGAAAACCTCACACGTATCGAAGCGCAGGAGCGCCGTGCCGTCATCGACACGCAGTCGTACGAGATCTCACTCGACCTGACCAAGGGTGCGGAGGTGTTCGGCTCGCGCAGCGTGGTCCGCTTCACCGCGACGCCAGGGGCGTCGACGTTCATCGACCTCATCGCACGCGAGGTGCGCGAGATCACCCTCAACGGCGAGCAGGTCGACCCGAGTGCCGCCTTCGGCGACTCGCGCATCGCCCTCGAGGACCTGCAGGCCGAGAACGTGCTCATCGTCGACGCCGACTGCCTCTACACCAACACCGGCGAGGGTCTGCACCGATTCGTCGACCCCGTCGACGGCGAGGTCTACCTGTATTCGCAGTTCGAGGTGCCCGACTCCCGCCGCGTGTTCGCGGTGTTCGAGCAGCCCGACCTCAAGGCGACGTTCCAGTTCACCGTCACCGCGCCCTCGGCGTGGAAGGTCGTCTCGAACTCCCCCACGCCCGAGCCGATCGTGCACGACGCGTCGTCGGGCTCCGAGGGCGTGGCCACCTGGGGCTTCGCGCCCACACCGCGGATCTCCTCGTACATCACCGCACTCGTCGCAGGTCCGTACGAGGCCACCTTCTCCGAGCTCACCAGCGCGTCGGGCAAGGTCATCCCGCTCGGCGTCTACGGTCGCAAGAGCCTGTGGCAGCACCTCGACGCCGACTACATCTTCGCCAAGACCCGGCAGGGCTTCGAGTACTTCGAGGCGAAGTTCGGCGTGCCGTACCCGTTCGAGAAGTACGATCAGCTGTTCGTGCCCGAGTTCAACGCGGGCGCCATGGAGAACGCGGGTGCGGTGACCTTCACCGAGACGTACGTGTTCCGCAGCAAGGTGACCGACGCCGTCAAGGAGCGCCGGGTCGTCACGATCCTGCACGAGCTCGCGCACATGTGGTTCGGCGACCTCGTCACCATGAAGTGGTGGAACGACCTGTGGCTGAACGAGTCGTTCGCGGAATGGGCATCCACCATCGCCACAGCTGAGGCGACCGAGTGGGAGGCCGCCTGGACGACCTTCAACGCGATGGAGAAGACCTGGGCCTACCGCCAGGACCAGCTGCCCTCGACGCACCCGATCGTCGCCGAGATCAACGACCTCGAAGACGTCATGGTCAACTTCGACGGCATCACCTACGCCAAGGGCGGGTCTGTGCTCAAGCAGCTGACCGCCTGGGTCGGCATCGACGCGTTCTTCACCGGCGTCGGCCAGTACTTCCAGAAGCACGCCTGGGGCAACACCGAGCTGAGCGACCTGCTCACCGAGCTCGAGGCGACCAGCGGGCGCGACCTCACCACCTGGGCGAAGAAGTGGCTCGAGACGGCCGGCGTGAACACGCTGGCACCGGTCATCGTCGACGATGCGGCCGGCGTCATCACGCGCTTCGCCGTCACGCAGACGGCTCCCGCCGACTACCCGACCATCCGTCCGCATCGCCTGGGCATCGGCTTCTACAACCTCACCGATTCCGCCGGGCGTTCCGAGCTCGTGCGCACGCACTACGTCGAGGTCGATGTCGACGGCGACCGCACCGAGATCCCCGAGCTGCAGGGTATCGAGCGTCCCGACATGGTGCTGCTCAACGACAACGACCTCGCCTACGCGAAGATCCGCCTTGACGAGCGCTCTCTCGCCACGGCCATCGAGCACCTGTCCGACATCTCCGACCCGCTCGCGCGGTCGCTCGTGTGGGGCGCGGCGTGGGACCAGACCCGGGATGCCGAGACCGCCGCATCCGACTACATCGACCTCGTGCTCGGCAACATCGGCCACGAGACCGAGTCGACCACGGTGCGCACGACGCTCGCGCAGCTGCAGCTCGCGGCGAACATCTACGTCGCACCCGAGACCCGCGCTGCCGCGCGCGAGAAGATCGCCGACGGCCTGTGGGCCCTCGCTCACCAGGCCGAGCCGGGAAGCGACAGCCAGCTGCAGCTGGTGACCGCGTTCGCCAACTCGATCGCCACGCCCGAGCAGGCGGGCATCGTCGGCCGGCTGCGCGCGGGCGAGGAGACGCTGCCCGGACTCGAGATCGACGCCGACCTGTCGTGGCTGCTCCTCGCCGGTCTCGCCGCTGCGGGTGCGACCGACGCCGCCGCCATCGACGCCGCGCTCGCCGCCGACAACACGTCCAAGGGTGCGGAGTTCGCCGCTCAGGCGCGCGCCGCGCTCCCGACAGCGGAAGCCAAGCAGGCCGCCTGGTCGTCGCTGATCGACAACAGCGACCTGCCGAACACGATCGTGCGCTCGGCCGCCCTCGGCTTCGTGCACCCGTCCGGTGTCGACGTGCTCGGGGCGTTCATCCCGAAGTACTTCGAGATGCTGCTGCCCATCTGGGAGGAGCGCACCTACCAGATCGCGGATTACCTGGTCGTCGGGCTCTACCCGCGCTCGCTCGCGAGCGTCGAGCTGCGCGATGCGACGCGCACCTGGCTCGCCGAGAACCAGGACGCCGCTCCTGCGCTGCGCCGGCTGGTGCACGAGAATCTCGCCGACGTGGAACGGGCTCTCGCGGCGCAGTCCCGCGACGCGGAGGACTGACAGCCACGGTCCACTCGTTTCCCGGCGCGGATCGGGACGTGACGCCTTGAGCCGGAGGGCCTCAGCGCACGCAGAATGCGCTGAGGCCTGATCGGTAAAATCGGGGTGATGGACATCCGCTTCGCCGCCGAGACGCCCGCCCCCGATCCCACCGATCCGGGGTGGTGGAGCGGCATGCTCGACATCCTGGTGACGATCGGCGGCCGGGCGCTCACTGTCGTCATCATCATCGCGAGCTGCGTGCTGATCGGGTTCATCCTGCGCCTGGTCATCCGCCGCGTCGTGCAGCGCATCGTGAACAGCGCCAAGTCGAAGGCGCGCGTCGACGACACTCAGGCCCTCGAGCGATCACCGCTCGCCGACATGCGCCTCGTCCAGCGCACCCGCACGCTCGGCTCGATCCTGCAGAACATCGTCAACGTGATGCTCGTGGTGATCGCGCTGGTCCTCATCGTGAGCACCGTCCTCCCCAGCCTGCTGGGCTCGCTGACCCTTCTCACCGCCGCGATCGGCGCCGGGCTCGGCTTCGGCGCGCAGAACATCGTCAAGGACGTGCTGAACGGCATCTTCCTCGTGGCCGAGGATCAGATCGGGATCGGCGACGTGGTCGATCTCGGCCTGGCATCCGGTGTCGTCGAGTACGTCAGCGTGCGCATCACGCAGGTGCGCGATGTGAACGGCACGCTCTGGTACGTGCGCAACGGCGAGGTCACCCGCATCGGGAACATGTCGCAGGGCTGGGCACGCGCCATCGTCGACCTCGGCGTCGCGCCAGACGCCGATCTCGAGCTCGTCGAGAAGACGATGCTCGAGACCGCGCAGCACCTGGCGAAGGACCCCAAGTGGCGCACGCGGATCATCGCGAAGCCCGAGATCTGGGGGCTGGAGAGCATCGACGGCGACGCGCTCGTGGTGCGGGTGGTCATGAAGACGCGCGCCAACGCGATGGACGACGTCTCGCAGGAGCTGCGCCGCCGGCTGCGCGCCGCGCTGGCCCAGAAGGAGATCGACGTGCCGCGCCTTGCCGCAGTGACGCTGACCGGCCTGGAGGGCGCGCGGCGGGTGCGCGGTGCCAACCCGCCCGTCACCAAGCCGAACCCGGTGACGGGCGTGCCGCGCATCGTCGATCGGGGCATCTGGCGACGCAGGAAGGCCAGCGACGAGGAAGGCGGCACGCAATGACGTTCTACGACGAGGTCGGCGGACAGCCCACCTTCGAGCGCCTGGTGACGGTGTTCTATCGCGAGGTCGCGCTCGACCCGGTGCTCAAGCCGATGTATCCGGAAGAGGATCTCGGACCCGCCGCCGATCGGCTCACGTGGTTCCTCGCCCAGTACTGGGGCGGGCCGAGCACCTACGGCGAGCAGCGCGGTCATCCGCGGCTGCGGATGCGGCACGTGCCCTTCCACATCGACCCCGACGCGCGCGACCGCTGGCTGCGTCACATGCGCACCGCGCTCGACGAGGTGCAGCTCTCGCCCCTGCACGAGGCGACTCTCTGGGACTACCTCGAACGCGCCGCATATGCCATGGTGAACACATTCGAGCCCTCGGGCATCGGCACGAGCCCCCAGGGACGCCCGACGCTCGAGCACCGCGCAGCCCCGGAGTCCACGGAGACCACATGACAGCCCTGCCCCGTACGCCCGCGCGGATGCCTGTTCTCCGGCCGTCAGGCGGGGCAGGCGGCGGCCCGCTGACCGGATCCCCTGTCCTGCTACTGGGCCCCTGAGCCTGCCGATGGGCCCGTCCCCCGCACCGCAGTGAGTCCGGTCACGGCGGGTCCTCGGCTGAGCACGTGCCCGCGGGCGAAGGCGAGCCGTGTCCAGCGCCCCGAACGGGTCACCCGCACATCCTCGGCGCCGCTGATGAATCCGAAGGCGTGCGCGGCGAACGCCATGCCGCGCGGCAGACCGGACAGGGCGTCGTCCGGCTCACCCCAGATGCGTGCGCGCAGCGCACGCACGGCCTCCTCCCCCGAGCCCGGTGCGGTGCCGTGCGCGACCGCCGAGATGCCCCACTGCGCGCGCTCCGCGACGGTCTGCGCGGTGAGATCGCCCACATGCATCCATTCCCCGCGCGGGGGCGCGACACCGGCCCACGCCGGTGCGCGTCCGGTGTCGGGAAGGGTGAGCTCGTGAGGGTTCTCACCCTCGGTGAGCTCGTCGACGACGATGTCGCAGCGCAGCTCGCGGTCGGCGCGCACGATGCGCATCGCGAGCACCGTGGGCGTCTGATCGAACAGGCTCTGCGGCGCGAGCGCCGCGGAGGTGAGGGCGAGCACGCCATCGGCCGCCTGCAGTCGCACCCCGTCGGCGCCGGCCTGCGCGGCACGTCCGGCGAAGGTCAGCACGTCGCGTGCGGTCTGGGCGTCGGCGAGCACGAGCGGTCGGGTCACTCCTCTACGTTAGCCCGACGACCCCGGGCCGAGCGCGACCGGCCGGTCGACCTAGACTGGTCGGATGACCGCTGAGCACGATGCCCGCCGATCCGTCGACGCCCTTCTCGACGTCCTGGATCTGGCGGAGTCGGAGGCGAGGACCACCGAGGACATCTTCACCGGTCGCTCGCACTTCATGCCCACCGGCCGGGTGTACGGCGGGCAGGTGCTGGCGCAGTCGCTGGTGGCCGCCGAGCGGACGCTGCCCGAAGACCGGGTGGTGCACTCGATGCACGGCTACTTCCTGCGCCCGGGAGACACCACGAGCAGGATCACCTTCTCGGTCGACCGCATCCACGACGGCCGCTCGTTCTCGACGCGCCGCTGCCAGGCCTTCCAGGGCGGTGTGCCGATCTTCTCGATGATCGCGTCGTTCCAGGACGAGGATCCGGGCGCCGATCACGCACAGCCGATGCCCGACGGCATCCCCGACCCCGAGCGGCTGCGCCCCGACGAGGAGCTCGTGGGCGACGTGCATCCGCTGACGAGGAAGATGCTCGCCGAGCGTCCCGCAGACGTGCGTCACGTCGAGGGCCCGCTGTTCGTCGACGTCGCGCGTGAGCAGGTCGCCCACCAGGCGGTGTGGATGCGGATGCGCGCGGCGCTGCCCGACGATCCGCGCCTGCACCGGGCGGCCCTCGCGTACCTCAGCGACATGACCGTCCAGGAGCCGATTCTGCGCCGTCACGGCGTGACGTGGAGCACGCCGGGGCTCAAGGTCGCCAGCCTCGATCACGCCATGTGGTGGCACCGCTTCGGCCGCGCGGACGAGTGGGTGGTGTACGTGCAGGAGTCGCCCAATGCGCGCGGCGGCCGCGGACTCTCGACGGGCCGCATCTACGATCGTGCGGGCACGCTGCTCGCCAGCGTGGCGCAGGAGGTCATGGTGCGGGTGCCGCAGCCCGAAGCCTGATCGTCAGCGGCGCGCGTAGCTGATCGGCTCGCCCACGTACGGCTCCCACGCCTCGCGCATCTCGGGACTGATCCGCACCGGCCGACCGGTGGCCGCATCGACGAGAACGATCACGGCGGTCGAGCGCGCGTACAGGATGCGGTCGGTGCTCGCCGGGTCGTTGTGCACCTCGTAGCAGACCTCAAGGCTCGACCCGCCGAGCTTGCCGAACCACATCTGCACCTCGAGGGGACGACGCTGGTACGGCACCGGCGCCAGGTACTCGATCTCCTGCCGGGCGATCAGGGTGAGTACTCCCTGATCGATGCCCGACTCGAGGATCGCCGTGTCGGGCGCCTGCTCCCCCGCCTCGGGCTTCCAGAAGGCGCGCACGCGGGCCTCCTCGAGCAGCTTGAGCATCGAGGTGTTGTTGACGTGGTTGAACGCGTCGAGGTCGCCCCACCGCAGGTGGATGGGGATGTGCAGGCGGGGAGTGTTACTGGTCATGACTTCCGTCAGGTTCCTATCGACATGCGGCCCCGCCCCGGAGGCGCCGGACAGCGCGAAGCGATGTTCGGAGTGGGGCGTGGTGATCAGTCGCGGGTGAGCTTGCGGTGCGTGGTGCGGTGCGGACGCGCCGCCTCCGGCCCCATGCGCTCGATCTTGTTCTTCTCGTACGCCTCGAAGTTGCCCTCGAACCAGTGCCACTGCGCCGGATTCTCGTCTGTGCCCTCGTAGGCGAGGATGTGGGTCGCGATGCGGTCGAGGAACCAACGGTCGTGCGTGATGACCACCGCGCAGCCGGGGAACTCGAGCAGCGCGTTCTCGAGCGAGCTCAGCGTCTCGACGTCGAGGTCGTTCGTCGGCTCGTCGAGGAGCAGCAGGTTGCCGCCCTCCTTGAGCGTCAGCGCGAGGTTGAGACGGTTGCGCTCACCACCGGAGAGCACGCCGGCCTTCTTCTGCTGGTCGGGTCCCTTGAACCCGAACTTGGAGACGTATGCGCGTGAGGGGATCTCGGTCTTGCCGACCGTGATGAAGTCGAGTCCGTCCGAGACGACCTCCCACAGCGTCTTGTTCGGGTCGATGTTCGCGCGGGACTGGTCGACGTAGCTGATCTTGACGGTCTCGCCGATCTTCAGCTCGCCGCCGTCGAGCGGTTCGAGGCCGACGATGGTCTTGAACAGCGTGGTCTTGCCCACGCCGTTCGGGCCGATGACGCCGACGATGCCGTTCGGGGGCAGGCTGAAGCTCAGGCCGTCGATCAGCACCCGGTCGCCGAACGCCTTGTGCAGCTTCTTCGCCTCGATGACGACATTGCCCAGGCGCGGACCGGCGGGGATCTGGATCTCCTCGAAGTCGAGCTTGCGGGTGCGCTCGGCCTCGGCAGCCATCTCCTCGTAGCGCGCCAGACGCGCCTTGGACTTCGTCTGGCGGCCCTTGGCGCTGGATCGCACCCAGTCGAGCTCATCCTTCAGTCGCTTGGCGAGCTTGGCATCCTTCTTGCCCTGGATGTCGAGTCGCTCGGCCTTCTTCTCGAGATAGGTCGAGTAGTTGCCCTCGTAGCCGATCAGGCGACCGCGGTCGACCTCGGCGATCCATTCCGCGACGTTGTCGAGGAAGTACCGGTCGTGCGTGATCGCGATGACCGCGCCCTTGTAGTCCTTGAGGTGCTGCTCGAGCCAGAGCACGCTCTCGGCGTCGAGGTGGTTGGTGGGCTCGTCGAGCAGCAGCAGGTCGGGCTTCTGCAGCAGCAGCTTGGCGAGAGCGACGCGGCGCTTCTCACCGCCCGAGAGCGGGCCGATCTCGGCATCGGCCGGCGGCGTGCGCAGGGCATCCATCGCCTGCTCCAGCTGCGAGTCGAGATCCCAGCCGTCGGCCGCGTCGATCTCCTCCTGCAGCACGCCCATCTCGGCGAGCAGCGAGTCGAAGTCGGCGTCGGGATCGGCCATCAGCGCCGAGATCTCGTTGAACCGGTCCAGCTTCGGCTTGATGGCCACACCGTCCTGGATGTTCTCGAGAACGGTCTTGGTCTCGTCGAGCTCGGGCTCCTGCATCAGGATGCCGACGCTGAAACCCGGGGTGAGCTTCGCCTCGCCGTTCGACGGGGTGTCCAGACCCGCCATGATCTTCAGGATCGTCGACTTTCCGGCGCCGTTCGGGCCGACCATGCCGATCTTGGCGCCCGGCAGGAACGCCATCGTCACGTCGTCGAGGATGAGCTTGTCGCCGACCGCCTTGCGGGCTCGCACCATGGAATAGATGTACTCAGCCATACCTTCACCGCTCCTCTGGAAGACCTGTCTCAGCGCCCGTGATCCGGCGCAGCGCATGCCGGGGACCGGATGCGCGAAGTGTGTGCGGCCGATCGCGGGGTGCTGCCCCCTTCTGTCGGCCCGGCTCCCTAGCCTACCGGTCGGCGCGTGCAACAGCGCTCAGGCGCCGTGGAGGCCGCTGCGACGCCGGCTCACCAGTCGATGGGCCGGGTGCCGCCCACCAGGCACGCCCCGTCCGCGAGTCGCGGAAGCCGCGCGGTGACCGGCTCGCCGGTCGACGGACCGACCTGACCCACCAGGCACTGCGTGTCGTTCACGGCGACCGAGAACTGCAGGCTCTCCGCGGCGGTGCCGACCGTGCTCCGGTCGGCCGTGACCTGCATCGCGTCCTTCTGGAACCCGGCCTCGACGAGCGCGTCGACGTAGGCGCGGCCCTGCCCGCGCGAGTCGGACGCCCACACGCGAGCGGTGATCTCGGTGAACGACGCGAGCGCGGCGTCCGACTCGTCCGCTGCGTCAGAGGCCTCGGGCGCCGCGGGCCCCGGTGATGGCGTGGCGGACGGCGCGTCAGGAGTCGCCGCCGGGCTGCAGGCCGTCAGCGCGAGCATGATCGCGCCCGCTCCCACCAGCAGCCGAGAGCAGCGCGCGCGCCGCCTGACGGAGACGGGGAACCTGTGGCGCACGCCTCGAGTCTAGGCGCTCGGATACCCGTCCCCGACGCGCCGGCTCTCACACGACGGTCAGAGCGTCACCCCGAGGTTCGCCCGACACGTCACCGCCGCCCGCCTCCCCCGTCAGGTGCAGACCTGCACCGCTCCACGCATCCTGATCGGCGGCACTGGGCCGGTCGAAGACCGGTGCGGCGTCTTCTGCGGGCGCGGCGCCGGACTGCTCGGGGCGCGGCCGACGCGCGAACGCGCTCGTGCCCCGACGCAGGTCGTGGCCGATCGAGTCGGCGGTGAGCTCGACGTCGATGCCCTTCTTGCCGTTCGCCTCCCATTCCTTCTGACGGAGGCGCCCGACGACGATGACGGGGTCGCCGCGGTGAAGCGATGCCCTGGCGTGCTCGGCGAGCCTGCCGAACGCCGACACCGCGTACCAGTTCGTCACTCCGTCGACCCACGCACCCGTGCGCTGGTCGAAGTAGCCCGACGACGTGGCCACGCGGAAGTTGATCACCGCCTTGCCGCTGCGGGTCTCGTTGGAGATGGGGTCGTTACCGATGTTCCCGGCGATCGTCAGGACGTCGTTGGTGATGCTCATAGCGTGCTCCTTCGTTGCCGGGACCAGCCCGGGTCCGACCAGAGTGCACGCCGGCGTCGGACGTGCGGAGCCGATTTCCCGACGCCGGTGGAGAAGTCGACGGCGCCGCGATCAGTGCAGGAACACCGGTTGCCCGGACCGGTTACGCGGACCTGTCCTCAGTGCAGGAACAGCAGAAGAGCGGCCACGGCGATGAACAGCGCGCCGAACACGGCGTTCAGGACGCGCTGACCCCGAGCATTCCTGGTGAAGCGCCGGAACGACTTCGCCGCCGCGGCGAAGAAGAACCACATCACCAGGATGTCGACGACGATCACAGTCCCGACCAGCACGAGGTACTGGGGCAGCGGATCGCGGTCCAGCCGGACGAACTGCGGCACGAAGGCCAGGAAGAACACGATCGCCTTGGGGTTGAGGAGGTTTACCCAGAATCCGCGTCGGAAGATCGACCAGGCGCCCTCGCGCACGCGAGCGGACTGATCGAGGCTCTGCACCTCGGGGGCGGCGAGGATCAGCCGGACCCCGAGGTACACCAGGTACGCGGCGCCGGCGTAGCGGATGATCTCGAACAGCACCGGCGAACGGGAGACGATCAGACCGACGCCGGCGGCGACGATGACCACGTGCACGATGAGTGCGGCCTGCTGTCCGAGCACTCCCCACAGTGAGCGACGCCAGCCCTGCACGAGCGCGTTGCTCATGGTGTTGATCGCGCCGGCACCGGGCGTGAAGCTGATCACCACGCACGCCGCGAGAAGCGAGAGCCACACGGTCCAGGTCACCAGCACAGCGTAGTGATCGGGCGCGTGCGGCACCCAATCGCGCGATGTCGGCACCCGCACCTACGGTGTGGCCATGACCTTCCCGCCTGATGCCCCGGCCTGGCTCACCCGTGTGGGCGTGTTCGACCTCGAGACGACCGGCGTCGATGTGACGCAGGATCGCATCGTCACCGCGCACGTCGGCGTGCTCGATCGGCACGGCAGAGAGCTCGCCGCGCGCGACTGGCTGGCCGACCCCGGAGTGCCCATCCCCGACGGCGCGGCGGCCGTGCACGGGATCAGCACCGAGCACGCCAGGGCGCACGGTCGACCCGCGTGCGAGGTGGTCGCCGAGATCGTGCACGCACTCCGCGTGCTCTTCGCCCAGGGGCTGCCGATTGTGGCGTACAACGCCTCGTACGACTTCTCGCTCCTCGCGCACGAGGCGCGCCGGCACGGGATTGCCGAGCTGGCCACCCCGTCGCCCGTGATCGACCCGCTCGTGATCGACAAGGCGTTCGACAGGTACCGCCCCGGCAAGCGCACGCTGACCGTCGTCGCCGACCACTACGCGGTTCCGCTGGACGACGCGCACCAGGCGTCGGCGGATGCCGTGGCCGCAGGTCGAGTGGCGTTCGCGCTCGCCCGCGAGTTCGCGCTGCCACGCTCGGCGGCGGAGCTGCACACGAGACAGATCGGCTGGGCGCGGGATCAGGCCGCGAGCCTGACCGAGTACTTCGTCGGAATCGGCCGGATCACGCCGGAGCAGCCTCTAGACGGGACATGGCCCGTCCGCGGGTGACGCCGGCCGCGGACGAGTCGTCCGCGGCTGACGGCGTTCCCGGTGAGATCGGGCGCTCGGCGAACGTCTTCCGGATATGACGAAGGCCCCGCCGGAGCGGGGCCTTCGCTGGGGCTGCTTACTTGGAGCCGCCGAAGTTCTTGAAGCGCTGGTTGAACTTCTCGACGCGACCGGCCGAGTCCATGATGCGCTGCTTGCCCGTGTAGAACGGGTGCGAGGCCGACGAGATCTCGACGTCGATGACGGGGTACTCCACACCGTCCAGCTCGATCGTCTTGTCGCTCGTGACGGTGGAGCGGGTGAGGAAGGTCTCGCCCGAGCCGAGGTCGCGGAACACGACGGCCTGGTACTCGGGGTGGATGTCAGTCTTCATGGGATTCCTTACGTGGTGCCCTGGATTCTGCCAGAGACGAGGGAAGTCTGCGGTGCGATCGCACCGAGGGTCTACTTTACACCACTCAGGCGGCGCGTGCCGCGTACCGTCCGGCATCCTGCGTGAGGGTGATCGGCATGCCGAACGCTTCGGTGAGAGTCTGCGCGGTCAGTGTCTCGGCGATGGGACCCGCCGCCACGACACCGCCGTCGCGCAGCAGCAGCACGTGGGTGAAGCCGAGCGGGATCTCCTCGACGTGATGCGTGACCATGACCATCGCCGGCGTGGTCGGCGACGCGGCGTACTCACCGAGCAGCTGCAGCAGTTCTTCTCGTGCGCCGAGATCGAGACTAGCGGTCGGCTCGTCGAGCAGCAGCAGCTCGGGGTCGGTCATGACCGCTCGCGCGATCTGCACGCGCTTCTGCTCCCCGTCGCTGAGCGTGCCGAACAGGCGTTCGGCGAGGTGCTCCAGGTGCCAGTCGGCGAGCACTCGCCTGGCGCGACGCTCATCGATGGTCTCGTAGTCCTCGCGCCATCGGCCCGTCACCGAGTACGCCGCGGTCATGACCGTGTCCAGCACGGTCTCATCGCGCGGGATGCGGCGAGCCATCGCCGACGAGGCGAAGCCGATCCGCGGGCGCAGCTCGAACACATCCGTGCGCCCCAGGGTCTCGCCGAGCACGCTCACCGTTCCCGACGTCGGGTGCATGAGCGTGTCCGCGAGCTGCAGCAGCGTCGTCTTGCCGGCGCCGTTCGGCCCGAGCACCACCCAGCGCTGATCCTCGGACACCGACCAGGTCACCCGATCGACGATGTTGCGGCCTTCGCGACGCACGACGACATCGGTGAGATCCAGAGCGCTCGACATGACGCCAGCCTATCGGCTCAGGCGGTCAGCTCCTCGTAGAGCGCGCGCGTGGTGTCGGCGATCGCACCCCAGCTGAACTGACTGCGCGCGCGCTCCCGTCCCGCTTCGCCGTACTGCCGTGCACGCGCCGGATCGCCGGTGACCTCGGTGAGCACGGCCGCGAGGTCTGACACGTATCGGTCGGGATCGACAGGCGTGCCGGTACCGTCCTGCAGCTGCTCGATCGGCACCAGCCGGCCGGTCACGCCGTCGTCGACCACCTCGGGGATGCCGCCGGTGGCGGTGCCGACGACCGCCGCGCCGCACGCCATGGCCTCGAGGTTCACGATGCCGAGAGGCTCGTACACCGAGGGGCATACGAACGTCGTCGCGGCGGCGAGGATCGCCGAGAGCTCGTCACGAGGCAGCATCCGCTCGATCCAGATCACCCCGTCCCGCGTCTGCTGCAGCAGACGGACGCCCTCCTGCACCTCCGCCATGATCTCCGGCGTATCGGGGGCGCCCGCGCAGAGCACGAGCTGCACGTCCTTCGGCAGCCGCTGCGCGGCCCTCAGCAGGTACGGCAGGCCCTTCTGCCGGGTGATGCGTCCGACGAAGACCACCGACGGACGCGAGGGGTCCATGCCGATGCTCGCCAGCAGAGCGGGGTTCTCGACCGGGCGCCAGCGCTCGACGTCGATGCCGTTGTGGATGACCCGCACGCGCTGCGGGTCGACCTGGGGGTAGCTGCGCAGGATGTCCTGGCGCATCCCGTCGCTGACGGCGACGATGGCGGCCGCGTTCTCGTACGCGAGCCGCTCGATCCCGCTGGAGACGGCGTAGCCGCCGCCGAGCTGCTCGGCCTTCCACGGCCGCAGCGGCTCGAGGCTGTGGGCGGTGAGGACGTGCGGGATGCCGTGCAGCTGGGATGCCAGATGCCCGGCGAAGTTCGCGTACCAGGTGTGGCTGTGCACGAGGTCGGCACCGGCGACGTCGCCCACCATGACCAGATCGGTGCCGAGGGTCTGCAGGGCCGGGTTCGCTCCCGCCAGCTCGGAGGGTGTGCGGTATGCCGTGGTTCCCGGTTCGGCGCGCTCGGCGCCGAAGGCGCGCACCTGCACATCGATGCTGCCGCGCAGCGCCGCCACGAGCTCTGCGACATGCACGCCGGCACCGCCGTAGATCTCCGGCGGATATTCCTTCGTGATGATGTCGACTCGCATGTCTGCACGGTAGTACATCGGTCGCCGGGCGCTCTATGGTGGACGCATGTCGGCTCCAAAGAAGGTTTTCGGGATCATCCTCGCCGGCGGTGAGGGCAAGCGCCTCATGCCCCTCACCGCAGACAGAGCCAAACCGGCGGTGCCCTTCGGCGGCCAGTACCGGCTGATCGACTTCGCGATATCGAACCTGATCAACTCAGGGCTCAGACAGGTCGTCGTGCTCACCCAGTACAAGTCGCACAGCCTCGACCGGCACGTCTCGCAGAACTGGCGCATGTCGGCGCTGCTCGACTCCTACGTCACCTCGGTCCCGGCCCAGCAGCGGCTCGGTAAGCGCTGGTTCTCGGGGTCGGCCGACGCCATCCTGCAGAGCCTCAACCTCATCAACGACGAGAAGCCCGACATCGTCGTCGTGATCGGAGCCGATCACGTCTACCGCATGGACTTCCAGCAGATGATCGACGCGCACATCGCCTCCGGCGCACCGGCGACGGTCGCCGGAATCCGTCAGCCGATCGCTCTGGCCTCTCAGTTCGGGGTGATCGACGCCGATCCCGACACGGGACGCATCCGGGACTTCCTCGAGAAGCCCGCCGACCCGGTGGGCCTTGCCGACTCCCCCGAGGAGGTACTCGTCTCGATGGGCAACTACGTCTTCGACGCCGACGCTCTCGTCGCCGCGGTCGAGGCGGACGGCGAATCCGCCTCATCCGGACACGACATGGGCGGCGACATCATCCCCTACTTCGTCCAGCGCGGCGAGGCGGGGTACTACGACATGAAGCAGAACGACGTTCCGGGGTCGTCGCCGCGCGACCGGTCGTACTGGCGGGACGTCGGCACCATCGACTCGTATTTCGACGCGCACATGGATCTGATCTCGACGCTGCCGATCTTCAACCTGTACAACACCGACTGGCCGATCCGCACGCAGAACGTCAACATGCCGCCGGCGAAGTTCGTCCGCGATGCGGTGGGCAGGATCGGCAACGCGATCGACTCGGTCGTCGCGGCCGGGTCGGTGCTGTCGGGCACGCACATCGAGCGCAGCGTCATCGGGCTCGGCGGTGTGGCGCTGGGCGGATCGACGATCACGGACTCGGTGCTGCTCGACAACGTGCAGATGGGTCTCGGATCTCGGGTGCGCCGCGCGGTGCTCGACAAGAACGTCGTCCTCGAGGACGGCGCGACGGTCGGGGTGGATCGCGAGCGCGACCTGGAGCGTGGCTTCACCGTGACCGACTCGGGCATCACCGTCGTGGGCAAGGGCGTTCGGATCACGCGCTGACCGCTACGCTCGACGGGTGACCGCCGCGCGTTTCCTCGTCGTCCTCGATGCCGATTCCACCCTCATCCGCGATGAGGTGATCGAGCTGCTCGCCGACGAGGCGGGTCGCCGTGCCGAGGTGCAGACGGCGACCGAGGCGGCGATGCGAGGCGAGGTCGACTTCGCGACCAGCCTTCGCTCACGCGTGGCCGCGCTGCGCGGGGTGCCGACGGCCGCCTTCGAGCGCGTGCGCGAGCGCATCGAGCCGACTCCCGGCGTGCACGAGCTCACCGCCGCGGTGCATGAGCGCGGCGGGATCGTCGGCGTCGTCTCGGGCGGATTCCACGAGATCCTCGACCACATCGCGCCGCAGCTGGGCGTCGATCGCTGGCGCGCGAACCGGCTGCTGCTCGACGGAGACTCGCTCGCTGGGTCGGTCGACGGCGAGATCGTCGATGCCGACGCGAAAGCGGCATCGCTGCAGAGCTGGGCTGCCGACCTGGGTGTGGCACGGCACGCGACCATCGCGATCGGCGACGGCGCCAACGACCTGACGATGATGGCCGTCGCCGGACTGGGCATCGCCTTCAACGCCAAGCCGGCCGTGCGCGCCGCGGCGTCGCTGGTCGTCGGGCCGCAGGATCTCTCCGAGATCATCCCGCTGCTGCCCTGACTCGTGATGCTCCGGGTCGACCGACGCTGGACGATGACGGCACCTGCGCGTAGCGTCTGCGCATGGACATCATCCTCGTTCCCGGGCTCTGGCTCGACGCCTCTTCGTGGGATCCGGTGGTGCATGCGCTCCGCGTGGCCGGCCATCGACCGCTCGCTCTGACGATGCCGGGTGTCGGCGAGCCCGCTGTCGCCTCGTCCGACATCGGCATGGCGGACTGGATCGACGCGGTCGTGCGGCGGATCGACGAGGCCGAGCAGCCGGTCGTGCTCGTCGGGCACTCCGGCGGCGGCAACGTCGTGTGGGGCGCGGCGGATGCCAGGCCCGAACGCGTGCGGCGGGTCGTGTTCGTCGACACAATCCCACCAGCGCCGGGCCGGGAGATCAGCGACTTCCCCCTCGTCGACGGCGTCGTGCCGTTCCCGGGCTGGGATTTCTTCCCAGAAGAGGATGTGTACGACATCGACGACGAGACGCGCGCCCGAACGCTCCCCCTCACGCGCACCATCCCCGCTCGCGTGCCCGGCGATGCCATACAGCTGACCCGCGACAGCCGGCACGGCGTGCCCGTGACGATGCTGATGGGCTCGTACGACCAGGCGAAGGTCGATGCCGAATCCGGCGAATGGGGCGCGTACGGCGAAGAATATCGCGCCATCGCGAACGCCGAGGTCGTCAGGATCGGCTCCGGCCACTGGCCGCAGTTCACCGTGCCGGACCGGCTGTCCGAACTGCTGGTGGCTGCCGTCGACCGCTGACGTCGTCGCCGGACGGGATCGGTGTCAGTGCCCCATCCCGAGGCCGCCGTCGACGGGGATGACGGCACCCGAGATGTAGGCGGCATCATCACCGGCCAGCCACACGACGGCTCCGGCGACCTCGTCCGGGGTGGCGAAGCGGCCGGCGGGAATACTCGCCTTGTACTGCTTCTGCGTCTCCTCGGGCAGCTGAGCGGTCATGTCGGTCTCGATGAAGCCGGGAGCCACCACGTTGGCGGTGATCCCGCGCCCGCCCAGCTCGCGGGTGAGCGAGCGGGCGAAGCCGACCAGGGCGCTCTTCGACGCGGAGTAGTTGACCTGCCCTGCAGAGCCGTACAGGCCGACGACGCTGGAGATGAGGATGACGCGGCCGAAGCGCGCCCGCAGCATACCCTTCGACGCGCGCTTGACGACGCGGAAGGTGCCGCCGAGATTCGTCGCGACGACGCTGTCGAAGTCGTCCTCGCTCATGCGCATCAGAAGGGTGTCCTTGGTGATCCCGGCGTTGGCGACCACGATCTCCACCGGCCCGAGCTGCTGCTCGACCTCGGTGAACGCCGCGTCGATCGCCGCGGCGTCGGTGACGTCGGCACGGACGGTCAGCGTGCCCTCGGGCCCTTCGCCGCTGCGTGCCGTGACCGCCACGCGGTATCCGTCGCGGACGAAGCGTTCGGCGATGGCGCGGCCGATGCCGCGGTTTCCGCCGGTGACGAGGACGACGCGCTCAGCGCTCATGTGGGGCTCCTGACTGGGGATCGGATCGCACGCCATCCTACCGAGCGCGGCCTCGCGGGACGGCGTCCCGTGGGCTGGGCGCGGCGTAGGCTTGAAGCACCGTGAAAGAGAAGCGCCCCGCAGCCGCCGTCACCTCCCTGCCGCAGTCGCCGCAGGTCGAGGCCGATCACCGCGTGCGCCGTTACGCGCTGACGATGATCATCCGCACGGTGTGCTTCCTGCTCATGGTGGTGGTGCAGCCGCTCGGCTGGTGGACATGGGCGTTCGCCGTCGCCGCGATCTTCCTTCCGTACATCGCCGTGGTCTATGCCAACGCGGGCAGCGACAGCACTCCACGCAGCGTGGAGTCGCCGGTCGCGCAGCTCGAAGCGCCCCGCGGTTCCGCACCGTCCCCGACCGGGGCGGAGCCGGAAGTGATCACGATCATCGAGCGCCGCGACGACGGCGGGGCGGACGACCGATGAGAGCTGAGCTGGAATGCGCGCGCGCCGCGTGCCGTCAACCCGCCACGCATCACATCGTCTGGCGCAATCCCCGCATCCACGCCGAGGATCGGCGCAAGATCTGGCTTGCCTGCGATGCGCACGTGGGGTTCCTGAGCGACTACCTCAGGGCACGGGACTTCCCCGTCACGGTGCACGAGGGGGTTCCGGCGTGAGCCGACTGATGCGCTGGGGCGTGTACCTGCTCGTCGCGATCGGCTTCGCGATCGCGTGCGCTTTCCTGTCGCAGTGGCAGTTCGACCGCAACGAGTCGCGCGCCGCGCAGATCTCACTGGTCGAGCGGAACTACGACGCGCAGCCCGTGCCCGTCGCGGACCTGCTCGGCGACGGGCGGGCGCTCGCGCCGGCCGACGAATGGCATCCGGTGCTGCTCGTCGGTGAGTACCTCGCCGACGAGCAGCTGCTCGTGAGGAACAGACCGCACGGCGGCACGAGCGCGTTCGAGGTGCTCGTGCCCTTCCGTGACGAGAGCGGTGTGGTGCTGCTGGTGGATCGCGGCTGGATCTCGCCCGGCGAGGACACTGTGCCCAAGACGGTGCCCGCGCCCCCCGAGGGAGAGAGCACTGTGGTGGTGCGCCTGCGCGCCGGTGAGCGGCTTCCGTCGTCGGGTCGCAGCGCGCCGGAAGGACAGGTGCCCACGATCCACCTGCCGACGATCGCCGACCGAGTGGATGCGTCGCTGGTTACGAGCGCCTACGGGCAGCTCGTCTCGGAGGATCCTGCCGCGGCTTCCGCCTTGGGTGGGTTCGCCTCCCCCACCGATGATCCGGGCCCGCACCTGTCGTACGCGATCCAGTGGATCCTGTTCGCCGTGATGGGGTTCGCGTTCATCGGCTACGTCATCCGCATCGAGATCGTGAAGGCGAAGGAGGATGCCGGCGAACTGCCGTCCCGCCGGCCTCGCCGCCGCGATCGGGACGCCGCTGACGAGGACGCACTGCTGGACTCCGCGGCACGCTGAGACCGGTGATCATCAGGGCTCAGGCGAGCTCGATGAGGTCCTGATACTCCTTGCTCCAGATGTCCTCGACGCCGTCGGGCAGGATCAGCACCCGCTCGGGGTTGAGCGATGCGACCGCTCCCGGGTCGTGCGAGACGAGCACGACAGCACCCTCGTAGTGAGCCAGGGCCCCCAGGATCTCCTCGCGGGAGGCGGGGTCGAGGTTGTTCGTCGGCTCGTCGAGAAGCAGCATGTTGGCCGCCGAGACGACGAGCGTCGCCAGCGACAGACGCGTCTTCTCGCCGCCGGAGAGAACGCCGGCGGGCTTGTGCACGTCATCGCCGGTGAAGAGGAACGAACCGAGCACCTTGCGCGCCTCGGTCTCGTTCAGATCAGGAGCGGCGGAGATCATGTTCTCGAGCACCGACCGCTTCACGTCGAGGTTCTCGTGCTCCTGGGCGTAGTAGCCGATCTTCAGTCCGTGGCCGGGCTCGAGCTGACCGGTGTCGGGCTGGTCGACCCCGGCGAGCAGACGCAGCAGCGTCGTCTTGCCCGCGCCGTTGAGCCCGAGCACGACGACCTTCGAGCCCCGGTCGATCGCGAGATCGACGTCGGTGAAGATCTCGAGCGAGCCGTACGACTTGGACAGGCCGGATGCCATCAGCGGGGTCTTCCCGCACGGTGCGGGCTTGGGGAATCGCAGCTTGGCGACCCGATCGACCTGGCGCACCTCGTCGAGGCCGGACAGCAGCTTCTCGGCTCGCGCCACCATCTGGTGCGCGGCGGCCGCCTTCGACGCCTTGGCGCCGAATCGCGCCGCCTGAAGCTGCAGCTGGGTCGCCTTCTTCTCGGCGTTCGCGCGCTCCTTCTTCCGGCGCTCCTCATCGGCCACCCGCTGGCGCAGGTAGTTCTTCCAGTTCATGTTGTAGATGTCGATGACCTGACGGTTCGCGTCGAGGTAGAACACCCGGTTGACCGTCTCGCCGACGAGCTCCACGTCGTGACTGATCACGATGAGCCCGCCCTTGTAGTTCTTCAGGAACTCGCGCAGCCAGACGACGCTGTCGGCGTCGAGGTGGTTGGTCGGCTCGTCGAGGATCATGGTGTCGGCGTCGGAGAACAGGATGCGCGCGAGCTCGATCCGGCGCCGCTGCCCACCCGAGAGGGTGCTCAGCGGCTGGTCGAGGATGCGGTCGGGCAGCGAGAGGTTGTTCGCGATGGATGCCGCCTCGGCCTCGGCCGCGTAACCACCCAGCGCCTCGAAGCGCTCGGTCAGATTGGCGAACTTCCGCATGGCGCGCTCGGCGATCTTGGGGTCGTCGGATGCCATGTCGTGCGACGCCGTGGCGATGCCCAATTGGATGGTCCCGAGCCCGCGCGCATCCAGGATGCGCGTCCTGGCGAGCATCTCGGGGTCGCCGATGCGCGGATCCTGCGGGAGGTAGCCGATCTCACCCGAGCGCGTGACCTTGCCCTCGGAGGCGAGGACGTCACCGGCGAGCACCTTGGTGAGCGTGGTCTTGCCGGCGCCGTTGCGTCCGACGAGGCCGATCTTGTCGCCCGCGGCGACCCGGAACGACACGTCCGACATGAGCACGCGTGCTCCGACGCGGATCTCGAGGTCATGCACGGCGAGCACAGCGGTATCCGTTCGTTGGGGGGAAGCGGCCGAAGGGCCAGCCTCCCAGTATAGTTCGCGGGCGGCTCGGGGCCCTTTCAGGGTGAGCACGACGTCGACGGCGGCGTCGGCGATGTCAGCGGCCGAGCCCCCGAGCCGTGAGCGCATCGCCGACGTCATCCGCGTGCTTCATCGCGAGCACGAGCAGCGGCACGGCTGCTCGCGCTGCGAGCCGCACTCCCCTGGCGCGCTGCGCGTCACGCACCTGCTCGAGAAGGCCCGCGAGCACCGGCACCATCGCGATCGTCAGCGAGACCGCCAGGGCCGGTGTGCCGGGATCGATGCCGAACACACGCAGCGGCCGGAACAGCGTGCGCAGCACGTCGAGCAGATCGCTCGTCTTCGTGGTTCTCGTCAGAGCCTCGGCGAGCAGCAGCAGCGCCACCACGCGTCCGGTGTTCTGCACGGCCGCGGCGACGCTGACGAAGACGACGAGTGCGCCGCCCAGCACGATGATGAGCCAGCGCAGACGCCACCACACGAGGAGCAGATCCGGCACCTTCGCACCGGCGGCGAGCAGCACCAGCGAGGCTGCCCCGAGCAGCACCAGCGTGCAGGTCGTCCCCGGGCGCGCGATCGAGATGGCCAGAGCGCTGGTCGCAAGGCCCAGCAGCTTCCACCCGGCAGAGACCCGATGCAGGATGCTGTCGCCGGGCCGGTACAGCGAGATCACGAGCTGACCCGGCGGTAGGTCTCGATCACGCCCCTGGGCTCCCCCTCGGCGACGAGCCGCCCTCCGTCGAAGAGCACTGCTTCGTCACAGCGCGCTGCCAGCTCGAGGTCGTGCGTGACGATCACGACGGGCACCGCGAGGGTCAGAAGCAGATCGGCGATCCGGCGGGCGTTGCGCAGATCGAGCAGCGTCGTCGGCTCATCGGCGACGACGAGCTGCGGCTCTGTGCACAGCACCGCCGCCAGCGCCAGCAGCTGTCGCTGGCCGCCGGAGAGCTCGGACACCGGCTGATCGCCGCGACCCGCGAGCCCGTACTCGTCGAGGATCCGCTCGACCCGTGCCGCGCGCATCGCACGCGGCACGGACGCGAGGGAGAGCGCCAGATCCTCGGCGGGCGTCGGCATGAGGATCTGCGCCTCGGGGTTGGTGACCACGAAGCCGACGCGCGAGCGCACGCGCGTCGCCTCGGCGGCAGGGTCGAGCCCCAGAACGCGCACGGCCCCCGACGTGGGCTGACGCAGTCCGTTGATCATGCGGGCGAAGGTCGACTTGCCTGAGCCGTTCGCGCCGATCACCGCTGTGCGCCGGGCGGCCAGTGCCGTCGTGACACCCGTCAGGATCGGAACACCGTCGACCTCGTAGGACACGTCGTCGAACGCGACGTGGGCGCGGGTCACTGCGCCGGCACGGCACCGGTCCGGACCGCGCGGCCGTGCGCGCCCGCGCTGACCGGAAAGGCGCGCGGATAGGCGCGGTGCAGGGCGACGGCGAGCACAGTCGCGAGCGCCGCCTTGAGCAGATCGCCGGGCAGGAAGGCGATGGTCGACAGTGCCGTCACATCCAGCGGCACCCCGGTGACCGCGGCCTGCACCGGAACGCCGAAAAGGTAGACGACGAGGATACCGCCGATGAGGGCGCCGCCGGCCGCACGCCACCAGGTGAAGCGCCCGCTGTGCGCGATCAGGCCGATCAGCATCGCCCCCGCCACCCAGCCCAGCATGTACCCGGCGGTCGGTCCTACGAAGGCGCCCAGGCCTCCGCGGCCCCCGGCGAGCACCGGCAGTCCGATCGCCGCGAGCGCCAGCACGAGCAGGATCGAGAGCGGGGCGCGTCGCGCGCCCAGCACGAGTCCGGCGAGCATGACACCCAGCGTCTGGCCTGTGATCGGAACTCCGCTCGGCAGCGGCACCATGACCGTGCCGAGCACGATCACCAGAGCGGCGAAGACGGCGATACGCGCGAGATCAGCGCTGAGTGGACGGCGGTCTGGAGTCATCGATCCTCCGATGGTCGTGGATTATGTGCACGAAACGGCATTCGTGTTGTCGATTCCCACAGTATTGAGCACATCGCTGTCGGCCCTGGACGACACCTACAGTGTGCGGGCGCGGATCTTGTCGGACAGACGACCGTCAGCGCACCGGATCCCCCATTTGCAGACCGGGCAGCAGAGCGGCCACGGTGCAGGCAGCAGCGAACGCGTACACGCTCGCGAAGCCGCTGCCCAACAGCGGAAGGGCGACGAAGCCAAGACCGGCGACGGCCACCGCGAGGGCGGATCCGGTGGCATCCGAGATCGACAGCGCCGACGAATTGAACCCCTCGTCGCGAGTCGTCGAGTAGGCCAGGGTGAGCACCGTCAGCCGGGGATAGAGCAGGCCCATCCCCGCCCCCGCGAGGCCCCACCCGACCACGACGATCCAGGGCGCAGGCCAGACGAGCACGACGGACAGGATGCCGGCGAGTGCCGAGATGAGGAGGGTGAACGTGATGAGCATGATGCGCCGACTGCCGAGACGGTCTCCCCACCGGCCCTGCACGGCGGATGCGCCTGACCAGCCGAGAGCCGCCAGTGTCAGTGCCAGGCCGGCGATGGACGGCGAGAAGTCGTGCTCATCCATCAGCAGCTTCGGGATGTACGCCTCGGCCGCGAAGAACGCCCCAGCGATGAGTCCGCGGGTCAGCACGACGCTCGGCAGGCCCGGTGCCGCACGCAGAGTGCGCCCTGGCAGCAGCGGCAGCAGGGCGATGCCGATCACGATGATGCCGACCAGGGCCAGTGGCCCTCCGATCGGGAACGGCAGCTCCACGGTGAACCCGACCCCCACCGCGCACACCGCCACGACGACGGCCAGCAGCATGCGCGCTGCGAACGAACCCGGCGCGGGTGCCGCGTTCGCGGTCTCGGCCACACGGGCATCCGGCACCGCGTCAGGGTCGCCCGTCTCCACCGCGTCGGCCTCCAGCGATACGTCGCGCAGGCGCTCCGCGACGAGCACGAATGCCGCTGCGGTGAGCACCGCGACTCCGAGGAAGGTCCAGCGCCAGGGCAGCAGCTCGGTGACGAGCCCAGCCAGGAACGGCCCGATCATCGATGGGACGACCCAGGCTGCGGCATACGCGGCGAAGATCCGCCCATGCAGGTGCGGTGGATACACCCGCGCGACCACGACGTACAGCGCGACCGTCTGACCGCCCGCGCCGAGCCCTTGGATGAGACGGCCGACGAGGAAGGTGTGCATGTCGGGGGCGATCCCGGAGACGATCAGCCCGGCCAGGAACAGCGCGACCGCCGTGTACAGCGCGGCGCGTGGCCCCGCGCGGTCACTCCAGGTTCCGGCGGCCACCATGCCGATGACGCTGGTGGCGAGCGTGCCCGAGAACGCGACCGCGTAGAGCGCCTCGCCGTGCAGGTCGACGCTCACCACCGGCATCACCGTGGTGACGGCGAGTGCCTCGATCGCGGCGAGGAAGATGAGCACGACCGAGCCGATCGTGATCCCGAGGCGGGTGGCATCCCAGATCGTCGCGGCCGGAGCTCTCTCGGTCACGCCTCCGCCTCGGGGGTGGGATGTTCCGCCCGCGAGCCGATGCGGAGCGCGCCCATCCGCGCGACGGCCTCGGTGATGATCTCCGGGCTCGTGCCGAAGTTGAGCCGGACGTGCCCTGCCCCCTCCGCACCGAACGCCGGACCGAAGTGCAGCGCGACCTCCGCCTCCCGCAGGATGCGTCGAGCGGGGTTCGGCCCCCACCCCAGGTCGGTGAGGTCGATCCAGGCGAGATAGCCGGCGTCCGGCATCCGGTAGCGCGCGCCGGGCAGCTGCTCGGCCAGCAGCGCGCCGAGCAGACGTCGGTTCTCGTCGAGCGTGCGCAGCAGCGCGTCAAGCCAGGCGTCGCTCTCGGGGGCGAATGCGGCGACGGCCGCTATCAGACCGAACTGACCGGTGCGCCACTCGACCTCGACCGGCATCTCCCGCAGCACGCGTCGGGTCCTGTCACTCGCGGCGACCATCAGCGCGCACTTCAATCCGGCCAGATTGAACGCCTTGCTGGCACTGACCACGGCGTACCCTACTTCCCTCGCCGCGTCTCCTGCGGCGAGGAACGGCATGTATCCGGCATCAGGCTGTGCGAGTGGCGCATGGATCTCGTCCGACACCACCGTCGCGCCGTGCGCGGCCGCGATCTCGGCGAGGGCGCGCAGGGTCGTGGCGGAGTGCACCGTCCCGGTCGGGTTGTGCGGGTTGCACAGCAGCACCGCCTTCGCCCCGGCTGCCAGCGCCGCTTCGATCGCGTCGAGATCGAGCTGCCACGCCTCGCCGGTGTCGCGCAGAGGCACGCGCTCGACGACGCCACCGGCCTCTTCGACGAGCTCGAAGAACGGCGGGTACACCGGCGGGTTGACGATCACCCTCTCGCCGGGAGCGATGGTCCGACGGAGGATCTCGACGATGCCCATGCTCACGTCGGCGGTGCTGCGCATGCCTGCCGGATCGGGTGCCCAGCCGAAGCGTCGCTCGGCGAACGCCGAGTAGGCCGTCGCGAGCGGCGTCCTGGAGGCGACATAGCCGGTGTCCCCCACCCGCACGGCGCGTTCGAGCGCCTTGGTGATCTCGGGGGCGAGCGCGAAGTCGGTCTCGGCGACGAAGAGCGGGAGCACCCCTTCCGGGTACTCCCGCCACTTCTCGCTCGTGCGCTGCCGCAGCTCCGCCAGGGGAAGAGCGACGACGTCCGCCGTCACGTCAGATCGCGAACCCAAGGGCACGCATCATGTCGCGGCCGTCGTCGGTGATCCGCTCCGGACCCCACGGCGGCATCCAGACCCAGTTGATCCGGAACTGGTCGACCACAGAGTCCAGCGCCTGGGCGGTCTGCTCCTCGAGAACGTCGGTCAGCGGGCATCCGGCGCTGGTCAGCGTCATGTGGATGACCAGCGCGTCGTTCTCGTCGTCCCAGGACAGATCGTAGATCAGGCCGAGGTCGACGACGTTGATCCCGAGCTCCGGGTCCATGACGTCCTTCAGAGCCTCGGTGACCTCGTCGAACTTCTCGGGAGTGAGCGTCGCGGTCATGCTCTCAGCCTACGCTTCGATGGGCTCGACGGGGTCGAGGAAGCGGTCGTAGCCCTCTTCCTCGAGACGATCGGCGAGCTCCGAGCCGCCCTCTTCGACGATCCGGCCCTTGACGATGACGTGCACGAAGTCCGGCCGGATGTAGCGCAGGATGCGCGTGTAGTGCGTGATCAGCAGCACACCGAGGTTGGTCGCCTCCTTGGCGCGATTGACGCCCTCCGAGACGATCTTCAGCGCGTCGACGTCCAGACCGGAGTCGGTCTCGTCCAGCACGGCGAACTTCGGCTTGAGCACCTCGAGCTGCATGATCTCGTGACGCTTCTTCTCGCCGCCCGAGAAGCCCTCGTTGACGTTGCGCTGTGCGAACTTGGGGTCCATGCGCAGGTTGCCCATGGCCTCCTTGACGTCCTTCGTCCACTGGCGGATCGAAGGCGCCTCGCCATCGATCGCGGTCTTGGCGGTGCGCAGGAAGTTCGTCACGGTGACACCGGGGATCTCGACCGGGTACTGCATCGCGAGGAACAGTCCGGCGCGGGCGCGCTCGTCGACGCTCATCTCGAGCACGTCCTCCCCGTCGAACGTGATGGTGCCCTGGGTGACGGTGTACTTGGGGTGACCGGCGATCGTGTAGGCGAGGGTCGACTTGCCCGAGCCGTTGGGGCCCATGATGGCGTGCGTCTCACCGGTCTTGATGGTGAGGTCGATCCCGTTGAGGATCGGCGTCTCGCCCTGGTCGGTCTCGACCGTTACGTGCAGGTCGCGGATCTCGAGAACAGACATTCAGACTTCCTTAGTGACAGAGGGGTCGATGAGCACGTCGTCGCCGTCGATCTCTACGACGAAGACGGGGACGGGCTCGTAAGCGGGGAGGTTGAGGGGGCGGCCGGTCTCGAGCGAGAACGCCGAGCCGTGGGCCCAGCACTCCAGCGTCTTGCCTTCCACGAACCCCTCGGACAGCGAGATGTCGCCGTGCGTGCAGCGGTCGCCGATCGCGTGGATCTGGTCGTCGCCGTCCTTCACGATCGAGATCGCGATGCCGTCGAGCTCGACGCGCAGGGGCGTGTCCTGCTCGAGCTCGCTGACGCTGCAGGCGCGCTGTGCGCTCACTTGCTCACCGCCTCGAGCTCGGCCTCGAGGGCTGCGGTCAGCTCGTCCTGCAGCGACGGGATGCCGATGCGCTGCACGACCTCGGTGAGGAAGCCGAACACGACGAGGCGACGGGCCTCCTCCTCCGAGATGCCGCGCGCCTGCAGGTAGAACAGCTGCTCGTCGTCGAAGCGACCCGTGGCGCTGGCGTGGCCGGCGCCGGCGATGTCGCCGGTCTGGATCTCGAGGTTCGGGATCGAGTCGGCGCGGGCGCCCTCGGTGAGCACCAGGTTGCGGTTCGCCTCGTAGGAGTCGGTGCCGGTCGCGTCGGGTCCGATCAGCACATCGCCGATCCACACACTGTGCGCGCTCTCGCCGTGCAGGGCCCCCTTGTAGAGCACGTCGCCGGTCGTGTGCGCACCCTTGTGATGCAGGTACACCTGGCTCTCGAGATGCTGCCCCGAGTCGGCGAACGACAGACCGTACAGGTATCCATGCGATCCGGTGCCGGCCAGCTCGACGTTGGGGTTCACCCGAACGACACCGCCGCCGAGGCTGACGACGATGTGCGTGAGCTCTGCGTCGCGGTCGACGCGCGCCTGGTGGGCGGCCGCGTGCACCGCGTCGTCCTCCCAGCGCTGCACGGTGACCAGCTTCAGCTTCGCGCCGTCGCGCACGATGATCTCGACGTTCTGCGCGTACTCGGCTGTGCCGCTGTGCTGCAGCACCACGGTCGCGACGCTGTGGCGTCCGGCCTCGACCACGATGTGCGCGTCGGCACGGCCGCCGCGGCCGTCGATCGTGACGATGATCGGCTCGGCGACCTCTTCGTCGGCGGGGATGCTGAGGTGCAGGGCCTCAGCCGCCCCCTGCCACGCCACGGCCGAGACGACGTCCTCCGGCACGAAGAACTCGCCGCGCGGGGACGCTCCGTGCGCGAGCGGGGCGCTCACGTACTGCTCGTGGCTGAAGGTGTACGTGACGGCGTCGCTCGCGCCTGCCACATCGAACAGCGTCTTCAGCTGCGCGACGGGCGTGTGCTTCCAGTTGACCTCGCGCCCGGTGGGCGCGCCGAAGTCCTCGGGGTCGAACGACCGGGGCCGCTCGGAGCGGGTCTGCACCGGCACGAAGCCGGCGTTCGCGACCTGGGCGGCCGGGTCGATGTGCGCGTTCGTCTGCGGCGCCAGCTCGGGCGCCTGGGTGGGGGCCGTCATCAGCCGACCGATCCTTCCATGCCCATCTCGATGAGCTTGTTCAGTTCCATCGCGTACTCCATGGGCAGCTCTCGTGCGATGGGCTCGATGAACCCGCGCACGATCATCGCCATGGCCTCGGTCTCCTCGATGCCGCGCGACTGCAGGTAGAACAGCTGCTCCTCGCTGACCTTCGAGACCGTGGCCTCGTGCCCGAGCTGCACGTCGTCGACGCGGATGTCGATCGCCGGGTAGGTGTCGGAGCGCGACTGCGTGTCGACGAGCAGGGCGTCGCAGACCACCGAGTTGGCGGAGTGGTGTGCGGCGGCGTCGACGCGGACCTCACCGCGGTAGCCGGCGCGTCCGCCGCCGCGAGCGATCGACTTGGAGACGATCGACGACTGCGTGTACGGCGCCATGTGCACCATCTTCGCGCCGGCGTCCTGGTGCTGGCCGGGACCGGCGAAGGCGACCGAGAGGGTCTCGCCCTTGGCATGCTCGCCCATCAGGTAGATCGACGGGTACTTCATCGTCACCTTGGAGCCGATGTTGCCGTCGACCCATTCCATGGTGGCGCCCTCGTGGGCGACCGCGCGCTTGGTGACGAGGTTGTACACGTTGCTCGACCAGTTCTGGATCGTCGTGTAACGCACGCGGGCGTTCTTCTTCACGATGATCTCGACGACCGCCGAGTGCAGCGAGTCCGACTTGTAGATCGGAGCGGTGCAGCCCTCGATGTAGTGGACGTAGCTGTCTTCGTCGGCGATGATCAGGGTGCGCTCGAACTGACCCATGTTCTCGGTGTTGATGCGGAAGTACGCCTGCAGCGGGATCTCGACGTGCACGCCCTTGGGCACGTACACGAACGAACCGCCCGACCACACGGCCGTGTTCAGCGCGGCGAACTTGTTGTCGCCGGTGGGGATGACGGTGCCGAAGTACTCCTCGAAGAACTCGGGGTGCTCGCGCAGCGCCGTGTCGGTGTCCATGAAGATGACGCCCTGCGCCTCCAGATCCTCGCGGATCTGGTGGTACACGACCTCGGATTCGTACTGCGCGGCGACGCCGGCCACGAGCCGCTGGCGCTCCGCCTCGGGGATGCCGAGCCGCTCGTAGGTGTTCTTGATGTCGTCGGGAAGGTCTTCCCAGCTCTGCGCCTGCTTCTCGGTGGAGCGGACGAAGTACTTGATGTTGTCGAAGTCGATCTCGCTGAGATCCGCTCCCCAGGTGGGCATCGGCTTGCGGTCGAACAGCGACAGCCCCTTGAGGCGGGTCTTGAGCATCCACTCCGGTTCGCTCTTGAGAGCCGAGATGTCGCGCACGACATCCTCGGAGAGGCCGCGGCGCGCGCTGGCTCCGGCTGCGTCAGCGTCGTGCCAGCCGAACTCGTACACCCCCAGCCCATCGAGTTCCGGGCGGTCGATCAGCACATCCGACATGACACACTCTCCTCAATCCGGCCCAGACGGTGTCATCCGCCCCGGCACACCGGTTCCCCGTCGAGTCTTCGGGGAAAGGATGCCGCTCATGGGCCCTCATCTTCGGCGCAGGACTCGCGCCTAAACTGTCGGTGAGGGAATCCGCGCTGGAAGCGCCCCTCATCACAATCCCGATTCTACAGGTTCCGCCTCGCGAGCGGGCCGCGCCCGCCTGTCGATTCCGCGAACCGGAGGCACCATGAACCACAACGCCGCTCCGGACACCCTCCCGCGCAGGCGCGCCCGCAGCGATTCCTTCGGGTGGCTGCCGACGACGATCGGCCGACGACTGCGGGTGTTCGCCTGGCTGTCGTTCCTCGCCGAGGTGATCATCATCGGCACCGGCGGGGCGGTGCGTCTCACCGGCTCCGGGCTCGGGTGCTCGGAGTGGCCGCTGTGCACCCCTGAGTCGCTCGTGCCGATCCTCGAGGTGCAGGGCCTGCATGGCGCGATCGAGTTCGGCAACCGCGTCATGACCGGCGTCGTCGGCCTGCTCGCGCTCGCCGTGCTGATGCTCACCCTGCACGTCCTCAGCGGCCGCCGCCTGGTGGTGCGCGCGCTCTGGTTCGCTCTCGGCGGCATCGTGCTCGGCGTCCTGGTCTACATCGGCACCGTCCTGGTGGGCCTGCCCGGAGCAGACGAGCGGACGACGGCGGTGATCGCGGCGGCGTTCATGTCGGCGGCGCTGCTGCTGGCGGTGCTCGTCGGCGCCACCGATTCGCTGCGCCAGCCGATGCCGCGCAAAGACCTTGCGGTGCTCGCCTGGGTCGTGCTCATCGGCGTCATGGCCCAGGCCGTGGTCGGCGGGTTCGCGGTGATCAGCAGTCTGAACGCCTTCATCGTCGGCTTCCATTACACGGTCTCGCTCGCCCTCGTCTGCGTGACGGCGCTCTTCCTCGTCCGACTCGGCGCCCCCGACGCTCCGCGCGTGGCGGCGGTGCCGACGTGGTTCTCGGTGCTGACCCACGTCACCGGCCTCGCTCTGGCCACCACGATCGTCGTCGGCGTGCTGACGACCGGATCGGGGCCGCACTCGGGTGACGAGGCGATCAAGCGGCAGGGCTTCGACGCGACCGTGCTCGCCCACGTGCATTCGTGGCCCGGCTACATCCTCGCCGCGCTCGTGCTCGCGCTGCTCATCGCGAGCTGGACGATGCGCCTGCGTCCGCGCACCTGGCTGCTCACGCTGACCGCGGCGATCGCCGTGCAGGTGGGTGTCGGGGTGCTGCAGGCGCGCACCGGGCTGCCGCCGATTCTCGTCGGCGCGCACATGGTTCTCGCCGCGCTCTCGGCCGCCACCTACGTGGTGGTGGTCACGAGGCTGAAGAGACCCGTCGACTGATCGCGCAATGCCAGAGGCCCCGACCGGATCGATTCCGGTGGGGGCCTCTGGCTACGCGGTCGGCCGGCGGTCAGAACGGCAGCAGCGGGTCGACCGCGACCGCGAGGAAGATCAGCGTGAGGTAGGTGATCGACGCGTGGAACACCCGCATCGGGCGCGCCTCACCGCCGTGCACGGCGCGGTTGTAGAGGCGGTGCGACTCGTAGATGAACCAGCCGCCGAAGACGAGCGCAGAGACGGTGTAGACGAGCCCCATGTGCGCGACGGGCACGAGCAGCAGAGAGCAGGCCACCGTCGCCCACGCGTACAGGATGACCTGCAGGCCGACCTGCGACGCTGAGCGCGTGACGCCGAGCATCGGCACGTCGACGTCGTCGTAGTCGTCCTTGTACTTCATCGACAGCGGCCAGTAGTGCGGCGGCGTCCACAGGAAGACGAGCACGAACAGCACAAACGGCGGCCAGTCCAGCGACCCGGTGACAGCGCTCCACCCGATGAGCACCGGGAAGCATCCCGCGATGCCGCCCCAGACGATGTTCTGTTCGGTGCGACGCTTCAGGATCATCGTGTAGATCACGACGTAGAAGAAGATGGCGACGACGGAGAGAGTCGCGGTCAGCCAGTTGGTCGTCAGCAGCAGCCAGACGGTGGATGCCACGGCGAGCACCCACGAGAACACCAGGGCGCCGCGCGGCGAGACCTCGCCCGTGACGAGGGGTCGGTTCTCGGTGCGCTTCATGTGCACGTCGATGTCGCGATCGAGGTACATGTTGAACGATGCCGCCGACGATGCGCTCATCGCTCCGCCGATGACCGTCGCGACGACGAGCCAGATGTCGGGCATCCCCCGCTCAGCGAGGAACATCACCGGAACGGTGGAGACGAGCAGAAGCTCGAGCACACGAGGCTTGGTGAGGGCGATGTATCCGCGGATCCTCTGGCCGACCGAGTGATGAGTCGCGGCGGCCTGCGATGTCGTCGAGATCGCGATCCCCTCCTTATACATGGCGAACGTCCTTCCATTCTACGCCACCCGGCGTGTCGTGCCCGGCCGGCGCACGGGCGGCGCGAGGTGCTGCGCTCAGTCGCGAGCGGGCGATTATCCGCCCTCTCTGAGCCGGATGCAACACTCTCCGGAGCGTCCTGTGCGCCCCGCTATGCTGAAACCCACTCGCGCACCCGCTGCTGTGCAAATCCACGCCGTGAAGACGCGGAAGGCGCAGGAATGCGGGAGCGTCCCCAAGCGTCTTAAGGAGTATGGCTGTGGCAGAACTGCACTGGGATGAGATCGATCGACGTGCGGTGGACACCGCCCGAGTGCTCGCGGCGGACGCCGTCGAGAAGGTGGGCAACGGTCACCCCGGCACGGCGATGAGCCTCGCTCCCGCGGCGTACCTCCTCTACCAGCGCGTGATGCGTCACGATCCGGCCGACACCGACTGGCTCGGCCGCGACCGCTTCGTCCTCTCGGTCGGCCACTCCTCGCTGACGCAGTACGTGCAGCTGTACCTCGGCGGCTTCGGCCTCGAGCTCGAAGACCTCGAGTCGCTGCGCACCTGGGGATCCAAGACGCCCGGCCACCCCGAGTACGGGCACACCAAGGGTGTCGAGATCACCACCGGCCCGCTCGGCCAGGGCCTCGCGTCGGCGGTCGGCTTCGCGTACGCCGCCCGGTACGAGCGTGGACTGTTCGACCCGGATGCCGCCGCCGGCACCAGCACGTTCGACCACTTCGTCTACGTGATCGCGGGCGACGGCGACCTGCAGGAGGGCGTGACCAGCGAGGCGTCGTCGCTCGCGGGCCACCAGCAGCTGGGCAACCTCATCGCGATCTACGACTCGAACCAGATCTCCATCGAGGACGACACCGACGTCGCATTCACCGAAGACGTCGCCGCACGCTACGAGGCCTACGGCTGGCACGTGCAGACGGTCGACTGGAAGAAGACGGGCGAGTACGTCGAGGACGTCGCCGAGCTGCACGCCGCGATCACCGCCGCACAGGGCGAGCAGTCCAAGCCCTCGCTGATCATCCTGAAGACCATCATCGGCTGGCCCTCGCCCGGAAAGCAGAACACCGGCAAGATCCACGGATCGGCGCTGGGCGCCGACGAGCTCGCCGCCACGAAGAAGGTGCTCGGCTTCGACCCCGAGCAGCACTTCGTCGTCGCCGACGACGTCATCGCACACACCCGCGCCCTCGGGCAGCGGGCCGCTGACGCGCGTGCCGAGTGGCAGAAGTCGTTCGACGCGTGGGCAGAGGCGAACCCCGAGCGCAAGGCGCTGCTCGACCGCCTCGAGGCGCACGAGCTGCCCGAGGGCATCGTCGACGCTCTGCCGGTCTTCGAAGCAGGCAAGGACGTCTCGACGCGTGCAGCATCCGGTCAGGTCATCAACGCTCTGGCGGCGCAGCTGCCCGAGCTGTGGGGCGGCTCGGCCGACCTGGCCGAGTCGAACCTCACGACCATCAAGGATGCCCCGTCGTTCATTCCGACCGAGTGGTCGACCCACGAGTGGAAGGGCAACCCCTACGGCCGGGTGCTGCACTTCGGCATCCGCGAGCACGCGATGGGCGCGATCATCAACGGCATCGTGCTGCACGGCCCGACGCGCGCGTTCGGCGGCACCTTCCTCATCTTCAGCGACTACATGCGCCCCGCCGTGCGTCTGGCCGCGCTGATGAACGTGCCGAGCATCTTCGTCTGGACCCACGACTCGGTGGCACTGGGCGAGGACGGCCCGACGCACCAGCCGATCGAGCAGCTCGCGTCGCTGCGCCTGATCCCCAACTTCACCGTCGTGCGCCCCGCCGACGCCAACGAGACCGCCGCCGCGTGGCTCGAGCTGCTGCGCCGTCACGGCGGACCGGCCGGTATCGCGCTGACGCGGCAGAACATCGCCGTGTTCGAGCGCGGCGACGGCGACGCCTCGGGCGACACGTTCGCCTCGGCGGCCGCTACCGCCAAGGGCGCCTACGTCCTCGCCGAGGCGCCGAGCGGCACGCCCGATGTGATCCTCATCGCCACCGGCTCCGAGGTGCAGCTGGCGGTCGCCGCGCGTCAGACGCTCGCCGCCGAGGGCGTGAACGCCCGCGTGGTGTCCGCGCCGTCTCTGGAATGGTTCGCCGAGCAGGACGAGGCGTACCGCGAGTCCGTGCTGCCGGCATCCGTCACCGCACGCGTCTCGGTCGAGGCCGGTTCCGTCGCCAGCTGGCGCGGCATCGTCGGCGACCGCGGTCGCTCGATCGGCATCGACCACTTCGGCGCATCCGCCGACTACAAGACCCTGTTCGAGAAGTTCGGCGTCACCGCCGAGGCGGTCGTCGCGGCCGCACGCGAGACCATCGCCGACGCGGCGCGCTGAGCGCCGCAGAAGGAGGACGACAGACATGAGCACCCCCACGCACAACCTCTCCCAGGCCGGCGTCAGCATCTGGCTCGACGACCTGTCGCGCACGCGCATCAGCTCCGGAAACCTCAAGCAGCTGATCGACACCCGCAACGTCGTCGGCGTCACGACGAACCCGACGATCTTCGCCACGGCGCTGATGGACGAGAACGACACGTCCTATGACGAGCAGACCCACCAGCTCGCCGTCGCGGGAGCCAGTGCATCCGAGGCGGTCTTCGCCGCCACCACGCAGGACGTGGCCGACGCGCTCGACGTGTTCCGCCCGGTGTGGGAGGCGACGAACCACGTCGACGGCCGCGTCTCGATCGAGGTCTCCCCCGATCTCGCCCACGACACCGAGGGCACTGTCGCTTCAGCCAAGGAGCTGTGGCAGAAGATCGACCGCCCCAACCTGCTGGTGAAGATCCCCGCCACCAAGGCCGGCCTTCCCGCGATCACCGAGGCTATCGCCGCGGGCATCAGCGTGAACGTCACCCTGATCTTCAGCCTGGAGCGCTACAACGACGTCATCGACGCCTACCTCGCGGGTCTGGAAGGAGCGAAGGCGGCCGGCCTCGACCTGTCGAGCATCCACTCGGTCGCGTCGTTCTTCGTGTCGCGCGTCGACACCGAGACCGATCGGCGTCTGGGAGAGATCGGCACCGACGAGGCGCTGGCGCTGAAGAGCAAGGCGGGGCTCGCCAATGCGCGCCTGGCCTACGAGCTCTTCGAGAAGAAGTTCGCCGAGAAGCGCGCACAGGATCTCATCGACCTGGGCGCCAACCTGCAGCGTCCGCTGTGGGCGTCCACCGGCGTCAAGGACCCGAACCTGCCGGACACCCTGTACGTCACCCAGCTCGTCGCCCCCGGCGTGGTGAACACCATGCCCGAGAAGACCCTCGAGGCGACCTTCGACCACGGCGAGGTCACCGGTGACACCATCACCTCGACCTACGCTGAATCGCATCAGGTCATGGCGGACCTCGAGTCCGTCGGCGTCGACTTCGACGACGTCACCCGGGTGCTCGAGGAGGAGGGCGTGGCGAAGTTCATCGACTCCTGGCACGGCCTGCTCGACAGCGTCGCGAAGGTTCTGGAAGCGGCACGATGACCGTCTCGGTGCACGTGTCGCATGCGACTGAGGCCGACGTCGACCAGCTCGTGCGCGTGCTGGTCGACGACCTCGTCGCATCACGTGTCACCGCGGCCGACAGCGATCTCTGGGGTGCGGATGCCTCGGCCGAGGCATCCGTGCGCCTGGGCTGGGTCGACGCCGTCTCGAACTCCCGTCCGCTCGTCGCGGAGATCGTCGCCCTGCGCGACGACCTCCGCGCACGCGGCGTCGACCGCGTCGTGCTGGCGGGCATGGGCGGCTCGTCGCTCGCCCCTGAGGTCATCGCGAATACCGCCGGGGTGCCGCTGACCATCCTCGACAGCACGGCACCCGCCCAGGTGCTGCGCGCGATCGACGACGGCCTGGCGCGCACGGCGCTGGTCGTCTCGTCGAAGTCCGGCTCGACGATCGAGACCGACTCGCAGCGGCGCGCCTTCGAGGCCGCCTTCAGCGACCTCGGAATCGACCCCGCCGAGCGGATCATCGTGGTCACCGACCCGGGATCGCCGCTGGAGGCGTCGGCACGGGATGCCGGATACCGGGTCTTCACCGCCGATCCGAACGTCGGCGGGAGGTACTCCGCGCTCACAGCGTTCGGCCTGGTCCCCTCAGGGCTCGCGGGCGCCGACATCGCCGAGCTGCTCGACGAGGCCGAGGCCTCGCTGCTGCAGTTCGCCGTCGACTCGCCAGAGAATCCGGCGCTCCGCCTGGCTGCCGCGATCGTGGGCACCGGGCCGCGTCGCGACAAGCTCGGGCTGATCAGCGACGGCACCCACATCGAGGGGCTGCCCGACTGGATCGAGCAGCTGATCGCCGAGTCCACCGGGAAGGGCGGTACCGGCATCCTCCCGGTGGTGCTGCTGCCCGTCTCCCCGGAGGTCGAGTCCCTCCCGCACGATCTGCAGATCGTGCGGCTCGTCGACGACGCAGGCGAGCTGCATCTGCGGCACCAGGGCGAGATCCTCGTCAGCGGAACGCTCGGCGCCCAGTTCCTTCTCTGGGAGTACGCGACCGCGATCGCCGGTCGACTGCTCGGCATCGATCCGTTCGATCAGCCCGACGTCGAAGCCGCCAAGAGCGCCGCGCGCGGACTCCTGGATGCCAGGCCGGAAGCGACCGCGGCCGCATTCGTCGAGAGCGGGATCGAGGTTCGCGCTTCCGACCCGGCGCTGCTCGGCTCCGGCACGCTCGCCGGCGTGCTCGATGCCCTGTGGGCGCGCCTCGGCCCTGACGGGTACGTGGCGATCCAGGCGTACGTCGACCGCACCGACATGCCGCAGCTCCAGGGGCTGCGCGAGATGGTGGCCGCCGATTCCGGACGCCCGACGACGTTCGGGTGGGGGCCGCGCTTCCTGCACTCGACCGGCCAGTACCACAAGGGCGGCCCCGCCCAGGGCGTGTTCCTGCAGATCACCGAGCGCACCGACGTCGATCTCGAGATCCCCGGGCGCCCGTTCACGTTCGGGCAGCTGATCGAGGCGCAGGCCGCCGGTGACGCGGCCGTGCTCGCCGGACTCGGTCGCCCCGTCGTCACCCTGACCATCACAGACGCCGTGGATGACGTGCTGGCGCTCTTCGAAGCCGCCCAGTGAGACCATCCTCACGACTTGGAGATATCCCCCACCGATGACTGCCACCGTCTCCCGCGGACACAATCCCCTCCGCGATCCCGATGATCGGCGCCTGAACCGCATCGCAGGCCCGAGCGCCCTCGTGATCTTCGGCGTGACCGGCGACCTGTCGCGCAAGAAGCTGATGCCCGCGGTATACGACCTCGCCAACCGCGGCCTGCTCCCGCCCGGCTTCGCCCTCGTCGGCTTCGCCCGGCGGGATTGGGAGGACCAGGACTTCGCGAAGGTCGTGTACGACGCCGTGAAGGAGCACTCCCGCACCGAGTTCCGCGAGGAGACGTGGCAGCAGCTGCTGCAGGGCATCCGGTTCGTGCAGGGCACGTTCGACGACCCGCAGTCGTTCGCACGCCTGCGCGAGACCGTCGAGACGCTCGACGTCGAGCGCGGCACCATGGGCAACCACGCCTTCTATCTGTCGATCCCGCCGAAGGACTTCCCCACGGTGGCGCGCCAGCTGAAGGAATCGGGGCTGGTCGGCGAGCACAGCGACGACGACACCTGCTGGCGCCGCGTCGTGATCGAGAAGCCGTTCGGCGACGACCTCGAGTCCGCTCGCGCGCTGAACAGCGCGCTCGAGGTCGCATTCCCCGCCGACTCGATCTTCCGCATCGACCACTACCTCGGCAAGGAGACGGTGCAGAACATCCTCGCGCTGCGCTTCGCGAACGAGCTGTACGAGCCGATCTGGAACCGCAACCACATCGACCATGTGCAGATCACCATGGCCGAGGACATCGGCGTGGGCGGACGTGCGGGATACTACGACGGCATCGGCGCCGCGCGCGACGTCATCCAGAATCACCTGCTGCAGCTTCTCGCCCTCACCGCGATGGAGGAGCCGATCAGTCTGTCGGCCGAGCATCTGCGCGCCGAGAAGGAGAAGGTCCTCGCGGCGGTGCAGCTGCCCGAGGACCTGTCGCTGGCTGCAGCCCGCGGCCAGTACGCCGGCGGCTGGCAGGGCGGCGAGAAGGTAAACGGCTTCCTCGAAGAGGAGGGGATGAACCCGCAGTCGACCACCGAGACCTACGCAGCCCTCAAGCTCGAGATCGCGACTCGTCGCTGGGCCGGCGTGCCCTTCTACCTCCGCACCGGGAAGCGCCTCGGTCGCCGGGTCACCGAGATCGCGGTCGTCTTCAAGCGCGCACCGCACCATCTGATGGGCCGCGCCTCCGAGATAGGTCAGAACGCACTGGTCATCCGCGTGCAGCCGAACGAGGGCGTCACGATCCGCTTCGGCTCGAAGGTCCCAGGCGCCGGCACCCAGGTGCGCGACGTGACGATGGACTTCGGCTACGGACACGCCTTCACCGAGGCCAGCCCCGAGGCGTACGAGCGCCTCATCCTCGACGTGCTGCTGGGGGACCCCCCGCTCTTCCCGCGGCACGAGGAGGTCGAGCTGTCGTGGAAGATCCTCGACCCGATCGAGCAGTACTGGGCATCGCTCGACGAGCAGCCCGAGCAGTACGCTCCCGGATCGTGGGGCCCCGCCTCGGCCGATGACCTCCTTGCCCGCGACGGACGAGTCTGGAGACGCCCGTGATCATCGACATCCCCGACACCACGATCAGCCAGGTCGCCAAGCAGCTCGTCAAGGTGCGCGAGGAGGGCGGCGCGGTCGCCCTGGGTCGCGTGCTGACCCTGATCATCGCCGCCCGCAACGGCGTGGCCGAAGAGGCGATCGAGGCGGCCAACGACGCATCCCGCGAGCACCCGATGCGCGTCATCGTGCTCACCGTCGGCGACGGCGACGCCCGTCTCGACGCGCAGATCCGCGTGGGCGGCGACGCCGGCGCGAGCGAGGTGGTGGTGCTGCGCGCCTTCGGCGATGCCGCGAGCAACGCCGAGAGCCTGGTCACCGGGCTGCTGCTTCCGGATGCCCCGGTCGTCGCGTGGTGGCCGGACGAGGCACCTCTGGATGCGGCCGACTCGCCGCTCGGCCGGATCGCGCAGCGGCGCATCACGGACGCTGCGACGAGCTCGGACGTGCGCGATCGCCTCAGCCTGCTGGGTCGCACGCACGCCCCCGGAGACACGGACCTCGCCTGGACCCGCCTGACGCACTGGCGTGAGCAGCTCGCCGCCGTGCTCGACCAGCCGCCCTTCGAAGACGTGACCAGCGCCGAGGTGCGCGGCGCTGCGGCGTCGCCGTCGACCGCCCTGCTCGCCGCATGGCTGCAGATGGCGCTCGAGGTGCCGGTGACCTGGTCGTACGAGGATCCGAGCGAGTGGGAGGAGGGCATCAAGTCGGTGCGCCTCACCCGCGCCAGCGGCGACATCCTGCTCGAGCGCCCCTCGCCGAGCGTCGCCGTGCTGACCCAGCCCGGCCAGCCCGACCACGAGCTGCACCTGCCGCGGCGCACGCTGCGGGAGTGCCTCGCCGAGGAGCTGCGCCGGCTGGATGCGGATCTGCTCTATGGTCGGGTCATCACCGAGGGCTGGTCGCACCTCGGTCCGCCCGAGCAGGAGGCATGATCGGATGAAGGTCCAGGGGACGACGAAGTCTGTGGTCGTCGAGCCCACTCCCGCCGCTCTCGCGGCGCGCGTGGCTGATCGCTTCCTCACTCGTCTGCAGGCCCGCACCCGCAACGGTCGCATCGCGCACGTGTGCCTGACGGGCGGTTCGATGGGCGGGGCCGTGCTCGCGGCCGCGGCCGACGACCCCCGCTCGGCGGACATCGACTGGTCGCTGGTGCATTTCTGGTGGGGGGACGAGCGCTTCGTCGAGCGCGACGACCCCGACCGCAACTCGCTGCAGTCGCGGCGGGCGCTGATCGATCGCATCACCGTGCCCGTCGAGAACGTGCACGAGGTGGCAGCTCCGAGCGACGGTCTGACCCTTGATCAGGCGGCGGCGGCGTACGCCGCCGAGCTCGCCAGGTTCCCGAGCGCGCACGGTGAGTGGCCGTCGTTCGCCGTGTGCTTCCTCGGCGTCGGGCCCGACGGGCACATCGCATCGCTCTTCCCGGATCGCCCCGAGGTGACGGTGACGGATGCCGCGGCGCTGCCCGTGCGCGACTCCCCCAAGCCCCCGCCCGAGCGTGTCACGCTGACCCGTCCGGTGCTGAACTCCGCCAAGCGCGTCTGGCTGGTGTTGACCGGTGCCGACAAGGCGTCCGCTCTCGGTCTCGCGCTCGCGGGCGCGAGCTATGCCAGTGTGCCCGCCGCGGGAGCGAAGGGACGCCGCCGCACGGTGTTCTTCGTCGACGAGGCCGCGGCCGCCGAGGTATCCCCCGAGCTCATCGATCGCGACTACTGAGCCGGCTCAGCCCTGCTGGGGCCCTGAGCCCGCCGAAGGGTCGCTGCCGCGGCGAAGGCCCAGCTCCTGGCTGTCGCTGAGCACCTGCGGGTGGTACCGGGCGAGGCTGAACACGCCCCAGATGGCGATCGCCCCGGCGATGACGAACAGCACGACGACCCACAGCGGCGCCGCCGCGGCCTCGCCGAGAACGAGCGCGCCGATGAGCACTGCGACGATCGGGTCGATCACCGTGAGGCCCGCGATGACCAGGTCGGGAGGCCCCGAGCTGTACGCGGTCTGCACGAAGTACGCGCCGACCGCTGCGGCGGCGATGAGCGCGATCACGCACACCACCGTGAGCCACTCGAAGTTCCCCGCCTGGATGCGGCTGATGACCGCCTTGGCAAGGGTGGCGACGAAGCCGTAGAGGATCCCAGCGCCGGTGACGTAGAACAGCGCGCGCATGCGGCGCCGCAGGATCAGCCAGCATGCGCCGAGCGCGATGATCACCACCAGCAGGATCGTGAGGATCATGAACAGGTCGTCGTTGCTGATCGGGCGCTCGGTCGCATACAGCGCGGCGAAGACGACGAACAGGAAGATGCCGCCCAGACACGCGCTGATCGCGATCAGCGACTGTCTGGTGGGCGTGTGACCTGAGATCCGGGCGTTCAGCAGCGTGGTCACGACCAGCGCGATCGCGCCGAGCGGCTGAACGACGATGAGCGGCGCGATGGCGATGGCGCTGAGCTGGCAGGCGATCGCGAGTCCGAGCATCAGGGTGCCGATGATCCACGACGGGCGCGTCAGCAGCGCCCTGAGCTGTGCGCCGCTGAGGCCGGTCGCTCCCTGCGTGCCGCTGAGCCGCTCGACCTTCTCGACTCCGCGATGCTGATACTGCGCGCCGAGCGACATGAAGACGGCTCCGGCCAGGGCCAGAGGGATGCCGAGCAGCAGAGCGGGGTTCTGAAACACCCCGACAAGCTGATCGCTCACGTTCCCTGCGAAGTCCGCCCCATGATGCACCGTCTCACCCTACCTGCCGCTTCCCGCCCGTTAGGGTTGTGGCGTGGCTGTTCTTCCGATTCGCATCATGGGCGATCCTGTTCTGCACGCACCCGCGAGCGAGGTCGGCCAGGTGACCGACGAGATCCGCACGCTCGTCGCCGACATGTACGAGACCATGGATGCCGCTCCCGGCGTAGGACTGGCGGCTCCCCAGGTGGGCGTGGGCCTGCGGATCTACGTCTACTCGTACGTCGACGACGACGAGAACCCGTGGCGCGGCGAGATCATCAACCCGGTGCTCTTGATGACGCCTCCGGAGCCCGGCTCCCCCGACTCCGACGAGGAGTCCGAGGGATGCCTGTCGTTCCCGGGCGAGCGCTTCGCACTGCGCCGCTCGGACCGCGTGCTCGTGACGGGCACCGACCTCGAGGGCCGCGACGTGCGCATCGAAGTCGACGGCTGGCGGGCGCGCATCATGCAGCACGAGTTCGATCACCTCGACGGCATCCTGTACGTCGACCGCCTCGACGACTCCGATCGGAAGACCGTGCAGAAGATCGCGCGCAAGCGCGGCTGGAGCCGAGGTTCGCACAGCTGGATGCCCGGGGTCGACGACCTCGAGGGCTGAGGCGTGACGAACGCCGGACCACACCTTCTCCGCACAGGAAAGAGCAACATGGACGCACAGCTGCGCATCGGAATCGTCGGCTACGGCAATCTCGGCCGAGGCGTCGAGCGATCACTGGCCATGAACCCCGACATGACCCTGGTCGGCGTCTTCACCCGCCGCGACCCCGAATCGGTCAGCACAGTCGACCCGACAGTGCCGGTTCGACGCATCGAGGAGCTCGACACGCTGCAGGACGAGATCGACGTGCTCATCCTGTGCGGCGGCTCGAAGAGCGATCTGCCTGAGCAGACTCCCGCGCTGGCAGCGCGCTTCTCGGTCGTCGACAGCTTCGACACGCACGCCCGCATCCCCGAGCACTTCGCCGCCGTCGACGCCGCCGCGCGAGCTGCGGAAACGACCGCGGTGATCTCGACCGGGTGGGACCCCGGCCTGTTCTCTCTGCAGCGTCTGTACGGCGAGGCGATCCTGCCGCAGGGCGAGACCTACACGTTCTGGGGGCGCGGGCTCAGCCAGGGCCACTCGGACGCCATCCGTCGGGTGCCCGGCGTCGCCGCCGGGGTGCAGTACACGATCCCCTCCGACGACGCCATGGCCCGCGTGCGCGCCGGCGACCGCCCCGCGCTGAGCACCCGCGACAAGCACACGCGGGAGTGCTTCGTGGTGCTGGAGGACGGCGCGGATCAGGATGCCGTGCGTGAGGCGATCGTGACGATGCCCGACTACTTCGAGCCGTACGACACGACGGTGCACATCGTGTCGGCCGAGGAGCTCGCCCGCGATCACGCGGGCGTGCCGCACGGCGGTTTCGTGATCCGCAGCGCGACCACCTCGGAGGGCGTCGCGCAGACCGTGGAGTTCCAGCTGGCGCTGGAGTCGAACCCCGAGTTCACCGCGAGTGTGCTGGTCGCCTACGCGCGCGCCGCTGCGCGGCTCTCCGCATCCGGGGATCACGGCGCGAAGACGCCGTTCGACATCGCACCCGGTCTGCTCTCACCCAAGTCACCCGAGCGGCTGCGCGCCGAGCTGCTCTGATGCCCCTCGGGACGGCTCTGAGCCGACCCGGGGTGTCGGCAGTCTCAGATGGTCTGGTGCGCAGTGCGCGGGTCTGCGCGCAGATCCGCACCGACACGCCGGATGCCCGGCATCCGCTCTGTGCTTCCCCACCCTCGGCCTCTGATCACGCGTCGCAGGAGTGCTGCCGAGACGGGAGAAGCCCCGACCCAGGGGTACTGGATCGGGGCTTCTATGGCTCCCCGGCTTGGACTCGAACCAAGAACCTGCCGGTTAACAGCCGGCTGCTCTGCCAATTGAGCTACCGAGGATCATTCGGTTGTCACCCGCTGGGCGGGCAACTCCCCCAGCTTAGCAAACTCCGCAGGCCCCGCTGAACACGGGCGACACCCCGGGCGTGGCGGGATCACTGACCGACGTCGGCCTCGGCGTTCGGAGCCCAGATGAGGTTCGACCCGACGCCCCTCGCGACGACATGGCCCGCTCTGAGCAGCAGCGCCTCGGCACCCAGCTCACGGATGAATGCTGCGTCGTTCGTCACCAGCAGAGCAGCCATGGCCCGCTCGGCCCGGCGGCGGGTGATCGCATCGAAGACGACCGGTCGCACCTCGAGGTCGAGATTCGCGAGCGGCTCGTCGGCGATGAGCACATGCGGTTCGAGCATCAGCGCGCGGGCGATGGCGACGCGCTGACGCATGCCGGCGCTGAGCTCATAGGGGAACTTCGAGGCGAGGCCGAGCGGCAGGTGCAGCTCGTCGAGCAGCGATGCCACCCGTATCGCCAGCGCTCTGCCGTTGACCTTCTTCTCGCGCGAGGTGATCGGCTCGGAGATCGCCTCGCCGACGGTCAGCCGGGGCGGCAGCGACGCGCCCGCCGCCTGAGCGAGGTGGCCGCTGAGAGCGGTGAGGGTACGGCGTCTGCGCCCGCGCCCCCGAATGTCCACGCCGCAGACCGTGGCGCGACCGCCGGCGACCTTCAGCGATGCATCACCCACCCCCGCGAGCGCGGTCACCAGGCTCGACTTCCCCGCGCCGGTCGCACCGCCGATGCACATCAGCTCACCGGGTCTGAGCGAGAAGGTCACGCCGTCGACGGCACGCGTCGTTCCACCGTGCCCGATCCGGTCGATGACCAGATCATGGCAGTCGATCGCGAACTCGCTGTCGGCAGGCATACCGTCCATCCTGCCGGGTTCAGCGGCCGAAAGCGCTCAGGACTCGGCGAACCTCAGTCGCTCGGCATCCACGTCGCGAAGTCGCATGCGAAGCGCGCGTCCCCCGTCCGAGTCGGCGGGCACCCGCTGCACCGCACCCAGCAGCTCCTGCTTCTCGCGCTCAATGGTGCGCAGGATCAGCCGCCGGCACAGGTCGGCCGAAGACGCCAGCGCTCCCTCGTCGTCGCGGGCGGGGAACGGCATCATCAGCAGCTCGCCTGCGAGGCTGCGGTACGGCTCGCGCACGGCATCCGCCGCTGCCGTCGCCCAGCCGACCCTGGTGCGGTCGGCGACGGATGCCACGGCGTCGCGCACCGCTTCCAGCGCCGGATGCCGGAAGGGCTCGCTCAGCGCGCGGGCGAGAGTCTGCTGGTCGAGCCGGTGACCGTACTGCAGCACGCCCATGAGCGCATCGCGCTCGAGCGCGACCTCCGGCGTGCGCGGCAGATCGACCAATCGAACGCGCGTAACGCCCTCGGCACTGTCACCGCCCGGCGCCTGCTGTCGCGGGCCCGGCTGCTCGCGTTCCCCGCGCGCGGCCCGCTGCACCTGCTGGTGCACAGCCGTGGGATCCATCCCGAGTCGGCGAGCCAGCACCCGCTCGTATCCGGGGCGCAGCAGCTCATCGCGGATCTCGGCGACGATCGGGGCTGCGGCCCGCAACGCGCCGACCTGCCCCTCGACGGTGGCGAGATCGTATCCGGCGAGCTTGCGATCGATCGCGAACTCGAACATGGGAACCTTGGCGTCCATCAGCCCGCGCACCGCGGCATCCCCCCGCTGCAGACGCATGTCGCAGGGATCGAGACCGTCGGGCGCGACGGCGACGAAGGTCTGCGCAGTGAAACGCGAGTCCTCGCTGAAGGCGCGCAGCGCCGCCTTCTGGCCCGCCTCATCGCCATCGAATGTGAATACGACCTCGCCCGCCGCCGAATCGTCGCCCATCACCCGGCGCAGCACCTTGATGTGCTCCGCTCCGAACGCGGTGCCACAGGTCGCGATCGCGGTCGTGACGCCTGCAAGGTGGCAGGCCATGACGTCGGTGTAGCCCTCGACGACGACCACGCGGCGCGGGTCTCCCCTGCTGATGTCGCGTTTGGCCAGGTCGAGCCCGTAGAGCACCTGCGCCTTCTTGTAGATCGGCGTCTCGGGGGTGTTCAGGTACTTCGGCCCCTGGTCGTCGTCGTAGAGCTTGCGTGCGCCGAACCCTATGGTCTGCCCGGTGACGTCTCGAATCGGCCAGACGACCCGACCCCTGAAGCGGTCGTAGACGCCGCGCTGCCCGGCCGAGACGAGCCCGGCGGCGGTGAGCTCGTCACGGGTGAAGCCCTTCGCACTCAGCGCCTTCAGCATGTTGTCCCAGCCGCGGGGCGCGTAGCCGACCCCGAAATGGGCTGCAGCGCCCGCATCGAACCCCCGCTCGCCGAGAAAGCGCCTGGCGCTCTCGGCCTCGGGGCTCAGCAGCTGCGAGCGGAAGTACTCCCCCGCGGCCGTGTTGGCCGCGTACAGCCGGCTGCGCCCGCTGGTCTCCGGCGCCGCACCGCCGTCCTCGTAGTGCAGTGAGTAGCCGACCCGGGCGGCAAGCCGCTCGACGGCCTCTGTGAAGCTGACGTGATCCATCTCGCGCAGGAACGAGTACACATCGCCCGAGGCGCCGCAGCCGAAACAGTGGTAGTACCCGACCTGCGGGCGCACGTGGAAGCTCGGACTCTTCTCGTCGTGGAACGGGCAGAGCCCCTTGAGCGAACCCACGCCTGCCGATTTGAGGGCGACCCGCTCGCCGACGATGTCGGCGATGTTCGTGCGGGTCTTCACCTCCTCGACGTCGGCCTGCAGGATGCGCGGCATCAGACGGCCCCTTCGACGACCACCCGGGATTCGGCGCGACGGTGCACGCCGGGGCGTGCGTGCCGCGGCGACCATATCCCCACCTCAGCGGGATCGATCTCGCCGACCAGGCGGTTGTGCCAGTCGACGGCGGTCTGGTCGGTCAGGCTCGCGACCTGGTCGACCACCACGCGTGCGCGCTGCGCATCGGTGTCGGCGGCGAGGAAGTCGGCTGAGAATGCAGGCTCCAGCACATCGGCGCCCGCCGACCACAGCGCGTCCGTCGACCACAGCGCGTCGGCGAGGCGATGCAGCACGCGACGCTGCTCTTTGTACACGCCCTTTCGCGCATCGATGGTGACGATCGCCTGGCCCATGATGCCCTTGAGCACCGCGATCTCGGTCTCGACCTCGCGGGGGATCACGACGTGCGCGCTGTACCGCGCGAGGGTCTCGCCGGAGTAGGCGGCCCTCGTGGCCGCCACCGAGCCGCGCGCGAAGCGGCCGATCATGTCGCTGGTGAGGTTCTTCAACCGAGCCAGATCGCGACGGGAGCGGTCGAACGACCGCATCCACATCGTCTCCCGCGTGAGCCGGTACAGGGCGTCGGCCAGCTCGTCACGCGTGTAGTCGTATCCGACCCACTGCTGGATTCGGCCGATGAGCGGGTGATGCTCGATCGGATCCGACAGCTGCGCCACGTCGACGTAGCCGTTCACGATCGCATCTTCGAAATCGTGCACGGAGTAGGCGATGTCATCGGACAGGTCCATGATCTCGGCTTCGATGCAGCGTTCCCGCCCGGTGGCGCCCTCGCGCATCCAGCGGAAGACCGGCTCGTCCTCGGGGTACACGCCGAACTTGAGCCGGCCACCCGGGTCGGGAACGGGCTCGTCGACGGTCCACGGGTACTTGCATGTCGCGTCGAGGCTGGCTCGGGTGAGGTTGAGTCCGACGGAGTGATCGCCGTCGTCGAGCACCTTCGCCTCGAGGCGAGTCAGGATGCGCAGCGACTGGGCGTTGCCCTCGAACCCGCCGATGTCCTCCGCCCACTCGTTCAGGGCCCGCTCGCCGTTGTGTCCGAAGGGCGGATGCCCGAGGTCGTGGCTCAGGCAGGCCGTGTCGACCACGTCGGCGGAGACGCCCAGGGCGCTCGCCAGCTCGCGGCCGACCTGCGCGACTTCGAGGGAATGCGTGAGCCGGTTGCGGGCGAAGTCGGCGGTGCTGGCGGGGCTGAGCACCTGGGTCTTCGCCGCAAGACGCCGCAGCGCCGCGGAGTGCAGCACGCGTGCGCGGTCGCGGGAGAAGTCGTCGCGCTCAGACCGATGGGTCTCCGAGTAGAAGCGCTCGGCGTCGTGCGCCCCGTAGCCGCGTACGACGTCAGCCGCCATCGTTCTCGGTCTCCGCTCCGCGCATCATGTCGCCGACGCCCTCGCCGAGCTCCCGTGAATCGAGCCAGCCCTCGGGCAGGGCCGTGCGCTTCGGCGAACCGGCGCGGCCCCGCTGCCCCTCCGCACCGATGCCGGGGTAGGGGGCGTCGCCGATCGTGCCGAGCAGGTCGTCGATCTCCTGCAGGGTGGATGCCCGTGCCAGCGCGGCGCGCAGCTCGCCGCCCACGGGATACCCCTTGAAGTACCACGCGACGTGCTTGCGGATGTCCTTGCAGCCGCGATCCTCGTCCTCGAAGAACTCCACCAGCAGTTCGGCGTGCCGGCGGAAGGCGTCTTTGACGAAGCCCAGCGTCGCATCGACCACCGGAGCCTGCTCGCGTCGTGAACCCGTCGCCTGGGTCCCTGAGCCTGCCTCCTGGGCCCCTGAGCCCGCCGAAGGGCCGAGCGCCGCGGCGAGCTCGCCGAACAGCCACGGCCGGCCCAGGCATCCTCGTCCCACGACCACGCCGTCACAGCCGGTCTCGTCCATCATCCGCACCGCGTCGGCGGCCGACCAGATGTCGCCGTTGCCCAGCACGGGAATGCTGGTCACCGCCTGCTTGAGCTCTCCGATGGCGCTCCAGTCGGCGTGGCCCGAGTAGTACTCCGACGCGGTGCGCGCGTGCAGGGCGACGGCGGCGGCACCCGCATCCTCCGCCGCGCGGCCGGCGTCGAGGAAGGTCAGATGATCCTTGTTGATGCCCTTGCGCATCTTGACGGTGAGCGGCACGTCGCCCGCCGCCTTCACGGCCCGCTGCACAATGTCGGAGAAGAGCCCGATCTTCCACGGCAGGGCGGCGCCGCCGCCCTTTCGGGTGACCTTCGGCACCGGGCAGCCGAAGTTCAGGTCGATGTGGTCCGCCCGGTCTTCGGCGACGATGATCCGCACCGCCTCGGCGATCGTCGCCGGATCGACGCCGTACAGCTGGATCGATCGCGGCGTCTCGCTCTCGTGGTGCTGGATGAGCCGCATCGTGATGGCGTTGCGCTCGACGAGCGCGCGCGAGGTGATCATCTCGCTGACGTACAGACCCGCCCCGTACTCGCGGCAGAGGCGGCGAAAGGCGGTGTTGGTGATCCCCGCCATCGGCGCCAGCACCACCGGGGTGTCGAGCGCGATCGGGCCGATGCGCAGCGCCGGAGCCGAAGCGGTTGCGGGGGCCGAAGCGACAGTGGGTCCCTGAGCGGGTCGAAGGTCAGCGGCGATAGTCATGTCCTCTCCATTCTCCCAGACGACGGCCCGGTGCGGGCACAGCGCGCTTAGGCTGTGGAGATGGCCGATGCGACCCTGCGACAGATCCCGTTCATCGACGCCGGGGGTGCCGAGAAGACCCTCGACGACATCGGCGCCGACGTGCTGCTGGTGGTCAACGTCGCCTCGAAGTGCGGGCTGACGCCGCAGTACACGCAGCTCGAAGAGCTGCAGCGACGCTTCGCCGATCGAGGCTTCAGCGTGGTCGGCTTCCCGTGCAACCAGTTCTTCGGCCAGGAGCCGGGGTCGATCGAGAAGATCCTCGAGTTCTGCTCGACGAGCTACGGGGTCACCTTCCCGATCAACGACAAGGTCAAGGTCAACGGACGCAACGCGCACGACCTCTACAAGGTGCTCAAGGACACTCCGGATGCCGGCGGCAGGGCCGGCCGGGTGGAGTGGAACTTCGAGAAGTTCCTCGTCGGAGCCGACGGCAGCGTTCAGCGTTTCCGTCCGCGTCAGACGCCCGATTCGCCGGAGATCGTCGCGGCGATCGAGAACGCTCTCGACTCGGCGCGGCGCTGATCACGCCTCGAAAGTCCGACGCGCGATCAGCTCGCGGCGCTCTTCTGCGCCCACACGTCGCGGATGACGTTCTCGAACGCCTCGGGCGGCTGAGCGCCGCTCACGCCGTACTGTCCGTCGATGACGAAGAAGGGCACGCCGTTGATACCGTAGGCGCGAGCCTGTGCCTGATCGGCGCGGACGGCGTCGAGGTAGGCATCGGATTCCAGCGCTGAGCGCGCCTCTCCGGCATCCAGCCCCACCTCCTCGGCGAGGGCGGCCAGATCGTCGATCCGGCCCACATGCCTGCCTTCGGTGAAGTAGGCCGACATGAGCCTCTCCTTCATCTCGTGCTGCAGGCCCTTCTCCTTCGCGAAGTGCAGCAGCTCGTGCGCCTTGACGGTGTTCGTGTGCTGCAGCAGGTCGAAGCGGTACTCGAGCCCGGCTCCCGCGGCCACGGTCGTCACATGTCCGAGCATCTGCTCGACCTGCTCGCGGGGCATGCCCTTGTGTCCGGCGAGGAAGTCGATCTCGTCGCCGTCGAAGTCGACAGGGGTGTCGGGTGAGAGCTCGAACGAGTGGAAGGTGACTCGCACCTGCGGTGCGTCGTCATCGCCTGCTGTCGCGGCGAGCCCCTTCTCGAGATTGCGCTTGCCGATGTAGCACCACGGGCAGGCGATGTCGGACCAGATGTCGATGGAGATGGGTTCGCTCACATCAGTTGACAACCGCATGCCCCTGTACGCATATTCCCGATCGGATAGCCTTCACTGGTGTTCACCGCCGACGATGCTCCTGCCCTGCACCGCTCGCGGGTGCTGATCGCTGGCGTGACGGGTGCGGGAAAGACCACTCTCGCCAAGCGCCTCGCCGAGATCTGGAACCTGCGTCACGTAGAGATCGACGCCCTCTTCCACGGGCCCGGCTGGACACCCCGCCCCGAGTTCACAGGCGACGTGCGCGCCTTCGCCGCGGAGCAGAGCTGGGTCACCGAGTGGCAGTACACGAGCCGCGGCACCGAGGCTATCCTCGCCCCGCGTGCAGAACTCGTGCTCTGGCTCGACTACCCCTACCGGGTCGTCCGTGCGCGCCTCGTGCGCCGCACGGTCGCTCGTCAGCTGCTGCGGACCGAGCTGTGGAACGGCAACCGGGAGCGCGGAATCACGAACATGTTCCGCCGCGATGCGACGGACAACATCCTGCTGTGGCAGACGAGAACCCTGCACAAGTGGGCGGAGCGGATGCCGGACGTCGAGGTGCGGCATCCGCATCTGACCGTCGTGCGTTTCCGGCATCCCCGTGAGACCCAGCGCTGGCTCGCGCGGGTCGCCGCAGCCGGTTCCTGAGCGCGGGTTCGCGAGATCGGTCGCATCGATCGCCGATGCGACCGGTCAGCCCCGCCTTTCCTCAACGGATGCGATGCGCCCGGAGGGAATGTCGGAGGTACGTTCTAATGTTCTCGTATGGCCACCACATCGGTTGATCCGTTCGTCCGGCAGCGCGAGCTGCTGGTCGAGTGGCTCGACGTGCGCGCCGAGATCAATCGCCTCGAGGAGCGGGCGGCGACGCTGCTGGCGCAGCGCGTGGAGGTGATGGATGCCGATGTCGCGGCCGCTCCGATGCACCGCGAGGCGATCCGCCGGTCGATCGTGGCGGAGTACTCCGCAGCCGGGCGGATGGCGAAGGTCACCGTCGAGCAGGCATTCACGGATGCCCGCGCCCTGTGCGATGACTTCCCGAACCTGCGCGCCTCGTTCGCCGCAGGGCGGGTCAGCGCCGCGCACGTGCGGGAGATCCTTCGTGCGGCAGGCCCCCTGATCCAGGCGCGCAGCGCCGGCGCGGCGACTGAGGCGGAGTGGGCGCTGTACGAGGCGGCGGCTCTGGAGTTCGCCGAGACCGAAGCACCCGCCCGAACCCGGGCTCACGTGCGGCAGCTCGTCGCGGCGCTCGTGCCGCAGACAGTGGCCGAGCGCCATCGGGCTGCGACGGCGGAGCAGGTCGTGAGCGTGCGAGAGCTCGACGATGAGATGTCTCTGCTTCAGGCCATCGTGCCCACCTATAAGGCCGTCGCCATCCTCGACCGTCTCACCAAGATGGGCCGCGCGCAGAGACAGCACCCCGACAACCGCACCCCCACCCTCCCCGTCGACGTCGACGTCGACGCCGACCTCGAATTCGAAGCTGCCCGCGCCGAAGCCGAAGCCGCCGCGAGGGCGGCTGCTTCCGCCCGGGCGATCTCCACCACCGGCGACATCTGCACGGCCGAATCGGCCGACCCGTTCGACCCGTTCGACCCGTTCGACCCGTTCGATGTTCCCGGAGCGGGGGAGGCGTACGACGACGCGATGGAGCGCATCATCGCCGCAGGTCCGGTCGTGATCCAGATCCCGATCGACGGCCGAGGGTTGGACGAGATCCGCACCGAACTGCTCTGCGACCTGCTGCTCAGTGCCACCCCGAGCGAGATCATGGGCACGGGGCTCGACAACATCCACGCCCGCATTCAGGTCACAGTCGCTGCGACCACCCTCACCGGCGCAGACGATCGCCCCGCCCAACTCGACGGGCACGGCAGCCTGCACCCCGACATCGCCCGCCGACTCGCCGGAAGCTCCACCGGATGGACGCGGTTGTTCCTCGACCCGACCGGACTCGTCACCGAGACCGACACCTACACCCCGACCGAGCCGATGCGCCGATTCCTGCGCGCCCGCGATCAGCACTGCCGTTTCCCCGGGTGCCGCATGCCCGTCCACCGCTGCGAATCGGACCACACCATCGACTGGGCCCTCGGCGGCCCCACTCGCACCGACAACCTCGCCCATCTCTGCCTCACTCACCATGCGCTGAAGCACCCGGACATACCGGAGGAGTTCCGCTGGACCGCCCGGCAGCTGCCCGACTGGTCGCTCGAGTGGACCAGCCCCGCCGGACGCACGCACCGCGATACCCCGCCGCGTCGCGTCATGTTCGTGCCCAGCGGGCCTTGGCCACCCGAAGCGGAGCACGAGCAGGCCGGCGAAGACGCGCAACGCGCCCCTGGCCCGCCGGGCCGTTCGGGCGCGCACAGCGAGTGGCCCGTGCAGAACGACACCCCGCCCTGGGAGGCGACTGACACGTGAAGCGGCCGTCCTGAGCGCACCCGCTTCAGACGGAGCGCTGACGGGATGGCCAGGAGCGAGCGCTGACGGCACAAGCGAACTCCGACGGAATCACCAGAAGCGAGCGCTGACGGCACAAGCGAACTCTGACGGAATCTCCAGAAGCGAGCGCTGAGAGGATCGCCACCCTCGAGCGCCGACGGGAACGCCACAAGCGAACGCCGACGGAAGCGCTAGAGGGAAGCGCCAGACAGGACCCTCAGATCGAGGCGTCGGGCATGTCGACCGCGCCGCCGAAGCGACGATCGCGCGACAGGTAGATCTCGATGGCCCGCCAGAGCTCGGCACGGGAGAAGTCGGGCCAGAGCGTGTCGAGGAAGACCATCTCGGCATAGGCGGCCTGCCAGAGCAGGAAGTTCGACGTGCGCTGCTCACCCGAACTGCGCAGGAAGAGATCGACGTCGGGCATGTCCGGAACGTACAGGTGCTTGCGGATCTGCTTCTCCGTGATGGCGCTGGGGCGCATCCTGCCCGCCTTGACCTCCTCCGCCATCGCCCGCATGGCGTCGACGAGCTCGACTCGGCCGCCGTAGTTCACGCACATGGTCAGGGTGAGCACGTCGTTGTCCCTGGTGAGCTGCTCGGCGAATTGCAGCTCTTTGATGACCGATCCCCACAGCCGAGGCTTGCGTCCGGCCCACCGCACGCGCACTCCCCATTCGTTGAGCTGATCGCGTCGACGATGCAGCACGTCGCGGTTGTAGCCCATGAGGAAGCGCACCTCCTCCGGCGAACGCGCCCAGTTCTCGGTGGAGAACGCGTAGACCGAGAGGTGCTTGACGCCCGCCTGGATAGCACCGGCGACGACATCCAGCAGCACCTCCTCGCCTGCCTTGTGCCCCTCGACCCGGTTCAGGCCGCGACGGTTCGCCCAGCGTCCGTTGCCGTCCATCACGATCGCGACGTGCTCCGGCACGGCGGGGAACGCCGGCGGGTGCTCACCCGTCCAGTCGAGCGGGCGGAACGGCACCGCGTCCTTGTGCGTGTACGGTTTCGGTGTCACAGGGCTCCCATGCTCGACGGATTCGTGACGTGCTCGAGCGAGCGGATGCCGCGCTCGAGATGCCATTGGGCGTAGGCCGCGATCGTGCCGGAGGCCGCCGCCATGTCCGGCGGTGATGCGGCATCCACCATCGTCCAGTCGCCGCCCATCAGCGCCCGCAGCAGCGACAGTGAAGACGACGAGATCCGCGGGCTGCCCGCAGGGGCGCACGCGTCGCACACCGACCCGCCCAGCTGTGCACCGAAATGGCGGTGCGGCCCAGGTGCTCCGCACCGGGCGCAGTCGTCGAGGGCCGGCGCCCACCCCGAAAGCGCCATGACACGAAGCAGGTAAGAATCGAGGATGCTTCGGGCGGCATGCTCGCCGCGGGAGAGAGAGCGCAGCCCGCCCACGAGCAGCAGGTACTGCTCGGCGGTCGCCTCGGCCTCGTTGAGCCGATCGGCGGTCTCGACCATGGCACTGGCCGCCGTGAAGCGCTCGTAGTCGACGGCGATGTCGGCGCCGTAGGCACCGAGCGAGTCGGCCTGCTGCACGATGTCGAGTGAGCGGCCCTTGTACATCTGCACGTCGGCGACCATGAACGGCTCGAGTCGCGAGCCGAACTTCGACGATGTGCGCCGCACGCCCTTGGCGACGGCCCGGATCTTGCCGTTGCGCCGCGACAGCATCGTGACGATGCGATCGGCTTCACCCAGCTTGTGGGTGCGCAGGATCACCGCTTCGTCTCGGTAGGTGGGCATCCATCGATTATCTCCCGCGCGCGAGAGAATGGACGGGTGACCGAACCGCTCTTCACCATCCCGCTCTGGGCGGATCTGCTCGGCGTCGGCCTTGGCGGCATCCAGGGAGCGATGTTCGCCTCGGGCTTCCAGGGTCAGCGCCGCCTGGACTGGCTCGGCGTGGCGATCATCGGCATCATGATCGGCATGGGCGGCGGCCTCATCCGCGATCTGCTGATCGGCCAGCCACCCGCCACCCTGCAGAACGACTGGTATCTCATCACCGCGGCCGGTGCAGCGCTGTTCGGGATGCTTCTCGCCGGCGTCTTCAACCGGATCAACACGTTCATCGTGGTGCTCGACGCCGCCGTGATCGGCATGTTCGGCGCGTTCGGGGTCAGCAAGGCGATCGCGTTCGGCATCCCGCCCGTGCCCGCCGTGTTCATCGGCGTGTGCGCCGCGGTCGGCGGCGGTGTGCTTCGCGACGTGCTCATGGGGCTGCCGGTCGCGATCATGCACGTCGGCTCGCTCTACGCGGTGGCGGCCGGCGCGGGCTGCACGGCCATCGTGATCCTGCATGCCTTCGACGTCTCGATCACCGTCGCGGCCGTGATCGGCATCGTCGTCACTGCCGTCATCCGGGTGCTCGCGGTGGTCTTCGACGTGTCGCTGCCCGAGCAGCGGCGTCTGTACCGCCGAAAGGTGGCCACCGAGACGGGGATGATCCCGATCATCAAGCCGTGATCGGGATCATCCGCGCTCAGACAGCGACGAGCTGGGGCTCGCGCGTGCGGATCGAGCGGTTCACGCACGACACGATCGCCTTCAGCGACGCCGTCGAGATGTCGCCGTCGATGCCGACGCCCCACAGGCGCTGATCGTCGACCTGCAGCTCGACGTACGCGGCTGCCTGCGCGTCGCCCCCGGCCGAGAGCGTGTGCTCGACGTAGTCGTACAGCGAGATGTCAAAGCCGCGACCGCGCAGGATCTCGATGAACGCGGCGATCGGGCCGTTCCCCTGACCGGACGCCTGCTCGCTGGTCTCCCCGTCGCGCAGCACGACGTCGAGGGAGACCTCGCCCGACATATCGCTTCGGGTCTGCGTGCCGAGCAGCTCGAACCGGCCCCACTTGGCGGTGTCGTCATCGGCCGGCAGGTACTCGTCGTGGAAGATCGACCAGATCTGCTCGCTGGTGACCTCCCCGCCCTCGGCATCCGTCTTCGCCTGCACCACACCGGAGAACTCGATCTGCAGCTTGCGCGGCAAGTCGAGGGAGTGGTCCGTCTTCAGCAGGTACGCCACTCCCCCCTTGCCCGACTGGGAGTTGACCCGGATCACGGCCTCGTACGAACGACCGAGGTCCTTCGGGTCGACCGGCAGATAGGGCACGCCCCATTCGATCTCGTCGACCGAGACACCCTGCTCCGCAGCCTTCGCGGCCATCGCCTCGAAGCCCTTCTTGATCGCGTCCTGGTGCGATCCGCTGAACGCCGTGAAGACCAGATCCCCGGCCCAAGGGCTGCGCTCGGGCACCGGCAGCTGGTTGCAGTACTCCACGGTGCGCTTGACCTGATCGATGTCACTGAAGTCGATCTGCGGGTCGATGCCCTGCGTGAACAGGTTGATGCCCAGCGCCACCAGATCGACATTGCCCGTGCGCTCGCCATTGCCGAACAGGCATCCCTCGATGCGGTCTGCGCCGGCCAGATATCCCAGCTCGGCGGCGGCGATCGCCGTGCCCCGGTCGTTGTGCGGGTGCAGCGAGAGGATCACGTTCTCGCGGTGCGCCAGGTGGCGGTTCATCCACTCGATCGAGTCGGCGTACACGTTGGGCGACGCCATCTCGACCGTCGCCGGCAGGTTGATGATCACCTTGCGGTCGGGCGTCGGCTCGAGCACGTCGAGCACGGCGTTGCACACCTCGACGGCGTACTCCAGCTCGGTGCCGGTGTAGCTCTCGGGTGAGTACTCGTAGTACACCTGCGTGTCGGGGATGCGCTTCTCGAACTGGCGGCACAGGCGCGCACCTTCCAGCGCGATCTGCTTGACGCCCTCGCGGTCTGAACGGAAGACGACCTCGCGCTGCAGCACACTGGTCGAGTTGTAGAAGTGCACGATCGCCTGCTTGGCGCCGACGATCGACTCATAGGTGCGCTCGATCAGGTGCTCACGGCACTGCGTCAGCACCTGGATGGTGACGTCGTCGGGAATGAGGTCCTCTTCGATCAGCTGACGCACGAAGTCGAAGTCGGTCTGGCTGGCCGACGGGAAGCCGACCTCGATCTCCTTGTATCCCATGCTCACGAGCAGCTCGAACATCACGCGCTTGCGCTCGGGCGACATCGGATCGATCAGAGCCTGGTTGCCGTCGCGGAGGTCGACGGCGCACCAGCGGGGAGCCTCGGTGATGCGCTTGGACGGCCAGGTGCGATCTTCGAGATCGATGCGGATCTGCTCGTGGAACGGACGGTACTTGTGCACCGGCATCGAGGTGGGCTTCTGGTGGTTCTTCATGATGGGGCTGCTTCTCTTCGTCAGATAACGTGCTCAGGCCAACACAAGCGCCGCGACGAGGAAGGCCCGATTGTCAGGACTCGCCGCGGCAGCTAAGAAGAAGCAGACCGCCCAGAGGCATGCATCGATGCTAACACCCCGCTTGGCAGGATGCTCACCCGCGACGCGATTCAGGGGATCAGCGCCAGCTTTCCGCCCGGATGCCCGTCGGCCAGGAAAGCGAGCGCCTGCGGCGCCTGATCGAGCGGAAACTCCCGCGAGACGGGCACGTCGAGATCGCCCCTCTCGGCCGCCTCGACGAGGCCGATGCGCACCGCATCGCGGTACCGTGCAGTCTCGGGATCCGAGCCGGCGCTCATCAGGAAGCCGTGCTCGGCAGCGGCACGCGGGTCGACGATCGTGACGATCCGCTGGCGATCGGGTACGAGCGCGAGAGACGTCTGCGTCGCCTCGGCCGTGCCGGCGGCGTCGAGCGCCGCATCGAGAGCGCTGATCCCGGCATCCGCCATGGCGGCGCGGATGCGCGACAGCAGGCCGTCACCGTACTCGATCGGGATGCCGCCGAAGCGGCGCACCTCTTCGAGGCGCGCTCGGCCGGCGGTGCCGATGATCCGGATGCCGCGCTGCGCCGCCTGCTGCAGAACGCTCACCCCGACCGCTCCCGACGCGGCGTGCAGCAGAAGGGTCTCGCCGGGCTGCGCGTCGACCGCGTGCAGCATGGCGGACGCCGTACTGCCGGCGAGCAGCAGATTCGCCGCCTCGGAGTGGGTGAGCGTCGCGGGCTTTCGCAGCACCTTCTGCGCGGGCACGGTCACCTCGGTCGCGTAGCCGCCGTGAATGCGGAATGCGATCACCTCGTCGCCGACGGCGACAGGACCGGACACGATCTCGGTGCCGGGGCCGACCGCCGTCACGACGCCGGAGACCTCGTAGCCGATCGGCACTGGCAGCTCCACACCTGTCCTGGCGGATGCGACGTGCTTGGCGTCGGCCGGATTCACCCCGGCGGCGTGCACGCGGATCGTCACCTCACCGGCATCCGGTGCAGCCACCTCGTACTGTTCGAGACGCCACCCGTCCGGCGAGCCCCATTTGCGGGCGACCCAGTGCTCGGCCATCTCAGAACCCGAGTCGTCCGAGCTGCTTCGGATCGCGCTGCCACTCCTTGGCGACCTTCACGTGCAGCTTCAGGAACACGCGCGTTCCGAGCAGCTCCTCGATCCCCTCGCGGGCCACCGCGCCGACGTCGCGCAGCCGCGCACCCTTGCGGCCGATGATGATCGCCTTCTGGCTGTCGCGCTCCACGACGATCGACGCGTACACGTCGGTGAGATCGCTGTCTTCCCGGGGCGCGACATCGTCGACGACGACCGCGATCGAGTGCGGCAGCTCGTCGCGCACCCCCTCGAGGGACGCCTCGCGGATGATCTCGGCGATGCGGTCCTCGTCCGACTCGTCGGTGACGATGCCGTCCTCGTACAGGCGCGGGCCGAGGGGCATCAGCTGCAGCATCTCGTCCGCCAGCACGTCGAGCTGCTCGCGAGTGAGCGCCGAGAGCGGGATGACGGCGGCCCAGTCCTCGCGCAGCGAGTCGACCTCCATGAGTCGTTCGACGATGTCGTCGCGGTCGGCGGCGTCGGTCTTGGTCACGATCGCGACCTTCTTCGCACGCGGATAGCCGTCGAGCGATGCGGCGATGCGGCGGTCACCCGGGCCGATCTTCTCGGTGGCGGGGACGCAGAAGCCGATCACGTCGACGTCGCCGAGCACCTGCTCGACGAGATCGTTGAGCCGCTCGCCGAGCAGCGTGCGCGGCTTGTGGATGCCGGGCGTGTCGACGATTACGAGCTGTCCGTCAGGACGGTTCAGGATGCCGCGGATGGCCCGCCGGGTGGTCTGCGGCTTCTCGCTCGTGATCGCGATCTTTTCGCCCACCAGCGCGTTCGTCAGCGTCGACTTGCCGACGTTCGGCCGCCCGACGAAGGTCACGAATCCGCTGCGGGTCTCATCCGACCCTGGTCGTCCAGACTGTCCGGCCTGCCCTGCCTGTCCGGCCTGCCCTGGCTGTCCGGCCTGCCCTGCCTGCCCTGCCTGTCCGGCCTGCCCTGCCTGTCCGCTCTGCTCAGTCATCGCCCTGTCCTCCCTCGCGTTCCTCGTCCCAGCCCTGCGGCGCCCGCTCGACGAACACCGTGGCGATCCCGCGCCCCCGGCCGCGCGAGGCGCCGCCGGTGAGGACGAGGCCCTGCACGATCACGGTGGCGCCCGGCTGCGGGATCCGGCCCAGCTCCTTGGCCAGCAGGCCGCCGACCGAGTCGACGTCCTCATCTTCGAGCTCGAGCCCGAACAGATCCCCCACGTCTTCGAGGCCGAGACGCGAGTTGACGCGGTATCGGCCGTCGGCCAGCTCCACGACCTCGGCGGGTCCCCTGTCGTACTCGTCGGCGATCTCGCCCACCAGCTCCTCGATGAGATCCTCGAGCGTCACCAGCCCCGAGATGCCACCGTGCTCGTCGATGACGATGCACACGTGCACGGCGTCGCGCTTCATCTGCTGCAGCAGAGTCTCGGCGCGCATCGACTCGGGTACGTACACCGCCGGCCGCGCGATCGGCCGCACGGGCCGCCCGCGCCACGCGCTCTCGTCGCGGTAGGCGAACTGCACGAGATCCTTCAGGTAGAGAACACCGACGACGTCGTCCGCGTCGTCGTCGACCACCGGCATGCGCGAGACTCCGGTGCGCAGGAACAGCTCCATCGCCTCGGTGGTGGTCGCCTCGGCGCCCACCGTCATCATCTCGGTGCGCGGCACCATCACAGCGCGCACGAATTGATCGGTGAAGTCGAACACCGAGTGGATCAGATCGCGGTCGTCCTCTTCGATGAGCAGGTTCGACGCCGCTTCGTCGACCATGCTGAGCAGCTGCTCCTCAGAGGCGAAGCTGCTGCGTCCCGTTCCGGGCGTCACCCGCTGGCCCGCCGAGACGAGCGCCTGCGCGAGCGGTCCGAGCAGGATGCGCACGCCGCGCACGACCGGCGCCCAGGTGCGCAGCATCGAGGTCGCATGCAGTCGGCCGAACGAGCGCGGGCTCGATCCGACGAGCACGAACGTGATGCCCGTCATCAGCACGGCGGCCGCCAGCATCGCCCACCAGATGCTCGGCAGCAGGGCGTCGAGAGCCACGGTCACGAACACCGCGGCGGTGGTCTCCGAGAGCACGCGCATGAAGGCGACGGCGTTCACGTGCGGCGCAGGATCAGCGGCGATGCGCGCGAGCGCCTCAGCGTTGCGACCGTCGGCCGACATGTTCTCGAGGTCGGTGTTCGAACTGACCGAGAAGGCCGCGTCGACGGCGGCCATCAGGCCGCCGAAGGCGACCAGCAGCACCGCGGCTGCGAGGAGTATCGCGGGGGTCATCGACCGCGTTCGACGCGCGCGAAGCCCTCGATCAGCGACTTCTGCAGCCCGAACATCTCACGCTCCTCGTCGGGTTCCGCGTGGTCGAAGCCGAGCAGGTGCAGCAGGCCGTGCGTGGTCAGCAGGATCAGCTCGTCCATCAGCGAGTGACCGGCGGTCTGCGCCTGCGCCTCGGCGACCTGCGGGCAGAGCACGATGTCGCCCAGCAGACCGGGCGCAGTCGGGTTGTCCGGGCTGCCGGGGCGCAGCTCGTCCATCGGGAAGCTCAGCACGTCGGTGGGCCCGGGCTCGTCCATCCACTGCACGTGCAGCGACTCCATGGCGCCCTCGTCGACGAGCACGATCGCGACCTCGGCGTCGGGGCTGACGTGCAGCTGCGCGAGGTTGAAGTCGGTGAGCCGCTGCAGCACGGTCTCATCGACCGCGATGGCCGACTCGTTGTTGATCTCGATCACTTCAGGCCTCGCTTCGGCATGCGGTCTCGGGGTTTCTGCGGTGCTCCGCCGCGACGCTCCGCACGGTTCGCGAACTGGTGCGCCTGCTCGCGCTCGACGCGCGCCGCCGTGCGCTGTTCGTCGTACTCGCTGTACGCGTCGACGATGCGGCCCACCAGGGAGTGCCGCACCACGTCGTCGCTGGTCAGCCGCGAGAAGTGGATGTCGTCGATGTCGCCGAGCACCCGGGTGACCAGGCGCAGTCCCGAGGCGCCCTGTGGCAGGTCGATCTGCGTGATATCGCCGGTGACGACCATCTTCGTGCCGAAGCCCAGGCGGGTGAGGAACATCTTCATCTGCTCGGGCGTGGTGTTCTGCGCCTCGTCGAGTACGACGAACGAGTCGTTCAGCGTGCGACCTCGCATGTAGGCGAGCGGGGCGACCTCGATGGTGCCGGTCGCCATCAGGCGCGGCACGACCTCGGGGTCCATCATCTCGTTGAGCGCATCGTACAGCGGGCGCAGGTAGGGGTCGATCTTGTCGGTCAGCGATCCGGGCAGGAACCCGAGCCTCTCCCCTGCTTCCACGGCCGGCCGGGTGAGGATGATGCGCTGCACCTCTTTGCGCTGCAGGGCCTGCACTGCCTTCGCCATCGCGAGATAGGTCTTGCCCGTACCCGCGGGACCGATGCCGAACACGATGGTGTTCTGCTCGATCGCGTCGACGTACTCCTTCTGTCCCAGTGTCTTCGGGCGGATCACCCGCCCCCGGGTCGACAGGATCGCTTCGCCGAGCACCTCACTGGGGCGGGGTCCGTCGTCGCGCCGCAGGATCCGCGCGGAGTGCTCGACGTCGCTCGGCGCGAGATCGTGCCCCGAGCGGGTCATCTCGATCAGCTCGTCGACGAGTCGCTTCGCCGCGGCGACGTCCTCAGACGATCCGCCCAGGGTGATCTCGTTGCCGCGCACCATCACCTGCACATTCGGATGCTGCTTCTCGAGCATCCGCAGCAGCCGATCCTGCGGGCCGAGCAGCTGCACCATGGCGATGCCGTCGGCGAAGATGCGCTCGGTGCTCTCGGGCTGGGCAGGGAACCGCGGGGGTGCGCTGTCGTTGTGTGCGCTGTCGTCAGAAGCCAACGAGCTTGCCCTCCTCGATGTCTCCGAGCACATGCGCGTGGACGTGGAAGACCGACTGCGCAGCGCTGGCGCCGTTGTTGAAGATCAGGCGGTACTCGCCGTTGGCGTGCTCGGAGGCGATCTGCTTGGCCACGGCCACCATGTCGGCCATCAGGCCCGGGTCGCCGGCGGCCAGTTCGGTGACGTCGCGGTACTGCTCGGTCTTGGGGATCACGAGTGCGTGCAGCGGCGCCTGCGGATTGATGTCGCGGATCGCGAACACGCGGTCGGTTTCGGCGAGAATCTCGCCGGGGATCTCCCCGTTCAGGATGCGGGTGAAGATCGAGGGTTCGCTCATGCTTTCAGCTTATCCGGGTCCCTAGGCGTGTCGCCCTGGATCCCTGCGTACATCTGGGTCCCTGAGTCTGTCGCCTGCACCGAGCGAGCGCCGGCGAGACGAAGTGAAGGGTCACCAGCGGCCCAGGTTGGCCGAGAGTACCGCGATCGCCGCGGGGCCTGCAGTCGAGGTGCGCAGCACCGTGTCGCCGAGGCGGACGCGCTCGGCGCCCGCCGCCTCGAGCCGCTCCAGCTCGTCGGGCGCGATGCCACCCTCCGGCCCGACCACGAGCACGAGGTCACGACCGTCGGGACGGATGCTGGTGAGCGGCGTCTGCGTCCACGGGTCGAGCACGAGCAGCCTGGCATCCGCCGCCCGCTCGGCCAGCTGCGCGGTGGACTGCACGGCGGTCACCTCGGGGACCCAGGCCCGGTGCGCCTGCTTGGCCGCCTCGCGGACGATCGTCGCCCAGCGCTCCCGACCCTTCGCCGCCTTCGGGCCCTCCCAGCGTGAGATGCTGCGTGCTGCCTGCCACGGCACGATCTCGTCGACGCCGAGCTCGCATGCGGCCTGCACGGCCAGCTCGTCTCGGTCGCCCTTCGCGAGCGCCTGCGCGAGCACGATGCGCGTCTCGGGTCCGTCCTGCACGCGGCGGCCGGTGATTCGCACACTCACCTGAGATGCGGTGACGTCTTCCGCCGCGCCCTCGAGCCAGACACCCCTGCCGTCGCCGATCGTCACCGTCTCGCCGACGCGCACCCGGCGCACCACCGAGGCGTGCTTCGCCTCTGATCCGGTGAGCCGGACGAGTTCTCCGATGGTGGCGTCGGTGCAGTCGGGTACGACGAAGTGCAGGGCCATGGGGCTCCGATCGGCTGTGGTGCGGAAGTCGGTCAGTGGCTGCGGAAGCGGTCGCGCAGCTTCGAGAACAACCCCTGCTGGAACTGGGCGAGCTTGGGCTCCGGAGCCTTCGTCTTCTTGGCGAAGTCCTCGATGAGCTTGCGCTGCGCCCCGTCGAGCCGCGTCGGCGTGAGAACCTGCACGCCCACGCGCAGGTCGCCGCGCTGAGATCCGCGCAACGGGGTGATGCCCCGGCCGTCGATCGTGAGCACGTCACCCGACTGGACGCCGGCCCGCAGCTCCAGATCGACCGTGCCGTCGAGGCCCTCGATGGTCGTGGTGGTGCCGAGGATGGCATCCGCCATCGACACCTCGAGCGTGGCGAGCAGATCGTCGCCGTCCCGGCTGAAGACCGGATGCGGCGCAACGGCGACCTCGACGTACAGGTCGCCGTTCGGGCCTCCCGCGCGACCGACCTCGCCCGAGCCGGGCAGCTGCAGGCGCAGACCGGTCTCGACGCCGGCCGGGATGTCGAGGGCGACGGTGCGCCGCGAGCGCACGCGGCCCTGACCGGCGCACGACCCGCAGGGGTTGGGGATGACAGTGCCGTAGCCCTCGCAGGTGCCGCACGGCTGGGTGGTCACGACGTTGCCGAGCAGGCTGCGCACCTGACGCTGCACGTGGCCGCTGCCGCCGCAGACGTCGCAGGTGACCGGAGACGTGCCGGGCTGGCAGCAGCTGCCGTGGCAGGTCTCGCACAGCACCGCGGTGTCGACCTCGATGTCCCGGTGCACGCCGAACACGACGTCGCCGAGCTCGAGGTTGATGCGCACGAGCGCATCCTGACCCCGTTCGCGACGCGACCGCGGACGCGCAGAACGGGCGCCGCCCGCGGAGCCGAAGAACGTCTCGAAGATGTCGCCGAATCCGCCGAACCCGCCGCCGAATCCGCCGTTCTGGTCGCCGCCCATGTCATAGCGGCGCCGGGAGTCCTCGTCGCTGAGCACGTCGTAGGCGTGCGTGACGAGCTTGAACCGCTCAGCCGCGTCCTCCCCCGGATTCACGTCCGGGTGCAGCTGCCTGGCGAGCTTGCGATAGGCCTTCTTGATCTCGTCCTGGGAGGCGTCCTTCGACACCCCGAGGACCTCGTAGTGATCCGCCACGGTCACCTTTCTTCGTGTGCGTTCGTGTATTCGGTCGCCCGGATCAGCGGGCGGCCTCGTCTTCTTCGAGCATCCGCGACAGATAGCGGGCGACGGCCCGTGCTGCGGCGAGGTTGCTCGGGTAGTCCATGCGGGTCGGTCCCATCACGCCGACGCGCGCCGTGCTGCCTGGCGCGGCGTAGTTGCTCGCCACGATCGACGCCTCACCGAGTCCGAACGGGGCGTTCTCGGTGCCGATGCTCGTGGCGAGGCCGTGCTCGTCGGTCACCATCTCGCTCATCAGCCGCAGCAGGGTCACCTGCTCCTCAATCGCCTCGAGCAGAGGATGGATGCTGCCGCGGAAGTCCTGCTCGCGCCGCGCGAGCGTGGCAGCCCCCGCCATCACCAGCCGCTCCTGACGGAATTCGGCCAGCTCCTCGGCGATCACCGCCGCCAGCGACGACAGCGCCGGCGCGAGGCGCGAGCCGGTCTGCGGTTCGCGCGCCGATGCGATGCGCTCGGACGCCTCACCGACCGCACGGCCGGTGATGAGCGCCGCGAGCTGGGCGCGCAGCACTGCGAGGTCTGCGTCGTCGATGTCGATCGGCAGCGGCGAGATCCGCTGCGACACCCCGCCCGCGTCGGTGACCAGTACCACCAGCACGCGGTTGGGTGCCAAGGCGACGAGTTCGACGTGGGTGATGCTCGCGCGCGCGAACGACGGGTACTGGGCGAGAGCGACCTGGCCGGTGAGCTGGGTGAGCACCCGCACCGTGCGGGCCATCAGATCGTCGAGGTCGCTGGGCGCGGCGAGGAACGACTCGATCGCGGTGCGCTGCGGCGCCGACAGCGGGCGCACCTGGGCGAGGTGGTTGACGAAGACCCGGTATCCCTTGTCGGTCGGCACCCGCCCCGAGGAGGTGTGCGGAGCGGTGATCAGCTCTTCATCTTCCAGCTGGGCCATGTCGTTTCGGATCGTCGCGGCCGAGACGCCGAACGCATGGCGTTCGACGATCGATCTGCTGCCGACCGGTTCGTGCGTGGCGACGTAGTCCTGCACGATCGCACGGAGGACCTCAAGGCCTCGCTGTGTGACCATCATCCCTCCCGCTGGCACTCGAACGTTCCGAGTGCCAATCCTACCCGCTCGGGCTCCCCCTCAGGCTCGCGCCGGCTGTGCGGGTCGCACTGGCCGTAGGGGGCCGCGTCGGCTGTGCGGGTCGCGCTAATCGGTGAGCGCGCGCACGACGGCATCCGCGAGCAGCCGGCCCCGCAGGGTCAGGCGCACGCGACGCTGCCGCAGAGCCGCGGCGGCATCGACCAGTCCGTCCGAGATCAGCTCGGCGACCCGATCGCGGCGGCCTTCGGCGATGTCGTCGATCGGCAGGCCCTCCGCGAGGCGACTCTGCAGCAGCACCCGCTCGAGGGTGCGCGCCTCGAGGTCGGGCCGCTCGCGGCCTGCGGCGGGCGACTCGCCGACGGCGAGACGCTGCGCGTACGCCGCCGGATGCTTGACATTCCACCACCGCAGACCGGCGACATGGCTGTGCGCGCCGGGCCCGAAGCCCCACCAGTCCGCGCCGCGCCAGTACGCCATGTTGTGCCGCGACCGGTGGTCCCTCCCCTCGGGGGTTCCCGCGTCCGTCGGAGGACGCGCCCAGTTGCTGACCTCGTACCATTCGTATCCCGCCGCACCGAGACGCTCGTCGGCGACCTCGTACATGTCGGCCTGCAGGTCGTCGTCGGGCGCCGGCACCTCGCCCCGCCTGATCTGCCTGGCGAGCTTGGTGCCGTCCTCGATGATCAGCGCGTACGCCGAGATGTGGTCGGGCTCGAGGGCGAGAGCCGCGTCGAGGGACCTCTCCCAGTCCGCCAGCGACTCGCCGGGGGCGCCGTAGATCAGGTCGACGCTCACGTCGAGCCCGGCATCGCGTGCCGCGTCGACGGCCGTGCGCACGTTCTCGGGCCGATGCGTGCGGTCGAGTGCCGCCAGCACGTGCGGCACGGCCGACTGCATTCCGATCGAGAGGCGGGTGACCCCGGCATCCAGCAGCGTCCGCACCACCTCGGGCGTGACGGTGTCGGGGTTGGCCTCGACCGTCACCTCGGCGCCGTCGCGGATGCCGAACGCCGAGGTCGCCGCCGTGAGCATCCGCGCCAGATCGCCGGCGGGCAGCAGGGTCGGCGTGCCTCCGCCGAAGAAGACGGTGTCGAGCGGGCGGATGCCGTCGGCTTCGCCCAGCACCGCGCTCGCCAGCGCGATCTCTCGGATGAGCGTGTCGGCGTACTCGTCCTGCTTCGCTCCGCGCAGCTCGGTCGCGGTGTAGGTGTTGAAGTCGCAGTACCCGCAGCGAACCCGACAGAACGGCACGTGCAGGTAGGCCGAGAAGGGCACCGCACGGTCGACGGTGAGGTCGTCGGGCAGGCGGCCGTCGGCCGGCGCCGGGTCGCCCAGCGGAAGAGGGCCGGCCATCAGAGCGTCCGGGCCATCAGGATGCCTGTGCCATCAGCGAGCGCGCACCATCAGATCGGGGTGGCGTACAGCGGCGAGATCGCGCGCAGGTAGAGGGCGAACAGCTCGCGACGACGACGCCGCACCATCCCGGGAAGGCGGTACAGCAGGGCGACGGGAGCGTCGAACGCCCGCACGGTGAACCACACCTCGTCGGTGTCCTCGCGCCAGTCGATGTCGAACGACTCCTCGCCGCTCACCACCGAGCCGCCGACCGTGCCGAGCACGAAGCCGATGCGGCGCCGCTCCTCGGTCACCGAGATCACCCGCAGCTCGGCATCCGCTCTCATCCCCTTGACGCGGCCGTGCAGCTTGAGGGTCGTGCCCGGCGCGACGAAAGGCGTGCCGTCGGTGGCGAAGCGCTGCTCGACCTGGGTGCGGTTCGGCGCGATGGGCGCGCCCTCGGCGTCGAAGCTGACGCCCGTGTACGCCGAACCCGCGGCCGGGCGCACATCGCGCAGCTCGAGGCCGGCCGCGCGCTGCGCGGTCCACGACAGAAGCGATTCGCCGGCGGTGCGGAAGCGGTCCTCACCGCTGCCGAGACGCCACGATGCCTCCGCGGGAATACTGCGTTCGGGCGGATACTGCATCAGGTCCGGTGCGTGGGTCGCCCCCACCGCGGCATAGTCGACCGTGCCTTCACGGAAAGTCCCCCGACGCATGATCTCCAGCCTAAGCGACCTGTCTGAACAGTCTCCGAACGACACCGCGCCCGAACGGCCTACTTCTTGTCCTTGGTCTCGACATCGCCGGACAGGGCGGCGATGAACGCCTCCTGTGGCACCTCGACACGGCCGACCATCTTCATGCGCTTCTTGCCCTCCTTCTGCTTCTCGAGCAGCTTGCGCTTGCGGCTGATGTCACCGCCGTAGCACTTGGCGAGCACGTCCTTGCGGAGGGCGCGGATCGTCTCGCGAGCGATGATGCGCGCGCCGATGGCGGCCTGGATGGGCACCTCGAAGTTCTGCCGTGGGATGAGCTTGCGCAGGCGCTCGGTCATCAGCGTGCCGTAGGCGTACGCCTTGTCGCGGTGCACGATCGCGCTGAACGCGTCGACCTTGTCGCCCTGCAGCAGTACGTCCACCTTGACGAGGTCTCCCTCCTGCTGCCCGTCGGGCTCGTAGTCGAGGCTTGCGTAGCCCTGCGTCTTGGACTTCAGCTGGTCGAAGAAGTCGAACACGATCTCGCCGAGCGGCATGCGGTAGCGCAGCTCGACCCGCTCCTCCGAGAAGTACTCCATGCCCAGCAACGCACCGCGCCGCGACTGGCAGAGCTCCATGACCGTTCCGACGTAGTCCTTGGGCAGCAGGATCGCGGTCTTCACCATGGGCTCGGACACGGTGGCGACGCGCCCATCGGGGTACTCGCTCGGGTTGGTGACGGTGACCTTCTCTCCCGTGTCGGTGACGACCTCGTAGATCACGCTCGGCGCGGTGGTGATGAGGTCGAGACCGAACTCACGCGACAGCCGCTCGGTGATGATCTCGAGGTGCAGCAGTCCGAGGAATCCGCAGCGGAAGCCGAAGCCGAGCGCGACCGATGTCTCGGGCTCGTACTGCAGCGACGCGTCCGACAGCTTGAGCTTGTCGAGCGCCTCGCGCAGCTCGGCGTAGTCGCTGCCGTCGATCGGATAGATGCCCGAGAACACCATCGGCTTCGGGTCGGTGTAGCCGGCGAGCGCCTCGGTGGCGGCGCCCCGAGCGGTGGTGACGGTGTCGCCCACCTTCGACTGGCGCACGTCCTTCACGCCGGTGATGAGGTAGCCCACCTCTCCGACACCGAGCCCCTTGGACGGGATCGGCTCTGGGCTCGACACACCGATCTCGAGCAGGTCGTGCATCGCCTTGGTCGACATCATCTGGATCCGCTCACGCGGGTTCAGCTTGCCGTCGACCATGCGCACATAGGTCACGACGCCGCGGTACGAGTCGTACACCGAGTCGAAGATCATGGCCCGCGCCGGGGCATCCGGGTCGCCGACCGGGGCCGGGATGTCCTGCACGATGCGGTCGAGCAGCTCCTCGACACCGACGCCGGTCTTGCCCGACACGCGCAGCACGTCCTCGGGCCTGCCGCCGATGAGATCGGCGAGCTCCTTGGCGAACTTCTCGGGATCGGCCGCAGGAAGATCGATCTTGTTCAGCACGGGGATGATGTGCAGGTCGTTCTCGAGCGCCAGGTACAGGTTCGCGAGGGTCTGCGCCTCGATGCCCTGCGCCGCGTCGACCAGCAGGATGGCGCCCTCGCACGCCGCCAGCGAGCGGGAGACCTCGTAGGTGAAGTCCACGTGACCGGGCGTGTCGATCATGTTCAGGGCGAAGGTCTCGCCGCCGGCCGACCAGGGCATCCGCACGGCCTGGCTCTTGATGGTGATGCCGCGCTCGCGCTCGATGTCCATGCGGTCGAGGTACTGAGCGCGCATGTCGCGCTCCGCCACCGAGCCGGTGACCTGCAGCATCCGATCGGCCAGGGTCGACTTGCCGTGATCGATGTGGGCGATGATGCAGAAGTTGCGGATCTGCGTGGCGGGCGTCGCTGCCGGTGACAGCGGGGTGAGAGCGCGGGGTGACATGTGGTCCTTGGGGCGTCCGAGAGGGTTCAGACAAGTCTACGTTCAGCCCGGCGCAATCCCCATTCCGCTGCACCGGTGATAGTCTCGCGAAGTTGCCCGAGGCGATCCGGCGAGACTGGATCCCATCGGCTATACGACTCCGTCACAGCCTCCCCGCGGGTGTCGGCGTAGGCTGGAAGTGGAATGACCCATGACGTCATCCCGACTCAGCGTCGCGTCGGAGATCCCGTGCACGGCTGTAGAAGAGAAAGACCCCACACCTTGATCAAGTATCTCGTGCGCCGGACACTCGGCTGGCTGCTCATGATCGTGGTCGCGACGAATGTCACCTACTTCCTTGCCTGGTCATTCCTCGATCCGCGAAGCAACTACGTCGGCCGCAAACCGCCCTTGAGTCCTGAGCAGATCGAGAATCTGCTCGGACCGCGAAATCTCAGCGAGAGCACTCCGCTGATCGAGAGGTGGTGGACCTGGCTCACGGGCATCCTGCTCCGTTGGGACTGGGGCCTGAGCCCCACCGGCGGCTCGGTGAACAACGAGATCGGCTACCGCATGTGGGTCAGCGCCGAGCTGGTGCTCGGCGCGACCATCATCATGACCGTCCTGGGCATCTGGATCGGCGTGTACACGGCATCCCACCAGTACAAGCTCGGCGATCGCATCTGGCAGGCCGTGTCGATCATCACGATGAACATCAACATCATCGTCGCCGCACTCGCCGTGGTCATCCTCGCGATCAACTTCAACAACTGGGTGGGCACCCGCGTCTTCTACGTCACGGGCTCCTCGAGTCAGGGGGTCACCGGCTTCTTCCCGGTGCTCGTCGACGCACTGCAGCATCTGATCCTGCCGACCATCGCGCTCGTCGTGACCGGGTACGCGGGCACGCACTTCCTGCAGCGCTCGCTGCTGCTCGACAACATCAGCGCCGACTACGTCCGCACGGCACGCGCCAAGGGGCTCACCAAGTCCCAGGCCATCCGGCGCCACGCCCTGCGCACATCGCTGATCCCCGTGGCCACGCAGGTCGCGTTCTCGATCCCGGCGATCTTCACCGGCGCCATCCTGACCGAGACGATCTTCGCCTGGCAGGGCATGGGGCGCTACTTCCTGACCACGATCAACGGCAACGATGTGCACGGCGTGGTCGCCGTGGCAGCCTTCGGTGCCGTGCTGACCGCGATCGGCGCCGTGCTCGCCGACATCGCCGTCGTGGTCCTCGACCCGCGAGTGAGGGTGAGCTGACATGACGAACCAGATGATCGACTCCGGGGTCCAGCCGCCGGTCGGCCCCGACACCACCGCCGAGCGGATCCCCAGCAAGCAGCTGTCGAAATGGACGCTGTACACGCGCCGCTTCATGCGCAACAAGCCGGCCGTGTTCGGCATCGTGATCTTCGTCCTGCTGGCCCTGGCCTCCGTCATCGTGCCGCTGTTCGCGCGCTGGGAGGTCAACGAGATGGACTTCCTGAACCTTTCCACCGGCCCCTCGTCCGACCACTGGTTCGGCACGAACGCCTCGGGCAACGACACGTTCATGCAGACCTTCGTGGGTCTGCAGCGCTCGCTGATGATCGCCCTCGTCGTCTCCATCGGTGTGACGGTGATCTCGGCGATCGTCGGCACCGCGGCAGCCTACTTCGGTGGCATGGTGGAGCGGGTCACCCTGCTGGTCATCCACTTCTTCATGGTGGTGCCGACCTTCCTCATCCTCGCCCTCGTCTCGAACGACGCCGGCGGCGACTGGCGGGTCATCTCGCTCGCTCTGATCTTCACAGGCTGGTTCTTCCCCGCCCGCGTGATCTGGACCATGGCGCTCTCGCTGCGCGAGCGCGAGTACGTGCACGCGGCGCGCTACATGGGCGTGCCCGGCATGCGCGTGGTGCTGCGGCACCTGCTGCCGAACGTCGGCTCGCTGCTGGTGATCAACTTCACCCTGGGCGTGGTCGCCGCGGTCATGACCGAGACCGGCCTGTCGTTCATCGGCTTCGGTGTGAAGATCCCCGACGTCTCGCTCGGCTCGCTCATCGGCGAGGGAGCGGCCAGCGTCACCAGCGCACCGTGGCTGTTCTACTTCCCGGCCCTCGCCCTCACCCTGCTGACCGTGTCTATGGCGCTCGTCGCCGACGGACTTCGCGATGCCCTCGACCCCACCTCTGCGGCGGGAGGCCGTGCATGAGCAACGTACTCTCCGTCCGTGACCTCAAGGTCAGTTTCGCCTCGGAGGCCGGCCGCGTCGACGCCGTGCGCGGGGTCTCGTTCGACCTTGAGGCAGGCAAGACGCTCGGCATCGTCGGCGAGTCCGGCTCGGGCAAGTCGGTCACCTCGCTGGCCATCATGGGGCTGCTCGACGAGAACGCGCGAGTCACCGGCTCCATCCAGTTCGAGGGCGAGGAGCTGCTCGGCAAGACCGACAAGGAGATGTCGGTGATCCGCGGCAACGGCATGGCGATGGTCTTCCAGGACCCGCTCACCTCGCTCACGCCGGTGTTCACGATCGGCGATCAGCTGATCGAGGCGCTCACGGTGCATCGCAGCCTGTCGCGCGCCCAGGCATGGGAGCGCTCGCTCGAGCTGCTGCGCCTGGTCGGCATCCCCGAGCCCGAGAAGCGGATGAAGTCGTTCCCGCACGAGTTCTCCGGCGGGATGCGCCAGCGCGTGGTCATCGCCATCGCGATGGCGAACAACCCGCGCCTGATCATCTGCGACGAGCCGACGACGGCCCTCGACGTGACCATCCAGGCGCAGATCCTCGACCTCATCGAGAAGGCACAGGACGAGACCGGCGCCGCGGTGATCATGATCACTCACGACATGGGCGTGGTGGCGCGCACCGCCGATGACGTCATGGTGATGTACGCGGGCAAGCCCGTCGAGCACGCCCCGGCGCACGAGTTGTTCCACCGCACCCGGATGCCGTACTCGATCGGCCTGCTCGGCGCGATCCCCCGCGTCGACAAGGTCGAGAAGGAGCCGCTGACACCCATCAAGGGCAACCCGCCGCTGCTGATCGACCTGCCCGACGCGTGCCCGTTCGCCGCGCGCTGCCCGATCGCGCTCCCGGCGTGCGTGCAGGGCGAGCCTGCGCTGCTGCCGGTCGTCACCGGCGGCGGCCAGTCGCACCTGGCGGCGTGCATCCGTGCCGACGAGATCGACGACGACGCGCGCATCGGCGGGCTGCCGGTGTACCCGGTCGCCCCGATCCCCGAGAGCGACCTCACCCGCACGCCCCGCGAGCAGCGTCCGGTGACGCTCGAGGTGCGCAACATGGTCAAGACGTTCCCGCTGACCAAGGGCGCGTTCCTCAAGCGCAAGGTGGGCGAGGTGCACGCGGTCAAGGGCGTGAGCTTCGATGTGCGCGAGGGCGAGACCATGGCCATCGTCGGCGAGTCCGGTTCGGGCAAGACCACGACCCTGCTGCAGATCATGGACTTCGAGAAGCAGGCCGACGGCGACATCATCATCGCCGGCACAAGTGTGAACGAGCTGCACGATCGCAAGCTCGAGCGCCGGCTGCGCCGCGACATCCAGATCGTCTTCCAGGACCCGATGGGCGCGCTCGACCCGCGCATGACGGTCACCGACATCATCGCCGAGCCCATGCGCGCCATCGGAATGGATAAGGACGAGGTCAACAGCCGGGTGCACGAGCTGATGGACCTGGTGGGGCTGAACCCCGCGCACCGCGACCGCTTCCCCGGCGCGTTCTCGGGCGGCCAGCGCCAGCGCATCGGCATCGCTCGGGCGCTGTCGACCAATCCGAAGATCATCGTGCTCGACGAGCCGGTCTCGGCGCTCGACGTATCGATCCAGGCCGGCGTGATCAACCTGCTCGACGAGCTCAAGGTCAAGCTGGGACTGTCGTACCTGTTCGTCGCCCACGACCTCTCCGTCATCCGCCACATCGCGGATCGGGTCGCGGTCATGTACCTCGGCGAGTTCGTCGAGCACGGCGACGTCGACGAGGTCTTCGACAACCCCCAGCACCCCTACACGCAGGCGCTGCTGTCGGCGATCCCCGTGCCCGACCCCGACATCGAGCGCACCCGCCAGAGGGTCGTGTTCGATCCGGAGACCATGTCGACACGTCCGGCCACGGTCTGATCACCGTCCGATAACGGTTAGTCACGATTCACTGTCGCGCCCGCCGGGGTCGGAAAGCGCGAACTATTCTCCCCATATGACACGCCGCAAGGCGAAAGGAGCACCATGAAGCAGCAGAAGCTGATGGGAGCGCTGGCACTCACCGGCGCTTTCGCACTCGTCCTCACCGGGTGCGCCTCTGACACCGGCGACAACGGTGGCAGCGGCGACAACGGCAGCGCAGCCGAGACCTCGGCCGCGGACTACAACCCGCAGCCGCGCGAGAACCTCAAGGAGGGCGGCACGGTCAACTTCCCGATCAACGAGATCCCCGAGCAGCTGAACGCCTTCCACGGCGACGGCAGCGCTGACACCGCCCGCGTCGCCGCGTGGTACATGCCCCAGATCCTGCTGCAGAAGCCGGACGGCACCCCGTACAAGCACGACGCCTACCTCGACGAGTGGAAGATCGACACGGTCGACGGCAAGACCCAGATCACCTTCACGTTCACCGACGAGGCGACCTGGAACGACGGCACGCCGATGGACTGGACCGCGATCGACGCGACCTGGAAGGCCAGCCGCTCGACCGAGGAGGGCTTCGTCCCGAACGCCACCGACGGCTACAAGGAGATCGAGAAGGTCGAGCAGGGCGACACGCCCAAGACCGCGATCGTCACCTTCAAGGGCGAGTTCGCGTGGCCGCAGATGCCGTTCCTCACGGGCATCATCCACCCGTCGCTGGCCGACCCCGACACCTTCAACACGGCGATGATCGACGACCCGCACGCCGAGTGGGGCGCCGGTCCCTACACCGTCGACGAGTTCGACGCGAACAAGGACTTCATCTCGTTCAAGCCGAACGAGAAGTGGTGGGGCGACAAGCCGCTGCTGGACGAGGTCACCTTCAAGGGCATGGACTCGCAGGCCTCGATCAACGCGTTCAAGAACGGCGAGATCGACATGGTCGGCGTGGGCACCAAGGACCGCCTCGCGCAGGTCAAGGACATGAAGGACATCGAGATCTACCGCGCGCAGCAGACGGCCAACACGCTGCTCGAGGTCGACGCCGAGAAGCCGCAGTTCGCAGACGTCAAGGTGCGCGAGGCGTTCTTCAAGGCCATCGACATCAACCAGCAGAAGAAGATCGCCTGGAACGGCCTCGGATACGAGGAGGAGCCGGCCGGTTCGCTGACCCTCTTCTCGTTCCAGCCGGGCTACACCAACGCGCTCGAGGAAGCCGGCTACAAGTTCGACGTCGAGGGCGCCAAGAAGCTCCTCGACGAGGCGGGCTGGAAGGAGGGCTCGGACGGCATCCGCGAGAAGGACGGCGTCAAGCTCTCGGTCACCTACCCGATCCACAACGACGACCCGACGCAGAAGGCCCTCGCGCAGTCGATCCAGGCTCAGGAGAAGGCCATCGGCATCGAGGTCAAGGTGGACGTCCGCCCGTCGAACAAGTTCGCCGAGGACTACAACACCAAGAACTGGGACATCTTCAGCCTGCGCTTCACCTCGTCCGACCCGTTCGGCGCGGCATGGTTCTGCCAGCTGTACTGCCAGGACATGGGCCTGAACCTCTCTGGCGTGCAGACGCCTGAGATGGATGAGCGCATCCACGAAGAGGTCGAGTCGATCAACGACCCCGAGAAGCAGACGGCTGCGGCCATGAAGCTCGAGGCCGAGATCTTCCAGGACTGGGGCCTCATCCCGCTGTACAACGGACCGTCCATCTCGGCGGCCAAGACGGGCCTCGCCAACCTGACCCCGGAGCCCTACGTGGGTCTGGACCTCTTCGGCGTGCAGCCGGTTGAGAACGTCGGCTGGGAGAAGTAAGCACAGCACGATCTGAGCGGGGCCGGTGGTTCATCCACCGGCCCCGCTTTCTTCATATGCTGAGAGGGTGAGCGTCCAGGTCGTCCTCGTGCACGGCATCCGCACGTCGGCCACGATGTGGCGCTCGCAGCTCTCCTGGCTCGCCGAGAACGGCATCCCGGCGACGGCGGTCGACCTTCCCGCGCACGGCACGCGGATGCAGGAGGACTTCACCCTGCACGAGGCGCTGCACACGATCGACGCCGCCGTACGGGCGGCGGCCGAGCACGGGCCCGTGCTGCTCGTCGGGCATTCGATGGGCGGACTGCTCTCGCTCGCCTATGCCGGCGGAGAGGACCCGCCGCCGCTCGCGGGCACCGTCGCGGTGTCGTGCACCGCGCTCCCACGCGGCACGGCGCTGCGGGCGTACCGGGTGCTGGCCGGTGCGATGAACTCGCTGCCGGGCCGGGGTCAGTGGCTCACCGATCGGGTGCTCGCAGCGACCCTGCCTGTCGACACGCGCGGCGACTTCGCGGCCGGCGGATACGCGTTCGACGCCCAGGATGCCGCCTTGAGCAGCCTCGCGACGCTCGATCTCGAGACCGCGCTCGCGCGCATCCGGGAGCCGCTGTGGTTCGTGAACGGGCAGTTCGACCAGCTGCGGGTGAACGAAGCGCTCTTCCAGCGTCTCGCCCCGCACGCCGAGCTGATCGTCGTGCCCCGCGCCACGCACCTGGTCACGGCGATGCGCCCGTCGGTATTCAACGCGGTGCTGCGACTCGCGTTGGCCACGCTGAATGCCGGGAGCTGAGGACGCTGTCGATCAGGCGCGGCACCGACCCGTTCAGCATCTGCCCTTCGCTGCTGGTAGTGTTGGTTCTTGGCTTGCGTGTGGGTTCGTCCCTCACGACCGCTGTGCGGCGTCCCTCTACCGTCGGCAGCACTCCGAATCCCATCCAGACAGAAGGTGTCCGCACGTGGCAAACATCAAGTCGCAGATCAAGCGCAACAAGACCAACCTGAAGGCTCAGGAGCGCAACCGCGCCGTCAAGAGCGAGCTGAAGACGCTGGTTCGCAAGACCCGCGAGGCCATCGCCTCCGGCGACAAGGAGGCCGCAGAGGGCGCCCTCAAGCTCGCGTCGGTGAAGCTCGACAAGGCCGTCAGCAAGGGCGTCGTGCACAAGAACCAGGCGAAGAACCGCAAGTCGGCCATCGCCAAGAAGGTCGCCGCTCTCTGAGCTCTTGACAGGCTCAGGGCCCGAATAGGCCCGGATGCTTCGAAGGCCCGTCCCGTTCGCGGGGCGGGCCTTCTGCTGTGTCAGGACGCGAACGCGTCGCGCGTGGCGACGACCGTGACCATGCGCTCGAGCGCGAAGATCGGGTCGCGTGCGGCGCCCTTCACCTCGGCGTCGGCGCGGGCCGCCGCTTGGATCGCCATGCCGAGGGAGCGCTCGTTCCACCCGGCGAGGTCTTTGCGCGCGCGATCGACCTGCCAGTCCTTCATCCCCAGCTGCTGCGCGAGCTGACGGCTGGGCTCACGGCGGCCGGCAACGCGCGCCATGGTGCGCAGCTTCATGGCGAAAGCCGCGACCATGGGCACGGGATCGGCGCCGGATGCCAGGGCGTGGCGCAGCGCGACGAGGGCCTCGCCATAGCGGCCGGCGATCGCGGTGTCGGCGACGACGAACGCCGACACCTCAACGCGGCCGCCGTAGTACTTGGTGATGACGTCGTCGGTGATGTCCCCCTCGACGTCGCCGATGAGCTGCTGACAGGCGGCCGCGAGCTCGGTGAGGTCATCGGCGAAGGCCGAGACGAGCGCGCGCAGCGCGGTCGGCTGGATGCGCTTCTTCACCGCCTTGAACTCGCCCGCCGCGAAGTCGACGCGGTCCGAGTCCCGCTTCACCGCGGCACACGGGATCTCGATGCCGCCGCCGATGCCGGCACGGACCGCATCGAGCAGCTTCTTTCCGCGCACAGTCGCTCCGGTGTGGCGGAGGATCACGGTCGCGCCTTCCTGCGGCGCCTCGACGTAGCGCACAGCCTCCTGCAGGAAGGCATCGGTGCATTTCTCGACGCCGGCCACGCGTACCAGCCGTGGTTCGCCGAACAGCGAGGGCGAGGTGAGCGCGAGCAGCGCGCCGGCCGCGTAGTCGTCGGCGCGGATGTCGCTGACCTCGAGCGCCGGATCCTCTGCGCGCAGGTAGTCGCGGACGCCGGCGATCGCGCGCTCGGCGAGCACCTCTTCGGGCCCGGAGACGAGAACAATCGGCGCCGGGCGCGGTTCACGCCATGACACCTGTGGGATCTTGGCGCCCTTCGCGGCCGTGCTGCGTGCCGAAGAACGGGGAGCTGCCATGCTCACAGCCTACCGGCGGGTGCCGACCTTCATTCCTGACGCTCGGTCCACACGACCAGCCGCCCCTCCGCCTCGCCGAGCAGCACGAGCCCACGCCGATCGGTGCGCAGCGCGCGCGAGCCCGCCGCCTCGAGAAGCGCCAGCGCCTCCTCGCGCGGATGCCCGTAGTCGTTCTTCGCGCCCACGCTGATCAGCGCCGCCGGCGCGGCGATCTGCGCGTACAACGCCGGCTCCTGGTCGCGGCTGTCGTGGTGCGCGACCTTGACCACCGCGTACTCGCCACGCACCCGGCCGCTCGCGAGCAGCTGACGCTGCGGAGCGGCCGAGAGATCGCCGAGCATGAGCATCCGGGGCACTCCGCCGTCGGCGATGTCGACGACGATGCTGGCGTCGTTGCCGCTGGGGAACGCCGCCGAGTCCAGCGGCGGCCAGACGACCCGCCACTCGGCCGATCCGAGTGTCCCGCCGGTGCCCACCGCTCCGCGCTGCAGGGTGGCGCCGCCCGCCGCCAGCTCATCGAGGATCCGCTGATCGGCGGGCTCGGCGACCGGTCCGTGCAGCACCGTGCCGACGCGACCGGCGAGCGAGGTCGCCGCACCGACGTGGTCGAGGTCGAAGTGCGTGAGCACGAGCAGGTCTATGCGGTCGGTGCCGGTCTGCGCCAGACACCTGGCGAGGGCGTCCGGATCCGGCCCGGCGTCGACGAGGGCGGTCTGCTCTCCCGAGCGGACGAGCACTGCATCGCCCTGCCCGATGTCGCAGGCGGCGATCGACCACGCCGCGGGAGTGGTCATGGATGCGAGCGGCCCGCTCAACAGCATCCGTGCGATCGAGGCGGCCAGCGCGATGACGACGACGGCCGCGGCCGCCAGCCGCAGCCGACGCGAACGTGGGCGGACGAGCACGAGCGTGACCGCGGCGCTGAGCACGGCGACGACGCAGGCCGCAGCCGGCCCCGCCGGCACCGCGGCGGTGGCTCCGGGCAGCGCCGCCAACACGGTCGCGGTCGTCTGGATCCAAGCTGCGGGCAGCCACGCCGCCGCCGCGAGCAGGTCCGCCAGCGCGGGCACGGGAGAGGTGAGACACGCCAGCAGCCCGATCACGGTCGCGATGGGCGCGGCGGGTGCGGCGAGGAGGTTGGCGACGACTCCGATCACCGACTGCGTTTCGGAAAACAGCGCGACGATCGGCCCGCACACCAGCTGCGCCGCCAGCGGCACCGACAGGGCGAGAGCGAGCGGTACGGGCATCCAGCGCCCTAGCCCGCGCAGCAGCGGACGGGACAGCACCAGCAGCGCCGCGGTCGCGGCTGCCGACAGCGCGAAGCCCGGTGTCGCCGCCAGCCAGGGATCGACGATGAGCAGCCCGCAGACGGCGAGCGAGAGCATCGCCAATCCCGCGCTCGGCCGGCCGAGCAGCAGGGTGAGCATCGCGAGCGCGGCCATCACCGAGGCGCGGATGACGCTGGGCTCGGGTGTGACAAGCACGACGAAGGCTCCCAGGGCGAGCAGCGAGAGTGCGATGCGCAGGCCGCGACCGCCGCCGAGGAGCGAGACGAGCCAGAACACGGCCGCGACCACGATCGCGCAGTTGGCCCCGCTGACGGCCGTGAGGTGGCTGAGTCCGGATGCCAGCATCGCAGCGCTGACGTCTTCCGACACGGCTCTCGTGTCGCCCACGGCGAGGCCGGGCAGCAGGCCTGCGCCGGGCTCCGGGAGTCCACTCGCGCGCTCGATGAACTCGGCGCGGGTGGTGGCCGCCACGGCGAAGATCCCGGATGCCGGCTGCGCCACCTCCGCGCGCGAGCCGAAGAGCACGAGCGCCGCCCGCTCCCCCGGCGCCGTCCGCTTGCCCTGCCCGGTCACCTGCAGCACCACACCGAGATCCGCCCCGTCGATCGGTGCGATCCCGACACGCACCTGGCCGGCGATGCGCACCGGGTGGCCGGGTGGACCGATCGCGATGGTCTGCGCATCGAACCAGAGACGGCCGTCGCTGCCGAGCGACGCCGAGGAGCTCACCTCGACCAGCGCCGCGATGATGTGGCCGTCCTGCGCCGCGAGGCCGTCGCGGGCGGGCTGCGCCGCGCCGACGGTGGCGGCGAGACCCGCACCGCACAGCAGCACGAGCACGGCGAGCCCGGCTCGGCGGCGACGAGCCGCGATCAGCAGCGCCGCCGCGACGAGGCTCACCGCGATCACGGCGGCGACGAGTCCCGGCACGTGGATGAGCAGCAGCGCGATCGCCCAGAGCGCCACCGCCACCGCCGACATGCGCAGATCCTTCACACCCGTACCTTCTCGCGCACACCGGCGAGCAGCTTCTCGCCGATGCCCGGCACGGCCAGCAGGTCGTCGACAGAGCGGAAGCGTCCGTTCTCGTCCCGCCAGTCGATGATCCGCTGCGCCAGCGCCGGGCCGATGCGCGGCAGCGTCTCGAGCGCCGCCTGGTCGGCCGTGTTGAGGTTCAGCACACCGTCGGAAGCGGCCTCGCCGCCCGCTCCGCCCGGCGCAGCATCGGTCGCCGCCTCCGCGCCGATCTCAGGCACGACGATCTGCTCACCGTCACTCAGCGGACGGGCGAGGTTCACGGCCTGCAGGTCGGCCGAATCCAGGGTGCCGCCGGCAGCCGCGAGAGCATCCACCAGCCGGGCGTCCTGATCGACGATGTACAGCCCGGGTGTGACGACCTCGCCGAGCACGTGCACGTAGAGCCCCTCGGGCGGCGCCACCGCAGAAACGTCACCCGATCCGTCGGTCGTCTCGGCAGAGGACGATGCGTCGTCGAGCGCGATGCTCTCGGCGGGAGCCGCCTGACCGCGCAGGATGCCCCAGCCGACCGCAGCCGACAGCACCACCAGTCCCAGCGTCACCGCGGCGCCGATGCCCAGCCTCAGACGCGGGCGTGCGCGCACATCCGGGTCTGCGGGCTCGTCGGCTGACACCCTGACACGCTAGGCCGCCGGCTCGCGGACGCCTACCGCGGATCCCGGCGCCTGTGCACAACTCGCGCGGGAGCGCGGGCTGTGCACAGCCGCAGAGAGCGGTCGATCAGCCCTTGACGGCGAAGTTGACGATCTTCGGCGCGCGCACGATCACGCGCACGATCTCCTTGCCCTCCAGCGCCCGCTGCACCTTTTCGTCAGCCCGGGCGGCTGCCTCCAGGTCGGCGTCGGAGATGTCGGCGGCGACCTCGAGGGTCGCGCGCACCTTGCCGTTCACCTGCACGGCGGTGGTCACGGTGTCTTCCACGAGCAGTGCGGGTTCGGCATCCGGCCATTGCACGGCGCTGACCGACGGCTCGTGTCCGAGCCGGGCCCACATCTCCTCACCCGTGTGCGGCGAGATGAGCTCGAGGATCATCGCGACGGTCTCGGCCGCCTCTCGCACCGCCGGGTCTGCTGCTCCGGCGCCGGTGTCGATCGTCTTGCGGATGCCGTTCACCAGCTCCATGAGACGCGCGACGACGACGTTGAACTTCGTCTGCTCGACGAGCGCCGGCGCGTCCGCCAGCAGGCGGTGGGTGATGCGGCGCAGCGCCGCGTCACCGGCATCCGGAGCGGTTCCCGGCTCGCTCGTCACCTCGTCGGCGACGCGCAGCGCGCGGGAGAGGAACTTCTGCGCCCCCGACAGCGAGACGCCGTTCCACTCCTTGTCGTCTTCCACCGGTCCGGCGAATGCGAGGCCCAGGCGCAGAGCGTCGGCGCCATACTGGCCGAGCAGGTCGGACAGCTCGACGAGGTTGCCCTTGCTCTTCGACATCTTCGCGCCGTCCATGATGACCATGCCCTGGTTCACCAGGTTCGAGAACGGCTCCTCGAAGTCGATCAGGCCGAGGTCGAAGAGCACCTTGGTGATGAAGCGCGCGTACAGCAGGTGCAGAATCGCGTGCTCGACACCGCCGAAGTACCCGTCGACCGGCGCCCAGCGCCTGGCCTGCTCGGGGTCGAACGCGAACTGGTCGCTGTCAGGCGACAGGAAGCGCAGGAAGTACCACGAGCTGTCGACGAACGTGTCCATGGTGTCGGCGTCGCGCAGCGCGGGCTCGCCCGACGCGGGATCGACCGTGCGCACCCACGACTCGGCCGCACCCAGCGGCGACGAGCCCTTCGGACGCAGGTCGAGCCCGTCGACGCTCGGCAGCTGCACGGGGAGGCGGTCCTCCGGCACGGGGACCACGCTGCCGTCGTCGAGGTGCAGCATGGGGATCGGAGTGCCCCAGAAGCGCTGACGCGAGATCAGCCAGTCGCGCAGACGATAGTTCTTCGCCGCGCGGCCGGTGCCCGCCTCACCCAGCTGAGCGATGGTGCGGGCGATGGCGTCGGCCTTGTCTACGCCGTCCAGGTCGCCCGAGTTCACCAGGCGACCGTTGCCGATCAGCGCGATGCCGGTCACGGCGGGGTCGAGTTCGGTCAGGTCGCCGCCCTCGTTCGCGCCGCCGATGACCGTCGTGTCGACGACCGTCTTCACCGGAAGGTCGAACTCGCGAGCGAAGTCGAGGTCGCGCTGGTCGTGCGCGGGCACGGCCATGACCGCGCCGTGGCCGTAGTCGGCCAGCACGTAGTCTGCGGCCCAGATGGGCATCCGCTCGCCGTTCACCGGGTTGACCGCATAGCGCTCGAGGAACACACCGGTCTTCGGACGGTCGGTCGACTGGCGTTCGATCTCGGTCTGCTTCTGCACCGTCTCGAGGTAGTCCTGGAAGCGCATGCGCACCTCGGACGACGAACCGGATGCCAGCTCCGCGGCCAGATCGGAGTCGGGGGCGATCACGAAGAAAGTCGCTCCGTGCAGCGTGTCGGGGCGCGTGGTGAACACGGTGACGGGCTCGTCACGACCCTCGATGACGAAGTCGACGTCGGCGCCGGTGGAGCGGCCGATCCAGTTGCGCTGCATCTGGAGCACCTTGTGCGGCCAGTGGCCCTCGAGCGTGTCGAGGTCGTCGAGCAGCCGGTCGGCGTAGTCGGTGATCTTGAAGTACCACTGCGTGAGCTTCTTCTTCACGACCTCGGCGCCGCAGCGCTCACAGCGGCCGTCGACGACCTGCTCGTTCGCCAGCACGGTCTGGTCGTTGGGGCACCAGTTGACGGCGCTCTTCTTGCGGTACGCCAGCCCGCGCTCGTACAGCTTCAGGAACAGCCACTGGTTCCACCGGTAGTACTCCGGGTCGGAGGTGTGCAGCACACGCGACCAGTCGTACGACATGCCGTAGCCGCGGAAGCCGGCCTTGTGCTGGTCGATGTTCTTGTAAGTCCACTCGCGCGGGTCAGCGCCGCGCTTGATCGCCGCGTTCTCGGCGGGAAGGCCGAACGAGTCCCACCCGATCGGGTTCAGCACGTTGTGACCGCGGTGCCGCCAGTATCGGGCGACGATATCGGGATACAGGTAGTTGATGGCGTGCCCCATGTGCAGGTCGCCCGACGGGTACGGGAACATGCCGAGGATGTACTTGCGCGGCCGATCGTCGTCGTCGCCGCCCGCCACGAACGTGTCGTTCTCGGCCCAGTACTCCTGCCACTTGAGCTGGATGTCGTGTGCGGACATCACTTCAGGGGACTCGGCGTGGGACGCGTGCTCGGTCAAGGAACGGCCAATCTGACGATGCGGAACGGCCCGGAAATCGGGCCCTTCCAGGGTATCGCGAGCGGCGCGCGGTCAGGAAACCGGCAGCAGGCCGCGCCAGGGCTCGGGCAGCACCGCGCCGAGCGCGGCGAGCGGGGCACGCGCCTTCGTCGCGACCTCCGCAGCCTCGGCATCCGGCTGCGACAGCCAGGTGATCCCGCCGCCGGCGCCGACGGATGCCGTATCCGCGTCGATCATGATCGTGCGGATGACCATCGCGAGGTCGACCCTGCCGTCGATGCCGACGTGTCCGAAGCATCCGGAGTACACCCCGCGCGGGGCGCGCTCGAGGCCGTGCAGAATCGTCATCGCCGACAGCTTCGGCGCACCGGTCATGCTCCCCGCCGGGAACGCGGCGTCGCACAGATCGCCGAAGGTGACTCGGTCGCGCAGCCTCACACTGACCGTGCTCACCAGCTGGTGCACCGCAGGATACGTCTCCACCTCCCAGAGCCGCTCGACCCTCACCGTGCCGGGTACGCCGACATGCGAGAGGTCGTTACGCATGAGGTCGACGATCATGACGTTCTCGGCGCGCTCCTTGGCATCCGCCCGCAGCTCTTCAGCGAGTCGCCTGTCTTCCGCCGGCGTGGTTCCCCGCGGCCGGGTGCCTTTGATCGGACTCGTCGACGCGCGCCCCCCGGCCGTGCTGAGGAACTGCTCGGGACTGGCGCTGAGCAGATGCTGCTCCCCCACTCTCACGTAGCCGCCGTGATGTGCGGGCGTCGCCCGGCGCAGGCGCCGGTAGACGGCGAAGGGATCGGCGGGCCGAGCGGCCGTGAAGCGCGTGGTGAGGCACAGCTGATAGGCGTCTCCGCGCCGGATCGCCGCACGGCACTCCTCGACGAGGGCGGTGTACTCGGCGACGTCGTGCCGTGACGAGGCGGTCTGGGCGCACGCGGTCGGGGCCACAGGATCGAGCGGGGGTGCGGCGAGCGCGTCGTTCACCTCCGCCGCCCATGCGTCGACGTCGGCCTGCGGGGCGAGGGCGTGCACGGCGCCCGTGGCGTGGTCGACCGCGACGGCCCGATCCACGGCGATCCAGGACGGCATCGCCTCGCTCCCTGCGACCGGAGCGCCGTTCGCCGCGGCACCGTGCTCGTACGGCAGCCACCCCACCCAGCCGCCGAGGAACGGGATTCCGGATGCCTCGGCCGGCGCCGTCAGGTCGACGCGGCGCACCGCGTCGACGTCCTGCTCGAGGGCGCCCGTGCCGATCACGCTCCACCCGTCGTGCGGGTCGATCCCGGCATCCAGCCAGAAGGCGTGGTCCGCTGCGGCGAACAGCCGCGCGAAGAGCGACTCCGTCTCGGCGCGCGCCGAACCCGCGCGGGGCAGCACGGTACGGGCGGTTAACATGGCGGGTGCGGGCACCTTCACAGCGTATGGCTCCGCCGCAGGCTTTACGCTCATGGGGTGAACGACTTCGTGCTCTGGGTCATCGAGGCTGTTCAGTCCGTCGATCCGGTGCTGCGCACCGTGCTGGCCGGAGTGGCGATCATGCTCGAGACGAGCATCCTGATCGGTCTGGTCGTGCCGGGTGACACGGTCGTGCTCGTCGCAGCCATCGGCGTCGACGGGTGGGCGGAGGGCGTCGCGCTCGGGGCGACCGTCGTGATCGGCGCGCTGCTCGGCGAGTCGATCGGCTTCTGGCTGGGAACATGGGCGGGTCCGTACATCCGCGCGTCGTGGCTGGGGCGGCGGATCGGCGAAGAGCAGTGGAGACGCTCGGAACGGTACCTGCGTCGCCGCGGCGGTGTGGCGATCTTCCTCTCCCGCTTCCTGCCCGTGCTGCATTCCCTCGTTCCGCTGACGGTGGGCATGAGCGGGTACGCCTACCGCCGGTTCATCGCCTGGACGCTGCCGGCCTGCGTGCTGTGGGCGGGGCTGTACGTGGGCGTGGCCGCTACCGCTGCGGGCAGCTATCCCGAGCTGTCCGAGCGGGTGCACTATGCGGGGTACGTGTTCGTCGGGGTCATCGTCGTGCTGCTCGTGGTGCTGTTCGTCGGCAAGAAGCTGCTCGCCCGCCGCGAGGAGCGGCACATGCGCCGCTCCGGCGAATCCGATGAGGGCGGCCGGCAGTCGGGGCAGTGACCGCCGCGCGCGAAGCGTGAAAGACTGGAGCGGATGTCTCCTGCCTCACCGGCCAAGATCCACTGGTTCGCCCGCCTCGAACACCGCGTCCACGTCTGGCGCGAGCGCCGCGCCCGCCGACGGGGACGTTCGGCGACCGCCGTCCCGTTTCCCGGATACGGCAGCACGGCCGGCTGGGTGCGCGTGGTCGGTCGCGCCCTCATCGTCCCCGCGCCGCTGAAGAAGACCCGCGGAGAGGGCAGCGTGCGCGGCTGGCGCTCGTTCGTCAGCATCCCCGTCAGCTTCGCCTCGGTCGTCGTCGAGATCGGCGGGCGCACTCACACCGTCGTCGCCGATCGCGGCGGGGTGATCGACTCGGTCGTCGAGGCGGAGCTGCCGCCGGGCTGGCAGACCTTCTCGATGTCGGTCGAGGGGCAGAAGCCGGTCGAGGCCACCGCGTTCGTCGTCGATGAGAGCGTGGACTTCGGTGTGGTCTCCGATGTCGACGACACCGTCATGGTCACCGCGCTGCCGCGGCCGTTCATCGCCGCCTGGAACTCGTTCGTGGTCGACGAGCACGCGCGCACGCCGGTGCCGGGCATGGCCGTGCTGCTCGAGCAGCTGCGCCGTGACAACCCGGGCTCGCCCATGATCTACCTCTCCACGGGGGCGTGGAACGTCGCCCCGACGCTGACGCGCTTCCTCAGCCGCCACCTCTTCCCTGCGGGCTCGATGCTGCTCACCGACTGGGGTCCGACGCACGATCGCTGGTTCCGCAGCGGTCAGGCGCACAAGACCGGCAACCTGCGCCGGCTCGCCGAGGAGTTCCCCAACGTGCGCTGGCTGCTGATCGGCGACGACGGCCAGCACGACGAGGCGATCTACTCGCAGTTCCTCGAAGAGCATCCGTCTTCCGTCGCGGCCGTCGCGATCCGTCGCCTGCTGCCCGCCGAGGCGGTCCTCGCCGGCGGTCGCGCGTCGGGTGAGCACGCCGAGGGCAGCGTGCCGTGGGTGAGTGCCGAAGACGGCGCGGGGCTGCGCGAACGACTCACCGAGGTCGGCATCCTCGCCGATCGGTCATGACGACCTCGACGCGCGCTCCCCTGACGCGCGCCGAGTGGACGTCCCGCGCGCAGGCGCACGCCGAGCGAGCCGATGCCCTGACCGCCGCGCACCGCGCCCGGCAGCAGCGCGGTGAGAAGCATCCGGTCGAGGACTTCCTCTTCACCTACTACTCGTACAAGCCCGCGCAGCTGCGCAAGTGGCATCCGGGTGCGAGTGTGACGCTTCGCGACGCCGGGGAGCGCGCCGGGTGGCGCTGGTACTCCCCCGGCCCCGGGCCGGGCGAGTACGCGCCCGACGCCGAGGCGTTCCGTGCCGACAAGCCTCAGCTCGCTTCTCTCGTGGAGCGGATGCTGCGACTCACGGCCGCCCGACCCGGGCAGTTCGGATGCTTCGGTCTGCACGAGTGGGCGATGGTGTACCGCACCGCGGAGCACCGGCACGCCGCGCCGCTGCGTCTGGGCGCGGCAGGGACGGATGCCGTCGTCGAGGCCGCCGAGCTGCGTTGCACGCACTTCGACGCGTTCCGCTTCTTCACCGACGATGCCGTGCCGCGCAATCGACTGCCTCTCACCCGCGACACTCAGCCCGAGCTCGAGCAGCCCGGATGCCTGCACGCCGGCATGGACGTCTACAAGTGGGCACTCAAGCTCGGCCCGCTCGTGCCGGGTGAGCTGCTGCTGGATGCCTTCGAGCTCGCGTCCGACATCCGCCTGCTCGACATGGAGGCGGCGCCCTACGACCTGTCGGAGTGGGGCGTCCGGCCGGTGCGGATCGAGACCGCCGAGGGCAAAGCCGAGTACGTGCGCCGGCAGCGAGCGTTCGCCGAGCGCGGCAACGCGCTGCGTGAGGCTCTGCTGACAGCGTGGCTCGGTCGTGACTAGCGGCCGGCTGCGGCCTGCATCCGCAAGCGCATGACGCGCTCCGCGGCGTCCCGCAGTCGATCAGCGCCGAGCCGACCGTCGTCGACGGCGCTGACGATCCCCGCCACCATCTGCGGTGCGGTCTCTGCCGTGGAGCCGGCGACCATCAGCACCATGTCGCTGCCCGCCCGCAGCGCCGACACCGCGTTCGACACGGGGTCCTGGTACTCGGGGACGCCGGACGCGGTCAGCATGCCGAGATCGTCGGTGATCGTCACGCCGTCGAAGCCGAGCTCGTCCCGTGCGATCTCATGCCAGTGGGCCGACAGCGACGCAGGAGCCGCATCGACGGCCGTGTACGCCAGGTGACCGAACATGAGCAGCTCCGCACCGGCGTCGATGCCCGCGACGAACGGCCTCGCATCGCCCGCCTGCCACTGCTGCAGCGTCATCGCCGTCGTCGGGATGCTGTGATGTGAGTCGCCCGACGCTGCGCCGTGCCCCGGGAAGTGCTTCAGGGTCGAGAGCACGACGCCCTCCTCTCCGTCGACGGCCGCCGTCACGCGCGACGAGGCGGAGTCGGGGTCGGCGCCCAGCGCGCGGGAGTAGATGAAGGATGAGGCGTCGGCGGGCACGTCGGCGACGATCCCGAAGTTGACGTTCGCACCGGTCTCGGCGATGAGCGCGGCCCGCTGCGCGAACACCTGCTCGGTCTGCGTCAGGTCGAAGGCGTGCAGGCCCTGTCCCCCGGGCAGGGTGTCCCACGGCAGGCGTCGGACGACCCCGCCCTCTTCGTCGATCGCGATGAGCGGCGGCAGCGCGGGGTCGAGGGTGAGCGCATCGCTGAGCGCCCTGACCTGGGCCGCATCGGCACCGATGTTCCCGCCCATCAGGATGAATCCACCGAGCGGGGCCCCCTGCGGCGCCGACTGCATGTAGGCGCGCAGAGTCACCGGATCGGTGCCGGAGATGTGCCCCATCACGACGCTGGCGGCCTGCTCTGTCACGCTCATCCCGGCGACCGCGTCGACGGCGGGATCCGGTGGCGGAGTCGGCGTCGGCGACGACGCGCTGGAGGTGGGCTGGCGTGTCGCCGACGGCGAGCTGCTGGGAGCGCTGGGAGCACAGGCGGTGAGAAGGCACGCCGCCAGGGCGGCGGTCAGGGCGCCGCGCATCACTCGAGCACGCATGACGTCGAGGCTACGCCCCGCGTCCGACCGTCAGCTGTGCGAGCTGTCCCGCCGTGCGGGCGGGCGTCTTGCCTCGAGGCCGGTTGCTATCCTGGTGGTCACGCGCCCGGCGGGACGACCCGACGGCGAGATCTCAGGTGGGGACGGCCCCGCAGATTCGGTTCGCACCGTGCCCCGCTCCGCTCTCCTGCCCTCCGTGCTGACGCGCACCGTCATCGTTCGCCTCGTGCTCGGCTGGGGCTCGTTGGTCGCGATCATCGCGTTCGCCCCTCTGCTCGACGGCGACCTGCCGACCCCCGTGCTGTGGCTCGTCCTCGCTGTGATCGTCGGGATCCTCGTCGTGTGCGCGTTCGGCGTCGTCACCGAGGCCGAACATCTCGCGCATCGACTCGGCGACCCGTACGGGACGCTCGTGCTGACCCTGTCGATCGCCGCGATCGAGGTGATCCTCATCTCTGCCGTCATGCTCGGGCCCGGAGAGCACCACACCATCGCCCGTGACTCGGTGATGGCCGTGTCGATGATCATCATGAATCTCGTGATCGGCGTCGCGCTGGTCGTCGGGGGCATCCGGCATCCGGATCGGCGCGCGAACCGCGCCGGCGTGCTCGCCTACCTGGGCATGCTGGTCGTGCTGCTCGCCGTCGCGTTCGCGTTCCCCGCTTCGCTGCGCGACGGAGGCGCGTATCCGCCGTCGGCCGCGATCGCGATGATCGTCGTCGTGGTGCTGCTGTACGTGTTCTTCCTGCTGCGGCAGATGGGCGCGCGCAAGGCGGACTTCCAGGAGGTGGACACCAGGGCGGATGCCGGTGACGCGGCGCGCCGGCTGCCGATCGGCCGGATCGTGGCCGAGCATCGGCCGGAGATCATCGGCCGCACGCTTGTGCTGCTCGCGCTCGCCCTTCCCATCGTGCTGCTCTCGCACGATATGGCCATGCTGCTCGATGAGGGGCTCGAGCGTCTGGGCGCGCCGGTCGCGCTGTCGGGTCTGCTCATCGCGATGATCGTGTTCCTTCCCGAGACGATCACCACGGTTCGCGCAGCCCACGCGGGTGAGATGCAGCGGGTCAGCAACCTGTGCCACGGTGCCCTCGTGTCGACGGCCGGTCTCACCATCCCGGCGGTGCTGACCATCGGTCTGATCACCGGGCAGTCCGTCGTGCTCGCGGAGAGCGCATCGAACCTCGTGCTGCTGGGTCTGACCCTGCTGCTGACGCTGGCGACGTTCTCCGCACGGCGGACCTACCCGCTGCTGGGCGCTGCGCATCTGCTGCTGTTCGCGCTCTACGCCCTGTCGACGTTCCTCTGAGAAGGGGGTTCACCCCCGATGCGCGCCGCCGGTGCCGTGGCATACCGTGTGGCACGGCGTCGACGACGATGCCCGACCACAGGAGGGGATGGTCTCTCGCCGCGGTCACCTGGGCCGCAAGAACGGAGAGGTTCGGAGATGAGATCTGGATGGCGCCCACTGGGCGCGGTTCTACTCGCGGGCGCACTGCTCTGGGGAGCATCACCGGCGATGGCCGCGACACCCGCGGCCGCGAATCACACATGTACGGAGGGAACGGTGCCGTCCGGCACGTACTCCACTCTCACCATCGCCGGAATGTGCGGTGTGGAGGCCGGCGCGGACATCCACGTCATGCGCTCGCTCATGGTCCTCGAGGGGGCGATCTTCGATGCGCAGAGCGCCCCGGCCGTCATCACCGTCGACAGGAACGTCATCAGTGCGACCGGCTCCATGCTCGGGCTCGGCTGTCAGCCGGCCGTTCCGGGCAACTCCGGCCACCCGTGCGCCAGCGACCCCGAAGGCAGTTCCGACATCTCGGTGTCAGGGAACATCACAGTGAACGGGGCGATCGGTGTGTTCCTCAACGGTGTGGCCGTGGGCGGCAACGTCACCGTCACCGGCGGCGGGTCGGACATCCCGTGGTCGATCAAGAACAACTCGATCGATCGCAACCTGACCGTCCACGGGATCACCGAGGAGTGGATCGGCGTGATGTGGAACCGCATCGGCGGGAACGTGACGCTGTCCGACATCGAGATGACCGGTCTCGACGACGAGGCCGGGACCGGGCTGAACGACGTGTTCGTGGTGCGGAACGAGATCGGACGCAATCTCACCTGCTCGGGGCTCGTTCCCGGAGTGTTCGGGTACGGCAACATGATCGGCAGGAACGCCACGGGCGACTGCGCGGCGTTGGCGGGCTGAGCCCTCGAACGAAGAAGTCCCGCGAGACTCTCGCGGGACTTCTCTTCGCGTCGGCACCCGTATTCGCCGCAGGATCGCCGCCGCTCAGAACCATCTGTCGAGCTCGGCGTCGAGGCGGGTCTCCCTGGGCACCCACACCTCGCCGTCGGCTGCTTCAGCGGGGCGCTCAGCCGGTTTCAGGCCGAGCCTGTCGAGCAGCGCGAGCAGTTCGGCGCGTTCGATCTCGTCCTCGTCGAGCGAACTCGAATCGAAGAACACCCAGTAGCGATCCGACGGATCGACCGCACCGGAGTCCGCCCACATGCGTCCGATCTGCGAGAGGACCTCGGCTGTCGAACCGAACGACGCTGCACGGAGCTGCCCCTGCGCGGCCGCCGAAAGATCAAGCTCTCGGATATCTGTGAGCCATCGGCCGAAGCGATCAAGCCCGGTGAAGCCTCCTTCGAAGAAGAGACTGGCGGCGGGAGCGTACCTGTTGGGGAGATCGACCTTCATGAACTCCGTACGCCCGCTCGAGCCCGTGGCGCTGTCACCAGCAGCACGGCCCGCAGTACGTGCGATGAGGCTGTCGCCGCGCATGAGTGCGAGACGCTCGCCGCTCTCCGGATCTTCAATGAAGACGTCGTGTCCGTCGTGCCTCACGAGAAACGCCCGAAGCGCGTAGGTCGTCTCGTTAGGGTGGCGAATGCGCAGACGCTGTGCCGCACCGCATTCGCAGCTCAGCACGTACTCGCGGGTCTCCGGGTCGTCATCGGCGTAGTCCGGAATCCGGGTGGGTACTCCGTCTGACCACGCGGCGAGCGGGTAGGTCCCTTTGAAGCCGTCGTGCAGCTGGGCGAGCACGAGGGCACGAGAGCGCTCGGCGTCTTCGACGAAAGTGAACTGCTCGGAGACGTGACTCTGGGTGTAGCCGTCATCTTCGAGGAAGCGCTTGAAGCGCACGATGAGGCCGCGATCGTGATCGAACCGCAGGCCCGACCCGTCGACCACGTCTTCGAAGGTGAAGACCCGATCGCCGCGCTTCTCCTGCGCTGCGACGAAGTCCCAGAAGGCGTTCGCGGAATCCTGCCCCCGCTGGTCGACGACCTGTTCGGCGCCGCTCTCAGTGGTGAACCGCACTCTCCGGGCGGAGTTCGGGTTGCTCATGTCGTCTGTCACGGGGCTCCAATCACCTGCGTGGACCGTCAACGGTATCGCCCAGGGTACCCGGTAGGCGGAAGCGGGTTTCGCGGGTGCTCGCAGTTCGTGACGGCCCGCCCGGAGACATGGCGCCGGCGGGATGCCGAAACAGTGATCGCCGTCATCTGGGATGACGGCGATCACTGGTGGCTTCTTCGGTGGACCTGAGGGGACTCGAACCCCTGACCCCCTGCATGCCATGCAGGTGCGCTACCAGCTGCGCCACAGGCCCATCTTCGCTGCCGAACTCGGCAACCTGATCAGCATACTACGCACCGCCCGGACAGCACCAAATCGCGCCGCCGGCTCGGGAGTGTCGGCGGGCTAGCCTCTGCGGAGTGCTCCGTCAACCGGATCCGACGTCCGACCCGGTCACGCTACATTCGCCGCACACGACGCACACGACGTCATCACGAAGAGGAGCGATCATGTCGAACCCCACCCCGAACATGCTTCCGGAAGACCCCGACCTCGGGGAGGAAGAGGGCACACCGACGAGAGAGGTCGACGGCGAGGTCGAACTGGATCCGGACGCCGATGCGGACCGGATCGACAGCATCGACGCCGACCGCCTGGCATCCGGCGCGGAAGGCGCGGACGATGCCTGGGCGGGCGATGAGCGCGTCGACTGAGGATCAGTCGCCGAACGCCGGCCGCGGGGTCACTCCCCCGCGGCGGGCGCCGGCGCGTCGATGGGGACGACCGGGCAGTCCTTCCACAGCCGCTCGAGACCGTAGTAGACCCGCTCCTCGGAGTGGAACACGTGCACGACGAGGTCTCCGAAGTCGAGCAGCACCCAACGCGACTCGGCGCGGCCCTCACGACGCACGCGGCGGTGCCCCGCTTCGAGAAGCTGATCCTCGATCTCATCGGCGATGGCGGCCACGTTGCGCTCGCTGTTTCCGGTCACCAGAAGGAAGATGTCGACGAGCGGCAGCGGCTCGGAGACGTTCAGGGCGATGAGATCCTCGCCGCCCTTGGCTTCCGCGGCGCGAGCGGCGATCTGCAGCATCTCTGCGGCGGTGTCAGGGGATTGCATCAACCGAGGACTCCTGTGGTGAAGGCGATGATCAGCGCTGCGGCCAACGCGAGCGCGAGACCTCCCGCGACGATCGCGAGGGTGAGAGTGAGCTTGCTGCCCTTGTCGGGCACGGGGGGCCGGATGACCTCTCCGGCGGGCTTGGAGGTGCTGATCGCCGAGCTGGCGGCGATCGGCGTCGGCGACGACGCCGGCGCGAGTTCGCCGTCGATGAGCACGGCGTCGATGTCCTTGCCGTCGGTGGTGCCGAGCGCGTGGCCCTGGGAGCCCATGCCGTCCGGCAGCGCGTAGGTGCCGGTGATCAGCAACTCGCCGGTCGAGGCGACGGGACCGGAGAGCGAACCGGCGCCCGGCGACGGCGTGAAGATCAGTGTGCTCGCAGTCTTGTGCGAGCCGGCCGAGCCGGTTTCGAGCAGATCGTCGAATGCCGTGGGGATGCCGGGGCCGGAGGGAGATCTCTTGACCCCGATGCCGAAGGCCGCGCCGACCATCGGGCGCTCGGGCTCGGAATCGGCCGCTGCGGTGTCTTCTCCGGCGGTGTCGTCTTCGGTGTCAGCATGCGACGGGGTCGAGAGATTCGAGGGATCAGTCTGGGCCGCCTGCGGCGCGAACACCGAGCCGGCCTCGCCCTCGCGCACCGCTGCGGCAGGTGCGGCGGCCACGGGCACGTCGACGATCAGCTTCTCGACGACCGGCTCTTCGACGGCCGATTCTTCGGCGGCCGACTCTTCGACGACGATCGCGTCCACGACAGGCTCTTCCACGACCGGCTCTTCGACGACGATCGCGTCCTCGACCGGCTCTTCGACGGCCTGCGGTGCTGCGACCGGCACGTCCTCGGGGCTCTGCTGCTGGGGCGGGGTGACGGGCACAGGCCCGGTGCGAGCGCGCTCCTGTGCGCGAGCTGCGCGGCGCGTGAGGGGCGCGGCCGAGGGCGTCGCATCCGAAGAGACCGGCGCTGCCTCGCTCGAGCCGGCGGAGTCGGCGCCGACGGATCGATCGGCGGCGGAGTCGGTGGATCGGTCGACGTCGTCGGCCGAGGCGGCATCGATGCGTCCGCCATGCGACTTATCGGTCTGCGCCGCCTGAGCGGCGGCAGCCTCCTCGCCGCTGACGACCGGTGTCGAGCCGGTCAGGCGGAGCTCACGCAGCTGCCTGCGCGTGAGGGTATGCCCGTCCTCTTCAGTGCTCATGCCTTGCTCCGATACAGATGATGCTTCGCGATGTACTGGACCACGCCATCCGGCACGAGGTACCAGACCGGCTGACCGTCGGCGACTCGCTCTCGGCAGTTCGTCGACGAGATCGACAGCGCCGGCACTTCGAGCTGACTCACGTCGTCGGTGGGCAGTCCGTCCGTGCTCAGCACGTGGCCCGGCCGCGAGACGGCGACGAAGTGGGCGAGATCCCACAGTTCATCATGGTCTCTCCAGCTGAGAATCTGCGCCACGGCATCGGCGCCCGTGATGAAGAACAGCTCGGCGTCCGGACGCTGCGCCTTCAGATCGCGCAGCGTGTCGATCGTGTACGTAGGCCCGTCTCGATCGATGTCGACGCGGCTCACGGTGAAATCGGGGTTCGAAGCCGTCGCGATCACGGTCATCAGATAGCGGTGCTCGCTCGGCGACACGTTCTGCTTCTGCCAGGGCTGACCGGTCGGCACGAAGACGACCTCGTCGAGACCGAACGAGTGCGCCACCTCGCTCGCCGCGACCAGGTGACCGTGGTGGATGGGGTCGAACGTGCCACCCATCACGCCGATGCGCGGTGCCCGAGCGCTGGAATCGTGCATGCGGTCCTAGTGGCCGTGGCCGTCCTTGCCGTGCTTCAGGGCGTACGCCTCGGCCTTGGCCTCGTGGCGATTCGCGACGTTGCGGAACGACAGGGTCACCAGGCCCATCGCGGCGAAGACGATCGCGGCGATGACGCCGAAGATGAAGGTCTCAGCCGCCACGTTGCCGTGGTGCTCCGTCTCGGCTGCGGCCATCGCGATCTGTGCGACGAGGTTCATCCTGACTCCGTTCCTGACATGGCAAGCAAACGCCTGTCCATTCTAGTCCTCACCCGCGCGTCTGGCCGGACCCGCGCGCGAGCCACTTCGTGCTCGTCAGCTCCCCCAGCCCCATCGGCCCGCGGGCATGCAGCTTCTGGGTGGAGATGCCGACCTCGGCGCCGAACCCGAACTCCGCCCCGTCGGTGAAGCGCGTCGAGGCGTTCACCATCACGACGGCGGAATCGACTTCGGCGAGGAACCGCTCGGCGTTGCGCGAATCGGTGGTGATGATCGACTCGGTGTGCCCCGTGCTGTACCGGCGGATGTGCGCCAGCGCCTCATCGAGGTCGTCGACGACCTTGATCGCGATCTCCAGCCCCAGGTACTCGGCCGCCCAGTCCTCCTCGGTGGCGGGGATGGTTCCCGCCACGAGCCCTGCGACCATGTCGTCTCCGTGGATGGCCACGCCCTCGCTGAGCAGCGCGCTCGCGATGACGGGGATCAGCTGAGGCGCCGCCTGCCGGTGCACCAGCACGGTCTCGACGGCGTTGCACACGCTCGGGCGCTGCACCTTGGCGTTCAGCACGATGTCGCGCGCCCAATCCATCGGCGCCGACTCGTCGATCACGATGTGCACCACGCCCGCGCCGGTCTCGATGACCGGCACCGTGGACTCGGTGACGACGGTCTCGATGAGCGACGCACTGCCGCGCGGCACGAGCACGTCGATCAGGCCGCGGGCATGCATCATCGCCTTCGCGCCCTCGCGACCGAAGTCATCGACGCTCTGGATCGCCTCGGGATCGTGCCCCAGATCCGCCAGGGCCTGTCGCATCACCGCGACCAGAACCGTGTTGGACTCGCGCGCGGCGCTGCCGCCGCGGAGCACCACCGCGTTGCCCGCGCGCAGCGCGAGTGTCGCGATGTCGACCGTGACATTGGGCCTGGCCTCGTAGATCGCGCCGACGACGCCGAAGGGAACCCGAACCTGCTCGAGTGCGACGCCGTTCGGCATCCGGTGACCGCCGATGACCTGCCCGATCGGGTCGGGCAGTGTCGCGACATCGCGGACCGCGGATGCCAGTGCCGCCACGCGCCGCTCATCCAGGCGAAGCCTGTCGATGAGCGCATCGCCGATGGCATCCACCCGACCGCGCTCGATGTCGAGGGCGTTGGCCTCGACGATCCGTGTGGCGCTCGACCCGATGGCCTCGGCGATCGCCTCGAGCAGACGCGCCTTGTCGGCACTGGTCAGCCGCGCGATCGAGCGGGAGGCCTCCTTGGCGCGCACCAGGCGATCCTGTGCGGTGTCCGCCGGGGCGTCGGAGACGAGGGATGTGCTCATCGGGTCAGTGTATCGACGCCCGGGTGCGACCGGTGCCGCCGTGACACCGGTGCGTCAGCCTGCGATCGAGGGGGCGAACCACGTGCCGATCCGCTCGCCCTCCAGGGCCTTGCCGACCAGATCGGCGCTGGTCACCAGCACCCCGATCCCAGAGGCCGCGGCCATGCGCGCGGCCGAGACCTTGGTGGCCGCTCCCCCGGTGCCGACGCTGTTCACGACCGAGGCGCCGAACTCGAGACCGCGCAGATCGGCATCTGCCGGGATCTCTTCGATCGGCACCGCACGGGGATCCGTCGGCGGCTTGGTGTACAGCGACTCCACGTCACTGAGCAGCACGAGCGCATCGGCGCCGACGAGCTGCGCGACCAGCGCCGCGAGCCGGTCGTTGTCACCGAAGCGGATCTCCTGCGTGGCGACGGTGTCGTTCTCGTTGACGATCGGCAGGATCCGCAGCGACAGCAGCCGGTCCATCGCCCGGCTCGCGTTGCTGCGCGAGGTCGGGTTCTCGAGGTCTCCGGTCGTCAGCAGCACCTGGCCGGCGACGATGCCGAACGGGCGCAGCGCCTCCTGATAGCGGAAGACGAGCACGTTCTGCCCCACGGCTGCCGCAGCCTGCTGCGTGGCCAGGTCGGTCGGGCGCGAGTCGAGGGCGAGGTACGGGATGCCCGTGGCGATCGCCCCGGACGAGACGAGGATGATCTCCGCACCGCGACGGTGCGCCGACGCCAGCGCCTGGACGATCATCGGGATGCGCCACGACGATTCGCCGCTGATCGACGAGGAGCCGACTTTGACGACGATGCGGCTCGCGGTCGCGAGCTCGTCACGGCTGCGAGCGGTCATTCCTCGTCCTCGCGGGAGGCGAGGCGCTGCTCCTCGAGCTCGGCGCGGGCGGCCGCCCTGGCATCCATCATCTCGTGGTACTGCTCGCGGCGCTCGGCGGTGGTGCGCCGGTTCGAGCCGCCGATGCGGATGTCGGTGCCGCGCGGCGACATCAGCTCGGCGGTCGAGGCGATCGACGGCTCCCAGTCGAACACGACGCTGTTGTCGCCGGTGCCGATCATGACGGTCGCGCCGGCGACGGCGCCGGCCTTGAACAGGGCGTCCTCGACGCCGAGCCGCTCGAGACGATCGCCGAGATAGCCGACCGCCTCCTCGTTCTGGAAGTCGGTCTGCTGCACCCAGCGCACGGGCTTCTCGCCGAGCACCCGGTAGACGTTGCCGTAGGTGCCGCCCTCGACGCGGATCGAGAACTCCTCCCTGGCGCCCTTCGGACGGATGACGACGCGTTCGCGCGGAACCTCGACGGCGACCTCCGCGCGGTGCTGGTCGACGAGCTCGGCCAGGGCGAAGCTCAGCGCGCGCAGCCCCTCACGGGCCACCGTCGAGATCTCGAAGACGCGGAACCCGCGCGCCTCGATGTCGGGTCGGACCATCTCGGCGAGCTCACGCGCCTCGGGCACGTCGACCTTGTTCAGCGCCACCAGCTGTGGGCGCTCGAGCAGCGGCGTCTGGCCCTCCGGGACCTCGTAGGCCGCCAGCTCGGCCAGGATCACGTCGAGGTCGGAGAGAGGATCGCGTCCCGGCTCGAGCGTCGCGCAGTCGAGCACGTGCAGCAGCGCGCTGCACCGTTCGACGTGACGGAGGAACTCGAGTCCCAGTCCCTTGCCCTCGCTTGCGCCCTCGATCAGGCCTGGCACGTCGGCGACCGTGTACCGGCTGTCGCCGGCCTGCACGACGCCGAGATTCGGATGCAGGGTGGTGAACGGGTAATCGGCGATCTTCGGCCGTGCCGCCGACAGCGCCGCGATCAGGCTCGACTTCCCCGCGGACGGGTAGCCGACGAGCGCCACATCGGCGACGGTCTTCAGCTCGAGCACGACCGAGCACTCCTGGCCGGGCGTGCCGAGCAGTGCGAAGCCGGGAGCCTTGCGCTTGGGCGAGGCGAGTGCCGCGTTGCCGAGCCCGCCGCGGCCGCCCTCGGCGACCACGTACTTCTCGCCGGGGATGATCATGTCGTGCAGCACATCGCCGTCGACGCTCTTCACCACGGTGCCGACGGGCACCGGAAGCTCCAAGGACTCCCCGTCGTACCCGGAGCGGTGATCGCCCATGCCGAAGCCGCCGTTGCCGCCCGTGCGGTGCGGCGAATGGTGGTACGACAGCAGCGTCGTCACCTGCGGGTCGGCGACGAGGATGATGTCGCCTCCGTCGCCGCCCTTGCCGCCGTCCGGGCCGCCGAGCGGCTTGAACTTCTCGCGATGCACCGAGACGCAGCCGTTGCCGCCCCTGCCGGCGCGCAGATGCAGCGTGACGGTGTCGACGAAGGTGACCATGTCACTCCTTGAACTGGGTCCCTGAGCCCATGAAGGGCTGGGATACGAAGACGGGGCGAGCCGAAGCCCGCCCCGTCCAGGAAGTCTGCTGCTCTTACTGAGCGGCTGCGACGATGTTGACGACCTTGCGGCCGCCCTTGGTGCCGAACTCGACAGCGCCCGCCTCGAGAGCGAACAGCGTGTCGTCGCCGCCACGGCCGACGCCTGCGCCGGGGTGGAAGTGCGTGCCGCGCTGACGGACGAGGATCTCGCCGGCGTTGACGGTCTGACCGCCGAAGCGCTTCACGCCGAGTCGCTGTGCGTTGGAGTCACGACCGTTGCGGGTCGAGCTCGCGCCCTTCTTATGTGCCATGTCCTGAGCCTCTTCCGTGCTTACTTGATGCCGGTGATCTTGACGCGCGTGAGCTCCTGACGGTGGCCCTGGCGCTTCTTGTAGCCGGTCTTGTTCTTGTACTTCTGGATGACGATCTTCGGTCCGCGGAGGTTGCCGAGAACCTCAGCCGTGACCTTGACCTGCGCCAGCTTGTCGGCGTCGGTGGTCACAGAGGCACCATCGACGAGAAGCACGGCGGGAAGCTCGATGTTCTCGCCCTGGGCAGCCTGAACACGGTCGAGCTGAACGATCGTGCCGACCTCGACCTTCTCCTGCCGGCCACCGGCGCGCACTACTGCGTAAACCACTTCATACCTGTTTCGTTGGGGAGCGGATCGCTCCGGGAATCTCACGGGAAGACTGTTGCTTGCGTACATCGCCCGGGGCGACGGATGCGGACGCAAGACTTCTCCTGCGATCGGCAAAGCCGTCAGGGGTCTCGCACCAAAGGACAACTTTACCGGATCATCGCCGATGCCGCAAAGCGGGGCCGGTCGCGTGTCACGTCTAGGATCTCGTCATGACCGTTCTCGTCGACGACGCCATCTGGCCTGCTCACGGCAGGATGTGGGCGCATCTCGTCAGCGACTCGGACCTCGCAGAGCTGCATGCGTTCGCGGCGCAGCACGGCATCCCGGCCCGCGCCTTCGACCGCGACCACTACGACGTGCCCGAGGACGCGCTGCCGAGACTCCTCGCCGCCGGTGCGGTGCACGTGGGCGGCAAGGAGCTCACCAGGCGGCTGATCCGATCAGGGCTGCGGGTCCGAGCCCGCGACCGGCGCTGATCCCCCGGAAGATGAGTTCGGTGTCAGCATGGCGGTGGTGACCCGTCGCCGGTTGCGGCCCTGACCGGGCGCCTTCGGCTCGGGAAGAGCATCGAGCACGGAGTCGAGCAGCTGCTCGGTCTGCGTCTTCGGTCCGCCCTTGCGCTCGCCTCCGCGCTTCTTGCGCTTCTTCGGGCGCTCGTTCTGCGCGGGCGTCTCCGGTGCCGACTGCTCGTCGGTCGTCGGCTGGTCCGGCGCGGTTTCGCCGTTGACGACGATAGTCGACGCGGCAATGGCCGCCAGGGCCGATTTCGCGACCTCGGTGATGCTGTGGGTGCCGCCGTTGGCGGACGCCTGCTTCTCCCCTGCGGAAGCGGAGTGCTGCTGCTGTCCGCCGCGCGACCGGCGGTTCTGTCCGCCGCCGTTCGATCCACTGCTGCTGCTGCTGCGGTGCTTGACGACGGGGTCGTGGTGCACGATCACTCCTCGACCCGCACAGACGTCGCACGCCTCGCTGAAGGTCTCGAGCAGGCCAAGGCCGAGCTTCTTGCGGGTCATCTGCACGAGTCCGAGCGAGGTCACCTCGGCGACCTGGTGCTTGGTGCGGTCGCGGCTCAGGCACTCCACCAGGCGGCGCAGCACGAGATCGCGGTTGGACTCGAGCACCATGTCGATGAAGTCGACCACGATGATGCCGCCGATGTCGCGCAGACGCAGCTGCCGGACGATCTCCTCGGCGGCCTCGAGGTTGTTCTTGGTGACGGTCTCTTCGAGGTTGCCGCCCGAGCCGACGAACTTGCCGGTGTTGACGTCGACGACCGTCATCGCCTCGGTGCGGTCGATCACCAGCGAGCCGCCGGAGGGAAGCCACACCTTGCGGTCGAGCGCCTTCTCGATCTGCTCGGTGATCCGGTACGCGTCGAACGGATCGACATCGTCGGTGTACGTCTCGACCCGCTCGAGCAGGTCGGGTGCGACGCTCTCGAGGTACGCGCGGATGGTGCGCTGGGCGTCGTCGCCCTGGATGGTCATGCGGGTGAAGTCTTCGTTGAAGACGTCGCGCACGATCTTGACCAGGAGGTCGGGCTCGGCGTGCAGCAGCGCCGGGGCCTGCTGCGTCTGCACCTGCTTCTGGATGTGCTCCCACTGCGAGGTGAGACGCTGCACGTCGCGGGTCAGCTGCTCTTCGGTGGCGCCCTCGGCGGCAGTGCGCACGATCACCCCGGACGATTCCGGCAGCACCTCTTTCAGGATGCGCTTGAGGCGGGCGCGCTCGTTGTCGGGGAGCTTGCGCGAGATGCCGTTCATCGACCCGCCGGGCACGTACACGAGGTAGCGCCCGGGGAGCGAGATCTGGCTCGTCAGACGGGCGCCCTTGTGCCCCACGGGGTCTTTCGTGACCTGCACGAGCACCCGGTCGCCGGCCTTGAGCGCCAGTTCGATGCGACGGGGCTGATTCCCGGTCTCGACGCCGTCCCAGTCGACCTCTCCGGAGTACAGCACGGCGTTGCGGCCGCGGCCGATGTCGACGAACGCGGCTTCCATGCTGGGCAGCACGTTCTGCACGCGACCGAGGTAGACGTTGCCGATCAGCGAGGCATCCTGGTTGCGGGCCACGTAGTGCTCGACGAGCACGTCGTCTTCCAGCACGCCGATCTGCGTGCGGCCGTTCTTGGACCGCACGACCATCATGCGGTCGACGGACTCGCGGCGGGCGAGGAACTCGGCCTCGGTCACCACCGGGCGGCGACGGCCTGCATCGCGGCCGTCGCGGCGACGCTGCTTCTTGGCCTCGAGTCGCGTAGAGCCCTTGATAGCCTTCGGTTCGGTGATGTACTCGACGTGACGCTGACGCTGACGCGGCTCGTCACGGGTCTCGTCGCTCTCGCCGCGGCGGCGGCCGCGTCCCCGACGGAACGCGCTGTCGCGATCGTCACCCTCGTCGTCGTCGCGGCTGCCGCGCGCGGGCAGCGGGACGATCTCGGGTGCGTAGAAGTGCAGCTGGGTCGACACCTTCGAGACGAACACCTCGGGCAGGAGGCCCAGGCTCACCGCGGTGACGGGCTTCGGCGCCTCGGGCTCAGCCGGCTGGGCGGGCTCGGCCGGCTGGGCGGCCTCGGCCGCGTCGGCGGACGTGGATGCCGGCGCTGCGGGCTGCTCGGCACTCGCGGATTCGGCGCTCGCTGACTGGGTACTCGGCAGCTGAGCGCTCGGCTGGTCAGCGCTCGGCTGGTCATCGCGGGGCTGCTGCGCGGCATCCTGATCCGCGGCGGCGTCCTGCTCCACGGCGACGGGCTGGTCAGCCGCGGCGGGCTGGTCAGGCGCGACGGGTGGGTCGGCTGCGACGAGCTGGTCAGCTGCGACCGGCTGATCAGCCTCGCCGGGCTGGTCAGCCGCGACGGACGGAGCCGTCTCCGCGGGCGCGACGCTCTCGACTACCGGCTGCGCCGGCGTCTCGTCGAGGGTGGGGGTGTTCTTGTCATCGTTCTCATCGGCCATCTCTGGCTAGCTCCCTGCGCGGGCACTGCGTGCGCCGCGAAAACTCGTGCGGCGAAACAGCGGCCGCGAACTCGATCGGCTGGAGGTCGGCTCTGCGGCCCGACCGCCTGGGGCACATGACCCCGAAGTCTTGTCGATTCGGTCGCACGTGAGCGCGACGTCGTCCTCAGTCATTATCGCACTACCGCGCCCCGACAGCGGAACCGCATTCGGCTCGCGCGCCGCGATTCACCCGAGCGGCATAGCCGCCGCTGGGATAATCAGCGCTATGACCACCGCGCGCACCCGCCATGTCGGCTACGGAATCTGGCTCGTCGTCGCCGCGATACTCGGATGGTGGGCAGCGTTCCAACTCACGATCGAGAAGTTCTACGTGCTCGAGAATCCGGGCGAGACGTCGAGCTGCTACGTGAGCGTCATGCTGCAGTGCGACAAGAACCTCGGATCGTGGCAGGGGGCGGTCTTCGGCTTCCCCAATCCGCTGATAGGAGTCACCGCATGGATGGCGGTGCTCGTGGTGGGTGTCGCCGTGCTCGCAGGAGTGCGGTTCCCCCGCTGGTTCTGGGGCCTGTTCGGCGTCGGCGTGCTCGGCGCCTTCATCTTCGTGTGCTGGCTGATCGGTCAGAGCATCTACAACCTGCACACCCTGTGCCCATGGTGCATGGCGACCTGGGCGGTGACCATCCCGACCTTCTTCGCGACCGCGCTGCATCTCGTGCGCAACGGCACCCTCGGTCGATCCGCGGCGGCGCGTGAGCGCGCCGGGCGACTCATGGTGTGGGTGCCGCTGGCGACGATCCTCGCCTACGCGATCGTCATCGCGATGGCGCAGCTCGCCGGGCTCGACCTGCTGGGCGAGGTCATCGACATGGTCTTCTGACCCCACCTGATCCGCTGACGACGATGAAGGGAGGGGCACCGGCCGGTGCCCCTCCCTTCATCCGTGTCGACGTCAGTCGAACCAGATGCCGAGCTCGCGTGCCGCGGACTCCGGGCTGTCGGAGCCGTGCACGAGGTTCTGCTGCACCTTCAGGCCCCAGTCGCGGCCGAAGTCGCCGCGGATGGTGCCGGGGGCTGCAGTGGTCGGATCGGTGGTTCCCGCGAGCGAGCGGAACCCCTCGATGACGCGGTTCCCCGCGAGGCGGATGGCCACCGACGGGCCCGACATCATGAACTCGAGCAGGGGCTCGTAGAACGGCTTGCCCTCGTGCTCGGCGTAGTGCGCGGCGAGCCGGTCTCGGTCGGGCTCGACCAGGCGCAGGTCGACGAGCGAGTAGCCCTTCGCCTCGATGCGGGCGAGGATGCTGCCGGTCAGGCCGCGGGCGACGCCATCGGGCTTGACGAGGACGAGGGTTTCTTCAGTGGCCATGTCATTCGCTCTCTGTGTGAGGTTCTGCCGGCGGGCCCGTCGGCCGCTGTCGGTCGATGCGGGCCCCACCGATCGTCGCATACGCCCACATGCCGCCGAAAATCAGCACGACGAACGCGATCGCGGGCACGAGCAGCGCGCCGAGCGCGATGACGACCTGCAGCGCCCACCCGGCGGGGACGGCCCACGGCTTCGCGATGGCGCCGGCGACCGCGACGAGCGCGATCGCGACGACCGCACCTGCCACGATCCCCCACCAAGGCGGCATGCCCGCGGGCAGTGCCTTGAGCCCGAAGATCACGAGCCCCGCGAGCAGGGCGCCGATCGCCTCGAATCCGAGAACGATCGCCCCGAGCTTCTGCACCAGGGTGCGGGGCGCGCGGACGGGTCGTGCGGCGCGGGCGGTCATGCGCGCCACCCCGACTTCCAGTCCTCCTCCTCCGAGAGCAGCAGGGCCTCGCCCGCCAGCACGATCGAGCCTGCGATCACCACGGCGCGACGGTCGGCCGAGGCCGCCCACTCCCGGGCCGCATCGACGGCGTCGGCGAGGGTCGGATGCACGCTCGCGCGGCGGCCGCGCTCCTCGACGAGGTCGGCGATGGCATCCGCATCCGCCGCGCGATCGGAATCGGGAGCTGTCGCGAACACCTCGGCGACCTGCGGGAGCAGCTGATCGACGATGCCGTCAGCGTCCTTGTCGGCGAACACGCCGAGCACGAGCCCCCATTCGTCGAAGTCGAAGCTGTCATCGAGCGAGCGCGCCAGCGCTGCGGCGCCGTGCGGGTTGTGCGCGGCATCCACGACCACAGTCGGCGCGATGCCGACCAGCTGCAGGCGCCCCGGAGATGTCGCGTTCTGCAGCCCGTCGGCGAGGATGTCGCCGACGATGCGCTGCGATGCCCCGCCGATCAGCGACTCGACCGCGGCGACGGCGAGGGCGGCGTTGTGCCCCTGGTGCGCGCCGTACAACGGGAGGTACTCGTCGACGTAATCGCCGGCCAGTCCGCGGATGCCGATCAGCTGACCACCGACGGCGAGCTTCTGATCGCTGAGTCCGAAATCCTCGCCCTCGAACGCGATCGTCGCATCCTTCTCGCTTGCGACGCGGCGCAGCACCGCCGCGACCTCGGGCTTCTGCTCCGCCGAGACGACGGCGGCGCCGTCTTTGATGATCCCGGCTTTCACCTCGGCGATGGCCTCGACCGTGGCGCCGAGACGGTCTGCGTGATCCATGTCGATCGGCGCGAAGACCGCGACGTCGCCGTCGGCGGTGTTGGTCGAGTCCCACGACCCGCCCATTCCCACTTCCAGCACGAGCACGTCGACCGGCGCGTCCGACGCGGCGACGAAGGCGAGCACCGTGAGCAGCTCGAAGAACGTCAGCGGCGCGTCTCCCGCAGCCTCCAGCTCGGCGTCGACGATGTCGACGAACGGCTCGATCTCATCCCAGGCGTCCGCCACAGCTCCATCGGCGATCGGCTCGCCGTCGATCATGATCCGCTCGGTGAAGCGCTTGAGGTGCGGGCTGGTGAACAGGCCGGTGCGCAGCCCGTGCGAGCGCAGCAGGCTCTCGATCATGCGCGCAGTCGAGGTCTTGCCGTTCGTGCCGGTGATGTGCACGACGCGGTAGGTGCGCTGCGGATCGTCGAGCAGGGTCAGGATGCGGGCGACCCGCTCCTTGCGCGGCTGAACCCACCGCTCCCCCGCCCGCTCGAGCAGCTTTTCGTAGACGACGTCGGCCCGCTGGGTGTCGCTCATCGCGCTGCCTCCTGGGCGACGTTCGAATCGATCGTGACGATGATCGTCGCCTTCTGCGATCCCAGCGCCTTGGCGCTGGTGCGGAACACGCCGTCACCGGGACTGCCCAGGCTTTCGGCCACCTGCTCGATCTCGTCGGTGGGCTGCACCGCGAATCCGACCGCGAGCGTCTCGCCGGCGATCAGGTCGGCGTGCTGACGGAGAGCCTCCGCGTCCGCCGCGGAGACGTTCAGAGCGAGCACGATGCGGTCGCTCACGTCGAGACCGGCGTTCTTGCGAGCCTCCTGCACGACGCGGATCGCATCCCGCGCCATCCCCTCGGCCTCGAGCTCCGGCGTGGTCACGGTGTCGAGCAGCATGAACCCGCCGCCGGGCACCAGGGCGAGGGCCTCGCCTTCCGGGCGCCCTGCGGTCTCGAGCACCAGGTCGTACTCGTGCGGCTCGAGAGCGATGCCGTCGGCGGTCACCACCCCGCCCTCCTCGGCCCAGAAGCCGTCCTTCGCCGCGCGGATGACCCTCTGCACCTCCTTGCCCAGGCGCGGTCCCGCGGCGCGGGCGTTGACGCTGAGGCGGTGGGTGATGCCGTACTCGGATGCCGTCGTCTCGGCGAGCTGCACCAGCTCGACCGACTTCACGTTGAGCTCTTCTCGCAGGATGCCCTCGAACTGGGCGAGGTCCGCCGCGAGCGGCGACACGACCGTGAGGCGGGCGAGCGGCAGTCGCACGCGCAGCTTCTCCTTCTTGCGCAGCGCGTTGCCGACGCTGGAGAGCTCGCGGACCGCGTCCATGGCGTCACGCACCTCATCCGCAGCGGGGAACGCGTCCGCATCCGGCCAGTCGGTCAGGTGCACGCTGCGCCCGCCGGTCAGGCCCTGCCACACGCGCTCGCCGATCAGCGGCACGAGCGGAGCCGCGACGCGCGTCAGCGTCTCGAGCACCGTGTAGAGCGTGTCGAAGGCCTCACGGCTCTTCGGGTCGTCGCCGGCGCCCTCCCAGAAGCGGTCGCGGGAGCGCCGGATGTACCAGTTGGTGAGCACCTCGGCGAAGTCGCGCAGGCGTGCCGATGCCGTCGTCGAGTCGAGCCCCTCGAGGTCGGCGCGCACCTCGCGTACGAGGTCGCCGAGACGGGCGAGGATGTACCGGTCGAGCACGTCGGTCGAGTCGGTGCGCCACGACGCCTCGTATCCACCGTCACCCGAAGCATTGGCGTAGGTCGCGAAGAAGTACCACGAGTTCCACAGTGGCAGGATGAACTCGCGCACCCCGGCGCGGATGCCCTCCTCGGTGACGGCCAGGTTGCCGCCGCGCAGCACCGAGCTCGACATGAGGAACCAGCGCATGGCATCCGACCCGTCCCGGTCGAGCACCTCGCTGACGTCCGGGTAGTTGCGCAGCGACTTCGACATCTTGTAGCCGTCGCTGCCGAGCACGATGCCGTGGCAGCTCACGCCGGTGAACGCCGGGCGGTTGAACAGCGCGGTCGAGAGCACGTGCATCACATAGAACCAGCCGCGGGTCTGCCCGATGTACTCGACGATGAAGTCGGCCGGCGAGTGCGAGTCGAACCACTCCTGGTTCTCGAACGGGTAGTGCACCTGCGCGTACGGCATCGATCCCGAGTCGAACCACACGTCGAAGACGTCCTCGATGCGGCGCATCGTGCTGCGCCCGGTCGGGTCGTCCGGGTTGGGACGCGTGAGGTCGTCGATGTACGGGCGGTGCAGGTCTACCTCGCCCTCGGGGTTTCGCGGCAGCGTGCCGAAGTCGCGCTCGAGCTCTTCGAGGGATCCGTAGGCATCGACGCGCGGGTGCTCGGGGTCGTCGCTCTTCCAGATCGGGATAGGTGAGCCCCAGTAGCGGTTGCGGCTGATCGACCAGTCGCGGGCGCCCTCGAGCCACTTGCCGAACTGGCCGTGCTTGACGTTCTCGGGCACCCAGGTGATCTGCTCGTTGTTGGCGAGCAGATCGTCCTTGATCTCGGTGACGCGGATGAACCAGCTCGACACCGCCTTGTAGATCAGCGGGTTCCGGCAGCGCCAGCAGTGCGGGTAGGAGTGCACGTAGCTCTGCTCGCGCAGCATCCGTCCCGCCGCGCGCAGCAGGCGGATGAGCGGCGTGTTCGCGTCCATCCACAGCTCACCGGCGACATCGGTGACCGACGGCAGAAACCGCCCGCCGTCGTCGAGCGAGATGATCGTCGGGATGCCGGCGGCGTTCGTCACCCGCTGGTCGTCCTCACCGTAGGCCGGCGCCTGGTGCACGATGCCGGTGCCGTCGGTGGTGGTCACGTAGTCGTCGACGAGGATGCGCCAGGCGTTCTCGGTGCCCCAGATCTCGGCATCCGCGTAGTAGTCGAAGAGCCTGTCGTATGCGACGTCGGCCAGCTCCGCGCCGAGCACGGTCTGCTGCACGGCGGCGAGCGCGTCGTCTGCTGACTCGTATCCCAGATCCTTGGCGTAGCCGCCGAGCAGGTCGCGGGCGAGCATGTAGCGATGCGCATCGCTCTCGGCCGGGTCGTCGCCCGGCACGATGTCGGCGGCGCCGTTCGGTCCGCCGGGCAGCACCACGTACTCGATGTCGGGGCCGACGACGAGGGCGAGGTTGGTGGGGAGGGTCCACGGGGTGGTCGTCCAGGCGAGGGCGCGGACGGCGGTGAGGCCGAGCGTCTCGGCCTTGGCGCCCACCAGGGGGAAGGTCACGGTGACCGAGGGGTCCTGGCGGTCCTTGTAGACGTCGTCGTCCATGCGCAGCTCATGCGCCGACAGCGGGGTCTCGTCGCGCCAGCAGTACGGCAGCACACGGTAGCCCTCGTAGGCGAGGCCCTTGTCGTAGAGCGTCTTGAACGCCCAGAGCACGCTCTCCATGTAGCCGAGATCGAGGGTCTTGTAGCCGCGCTCGAAGTCGACCCAGCGGGCCTGGCGGGTCACGTAGTCCTGCCACTCGCGGGTGTAGGTGAGCACCGAGTCGCGCGCCTTCGCGTTGAAGACGTCGATGCCCATCTGCTCGATCTCGCTCTTCTCGGTGATGCCGAGCTGCTTCATCGCCTCGAGTTCGGCGGGAAGACCGTGCGTGTCCCACCCGAAGACGCGATCGACCTTCTTGCCGATCATCGTCTGAAAACGCGGGAAGACGTCCTTCGCGTAGCCGGTGAGCAGGTGCCCGTAGTGCGGCAGGCCGTTGGCGAAGGGCGGGCCGTCGTAGAAGACCCACTCGTCGGCGCCCTCGCGCTGCGCGATCGAGGCGCGGAAGGTGTCGTCTGTCTTCCAGAAGTCGAGCACCTCGCGCTCGATCTCGGGAAAGCGCGGGCTCGGGGTGACGGCGGCAGGACCGAAGGCGGATTCGGTCCCTGGTGCCTGCGCTGAGCCGGTCGAAGAGCTTGTCGCCTCCCCTGAGCGGGCGTCAGCGAGTCGAAGTGAAGGGCGCGGATAGGTCATCGTCTCTCGCAGTGGTCGTGGGCGGATGCTGCTGCAGGGACGACCCGTGCGTGCACGGACCGCGGTACCACCCTGCGTGCTTCTCACGAAGCCGCTCTCACTGCGGCGATGACGGGCCTGCCCCGCTCGGTTCTAGTCGGTCTGACGACCTTTCTTCCGAGAGCTCCCCGGTGATGGCCGGATCACAGCTTGTGCGCCCATTCTACGCGTCCCGCCGCGTCTCGCGCACCCGCATGCCGTATACGGATCCGGCGTCGTCAGGGCCAGAGCATCCCGACGACGAAGGCCGCGTAGCTGGCGGCCGCCAGCAGCGCGACCACGTCGCGGATGCGCTTCGGCGCGGCGACCGCGACGAGGATGCCGACGATCGCAAGCAGCGCCCAGCACACCGGGTGTCCCCATCGGATGGCCATCTCGTGCACACCTGAGACGGTGTCGGCCTTGCCCGGGACGACAACGACCCACAGTGCGCTCATTCCTGTCGCGATGACCGCGCCCGCTGCGCCGAGCGGACGGCTGTTCCGCCGCATCCACTCGATGGGACTGGTCCGCTGGTCTTCCGTCATCTCATCTTCCGTCCCCGGTCTGGTCGCCGACGGGCGAGCGGCGAGCGCCGGGCCCGCCGGTCGATCATCCCCGCCTCCAGCTGAGCCGGCCGCCCAGGTCGCGCCATGCGCTGAAGATACATCTGACGGATGGTCGCAGGCAATCGGTCTCGGATCCGAAGTGCTTCAGATCCGCTCGGCCTCAACCAGCGTGTCGGCGAGGGCCACGAGCGCCTGGACGCCCGTCAGCTCCCCGGCGATCAGCGGGATCTCGATCACCGCGGCATCGGGCACGGCATCTCGCACATGCCGGAGGTGCGCGTCCTCGACGGTGCGACGTGCCGCCAGCAGCTCGCCGGCATCGGCGGGCGAGCGCCGGTTGGCGATCAGTGCGCCGACGGCGACGCCCATTCCCCGCAGGTTCGCCACCACCTCGAGCGTCTCGGCGACGGGAAGGGCCTCGGCGGTGAACACGACCGCGAACCCGCACTGCGCCGGGTCCGCGACGGCCTGCTGCATCGCCGCGAAGCGGTCGCGTCGTCGCTGCAGGGCGCGGCGGAGATCGGACTGAGCCTCGGCCTGGGCATCCGGCGCGCCCGTCAGCCCACGCATGGCTGCCGAGAATCGCTCGGAGCGGTCGCGATTGCGCAGCAGCGTCTCCGTCCACCCCGCGAGCTGTCCCGGCAGAGCCAGCAGCCTCAGTGTGTGTCCCGATGGAGCGGTGTCGAAGATGACGGCGTCGTAGTCGGTGCGTCCGGCCTCCACGAACTCCGCGATGCGCTCCAGCACCGCCGACTCGTGACTGCCCGGTGCATGGCGTGCGCGCTCGAGATGCGTGTGCGCAGGGCCGTGCTGCCGTTCGGGCAGCATCGACAGCATCGTGCCCTCGACCGCGGCCAGGTGCCTGTCGATCGTGGCTTGCGGGTCGATCTCGACCCCGTCGACGACTCCGCCACCGAATCGCCCCAACCTCACCGGGGCGTCGCCCGCCTCGATGCGCCACAGATGCCCGAGGTTGTGGGCCGGGTCTGTCGAGACCACCAGCACGCGCTCACCAGTGCGGGCGCGTGCGACGGCGAGCGCGGATGCCAGAGACGTCTTGCCTACGCCGCCCTTGCCGCCCACGAACAGCAGGGGGCGCCGAAAAGCGTCTAGCAGCACGAGACGTGATCCAGGGGTGATCGCGGCATGCCCATCCGTCGGTGCCAGCGGTGGAAGTCATCGGCGACGAGGGGCATGAGCTCGACGCTGTAGTACGCCGCCGGGTCGGGAACACCGAGCGCCTCGCCGAGCACGATCAGGGTGAACAGGTCGTCCTCATCGCGCTGCTCGCGGGCGAGCATCTGCCGATAGGGGCCGGCGTAGTACTCCGCCAGCCCCCGCCGGAAGGCGGCCCAGCGCCGGCGCAGGCGCCGGGCCGCCTCGGTGCGACTCATCGATCAGACCTCCTCGCGAACCGCCTCGAGCCGGGCGTCCTCATCCTCGTGCTCGGGTTCCTCCCGCGCGGCCCGACGCATCGCGAGCACAGCCTCCACGGCGACCCAGACGCTCGAGGCGATGATGATGACATCCAGCGCGAACAGCAGCCAGTCCGCCTTCGCAGGGTCGGCGAACGACGCGAGCTGCTCGATCGCCGCCCAGAACGACAGCACGAAGACGATCACCAGCGGGATCAGCGCCGGCAGAGGGTTGCGGCGCTTGCGGATGAGCATGACCGCGATGATCGACAGGGTCAGCGAGGCCATCAGCTGGTTCGTCGTTCCGAACAGGGGCCAGATGCGAAGACCGCCGTCGCCGCCGAGGCCCTGCGAGAAGGTGAGCCCGAGACCGACCACGACGACGACAATCGTCGCGGGCACCTTCGTGATCCGCAGCTTCACCGAGTCGCCGATCTCCTGTACGACCAAGCGCAGCAGGCGCATGCCGGTATCCATGGTCGTCGCCGCGAACAGCACCGCCATGGTGGCGAGCACCGTGGCGCTGAGCGAGGCGGGCAGCCCGATGCCCGCCTGCATCAGCGCACCGCCACCGGTCACGAAGGCTCCGACGCCGCCCGCGCCGAACGCGCTGTACACCTCGTCCCACTCGGCGACCGTGCGGAACCCTGCGATCACCGCGAGGATCGTTCCGAGCGACAGCAGCCCCTCGCCCACCGCGCCGAAGTAGCCGACGAACCGGGCGTCGGTCTCCTTGTCGAGCTGCTTCGAGCTCGTGCCGGACGAGACCATGCCGTGGAATCCCGAGATCGCACCGCACGCGATGGTGACGAACAGCAGGGGAACCATGCTCGGCGTCCCCTCGGGAACGGCGGTGTTGATCGCGGGCGCGACGATCTCGGGTGCGGCCCCCGAGAAGAGCGTCGCGGTGAGCACCGACCCGAACAGCAGGATCAGCCCGACGAAGAGCTGCACGCCGTTGATGTAGTCACGCGGCTGCAGCAGCACCCACACCGGCAGCAGCGAGGCGATGGCTCCGTAGACGAACAGCGCGAGGATCCAGAAGGTCGCAGGCCCCATGCCGAGGAAGTCGTCCGGCAGCACGACCGGCATCTGGTCGCCGAGCACGATCAGCCCATACAGCGTGGCGACGCCGACGACGGTCACGGGCAGCAGCGGCCAGCGCAGGCGATACACGGCGATGCCGACGAGCAGTGCGACCACGATCGCTCCCCAGGTGGGGATCACCGCACTGGGTGTGGAGATCAGCAGGTTCTTGATGACGACCGCGAAGGCGGCGATCACCATGAGCAGCAGCAGGAAGATCACGACGAGGAACAGGCCGGCGCCACGCTTGCCGATGTAGCGCGCCGACAGGGCGCCGATCGATCGGCCCTTGTTGCGGGTCGAGGCCCACAGCGCTCCGAGGTCGTGCATGCCGGCGAAGAACACCGTGCCGAGCGTGACCCAGAGGAAGGCCGGAACCCATCCCCAGATCACCGCGATGGCGGGCCCCACGATGGGCGCCGCGCCGGCGACCGAGGTGAAGTGGTGCCCCCAGAGGATGAACTTGTTCGTCGGCACGTAATCCACGCCGTCGTTGAGCTCGTGAGCGGGGGTCGCGAAAGACGCGTCGAGGCGGTAGACCCGATTGGCCAGGTACCGCGAGTAGAACAGGTATCCGACGGCGAAGATCGCCAATCCGATGAGCATGAGAAGAACGGGAGTCATTGCGGCGCTTCCTTTCGGCAGGGCTTCGTCGTCGCTGCTGCGCCCCACCATAGCGAACCTGGGATTTCGCTGGGAGCCGACGCGCCCTGGTGCCCACTCCGCCGCTCATCTGCCGGCGGCGAGGAGCTCCCTCGTGAACGGATGCGTCGGCGCGGCGAACACGTCGGCCACAGGGCCGCGCTCGACGATCACACCGTCGCGCATCACCAGCACGTCGTCGCAGACCGCCGCGACGACAGCGAGGTCGTGCGAGACGAAGACCATCGTCAGCCCGCGTTCGATCTGCAGGCGCGCGAGCAGGTCGAGCACCCGAGCGCGCACGGTGGGGTCCAGAGCGGACACCGGCTCATCGAGCACGAGCACCTGCGGGTCGGCGGCGAGCGCCCGTGCGATGGCGGCGCGCTGCAGCTGCCCGCCGGACAGCTGACGAGGGCGCCGACGTCCGAGCTCCGCATCCAGTCCCACCTCCGCGAGCAGGGCCGCCACGGCAGCGGAGCGATCGCCACGACGGGCGCCGGCGGCCTGCAGCGCCTCGGCGATCGACCGGCCGATCGTCCACCGCGGGTCGAACGCGCCGAGCGGATTCTGGTGCACGAGCTGCACCCGCTGCGCCGACGCCCACTCGATCACTCCGCTGTCGGGCCGCTCCACGCCGATCAGCATCCGGGCGAGGGTCGTCTTGCCTGACCCGGACTCCCCGACGACGCCGAGCGTGCGGCCGGACACGAGAGCGAATGAGGCGCCGATGACCGCGGGCCGCTCGAACCGCTTCGACACGTCGCGCACCTGCAGCAGCAGCTCACCCGCCGGTCGCGTCGGGGTGCGCGCGCGCAGGATGCTCGCCTCGACGAGGGCGCGGGTGTACTCCTCGCGCGGCGACGCCATGACCTCCGCCACGCCACCGTGCTCCACGATGCGCCCCGCGCGCATCACCAGCACCCGATCGGCCACCCGCCGCACCGCCGCGAAGTCGTGGCTGATGAACAGTACGGCTCGTCCGTCGTCGGCGATCGAGCGCAACAGAGCGAGGATGCGCGCCTGCACCGTGGCGTCCAGCGCCGTCGTCGCCTCGTCGGCGACCAGCACCGCGGGATCGGCGGCGAGTGCCGACGCGATCAGCGCTCGCTGACGCATCCCGCCCGACAGCTCGTGCGGGCGGCTGCGCGCGCGCCTCTCCGGTTCGGGCAGCGACACGGAAGCCAGCAGCCGCACGACCTGCGCCTGCCGGTCACTGCGGTGCAGGCGGTGGATCTCCATCGGCTCGGCGACCTCGCGGCCGATCCGGCGCAGCGGATCGAGCGCGGCCAGCGCGTCCTGCGAGACGAGCGCGACGCGCCGGCCGCGCAGGGCACGCCACGAGGCCTCGCCGAGCCCGGCGGCGTCGATGCCGTCGATCCGCAGCTCGTCCGCTGTCATGCGGGCGCCGTCCGGCAGCATCCCGAGCAGCGCACGTGCGGTGAGCGACTTGCCGGCCCCGGATTCGCCGACGATCGCCACGCACTCGCCCGGGGCGATGTCGAGATCGACCCCGTCGACGATCGCCTGCGCGCCGATGCGGATGCGCAGTCCCCGCACGTGCACCGCGCTCATGAGCGCCTCCCCTCGGCTCGCGCGCGCAGGGCTCGGCCGAGCACCGTGGCGCTGATCACGGTCAGCGTGATGGCAAGACCCGGGAAGACCGAGATCCACCAGGCGCGGCCGAGCACATTGCGTCCGCCCGAGAGCATGAGTCCCCATTCCGGAGCCGGCTCCGAGGGGCCGAGGCCGAGGAAGCTGAGGCCGGCGGCGGCGAGGATGCTCGACCCGATGCCGATGGTGGCGAGCACGCTCAGCGTCCCGAGGACCCCGGGCGCGACGTGCCGGGTGAAGGTGCGCACGGCGCCGACGCCCAGGATGCGGGCCGCCTCCACGTGCTCTGCGATGCGCAGCGTGCGGGTCTGCGTGCGGGCGAGCCGGATGTACACCGGCACCGCCGCGATCGTCACCGCGATGGCGACGTTGACCGCGCCAGGGCCGAGCACCGCCACGACGATCAGCGCGATGAGGAATTCGGGGAAAGCGAGCAGGATGTCGGTGACGCGCATCGCCGCGGCATCCACCGCTCGGGGTGCGACGCCCGAGAGCGAGCCGAGCACGAGACCGGCGATCACCGCGAGCGTCGTCGCCAGCAGTCCGATCCCGACGGAGCGTGCGGCTCCGTGCACGACCCGCGAGAACACGTCGCGGCCCGACTGGTCGGTGCCGAACAGGTGGGCCGGCCCCGGCGCCTCGAGCGCCGAGCGCACATCGGTGCGCAGCGGGTCATGGGTGGCGAGCAGGTCGGGAAATGCCGCGGCGAGCGCGACGACGACGAGGAAGGCCGCGGCGCACCCCAGCCCCACCCGTCGGGCGATCATCGGCGCTCCTCGATGGCGGGCGCCTCGAACGCGGCGGACCGCGCGCGCAGTCGCGGGTCGATGATCGGATGCAGCAGCTCGACGATCACGTTCACGATGACGAACACGAGGGCGCTGAGCATGATCACGCCCGCGACGACGGGCAGATCGCGGTCGACGATGGCGGTCAGCGTCACCCGCCCGAGCCCGGGCCGCGCGAACACGGTCTCGACGAGCACCGCACCGCCGAGCAGCGAGCCGATGAGATAGGCAGTGAGGGTGAGCGCGCTCGCCGCGCCGTGGCGCAGCGAGTGCCGCAGCACGAGGCGGGACGATCCGGCGCCGCGGGAGCGGACGGTCTCGGCGAACGGCTGTCGCTCGGCCTCGTCGATGCCGTCGCGCAGCACCTGACCGATCAGCGCCGCGACCGGAAGTGCGAGCGTGAGCGCGGGCAGCACCACCGTGGCAGCGCTGCGCGTGCCCGCCACGGGGAACCAGCCCACCCCGAAGGCGAAGACCGCCAGCAGGACGATGCCGATCCAGAACACCGGCGACGAGAGCACGATCAGCTCCCCCGCGACCACCACGGTCCTCGCGAGCCCGCGTCGCGCGAACAGCGCCACGGCGAGCGCGACGAGAACCGCGGTCAGCAGCGCCAGCGCCGTGAGCTGCACGGTGGGCCCGAGCTGACGGCCGATGACCTCGGTCACGGGCATCCGGAGCTGATACGACGTCCCCAGATCACCACGCAGGAGTCCCCCGATGTACGAGAGGTACTGCTCGAGCGGAGGGCGGTCGAGGCCGAGATCGGCCCTGACCGCCGCCTTCACCGCCTCGCTCACCTTCGCCTGCGGGCCGAGCATGACCGAGACGGCATCGCCGGGGATGATCCGCAGCGCCAGGAAGGCCAGCGTCGCCGCGCCCCAGAGGACGAGCACGGCGGAGGCGGCGGTCCCGGCGATCCGGACCAGGGCGCGCCGCACGTCAGCGGCTGACGCTCGCGCTGTAGAACAGCGGCCGGCCGTACAGGTCGTACTCCAGGCCCTCGACGCCCTTCACGGATCCGGTGATCAGCGATGACACGTACAGCGGCACGATCGCGACATGCTCGGCGTTCCACTGCTGCAGCTCGGTGTAGATCTCCGCCCGCTCCGACGTGTCCGATGTCGAGAGCCCGCGCTCGAGCAGTTCGTCGACGGCGGGATCGCTCACCTGCGAGGCGTTCTGGAACCCGTCGGTGCCGAGGTGGCTGCGCAGCAGGTCGGCATCCACGCCCGAGAAGTCCCAGTCGGTGATGTCGTACGTCTTCGGGCCGTACTGCTCGTTGTAGGCGGCGGGTTCGAGCTTCTCCCGGACGATCTCGAAGCCGACGTCCTTCAGGTCGGACTGAATGGCGTTGGCGAGCGCGGTGCGGTCGTCCGAGATCGGGGTCCAGGCGATCCAGCGGGCCGAGAGGCGCTTGCCGTCCTTCATCCGGATGCCGTCGGCGCCGCGCTCTGTCCAGCCGGCCTCATCGAGCAGGGCGTTCGCCTCATCGGCGCCGAACGGCCAGCTGCCCTCGAGGCTCTTGTCGTAGCCGGGGGTCGTGGGACCAAGGATGCTCCACGCGCGGGGGAACTCGCCGAAGAAGATCTCGTCGACGGCCGCATCGATGTCGATCGCCCGCGAGAACGCCTGACGCACCTTCTGATCGGCGAAGACGCCGTGCTTCTCGTTGAGGAACAGCGAGTACGGCAGGCCCGGGTACTCCTTGGCGGTGACCGTGACGTCGTCGCCGAGGTCGGCGACGACGTTCGGCGGCAGCTGGGTCGCGACGTCCGCCTCGCCCGATGCGAGCACGCCGGCGCGGACGGATGCCTCGGGCAGCAGCTCCACGCGCAGGGTCTTGATCTTCGGAGCCGTCGCGCCGTCGGGGCCCCAGGTGTAGTCGTCGTTGCGGGTGTAGACGATCTCCTGGTCGGCGGTGTACTCGCTGAGCACGAACGGACCGGTGCCGATCGAGACGTCGGGACCGCCGGCTGCGAGCTCGTCGTTCGACGACGCGAGCGCCTTCGGCGACCAGAACCCGAGCTGCGCCGTGCTGGCCGCCTGCAGGAACGGTGCGTACGGCTGAGTGAAGCTGACCTCGACCGTGTGCTCGCCGACGACCTCGGTGCCTGCATACAGCTCGCCACCGAGCATGCTCGCCGCCTGCGCCGACTTGGTGGCGGGATCGACGATCCGGTCGAAGTTCGCCTTCACGGCCTCGGCATCGAACGCCGTGCCATCGGAGAACGCGACGTCGTCGCGAAGCTCGAACGTGTACGTCTTGCCGTCTTCGGACACCTTCCAGCTCTTCGCGAGCCACGGCGAGAACGACCCGTCGGCCTCCTGGAAGACCAGGGAGTCGAGCACCTGACGCTGCACCATCCCCGACACGTCGAGCTGGCTGGTCTGCGGATCCATGTGTCCGGCCGAGAGGTTGGCGCCCTCGATCGCCCAGACGAGCTCGGCCTCGGAACCGCCGGCGTCACCGGCCGGTCGTGCACAGGCGCTGAGCAGAAGGGCGGATGCCGCGGCCAGGGCGGCCAGCGGCAGAAGACGACGCACAGGGAAAGAAGGCATTCGGGAACCTCGATGCATGCGGAGAAGGGGAACACTCCATCTTACCGGCGGTTGTTGGACGCAGTCGATCTAGGGCCGGTCATTCGGCGACCGGTAGACTCGCCGAACAACCACACTCAGGCACGCTCACACAGTGCCGCACACATCGTTCGAGGAGTCCTCCATGTCACGCATTCCCGACAAGCCCGCGCTCGAAGGCCTCGAAGCGAAGTGGGGTGAGCGCTGGTCGGACGAGGGCACCTTCCTCTTCGATCGTGCCCAGGCCACGGCATCCGGACGCGACAGCGTCTACTCGATCGACACTCCCCCGCCGACGGCGTCCGGCAGCCTGCACATCGGGCATGTGTTCTCGTACACGCACACCGACATCAAGGCGCGCTTCGAGCGCATGCGCGGCAAGAACGTGTTCTACCCGATGGGCTGGGACGACAACGGTCTGCCCACCGAACGCCGCGTGCAGAACTACTACGGCGTGCGCTGCGACCCGACTCTGCCCTTCGACCCCGACTTCACGCCGCCGTTCGAAGGCGGTGACAACAAGTCGTCCCGCGCTGCCGACCAGCAGCCCATCAGCCGCCGCAACTTCATCGAGCTGTGCGAGAAGCTGACCGTCGAGGACGAGAAGCAGTTCGAGGCGCTGTTCCGCCAGCTCGGCCTCAGCGTCGACTGGACCCAGACCTACCGCACCATCTCCGACGACACGATCCGCCAGAGCCAGCTCGCGTTCCTGCGCGGACTCGAGCGCGGCGAGGCGTACCAGTCGCTGGCGCCGACCCTGTGGGACATCGACTTCCGTTCGGCGATCGCCCAGGCAGAGCTCGAGGACCGCGACCAGCAGGCCGCCTACCATCGCGTCGCCTTCCACAAGACCGACGGCTCGGGCGACATCGAGATCCAGACGACCCGCCCCGAGCTGCTGCCCGCGTGCGTGGCGCTGGTCGCGCACCCCGACGACGAGCGGTATCAGCCCTACTTCGGCAAGACCGTGCGCACCCCGATCTTCGACGTCGAGGTGCCCGTGCTCGCCCACCACCTCGCCCAGCCTGACAAGGGCTCGGGCATCGCCATGATCTGCACCTTCGGCGATGTGACCGACATCATCTGGTGGCGCGAGCTCGACCTGCCCAACCGCACCATCCTCGGCAAGGACGGCCGCGTGCTCGCCGATGTCCCCGAGGCGATCACGTCGGACGCGGGCCGTGCCGCGTATGCGGAGCTCGCCGGCAAGACCGTCTTCAGCGCCCGCAAGATCATCGTCGAGCAGCTTCAGGCGTCGGGCGACCTGCTCGAGGTCGGCAAGCCCTTCAGCCACGCCGTGAAGTTCTTCGAGAAGGGCGACCGCCCGCTCGAGATCGTCTCGACGCGGCAGTGGTACATCCGCAACGGCTCCCGCGACCCGCAGCTGCGCGAGCAGCTGCTCGAGAACGGCCGCGAGCTGAGCTGGCATCCCGACTTCATGCGCGTGCGCTACGAGAACTGGGTCGGCGGCCTCACCGGCGACTGGCTCATCTCGCGCCAGCGGTTCTTCGGCGTGCCGATCCCCGTCTGGTACGCCCTCGACGAGAACGGCGAGCGCGACTACGACCGCGTGCTGACGCCGTCGCTCGCGAGCCTGCCCATCGATCCGACCACGGACGTGCCGGAGGGCTACACCGAGGACCAGCGCGGCGTGCCCGGCGGATTCGACGCCGAGCAGGACATCTTCGACACCTGGGCGACCTCCTCGCTCACCCCGCAGCTGGCCGGCGGCTGGCAGCGCGACGAGGAGCTGTGGAACACCGTGGCACCGTTCGACCTGCGCCCGCAGGGTCAGGACATCATCCGCACCTGGCTGTTCTCGACCATGCTGCGCTCGACGCTCGAGGACCAGCGCTCGCCGTGGCGCAACGCCGCCATCTCGGGCTTCATCGTCGACCCCGACCGCAAGAAGATGTCGAAGTCGAAGGGCAACGTCGTCACCCCGGCCGACATCCTGTCCACGCACGGCTCTGATGCGGTGCGCTACTGGTCGGCATCCAGCCGCTTGGGCATGGACGCCGCATTCGACCCGCAGAACCCGACGCAGGTGAAGATCGGACGCCGCCTGGCCATCAAGATCCTCAATGCTGCGAAGTTCGTGCTGTCGTTCCCCGTGCCGGAGGGCGCGCGCGTCACGCATGCGCTCGACGCGTCGATGCTCACGGCCCTCGACCAGGTGGTGCGCGAGGCGACCACGGCATACGAGAACTACGACCAGGCGAAGGCCCTCGAGATCACCGAGGCGTTCTTCTGGACGTTCTGCGACGACTACCTCGAGCTCGTCAAGGAGCGCGCCTACGACCAGACCGACGTGAACCAGGCCTCGGCCGCCCTCGCTCTGCGCCTCGCGCTGTCGACGCTGCTGCGCCTGCTCGCGCCGATCGTGTCGTTCGCGACAGAGGAGGCCTGGTCATGGTTCGAGGAGGGATCGATCCACACGGCGGCCTGGCCGGAGCCGCTCGGGATCGACGGGGACACGGCGGTGCTGTCCGCAGCCAGCGAGGCCCTGATCGGCATCCGCCGGGCGAAGACCGAGGCGAAGGCATCGCAGAAGACCCCGGTCGCATCGGCGACCATCGCCGCTCCTGCCGCGAGGATCGACGCGTTGCGCGCCGCCGCCGACGACCTGCGTGCGGTCGGCCGCATCGCCGAGCTGACGTTCGCCGAAGCGGACCAGCTCGCGGTCACGGCCATCGAGCTGGCGCCGGCGGAGGGCTGATCATGCAGCTCGGCACGCGGTGGGAGGCCGGCGCGGAGCCGCCGGCCTCCGTTCCCGCGGCACTGCGCCCGGCGATCGCCGAGGTCGAGTCGCGGTTGTCCGGATCCCTGCCGAACGGGTCCCTGAGCCTGTCGAACGTGCCCCGGAGCCCGTCGAAGGGTCACTGGACGCTCACCTGGCTGGAGGGCCACCCGATCGCAGAGCTGGATGCCGGGTGGGAGGTCTTCCTCACGGCATCCGGCGAGGTCGTCGCCCGGCCCTTCGAGGACTGAGCCCCGCCGCGCCCATCGCCGGCAGGATCAGCGACGCGGGAGTCCGACCGTCGCGAGGAGGTGATCGACCTGGCGCGGGTCGTGCCGTCTGGTCTGCTGCTCGCGAAGCAGGTCGAGTGCGAGCTCGCGGCGCTCCGCCCTGGCGAGGATTCGTCGCTCGACGTGACCGGTGAGGGCGGCCGCTATCTGTTGCAGCACGCGCTCGAACGGGGTGGGTGAGACGAGATGAAGAGTCGCTGTGACCATGATCACTCCTGTTTCATCGTGCCGCGGCTGTTCGCCACGGGAAGGTCGAAGACCTCGGCGCGCAGCGACACGCGCCGAGTGCCAGGCAGGGATTCCTGCCCGCGGTAGCGCTCGACCGCGGCGTCGATCACCGCAGTCAGCTCCTGCTTGAGCTCGGCCATCTGCTCGGCGGTGACGTCGAGCATCGTCGTCATGATGAGGCCGGCATCCTCCCAGCCCTCCGGCTGCTCGGATTCGGGGCGGTTGATGTAATCCATCAGCGTCTGATGACGCAGCCGCAGGAACTCGGTGGTCACGATCTGCGCCGCGGCGCGGTTCGACGGCGACATCGCCTCCGCCGGACCCGGCATGTTGATGCGCCCTTTGGGTCGCTCCCACCATCGCTCGCGCGCCGTGCCGCGATCCGGCACCTCGCGGATGAGATCCTGCGCGGCCAGGGCCCGAAGGTGGTAGCTGGTCGCTCCCGATGTCTCACCGATCAGCGATGCGAGACTGCTCGCCGTCTGCGGCCCCCGCTCGCTGAGCAGGTCGTAGATGCGCACGCGCAGCGGATGAGCGAGTGCTTTCAGCGCCCCGGCGTCGAGCGTGCGACCCTGTGAATCGTTGGTGACCATAGACGCAAAGATACTCTTGCAAAGAAACATTTGCAAGCATCTCTTTGCATCTTCGAGTACCGTCTCGCGTAGGTGAGAACTCTCTCATCGAGCGGCGACGTCCGGTGCCGTGCGGGAGAGTGGGGGCGTGGCGCGGAGTGCGGCCTCACGCAGTCAGCAGGTACTGCCTTGGCGCCTCGCTGCCGTATCCGCACCTGCCTGACGATGACTGGGCGCTCATTCGGCGCCGGTACTGGCCGGGGCCCGTCAGCTGACGACCTTCCGCGCCGCGACGAATGCCGCCACGCAGCGCTCGACCTGCTCGCTCGTGTGCGCAGCGGAGAGCTGCACCCGGATGCGCGCCTCGCCACGCGGCACGACGGGGAAGCTGAACGCGGTCACGTACACGCCCTGTCGCTGCATCTCGTCGGCGACTCGCGCGGTGAGCGCGGCGTCGTGGAACATCACCGGGACGATCGGATGCTCGCCCGGCAGCAGCTCGAAGCCCTCCTCGGTCATGCGCCGGCGGAACAGCCCGGCGTTCCGCGTCAGTCGCGCACGCAGGTCGGCGGATCCTTCGACGAGGTCGAGCGCGGTCAGCGTGCCCGCCACGATCGACGGGGCGAGGGTGTTCGAGAACAGATACGGTCGCGAGCGCTGGCGCAGCAGCGCCACGATGTCGCGGTGCGCGGCGACATAGCCGCCGGAGGCGCCGCCGAGCGCCTTGCCGAACGTGCCGGTGTAGATGTCGACTCGATCGGCGACACCGCACAGCTCGGGGGTCCCCCGGCCGTTCTCGCCCACGAAGCCGACCGCGTGCGAATCGTCGACGAACACCAGCGCGTCGTATCGCTCAGCGAGATCGCAGATCTCCTGGAGAGGTGCGATGTAGCCGTCCATCGAGAACACGCCGTCGGTGACGATGACGCGGAAGCGGGCATCCGCCGCCGCCTTCAGCTGCTCCTCGAGATCGGACATGTCGCGATTGCGGTAGCGCAGGCGGCGCGCCTTGGACAGGCGGATGCCGTCGATGATGGATGCGTGGTTCAGCTCGTCAGAGATGATCGAGTCGTCGGCGGTGAACAGCGTCTCGAAGACGCCGCCGTTCGCGTCGAAGCACGAGGAGAAGAGGATCGCGTCGTCGGTGCCGAGGAAGGCCGCCAGACGGCGCTCGAGTTCCAGATGCTGCTCCTGCGTGCCGCAGATGAAGCGCACACTGGCCAGCCCGTAGCCCCAATCGTCGAGCGCACGGTGAGCGGCGCCGAGGATGCGCGGGTCGTCGGCGAGGCCCAGGTAGTTGTTGGCGCAGAAGTTGAGCACGTCGTGCCCACCCGTGCTGATCTCCGCCTTCTGCGGCCCGCTGATGCCCCGCTCGCGTTTGGTGAGTCCCGCCTCTTCGATGCCGGCGAGCTCGGCCCGCAGGTGATCCTTGAATGTCGCGTACATGACGGCTCCTTACAGCTCGGTTCTCACAGCTCGGTCCAGTCGAGGATGATCTTGCCCGTGCCTGCCGACTCTGCGGCGGCGAAGCCCCGCTCCCAGTCGCGCGCGGGGATCACCTCGGCAATCACGCGAGCGATCGATTCGCGCAGGGCAGCGCTGGTCTGCAGCATGGCCCCCATGGCGTTCCACGTCTCGAACATCTCGCGCCCGTAGATGCCCTTGATGGTGAGCATGTGGGTGACGAGCTTGCCCCAGTCGATGTCGAATCCGGCGCTGGGAAGGCCGAGCATGGCGATCTGGCCGCCATGGTTCATGTTGTCGATCATGGCGGGCAGGGCCGACGGCGCACCGCTCATCTCGAAGCCGATGTCGAAGCCCTCGCGCATGCCGAGCGCGCGCTGCGCCTCGCGGATGTCCTGCTGCGAGACGTCGACCACCGCGTCGGCGCCCATCTGGCTCGCCATGTCGAGGCGAGGCGCACTGACGTCCGTGGCGACGATGAAGCGCGCGCCGGCGTGACGGGCGACGGCGATCGACATCAGGCCGATGGGCCCGCACCCGGTGATCAGCACGTCCTCGCCGATCACCCGGTACATCAGTGCGGTGTGCACGGCGTTGCCGAGCGGATCGAAGATCGCGCCGAGCTCCGGCGTCACGTCGTCGTGGTGCACCCAGACGTTGGTCGCCGGCAGCGACAGGTACTCGGCGAACGCGCCGTCGCGCTGCAGGCCGAGGCCGATGGTGCGGATGCACATCTGCCGACGTCCGGCGCGGCAGTTGCGGCACGTGCCGCACACGATGTGCCCCTCGCCCGAGACGCGGTCGCCGACGGCGATGTCGTGCACCATGTCGCCGACCTCGACGACCTCGCCGTAGAACTCATGCCCTGGGATCAGTGGTGTGCGGATGGCGGAGGCGGCCCAGTCGTCCCAGCGGTGGATATGCAGATCCGTGCCGCAGATCCCGGTGCGCAGCACCCGAATGACGACCTCGCCGGTACCCGCCACCGGATCGGGGCGCTCCACGAGCGCGAACCCGGCGCGCGGTTCGCTCTTGAACAGTGCCTTCATACTTCGATCTCACTGCACTTCACGATGTAGAGCAACGCCGTCTTTCTGCATCCTCTGTTAAGTAGCACTGAAAGGTAAGATCACCTGGTGGAACTCCATCAGCTGCAGATCCTGCGCGAGCTCGGGACGCTGGGCAGCGTCACAGCGGTGGCCGATGCGCTGCACGTCACCCCTTCGGCCGTCTCACAGCAGCTCGCCGCCCTGCAGCGCGGAGTGGGCACGCCGCTCACTCGTCGCCAGGGCCGCACCCTCACGCTGACGGCCGCCGGTCGGGTGCTCGCCGAGGCGGGAGGCGAGGCGCTGGATGCCATGGCCGCTGCCCGCGGTGCGCTGGACGCGTTCGAGCAGGATCCCGCCGGCGTGGTCAGCGTGAGCGGCTTCCACAGCGCGGGCCAGGCGCTGTTCGGCGCGCTGCTGCGCGATCTCGCCCGTGGCGAAGCCTCGCCGACAGTGCAGCTGACCGATGAGGATGTCGCGCAGAGCGAGTTCCCCGCGCTCACCGCCCGCTACGACCTCGTGCTCGCGCACCGCATGGAGCACTCCGAGCCGTGGCCGTCGCAGGGTGTGCGCAGCCTCACCCTCGTTCGCGAGCCGCTCGACGTCGCGGTCGCGACGACACACCCGCTCGCCGCCCGCTCGTCGGTTACGCCGAAGGACATCGCGGCGGAACGATGGGTGACGAGCCGGATCGGCTACTCCCCCGACGACGTGCTGGGCGCGATCGCCGCCGTCGCGAACATCGCGCCCCGAGTGCAGCACCGCATCAACGACTACGGCGCGGTCACCGCCGCCGTCGCCGCGGGCGGCGTGGTCGGGCTGCTGCCCCGGTTCACCTCCCGTAGCGTCGACGACAGCGAGATCGTGCGCATCCCGCTCCTCGGTGTGAGCACGCACCGCCTGATCGACGTGCTCGCCCGACCCGAGACGCTGCGCCGACGCAGCGTCCGGCTGGTCGTCGAAGGACTGCAGCGGGTGATGGGCCGGCTCAGCCGCTGATGGTGTGATCATAGACTCGGCTCATGACCCAGGCCTCGAATCCGCTGCTGTCCCCGTCGACGCTCCCCTACGGGATGCCGGACTACGCGACCATCCGGCCCGAGCACTACCTGCCGGCATTCGCGGCGGCGTTCGACGAGCACCTCACCGAGGTGCGGGCCATCACCGTGGTGCGCTCGATGCCGACGTTCGAGAACACCATCGAGGCGCTGGAGCGCAGCGGCGAGACGCTGGATCGTGTCGCCCACGCCTTCTACACCGTCAGCTCAGCGGATGCGACGCCCGAGATCCAGCAGATCGATGAGCAGCTCGCCCCGCTGATGGCCGCGCACGACGACGCGATCCGCCTCGACGGCGCGCTGTACGGGCGGGTGGCGCAGCTGCATGCGATGCTCGACCGGCTCGACCTCACCGACGAGCAGCGTTACCTCGTGCAGCGGCACTTCCGCGAGATGACGCATGCGGGTGCGGCGCTCGACGCCGAGTCGAAGGCGCGGCTGACCGCGCTGAACCAGCGCCTGTCGACCCTCAGCACGACGTTCGAGAAGAACCTGCTGAACGACACGAACGATCTCGCGGTGATCTTCGACGACGCCGCCGATCTCGACGGCCTCTCCGCGGGTGAGCTCAGCGCCACCGCCCGCGCCGCTGCCGAGCGCGGCTTCGAGGGCAGGTACCTCGTGTCGCTGCCGCTGTTCAGCGGGCATCCGTACCTGGCATCCCTCACCGTGCGCGAGAGCCGCCGCCGCATCATGCAGGCGTCGCTCGCCCGTGCCGCGCGGGGGAACGAGAACGACAACCGCGCGGTGCTCACCGAGATCGTCGCGCTCCGCGCCGAGCGGGCCGCGCTGCTGGGATACCCATCGCATGCCGCGTACATCACGGCCGACGAGACGGCGGGCACCCCGGAGGCGGTGGAGCGGATGCTGCGGGAGCTGGCCGTTCCGGCGGCTCGCAACGCGCAGCGCGAGGGCGCGGCGCTGCAGCAGATCATCGACGAGAACGAGGCCGAGCCGTACCCCCTCGCTGCCCACGATTGGGCCTTCTACACCGAGAAGGTGCGTCAGGCCCGCTTCGACATCGACACGGCCGAGCTGCGCGAGTACTTCGAGGCCGAGCGGGTGCTGCGCGACGGAGTCTTCTTCGCCGCGACGAAGCTGTACGGCATCACCTTCACCGAGCGCTCGGATCTGTCGTCGTACCATCCGGATGCGCGGGTCTTCGAGGTGCACGATGAGGACGGTTCGACGGTCGGTCTCTACGTGCTCGACCTGTACACCCGCGACACCAAGCGCGGCGGTGCGTGGATGAACCCGATCGTCAGCGAGTCGGCTCTGCGCGGCACCCTGCCGGTAGTCGCGAACAACCTCAACGTCTCACGCCCCGCCGACGGGATGCCCACGCTGCTGACCCTCGACGAGGTCACCACGCTGTTCCACGAGTTCGGCCATGCGCTGCACGGGCTGTTCGCTCGCGTCACCTACCCCCACTTCTCGGGGACGAACGTGTTCCGCGACTTCGTCGAGTTCCCCAGTCAGGTCAACGAGATGTGGATCCTGTGGCACGAGGTGCTGAGCAGCTATGCACGTCACCACGAGACCGGCGAGCCGCTCGACGCCGGCACCGTCGAGCGGCTGCGTGCCTCGGAGACGTTCGACCAGGGCCACGCGACCAGCGAGTACCTGGCGGCAGCCTGGCTCGACCAGGCCTGGCACCGGGTCGGTGCCGGCTCAGCAGTGGCTGACGTCGCGGAGTTCGAACGCGCGGCGCTGGCCGATGTAGGGCTACTCAACCCCGTCGTGCCCACCCGCTACTCGTCGGCGTACTTCGCGCACGTCTTCTCGGGCGGTTACAGCGCCGGGTACTACTCCTACATCTGGAGCGAGGTGCTCGACGCCGACACCGTGGAGTGGTTCCGCGAGAACGGCGGACTCACGCGCGAGAACGGTGACCGGTTCCGCTCGCGCCTGCTCGGCGTGGGCGGCTCGAAGGATCCGCTGGAGGCCTACCGCGACTTCCGCGGTCGGGATGCCGAGATCGGACCGCTGCTGAAGCGCCGCGGACTCGAGGGCTGAGGGCCCGGCGCCGGCTCAGGCTGCGGCTCCGGCTCCGGCGCACTTCGGAAGCATGCACGACCCCGGCGATGCCCTGCTCAGTCGGCTGCAGCAGCGTGCAGCCGCGGCATCGCCTTCATCCAGGTGAGCAGGTGGTAGCTCTGCTCGAGTCGATCGCCGAGGGAGTCGACCGGCTCCAGGTGCACGGTGATGATCTCGCTGTCGTCGAGCGACTGCGCGGCGACCCGGCGGCAGCCCCGCGCGAGGAGATGGTGCGACCGGTTGGTGTGGTTTCCCCAGTCGTCGACGGCGAGGACGGTGATCCAGTCGGCCGGGTTCAGGACGTAGTAGGGCGCGATGGTGCGGCCTCGACCGTCGACGCACGTGTCCGCGCGCAGGTCGATCCAGCGATCTTTGACGATCTGCGTGCTGTCGGCGACGCGCCAGGCCTGCGGGTGCTCGTCTGTCACACCGCTCAGGCGCTCTTGCGCTTGCGCGCGAGAACCACGGTGGGTGCAGCACCCTCTTCGACCGCGGCCTTCGTGACCACGACCTTCGACACATCCTCGGCCGACGGGATCTCGAACATGATCGGGCCGAGCACGTCCTCGAGGATCGCACGGAGGCCGCGCGCGCCTGTCTTGCGCAGCACGGCGAGGTCGGCGATGGAACGCAGTGCGTCGTCCTCGAACTCCAGCTGCACCCCGTCGATCTCGAACATACGCTGATACTGCTTGACCAGGGCGTTGCGGGGACCCGTGAGGATGTCGATCAGGGCATCCTGATCGAGCGGCGACACCGAGGTGACGACGGGGAGTCGGCCGATGAACTCGGGGATGAGCCCGAACTTGTGCAGATCCTCAGGCAGCACCTCGCTGAACAGGTCGAGGTCCTTGCCCTTGTCGTGCAGCGGAGCGCCGAACCCGACACCGTGCTTGCCGACGCGGGCCGAGATGATCTCCTCCAGGCCCGCGAAGGCCCCGGCGACGATGAACAGCACGTTCGTCGTGTCGATCTGCAGGAACTCCTGGTGCGGGTGCTTGCGTCCGCCCTGCGGCGGTACCGAGGCGACCGTCCCCTCGAGGATCTTCAGCAGCGCCTGCTGCACGCCCTCACCGGACACGTCGCGCGTGATCGACGGGTTCTCGGCCTTGCGGGCGATCTTGTCGATCTCGTCGATGTAGATGATGCCCGTCTCGGCGCGCTTCGTGTCGTAGTCGGCCGCCTGCAGGAGCTTGAGCAGGATGTTCTCGACGTCCTCGCCGACGTAGCCCGCCTCGGTGAGAGCCGTCGCATCGGCGACCGCGAACGGCACGTTCAACCGCTTGGCGAGGGTCTGCGCGAGATAGGTCTTGCCGCAGCCGGTCGGCCCGAGCATCAGGATGTTGCTCTTCGCGACCTCGACCTCCTCCGCCTTCTGCTCGGCGGACTGGATCGTGCCGCGGGCACGCACACGCTTGTAGTGGTTGTAGACCGCCACGGCCAGAGAGCGCTTCGCAGAATCCTGACCGACCACGTACTCCTCGAGGAACGAGAAGATCTCGCGGGGCTTCGGCAGCTCGAAATCGGCGACGGGACCGCCGCCGGCCTCGGCCATGCGCTCCTCGATGATCTCGTTGCACAGCTCGACGCATTCGTCGCAGATGTACACACCGGGACCGGCGATCAGCTGCTGGACCTGCTTCTGGCTCTTTCCGCAGAAAGAGCATTTGAACAGGTCAGCGCTTTCACCGATGCGTGCCATGCGCGTCCTCCTCGAGCATTCGGTCAGGCAGAGTCCTGATGCCGTCAATCGAGCCTAACCGCACGCACCGACACAGGACGGCATTGGAGCCGGTCAGGTGGTGTTCAGTACCCCTCGGCCGCCTTCGCGCCCTCGAGGATCGCGCGTGACGACGACAGTCCGAGGCGAGTCGCGCCCGCCTCGATCATCGCCCCCGCGTCGGCAGCGGTGCGGATGCCGCCGGATGCCTTGACCTCGAGGCGGTCGCCCACCGTCTTCTTCATGAGCGACACGGCGTGCACGCTGGCGCCGCCGGCCGGGTGGAAGCCGGTGGACGTCTTCACGAAGTCGGCCCCGGCGCTCTCGGCAGCGCGGCAGACGGCGACGATGGCATCGTCGGTCAGCGCGGCGGACTCGATGATCACCTTGAGGACGACGGGTCGCGGGGCGGCGTCGCGCACTGCGCGGATGTCGGCTTCGACGTCGGCGTAGCGCCCTTCGACGGCCGCGCCGATGTCGATGACCATGTCGAGTTCGTCTGCGCCCTCGGCCACGGCGAGAGAGGCCTCGGCAGCCTTGATCGACGAATGGTGCTTGCCACTGGGGAAGCCGATCACGACGGCGAGCTTCAGCCCTTCCGGCAGGTCGAGGGGCAGAGCGGACGGCGACAGGCACACGCTGTAGGTTCCGAGGTCGGCGGCCTCCGCGATCGCCGCGGCGACGTCTGCGCGCGTCGCCTCGGGCTTGAGCAGCGTGTGATCGATGTGCCGGGCGAGGGATGCGGACACGTGGGCCTCCAGGTCGGAAAGGGTGGGAACTCCAGCGTACTCGGGGCCGATGGCGGCGCGAGCAGCGTGCGGGGCTCGATGAGCCTTCCGCGCACGAAAGAGCGGCCCGGACGCGTGTCCGGGCCGCTCTTTCATGTTCGGCGGGTCAGGCGCGCTTGCGCGAGGTGAGCACCTGATCGACGATGCCGTACTCGAGCGCCTCGGCCGCCGACAGGATCTTGTCGCGGTCGATGTCGCGGTTCACCTGCTCCACGGGCTTGCCGGTGTGGCGCGCCATCGTCTCCTCGAGCCAGGTGCGCATGCGCAGGATCTCAGCGGCCTGGATCTCGATGTCGGATGCCTGGCCGTGACCTGCTTCGCCCATCGCCGGCTGGTGCATGAGCACGCGGGCGTTGGGCAGTGCCAGTCGCTTGCCCGGGGTTCCGGCGGCGAGCAGGACGGATGCCGCCGAGGCGGCCTGTCCGAGCACGACCGTCTGGATGTGCGGCGCGACGTACTGCATGGTGTCGTAGATCGCCGTCATCGCGGTGAACGATCCACCAGGCGAGTTGATGTACATGGTGATGTCGCGGTCGGCGTCCTGGCTCTCGAGCACGAGCAGCTGCGCCATGACGTCATCGGCCGATGCGTCGTCGACCTGCACGCCGAGGAAGATCACGCGATCCTCGAAGAGCTTGTTGTACGGGTCCTGGCGCTTGAAGCCGTAGGCCGTGCGCTCTTCGAACTGGGGCAGCACGTAGCGGCTGGAGGGCAGGTTTCCGGCAGCGCGGAAGGTGGGGGTGTGCATGTGTGTGTTCCTTCCTTACTGGTCTGCGCCGGTGCCGCCGCCGCCGGTGACGTCGCTGGCGTGCTCGCGGATGTGGTCGACGAAGCCGTACTCGAGGGCCTCGTCGGCGGTGAACCAGCGGTCGCGGTCGCCGTCGGCGTTGATCTGCTCGACCGTCTTGCCGGTCTGGCCGGCCGTGATCTCGGCGAGGCGACGCTTCATCGACAGGATCAGCTGAGCCTGGGTCTGGATGTCGCTGGCCGTTCCGCCGAAGCCGCCGTGCGGCTGGTGCAGAAGAACGCGGGCGTTCGGGGTGATGTAGCGCTTGCCCTTGGTGCCGCTGGTCAGCAGCAGCTGACCCATCGAGGCGGCCATTCCGATGCCCACCGTGACGATGTCGTTGGGCACGAACTGCATGGTGTCGTAGATCGCCATGCCCGCGGTGATCGACCCGCCGGGAGAGTTGATGTAGAGGTAGATGTCCTTCTCCGAGTCCTCGGCGGCGAGAAGGAGGATCTTCGCGCAGATCTCGTTCGCGTTCTCGTCGCGCACCTCAGAGCCCAGCCAGATGATGCGGTCCTTGAGCAGCCTGTCGAAGACGCTCGTCGCCATCAGGGGTTCAGCCATGTCAGCTCCTGTTTCCGTGTGTCGGTGGTTCGAATCTACCGGCGGCGGCACGCGCGCCCGGCCGTGTTCGCCGTCGGCATATCAGCGTGGCGGCGCCGCAGACGGAAGAAGGCGGATGCTGTGCAGCATCCGCCTTCCTCGTACGATCACGCGATGATCACTCGGCCTTCTCAGCCTCGTCCTTCTTCGCAGCTGCCTTCTTGGCCGGAGCCTTCTTCGCGGCAGGCTTCTTGGCGGGCTTCTCGGCATCGTCGTCGGCTGCGGCCTTCTCGGTCGCGGCCTTCTTCTTCGCCGGAGCCTTCTTCTTCGGGGCGGGCTTCTCCTCAGCGGCAGGAGCCTCCTCGGCGTCAGCGGCGTCCTCGTCCTCGGCATCGCCGATGAACTCCGACAGGTCGACCTTCTTGCCGTTGCTGTCGACGATGTTCACCTTGCCGAGGGTCGCGGCGAGGGCCTTGTTGCGGGCGACTTCGCCGACGAGGGCGGGCAGCTGGCCGGCACCCTGCAGCGCCTCGACGAACTCCTGCGGCGCCATGCCGTACTGCGCGGCCGACTGGATGAGGTACTGGCTGAGCTCCTCCTGCGACACCTGGACGTTCGCGTTCTCGGCGATCGTGTCGAGCAGCACCTGCGTGCGGAACTGCTTCTCGCTGGCCTCGGCCACCTCTGCACGGTGCTCGTCGTCCTCGAGGCGGTTCTCGTTCTCGAGGTGCGCGTGCACCTCGTCCTCGATGAGCTGAGCGGGAACGGGGATCTCGACCTGCTCGAGCAGCTTCTCGATGAGCTGGTCGCGGGCGGCGGCGCCCTGGGTGAAGACGCCCTGCTGGGCGACGCGCTCGGCGAGGCTCTCGCGCAGCTCTGCGACGGTGTCGAACTCCGACGCCATCTGAGCGAAGTCGTCGTCGGCCTCGGGCAGCTCGCGCTCCTTGACGGCCTTGAGCGTCACCGAGACCTCGGCCTCCTCGCCGGCGTGGTCGCCGCCCACGAGAGCCGAGCGGAACGTCGTCTCCTCACCGGCGGTGAGTGAGTCCAGCGCCTCGTCGATGCCCTCGAGCAGCTCGCCCGAGCCGATCTCGTACGACACGCCCTCGGCGCGGTCGATCTCGGCGCCGTCGATGGTGGCGACGAGGTCGAGCTCGACGAAGTCACCGGTCGCAGCCGGACGGTCGACGGGGATCAGGGTGCCGAAGCGCGCGCGCAGGTTGTCGAGCTCGGCGTCGATCGCCGCCTCGTCGGCCTCGACGGCATCGACCGTGAGGGTGATGTCCGAGAGCTCGGGGAGCTCGATCTCGGGGCGCACGTCGACCTCGATGTCGACGAGCAGGTCACCCGAGAAGTCCTTCTCGTTCGGCCACTGCGTGATGTCGGCAGCGGGACGGCCGACCATGCGGACGTTGTGCTCGGCGGCAGCCTCACGGAAGAAGCCGTCGAGGGCCTCGTTCACGGCGTGCTCGATGACGGCGCCGCGGCCGACGCGCTGGTCGATGATCGGAGCCGGGACCTTGCCCTTGCGGAAGCCGGGGATCTGCACGTCCTGGGCGATGTGCTCGTAGGCGTGGGCGATGCTGGGCTTGAGGTCCTCAGGGGTGACCGTGATGGTGAGCTTGACCCGGGTCGGGGACAGCTTCTCGACGGTGCTGTTGGCCATGCTGGTGTGTCTCCTTGTGGTTTCCGCGTTGACGACGCGGTCGTGAAGTCTTCGACCGTGGTCGGGGCGACAGGATTTGAACCTGCGACCTCCCGCTCCCAAAGCGGGCGCTCTACCAAGCTGAGCTACGCCCCGGCTTGAACCCGCACACGGGAACGGCCCTGACGAGTCTAACGGACGGAACACGTCGCTCCGTCCGCTATGCTTTACGAGGTGCTCCGCTCAGCGGGCGCCTGAGAGGGCGAGACACCGCCGGAATTCCGGGGATGTAGCTTAATGGTAAAGCCTTAGTCTTCCAAACTAATGACGCGGGTTCGATTCCCGTCATCCCCTCTCCTGAAGAAGGCCCCCACCGCGAGGTGGGGGCCTTCTTCAATCATCCGGCGTTCTCCGATCCGGCGCGCCCGGAGCCCGGCACAGAGAAGAACCCCCGGGGGTGGTACCACCGGGGGTTCTTCATGTCTCGATGCTCAGTTGCCGCCGCGACGCTCGCGCAGCTGCGTGAGGGCGTCCTCGAGAAGCTGCTTGGCCTCTTCGTCGGTGCGGCGCTCCTTCACGTACGCGAGATGTGTCTTGTACGGTTCGGGCTTGGCGAGCGTCGGCGGGTTCTGCCGATCGCGCCCCGCGGGCAGCCCGCTCTGCGGGTGGTCGATCGTCTCGGGGATCTCCTCGTCGGGGAGCCCGGCCGCGAAGTAGCGGACGGTCTCGTTGCCGAGGCCGTCCCAGTACGACACGGGGATGCGGTCGGCGTGGTAGCCGTGGTCCTGCTCGCCCATGGGACCCGAGCCGACACGTGTGCCGCGGATCGCGTTTCCTCCGGTAGCCATCAGATCACCTGGAACTTCGTGATGAGACCGAGCGCGACGATCGAGATGAACCAGATCAGGGCGAGCACGATCGTGAATCGGTTGAGGTTGCGCTCGGCGAGGCCGGAAGAGCCGACCGCAGCCGACATCCCACCGCCGAACATGTCGGACAGGCCGCCACCGCGACCCTTGTGAAGAAGAATGAGGAGCGTCAGCAGCACACTGGTGATGCCAGTGAGCACCTGCAGAACGAACTCGAGAACCTGCACGAGGAAAGCCTTTCGCCGGGGCCGGAATGCCCGTCTAGCGGTCAATTATAGGACGAGGCGCTCTCGCGCCCCGTCCCGACTCACACGCCGACGTGCTTCTGGAACCGCACGATCGCCGCGAACTCGTCGACGACGAGGCTCGCGCCGCCCACCAGCGCACCGTCCACATCCGGCTCGCGCATGAAGCTGGCGATGTTGCCCGACTTGACCGATCCCCCGTACAGCACTCGGGTGCGGGCGGCCGCTTCCTCGTCGAGCACCTCAGCGAGCACGCCGCGCAGCGCGGCACAGACGTCCTGCGCCTGAGCGGGAGTCGCCGCCTGACCCGAGCCGATCGCCCAGACCGGCTCGTACGCCACGACGATGTCCGCCGATGCGGGAACGCCTTCGAGCGCCTTCTCGAGCTGGCCGGCCGGCACGGCGCTGGCGCCGTACTTCTCGAGATCCTCGGCGGTCTCGCCGACGCAGATCACCGGGATGAGGCCGTGCCTCAGCGCGGCCTTGACCTTGGCGTTCACGAGCGAGTCGTCCTCGCGGTGGTATTCGCGGCGCTCGGAGTGACCGATGATCACGTAGCCGACGTTCAGCTTCGACAGGAACGCGCCCGACACCTCGCCGGTGTACGCGCCGGAGTCGTGTGCCGAGAGATCCTGGGCGCCCAGGGCGAACGGGATCTTATCGGCGTCGATCAGCGTCTGCACGCTGCGGATGTCGGTGAACGGCGGGAACACCGCCACCTCGACGGAGTCGCCTTCGTGCCCCGCGTCCTTCAGCGTCCAGTGCAGCTTCTGCACGGTCGCAACGGCCTGAAGGTGATCGAGGTTCATCTTCCAGTTGCCCGCGATGAGCGGTGTGCGGCGGTTCTGCGCGCTGGTCACAGGGTTTACTCCCATCCGAGGACCGTGAGGCCCGGTAGCTTCTTGCCCTCGAGGAACTCGAGGCTGGCGCCTCCGCCCGTCGAGATGTGTCCGAACTGGTCGTCCGAGAATCCGAGCTGACGCACCGCCGCGGCCGAGTCCCCTCCGCCGACCACGCCGAGGCCGTCGACCTCGGCGAGCGCCTGCGCGACGGCCTTCGTCCCTGCCGCGAAGGCCGGGAACTCGAACACGCCCATCGGCCCGTTCCAGAAGGCGGTCGAAGACGAGCGCACGGCGTCGGCGAACGCCTTCGCGGTGTCAGGGCCGATGTCGAGGCCGATTCCGGATGCCCCGAACGAGCTCTGCTCGATGGCATCCGCCGCGACGGTCTCATGATCCGCGTCCGCGGCGAATCCCGAGGCGACGACGACGTCGGTGGGCAGCACGAGCTCGACGCCGCGCTCCTTCGCCTCGGCGATGTAGCCGCGGACGGTCTCGAGCTGATCCTTCTCGAGCAGGCTGGCGGCCACGGCGTGGCCCTCGGCCGCGAGGAAGGTGAAGAGCATCCCGCCGCCGATGAGCAGCCGATCGACACGCGGCAGCAGGTGCGAGATCACGCCGAGCTTGTCGCTGACCTTCGACCCGCCGAGCACCACCGTGTACGGACGCTCGGGGTTCTCGGTCAGACGATCGAGCACGTCCAGCTCGGCCGCGATCAGCAGTCCCGCTGCGGACGGCAGCAGCTCGGCCAGGTCGTAGACGCTGGCCTGCTTGCGGTGCACGACCCCGAACCCGTCGGAGACGAGGGCGTCGCCCAGCTCGGAGAGCTGACCGGCGAACGTCGCGCGGGTGGCGTCGTCCTTCGAGGTCTCGCCGGGGTTGAACCGCAGGTTCTCGAGGACGGCGATGCCGCCGTCCTCGAGACCCGCCACGACCTGGTGCGCCGAATCGCCCACGGTGTCCGCAGCGAAGGCCACGGGCGCCTCGAGCAGCTCAGACAGTCGCTGCGCGACCGGCTCGAGACTGTACCGGGGGTCGGGAGCGCCGTCAGGGCGCCCCAGGTGCGAGCACACGATCACGCGCGCGCCGGCATCGGTGAGGGCCTTGAGCGTGGGCAGCGACGCCCGGACGCGACCGTCATCGGTGATGACGCCGTCCTTCAGCGGGACGTTCAGATCACAGCGGACGATGACCCGCTTGCCCGACAGGGAACCCAGTGACTCGAGAGTGCGCAGCGCCATGGCTCAGAGACGCTCGGCGACGTACTCGGTGAGGTCGACGAGACGGTTGGAGTAGCCCCACTCGTTGTCGTACCAGCTCGAGACCTTGACGAGGTTGCCGCTGACGTTGGTCAGCTCCGAGTCGAAGATCGACGAGTGCGGGTTGAGCTGGATGTCGCTCGAGACGATCGGGTCCTCGGTGTACTCCAGGATGCCCTGCAGACGACCCTCGGCTGCCGCGTCACGGTACGCGGCGTTGATCTCGTCGACGGTCAGGCCATCGCGCTCGGCGATGATGGTGAGGTCGACGATCGAGCCGGTGGGGACGGGCACGCGGTACGACGAGCCGCTGAGCTTGCCGTTGAGCTCGGGAAGCACGAGGCCGATGGCCTTCGCGGCACCGGTCGAGGCGGGGACGATGTTGATCGCCGCTGCGCGGGCACGGCGCAGGTCGCTGTGCGGGCCGTCCTGCAGGTTCTGGTCTGCGGTGTAGGCGTGCGCGGTCATCATGAAGCCGCGCTCGATGCCGAACTTGTCGTTGAAGACCTTGGCGAGCGGCGCCAGGCAGTTGGTGGTGCACGAGGCGTTCGAGATGACGTTCATCGTGGCTGAGTCGTAGGTGTCCTCGTTCACGCCCATGACGAAGGTGCCGTCGACGTCGGTGCCGGGCGCCGAGATGATGACCTTCTTCGCACCGCCGGCGATGTGCTTCGAGGCGTCGGCCGCCTTGGTGAAGCGGCCGGTGGACTCGATGACGATGTCTACGCCGAGCTCGCCCCAGGGCAGAGCCGCCGGGTCGCGCTCCTCGAACACCTTGATGTCCTTGCCGCCGACGGTGATGACGTCGCCCTGGTGGGTGACCTCGACGCCGAGCGGGCCGCCCACCGAGTCGTACTTGAGGAGATGAGCCAGCGCGGCGTTGTCGGTGAGGTCGTTGACCGCGACGATCTCGATGTCAGCGTTCTGTGCGAGCGCCGCACGAAGGAAGTTACGTCCGATACGACCGAAGCCGTTGATACCGATCTTAACAGACACGAAAGTCTCCTGGTTCTTACTCGGGGAAATGCGTAATTCTTACGGAATGCGCGGACAACGGCGTCCTGATGGACCGAACGCCCATCAGGACGCCGGTCTTTTACGACAGTACCAGCAGACCGGAGGTCTTCTCACGCGCGATCTCGAAGCGTGACGCCACGTTCTCCCAGTTCGCGATGTTCCACGCGGCCTTGATGTAGTCGGCCTTCACGTTGAGGTAGTCGAGGTAGAAGGCGTGCTCCCACATGTCGAGCTGGAACAGCGGGATGGTGCCCTGGGCGGTGTTGCCCTGCTGGTCGAACAGCTGCTGGATGATCAGTCGAGCGCCGATCGGATCCCAGCTGAGCACAGCCCAGCCGGAGCCCTGGATGCCGGCGGCGGCTGCGGCGAAGTGCGCCTGGAACTTCTCGAACGAGCCGAAGAACTCGTCGATCGCGGCCTTGAGCTCGCCTTCCGGCTGTCCGCCGCCCTCGGGCGAGAGGTTGGTCCAGAAGATCGAGTGGTTGACGTGACCGCCCAGGTTGAACGCGAGGTCCTTCTCGAGCTTGTTCACATTGGCGAGGTTGCCGCGCTCGCGGGCCTCGGCCAGGCCGTCCAGTGCCGCGTTGGCGCCGGAGACGTATGCGGCGTGGTGCTTGTCATGGTGCAGTTCCATGATCTTGCCGCTGATATGCGGTTCCAGTGCCGCGAAATCGTAGGGAAGGTCGGGGAGCGTGTAGGTCGCCATGTCGATTTCATCCAATCCGCGCCGCGCCACGGCGCTTGCCGATCCTCTGCGACGCCGAAGTGCCTCGCAGAGCAGACGTTTTTCATCCTACTGACGACAACGCCCCGCGCGGCCGGATGTTCCGAATGCGCGCTGCGGCGGGCTCGAATCCCGCTCGCCTGCGCGACTTCAGCCGTCGAGACCGGCGGGGACGGCGGCCTCGGTGCCGGGGATGCCCTCCTGCTGAGCGCGCTTGTCGGCCATCGCGAGCAGACGTCGGATGCGGCCGGCGACGGCGTCCTTCGTGAGCGGCGGGTCGGCGTGGTGTCCGAGCTCGTCGAGGCTCGCGTCGCGGTGCGCGAGCCGAAGGCTGCCCGCGGTGCGCAGGTGCTCGGGCACATCGTCGCCCAGGATCTCGAGCGCGCGCTCGACGCGGGCGCATGCGGCCACGGCGGCCTGCGCCGACCGACGCAGGTTGGCGTCGTCGAAGTTGACCAGTCGGTTCACACCGGCGCGCACCTCGCGGCGCTGGCGCATCTCCTCCCAGGCGACCGCCGTGCGGCGGGCGCCCATCGCGGTGAGGATGGCGCGGATCGCCTCGCCCTCGCGCACGACCACGCGCGGCAGGCCGCGCACCTCGCGGGCCTTGGCCGCGACACCGAGGCGATGCGCGGCGCCGACGAGCGCCATGGCGGCCTCGCCGGACGGGCAGGAGATCTCGAGCATGGCCGACCGACCGGGCTCGCTGAGGGAGCCGGATGCCAGGAACGCTCCACGCCAGATGCCGGCGAGCTCCTCAGGAGAGCCGGTGGTGAGGCGGTTGGGCAGGCCCCGCACCGGGCGGCGCCGCGCGTCGAGCAGGCCGGTCTGGCGGGCCAGGGTCTCCCCCGCCGCGATCACGCGGACCGCCCAGCGGGCGCCACCGGCGGTGCCGCTCGAGTTCGCCGCGCTGGCCTTGACCTGAGCGATCTCGGGCCGCACTCCGTAGATCTCGGCGAGATCGCGGCTGACGCGACGGGCCAGCAGCTCGGCATCCACCTCGGCCTCCACCGCGACACGACCGGCGATGGAGTGCAGACCTCCCGCGAAACGCAGGATGGTCGTCACCTCAGCCACGCGCACCGTCGGGGGTGCGTTGCGCACGCTGACGAGCTCGGCCTTGACGTCGGTGGTTAGTGCCACGGGACTCCTCACGATCCAGGCGTCGGATCGCGACGCAAGGGACTAGCCTACAAGGCCCGGGGCCGGCGCACCGACCCGATCGGTCGTCTCCGGCGGTCGGATGCCGACCGGGCGATCGGTCACTCCCGCCCGAGGTCGCGGTGACGCACGTTGATCGCGACGCCGGGCACGTCCGCCAGGCGCCGAGCCAGCTCCTCGCTCATCGCAACAGAGCGGTGCTTGCCGCCGGTGCAGCCGATGGCGACGGTCGAGTGGCTCTTGTTCTCGCGCTGGTACCCCTCCAGCACGGGGCGCAGCGCCGCGGCGTAGGCGTCGAGGAACTGCTCGGAGCCCGGCAGGCCGAGCACGTAGTCGCGCACCGGCTCATCGCGTCCGGTGAAGTCGCGCAGCTCCTCGTTCCAGAACGGGTTCGGGAGGAACCGCATGTCTGCGACCAGGTCGACGTCCGTCGGCAGTCCGTACTTGAACCCGAAGCTCAGGATGGTCAGGCGATGGCGCGCTGCGCCCTCCTCCGAGAACATCTCCGAGACCTGCATGGCGAGCTGGTGGATGTTCAGCGTCGACGTGTCGATGAGCAGGTCGGCCGATTCGCGGATCGTGGCGAGCCGCGAGCGCTCGGTGCGGATGCCGTCGAGCAGGGTGCCGTCGCCCTGAAGCGGATGCGGACGGCGCACCGACTCGAAACGCCGCACGAGGACGTCGTCGGAGGCGTCGAGGTAGAGCACCTTCACCCCGCCGCGGGAGCGCAGCGCCCGGTACACGTCCGGCAGCTCGTCGAACAGACCGCGCCCGCGGACATCGACGACCGCGGCGATCTTCGGAAGGTTGCCGGCGCCCATGTCGGTGAGCTCGAGAAGCGGCCGGAGGATCTGCGGGGGCAGGTTGTCGACGACGTACCAGCCGAGATCCTCGAGAGCGTTCGCCGCGGTGGTGCGACCTGCTCCCGACATCCCGGTGACGATGAGGAACTCGCCCTCTTCTGCGGCCGCCATCCGTTGCTCCCTTCGCTGAGACAAGCCTACCGAGTCGCGGGCGCCTGTCCGCCCGCGAGATGGGCGTGGATGGTGGACGCGAGCACCGGTCCGATGCCCGCCACCTCGCTGATCTGCTCGGGACTCGAGGCGCGCAGCGCCGTGACCGAGCCGAAGTGGGTGAGCAGCGCCTTGATGCGGGCGTCGCCGAGGCCGGGGATCTCCCGCAGCACGGTCTGGATGTCGCGACGACGCCGCTTGCGCTGGTGAGTGATCGCAAAGCGGTGCGCCTCGTCTCGCAGTCGCTGCACCAGGTACAGCGCCTCGCTGGTGCGCGGCAGGATGACCGGGAAGTCGTCGTCCGGCACCCAGATCTCCTCAAGTCGCTTGGCGATGCCGCACAGCGCGATCTCGGTGTGCCCGCTGTCGCGCAGGGCTCTCGCGGCCGCCTGCACCTGGGGCTGTCCGCCGTCGACGACCAGCAGCTGCGGCCGGTAGGCGAAGCGCGGACGCCGCCTGCCCTCCCCCTCGTCCTCTTCGACCTGCTCAGGACTCGCATCCACCCGGGCGAGACGACGCATCAGAACCTGATACATCGAGTCGGTGTCGTCGGTGGTCTCGGCGATGTTGAACGAGCGGTACTGGTCTTTGCGCGGCAGACCGTCTTCGAAGACGACCATGGATGCCACGACGTTCGTGCCGCCGAGGTGGGAGATGTCGAAGCACTCGATGCGCAGCGGCGCCTCGTCCATGCCCAGAGCCTCCTGCAGGTCGGTCAGAGCCTGCGTGCGCGCGACGTAGTCGCTGGTTCGGCGCGTCTTGTGCCGCAGCAGCGTCTGCTGGGCGTTGAGCGTGGCGGTGCGCATGAGGTCGGCGCGCTGCCCGCGCTGGGCGACGGAGATCTCGACCCGGCGTCCGCGGCGGTCGCGCAGCCACTCCTCAAGCTCTGCCGCATCGTCGGGCAGCGTGGGCACGAGCACGCGACGCGGGATGTCGGACGAGTCTCCGTAGACGCGCTGCAGGATCTGGTCGACGAGCTCACCGCGGCTGATGTCGAGCTCTTTGTCGACGGCGAGCGATCGCACGCCGCGCACGCGGCCGCCGCGGATCACGAAGTGATGCACGGCCGCCGACAGCTCGTCCTCGGCGACGCCGAACAGGTCGGCATCCTCGTCGGACGGCAGCACGAGCGCGCTCTTGCCGAGTACGGCGTCGATCGCCGTGAGCTTGTCGCGGAACCGCGCAGCGGCCTCGTAGTCCATCGCGGCCGATGCCGCCTGCATGCGCTTGGTGAGGTCGCGGGTGAAGCGCTCATCGCCGCCGGCCATGAAGGCGACGAAGTCGTCGACCATCGCGCGGTGCTCTTCGATCGTGACCTTCATCGAGCACGGGCCGCCGCACTTGCCGATCTGCCCGGGGAAGCACGGTCTTCCCGTCTGCATGGCGCGTCGGTAGCTGGAGTCGCTGCACGTGCGGATGGGGAACGCCCTGACCATCAGGTCGATCGTCTCGTGCACCGCCCAGACCTTCGGGTACGGGCCGAAGTACCGGGCACCGGGGATGCGCCGGTTGCGTGTCACCATGACCCGCGGCGCCTCGTCCGCGAGGGTGATCGCCATGAACGGATAGGACTTGTCGTCGCGATAGCGCACGTTGAACGGCGGATCGAACTCCTTGATCCACATGTACTCGAGCTGCAGCGAGTCTACGTCGGTCGCGACGACGGTCCATTCCACCGAGGACGCGGTCGTGACCATCCGTCGCGTGCGCTCGTGCAGGGTGCGCAGCGGAGCGAAGTAGTTCGACAGGCGCTGGCGGAGATTCTTCGCCTTGCCCACGTACAGCACCCGGCCGTCGGCGTCGCGGAAGCGATAGACACCCGGATCGGTGGGGATCTCCCCCGCGCGCGGCTTGTACGGGAGGACGTCCGCCATCAGCCGGCCTTGCGCGAGTCGCGCTCCTGCCCGAGGACCTCGGCGAGGAACGCGCCCGTGTGGCTCTCCGCCACCTCGGCGATCTGCTCGGGAGTGCCTGCCGCGAGGATCTGCCCGCCGCCCGATCCGCCTTCGGGGCCGAGATCGATCACCCAGTCGGCCGACTTGATGACGTCGAGGTTGTGCTCGATGACGATGACGGTGTTGCCCTTGTCGACGAGTCCGTTCAGCACCTCGAGCAGCTTTCGCACATCCTCGAAGTGCAGACCGGTGGTCGGCTCGTCGAGCACGTAGATGCTGCGTCCGTTGCTGCGGCGCTGGAGCTCGGTGGCGAGCTTGACGCGCTGTGCCTCACCGCCCGAGAGCGTCGTCGCGGCCTGGCCCAGTCGCACGTAGCCCAGCCCGACGTCGACGAGCGTCTTCATGTAGCGGTGGATCGCCTGGATCGGTTCAAAGAACTCCGCCGCCTCGGCGATGGGCATCTCGAGCACCTCGGCGATGTTCTTGCCCTTGTAGTGCACGGCGAGCGTGTCGCGGTTGTACCGCTTGCCGTGGCAGACCTCGCAGTCGACGTACACGTCGGGCAGGAAGTTCATCTCGATCTTGATCGTGCCGTCGCCCGAGCACGCGTCGCACCGGCCGCCCTTGACGTTGAAGCTGAAGCGGCCGGGCTGATACCCGCGCACCTTCGCCTCGGGGGTCTCGCTGAACAGGGTGCGGATGCGGTCGAACACACCCGTGTAGGTGGCAGGATTCGACCGGGGCGTGCGCCCGATCGGCGCCTGATCCACGTGCACGACCTTGTCGAGGTTGTCGAGGCCCGTCACCCTGGTGTGCTTGCCAGGCACCGTGCGGGCGCCGTTGAGGCGGCCGGCGAGCACCTGGTAGAGGATGTCGTTGACCAGCGACGACTTGCCCGATCCGCTCACGCCGGTGACGGCGGTGAGCACACCCAGCGGGAAGTCGGCGGTGACGTTCTTGAGGTTGTTCGCCTTGGCGCCCACGACGCTCAGCATCCGCTTCCGGTCGATCTTGCGGCGCTTGTCTGGCACGGCGATCTCGCGGCGGCCGGCGAGATAATCGCCGGTCATCGATCCGGTCTCGGCCAGCAGCGCCGAGTAGGGCCCGGAGTGCACGACCTCGCCGCCGCCGACGCCGGCGCCGGGCCCGATGTCGACCACCCAGTCGGCGGCCTCGATGGTCTCCTCGTCGTGCTCGACCACGATCAGGGTGTTGCCGAGATCGCGCAGACGCACCAGAGTCTCGATGAGGCGGCGGTTGTCGCGCTGGTGCAGCCCGATCGACGGCTCGTCCAGCACGTAGAGAACGCCCGTCAGACCGGAGCCGATCTGGGTCGCGAGCCGGATGCGCTGCGCTTCCCCTCCGGAGAGCGAGCCGGCCGAGCGACCGAGGTTCAGGTACGACAGGCCCACCTGCAGCAGGAACTCGAGGCGCAGTCGTATCTCACGCAGCACCTGCGCGGCGATCTTCGCCTCACGCTCGGTGAGCTCGAGGTCGTGCATGAAGGTGCTCGCGTCGGCGAGACTGAGGTTCGAGACCTCCGCGATCGAGTGACCGTGCACCTTGACGGCGAGCACCTCGGGCTTGAGACGGGCGCCGTCGCACACCGGGCACGGCACTTCGCGCAGGTATTCCCCCCAGCGGCTGCGCTGGGTGTCGGACTCGGCCTGCAGGTACTGCCGTTCGATGTACGGCACCACTCCCTCGAAACCCGAGGTGTAGCGCATCTCGCGCCCATAGCGGTTCTTCCACTTGACGCTGACCTTGTAGTTGTCACCGCGCAGCACCGCTTCTCGCACGTCGGAGTGCAGCTGGTTCCAGGGCGTGTCGAGCGAGAAGTCGAGGTCGCGCGCCAGACCCTCGAGCAGGCGCTCGTAGTACTGGAACAGGCCCTTGCCCTGAGTGGTCCACGGCAGGATGACGCCCTCGCGGATCGAGAGGTCCTCGTCGCCCAGCATGAGGTCGACGTCCACCGACATCCGCGTGCCGAGGCCGGCGCACGCGGGGCACGCGCCGAACGGCGCGTTGAACGAGAACGTGCGCGGCTCGATCTCGGTCAGCGCGATCGGGTGGCCGTTCGGACAGGCGAGCTTCTCGGAGAACGACTGCCAGGCGGCGTCGCCCTCCTCGTCGACGAAGTTCACCTGCATGATGCCGCCGGCCAGGCCCAGCGCGGTCTCGACCGAGTCGGTGACGCGGCCGAGGATGTCGTCGGACGCCACGAGCCGGTCGACCACGACGGCGATGTCGTGCTTGTAGCTCTTCTTCAGCGTCGGCGGCTCGGCGAGCTGCACCAGCTCTCCGTCGACGATCGCGCGCGAGTAGCCCTTCGCACCGAGCTCCTTGAAGAGGTCGACGAACTCGCCCTTCTTCTGCGTCACGACCGGCGCCACGATCTGGTAGCGGGTGCGCTCGGGCAGCTCGACGAGCTGATCGGCGATCTGCTGCACCGTCTGACGCTGGATCCGCTCGCCGCACTCCGGACAGTGCGGGACGCCGATTCGCGCCCACAGGAGGCGCATGTAGTCGTGGATCTCGGTGATGGTGCCCACCGTCGACCGCGGGTTGCGGTTGGTCGACTTCTGGTCGATCGAGACGGCGGGGCTGAGCCCCTCGATGAAGTCGACGTCGGGACGATCGACCTGACCGAGGAACTGTCGCGCGTACGCGCTGAGCGATTCGACGTAGCGTCGCTGCCCCTCGGCGAAGATCGTGTCGAACGCGAGGCTGGACTTGCCGGAGCCGGAGAGCCCGGTGAAGACGACCAGCGAGTCGCGCGGGATGTCGATGTCGACGTTCTTCAGATTGTGGACGCGGGCACCGCGGACACTGAGTTTTGCGGAGGAGGCGACAGGAACGATGGGCACCGTTTAAGTGTAGGAGCGGCCACCGACACCGGGCTCCGCATCAGCCGAGGGCGAACGCGAGGCGCTAGGGGCGAAGGCGCTGGTGCGGCTCGCATCGAGCATCCGCAGCATGCCGAGCGCCAGCGTCAGCGCGGCGATCGCGCCCGCGATCACCGCGAGCGGCAGTGCACCCGCTGCCGGGATGACCATGCCCGTGTGCAGCACGATCTGCCCCACGGCCTGCATCGCCGCGAAGCGCAGCGCGGTGGGCCGCAGCGCCCGGAGCGACACGCGCGCCGACGCCGGCACGACCAGCGAAAGCGAGCCGAGGACGTGCAGCGCATGCACCGCCGCGACGACGATCGCGGCTCGCCCTCCGTCCGGCCCCTCGAGCAGGAGCACGATGACCAGAGCCCCTGCCGCCAGCCAGGTGCCGCCCTGGCTCGGCAGCAGTGCCCCGAACACCGCCAGAGCGGCCGCGACGCCGAGCCACACCGGCGGTGCGCCGATCGCCATCGCGGATGCCGCCACCATGAGAGCCGTGAGCACACGCAGCAGCGCGCCAGACACGCTCGGGCCGATCCTCAGCGTCTCGTCCCTTCTCATCGCGACGCTCCGCCGGCGCGCACGCGCGCCCTGGACAGCGCCGCCCATCCCCTGCCGTGATCGCCGTCCCACCGGACCACCTCCACGCCGGACTCCTCCAGCCGGCGCAGCATGTCCTGGCGCTCCGCGAGCAGCACCTGCAGCGCGAGCTCGCGCTGCAGGTTCAGTCGACGCAGATCGAGTTCGGGCAGCACGTCCACGGCGACGACGCGGTGTCCGACCGCACGCCAGCGCAGCGCGATCTCGGCGGCCGCTCCGTCGAAGAACACGGAGAGCACGTGGATGATCGATCCGTGCGGAACGGGAGGGGTTCGGCGGAACCTCGAGTCGTCGCCTGCACGACCGCTCGAGGCGATCTCGCTGAGCACCCGCGCCAGATGTCTGCGGCCTCCGCCGCTGCGCACCGTCCGCCCGTCGATGGCGAGAGTGTGGAACGCGATGCGATCGCCCTGCGCGATGGTCGCCTCGGCGATGGCCCGGGCGGCGCTCCGGGCGTGGTCGAGAGAGGTGACCCCGCTGCGCCGCAGATCTGTCGTGCCCCAGGTCGAGACCACGGATCCGAGATCGTCGGCCGTGTCCAACACGATCACGGCCGACGCGTCGCTGAGCGCGTTCGTGCGCCGGATCAGCAGCTCGCCCGGCCGGCGTGCGGCTCGCGCGGTCGCCTTCCAGTCGACGCGGCGCAGTTCGTCGCCCGGTGCGAACGGATGGATGTCGCGGAAGTCGCCTCCCTGACCGGGCTTGGCTCCTTCATGAGACCCGTGCAGGCCGGTGAGGCGGGGAGCGACCGGCATCCGCGTCAGCCGCGGGGCGGCTGCCGGCACCGCATGCACGACCGCGACGCTCTCCGAGGCCGGGCCGAGCCGGCCACCGTCGGCGGCGAGCGCACGCGCCGCCGCCTCCACCGACCGCAGCGGACCCGAGTGCAGGGCACGGCTGGATGCCCGTATCCGGGCACCTCCGGCGACGAATACGCGTCGCCGACGCCGATCGGACTGGACGACCGACACCTCGACGATCTCCGCTGCGGGTTCGACCCGGATGTCGTCGTGCACCCAGCCGGGGTCGTCGCTGGTGCGCTTGTGGATCTCCACGGCCACGGCGGCTGCATCGACCCGGAACGCGTGCACGACCCACAGCGCCAGCGGCAGGCCGACCGTTATGACGTCGACCCGGCCGAGCAGGAGACCCACGACCGGCGCGGTCACCGCGCCGACGATGCCCATCAGCACCGCAGGGCTGAGCCGTGAGGAGGCAGTGGCCGAGACCGTCATCCGCTCAGGTCCTCACCGCGGAGATGCTGGGCGGCACAGCCACGCCGACGACGACGGAACGCACGACGTCGGCGGGATCGACGCCCTGAGCCCACGCCTGAGGTGTCAGGGTCAGCCGGTGCGCGAGTACGGGCACCGCGACCCGCTTGACGTCATCGGGGCGCACGAAGTCCCGCCCGTCGAGCGCGGCCAGCGCACGACCGATGAGAAGCAGCGCCTGCGAACCGCGCGGCGAAGCGCCGACCGCGACGTGCTGCGCGTGACGCGTCGCCGCGGCTAGCGCGACGCAGTACGCGGCGATGTCGGGGTCGACATGGATTCGCTCGACGGCCTGCTGCAGCTCCGCGAGCTCACCGGGCTCGAGCACCGCCGGGACCTCCGCCGCCTCCTGGCGGCGCCGCACGCGGGAGAGCAGGATCTCGGTCTCCCCCTCCGCATCGGGATAGCCGACCGCGAGACGCACCATGAAGCGATCCAGTTGGGCCTCGGGCAGTGCGTAGGTTCCCTCGTACTCGATCGGGTTGGCCGTGGCGATCACGTGGAAGGGCGTGCCGAGCGGGAAGCTGTTGCCCTCCACCGTCACCTGGCGCTCCGCCATCGCCTCGAGCATCGCCGACTGCGTCTTCGGCGTCGTGCGGTTGATCTCGTCGGCGAGCAGCAGTCCCGTGAAGATCGGCCCGGGTCGGAACACGAACTCCCCCGTGTCGGGTGCGTAGACGTATGACCCCGTGACGTCTCCGGGCAGCATGTCCGGCGTGCACTGCAGGCGCCGGAACGAGAGACCGAGGGCGGATGCCAGGCTGCGCGCCGCGACGGTCTTGCCGAGCCCCGGCACGTCTTCGAAGAGGACATGCCCGCCTGCGAGGATCGTCGCGAGAGCGATCTCGAGCGGCCCTTCCATGCCCACCACGACGCTGCCGACCGCAGCGCGGATGCGTCGGCCGGTCTCGGCGATGTCGTCGAAGTTCATCCGGTTCTCTCTCCCTGTCGTGGTTGATCCGCGAGTGATGGCTGCACGATCTGCTGCGGGAGCGGCGCCGCGAGCTGCTCGAGCCGCTCGGCAGCGTCCAGCCCGTCGCGGATGTCGCGCACCGTCGTGCGCCGCCCGTTCAGGCGCTGCCACAGCCCGGGACCGAGATGCCGGTCGACCGCCGCGCTGTGCGCATCGTCTTCGGTGTCGACACCCAGCCGTCCGAGGCGACGACGCAGCGTCGCCCGCACTCGACGGGTGACCGCCTCGTTCGCCGTGTCGGTCTGCGGGTTGATCGCCCAGGCCAGCCGCGAGATCTCCGATCCGACGTAGCGCGGGTCCGGCGGACGCCCGGGCGCGTCGAAGCGGGGATCGTCCGGCATCCGGATGCCGGTCAGCAGCGTGACCGTCGCTGCGGCGATCGCCCACCCCCACGCGAAGATGCTCTGCACTCCGAGCACATGGAGCACGCCGGCGCCGATGGCGCCGATCACAGTGGGGAGCACGGCCCGTCGAACTGCTCTCACCGCCATCCTCGCTCGATCTCGGCGAGGGTGCGGGCTGCGTCGTCGCGCATCGCCTCCGTCGGCTGGTGACCTCCGAATCGAACCTGCTCGTACAGGTTCAGCAGGCGCTGTGCGGGCTCATCGATTCCGGGACGGGTGAGCAGGATTCGCAGGGTGAACTCGGCGGGAGTCTCGGCCCGACCGCGACCCGCGCCGGCATCGGACGCCGTCTCCTCGAGGCCGAGCCAGGCGGCGACGATCGCGTCGCCCGGATCCCGTCGCTTCGTCACGGCCGACAGGGCGGCCGCGATGCCGCGCAGCACCGTCGGCGCGTCCACCGTCTCTTGGTGGGCGGGTTCGATCGCCGCCTCGACTTCTGTTCCTGCGGGATCGGGCAGCGCGCGCATCCGGTGGCGGAGCGCGGCGATGAGCGCCCGGATCAGGCGCACCAGCACGATGATCACCACGACTGCGACGAACACGAGCAGCGCGATGCCGATGATGATGATGACCGGGTTCGGCTCCGACGGCTCGGGCGGTGGCGGAGACGGGGCGGCTGTCAGCGTCTGCGGCGCGGTCGGCGCTTGCCGCGGAGCGAAGTCGAGGATCCCACCGGTGACCACGGGGCGTCCCGCCAGAGCCGTCGCGGCGATGACGACGAGGAACAGGCCGAGCACCCCGGCATGCATCAGCAGAGACCCAGCGCGTGCGCGGGGCGGGGCCGATCGTCGACCCCGTTCCGCGCTGACCGTCATGTCAGTCAGCCTAGGTGTTCGCCGTCGTCGGCGCGGAAGCGGGCGTCGACCCGCTCAGAGATCCGCCGTCGTCCGACCCGCGAACGGCTTGAGTGCGTCCCTGAGCGAGGCGGCTTCATCGATGCCCGTGCCGACAGCGGCCATGACGGCATGGGGCACATCGATCGCTCTGGCTCGCAGCGCCCGACCGGCGTCGGTGAGGGTGATGTCGAGACGGCGCTCGTCTGCGGTGCTGCGCGCACGTTCGACGAGTCCGTCCTTCTCGAGCCGTTTGACCAGAGGCGAGGCGCTGGCCGGTTCGAGGGCGAGCTCTGCGGACAGGTCGGTGAGGGAGCGCGGCGAGCGCTCCCACAGGGCGAGCATCACGAGGTACTGCGGGTGCGTCAGCCCGAGCGGCTCGAGGATGGGCCGATAGACCGCGACGACGTTGCGCGCCGCGGTGACCATGGCGAAGCAGAGCTGGTTCTCGAGCCGAAGCAGGTCGTCGTCGGTGGTCATGTCTCCGATTGTACGCCCAGAGATATTTAGTACACTAACGGTATGGCCAAGGACTCCGATCATGTTCCGCTGCGCACCCGCATCCGCGAGGCGGGCGGACTCTACGCCTGGTTCAACAGCAATCTGATCCGCTTCGCCGGCCCCGCCTCGGTCGGTCCGTATGAGCCGACGCTTCCGCCCAGCGCGGCCGAGCGCGCGGAGCGCGCATGCCCGCTGTGCGGCGCGCCGATGAACCAGCACAGCATCGACCGCAGCGGCCCGAAGCCGCTGGTGCACTGCCCCTGACCCGGCTCGTGCACTGCGGCCCGGGTTCAGGCGTGCCCGGCCCGCTCCATTGCGCGCAGTTCCTTCTTGAGGTCCTGCACCTCGTCGCGGAGCCGCGCGGCCAGCTCGAACTTGAGCTCGCTGGCGGCTGCGAGCATCTGATCCGACAGATCGGCGATCGTCTCCTCGAGCTGCGCTGCGCCTTCGGCTGCGATGCCCGTGCGCCGCAGGTTCGGCGTCGGCGACTTGCCCTTGCCGCTCTTGTTGCGCGCCGATCGCATATCAGCGGTGTCCGCCGCCTCGCGAGCGAGCACCTCGGTGATGTCGGCGATCCGCTTGCGCAGCGGCTGCGGGTCGATCCCGTGCTCCTTGTTGTACGCGATCTGCTTCTCGCGGCGGCGCTCGGTCTCCTCGATGGCCTTGGTCATCGAGTCGGTCATGTTGTCGGCGTACATGTGCACCTCGCCCGAGACGTTGCGCGCGGCGCGGCCGATCGTCTGGATGAGCGATGTCCCCGAGCGCAGGAAGCCCTCCTTGTCGGCGTCGAGGATGGCGACCAGAGACACCTCCGGCAGATCGAGCCCCTCTCGCAGGAGGTTGATGCCGACGAGCACGTCGTAGACTCCGGCGCGCAGCTCGCTGAGCAGCTCGACGCGTCGCAGCGTGTCGACGTCGGAGTGCAGGTATCGCACGCGCACGCCGTGCTCGCCGAGGAAGTCCGTGAGCTCTTCCGCCATCTTCTTCGTCAGCGTCGTGACGAGCACCCGCTCGTCACGCTCGACCCGGAGGCGGATCTCCTCGAGGAGGTCGTCGATCTGTCCCTTCGAGGGCTTCACGATGATCTCGGGGTCGACGAGGCCGGTCGGCCGGATGATCTGCTCGACCACGCCGTCTGCGATGCCCATCTCGTACTTGCCCGGGGTCGCCGACAGGTACACCGTCTGTCCGATCCGGTTCTTGAACTCGTCCCACCGCAGCGGACGGTTGTCCATCGCACTGGGCAGGCGGAAGCCGTGCTCGACGAGCGTGCGCTTGCGTGACGCGTCGCCTTCGTACATCGCGCCGATCTGCGGCACGGTCACGTGCGACTCGTCGATGACGAGCAGGAAGTCGTCGGGGAAGAAGTCGAGCAGGGTGTGCGGCGGTTCGCCTGGCATGCGGCCGTCCATGTGCCGCGAGTAGTTCTCGATGCCCGAGCAGAAGCCGAGCTGCTGCAGCATCTCGATGTCGAAGGTCGTGCGCATGCGCAGCCGCTGGGCCTCGAGCAGCTTGCCCTGACGCTCGAGCTCCGCCAGCCGCTCCTCGAGTTCGTGCTCGATCGTGCCGATCGCGCGCTGCACGACGTCCGTGCCCGCGACGTAGTGCGAGGCGGGGAAGATCGGCACGGAGTCGAGCTTGGCGATGACCTCTCCGGTGAGCGGATGCAGCGAGTACAGCGCCTCGATCTCGTCGCCGAACAGCTCGATCCGGATCGCGTGCTCTTCGTACACCGGGATGATCTCGATCGTGTCGCCGCGCACACGGAAGTTGCCACGCGAGAAGTCGACGTCGTTGCGGTTGTACTGCATCGCGATGAACTGACGGATCAGCGCGTCGCGATCGTAGCGCTCACCCACCTGCAGGGCGACCATGGCGCGCAGGTACTCCTCGGGAGCCCCCAGGCCGTAGATGCACGACACCGTCGAGACCACGACGACGTCACGCCTGCTGAGCAGGGAGTTGGTCGTCGAGTGGCGCAGCCGCTCGACCTCGGCGTTGATGGACGAGTCCTTCTCGATGAAGGTGTCCGTCTGGGGCACGTACGCCTCGGGCTGGTAGTAGTCGTAGTACGAGACGAAGTACTCGATCGCGTTGTTCGGCATCAGTTCGCGGAACTCGTTGGCCAGCTGCGCCGCGAGGGTCTTGTTGTGCGCCATCACGAGCGTCGGCCGCTGCACCTGCTCGATGAGCCACGCGGTCGTCGCGGACTTTCCGGTACCGGTCGCTCCGAGCAGCACCACGTCGGTCTCGCCGGCGTTGATGCGCGCCGCGAGCTCGGCGATCGCCTGCGGCTGATCTCCGGCGGGCATGTACTCGCTGACCACCTCGAAGGGGCGGACGCTGCGCGTGGGTTGCATACGTCCAGCCTACGAGTGGCCGCCGACATCGGGCGCGGATCGTCCGCCGCCGCGGGGGCGCCGCCGTAGGGTGTAACCGTGATCGAGTTCATCATCGGCAGCAGCCTGGCTGCGTCCGCCGGGCTGAACGCCTGGATGCCCCTGTTCCTGCTCGGTCTGTCCGACCGCCTTATTCCGGCCGTCGACCTCCCGGGCGGCTGGGCCTGGCTGTCGAGCGATATCGCCCTGTGGATCGTCGGAGCCCTGCTCGTGCTCGAGATCGTGGCCGACAAGGTCCCGGCGCTGGACTCGGTGAACGATATCGTGCAGAGCGTCCTGCGCCCGGCGTCGGGCGGCATCGCCTTCGGAGCCGGATCCAGCGCTCAGACGGTGGCGGTCGACGACCCGTCGACCTTCTTCACCGAGAGCACGTGGGCGCCGATCGTCGCCGGCATCGCCATCGCGCTGGTCGTTCATGTCGTCAAAGCCACCGGCCGCGTGGCCGCCAACACCGCGACGGCAGGCCTCGCGGCCCCCGTGCTGAGCACCGTCGAGGACGGCGCGTCGTTCGCGCTGGCCGCAGCAGCCATCGTCGTTCCGGTGCTCGCACTCGTCCTGCTCATCGGCCTCGCCGTCGCCGCCGTCATCCTCGTGCGCAGACGGCGGGCACGACGCCGTGAAGGGGCGACGACCTAGCGGCACCCGCGGCGGATCGCATTCCGCGGCAGGGCTGGCTGGGTACGATCACTCAGCGGTGAGCCGCTCCCACAGCCGGTCGACCTGCTCCTGCGTATGCTGCAGCGTTCCCGAGGTGTCGATCACGACATCCGCGATCGCACGTCTCGACTCGTCAGACACCTGCGACTCGATGCGCGCTCGCGCGTCCGCCTCCGTCAGGCCCCGCAGCTCCACGAGCCTGCGCTCGCGCACACCGGCCGGCGCGTCCGCGACGACGATCAGGTCCCAGGGGTCGTCGATCCTGGCCTCGACCAGCAGCGGCACGTCGTACACGACCACCGCGGCATCGTCCGCCGCGAGGGCCTCCTCGAATCGCCGCTGGGACTCCTGCCTCACGGCCGGATGCACGAGAGCGTTCAGCCTGGCCAGCGCGACCTGATCGCCGAACACCCTCGCTCCGAGCGCTGCGCGGTCCAGCGACCCGTCGGCGGCGATGACATCCGCCCCGAAGGCGTCCGCGATCGCCGTCAGAACCGGTCCCCCCGGCTGCTGCACCTCGCGCACGATCGCGTCGGCGTCGATGACGACTGCGCCGCGTTCGGCGAGACGGCCGGCTACGGTCGACTTTCCCGAGGCGATGCCGCCGGTGAGTGCGATAAGTGGCATCCTCCCATCCTGTCACGCGGCGACTTCTGCGCCGCGGAGACGCGAAGCGGGCCGCCACCCGAAGGTGACGGCCCGCATCAGAGGTGATCGGTGATCAGCTGTTGCCACCCGAGAGCTTCTCGCGCAGCGCGGCGAGAGCCTCGTCGTCGGCCAGCGTGCCGGCACCGGTCGAGTCGGTCGAGAACGTCTGAGCGCCGAAGTCGTCGCCCGCGGCGGCCTCGGCCTCGGCGGCCTTGACGACCTGAGCCTTGTGCGCCTCCCAGCGAGCCTGCGCAGCGGCGTACTCCTGCTCCCAGGCCTCGCGCTGAGCGTCGAAGCCTTCCTTCCAGGCACCGGTCTCGGCGTCGAAGCCCTCCGGGTACTTGTACTCGCCGTTCTCGTCGTACTCGGCGAGCATGCCGTACAGAGCCGGGTCGAACTCGGTGCCGTTGGGGTCGACAGACTCGTTGGCCTGCTTCAGCGACAGCGAGATGCGGCGACGCTCGAGGTCGATGTCGATGACCTTGACGAAGACCTCTTCGCCGACCGAGACGACCTGCTCAGCCAGCTCGACGTGCTTGCTGGAGAGCTCCGAGATGTGCACGAGGCCCTCGATGCCGTCTGCGACGCGCACGAACGCACCGAACGGAACGAGCTTGGTGACCTTGCCCGGTGCGATCTGGCCGATCGCGTGGGTGCGGGCGAAGACCTGCCACGGGTCCTCCTGGGTGGCCTTCAGCGACAGCGAGACGCGCTCGCGGTCGAGGTCGACCTCGAGGATCTCGACGGTGACCTCCTGGCCCACCTCGACGACCTCGGAGGCGTGCTCGATGTGCTTCCACGACAGCTCGGAGACGTGCACGAGACCGTCCACGCCGCCCAGGTCGACGAACGCACCGAAGTTGACGATCGACGACACGACACCCTTGCGGACCTGACCCTTGTGCAGGTTGTTCAGGAACGTGGTGCGCGACTCCGACTGGGTCTGCTCGAGCAGGGCGCGGCGGCTGAGCACCACGTTGTTGCGGTTCTTGTCGAGTTCGAGGATCTTCGCCTCGAGCTCCTGACCGAGGTACGGGGTGAGGTCGCGGACGCGGCGCAGCTCGATGAGCGACGCGGGCAGGAAGCCACGCAGGCCGATGTCGACGATGAGGCCACCCTTGACGACCTCGATGACGGTGCCGGTGACGACCCCGTCGTTCTCCTTGATCTTCTCGACGTCGCCCCAGGCGCGCTCGTACTGTGCGCGCTTCTTGGAGAGGATCAGACGGCCTTCCTTGTCCTCCTTCTGGAGAACGAGGGCCTCGACCTGGTCGCCGACGGCGACGACCTCGTTGGGGTCGACGTCGTGCTTGATGGAGAGCTCGCGCGAGGGGATGACACCCTCGGTCTTGTAGCCGACGTCGAGCAGAACCTCATCGCGGTCGATCTTGACGATCGTGCCTTCGATGATGTCGCCGTCGTTGAAGAACTTCAGGGTCTTCTCGACCGCGGCCAGGAAGTCCTCAGCAGAGCCGATGTCGTTGATCGCGACCTGCTTGGTGGCCGGGGCGGTCGTTGCGCTAGTCATGTAGTGGGTTGTCCTTGTGAATGGATGATCGGGCTTCGACGGCCGGCGCGCACGCCGGGTTGGATCCTCGAAGCGGTTGGATGTTGATTGCGATGCCACGAGGGCAGGCACAGGCCTGCCACGAGTGACACTTCAGATTATCAGATCCGCCGCCGCGCCGCTCGCCTCCTTCTAAGCTGAAGCCGTGACCGAACGACTGATGCTGCTCGACACCGCCAGCCTGTACTTCCGGGCCTTCTTCGGCGTGCCGGACAAGGTCAAGGCACCCGACGGGTCGTCGGTGAACGCGACCCGCGGACTGCTCGACATCATCGCCAAGCTCGTGACCCTCTATCAGCCGTCGCAGCTCATCGCCTGCTGGGACGACGACTGGCGTCCGCAGTGGCGGGTCGACCTGATCCCGAGCTACAAGGCGCATCGAGTCGTCGAGGAGGTTGCCGCGGCTCCCGACGTCGAGGAGGTTCCGGATGCCCTGCAGCAGCAGATCCCGCTGATCCGCGAGGCGCTCGGCATCCTCGGCATCCCCGTCATCGGCGCGGCGGAGCACGAGGCCGACGACGTCATCGGCACGCTCGCCACCGGAGCGGCTCTGCCCGTCGACATCGTGACGGGCGATCGCGACCTGTTCCAGCTCGTCGACGACAGCCGCGACGTGCGCGTGATCTACACGGCGCGGGGCATGAGCAACCTGGAGGTCGTCACCGACGAGACCGTCGTCGCCAAGTACGGAGTGCTCCCCTCGCAGTACGCCGACTTCGCCACGCTGCGCGGCGATGCGTCTGACGGCCTGCCCGGCGTGAAGGGCATCGGCGAGAAGACCGCGGCGACGCTGCTGCGCGCACACGGCGACCTGGCGGGCATCCGTGCGGCAGCCGCCGACGGCCTGCTCACCGCGAGCGCGGCGGCGCGGTTCGCCGAGGCCGCGGAGTACCTCGACGTGGCGCCCACCGTCGTGCAGGTCGCGACCGGTCTCGACGTCTCCGCGCCCGGCGTCGCACTGGGCGACCTCGACGAGGCGGCTCGCGATGCGGCCGGCGCTCTGGCGGAGAGATGGAACCTGGGCTCATCGATGTCGAGGGCGCTCAGCGCCCTGGCATCCACCCGAGAGGCCGGCTGATTCAGCCGCGCGCCCAGGCGCGCAGGCGCTCGAGCCCCCGCGTCGTGACGATGCGCTCCGCCGGCACCCCTGCCGCCTCGGCGCGCGCGGCACCGTGGTCGAGCAGCGAGAGCTGTCCGGGCGCATGCGCATCGGAGTCGATCGAGAACAGGCATCCCTCGTCGAGCGCGATCGCTATCAGGTCGTCCGGCGGATCCTGACGCTCGGGCCGCGAGTTGATCTCCACCGCCACCCCGTTCTCGGCGCACGCCGCGAACACCGCCCTCGCGTCGAACTGCGACGGCGGACGCGTGCCCCTCGACCCTTCGACGAGGCGCCCCGTGCAGTGTCCGAGCACGTTGACGCGCGGATCGGCCACGGCGGCCAGCATCCGACGGGTCATCGGGGCGGAATCCATCCGGAGTTTCGAATGGACCGAAGCGACGACGATGTCGAGCTCGTCCAGCAGCTCGGGTGCCTGATCCAGCGCACCGTCCTCGAGGATGTCCACCTCGATGCCGGCGAGCACTGCGAGCCCGTCGCCGGACTGCGCTCGCACCAGCGGGATCTGCTCGCGCAGCCGCTCCGCCGACAGACCGCGCGCGACCTTCAGCCTGGGCGAGTGGTCGGTGATGGCGAGGTACTCGTGGCCGAGCGCGCGTGCGGCCGCAGTCATGGTCTCGATCGGGGTGGTGCCGTCGGACCAGTCGGTGTGGCTGTGCAGGTCGCCCTTCAGACGCCCGCGCAGCACGGAGCGGCGCTCGGGATCGACCTCACCGCGCAGTTCGACGAGGTAGTCGGGCACCAGCCCCTCCTGCGCCTGCCGGATCACCGCGAAAGTCGAATCGCCGATGCCCTTCTGCGCTTTCAGCATGGTGGGGTCGCTCAGCACGTCCGGCGGGAGGGATGCCACCACCGCCGCCGCCTGACGGAACGCCTTCGCGCGATAGCGGGAGGCGCGCTCGCGCTCGAGCAGCGAGGCGATCTCGAGGAGGGCGTCGGCGGCGTCCACGATCCATCCGCTCCGCTCAGGCGGGCAGCGGCTCCCTGGTGACCTGCACCCACTGGTCGAGCTTCGCGGCTGCGCGGCCGTCGTCGATCACTGCGGCGGCGCGCAGGTACGCGTCGCGCAGCCGCTCGACGATGGGAACCTGGGTCAGAGTCGAGTCGTGCGAGAGCTCGTACGAGACGATGCCGGCGGCGGCGTTCAGCAGCACGATGTCGCGCACCGCCCCCTTCTCGCCCCCCAGGATGCGACGCAGCACCGACGCGTTGTGCTCGGGTGAGCCGCCGACGAGGTCGTCGAGGTCGGCGAGGGGGATGCCGAGGTCGCGCGGGTCGAGGTCGTGCTCGTGGATGTCTCCGCGGGTGACCTCCCAGATGCGGCTGTGCCCCGTGGTGGTGAGCTCGTCGAGTCCGTCGTCGCCGCGGAAGACGAGCGCGGTCGCACCCCGGGTGCGGAACACGCCTGTGATCAGCGGCACGCGGTCGAGCTGTGCGACGCCGACCGCGTTCGCCTCGGCGCGCGCGGGGTTGCACAACGGGCCGAGCATGTTGAACACCGTCGGCACCGCGAGCTCGGACCTCGCGACACCGGCGTGCTTGAACCCGGGGTGGAACGCCGCCGCCCACGCGAACGTGATGCCGGTGCGCTCGAGAGCCGCGGCCACGCGGTCGGGATCGAGCGAGATGTCCAGGCCGAGCGCGGCCAGCACGTCGGACGATCCGGATGACGAGCTCGCCGCACGGTTGCCGTGCTTGACCACCGGGATGCCGGACGCGCCGATGACGATCGCCGCAGTGGTCGAGATGTTCACGGTGCCGATGCGGTCGCCGCCCGTGCCGACGATGTCGAGCACGTCCGAGGAGACCGGAAGCGGGACGGCCGCCTCCAGGATCGCGTCGCGGAAGCCGACGATCTCGTCGATCGTCTCTCCCTTGGCGCGCAGCGCCACGAGGAACCCCGCGAGCTGGGCATCCGTCACCTTGCCGCGCATGACCTGCCGCATCGCCCAGGTCGATTCCCACACGCTGAGATCACGACGATCCAGCAGCGTCGAGAGCAAATCGGGCCAGGTGAGGGTGTCAGCCATGACTGCGATCCTAATCGCGCAGCGGATGATGCCGTTTCGAGATGACGGAGCCCGTCGGACGGATGCCATACCGCGCTGAGCGCGGAAAAGCAGCATATTCGCAGGCTCTTCTTAGGTCTTCCTTAGTCGCAGGACAGCGAGACAGGCCACGTCGGTGCGAGAATCCCCGCGCGGAATCGGCCATAATGGTCTGGTGACCACCTCAGCGACGTATGCCCCGGCGGCAAGAACCATCAAGCGCCCCAATCCGGTCGCTGTCGGCACCATCGTGTGGCTCGGCAGCGAAGTCATGTTCTTCGCGGGACTCTTCGCGATCTACTTCACGCTGCGCAGCACCTCCCCCGAGCTCTGGGCGGACCGCACCGAGCTGCTCAACGTGGTGTACGCCTTCGTCAACACCGTCATCCTGGTGGCGTCGTCGTTCACCTGCCAGATGGGCGTGTTCGCCGCCGAAGACCTGCAGCCCTATCGCATCGACAAGGGCAAGGTGAACGCCTTCGGCCGTCGTCGCCTGTTCGGCTGGGGCATGGTCGAGTGGTTCTGGCTCACCTTCATCCTCGGCGCGATCTTCGTCAGCGGCCAGGTGTGGGAGTACGCCCAGCTCGTCGCCGAGGGCCTTCCGATCACCGCCGACTCGTACGCCTCGGCGTTCTACATCACGACCGGCTTCCACGCTCTGCACGTCACCGGCGGTCTCATCGCCTTCGTGCTGGTCATCGGCCGCGCATACGCGGTCAAGAACTTCGGCCACAAGGAGGCGACCTCCTCGATCGTCGTGTCGTACTACTGGCACTTCGTCGACGTCGTCTGGGTCGCCCTGTTCGCCGTCATCTACTTCCTGAAATAAGAGCGGAGCGATTTCCCGAAATGGCACGAGTGAAGAAGCACCGCTCCCGCGGTCGCCGCAGTCCCCTCGCCGCTGCCGCGCTGATCGGCGCCGGCCTGCTGCTCACCGGCGGCGTGTACGCCGGTGCGTCCGCTGCTATGGCATCCACCGCTGACACGCAGACCAGTGCTGCGGCAGAGCTGACCGTCGAGGACGGCCAGAAGCTGTTCACCGCGAACTGCGCGACCTGCCACGGCATCGACATGCAGGGCACGAGCGAAGGACCGAGCCTCATCGGCGTCGGCGAGCTGTCCGTCGAGTTCCAGGTGGCGACCGGCCGCATGCCGCTGCAGATGCAGGGCCCGCAGGCGCCGCAGAAGCCCGTGCAGTTCACCGACGCGCAGATTCGCGCGATGGCCGCCTACGTGCAGAGTGTCGCTCCCGGCCCGAGCTACCCCGACAAGTGGGTGACCGCCGGCGAAGAGAACCCCGACAACGCGAGCGACGAGGTCGACATCGCAAACGGCGCGGAGCTGTTCCGCATCAACTGCGCGATGTGCCACAACGTCGCCGCCGCCGGTGGCGCTCTGACGGAGGGCAAGTACGCCCCCGCGCTGACCTCCACCAGCCCGCTGCACATCTACGCGGCCATGGTCACGGGCCCGCAGAACATGCCGGTCTTCGGCGACATGAACCTGAGCACCGAGGACAAGCGCGACATCATCGCCGCCCTCGTCTACCAGCAGGAGGCCGTGCAGATCGGCGGCTTCACGCTCGGATCGCTCGGTCCCGTGTCGGAGGGCCTGTTCATCTGGATCTTCGGAATCGGCGCGCTGGTCGCCCTCACCGTGTGGATCACGGCGAAGTCCAACTGACGCACTTTCATCGAAGAGTTACGTACGAGGAGCACCATGGCACACGACGACGACACGCAGGCTCTCGACAGGGCCTACGAGCCCTCGCGGGGGCTGGGCGTCGCAGTCAGCGATCCTGCGGAGAACCCGGGACTGCCGCCACACCGTGAGCGGATGACCGACAAGGACCCGCGCGCCGAGAAGGCTGCGGTCCGCACGGTCTACACCCTGTTTTACCTGTCGCTCGCCGGCAGCATCTGGGCGGTCGCCGCATACATGCTGTTCCCGATCGAGAGCGGCATGGCGATCGACATCCGCCACAACAACATGTACATCGGCATCGGCATCGCGTTCGCGCTGCTGGCGCTCGGCATCGGCGCGATCCACTGGTCGAAGGCGCTGATGTCCGACAAGGAGTACATCGAGCACCGCCACCCGACCCGCGGCAAGGACGCCACCCGCGCCGGCGCCGTCGAGGCGTTCGCCGCGGCCAACGAGGACTCGGGCTTCGGGCGCCGCGCGATCATCCGCAACTCGCTCATCGCCGCGGTCGTGGCCTCGATCCTGCCCGGCCTCACGCTGTTCCGGGGTCTCGCACCGCACAACAACTCGCACGGCAACCCCATCGCCGGTGACCCGGTCGCACTTCTCAAGCACACCATGTGGGAAGAGGGCATGCGCCTGGCGCGTGACCCCGAGGGCACCCCGATCCGCGCCGCGGACGTCACTCTCGGTTCGGCCTTCCACGTCATCCCCGAGCCGCTCGCCGAGCTCGGCCACAGCGAGGGATACATGGAGGAGAAGGCCAAGGCCATCGTGCTCCTCATGCGTCTGCGACCCGAGCAGCTGATCGAGGCCGAGGACCGCAAGGACTGGTCCTACGACGGCATCGTCGCCTACTCCAAGGTCTGCACGCACGTGGGCTGCCCCGTCGCGCTGTACGAGCAGCAGACCCACCACCTGCTGTGCCCGTGCCATCAGTCGCAGTTCGACGTCACGGACCACGCCAAGGTCATCTTCGGCCCGGCAGCGCGACCGCTGCCGCAGCTGCCCATCGCCGTCGACGATGAGGGCTACCTCATCGCGCAGAGCGACTTCACCGAACCCGTCGGTCCGAGCTTCTGGGAGCGTCATTGAGCACCGCAACTCTTAAAGAGGACACCAAGCAGAAGCCCCTGGGCGGACGCTTCATCGGCGCGACGGCGAACTACCTCGACGAGCGCACCAGCCTGTCGGGGCTCGTCAAGGAGCTCGGTCGCAAGATCTTCCCCGACCACTGGTCGTTCATGCTCGGCGAGATCGCGCTCTGGGCGTTCGTGGCCGTGTTCCTGTCGGGAACGTTCCTGACGTTCTTCTTCCAGGCCTCGATGGCCCCCACGCACTACACCGGCGCGTACGCGCCCTTGCGCGGCGTGGAGATGACGGCGGCCTTCGAGTCGGCGCTGCGCATCTCGTGGGACATCCGCGGTGGCCTTCTGGTTCGCCAGATCCACCACTGGGCGGCACTCGTGTTCATCGCCGGCATAGGCATCCACATGCTGCGCGTGTTCTTCACCGGCGCGTTCCGCAAGCCGCGCGAGCTCAACTGGGTGATCGGCTTCGTGCTCTTCATCCTCGCCCTGGCCGAGGGATTCACCGGCTACTCGCTGCCCGACGACCTGCTCTCGGGCAACGGTCTGCGCATCATCGACGGCATGATCAAGGGTCTGCCGCTGATCGGCACCTGGACCTCGTTCCTCATCTTCGGCGGCGAGTTCCCCGGCGACGACATCGTCGGCCGCCTGTACACGATGCACATCCTGCTGCTGCCGCTGCTGGTGATCGCGTTCATCGTGCTGCACCTGATGCTGATGGTGATCAACAAGCACACCCAGTTCGCCGGCCCCGGCCGCACGAACGACAACGTCGTCGGCTACCCGATGATGCCCGTGTACATGTCGAAGATGGGCGGCTTCTTCTTCATCGTCTTCGGTGTGATCGTCCTGATCGCCTCGTTCTTCCAGATCCTGCCGTTCTGGGATTACGGTCCCTACGACCCGTCCCCGATCTCGGCCGGCACTCAGCCTGACTGGTACATCGGCTTCGCCGACGGCGCCCTGCGTCTCGCTCCCCCGCACCTCGACGTCATGCTCGGCAACTTCACGCTGTCGCTCGGCATCGTCATCCCGGTGCTGGTGCTCGGACTGTTCATCGTCGCCGTGGCGATCTACCCGTTCCTCGAGGCGTGGATCACGGGCGACAAGCGCGAGCACCACATCGCCGACCGTCCCCGCAACGCCCCGACCCGCACCGCCATCGGTGTCGCCGGGATGATCTTCTACGCGGTGCTCTGGGCTGCGGCCTCGTCCGACCTCATGGCCACGCACTTCATGCTGACCATGGAGGGTGTCATTCACGCCCTGCAGGCCCTGCTCTTCGTCGGCCCGATCCTCGGGTACTTCGTGACGAAGCGCATCTGCATCGCGCTGCAGAAGAAGGATCGCGAGATCGTGCTGCACGGCTACGAGTCGGGCCGCATCGTCCGCCTCCCCGGCGGCGAGTTCATCGAGGTGCACCAGCCGGTCGACGTGTACGACCGCTGGAAGCTCATCGACTACACAAGCTACGAGCCGCTCGTCGTGCGTCCGAACGCCAAGGGTCGCATCCCGTGGCACCAGAACCTGCGCAGCTCGATCTCGCGCTGGTTCTACGAGGACCGTCTGCAGCCGCTGACGCAGGCCGAGATCGCGGCCGCCGATGCGCACCAGCAGCACACGCTGGCGCACGACGCGGAGATCGAGGCGGCGGAGATCGCCGGCGCTCATGAGCGTGCCGGCGTCACCTCCGACGACCAGATCGCTGCGACCGACCTGCACGTCGACGAGACGCCGAACACCCCGAGTTCGGTGATCGCCAAGGAGCCGGCCAAGTCGCGCAAGAAGAAGTCGGAGGACGGCGAGTAAGCCGCACTCCCCCACGACTGAGGGCCCGTCCGTTTCGGACGGGCCCTCAGTCGTATCCGCGATCTGGACGCTCGGCGCGTCGTGGATCGCCGACTGCCCTCGTCGTCATCGACGGCCGCGGTCGTGGCACTGCCGAGTAGCCTGACACCATGATCGATCGCCACGAGTTCTTCGCAGCCAAACTCGAGTACGAGACCGACCCGAGCGACGTCCACGCCGCTCAGAAGGCCGGCGCCCCACTGGTCGTGGTGGATGTGCGCTCTGACGAGGCGTGGGCGCAGGGACGCGTCCCCGGGGCACTGCACATGCACTACAGCGAGATCGCCCGTCGGGCGCCCGAGGAGATCCCGGCGGACGCTTCGGTGGTCGTGTACTGCTGGAGCCCCGGCTGCAACGCCGGGGCGAAGGGCGCGCTCGAGTTCGCGAGGCTGGGCTTCGAGGTCCGCGAGATGATCGGCGGCTTCGAGTACTGGGTGCGCGAGGGATACCCCGTCGAGGACCACGACGGCACCCATCGCCGCCCTGTCGACGCCCTGACCGGCGTTCCGCGTGTGCGGACCAGAGCGTGACGGATCGGCGTATGACGTCCAGGGCGTGACGTAGCGGCCTCGCTTGCCCTGCCTGAACGCGCTCAGGCAGGCGTTGCCGTCCCAGAGACGCCCCTGAACGCACCCAGGCAGGCGTCGCAGTCCCAGAGACGCCTCTGAACGCACCCACAGGCCCGCCTTGCCGTCCCAGAGACGCCCTGAGCGCGCCAATGCCCCCTTCCCTTGGACATCCCAGACACGCCCGAACGCGGCCCCTGCGCCGGATGCGGACGACGAAAAGGCCCCTGGATCAATCCAGGGGCCTTTCTCGACGGAGCTTGGCGTCAGCGCGCGAAGTGCCCGCGGTAGTACTCGTACACCCAGCCGACGATCGCGACGAGGAAGATCGCCACACCGATCGGCAGCAGGAACTGACCGACCGCGAGGCCGAGCAAGAAGACACCTGCGGAGGCGGCGAGGACCAGCGGCCACCACGACCACGGCGAGAACTCGCCGAGCTCGGGGTCACCGTCGTCGATGTCCGCCGTCAGGACGTCTTCGGGGAGCTCTCCACCCTGCGCCTTGTACGTGCGCTGCAGGTAGACGGCGATCATGGCACCCATGAAGGCGACGAACAGGAGCGCCACCGTGCCCACCCATTCCACGTAGCCGTGGAAGGGGTCGACCAGGTTCCAGATCGTGTAGACGATGGACGCGATCGTGAAGAAGACCGCGATGATCCACCAGAGGATGACATTGCTGCGCATGACTTACTTGACCTCTCCCGCTGCGACGCCCACCGGGTGCTCTGCGGCCTCGGGGTGGTTCAGATCGAACGCCGGACGCTCACTGCGGATGCGCGGGATCGACGTGAAGTTGTGACGCGGCGGCGGGCACGAGGTGGCCCACTCCAGCGATGCACCGTAGCCCCACGGGTCGTCGACGGTGACCTTCGGCGCCTTGCGGGCGGTGATCCACACGTTGAGGAAGAAGGGCAGCATCGAGGCGCCGAGAATGATCGCACCGATCGTGGAGACCTGGTTGCCCCACTCCCAGTTGTCATAGGTGGAGTAGTCCGCGTAACGACGGGGCATGCCGTCCACGCCCAGCCAGTGCTGCACGAGGAAGGTCATGTGGAAGCCGATGAACAGCATCCAGAAGTGGATGTAGCCCAGGCGCTCGTTGAGCATGCGGCCGGTCCACTTCGGCCACCAGAAGTAGAAGCCGGCGAACATCGCGAACACGACGGTGCCGAACACCACGTAGTGGAAGTGGGCGACGACGAAGTACGAGTCGCTCAGGGCGAAGTCCAGCGGCGGAGCCGCGAGGATCACGCCGGTGAGTCCACCGAAGACGAAGGACACGAGGAAGCCGAGGGCGAACACCATCGGCGTCTCGAAGGTGATCGAGCCTCGCCACATCGTGCCGATCCAGTTGAAGATCTTCACACCCGTCGGCACCGCGATGAGCATGGTCATCAGCGAGAAGAACGGAAGCAGCACGCCGCCGGTCACGTACATGTGGTGAGCCCACACGGCCACCGAGAGGGCGGCGATCGCGATGGTCGCGTACACCAGCGTCTTGTAGCCGAAGATCGGCTTGCGGCTGAACACGGGGAAGATCTCGGACACGATGCCGAAGAACGGCAGCGCGATGATGTACACCTCGGGGTGACCGAAGAACCAGAACAGGTGCTGCCACAGCAGCACGCCACCGTTCGCGACGTCGTAGATGTGCGAACCGAGCACGCGGTCGGCCGCTGCGGCGAGGATCGCCGCGGCGAGCACCGGGAACGCCATCAGGATCAGGAGGCTGGTGATCAGCGTGTTCCACGAGAAGATCGGCATGCGCCACATGGTCATGCCGGGTGCGCGCATGGTGATGACCGTGGTGATGAAGTTCACCGCGCCGAGGATGGTGCCGAAACCGGACATGCCGAGGCCGAGCATCCAGAGGTTGCCGCCCACGCCCGGCGAGAACGACGAGTTGGCGAGCGGCTGGTACGCGAACCATCCGAACGAGGCCGCGCCCTGCGGGGTGAGGAAGCCGGCGATGGCGATGATCGAGCCGAAGGTGAACAGCCAGAAGGCGAACGCGTTCAGACGCGGGAACGCCACGTCGGGCGCGCCGATCTGCAGCGGCAGGATCGCGTTGGCGAAGCCGGCGAACAGCGGCGTCGCGAACATCAGCAGCATGATCGTGCCGTGCATCGTGAACAGCTGGTTGTACTGCTCCTTGGTGGGCACGATCTGCATGCCGGGAGCGAAGAGCTCGGCGCGGATGATCAGCGCCATCACACCGCCGAGGAGGAAGAACAGCACCGACGCGATCAGGTACATGTACCCGATCGTCTTGTGGTCGGTGGAGGTCATCCACTTGACGATGATGTTGCCCTTCTGCTCCACGCGGGAGGAGGTGAGCAGGGCTGCCTGACGCGGTGGCAGCGTGGTCGGGCGGGCGCCCGGCGCTGTCGTGGGTTCAGCTGTGGTGGTCATGGCTTACTCCTCTTCCTCGGGATGCGTGCTCGCGCCGTTCCCGGGGAGATTGCTGAGTCGGTCGTAGGCGTCGGTGATGTCGCCCGTGTTGCCCTGCTCGCGCAGGGTCTCGAGGTATGCGTCGTACTCGTCCTGCTCGACGACCTTCACGTTGAAGAGCATCATCGAGTGGTACTCACCGCAGAGCTCGGCGCACTTGCCGTCGTACTCGCCGACGCGCGTGGGGACGAAGGACCAGGAGTTGTCCTTGCCGATGTACATGTCCTTCTTGTACAGGAAGTCGATGATCCAGAAGGAGTGGATCACATCACGTGACTGCAGGTCGATCGTGACCTTCTTGTCGACGGGCAGCACGAGCGTCGGGAGCTTCTCGCGCTCGATGTCGCCGTTCTCGTCGGGATCGGCCTGCACGCCCATGGTCCACACGGCGTCGTCTTCGTCTTCGCCGCCGTACTGGAAGTCCCATGCCCACTGCTTGGCGATCGCGGTGATCTCGACATCGGGCTCATCCCACTGCGTCTCGATGTCGGCCTGGTCGCGCGCGGTGAAGAAGAACATGCCGAGCACGAGGATCAGCGGGATCACCGTGTAGAGGATCTCGATCGGCATGTTGTAGCGCAGCTGGACCGGAAGACCGGTCTGACCGGTGCGCCGGCGGTACATGACGAGGGCCCATCCCATCAGGGCCCACGTGATCACACCGACGGCCAGCAGAACGACCCACGAGGTTACCCACAGACCGGAGACCGTCTCGGTCTGGTTGGTCGCGGGGGTGCCGTCTTCGACGAAGCCCGGAAGGAATCCATTGAGTTCGGTGGGAGTACATCCCGCCAGGGCCACAGCTGCCGCTGCTCCCAGCGGGAGCGCGGCCCAACGAAGGCGGCGTTTCGAGGGCACGATGCACCTTTCAGATCTCGGACAGGAGCAGACTCAAGTCTAGGGCAACCTCACACGCGATTCATGCCAACCACGCAGGTAGTGGCCTCAGTGGAAGCTGTCACCGCAGGCGCAGCTGCCGGCGGCGTTGGGGTTGTCGATCGTGAAGCCCTGCTCGGAGATGGTGTCCTTGAAGTCGATCGACGCGCCGTCCAGGTAGGGCACGCTCATGTTGTCGATGATGACCTCGACGCCGTCGAAGTCGACGGTCTCGTCACCTTCCAGGTAGCGCTCGTCGAAGTACAGCTGGTAGATCAGCCCCGAGCATCCGCCGGGCTGCACGGCCACGCGCAGGCGCAGGTCGTCACGGCCCTCCTGCTCGAGCAGGCTCTTCACCTTGAGCGCTGCGGCATCGGTCAGCGAGACGCCGTGGGCGGGGGCGGCGGTGGGCTCTGAGGTCAGGGTGGTGTCGCTCATCTCAACTCCTTGCAACGGGCAGCGCGGTCTCGCTGCTCGTGCATGATTCTACCGCCGCCGGTGCCCGCAGGGCCGATCCTCGTCGGGCACCGATGCGGCGGCTCAGGAGCCGGCGGCGCGCTCGTTCATCCTGGCGAGCAGCAGCGCCTCGGTGCGCACCGCGTTGCGGAACGTGTCGAGGTGCAGCGACTCGTTCGGGCTGTGCGCACGCGAGTGCGGATCCTCGACGCCGGTGACGAGGATCTGCGCGCCCGGGAACTCCCGGACCAGGTCTGCCACGAACGGGATCGATCCGCCGACGCCGAGGTCCACGGCGTCGACGCCGTAGCCGTCACCCATCGCGGCGCGGGCGAGCTCGACGGCCCATCCCGAGGTGTCGACGAGGAAGCCGTCGCCGAGGTCGACGTCGGAGAAGGTCAGCTCCGCACCGAACGGCGCACGCTCGCGCAGGTGCCGCTCGAGCGCCGCGTAGGCGTCGGTCGCGCTCTGGCCGGGGGCGACCCGCGCGCTGATCACGAGACTCACCTCGGGCAACAGCGTGTTGGACGCCGCGGCCACGCTCGTGACGTCCATCCCGGTGATCGTGATCGAGGGCTTGTTCCAGATCCGGCCGTAGATGTCGTCACGTCCGATCGGACTGACGCCGTCGAGGAGGCCAGCCTCGTCGCGCAGGGTCTGCTCGGTGTACTCGGGCGTCTCCGCCTGCCTGCTGGCCATCCCCTCGACCGCGACCGCGCCGTCGGCATCCCAGAGCGTCGCGAGCAGCGTGACGGCGGCCATCATGGCATCCGGAACCGCTCCCCCGAACATGCCCGAGTGCGAGGCGTGCTCGAGAGTGCGGACGGTGAGGGTGAACCGGGCGTTGCCGCGCAGCGAGACGGTGAGCCCCGGCGTGCGGGAATCGAGATTCCCCGAATCCGCCACGACGATCGCGTCGGCACGGAGCGCGTCGGCGTTGTCGCGCAGGAAGCGGGCGAAGGAGCGCGAGCCGTACTCCTCCTCGCCTTCGATGAAGAGCGAGACGCCGAGGTCGAGGTCGTCGCCGAGCACCTCTGCGACAGCCCGCAGCGCGGCGATGTGCGCCATGATCCCCGCCTTGTCATCCGCGGCGCCGCGGCCGTACAGACGTCCGTCGCGAACAGTCGGCTCGAAGGGCGGCGTATCCCACAGTTCATCGGCCCCCGGCGGCTGCACGTCGTGGTGCGCGTAGAGGAGGATCGTCGGACGACCGTTGCGCGCGGCCCTGGTCGCGAGCACAGCGGGCTGACCGAGTTCGTCGGTGTCGTCGACGTGCGCGCGCAGCACCCGCACGTCGTCGAACACGCCGGTTCCCCTGGCGAGCTCGGCGACGGCTTCCGCCGAGCGCTCCAGCTGCGTCTGGTCGAACGCGGGCCAGGCGATGCCGGGGATGCGCACCAGCGCACCCAGGTCGGCCAGAGCGGATGGGATGCCGAGGGCCACCGCCTCGAGCAGCGCGGTCTCCGCGGCGGACGAGGCAGGCGATGCAGGGGATGTCATGCGAGTAATCTTAAGACGAACCCGATTCCGAACTGAGGTCGAACGTGCCCAACCCCACCCCCGCCGCCGACGACGCCCCCGAGACGCCCGCCGTGGGCAAGGGTCGCGCTACGCCCACCCGCGCAGAGCGCGAGGCGGCCAACCGACGCCCCCTGGTCGCGAACACGAAGGAGGCTCGCGCGGCGGCGAAGGCCGATCTGCAGGCGCGCCGTCAGCGAGCCCGCATCGGCATGGAGAACGGCGAGGACAAGTACCTCCCCGCGCGCGACCGCGGTCCGCAGCGGCGCTGGGTGCGCGACTACGTCGACGCCGGATGGCACATCTCCGAATGGCTGATGGCCGCGATGCTGCTGGTCATCGTGCTCAGCCTCATCGACATCCCCGCGATCCAGCTGTGGGCCATGGTCGGACTGTGGGGCTACATGCTGCTCGCCGTCGGCGACATGGTGCTGCTGAGCATGCGGGTGAAGAAGAAGGTCGCCGCCAAGTTCAGCCTCGAGCGTCGCGAACGCGGACTGGGCTGGTATGCGGCGATGCGATCGCTGCAGATGCGCTTCATGCGTCTGCCGAAGCCGCAGGTCAGCCGCGGTCAGTACCCCGACTGACTCTCGACGAGCTCAGGGACCCAGGTTCTGTTCCGAGGCCTGTGCCGCTCAGCGGCGCAGGCCTCTGTTGATCTGCCTGGCCCACAGCGGACCCCGGTACAGGAACGCGGTGTAGCCCTGCACGAGAGTCGCACCGGCGTCGAGGCGGCGCTGCACGTCGTCAGCGGTCTCCACTCCCCCGACCGCGATCACGCAGAAGTCATCCGGCACCACGCGCCGCACGACGGCGAGGACCTCGAGCGAGCGCTCCTTCAGCGGCGCGCCGGAGAGCCCGCCGGCGCCCGCCGCCTCGACGATCCCCGGATCGGTCATCAGACCGTCTCGCGAGATGGTCGTGTTGTGGGCGATGATCCCGGCCAGCCCCTCCGCCACCGCCATCCGGGCGATGGCCTCGATCTCGTCATCGGGCAGATCCGGCGCGATCTTCACCAGCAGCGGCGTCCGTCCCGCCGCCTGCTTCACCGCGCGCAGCAGCGGGGCGAGCGTCTCCACGGCCTGCAGGCCGCGCAGGCCGGGCGTGTTCGGCGACGAGACGTTCACGGCGAGGTAGTCGGCGAGGGGCGCGAGCCGGGTGGCGGAGGTGACGTAGTCGCCGACGGCGTCTTCCACAGCGACCACGCGGCTCTTGCCGATGTTCACGCCGATCACCGCGTGCGGCGCGCGCCTGCGCAACGCGGCGAGCCGGCGCGCCGCGGCATCCGCCCCCTCGTTGTTGAAGCCCATCCGGTTGATCACTGCGCGGTCCGCGATGAGACGGAACAGCCGGGGCTTCGGGTTGCCCTCCTGCGGGATGGCGGTGATCGTGCCGATCTCGACGTGCCCGAAGCCGAGCGCGTCCAGACCCCGCACACCCACGGCGTTCTTGTCGAACCCCGCGGCGACCCCGAACGGCGAGGGGAACACGAGGCCGAGCGCGCGCACCTCCTGCTCGGGGCGCGGCGCCGTCAGCGCCCGCGCGACCCACGAGAAGGGCCGTACGCCGAGCACGCGGATGACGGCCATCGCGGCGTGGTGCGCGGACTCCGGGTCGAAGCGCGCGAGGACGTGGCGGAAGAGCAGTGAGTACATCACTGCCCAAGGTTACCGGTCGTCGGATTCCGCTTCTGCCGTCGCGTGGTCGGCACGCAGGTCGCCGATCGCGCGTTCGAAGTCGTCGAGCGAGTCGAACGCCTGGTACACGCTCGCGAACCGCAGGTAGGCCACCTCGTCGAGTTCACGAAGGGGGCCGAGGATGGCGAGCCCGATCTCGTTGGTGTCGAGCTGCGAGACGCCGGTCTGCCGCACCGCCTCCTCGACCTTCTGCGCGAGCAGCGCCAGATTCGCCTCGGTGACGGGCCGGCCCTGACAGGCCTTGCGCACGCCCGAGATCACCTTGTCGCGGCTGAACGCCTCCATCACTCCCGAGCGCTTGATGACCATCAGGCTCGCCGTCTCGGTCGTCGAGAACCGTCCACCGCACTCCGGGCACTGTCGACGGCGGCGGATCGACAGGCCGTCGTCGCTGGTGCGGGAGTCGATGACGCGGGAGTCCGGATGCCGGCAGAAGGGGCAGTGCATGATCGGTCAGCCTACTCGCTCGCCCACCTGCTCACCGGGAGGCGGGGGCGAAGCGCGCCTCGACGGCGTCTCCGTGGGCGGGCAGGATCTCGGCGTTCGCGAGAGCGACGACTCCCGCCCTCACCTCGGCGAGTGCCGCGTGGTCGTATTCGATGACCTGCTGCGGACGCAGGAACGTGTACGCGCCGAGCCCGGCGGCGTAGCGGGCCTGACCGCCGGTGGGCAGCACGTGGTTGCTGCCGGCCATGTAGTCCCCGAGGCTGACCGGCGTCTGATCTCCGACGAACACCGCGCCCGCGCTCGTGAAGCGCTCGGCTGCGGCAGAGGCGTCGGCGAGGTGCAGTTCGAGGTGCTCAGGGGCGTAGGCGTTGCTGAACGCCTCGGCCATCGCGCGGTCGTCCACGAGGACGATGGCCGACTGCGGTCCGCCGAGCGCCTCGGCGACCCGCGCGGCGTGGGTGGTCGCCGATGCGAGCTGCGCCACCGCCGAGGCGACGCGTTCGGCGAGCTCGACGGAGTCGGTCACCAGCACAGCGGACGCCTGCTCGTCGTGCTCGGCCTGGCTGATCAGGTCGGCGGCGATGAGGTCGGCGTCGGCCTCGGCATCCGCGACGATGAGGATCTCGGTCGCACCGGCCTCGGAATCCGTGCCGACGACGCCCGCGACGACGCGCTTCGCGGAGGCGACGTAGTTGTTGCCCGGGCCCGAGACGACGTCGACCGGGTCGAGTCCGAGTTCGGCGACTCCGTGAGCGAGGGCGCCGATGGCGCCGGCGCCGCCGATCGCGTAGATCTCGTCGATCCCGAGCAGGTCGGCGGCGGCGAGGATCGTCGGGTGCACCCGTCCGCCGTGCGCGGCCTGCGGCGGGGACGCCAGAGCGATCGAGGTGACTCCGGCCACCTGCGCGGGGACGACGTTCATCACCACGCTGGATGCCAGCGGCGCCTTGCCACCGGGGATGTACACCCCCGCGCGCGTCACCGGCTGCCACCGCTGGGTGATCTTCGCGCCCGGTCCGATCTGGGTGGTCTGCGCGCTGGGGACCTGAGCTGCCGAGCCCCGGCGGACGCGGTCGATGGCGGCCTCGAGAGCGGAGCGGACGTCCGGGTCGACGGATGCCGCGGCTTCGGCGACGTGCTCGGCGGGAACGCGGATGGGGTGACCGCTCACCCGGTCGAAGCGCTCAGCCTGCTCGCGCAGCGCGGCCTCGCCCGACGTGCGCACCGCGTCGACGATCGCTGCGGCGGCTTCGAGCGCTTCGGCACGCGCCTGCGTCGCTCGCGGCACGACCGCGAGCATGTCGGAGGGTGAGAGGGTCTTGCCCCGAAGATCGATCGTGCGCACGCGCTCAGCCTTTCGTGATGTCGAAGATGTCGTGGAGGTAGCCGATCCGGCCGTCCTCATGTCGCACGACGAACGCGCCGCCGCGGTCCTCGATGGCCAGCGCCCACGCCGTCGGGCCGATCCGGAACAGCGGCTCGCCGCGCTCGTCGAGCACATCGCGCTCGGTGGGAGCGAGGATCCAGAACGGCTCGGGCTGGCCGAAGGAATCGGTCTCGGCCGCCTGCTCGGCGCGGGTGCGCCGCAGCGGCTGCTCCTCGGCTTCGACGACGGCGGCCCCGGCGGCGCCGGGCAGACCGTCGGGCGCCGTGTTGTGCTCGACCGATCGGTTCGAGTCGGCGGCGTCGTCGGCGAAGATGCTCTGCAGCGCCTCGACCGCCGCGGTGTTGTAGAGCACCTCGGTGTCGTCGACGGTGTCGTCATCGCGGTGGTCGTCGCGGTCGTCAGGGACGGGCTCCGGCTCGGGTGCGGCGTGTTCGGGCAGAGAGTGCGGCGCTGGTTCGTACACCGCAGATCCCGATTCCGGTGCGGGCTCGGGAACGAGCTCGGGCTCGGGCTCGGGCTCGGGAACGAGCTCGGGCTCGGGCTCGGGATCGGGCGAGATGAACTCCGGCACGGGCGAGGATTCGGGCTCGGGCTCCGATTCGAACGAGAACTCGGGCGCAGGCTCGGGCTCGGCAGAGAACTCGGGCGCGGGCGGAGAGACCTCGGGCTCGGTCGACTCGGGCACCGGCACGGATGCGCCGCGCTCGGGCGAGACGAGCTCGGACTGCACCGGCTCTGTCGAGTCGGCGCTCGATGCGGTCGGCTCCGACGCATCAGGCTGCGACTCGTCCGCGACCGGCTCGATGAGAGCCTGCTCTCCCTGAGCCGCCTCGGTCGGTGCGAGGTCGGCATCCCAGACATCCGGAGCGGAGCGGTGCTCCGGTGCGGATGCCCAGTTCCGCGCATCCGGCGCCGCGCCCGCGTCCGGGATGACCGTCGTCAGCGCGGTGTCGACGCGCGGCTCTGCCGTCGCGGCACGTGCTCCGTCACGCGGCTCGGCCTGCGGCGCGATGTCGCCTGCACCCGCCGGCGGCGTGACGGACTCGCGCTCAGCCCGCAGACGCGGGATCACGGGACGGACCGGGTTCGCGTTGCGGTGCGCGAGGGTCTCCAGGCGACCATGGAAGTCCTCACGCAGCCGCGGCAGCACGGGGGCGAACACCGTCGCCGCCACGAGTGCGAGCATCGCCAGCTGCCCCACCACGGCCACCCAGCCGATCAGCACGACACCGGTCTCGACGGTGGCGGCGATCTGCTGCCACAGCACCTGAGCCCATGACACCGCCGCGACGGTCGCCGCGACGGAGGCGAACTGGTCGATGCCCAGCGATCCGACGCGGCGGATCCCGTCCGGCGAGAGCCGTCGAAGCACGACGAGGAACACCGCCGCGGTCGGCACGCCCATCATCAGGATCCAGTGGATGCCCGACGTCCACACCGTGTCTCCGATCGGGCCGATCGGGAAGAACGAGGCGACGAAGCCGACCAGCCAGGCGCCGACGATGATGAGCTCGCGGAGCGTGAAGCCGAGGATGCCGTACTCGGGCTGCACCTGGTCTTCGTAGAGCACTCCGTCGTCGTCCGGGTCGATGTCGTCGGGGTCGACGCCCGCCTCCGAGCGCGCATCCGCGCGCAGGCGAGGCTCTTCCGCCGACGCGTCGTGGGCGCTGCTCGGCCTGTCGAAGCTCATCGAGGGTCCTTTCGTTCGTGGTGGGTGGCCACGCGAATCATGATGATACTCACCGCACCAGGGAGTTCGGTGCGTCGTGTCGCGGCTGCGGGCTCAGCCCAGACAGGCGGGGCCGAGCAGCGACTTGAGGTCGCCGAACAGGTCGGCGGACACCTTCACCGGCATCGGCACCTCGAAGACCTTCGCGGCGCCGCCGCGATGCACGCGCAGCAGCACCTCGGTCTCGCCGGCGTGGCGGCGCAGCACGTCGGCCAGGTCGTTCATGACGCGTTCGGTCGCCCGCTGCTCGGCGACCAGCAGCGAGAGCGGTCCCGCGGCGTCGAAGGATCCGACATCGGGGGCGAACGCCGACTGCGCGTGCAGGTTGAGCCCGTCGTCGCGTCGGGAGACGCGTCCGCGCACGGCGAGGATGGCGTCCTGCTGCAGCGTGTGCTGGAACTCGGTGTAGGTCTTGCCCATGAACATGACCGTCACCTCGCCGTTGAAGTCCTCGACGGTGATCATTCCGTACGGGTTGCCGCTGGCTTTGGCCACCCGGTGCTGCACGCTCGTCACGAGCCCGGCCACGGTGACCTGATCGCCGTCCTGAAGGTCCTCCGAAGTGAGCAGGTCGTTGATCGAGATCGACGCGTGCTTCGCGAGCGGCACCTCGAGTCCGGCGAGCGGGTGATCCGAGACGTACAGACCGAGCATCTCGCGCTCGAAGGCCAGCTTGTCCTTCTTCACCCACTCGGGGCGGTCGGGGACCTTCGCGGGAGCGGCCTCCTCCATGTCGTCGTAGAGGCTGTCGAAGTCGAAGCCGATCGCGCCCTGCGCCTCGTTCCGCTTGCGGTCGACGGCGGCCTCGACGGCGTCTTCATGGATCTCCATGAGCGCGCGTCGGGTGTCGCCCATCGAGTCGAACGCGCCGGCCTTGATCAGCGACTCGACGGTGCGCTTGTTCGAGACGTGCAGCGGCACCTTGCCGAGGAAGTCGTGGAACGAGGTGAACGGCCCCTCCGTGCGCGACGCGACGATCCCGTCCACGACGTTGCCGCCGACGTTGCGCACGGCGCCGAGGCCGAAGCGGATGTCTTCGCCGACGGCCGCGAAGAAGTTGATCGACTCCGACACGTCCGGCGGCAGCACCCGGATGCCCATGCGCCGGCACTCGTTGAGGTACAGCGCCATCTTGTCTTTGGAGTCGCCGACGCTGGTCAACAGGGCCGCCATGTACTCGGCCGGGTAGTGAGCCTTGAGGTACGCGGTCCAGTAGGAGACCAGCCCGTATGCGGCGGAGTGGGCTTTGTTGAAGGCGTAGTCCGAGAACGGCAGCAGGATGTCCCACAGCGCCTTCACCGCGCCCTCGCCGAAGCCGCGCTCCTTCATCCCGCCCGAGAAGCCCTCGTACTGCTTGTCGAGCTCGGACTTCTTCTTCTTTCCCATCGCGCGACGCAGGATGTCGGCCTGTCCGAGGCTGAACCCCGCGACCTTCTGCGCGATGGCCATGACCTGCTCCTGATAGATGATCAGACCGTACGACTCCTGCAGGATGTCGGCCAGAGGCTCTTCCAGCTCGGGGTGGATCGGCGTGATCTCCTGCAGACCGTTCTTGCGCAGAGCGTAGTTGGTGTGCGAGTTCGCACCCATCGGGCCCGGGCGGTACAGCGCGATGAGCGCCGAGATGTCGCCGAAGTTGTCGGGCTTCATGAGCCGCATCAGCGAGCGCAGCGGCGGGCTGTCGAGCTGGAAGACGCCGAGCGTGTCACCGCGGGCCAGCAGGTCGTAGACCGCGCGATCGTCGAGTCCGAGGTGCTCGAGATCGAGCTCCTCTCCCCTGTTCATCCGGATGTTGTCGAGCGCGTCCGAGATGATCGTGAGGTTGCGCAGCCCCAGGAAGTCCATCTTGATCAGGCCCAGCGACTCGCACGACGGGTAGTCGAACTGCGTGACGATCTGGCCGTCCTGCTCGCGCTTCATGATCGGGATGATGTCGAGCAGCGGGTGCGACGACATGATCACACCGGCGGCGTGCACGCCCCACTGCCGCTTCAGCCCCTCCAGCCCCAGCGCGCGGTCGAAGACGCGCTTGGCATCCGTGTCGGTGTCGATCAGCGCGCGGAATTCGCTCGCTTCCTTGTAGCGCGGGTGGGCGCTGTCGTACATGCCGCTGAGCGGCATGTCTTTGCCCATCACCGCCGGCGGCATCGCCTTGGTGAGACGGTCGCCCATGCTGAACGGGTAGCCGAGCACGCGCCCGGCGTCCTTCAGCGCCTGCTTGGACTTGATCGTGCCGTAGGTGACGATCTGGGCCACTCGCTCCGAGCCGTACTTCTGCGTCACGTACTCGATGACCTCGCCGCGGCGACGGTCGTCGAAGTCGACGTCGAAGTCGGGCATCGAGACGCGGTCGGGGTTGAGGAAGCGCTCGAAGATGAGTCCGTGCTCGAGCGGGTCGAGGTCGGTGATCTTCATCGCGTACGCGACCATCGATCCCGCTCCCGAGCCGCGACCGGGTCCGACGCGGATGCCGTGGTCCTTGGCCCAGTTGATGAAGTCGGCGACGACGAGGAAGTAGCCGGGGAACCCCATCTGCAGGATGATGCCGGTCTCGTACTCGGCCTGCTTGCGCACGCGGTCCGGGATGCCGTTCGGGTAGCGGTAGTGCAGCCCCTTCTCGACCTCCTTGACCAGCCAGCTGTCCTCGGTCTCGCCGTCGGGCACAGGGAACCGTGGCATGTAGTTCGCCTTGGTGTCGAACTCGACCTGGCAGCGCTCGGCGATCAGCAGCGTGTTGTCGCACGCCTCGGGGTGGTCGCGGAACATCTGGCGCATCTCCTGCGCCGTCTTGATGTAATAGCCGTCGCCGTCGAACTTGAACCTGTTCGGGTCGTCCATCGTCGACCCGGACTGCACGCAGAGCAGCGCTTCGTGGGCGTCCGCCTCGTGCTGATGGGTGTAGTGCGAGTCGTTCGTCGCCACGAGCGGGATGTTCAGGTCTTTCGACAGCCGCAGCAGATCGCTGATCACGCGCCGCTCGATGGAGAGACCGTGATCCATGATCTCGGCGAAGTAGTTCTCCTTGCCGAAGATGTCCTGGAACTCCGCGGCCGCAGCGCGCGCCGCGTCGTACTGCCCGAGCCGCAGCCGGGTCTGGATCTCCCCCGACGGGCATCCCGTGGTGGCGATCAGGCCCTTGCCGTAGGTCTGCAGCAGCTCACGATCCATGCGGGGCTTGAAGTAGTAGCCCTCGATGCTCGAGAGCGAGCTCAACCGGAACAGATTGTGCATGCCGGCGGTGGTCTCGCTCCACAGCGTGGTGTGGGTGTAGGCACCCGAACCGGAGACGTCGTCGCTCTTCTGATCCGCGGTTCCCCACGCCACGCGCGACTTGTCGCTTCGGTGCGTGCCGGGGGTCACGTACGCCTCGAGACCGATGATCGGCTTGACTCCGGCGGCGTTCGCGGCGTTGTAGAACTCGAACGCGGCGAAGGTGTTCCCGTGGTCGGTGACGGCGATCGCCGGCATCCCGTAGTCGGCCGCCGCCTGCGTCATCGAGGTGATCTTCGCCGCACCGTCCAGCATGGAGTACTCGCTGTGGACATGCAGGTGCACGAAGGAATCGGAGGCCATGCATCGAGTCTACGAGGCCCGTCGGACGCCCGCGTCGACGCCCCCTCGGTACGCTGAGGTATGGCCACTCCCGAGTTCGTCCTCGCTCTGCGCGAGCACATCGGCACCGCACCGCTGTCTCTGGTCGGCGTCACGGCGATCGTCTTCCGCGACGAGAAGGTGCTGCTGGGAAAGCGCGCCGACAACGGCGCGTGGCAGGCCGTCTCGGGCATCGTCGAGCCCGGTGAGGAACCGGCGGATGCCGCGGCGCGCGAGTGCCTGGGGGAGGCGGGTGTCGTGGTGTCGGTCGATCGGCTCGCGCTCGTGCAGCAGATGCCCCGCGTGACCTACGACAACGGCGACCAGGTCGACTACCTCGACCTCGTCTTCCGCTGCACCTGGGTGTCCGGCGATCCGCACCCCGCCGACGGGGAGCTGACCGAGGTGGGCTTCTACGATCTGGCGGCGATGGGCGATGTGGACGATGCGCATGTGCGCAGCATCGCTCTGGCGATGGCGGAGGACGACCCTGCGACCTTCCGCGGGGGCCGCGTCAAGCGCTGAGGTCGAGTCGCATCAGTCCGATTCGCGCCCCGGGTCGAGCACGTCGAGGGCATGACGGAAGTCGGCGGGGTAGGGCGACTCGAACTGCACCCACTCACCGGTCGCCGGGTGCGCGAAGGCGAGCCGATGTGCGTGAAGCCACTGCCTGGTCAGGCCGAGCCGCGCCGAGAGGGTCGGGTCGGCGCCGTAGAGCGGATCGCCGACGCAGGGATGCCGGTGCGCCGCCATGTGCACGCGGATCTGATGTGTGCGGCCCGTCTCGAGATGGATCTCGAGCAGGGAGGCGCCCGGGAACGCCTCGAGGGTCTCGTAGTGGGTGACCGAGGGCTTGCCGTCCGGCACGACGGCGAACTTCCAGCTGTGGTTCGGGTGGCGTCCGATCGGCGCATCGATCGTGCCGGCGAGGGGATCAGGATGGCCCTGTACGACGGCGTGATAGATCTTCTCGACCGTGCGCTCCTTGAAGGCCCGCTTCAGAGCGGTGTACGCGCTCTCTGTCTTCGCCACGACCATCAGGCCACTGGTGCCCACATCCAGCCTGTGCACGACGCCCTGCCGCTCGGGCGCTCCGCTGGTCGCGACCCGGAAGCCCGCCGCGGCGAGAGCGCCGACGACCGTCGGTCCCTCCCAGCCGAGCGACGGGTGAGCTGCGACGCCGGTCGGCTTGTCGACCACGACGATGTCGTCGTCGTCGTGGACGATCCCCAGCTCGGGCACGGGGATCGGCTCTATACTCGGCTCCTCCTTGGGCGACCAGCTCACGTCGAGCCAGCCGCCTGCGCGCAGTCGATCGGACTTGCCCAGGGCGACGCCGTCGAGGGTGACGCCCCCCGCTTCGGCGACCTCCGCCGCGAAGGTGCGCGAGAACCCGAGCATCTTGGCCAGCGCCGCGTCGACGCGCTGGCCGTCGAGCCCGTCGGGGACGGGAAGGCTGCGGGACTGCACGGTCAGATCCCCGCGGACGCCGCCGCGTCCTCATGGCCGTCCGCAGCCGGGTCCTGCGCGCTCTTCGCGTGATCCCGCTCTCGCGTGCCGTCGAGGCGCATGCCGAGGACGACGAGCAGCGCGACGGAGATCATGCCGGAGACGATGAAGATGTCGGCCACGTTGAAGATCGCCGGCAGCATCCACGGCATCGAGATCATGTCGACGACGTGGCCGACCGCGAAGCCGGGCTCGCGAAGCAGCCGATCTGCGAGGTTGCCGAGAACGCCGCCGAGCAGACATCCGAGGACGACGGCCCACAGCCGCGAGCGCACCTCGAACGTCTTCCAGACGATCACGCCGACCACCACGGCCATGGCGATGGTGAAGATCCACGTCATGCTCGAGCCGATCGAGAACGCTGCTCCGGAATTGCGGATGTAGTACAGCTGAAGGAACTCCCCCAGCACCGGAACCGCCTCCGCCTTGGGCAGGTTCTCGATGGTGAGGTGCTTCACAAACTGATCGGCGGCCAGCACGATCGCCGCGAGAGATGCGACGATCATGCCGGCCGCCGACCGACGAAGGGGACGACGTCCTGCCAAGAGTGACCTACAGGCCGATGGCGGAGACGGGCGTCGAATCCGTCGAGGACTTCTGGTCGAGGTCGCGCAGCTGGCCCTCGATCATCGCGCGGAGCTTGCCGCGGTAGTCGCGCTCGAACTCGCGCAGTTCGGTGATGCGACCCTCGAGCATGTTGCGCTCGCGCTCGAGTCGTGCCGACTCCTCGCGCTGCTTCGCCTCGGCTTCGGTGCGGATGCGCGCGACCTCGGTCTCGGCCTCTTCGATGAGCTGCTTGCGCTTGGCCTCGCCCTCGGCGACGTGCTCGTCGTGCAGACGCTGTGCGAGCTCGATGATGCCGGCGGAGGTGCCGACGGGCGAGCCCTCACCGGCCGGAGCCGGGGTCGGTGCGGCGGCGGGAGCCGGAGCGTTCTCGCCGGACTCGAACGCGGCGAGCTTGGCCTTCAGCTCGTTGTTCTCCTCGATGGTCTTGCGCCATTCAACGACGATCTCGTCGAGGTAGTCGTCGACCTCTTCGGGGTCGAAGCCGTCCTTGAATCGGACGTGCTGGAACTCCTTGTGGACGACGTCATCAGGGGTAAGTGCCATGGGTGGCTCCTCTTTCGATGAGTTCGGTTGCCAGTCGCTGAGAGCCGGCGATGTGGTTCATTCGACGCGTACCCGGGGCGCGCGTCTGGGAGCCAAGCATAGTCCCCCAGTCTGGGCGACGCGATGCGCGGTCGCTCAGACGATCAGGTCAGCGCACGGATGATCGCCATCAGGATGAACACGCTGAACATCGTCAGCATGAACCCGAAATCGAGCGCGATCGAGCCGATGCGCAGCGGCGGGACCAGCCTGCGGAAGAAGCGGATCGGCGGATCGGTGACGGTGTAGACGAGCTCGGCGACGACCAGGCCGGCACCTTTCGGCCGCCACGACCTGTTGAACATGGGGATGTACTCGAGCACGAGCCTCACGATGAGCACGAGCACGTACAGCGTCAGCACCAGTTCGGCGATGCCGCCGATGATGCTGAGGATCGCTCCCACGGATCAGGAGTCGAACGAGGCGGAATCCGCCTGCGCGAGGCCACCCTGACCTGACACGGCGATGTTCTCGGGCGAGAGCAGGAAGACCTTGCTCGTGACCCGCTCGATGCGACCGTACAGCCCGAGCGAGAGCCCGCTGGCGAAGTCGATGAGACGGCGCGCGTCGGCGTCGCTCATCTGCGACAGGTTGATGATCACCGGCACGCCCTCGCGGAAGTTCTCGGCGATGATCTGCGCGTCGCGATACTGCTTGGGATGCACGGTGAGGATCTCGTTGACCGTGCCAGCCGCCGGCTGACGCACAGCCGTCGGACGACGCAGGGGCGTGACGGGCGCGGGCGCGGTCTCGTCGCGCTCGGGCGTCTCGTGCTTGTCGCGGGAGGCTCGCGCCGGCGTCGGCGTGGCTTCCTCCTCGTAGACCTCTTCCTCGTCGGCAAGGCCGAGATACACCATGGTCTTCTTCAGCGGGTTACCCATCGTGTCCTCCGGTTCGAACGTTCGGGCTGGTCTGGTTGAAAGGCTAACCCCGGTCGGGGCGTGGTCCTGTGATTGCGGAACCGATCCGCAGGTGTGTCGCGCCTGCGTCGATCGCCGCTTCGAAATCTCCGGTCATCCCGGCTGAGATCCAGTCGGCTCCCGGCGAGAGCGCACGCACGCGATCGGCGACGTCGCGCAGCCGAGCGAAGGCTCGAGAAGGCTCCTCGTCGAGCGGGGCGACCGCCATGACGCCGCGCAGCCTGAGGGACGGGAGGCCGAGCACGTGCTCGGTCAGCGCCTCGGCGTCGCCGAGGGCGCTGCCGCCGCGCCCGGTGTCCTCGGTGAGGTTGACCTGCACGAGCACATCCAGGCGGTCCCCGTCGGCACCTGACCGATGCAGCGCATCGGCGAGCTTGACGCGGTCGACGGAGTGCACCACGTCCGCATCCCGCCGGATGGCGGCGGCCTTGTTCGTCTGGGCCTGGCCGATGAAGTGCCACCGCACATCGAGCCCGTCGAGGGCGTCGCGCTTGGCGGTCATCTCCTGCTGTCGGTTCTCACCGACATCCGTCACACCGAGCTCGTGCAGCTCACGCACCAGGGAGGCCGGGTGGAACTTCGTCACCACGATCCGGGTGATCTCACCCGGATCCCGGCCCGCCCGGCGCGCGGCGTCGGCGATGCGCTCGTCTATCGCCGACAGCCGCGCGCGGAGCGTCACTTGAGGAACTCGGGGATGTCGATGTCGTCGTCCGAGAAGGCCGGCTCGATGCTGGATGCCACGGGCGCCGGCGCCACAGCCGGCTTGGCCGGCTCGGGGCGCTCCTCGGCGGCCTTCTCGTCCAGGCGCACCTCCGGCAGCGGGTTCGCCGCAGGGCGCTCGACGACCATCGGCTCCAGTCGCGGTGCGGGCTCGCCGCCGTCGAAGCCGGCGGCGATCACGGTGACGCGCACCTCGTCGCCGAGGGTGTCGTCGATGACCGTTCCGAAGATGATGTTCGCCTCGGGGTGCGCGGCCTCCTTGACGAGGTCGGCGGCGTCATGGATCTCGAAGATGCCGAGGTTCGAGCCACCCTGGATCGAGAGCAGCACGCCGTGCGCACCCTCGATGGACGCCTCGAGCAGCGGGGACTCGACGGCCAGCTCGGCGGCCTTGATGGCGCGGTCGGCGCCGCGGGCCGATCCGATTCCCATGAGCGCGGAGCCAGCCCCCTGCATGACCGACTTCACGTCGGCGAAGTCGAGGTTGATGAGGCCGGGGGTGGTGATCAGGTCGGTGATGCCCTGCACACCGGCGAGGAGCACCTGGTCGGCCGTCGCGAAGGCCTCGATCATGGAGATGCCGCGATCGCTGATCTCGAGGAGTCGGTCGTTCGGCACCACGATGAGGGTGTCGACCTCTTCCTTCAGCTTCGCGACGCCTGCCTCGGCCTGGCTCTGGCGGCGACGGCCCTCGAACGAGAACGGCTTGGTCACCACGCCGATGGTCAGCGCGCCGATCGACTTCGCGATCCGCGCGACCACGGGCGCGCCGCCCGTTCCGGTGCCGCCGCCCTCGCCGGCGGTGACGAAGACCATGTCGGCGCCGGTGAGCGCCTGCTCGATCTCCTCGGCGTGGTCTTCAGCAGCCCGACGACCGACCTCGGGGTCGGCTCCGGCACCGAGTCCTCGGGTGAGCTCGCGACCCACGTCGAGCTTGACGTCGGCGTCACTCATAAGCAGCGCCTGGGCGTCGGTGTTGACGGCGATGAACTCGACTCCGCGGAGTCCGAGCTCGATCATGCGGTTGACGGCGTTGACGCCGCCACCGCCGACGCCGACGACCTTGATCACGGCGAGGTAGTTCTGGTTCTGGCTCATGGCCGGCCTCCGTTATTCGAGCCTGACGAGGGATAAACCTTAAACCTCAACGAGAGGGTTAAACTGTTTCCCGGTATTGCGTTCTCGTCAACGACGGTATGCGCAACACCGGCGTGCGCGCGCACCGACACGGCGTGTCGCCGCGATCTGCTCTCAGCCCACGACCGGAACGGTCGGAGACGACACGTCGAAGGTGCTCGACTGCGGCGCGGCCGCGATCAGTCGCACCAGCACTGCGGCCTTGCGGGAGGAGTCCTTCTCGCTCCCCCACACCACCGTCTTGCCGTCTGCGAGGCTCAGCGTCACGTCATCGCCGGAGGTAGCCCGCACCTGCGTCACCGTCGCGCGCAGGTCGGCCGGAAGCGAGCGCATCACGAGCCCCGCGCTGTGGAACGCGGTCGAGCCGAGACCGCCCGTGATGTCGAGCTCGGGTGCGCCCGCTGGTCGCTCCCGGCTCGATGAGAGCACCACACCGGCGGCGTCGACGACCGAGTAGACGTCGCCGTCGCGGATCGCGCCCACCGGGGTGCGCTCTACGATGCGCACCAGCAGCTCGCGCGGCGGCCGCACCTCCAGAGCGTAGGACTCGATGATCGGGAACTCGGCCAGCGCCGAATTGACGCGACCGGCGTCGACCAGAGCGAGCGGGGCGCCGATCTGGTCGGCGAGCGACTGCTGCACGGTGGCCGGGTCGATGCTCGTCGCACCCGCGACGGTGATCTTCTCCACCGCGAAGAGCGGACTGTACGCGGCGATCACGCTGCCGAGCACGAGAGCGACGAGCGCACCCGTCGACCCCCACACGACGAGACGTCTGCGGCGGGAGCGCTGAGTGAAGCGTCGGATCTCGGCGCGCAGCGCCTTCCGGCGGGCGCGCGCGGCGCGCCACACCTCGCTGCTGCGCATTGCGGAGCGAGCGGCATCCTGATCCTCCTCCGCGATCACCGCGGTGACGGAGTATCCGTCCGGCTCGGCGCCCGCGTGCGTGCCGAGACCGGCGTCCGCCTCCGGATGCCCGGCATCCGCAACCTCGGCATCCGGCGCCCCGGCGGCCCTGCGTCCGGCCTCCCGCTTCCCCGCGTCACCGAAGCGCTGCAGGCGGCGGCGAGGCGCGGACGGGGAACCCTCGGCGATGTCGCCCGGGGTCGGCTCCTCGGGCGATGCGGGAAGCGGTGCCGGGCGCCGCATCTCAGTCCTCGACGGGTCGGCGCAGCGCGTCGAGCACCTGCGGGATGATCTGGTAGACGTTTCCGCAGCCGAGGGTCACGACGCAGTCGCCGTCGCGGGCGATGCGGGCGGTGTAGTCGGCCGCCTCCTGCCAGTCCGGCACGTAGTGCACGTTCGCCTGATCGGCGAAGGCACCGCTGACCAGCTCGCCGGTGACGCCGGGCACGGGGTCCTCGCGCGCGCCGTAGACGTCGAGCATCACCGTGTGATCGGCGAGCTCCTCGAGCACGGCCGCGAACTCCCGGAACATGTGCTGCGTGCGCGAGTACGTGTGCGGCTGCTGGATCGCGATCAGGCGGCCCGATCCTGCAACACCGCGCATGGCCTCGAGAGCGGCGCGCACCTCGGTCGGATGGTGCGAGTAGTCGTCGTACACCCGCACGCCGCGCGCCTCACCGTGCAGCTCGAGCCTGCGCACGGTGCCCGCGAAGCCCTCGACGGCTCGTGCCGCCTCGGTCAGGCCGTAGCCGAGCGTGAGCAGCACGGCGACGATGCCGCCGGCGTTGATCGCATTGTGCGCACCGGGCACCGCCAGCTGCATGCGCACGGACTCGTCACCGTGCATGAGGGTCGCAGACGCATGTCCGGTCGTGTCGATGTCGTCGATGCGCAGATCGGCGTCCGCTGCGCGCCCGAAGGTGACGACGGTGCCGTGGCTGAGACCGGCCCTCACGCGCTGAGCTCCCGGATCGTCGCTCGAGATGACCACGGCCTCGCGGGCTTCGTCGCCGAAGCGGACGAAGGCGTCGTAGAACGCCTGCTCCGAGCCGAAGTAGTCGAGGTGATCGGGATCGACGTTGGTGATCAGCGCGATCGCCGTGTCGTACAGCAGGAAGGTGCCGTCCGACTCGTCGGCCTCGATCACGAACATCTCGTCCGCGCCGGTGCCGCTCGAGACGCCGAGCTGCTCGATCACGCCGCCGTTGACGAAGCTCGGGTCGGCGCCCAGCGCCTGTAGCGCCGTGACCAGCATGCCGGTCGAGCTGGTCTTGCCGTGTGCTCCGGCGACGGAGACGAGACGCCGACGGCCGATCAGCCAGTGCAGCGCCTGCGATCGGTGGATCACGTGCAGGCCGCGATGCTTCGCCGTGACGAACTCGGGATTCTCGGGCCAGATCGCCCCGGTGTGGATCACCGTGTCGGCGTCGCCGAGATGCCCGGCGTCGTGGCCGACGTGCACGGTCGCCCCCGCTGCCGCGAGAGCGCGCAGGTTGTCGCTGTCGGCTCGGTCGCTGCCCGAGACGCGGATCCCCGCGTCGAGGAACATCTTCGCGAGCCCGCTCATGCCGGAACCGCCGATGCCGATGAAGTGGGCGGAGGTGATGGTCTCGGGGATCGGGAGGGAGAGGTCGGGTCTGATCATGTCGCTCCCAGTCTACTTTTCGGCGAGGGCGCGATCGATCAGCGCGATGAGGTCTTCCGTGCCGGTGCGGGAGCCGATGCGCTCCGCCGCCGCTGCCATCGCGTCGATGCGCGAGCGGTCGCCGAGCAGCGGGACGATCTTCTCGCGTACGGCGTCGCCGTCGAAGGTCGCGTCATCGAGCAGGACGGCGGCTCCCGCATCGACGGCGGATGCGGCGTTGAGTCGCTGCTCGCCGTTGCCGACTGCGTACGGCACGTACATCGCGGGGATGCCCAGGGCGCTGACCTCGCTGACGGTGGCGGAGCCCGAGCGCGAGACGATCAGGTCGGCCAGCGCGAAGGCGAGGTCCATCCGGTCGATGTACCGGAGCATCGTGTAGCCGGGCACCTGCGGGTCGACCAGATCACTGCGCTCGCCGGTCGCGTGCAGCAGCTGCCAGCCCGCGGCGAGCACATCCGCCCACGATCCGGCGATCGCCTCGTTCAGTCGCAGCGCTCCCAGCGACCCGCCGAAGACGAGCAGAATCGGTCGCTCGGCGTCGAGACCGAAGTGGGCCGCCGCCTCGGCACGCGTGGCCTGGCGGTCGAGCTCGACGATCTCGCGCCGCAGGGGCATCCCGACCACTTCGCCGCGCTTCAGCGGCGTGCCCTCGAAGGCGACGCCGACCGCTGCCGCGGTGCGGGCGCCGAGCACGTTCGCCAGTCCGGGCCTGGCGTTCGCCTCGTGCACCACGAAGGGCACCCGCTCGCGCCGGGCGGCGACGTAGGCCGGCGCCGACGCATAGCCGCCGAAGCCGACGACGACGTCCACGCCGCGGCTGCGGATGTGCCGGCGCACCTGCGACACCGCTCGCTGGAAGCGGGCGGGGAACACGACAGCCGCGCCGTCGGGTCGGCGTGGGAACGGAACCTTGTCGACGATGAGCAGCTCGTAACCGCGCTCCGGGACGAGACGCGCCTCGAGTCCCTCCTTCGTGCCGAGCACCAGCACGTCGCCGTCTCTGCGATCGCGCAGCATGTCGGCGACGGCGAGCAGCGGATTGACATGGCCGGCGGTGCCGCCGCCGGCGAGGAGGTACGAAGTCACCTCGCGACCCTACCCCGAGTGGTCGCGATACCTCCGGGAGCAGGCTGAGCGGCGTCGCCTGCGACCGTGGGCGGCAGCGTCCGGGCGAAGGCCAGCAGCACACCGCACGCCGCGAGCACCGAGATGAGCGCACTGCCGCCCTGTGACATGAACGGCAGCGGCACGCCCATCACCGGGAACACGCGCAGCACGACGCCGATGTTGATGAGGGCCTGCCCCAGGATCCACACGCCGATCCCGCCTGCGGCGACTCGCGCGAAGGGATCGGTGGTGCGGCGCACGATGCGGAAGACGCCGATCGCGAAGACGGCGAACAGGGCGAGCACGAGGACGCAGCCGATCAGCCCGAGCTCCTCGCCGACGATCGCGAAGATGTAGTCGTTCTCGGCTGCGGGAAGCCAGCCGTACTTCTCCTGCGAGTTGCCGAGACCCACGCCGAAGATGCCGCCGTTGGCCATCCCCCACATGCCGTGCACCGCCTGGTAGCACTCCCTGGTCGGGTCGCAGGACTCAGGATTGAAGGCCGAGAGGATGCGCTTCATCCGGTTTTCGCTCGTGAGGGCGTAGCCGAGCACGGCCACGATGCCGCCGACGAGCGGGAGGATGAACAGCCGCAGCTTGACCCCGGCGAAGAACAGGGCGCCGAGCACGATCAGCACGAGGACCATGGCGGTGCCGAGGTCCTCACCTCCGATCACCGTGCCGATGGCCATGATCGACACGGGCACCACCGGGATGAACACGTGGTGCCAGATGCCCAGGCGCGCGCGCTTGCGCAGCAGCACGAACGCGATCCACAGGGCGAGGGCGAGCTTCAGGAACTCGGAGGGCTGCAGCTGGAACCCCGCGATGTTCACCCAGTTCGTGTTGCCGTAGGAAGACACGCGCAGCCCCGGAACGAACACGAGCAGCTGAAGGGCGGTGGCGCCGATCAGCGCGGGCCAGGCGATCCGGCCGAGGAAGGCGACCGGGATCCGGCTGACGAGCAGCATCAGCGGGATGCCGAGGGCTGCGAAGACACCCTGCTTGAACGCGCCCTCCCAGGGGTCGGCCCTCGCGCTGGTGGCCGAGAGGACCATGACCCACCCGAAGACGGTCAGCACGAGCGCCGTCGAGGCGATGAGGACGAACTCGGTGGTCGGCGGGGTGAACAGCCTGCCGAGAGAGACCCGGGCGGCGAGACCGCGATCGCCTGCGCGCGGAGGGCTGGTGGTCTGCGTCATCCGCCCTCTCCGTCTACGATCCGGATCGCTCGATCCATGCGCGCACCGCCTGTGCGAAGCGCTCTCCTCGGTCCGCATAGCTGGAGAACTGATCGAAGGACGCCGCGGCGGGGGCCAGCAGCACCGTCCCCTCGCCATCGATGATCCCGGTCGCCAGTTCCACGACGCGATCCATGACCTCACCAGTCTCGCCGGGGAGGACCTCGAAGACGGGCACCTCGGATGCGTGTCGCTCGAATGCCGCGAGAACGGGTGTGCGCTCGACGCCGATGACGATCGCCGCGGCGGCCGTGCGGCCTGCGCCGGCGACGAGGTCAGCCAGGTCGACGCCCTTCAGATCGCCGCCGACGATCCAGACCGCTCCCGGATAGGCGCGCAGCGAAGACGCCGCGGCGTGCGGATTGGTCGCCTTCGAGTCGTCTATCCAGCGGATGCCGCGGTGCTCGGCGACCATCTGGATGCGGTGCGCGTCCAGGGCGAAGCCCTGCAGGGCGTCGTGGATGTCGGCGGGGGCGACTCCGAGCGAGCGGGCCAGAGCGGCCGCCGCGAGGATGTTCTGCACGATGTGCGGCGCGTCGAGGCCGACCGCTCGCAGCTCGGCCACGGTCGTCAGCTCAAGGGCGCTGTGGCGACGGTCGTCATGGAACGCCCGATCGACGAGGATCCCGTCGACGATGCCGAGGTCGCTCGGTCCTGGAGTGCCCAGATCGAACCCGATCGCCCTGGCTCCCTCGGTGACGTCCGCCTCCTCGACCATGCGCATGGTCGCGGCATCCGCCTTGTTGTAGACGCAGGCGACTTTCGTGTGCCGGTAGACGAACGACTTCGCCTCGCGATACGCGTCTGCGCTGCCGTGCCAGACGAGGTGATCGTCGGCGAGGTTCAGGCAGACGGCGGCCTGCGGCACGAGCTGTCCGGCTGCTTCGGACTGACCGATGTACCAGAGCTGGTGGCTGGACAGCTCGACGACCAGCACGTCGAAGCCGCCGGGATCGCGCACGGCGTCGAGCACGGGGATCCCGATGTTGCCGCAGGGCGCGGCACGCAGCCCGCCGGCCTGCAGCAGCGTCGCGGTGAGCTGCGTGGTCGTGGTCTTGCCGTTCGTGCCGGTGATCAGCACCCACTCGGCGGGCGTCCCGTCTGCTCGCACCACCTTGTCGCGCACCCTCCAGGCGAGCTCGACATCGCCCCAGAGCGCGATGTCGTTCTGCTGCGCCCAGCGGATGACCGGGTGCGAAGGCGGGAAGCCGGGGGACGCGACGACGACGTCGGGAGCGAAATCGCTGAGCGCCGTGGGCACCTCGGAGAGCGGGTCGAGCTCGAGGCGCGCGCCGATCACGGGCACGAGCCTGGCGTACTCCTCCGATGCGCTCTCGGAGAGCACGAGGACGTCGGCGCCGAGCTCGGTGAGAGTGTCGGCGGCCGAGAAACCGGTCATCGACAGACCGAGCACCGCGACGCGGAGCCCTGACCAATCGGCGCGCCAGCTGGTGAGGGAGTCGAGTCGTGCGCTCATGCCTGGACCAGCCAGTCGACGTAGAAGAGCCCGACCGCCGACACCGCCAGGAGCCCCGCGATGATCCACAGGCGCACGACGATCGTCACCTCGGCCCAGCCGCGCATCTCGAGATGGTGGTGGAACGGACTCATCAGGAACAGGCGCTTGCCCCGGGTGACCTTGAAGTACAGCCGCTGCAGGATGACCGAGCCTGACGAGAGCACGAAGATGCCGGCGATGATGAACAGCAGCAGCTCGGTGCGGGTGAGGATCGCCATCGCGGTGACGACGCCGCCGATGGCCATCGATCCGACATCGCCCATGAACACCTTCGCCTTGGGAGCGTTCCACCACAGGAAGCCGACCAGACCGCCGGCGAACGCGGCGGCGACCGTCGCCAGGTTGAGCGGCTCGCGCACCTCATAGCATCCGGCCTGGGCCAGCAGGGATCCCACGCACGACTGCTTGAACTGCCAGAAGGCGATGAGACTGTACGCGCCCACGACGAAGACGCCGGCACCGGCCGCCAGGCCGTCGAGCCCGTCGGTGAGGTTGACGCTGTTCGAGGTGGCGACTCCGATCACCGCGACCCAGATCAGATAGAGGATCCAGCCGAGCACCGCGCCGAAGGCGAAGAGATTGAGCCACGGGATGTCGCGGAACAGCGACACGTACCCGCTCGCCGGGTACTGGCCCAGGCGGTTCGGGAAGTTCAGTGCCACGATGCCGAACGGCACGAGCACGAGCAGCTGTCCGACGACCTTGCGCCAGCCGGAGAGCCCGAGGCTGCGCTGGCTGCGGACCTTCATGTAGTCGTCGATGAAGCCGACGATGCCGAAGCCGACCATGAGCCACAGCACGAGGATGGCCGACAGAGCGGGCGTCGTGCCGCCGAAGTAGGTGCCGGCGAAGTATCCGACGATCGTGCCGACGATGAAGATCACGCCGCCCATCGTGGGCGTGCCACGCTTGGCCTCGTGGCTGGGGTTGGCGATGTCCTCGGGGGTCCGGATGACCTGGCCCCAGCCGATCCGGCGGAACACCTTGAGGAAGACCGGGGTCAGGAAGAGAGAGAAGGCGAGCGATATCGCGGTCGCCATCAGCAAAGACCTCACGAGAACGATTCTCCCAGACGATCGCCGAGGTGCCGGAGCCCTGCGGAGTTGGACGACTTGACGAGCACCCGGTCCCCGTCGCGCAGCTCGCCCGTGAGATAGTCGAAAGCCGCGTCCTGATCGGGCAGGTGCACGGCCTCGCCGTCCCACGAGCCCTCGCCGACTGCGGCGAGGTACAGACGCCTCGCATCAGGCCCGACGACGACGATGCGCTGGATGTTCAGCCGCACGGCGAGCAGCCCGATGCGATCGTGCTCCTCGCCCGCCGTCTCGCCGAGTTCACTCATCGCGCCGAGCACCGCGACGGTGCGCTCGTGCGGACCGGAGATCTGGGCGAGGGTTCGCAGAGCCGCGGCCATCGAATCGGGGCTCGCGTTGTAGGCGTCGTTGATGATGCGCACGCGGTCGGAGCCCATCGGCTGCATGCGCCAGCGCTCGGCGATCTGCACGGTCTCCAGACGGCTGATCGATGCGCTGACCGGCACGCCGAGCACCCTGGCCGCGGAGATCGCGGCCAGCGCGTTGTGCACATGGTGGGCCCCGAGCACCCGCAGCCGCAGCGGGGTCTCCTCGCCGTCGGCGATGATGACTGCGGTCGTGCCATCGGAGGCCACCTCGATGCTGTCGGCGCGGACCTCGGCATCCGGATGCTGGCCGAAGCCCACCACCGACATACCCCGCTCCTCGGCGATGCGGCGCATCGCCCAGACCCTCGGGTCGTCGATGTTCAGCACGGCCGTGCCGTCGGCCCGCGCCGCAGAGACCAGCTCCGACTTCGCCAGCGCCGTCTGCTCGATCCCGCCGAAGCCTCCGGCATGCGCGAGGCCGACCATGAGCACGACCGAGACGTCCGGCTCGACGAGACCGGCGAGGCGGGCGATGCTGCCGCGGCCCGCGGCGCCGAACTCGCTGACCAGGTACCGGGTCTCGTGCGTCACTCGCAGCATGGTCAGCGGCGCGCCGACCTCGTTGTTGTACGAGCGCACGGGAGCGACCGTCTCGCCCTCGTCGGAGAGGATGCGCGCGAGGAAGTTCTTCGTCGTCGTCTTGCCGTTCGACCCGGTGATGCCCACGATGCGCAGGCGTCCCGCGGCGCGCACGCGCGCGACCACCTCCCGCGCGAGGTCGGCGAGGGCGGTGACCGCGTCGGCGACGACGATCTGCGAGATCGGGGCATCGACGGGCCGCTCCACGATGGCGAGCACGGCGCCGGCATCCGCGGCGGCCGGCACGAAGCGATGGCCGTCGGTGGCCTCGCCGGGCTTGGCGACGAAGACGGCCCCGGGGACCACCTCCCTGGAGTCGGTGTCGACGATTCCGTCGACGACGGTGTCAGCCGTGTCGGCGGCGTGCAGGCGCAGCTCGCCGCGGAGGATCTCGGCGATCTCGCCGAGCGGAAGGGCGATCATGTGGCATCTCCTTGCGCGGCGGAACGCCGGCTAGTCGAATTTCGGGAGCAGCTCGTCCATGGGCTGCGAAGAGGGAGCGACGCGGTAGGTCTTGAGCACCTGAGTGAGCGCCTTCTGCAGAGCAGGCGCGGTGGCCGCGGATGATGTAATCCTAGTCGGCTCGTCGAGGGTGACCATCACGACGTACTGCGGATCCTCGATCGGAGCGACTCCGATGATGCTCGTCTCGTACACGCCGGCCTTGTACCCGCCGTGTCCATCCGGAGTCTGCGCGGTGCCCGTCTTCGAGCCGATCCGGTAGCCGGGAACGGCGATCGCATCGGCCAGACCGCCCTGCACGGCCACGTTCTCGAGCATGCGTCGCACCTGCGAGGAGGTCTCGGCCGAGACGACCTGTTCTCGCTCGGTGCGGGTCTTGTGCACCGTGCCGTCGCTGTCGGTGCATGACTCGATCAGGCTCAGGCCGATCCGCTCCCCGTTGTTCGCGAGGGTCTGGTATGCGCTCACCACCTGGGCCGGCGTCACGGTGAACGCCTGACCGAACGTCGTCGTGTACAGGGTCTGGTTGTCCCACTTCTCGGGCGGCGCGACCCCGCCCGGCTCCTCCGCGGGCCAGCGCATGTCGGTCTTCTCGCCCACGCCGAACTTCTTCAGGTACTCGTAGCGCGTCTCGGGCGAGACCATCGTGCCGAACTTCGACAGCGCCACGTTCGATGAGTCGATGAGGGCGCCGGCGAGCGTGTAGTCGTATCGCGGGTGCGAGAACGCGTCGCCGACGTTGGCGCCGTTGGGGAAGCGCTCCCGGCTCTCCGCCGAGACGGTGGTCTCGGGCGTGACCGCCTTCTCCTCCAGCAGCGTCGCTGCGGTGATCGGCTTGAACGTCGAACCCGGCTCGTAGGTGTGGGTGAAGATCTGCGACTTCCACAGGTTCGACGGCACGCCGTCGACGTCGTTGGGGTCCACGGTGGGCGCCTCGGCCATCGCGCGGATCTTGCCGGTCTTCACCTCCACGACGGTGACGGTGCCGCTCTGCGCGCCCTGCTTCTGCACCTCTTCGGCGAGCATCTGCTGCAGATACCAGTTCAGGTCGCTGTCGATCGTCAACTCCACCGTCCCGCCGTCGACGGCGGGGGTGATCTGCTCGCTGCCCGGGATCTTCACGCCGCCCTGACCGCTGAGGTAGGTCATCTCACCGTTCTCGGGCGTGAGGCACTGGTCTGCGATGCGCTCCACGCCGTACTGCGCAGTGCCCGATCCGTCGAGGAAGCCGAGCGCGCTGCCCGCCACCGCGCCGTTCGGGTACACCCGCACCGAACGCGGCTTCATCGCGATGTACGCGAGCCCCTGATCGGCCTTGAGCGAGCGCAGCTCGAGATACTGCTCGGTGCTCAGCCCGCTGGCGAGCTCGAGATACTGCGAATCCGGATCCTCGGCGAGCTTGTCGGCAAGGCGGGTGCGCAGACCATCGGCGCTGACACCGGCGATGCGGGCGATGCGCTCACTGGCCTCGTCCCACGCGAGCTTCGGCTTCTTGCGCTTGTCGGTCTGCTCTTCGAACTGCCGGATGAGCAGAGGAGAGAGCTCGGCGTCGTACACCGTCACGCTCGAGGCGAGCACGGTGCCGTCAGCATCGGTGATGTCGCCTCGCGCGCCGGCGATCACCTGGGTCGAGCCGAGGTTCCCCGTGTTCACGCCGTCGGCGACGTGGTCGTCGGCGTGCACCACCTGGATGTCGACGAGACGGAACACGAAGGCGCCGAGCACCGTGAGGATCACCGCGAGGGCGACGACTGTGCGTCGCCGCTGTGAACGAGTGGCTCGAGTCGTCATGCGCGTCTCCGTGCGGTGAGTTATCGGGTGACGGGGGTGGGAAGGCCGTCTGTGACGACCGGCGGGGCGGCGGGCTCGGGCGGAAGGGCGGCCACGGCGTCGGCGCCGTCATCCAGCACCGGCACGGTGTCGGAGCCGGGCGGTGCCGGCGGGGGTACGAGCAGGGCGTTGCCGACCGCGGTCCCCCCGTTGGGGTTGACGGTGGATGCCCAGCTCGCGCTGTCTCCAGCGCCGAGCACCTGCCCGTCGCTCAGGCGCAGGTACGAAGCCGATCCGGCGACGACGAGGCCCATGGCATCCGCCTTCTGCGCCAGCGACTGAGGCGAGCTGATGCCGACGAGCTGCTCGTGCAGCGCCTGCTTCTGCAGACCGAGCTCGTGCTGCTGGGTGTTCAGGCCGGCGAGCACGAAGGCGTCCTGCGTGGTGGCGAGCGAGATGCCCATCTGCGCGGCCCCGATCGCCAGAGCGCCGCCGACGGCGAGGGCTGCGTACGCGAGTCGCGGCCGGCGTCTGCGGGCGGGTGCGGATACGGGTGCCAGCCGGCGCGGAGGCTCGGCCCGGGGGGCCGGTGCGGGGCGCGGCAGGGCGCGCGCGGTCTGGAGGCTCATGCCGACTCCCTCAGCTTCTCAGCGGCGCGCAGCCGCACGGGTATCGCGCGCGGGTTGCGCGCCTTCTCTTCTTCGCTCGCGAGTTCCGCGCCCTTGGTGAGTGTGCGGAAGCGGGGGGCGTGCTCGGGAAGCTCGACGGGAAGACCCGCGGGCGCGGTCGAGGAGGATGCTGCCGAGAACGCCTGCTTGACGAGGCGGTCCTCGAGCGACTGGTATGCCATGACCGCGATGCGACCTCCGACGGTGAGCGCGTCCATCGCCGCTGGGATGGCGTCGGCGAGCACGCTCAGCTCGGAGTTGACCTCGATGCGCAGCGCCTGGAAGACGCGTTTGGCGGGGTGGCCGGCGCGCTGCGCCGCGGCCGGCGTGGCGGCGACGAGCAGATCGACCAGCTCGCCCGATCGGGTGAGGGGATGCTCGTTGCGCGCCTCGACGATGAAGCGGGCGTAGCGTCCGGCGAGCTTCTCCTCGCCGAACCGCTCGAAGATCCGTCGAAGCTGACCCTCGCTGTACTCGGCGAGAATGGTCGCGGCGGTGCGTCCCCTCGTCTGGTCCATGCGCATGTCGAGCGGCGCATCCTTCGAGTACGCGAAGCCGCGGTCGGCCTCATCGAGCTGAAGCGATGAGACGCCGAGGTCGAACAGGATCGCTGAGGCACCCTGGGCGTGCAGGCCGATCTCGTCGTAGACGGTGTGCACGAGCGTGACGCGATCACCGAAGGGCGCCAGGCGCTCGCCTGCGATGCGCAGAGCGTCGGTGTCGCGGTCGAGTCCGATCAGACGTATGCCGGGGAACCGCTCGAGGAACGCCTCCGAGTGCCCGCCCATGCCGAGCGTGGCGTCGACGAGCACCGCGCCGTCGTGCTGCAGAGCGGGGGCGAGCAGCTCGATGCAGCGCTCCAGCAGCACGGGTGTGTGGATGTCGCGGATGCTCATGATCTTCTCCCGTGACCTCCGGCTCTGATTCCTCTCCGCTCGACCCGGCACCGGGGAAGTGTGTCGGGGCGGAGCGGCGAGGCATCACAGCCGTGGTCAGAACAAGCCGGGAATCACCTCCTGTTCCAGATCGGCGTAGGACTCTTCATTGCTCTCGAGGTAGTCGTTCCAGGCGGCGGCGTCCCAGATCTCGGCGTGGGCGCCGACGCCGGTGACGACCAGCTCCTTCTCCAGCCCCGCGTACTGCCTGAGGTGGGCGGGGATGGTGATGCGGTTCTGGCTGTCGGGCATCTCGGCGCTGGCGCCGGAGAGGAACATGCGCAGAAAGCTGCGAGCCTGCTTGTCGGTGAGGGGCGCCTCGCGGATCCGCTCGTGCTTCGCCTCGAACTCGGCCGTGCTGAAGACGTACAGGCAGCGCTCCTGTCCGCGGGTGACCACGATGCCGCCGGCGAGGTCCTCGCGGAACTTCGCAGGAAGGATCACGCGGCCCTTGTCGTCGAGCTTCGGCGTGTGGGTACCCAGCAGCACTGGCCATCACCCCCTCTGCGTCCGGCCAACTCGAGGTGTGCACCACTTTACTCCACTTCACTCCACTTTCCTATGCCGAATCCAGGTCGATACCGAGCAGATGTCGGCGTTCTCGGGTCGCAGCCCGCGAGATGACGCGGAACACGGCTGGTGGGGCAGGGTGGAGGACGAGTGGAGGCCGGGTGGAAGGGTGGCCTTTCCCGAGGTCTCAGGGGACATGAAAAAACCCGGATGCTCGGCATCCGGGTCTCTCAGTGGTTCAGAGGAGGGCGATCAGCGCTCGTCCTGGCGCCGATCCCAGCGGTCGTTCATCCGGTCCATGAAGGAGGAGTCCCGCGTCTTCGCACCACGAGGGCTCGACGGCGCGTGGGGAGCGGCCGTGCGACGCACCGGCGTGAACGCGAGGATCGCACCGCCCAGCATGGCCAGGAAGGCGACGACACCGAGGATGATGCTGCCGACCGCCCCGAGCCTGTCCCCCGCTGCGACGGCGGCGATGAGACCGCCGATGCCGGCGAGCAGCAGAAGAGCGCCGTAGACCAGATTGCGGTAGCTGAGAGCCCGGTCGCCGGACGGCGCCGTGACGACATCCGCGTCGTGCTGGAGAAGATGGCGTTCCATCTCATCGAGCATGCGCTGCTCTTGTTCGGAAAGAGGCATGTCCAACCCCCTCGGTTCGGTGACTCGAGTCTACCCGCGCGCGGCGCAGTCGGCTAGCCGAGCGTCCCCCGATTGTCTGCATCTAGGCTGGGAATCGTGTCATCCTCCCTCGTCATCGACGCCGTCGCCGAGAGACTCGACCTCTTCGTGCAGAGCATGCGCCTGCGAAGCGCGGAGTACGGCCCCGATGCCGAGCTGTTTCTGAACGCCGCCGCCGCCACCCTGCAGGGCGGCAAGCGCCTGCGCGCTCGGTTCGCCCACGCGGGCTGGCTCGCAGCGACCGGCGACCGCACGCCGGTGGATCCGGCGCTCTGGGGCCTCGGCGCCGCACTGGAGGTCTTCCAGTCGGCGGCGCTCGTACACGACGATCTGATCGACAACTCCGACACGCGTCGCGGCCGCCCGGCGTCGCACCGCGCCCTCGAAGCCGCCCATCGCGACGCCGGCTGGCACGGCGATGCCGCCGCCTTCGGCCGTTCGACGGCCGTGCTGCTCGGCGACCTTCTCGTCGCCTGGAGCGATGACCTGCTCGAGGAGAGCCTCGTCGGGCACGAGCACGCCGGCGCCGCGCGCGCGGAGTACGCCCGGATGCGGCGCGATGTCACCGTCGGTCAGATGCTGGATGTGACCGAGGAGTCGGCGTGGAGCGTCAACGAGCCCTCCTCCCTTCTCGAACGCGCGCTGCGCGTGGCCGCCCTGAAATCCGCCAGATACAGCGTCGAGCAGCCAATCCTCCTCGGGGCGACTCTCGGCGGCGCTGACGAACCGCTGCTCGGACGACTGCGGGCCTTCGGGCATCCGGTCGGCATGGCCTTCCAGCTGCGCGACGACATGCTCGGCGTCTTCGGCGACCCCGTGGTCACGGGCAAGCCGGCAGGCGACGACCTGCGCGAGGGCAAGCGCACGGCCCTCATCGCGATCGCACGAGAGTCGCTCGCACCGGATGCCCGCGCCCTGCTCGACGAGCGCATCGGCGACCCCGATCTCAGCGCAGCAGAGGTTGCAGAGCTTCAGGGGCTGATCCGCGAGAGCGGGGCCGCGACGCGTGTCGAGCAGATGATCGCCGACTACAGCGGCACGGCGGTCCGAGCCCTTCGTGACGCCGAGCTGAACCAGACGGCGTCTCAAGCGCTGCAGGCGCTGGCCGAGGCCGCGATCGCACGCTCGGCCTGAATCCGCACCGCGGCGGGTCCGGTGAGGTCAATCCGTCAGGCGAGGGTTCTCGCGACGCGACGGACCTCGCTCTTGTGCCCGGCGAGAAGCGCCGCGATCGGCGTGCGGCCGAGCGTCTCCTCCTCCGCGAGCAGCCAGTCGATGATCTCGTCATCAGAGAACGACGCATCCTGCAGGGCCATGATCGTGCCCCGCAGCGACGGCAGCGGGCGGGCGTCGACGATGAAGACCGCGGGCACCGCGAACGCGCCGTTGCGACGCGAGCCGATCAGGTAGTGCTCGTCGAGCAGTCGCCGTACGCGGCCCGGCGTCTCGTGGAGCGCCTCGGCGAGCTCGGGAATCGTCAGCCAGGCAGTGGGATCAGCAGCGTTCTCAGACACCCCTCCACTATCTCATCCGCGCACCTGCCGGCGTCGCGGCACCGCCGGAGCGAATACATCGATCACAGCAGTCACACCTTTCTCTTCTGTTGACATCCCTTTACTCGCGTGTCAGCGTCTTGTGTGGACCGACGCGCTTCTGGGAACCGAGCGCCCTGGGGACAACGGGAGAGAGACGACATGCACACCACCACTACGCGCAGTGCGGCGATGCGCCTGACCGCCCCGGCCGCCGTCGTCGGCACTCTGGCGGCAGCCCTGACTGCGACCCCTGCCGCCGCGGAGGAGATCCGCGCGTCGATCGCCGCGAGCCACGCGCCGAGCATGCGTTCGCTCTCCGGCGGCGGTCCCGGCCTGCATGCAAGCTCGCACGCCGCCGTGCGGCCGACCGTCGCTGCGCCCGCCGAGTACACGATCCGACCCGGCGACACCGTCTCGTCCATAGCCGCGCGTCACGGTGTGACCACGACCGACCTGCTGTCGTGGAACGGCCTGGGCTGGCGGTCGGTGATCTTCCCAGGTCAGACCCTTCGCCTCTCACCCGCATCCGCACCCTCGGCCCCACCGACGAGCCCGGCGGCTCCCGCCCCGGCCGCCGTCCACACGGTCGTCCCCGGCGACACCGTGTTCGCCATCGCGAAGAGGTACGGCACGACGGTCTCGGCGATCATGACCAGCAACGGCCTCGGCGGCTCGGCCATGATCACGCCCGGGCAGACGCTGCGCGTCGCCGCGGCTCCGGCGGCTGCGCCCGTCTCCGCCGTCGCGCCCACCGCTCCACCGGCCGCGGCACCCGCCTCGCACATCGTCGCAGCCGGCGACACCCTCTTCGGGATCGCGAGGAAGCACGGCACGAGTGTCTCCGCCCTGCTGCAGGCGAACGGCATGGGCGAGGGCAGCATCATCTATCCGGGTCAGACTCTCCGGCTGTCCGTCCCGGCGCCCGCACCGGCGGCGGCCGGGCAGCGCTCGGCAGCGCTGGACGCCACCCAGACCGCTCACGCCGCACACATCGTCCGGATCGGACGCGAACTCGGCGTTCCCGATCGCGGGATCGCGATCGCGCTGGCCACCGCGATGGTCGAGTCCTCGATGCGCAACCTCGACCACGGCGACCGGGACTCGCTGGGCCTGTTCCAGCAGCGCCCGAGCCAGGGCTGGGGCACGCCTGAGCAGGCCATGGACGCCGACCGCAGCATCCGCGCGTTCTACGGCGGCGCAGCGAATCCCAACGGCGGCACGACCCGAGGACTGCTCGACATCCCCGACTGGCAGAACATGCCGTTCACCGACGCTGCGCAGGCGGTGCAGGTCTCGGCGTACCCCGACCGCTACGGCATGTGGGAGCAGCAGGCGAACCAGTGGCTCACCGCACTGCGATGACGCGCCCATCGTCACCGGATCGAAACCCGTCTGCGGTGCGCCATTGCCCGTTCACCCAGCCTGTTCTTCATAGACTCGACCTGTGAACACTCCGCAGGCCGACCCGCTCATCGGGCGGCTTGTCGACGGCAGGTACCGCGTTCGCGCACGGATCGCGCGCGGCGGCATGGCCACCGTCTATGTGGCGACGGACATGCGCCTGGAGCGGCGCATCGCGCTCAAGGTGATGCACGCGCATCTCAGCGACGACTCGGCGTTTCAGAGTCGCTTCATCCAGGAGGCGAGAGCCGCAGCACGGCTTGCGGATCCGCACGTGGTGAACGTCTTCGACCAGGGTCAAGACGGCGAGCTCGCCTACCTGGTGATGGAGTACCTCCCGGGAATCACTCTGCGCGAGCTGATGCGAGAGCAGAAGCGGCTCACGATCACACAGACGATCACGATCATGGATGCGATCCTGTCGGGTCTCGCCGCCGCCCACGCGGCCGGCATCGTGCACCGCGATGTGAAGCCCGAGAACGTTCTGCTCGCCGAGGACGGCCGGATCAAGATCGGCGACTTCGGACTGGCGAGGGCGACGACGGCGAACACCGCCACCGGCGCCCAGCTGCTCGGCACCATCGCCTACCTCGCCCCCGAGCTGGTCACCCGCGGCACGGCCGACGCCCGCAGCGACATCTACGCCCTCGGCATCATGCTGTACGAGATGCTCGTCGGCGAGCAGCCCTACAAGGGCGAGCAGCCGATGCAGATCGCCTTCCAGCACGCCACCGAGCAGGTGCCGCGGCCGAGCGCACGCAACCCCTCCGTTCCCGGGCCGCTCGACGAACTGGTGCTCTGGGCCACCGAGAAGTCACCCGACGACCGTCCGCTCGACGCGAAGGCCATGCTCACGCGTCTGCGGGAGATCGAGCGCGAGATCGGCGTCGCGCCCGCACCGACCGCGACCGACGCACCCGCTCGCGAATACGACTCCGGTTCGGTCACCAAGATCCTGCCGGGCACGGCCCTGCTGCCGACGCCCGTCGAGGAGGTCGGCGAACCGGTCGACAACGCCACTCGCCTTCGTCGGCGCACGGCGCGCCGTCGCTCGACCGGTGCGGCGCTGCTCACCGTGGTGCTTCTGCTCGCGGTCCTCGCGGGCGGCGTCGGATGGTGGTTCGGGTCGGGCCCCGGTTCGCTCATCGCCGTTCCGACGGTCGCGGGAATGACCTACGAGGATGCCGCCGCCGCCGTCACGTCAGAGGGCCTGGTTCCCGAGAGGGCCGAGCAGTCATCGATCGACGTCGACGCGGGACTCGTGATCGAGTCGGCTCCCGGCGAAGGCCAGCGCGTCGAGAAGGACAGCACGGTCTCGCTCGTCGTATCCACGGGGCCTGCCAGACACCAGCTGCCGGCGCTGCGCGGCAAGAGCGCGGACGAGGTGCGCAGCATCCTCGCCGACAACCGCGTGAACGTCTCGGACGACGTCGAGGAGTACTTCGACGAGCTCGACGCGGGGCTCGTGCTGAACGTGCGCGTCACGCCGCGCGACGAGGGCGACGCATACGGCTGCGCCGACGGCTGCGAGGTGTTCGAAGACGACACGGCCCTCATCCAGCTCTCGCTCGGCGCCGTGCCCGACGTCACCGGCCGCCCGCTCGACGAGGCAGTGCGCCTGCTCGAGGACGCCCGTCTGCAGGTCGCTGATGAGCGCCCCGAGGACTGGAGCGATTCGGTCGCCAAGGGATCGGTCATCTCGCAGAGCGCCGAGCGCCCGGACGGCGGCCCCTGGCGCCCCGGCGACACGGTGACGCTGACGGTGTCGAAGGGTCCGCAGCCGCTGCCCATCCCCGACGTCAAGGGCAAGACCGTGCGCCAGGCGGTCGATGCCCTGAAGGGCGCCGGCTTCAAGGTGAACCCCACCATCGAAGACATCGGGCTGCCCCTCGGCGGCAAGTACTGGGACGTCTACAAGGTGTGCAGCTACGACCCGAGCGGCAGCGCCGCCCGCGGCACGACGGTCACGCTCACCCCGGGATTCTTCTGCTGACGGCTCTCCTCTGCTGAGCGTGTTGGTCGGCTGGAAGATGGTCCACTGAGCGGCTTCGGCTGCTTATACACCGGCCGGCATGCAGATGAAAGCGGCCGCCCGGTGATCCGGACGGCCGCTCCTCAGGCAGGGCCTCAGCGCTTCTCGAGCTCCTCGGCGACGAGGAATGCGAGCTCGAGGCTCTGCATGTGGTTCAGACGCGGGTCGCACAGGCTCTCGTAACGGGTCGCGAGGCCGGCCTCGTCGATCTGCTCCGAGCCGCCCAGGCATTCCGTGACGTCGTCGCCGGTGAGCTCGACGTGGATGCCGCCCGGGAACGTGCCCACGGCGCGGTGCGCCTCGAAGAAGCCGCGCACCTCGTCGACCACGTCGTCGAAGCGCCTCGTCTTGTAACCGCTGGGCGTGGTGATCCCGTTGCCGTGCATGGGGTCGGTGACCCACAGGGGTGTGGCGCCGGAGTCCTTGACCGCCTCGAGCAGCGGAGGAAGAGCATCCCTGATCTTCCCCGCACCCATGCGGGTGATGAAGGTGAGCCGCCCGGGCTCGCGGTTCGGGTCGAGCTTGTCGATCAGCGCGAGCGCGGTCTCGGGCGTCGTCGTCGGGCCGAGCTTGACGCCGATGGGATTGCGGATGCGCGAGAAGTAGTCGACATGCGCACCGTCGAGCTCACGCGTGCGCTCGCCCACCCACAGGAAGTGCGCCGAGGTGTTGTACGGGGTCCCCGTGCGCGAGTCGATGCGGGTCATCGGGCTCTCGTAGTCCATGAGCAGACCCTCGTGGCCGGTGAAGAACTCGACGCGCTTGAGCTCTTCGAAGTCGGCGCCGGCCGCCTCCATGAACTTGATCGCACGGTCGATCTCGGCCGCCATGCGCTCGTAGCGCTGGTTGGCAGGGTTCTGAGCGAAGCCCTTGTTCCACGAATGCACCTCACGCAGGTCGGCGAAGCCACCCTGCGTGAACGCGCGGATCAGATTCAGTGTCGACGCGGCCATGTGGTAGCCCTGCAGCAGGCGACCGGGGTCGGCCTGACGCGAGTTCTCGGTGAAGTCGTACCCGTTGACGATGTCTCCGCGGTACGCGGGCAGCGTCACCTCACCGCGGGTCTCGGTGTCGCTGGAGCGCGGCTTGGCGAACTGGCCGGCCATGCGGCCCATCTTCACCACGGGCATCGACGCCCCGTACGTGAGCACGACCGCCATCTGCAGCACCGTCTTGATCCGGTTGCGGATCTGGTCGGCCGTCGCCCCCGCGAAGGTCTCGGCGCAGTCGCCGCCCTGCAGGAGGAAGGCGTTTCCGGATGCCGCACGGGCGAGCCGCGCGCGGAGGTTGTCGACCTCTCCCGCGAAGACGAGCGGCGGGAGGGCGGCGAGCTGCGTCGACACCTCGGCGACACGCTCTGCATCGGGCCACTGCGGCTGCTGCTTGATGGGAAGGGATCGCCACGCGTCGAGTTCGGGGTGCGAGGGAAGCATGAGCCCAAGCTTAGTGTCCGCCGACCATGCGGATCGGCCCTGTGACGGGCGACGCGGAGAAGCGGGTCGGTCGGTCAGGGACGCCCCGGTGCGCCGGGCGGCAGACGGTCCTTCACGGTGGACGCGTACACGTCGTCGTAGCGCTGGGCGCCGAGGCGCTGCAGCGCGATCATGATCTCGTCGGTGACCGCTCGGAGGATGTACCGGTCGTTCTCCATGCCCTCGTAGCGCGAGAAGTCGAGCGGCTCACCGATCACGATGCCGACGCGCATGATGTTCGGGATGCGCTGGCCGATCGGCATCGCCGTGTCGGTGTCGACCATGACCACCGGGATGACCGGGACCTTCGCCTCGAGCGCCATGCGTGCGATGCCCGTGCGCCCGCGGTAGAGCCGTCCGTCGGGGCTCCGCGTGCCCTCGGGGTAGATGCCCAGCAGATCGCCGCGTCCGAGAATCTGCAGGCCGGTGTTCAGAGAGGCCTCGGATGCCTTCCCTCCGGAGCGGTCGATGGGGATCTGCCCGGTGCCCTTCATGAAGACCCGGGTCGCCCACCCCTTCGGACCCCGCCCGGTGAAGTAGTCGCTCTTGGCGAGGAACGACATCGGTCGGTCGATGAGCAGCGGCAGGAAGATCGAGTCGGCGAAGGACAGATGATTGCTCGCCAGAATGGCCGCGCCGCTGGTGGGGACGTTGTCGCGCCCCACGATCCAGGGTCGGAAGATCGCCTTGACCAGCGGACCGATCGCGACGTACTTCATCAGCCAGTAGAACATCGAGGGAAGTCTAGCGCCGAGGCGACATCGGCGACCGAGTTTCTTCAACGATGCGACTGGGTCTCATGCCATAGACTTCTTGCACACCCGTCCGATCGGTGCCGAAGGAGCTGCCGTGGCCCAGTTCGAAGTCCCCGCAATCGTCCCTGCCGACCCCGAGGGAAATGTCAGCGACCTGCTCGCCGAGCGGGTCAAGAAGTCCCCCGACCTCGCCCTGTTCAGCGTGCCGGAGGGCAGCGGATGGCGCGATATCTCGGCGAAGGACTTCGAGACCGCGGTGATCGCTCTCGCCAAGGGATTCGTCGCCGCCGGCATCCAGCCCGGTGAGAAGGTCGGCTTCATCGCGAAGACGACCTACGACTGGACGCTGATCGACTTCGCGCTGTTCTACGCGGGCGCGGTGATGGTCCCCATCTACGAGACCAGCTCCCCCGCTCAGATCCAGTGGATCATGGAGGACTCCGGGGCGACCGCCCTGATCGTCGAGTCCGCCGAGCATTTCACCCGCGCCGACGAGGTGCGCGGTGACCTGCCGCTCGTGCGCGAGATATGGCAGCTGCACCTCGGCGCGATCGACACCCTCACCGCACGCGGCGCCGAGGTGGACGACGCTGAGATCGAGCGCCGTCGCGGCATCGCCGTCGGCTCCGACATCGCCACGCTGATCTACACCTCCGGCTCGACCGGTCGCCCGAAGGGCTGCGTGCTCACGCACAGCAACTTCGTCGAGCTCTCGCGCAACTCCGCGAAGGCCCTCGACGAGGTCGTCTCGGCGCCCGGCGCCTCGACCCTGCTGTTCATCACGACCGCGCACGTGTTCGCACGGTTCATCTCGATCCTGGCCGTGCACTCGGGTGTGCGCACCGGGCACCAGCCCGACACGAAGCAGCTGCTTCCCGCGCTCGGCTCGTTCAAGCCGACGTTCCTGCTCGCCGTGCCCCGGGTGTTCGAGAAGGTCTACAACTCCGCCGAGCAGAAGGCGGAGGCAGGCGGCAAGGGCAAGATCTTCCGCGCAGCGGCCGCGGCGGCGATCGAGCACTCCACCCTGCTCGAGGAGGGCAAGCCGATCCCGTTCGGCCTGCGGATGAAGTTCGCGCTCTTCAACAAGCTCGTCTACAGCAAGCTGCGTGAGGCCATGGGCGGCAACGTCTCTTACGCCGTGTCGGGCTCGGCGCCCCTCGGCGCCCGCCTCGGACACTTCTTCCACAGTCTCGGCGTGGTGATCCTCGAGGGCTACGGCCTGACCGAGACGACCGCCCCTGCGACGGTCAACCTCGCCCACAAGTCGAAGATCGGCACGGTCGGCCCCGCACTGCCCGGCGTGGGCGTGCGGCTGGCCGACGACGGCGAGATCGAGGTCAGGGGCATCAACGTCTTCAAGGAGTACTGGAACAACCCCGAGGCCACCGAGGCCGCCTTCGACGACGGCTGGTTCCGCACCGGCGATCTGGGAAGCTTCGACTCGGAGGGCTTCCTCACGATCACCGGTCGCAAGAAGGAGATCATCGTCACGGCGGGCGGCAAGAACGTCGCCCCGGCGATGCTCGAGGATCCGATCCGCTCGAACCCCATCGTGAGCCAGGTCGTCGTGCTGGGCGATCAGAAGCCGTTCATCTCGGCCCTGGTCACCCTCGACAGCGAGATGCTGCCGACCTGGCTGGCGAACAACGGTCTTCCGGCCGACATGTCGCTGAGCGAGGCCAGCCGCAACGCGGCGGTGCGCGAAGAGGTGCAGCGTGCGGTCGACCGCGCGAACAAGACGGTCTCCCGCGCCGAGTCGATCCGCAAGTTCACGATCCTGCCGGTGGAGTGGACCGAGGCGAGCGGCCACCTGACACCGAAGATGTCGATCAAGCGCAACGTCATCCTCGATGACTTCGCCGACGCGGTGGCCGAGATCTACGACACCCCCGTCCAGACGACCACGACGCCGCTGGGCTGACCTTCACACGTCGACGCCCCCTCTGAGTGTCCGCGCCCCATCGGGGCGATGGGCCCGAGAGGGGGCGTCGACGTTCCGAGGACCTCGCCGTCAGAACCAGTCGCTCTCACGCACCTGCCGCATGGCGAGTCTGCGGGTCTCGCCCTCCAGCCGGCTCAGATAGACACGTCCGTCGAGATGGTCGGTCTCGTGCTGCAGCGCCTGCGCGAGCAGACCGTCACCCTCGAGCACGACCGGCTGGCCGTCGAGGTCGATGCCCTCGACACGAGCCCACGGATGCCGAGGGGTGTCGTGCCACAGCCCGGGCACCGACAGGCATCCCTCCCCCGTCGGCACGGCCTCGCCGCGCACCTCGGTGAGCACCGGGTTGATGACGTAGCCGATCTCACCGTCGACGTTGTAGCTGAAGGCGCGCAGAGCGAAGCCGATCTGGTTCGCCGCCACTCCGGCGCGACCGGGCAGTTCGACGGTGTCGATGAGGTCGGTGATGAGGGCGCGAACGCCGTCGTCGATCTCGCCGATCGGTTCGCAGACCGTGCGCAGCACCGGGTCGCCGTAGAGGCGGATCTCGCGGACGGTCATCAGGCGGCCTTGGCTCTCAGGCCCTCGATGAGGGCTGCGGCGATCTCTCGAGCAGCCTGGCGGGTGGCCGGCTGCAGGCTGCCGAAGTCGATGGCGCCTCCGCCTGCGATCTGCGGGTCGTACGGAATGCGCAGCACATGCTTGGCGCGGGTCGAGAAGTGCGCCTCGAGCTCGCTCAGCCGCACCAGCGGCGCGCCGGGATTCGACTGGTTCAGCACGACGATCGCCTCGCGGGCGAGAGAAGCGTATCCGTTCGACTCGAGCCAGGTGATCGTCTCGGATGCCAGCCGCGCCTCGTCGACGCTCAGACCCGACACGATGACGAGCTGGTCGGCCAGGTCGAGAGTGGCGCCCATCACGGAGTGCACGATGCCCGTGCCGGAGTCGGTGAGCACGAGCGAGTAGTACTGCGCGGCGACGGTGGCCACATCGCGATAGTCCGCGTCGCCGAACGCCTCGGACACCAGCGGATCTGCGTCGGACGCGAGCACATCGAGGCGCGTCTCGTCGCGGGCGACTAGCGCCGAGACGTCGTGGAAGCCGCGGATGTCGTGCTGCGCGCGCACCAGGTCACGCACCGACCTGGTGTGCGAGCCGACCACGCGCTCTGCGAGCGTGCCCCGGTCGGGATTGGCGTCGACGGCGATGACGCGGTCGTCGCGTGCATCCGCCAGTGCCATGCCGAGCAGTGCGGTGACCGTCGTCTTTCCCACACCGCCCTTGCGCGAGAGCACGGGAACGAAGCGCGCAGTGCCGGTGAGGGGCGCGGCGATGCGCGCGCTGAGCTGCTTGCGCTCGCGGGCCTTGCGGCTGTCGCCGACGTTGATCCGGCCCCCCGAGATCGAGTAGAGCAGGTGGCTCCAGGTGCCCTCCGGCTCGGGCTTGGTCACGCGGGCGGGGTCGAGCAGCCGGTCGGCGGTCAGCAGGTCGGCGGTCTCGCTGGTCGCGGCGGACCCGAGGTCGTCGAGTCTCTTCGACGTCAGCGCGATCTCGGCGGGCTGAGGTGCTACCGCGGGCCGGGGCGCGGGTGCACGGTCGGGGGATGCCACGGGAACGGTCTCCTCTGCGGATTCGGCAGGTCGGGATGGATCGATCGGCGCGGCTGCACGCTCGGGTGCCCGCGCGACGTCGGCGGGCTCGGGACGATCCTGCTCGTCGTCGACATCGCGGGGCACGTCGACGAGCCCGTCACCGTCGTCAACGTGGTCGGCGTCGTCGGCATCGCCGTCGCCGTCGCCATCGTCGTCAGCGTCATCAGCGTCATCGGCGACGTCGACGGCCTCTACGGCATCCTCATCATCATCGTCGTCGTCATCATCGTCGTCATCGTCATCGTCGTTGACGTGGCCGACCTCTACGTCGTCGTCATCATCATCATCGTCGTCGTCGTCATCATCGTCGTCATCGTCGTCGTCGTCATCGTCATCGTCGTCGTCGTCGTCGTCGTCGTCATCGTCGTCGTCATCGATGGCGGGAGCGGGAGTCTCGTCGACATCAGGCTCAGGCTCAGGCTCAGGCTCAGGCTCAGGCTCAGGCTCAGGCTCAGGCTCAGGCTCAGGCTCAGGCTCAGGCTCCGGCTCCGGCTCCGGCTCAGGCTCAGGCTCAGGCTCAGCCTCGGGTGCGGAGATGTGCTCGTCGCCGCCATCCAGTGCCGATCCGCTGAGGTCGTCGACGTCATCCACGATCTCCGCGACGACGGTCACCTCATCCGCCGCCGGTTCCTCGGGCTCGTCTGCGCCGCTCAGCGCCTCGGTCGCGGCGACCGGCAGGTCTTCGGCCGGAAGCTCGATGACGATGTCCGGCGCCTCCTGCTGGATCCGGGCGAGCACGTGGGGGTCGGCGACGGCCGACGTGTCGATGATGAGGTCGGTGACCACCGCCGTGACCTCGCCGCCGACGACCTCGTCGTCGACCGCGTCGTCGTCGGCGTCGTCGTACTCGCCCGTGGGCAGCACGACCTCGACGTGCGCGGTGCCGCCGACCAGGCCGATTCCCGTCGTGTCTGAGGACGGGGTGTCATCGAGGACACCCAGCGAATCGTCATCCTCGGGACCGACGTTGTTCTTCTGGTTCACGGTTCACTCCCAGCTCGCAACCCTTGTGGGCGCCCGACAAGGTTAGTGCGCCCGCCTGATCCCCGGCAAAAGCACGGTCTGGCTCGGACGCACCGCCCGACGCTGAGCGCCGCCCGAAGAAGCGCACGGTAACGTGTAGGTCGTGCACGTACTCAGCGTCAGCTCCCTAAAGGGAGGCGTCGGAAAGACGACCGTGACTCTCGGTCTCGCCTCCGCCGCCTTCGCCCGTGGCATACGGACCCTGGTCGTCGACCTCGATCCGCAGTCCGACGTGTCCACCGGCATGGACCTTCAGATCGCCGGACGGCTGAACATCGCCGACGTCCTCGGCAATCCCAAGGAGAAGGTGGTGCGCCAGGCGATCACCACCAGCGGGTGGGCGAAGGTGCACCCCGGCACGATCGATGTGCTGATCGGGAGCCCGTCGGCGATCAACTTCGACGGACCGCATCCGAGCGTGCGCGACGTCTGGAAGTTGGAAGAGGCTCTGGCGACCGTCGAGAGCGAGTACGACCTCGTGCTGATCGACTGCGCCCCGTCGCTGAACGCCCTCACGCGCACCGCCTGGGCTGCCAGCGACCGCGTGATGGTCGTCACCGAGCCCGGCCTCTTCTCAGTCGCCGCCGCCGACCGCGCGCTGCGCGCCATCGAGGAGATCCGCCGCGGCCTCTCCCCTCGACTCCAGCCACTGGGCATCGTCGTGAACCGCGTGCGTCCGCAGTCGATCGAGCACCAGTTCCGCATCAAAGAGCTGCGCGACATGTTCGGCCCCCTCGTGCTGTCGCCTCAGCTGCCCGAGCGCACGTCGCTGCAGCAGGCGCAGGGCGCCGCGAAGCCGCTGCACATCTGGCCGGGCGACTCCGCCCAGGAGCTCGCGGCCGACTTCGACGCGCTGCTCGATCGCATCATCCGCACCGGCCGTGTGCCCGTGCCCGAGAGCGGCGCGACGGCCTGAAAGCCCCAGCGCACAGAAGAGAGAAGCCGCCCCTCGGGGCGGCTCTCTTCGTCTACACCAGATGGGTCCCTGAGCCTGGCGCTTGCACTGAGCGAGCGCAGCGAGTCGACGTGGAGACTCAGGCGGTGCGCTTGGACCGACGCGCGGCGAGTTCGTCGACCGGGTCGGGCGCGGTGGGGTCGAACTCGACGAGCGTGGACTCGACCTCGCGCAGGACCTTGCCGACGGCGATGCCGAAGACGCCCTGTCCGCGGCTGACGAGGTCGATCACCTCGTCGTTCGAGGTGCACAGGTAGACCGACGCGCCGTCGCTCATCAGCGTGGTTCCGGCGAGATCACGGATGCCCGCTGCGCGGAGCTGCTCGACCGCGGTGCGGATCTGCTGCAGCGAGATACCGGTGTCGAGCAGTCGCTTCACGAGCTTGAGGACGAGGATGTCACGGAAGCCGTACAGGCGCTGGGAGCCGGATCCGGAGGCGCCGCGCACGGTCGGGACGACCAGTTCGGTACGCGCCCAGTAGTCGAGCTGGCGGTACGTGATGCCCGCAGCGCGAGCGGCGACGGCACCGCGGTATCCGACCTCGTCGTCCATCGCCGGCAGACCGTCGGTGAACAGAAGTTCGGTCACGAACCGCGGGTTGCCTGCAAGCCCATCCGCACTCATACTCTGTCCCTCCTGAACGGCTTATCCCCCACGGTAGAGCAGGACCCCTGCCCCGGCAACGACATCCGACCCGCGGGGAAGGTGTGTCGCAATCCGTTCGTTACGAAAGCACGCGCTCGAGCGATTGGGTCACGAGCTGGCGGCGCACCTCGTCGATGTGCGTGGCGAGCTCGGGGGCGAGTTCCGCCGCCCTCCCCCGGGATGCCGCGTCGGTGCGACGCAGCAGCGTCGACAGCGCCGACTCGATCAGCGCCGCCTCGCGCTCGGCGTTCTGACGCATGCTGCGCAGGTGGCGAGGTTCGATGCCGTGGCGGGCGAGCGTCACCAGGCCCGACAGCATCGTGGCCGCCTGATCGGTGTAGTGTTCGGCCGCCACGATCAGCCCGGCGCTGATCGCGTCGTTGAGCAGCTGCGGAGTCGCACCCGTGTGCAGCAGCAGCTCTTCGCGTCGACGGCGGCGGGCCGGCGGCGAGATCGACGGAGGAGCGATGCTGCCCCATCCCTCGCCCTTCGCCTCGGCTTCATCGAGCTGCTCGCGGATGACGCTGAGCGGGAGGTAGTGGTCGCGCTGCAGGGTGAGGCCCGCACGCAGACGCTCGAGGTCCGAGGCGGAGAACTTCCGGTAGCCGGACTCGGTGCGCGACGGAGTGACGATGCCCTGCACCTCGAGGAAGCGCAGCTTGCTGGAGGTGAGCTGGGGGAACTCGGGGGTGAGCCGAGCAAGGACCTGACCGATGCTCAGAAGACCCGCGGATGCGGAGCGGTCCCTGGCGGCGCCGGCCGCCGCCATCAGTCGATCGCCGTCGCGAGGTCGATCGGCGACGCGAAGAAGTTCATCCGGAACTTGCCGATGCGCAGCTCGTAGCCGTTGGCGAGCTCGCTGCGGTCGACGCGCTCTCCGTTGACGTAGGTGCCGTTCAGCGAGCGCTGGTCGACGATCTCGAACGCCGTTCCCGAGCGGGTGATCTCGGCGTGACGACGGGAGACGGTGACGTCGTCGAAGAAGATGTCCGCCTCGGGGTGGCGCCCCACAGTGGTGACGTCGGAGTCGAGCAGGTAGCGGGCACCCGCCAGAGCACCGGCTCGCACGAGCAGCAGCGCGGACCCCGAAGGCAGTGCGGAGATCGCGGCCGCCTCGGGCTCGGTGAGGTCGGCGCCGAAGGGCACGAAGGACAGATCGGAGTCGTGCCCGAACGTCTGTGTCACGTCGTGGCGCTTCTCGCCGCCGCTGCGGTGGATAGCGCCTCCGGCGCCGATGCTGTCGTCTGTCACGGGTCTCCCTCCTCCGGCACTCCAGACTATCTGATGCGCGGACCAGGAAGGAGGCCCGATACAGGCCCGCCCGTCACTTTCTGTCGGGTCCCGCGCCCGCTCGCACCTTCGGCCAGGGATTAGGCTGTGGGCATGCCACACTACGATGTCGTCATCCTCGGCGCGGGCCCTGGCGGATACGTCGCCGCCGTCCGCAGCTCCCAGCTCGGTCTGTCCACCGCGATCATCGAGGAGAAGTACTGGGGCGGTGTGTGTCTGAACGTCGGATGCATCCCCTCGAAGTCGCTCCTGAAGAATGCCGAGGTCGCCCACACCTTCACCCACAAGGCCGACTTCTTCGGCATCTCGGGGGACGTGAGCTTCGACTTCGGCGCCGCGTTCGACCGCAGCCGCAAGGTGGCGGAGACGCACGTCAAGGGCATCCACTTCCTGATGAAGAAGAACAAGGTGACCGAGTACGAGGGTCGCGGCACCTTCACCGGCCCGAAGGCGATCTCCGTCGCGAAGAGCGACGGGTCGTCGGAGGAGATCACCTTCGACAACGCGATCATCGCCACCGGCTCGACCGTGCGCTTGCTGCCCGGCGTCGAGCTCAGCGACAACGTCGTCACCTATGAGGAGCAGATCCTCTCGCGCGAGCTTCCCGAGTCGATCGTCATCGTCGGTGCCGGCGCCATCGGCATGGAGTTCGGCTACGTGATGACGAACTACGGCGTCAAGGTCACGATCATCGAGTTCCTCGACCGTGCACTCCCCAACGAGGACCCCGAGGTCTCGAAGGAGATCCAGCGTCAGTACAAGAAGCTCGGCGTCGACATCCTCACCTCCACCGCGGTGAAGACCGTCACCGACAAGGGCTCCGAGGTCGTCGTGACCTACGAGACCCGCGACGGCCAGCCGGGCGAGATCACCGCGGGCAAGGTGCTCATGTCGGTCGGCTTCGCGCCGAACATCGAGGGCTTCGGCCTCGACAAGACCGGTGTGAAGCTCACCGAGCGCGGCGCGATCGACATCGACGACCACATGCGCACCAACGTCGAGGGCATCTACGCGATCGGCGACGTCACGGCGAAGCTGCAGCTGGCCCACGTGGCCGAGGCGCAGGCGGTCGTCGCGGCCGAGACCATCGGCAAGGCCGAGACCCAGACGCTGGGCGACTACCGCATGATGCCGCGCGCCACGTTCTGCCAGCCGCAGGTCGCCAGCTTCGGCCTCACCGAGGAGCAGGCGAAGGCCGAGGGTCGCGAGATCAAGGTCGCCAAGTTCCCGTTCAGCGCGAACGGCAAGGCCAACGGCCTGGGCGAGCCCGTCGGCTTCGTCAAGCTGATCGCCGACGCCGAGCACCTCGAGCTCATCGGCGGCCACCTCATCGGACCCGATGTGTCGGAGCTGCTGCCCGAGCTGACCCTCGCGCAGAAGTGGGACCTCACCGCGCTCGAGGCCGCACGCAACGTGCACACCCACCCGACGCTGTCGGAGGCGCTGCAGGAGGCCTTCCACGGTCTCGCCGGTCACATGATCAACATGTGACATCCCGTCTCGAGAAGGAGGCCCGGTCCGGTCGGACCGGGCCTCCTTCCCCATTGTGGGCCCGTTTCAGTACAGGTGGCCGGCGTGCACCAGCAGGAGCCGCGACGGGAACCGCCGCTGGACGCGCCATCCCGGCGGCGCGACGGCGGCGAGCTCCGCCGCGGTGTACGAGCGGCGGATGCTGAGCAGCCCGTCTTCGCGGATGAACGAGTTCTTCAGCAGGGTGTCGGCGATCGGCCGGGTGAGCGCGTCGAAGAGCGCGTAGGCCGTCCGGCTTCGGGCGATGTCGCCGTGGACGGCGATGCCGCCCGGGGCGGTCAGGCGCGTGGAGTCGTTGAGCAGGTCAGCCAGCTGCGACGCGCTGAGATGGTGCAGCACGTGGTTGGAGAGCACGACGTCGAACGACTCCCCCTCCGCGACGAGCTGCGCGCTCGACACGCAGCGCCAGCGCACGAGCCCCTCGTCGTCGGCATCCGACGCCCAGCGCACCGCCCGCGCGTCGATGTCGGCGCCGATCACCTCGGCGCGGATGCCGTCTCTGCGCAGCCGGCGAGCGACGTACCTGGCGATGTCACCTCCCCCGCAGCCGATGTCGAGCACGCGGATCCGGCCGTGCCGCGCGCGCGGGTCGATCTCGCGGCTGTGCAGGCCGCGCCTGCCCGCCAGGATCGCGTTGACGTACGGGAAGCGCGCGTAGGTTCGCGCGAGCATCTCGGGGTCGGCGTCGTCGGCATCCATCCGCTCGGGCAGATCGATCGCGCGCCGGCGCAGATCGATGACGGAGCCGCGCTCAGCGCTCATCGCCGCGACCGGCGACGGCATCACGACCGGCGGCGGCGTCGCGACCGGACGCGGCGTCGCGACCGGCGACGGCGTCACGACCGGCGATCGTCATCAGCGCGCTCTCGGCGGTGAGACCCGGCCCGAACGCCATCGCGGCGACGCGCTCGCCCGGCTGCGGCGACTCGTGCTCGAGAATGCGCTGCAGCACGAACAGCACCGTCGCGCTCGACATGTTGCCGCGCGTGCGCAGCACCTCGCGCGCCGGCGCCAGCTGACCGTCGTCGAGCCCGAGTCGCTCCTGCACGCGATCGAGGATGCTGCGCCCGCCCGGATGGATCGCCCAGTGCCGCACCAGCTCGCCGATCGGATGCCGGCCGAGCCCGCCCGCGATGCCCTCGTCCCCCTGCCACAGAGCGCCTAGCGCGTCGTCGATGTGCGCTCCGATCAGCTGCGGCACCCGCGTCGAGAGCACCATCTCGAACCCCGTGTCGCCCACCGTCCACGCCATGTCCGCCTCCCCGTCCGGAATGAGCGCGGTGTGGAATGCGTCGATGACGAATCCAGGAGCGTCGGTCGGCAGACGACGAGCGGTGACGAGGGCGGCAGCGGCCCCATCGGCGAACAGCGACGAGGCGATGATCGCGTCGGGGTCGTCCGACGAGCGCAGATGCAGGGTGCACAGCTCGACGCTGGCCACCAGCACGACCGCATCGGGGTCGGCCCGGCAGAACTGGGCGGCGGCGCGCAGCGCCGGCAGGGCGGCGTAGCAGCCCATGAACCCGAGGTGGTAGCGCTGCACGGCGGCGGAGAGCCCCAGGGCGCGGACGATGGCGTAATCGGGTCCGGGCGCGTGGAAGCCGGTGCACGAGACGGTGACGACGTGCGTGACGTCGGATGCCGAGAGGTCCGGGTCGGCCGCGAGGGTGCGCCCGGCGGCCTCGATGAAGAGCCGGTCGGCCTCGCGCGCGTAGATGTCGTTGCGCACCGCGGTGCCGGGTTCGAGCAGCTCACCGGTGGTGCGTTCGAGGAACTGCGGTGCGTCGATCTCGGCCGCGGGGTCGAGCTCTGCGAGCACGGTGTGTCGCGTTTCGACCCCGGCGCCGTCGAAAGAGGTCGCGATCAGTCGCTGCGCGAGCCGGGACAGGCCGGGCTGCGCGGCGAACATGTCGCGGATCGTGTGCTGTTCGAGCGTCACATCGGGTACGAGCGTCTGGATGGAGCGCAGCTGCACAGCATGATTCATGATGCGACTCAAGCACGTCGGGCGAGGCCGATGAAAGGGGTTGCGCAGCCGTTGGTGTTCGGTCAGTGACCGAGCGCCCTGGCGAGCTTCGATCCGGACGACGGCTCGCGACCGCCCGCCTTCCTCACGGCCGTCTCGACCGCCGCGAAGAACGCCTCCCGTCGAGCCGGATCACCGGGAGCGGCCGGACCGAGCTCCATCTCCCACTCGCGCCATTCGCGGCGCGTCCCGGTGCGCAGATCCGTCGCCCGCACGTGGTCGTCGACGAACTCGGCGATCACGCCGTCCGCGCCCAGCAGGTGGAAGGCGGTGCGGGAGTTCTCGATGCGCGCGAGCGGCTGCAGCTCGGCATCCGTCCACTGCGCGACGGTCTCGGCGACCGCATCGGGCAGCCGATCGGTCTCGCCGAGCGGCCAGCCGAGTTCGAGCCGGCCGTCGCCCTGCCGCGGCCCTTTGATGTGCCAGCCGGCGTCCGGCCCTCCGGTGCGCCTGCGCAGGGCGACGCCGACACGTGCGAGCGCGGCGTCCGCCGTGTCGAAGTACCGGGCGTCGAGCTCTCGCGGCTCGCCGTCCGTCACCGCGACGACGCCGGGGACGTCCGACCAGTCCGGCAGTCGCGTGTCGGCACCCGCGTCGTACTTGCGCTCGACCTCGAACGAGCGCTGCGGCTCTGCACTCACGTGCGTCGCGCGGTCAGTCGTCGCCGGGGCTGATGTCGTCGCCCGCCTCGACGAACCAGAAGACGGTCTCGGTGGGACCGTCGTGCTCGCCGGTGTTGGACGCCTCGCCCTCACGCCGGTAGGTGAGCTGGGTCTCGCTGTAGGGCAGGATCAGGGAATCCTGATCTGCATCGTCGAGCGGGATGATCTGCCCGTCGAGCGGGCCGCCGTGAAGTCGTGCGATAGCCATGTGCTCACCCTATCCCCCTGCGCCGACACACGTCCGATGCGCTCACGAGAGCCCGATCGCGAGGGCTGCGCCGATGATCATCCACGGCCCGAACGCGATCTGCGTGTGCCGGGTGGCCCGCCGCAGCCCCATCAGGACCAGCGCGTGCAGAGCGCCGAGCAGGAATGCCGCAGCTGCGCCGAGCGCGAGGCTCTGCCAGCCGTGCCAGGCCAGCACCAGCCCGATCACGGCGGCCAGCTTCACATCTCCCCCGCCCATGCCCCGTCGCGACGCGAGGCGCAGCACGGCGAAGAACGCGCCGAGTGCGAGGGCGCCGAGCAGGGATCGCGTCAGCCGCTGTCCGTCGCCCGTCGCCAGCGCCTCGACGACGACGAGCAGGATCAGGGCGCCCAGCGCGGGCAGCACGATGCGGTTCGGCAGCCGGTGCGTGCGCGCATCGATCGCGATGAGCCAGGCGCCGACCGCGGCGAGCCCGAGGTGCACGATCAGCACGGCGACGGAGTGAGCAGTCACGCTCGCAGGCTAGGCGAGAAGCGGCAGACGTCGTCGAGGGGCTGTGGAGAACGTCGCGGGGGCTGTGGGATGACGCGTGCGTGGCGATGTCGGATGTCCGAATTAGCCTCGCAGGACGACTTGAAGTGTTCGAAGATCTATTCGAGGATGGATGCATGGGGATCAGAACGACCGCGGCACTCTCCCCCGCCGACGAACGGGCAGGGGACATTCTGCGCCTGCGCCGCGAGATCGGACGCATGCAGCGCCGCCGCAGCGACGACGCGCATCTGCCGATGCCTGCCGCGCTGCAGGATCTGCTGCCCCAGGGCGGGCTGCAGACGGGCACCGTGTACTCGGTGTCGCCCTCGCCGAGCCTGATCTTCGCGCTGATGAGCGCGCTCTCCCAGCGTGGCGGCTGGTGCGCTGCGGTGGGCATGCCCACGCTCGGGCTCGAGGCGGCGACCGCCTTCGGCATCGATCTGTCACGGCTGATCCTCGTACCCGAGCCGGGCGAGCGCTGGCTCGCCGTCGTCTCGGCGCTGGCCGAGGTCGTGCCGCTGATCGCGATGAATCCCGGCTCCCGCGTGCGGGATGCCGATGCCGCTCGCCTCGCGGCGCGACTGCGCGACCGCGGCTGCACGCTGCTCACCACATCCCCCTGGCCGCAGGGCGAGGGTCTGATCACGCTGCACGACCCGCACTGGGAGGGGCTCGGCGAGGGGTGGGGGCTGCTGTCGGATCGCACGGTCACCGTCACCGCGCAGACCCGCTCCACGCCGGTGCCGAAGAGCCTGCGCGTGCGCCTGCCCGATGACCTGGGCCGTATCGACACCGCGGCCGAGCCCGCGCTCGATCCGCGCGAGGCGCTGCCGACGCACCCGAGCTGGGCGGTGGCGTCATGAGCATCGACGCCTCCACGCCGAGTGAGACGATGCGCGTGCACGTGCTGTGGTTCCCCGACTGGCCGCTGCGCGCCGCGCTGGGCACCGCACCCCCGCATCCGCCCACCGCCCTCGTGCGCGCCGGCGTCGTCTCGGCCTGCACCGACTCCGCCAGAGCGCACGGTGTGCGGGTCGGGCAGCGCAAGCGGCAGGCGCAGAGCAGCCTGCCGTCGCTGCGCATGCTGCCGCACGACGAGACCGCAGACGAGCGCGCCTTCCTGCCCGTGCTGCGGCTGATCGAGGCGCACGCACCCGGCGCGCACCTGCTGCGCCCCGGGCTCGCCGCGCTGCGCTCGCGGGGCATCTCGCGCTACCACGACGGGGAGGAGGGGGCTGCGGCCGCGCTGGTGCGGATGCTCTCGGATGCCGGATTTGGCGAAGTGCGCATCGGCGTGGGCGACGGGATGTTCACCGCCGAGCTCGCCGCTCGGGCCGCTCCCCCCGGTGGTGACGGGATCGACCCCTGGGCGGTGATCCCGCCGGGGGCGTCCCGCCGATTCCTCGCCCCGCTTCCTCTGCACGCGCTCGGCGAGTCCGAGCTCGCCGACCTGCTGCGGCGACTGGGAGTGTCGACGCTCGGCGAGTTCGCGGCCCTCGATGCCCTCTCGGTGCGCTCGCGCTTCGGCGAGCACGGCGCGCGCCTGCACGACCTGGCATCCGGAGCCGACTCCCGACCGATCACCCCGCGGCCGCCCGACCCGCAGCTAACACGCGAGGTGCAGTTCGAGACCCCGCTCGGACAGTCCGATCAGATCGCCTTCGCCGTGCGGCAGACGGCGGATGCCGTGCTGCTCGCGCTCGCCGACGTCTCGGCCGTGTGCACCGAGGTGCGCATCGACCTCACCGACGACGACGGCGCGGTGTTCTCGCGCACCTGGCTGCATCCGACCTGCTTCGATGCCGGCGACCTGGTCGATCGGGTGCGCTGGCAGCTCGAGACGATCGTCGATGACGCGCCCGACGATGCCGCTCACGCCTTCCGCGGCATCGTCGGGGTGCGGCTCGCCCCGGTCGCAGTCGATGACGCCGCCCATCATCAGCCCGGTCTGTTCGGCTCGGGCACCGACGAGCGGCTGCACCATGCCGTCTCGCGCGTGCAGACGCTGCTCGGACATCGCGGGGTGAGCACGGCCGCGATGTCGGGCGGGCGCATGCTGGCCGACCGTCAGGTGCTCACGCCGTGGGGCGAGCGACCGCTCGTGCAGCGCGATCCCTCGCAGCCCTGGCCCGGCCACCTGCCCGATCCGCTGCCGACCGAGGTGTACACGCCGATGCGCCCGGTGCGGGTGAGCGGCGCGGAGGGCGCCGAGATCCGCATCGACGAGCGCGGCGCCCTGTCGACACCGCCCGCGTTGATCGAAGACAGCGAGGTGGTGGGCTGGGCGGGTCCGTGGCCGGTGCACGAGCACCGGTGGGATGCCGAGCGCGCCCGCTCCGGGCACCGCTTCCAGCTGCTCGATGCCGGGCACCGCGCCTGGCTGGTGTTCCACTCGGCGGACGGCTGGTGGGCGGAGGGCCGGTACCGCTGATGAACTGGCACAATAATCCCGGCCAGACGTGGCATCAGCTCGAGCGCACCCTCGATCTGCAGCGTCCTGCTCCGGTGCAGAGCGAACCGGTGCGCCCTCGAGCCGATCCAGGTCCGGTGAGCCGGCGTCGCCGCACGACGGCTCACCTCGAGGTGCAGCGGCCGGCTGATGCCGTGCCCTACGCCGAGCTGCATGCGCACTCGTGGTACTCGTTCCTCGACGGCGCCTCCTCTCCCGAAGACCTGCTCGCCGAGGCCGAGCGCCTCGGCCTCAGCGCCCTCGCGATCACCGATCACGACGGCTTCTACGGGGCGTCCCGCTTCGCAGAGGTGGCCGAGGCGATGGATGCCGGGGTGCAGACCGTGTACGGCGCCGAGCTCTCGCTCGGCATCGCCGAGAACCCGGCTCGCACCCGCTCCCGTGCACGGGCCGGCACTCCCGATCCGGAGGGCGATCACCTGCTCGTGCTGGCTCGCGGCACCGAGGGCTATCACCGCCTCTCCGGCGCCATCTCGGCCGCCCAGCTGCGCGGCGGCGAGAAGGGCCGTCCGGTCTACGATCTCGAAGAGCTCGCCGCGCGGGCGGACGGGCACTGGACGGTGCTGACCGGATGCCGCAAGGGAGCCGTGCGCCGCGGGCTGGAGCTCGGCGATGCGGAGACGCCGCTGCGGCGGCTCGTCGATCTGTTCGGGCACGATCGGGTGGCGGTCGAGCTGTTCGATCACGGCGACCCGCTCGACACCCGCCGCAACGATGCCCTCGCCGAGCTCGCCGCGCGCCTGCGGCTGCCCGTGGTGGCGACGAGCAATGCGCACTACGCCTCACCCGAGACGGCGCGGCTGGCCGAGGCTGTGGCCGCGGTGCGGGCGGTGCGCAGCATGGACGACCTCGACGGCTGGCTGCCCGCGCACGGCGGGGCGCATCTGCGCAGCGGCGCCGAGATGTCCGCCCGGTTCCGCCGCTATCCGGGGGCGATCGAGCACGGGCTGCGGCTCGCCGCCGAGTGCGCCTTCCCGCTGCGATCCGCACGCCCTGCGCTGCCGAAGCAGGAGGTGCCGGACGGACACACGCCGATGACCTGGCTGCGCCGCCTCGTCCGGCAGGCGGTGCCCGAGCGGTACCCGCGTATCGACGCAGCGGGGTGGGCGCGGATCGAGCGCGAACTCGACGTCATCGAAGAGAAGGACTTCCCCGGCTACTTCCTCATCGTGCACGGCATCGTGCAGGAGGCCAGACGGCGCGGCATCCTGTGCCAGGGCCGGGGGTCGGCCGCGGCGAGCGCGGTCTGCTATCTGCTGGGCATCACCGCGGTCGATCCGATCCTGTACGGACTGCCGTTCGAGCGCTTCCTCGCCACCACCCGCACCGAGGAGCCCGACATCGACGTGGATTTCGATTCCGACCGCCGTGAGGAGATCATCCAGTGGGTGTACGAGACCTACGGCCGCGAGCGCGCCGCCCAGGTCGCGAACGTGATCCAGTACCGCCCGAAGAACGCCGTGCGCGACATGGCGCGGGCACTGGGATACTCCCCCGGTCAGCAGGATGCCTGGTCGAAGCAGGTCGACGGGTGGAGCTCGGGGCTGCAGCCGGTGGAGGGTCACGACATCCCCGATGACGTGCTGGGCTATGCCGATGACCTGCTGCGAGCGCCGCGGCATCTCGGCATCCATTCCGGCGGGATGGTGCTCACCGATCGTCCGGTGGGCGAGGTGGTGCCGGTCGAGCACGCCCGCATGGAGAAGCGCACGGTGATCCAGTGGGACAAGGACGACGCGGCCTCGATGGGGCTGGTGAAGTTCGACCTGCTGGGACTCGGGATGCTCGCCGCTCTCCAGCACTGCTTCGATCTCATCCGTGCGTCCACCGGGGAGCACTGGACGCTCGAGACGATCCCCAAGGAAGAGCCGGGGGTGTACGACATGCTCTGCCGGGCCGATTCGATCGGGGTGTTCCAGGTCGAGTCGCGGGCGCAGATGGGTCTGCTGCCCCGGCTGCAGCCGCGCTGCTTCTACGACCTCGCCATCCAGATCGCCCTCATCCGGCCAGGGCCCATCCAGGGCGGTGCGGTGCATCCGTTCGTGCGTCGCAAGCTCGAGAAAGACAGGGTGGATGCCGAGAACCGCGAGCGCGTGCGCCGGGGCGAACAGCCTGTGCCCTTCGACATCCCCTACCCGCACCGCGACCTGGAGCCGATCCTGAAGCGCACGCTGGGCGTGCCGATCTTCCAGGAGCAGCTGATCCAGATGGCCACCGCGATCGGCGACTGCACCGCCGACGAGGCGGATCTGCTGCGCCGGGCGATGGGTTCGAAGCGCGGTCTGGAGAAGATCGAGAAGGTCAGGGCGAAGCTGTACGCCGGGATGGGTCGGCGGGGTCTGAGCGCGGAGGTCTCGGATCGGATCTATGCGCAGATCCAGGCCTTCTCGAACTTCGGCTTCGCCGAGTCGCATTCGCTGTCGTTCGCGCTGCTCGTCTACGCCAGCTCATGGATCAAGCTGCACTATCCGGCGGCGTTCCTGGCAGGGCTGCTGCGGGCGCAGCCGATGGGGTTCTACTCGGCGGCCTCCCTCACGGCGGACGCCCGCCATCACGGCGTGCAGGTGCGCAGGCCCGACCTGCACGCGTCCGGCGTGATGGACGGCCTGGAGCCGATCGACGCGGGTCCGGATGCCGGAACCGGGCCGGACAGCGGAACCGGGCCGGATGCCGGAACCGGGCCGGACGCCGGAACCGGGTCGGTCGGCAGTTCAGGACCGGGCGGCGGGCCGGGGCCCACCGGGCGGGATTCCTGCGCGTCATTCGATCAGCCGGCTCCCCTGCGGTTCGACATCTCCGCCCCGGACGAGTCGGCCGCGCACCGACGCGACGGCCGGTTCGCCGTGCGACTCGGCCTGTCGGGGGTGCGCGGGATCGGCGTGAAGCTCGCCGAGCGGATCGTGGCGGCACGTGACGAGCACGGGCCGTTCCGCGACCTGCATGATCTGGTGCGCCGCACCGACGCCACGACGGCGCAGATCGAGGCGCTGGCCACAGCCGGAGCCTTCGAGTGCCTGGGGCTCAGCAGACGTGAGGCCATCTGGCTCGCCGGTGCCGCCGCCGAAGACCGGGCGCGCTTCCTGCCCGGCACCGCCCTGTCGGTGCAGCCGCCGCTGTTCTCCGACCAGTCGGGGTACGAGCGCCTGGCGGCCGACCTGTGGGCGACGGGCGTCTCGATCGACGATCATCCGATGTCGCACCTGCGGGCCGCGCTCGACGAGCGGGGCGTGCTCACCTCCGCCCGGCTGCGCACTCACGAGACCGGGCGGCGCATCGAGGTCGCCGGAGTGGTCACGCACCGGCAGCGTCCGGCGACGGCCAGCGGCGTCACCTTCCTGAACCTGGAGGACGAGCACGGGCTGGTGAACGTCATCTGCTCGACGGGGGTCTGGGCCCGCTATCGCCGGGTGGCCCGCGACTCCCCCGCGCTCATCGTCCGAGGGCTCCTGGAGCGCTCCCCGGAGGGTGTCACGAACGTGCTCGCCGACGCGTTCGAAGACCTGCGCACCGGCCTCGCGCACCGCTCCCGCGACTTCCGCTGAGCGTCAGTCCGCGATCCGCGCCGAGCCGGCGATCACCAGAACCGCTCCGGCACCTCGGCGGGCGGCTTGTCGGCGCCGCCCCAGCGGTCCGACTCCGCCTTGGCCGCCGCGGCCGCGGCATCCGCCTCGCTGAGCGCCTCCTCTGCGGCTGAGACCGCGTCCGAGAATCCGACGACGAGAGTCGTGTGCGGGTGGCGGATCGACTCGGTGACGCGGCAGTCGCGCACGACGGCCCGCCAGACATCGACCTGCTCCTGCGCGACGTCGCGCACCTCGTACTGGATGCTCCGGTCGAGGTCGCGCACGGCGATCACCGTCCCGTCGACCGCCTGCGCGATCTCGACGCGATTCCCCCTCGGCACCGGCGCGGATGCCGCGATGACGAGTGTTCTCTGCATGCCCTCATGCTAGGCCTGTCAAGTCCTCCGGCGACCTTTCTCCTGCCCGGTACCGTTGCTCTGACGAGAGGACCCCGATGAACACGCGAGCGCAGCTCCGCCAGCAGCAGCAGCAGAAGAAGCCGAAGACGCTGTTGCGCGTGCTGATCTCGGCCGCGCTCATCCTCCTCTGGCTCACCGGCGCCGGCCTCGGCGGACCGCTGTTCGGCAAGATCGACGAGGTCTCCTCGAACGACCGCACGGCCTACCTGCCCGAATCGGCCGACGCGACAGAGGTGCAATCCGCTCTCGACGATTTCCTCGGCTCCGATTCGATCCCGGCGGTGGTGGTCTTCGACTCCGACGACGAGATCGATGACGCGCTGCGGGACGACCTGGCATCCGCGCTCGAGAAGGCGACGACCGCCGAGGGCGTGAAGGACGGCTCCTCCCCCGTGATCGTCTCCGACGACGCACTCGCCGCCCAGGCGTTCGTGCCCATCGACGCCGACGCCGACATCGGCGAGATCTCCGGCGCGCTCTCGGCCGACCTGCGCGAAAGCGTGCCCGACGGCATCGACGTGTACATCACAGGACCTGCCGGCTTCACCGCCGACCTCGTCGCCGGATTCGCCGGCATCGACGGCATCCTGCTGCTCGTCGCTCTCGCCGCCGTGCTCGTCATCCTCGTGATCGTGTACCGCTCACTGCTGCTTCCCCTCGTCGTGCTCAGCACCAGCCTGTTCGCGCTGTGCGTGGCTCTGCTGGCCGTGTGGTGGGCGGCGAAGTTCGGCATCCTGCTGCTGAGCGGTCAGACGCAGGGCATCCTCTTCATCCTCGTCATCGGCGCCGCGACCGACTACTCGCTGCTGATGGTCGCGCGCTTCCGCGAAGAGCTGCACATCACCGAGAACAGGTGGACGGCGGTCGCGGCGGCCTGGCGCGGCTCGTTCGAGCCGATCCTCGCCTCCGGCGGCACGGTGATCGCCGGCCTGCTGTGCCTGCTGCTGAGCGACCTGAAGTCGAACAGCACGCTCGGTCCGGTGGCCGCGATCGGCATCGTCTTCGCGATGCTGGCCGCACTCACTCTGCTTCCCGCCCTGCTCGGCCTGTTCGGCCGGGCCGCGTTCTGGCCCAAGCGCCCGAAGTACGAGCCCGAGCGGGTGGCCGACGCGAGCCCGCTGGAGGGACGCGGACTGTGGCCGAGGCTCGCGCGCGGCATCCGCACTCGCCCGCGCCTCATCTGGATCTCGACGGCGATCGTGCTGGCGATCGCCGCGGTGGGCCTCGTGCAGCTGGACGCCAAGGGCGTGCCGCAGTCCGATCTCGTGCTCGGCGCCTCCGAGGCCCGCGACGGCCAGAAGGTGCTCGGCGAGCACTTCCCGGGCGGATCCGGCAGCCCCGCGTACGTGCTCGTCGACGAGGACCGGCTGCAGGATGCTGCCGACGTGCTGCTCTCCGACGACGGCGTCGACGGTGTCAGCGTGACCGCGGAGGACTCGCCGTCGGGCAGCGCCCCGGTCACCGAGGACGGCATCACCGCCTTCGGCCCTCCGGGAACCGCCGCGCCGGAGCCGACGGTCATCGACGGGCGTGTGCTGCTGCAGGGCACCCTCACCGACGCTGCCGACTCGGCGGATGCCGAGGCGACGGTCGACCGGCTGCGCGCCGAGCTCGACGAGACCGGAGCCAAGATCGGCGGCGTCACCGCGACGGCCGTCGACACGAACACCGCCTCGATCCACGATCGCAACCTGATCATCCCCGTCATCCTCGGCGTGATCCTGGTGATCCTCATGCTGCTGCTGCGCGCGGTGCTCGCACCCGTGCTGCTGATCCTCACCACGGTGCTGTCGTTCGGTTCGGCGATGGGCGTGGCTGCGCTGCTGTTCAACGGCGTCTTCCGGTTCCCGGGGGCCGACCCGGCGGTGCCGCTGTTCGGCTTCGTGTTCCTGGTCGCTCTGGGCATCGACTACAACATCTTCCTGATGACCCGGGTGCGCGAGGAGTCGACGCGTCACGGCACACGCGAGGGCATCCTGCGCGGGCTCGCGGTGACGGGCGGTGTGATCACCTCCGCCGGGCTCGTGCTGGCGGCGACGTTCGCGGCGCTGTCGGTGATCCCCATCCTGTTCCTCGTGCAGCTGGCGTTCATCGTCGCCTTCGGCGTGCTGCTCGACACGTTCGTCGTGCGCTCGCTGCTCGTGCCGGCGCTCAGCTACGACATCGGCAGGGCGATCTGGTGGCCGTCGAAGCTCAGCCGCCGCGATGCCGAGCCGACTGCCGACCGGGACGACGAGCAGGCCGTCAGCGCCGTCCGCACGGAGGAGCCGGGCCGCGGGTGAGGATCTGGTCGTTGCACCCCGCTCACCTCGATCGAGCGGCTCTCGTCGCCTGCTGGCGCGAGACGCTGCTCGCTCAGGCGGTTCTCGCGGGGCGCACGAAGGGATACACCAGGCATCCCCAGCTCGAGCGGTTCCGCGCGCAGGCCGAGCCGCTCGCGTCGGTCGGAGCGTACCTGTCTTCGGTCGCGGATGAAGCGGATGCCCGTGGCTACCGCTTCGACCGTGGGCGGATCATCACGCCCCGATCGCCGGTGGAGGTCATCCCGGTCACCGACGGCCAGCTGATGCTGGAGTGGCAGCACCTGGGCGCGAAGCTCACCCAGCGCAGTCCGGCGGATGCGGTGCGATGGCGAGCGACGACGCCCACGGCACACCCGCTGTTCACCGTCGTGCCCGGGCCGGTGGAGCTGTGGGAGCGGGCCGTCTGATCAAGCTCTTCAACGCGGCCCGTGACTCGCGCGAGGTGGGCCACATCCGCGAGCATCCGCAGACCGCGGGCGAGCATCCGCCGGGCATCGACGAAGCCGCCTGGGGTTGAGCGGCCGGCGGTTGTCGAAGGTGCGCGGATAGGCCGCCTCCGTCGGCGTGTCAAGGCCGTTCGACTGCCGCAGTGTCGCGCGTACGGTCGTCCCCAGTCGCGGACCGCGACGTCCGAAGATCCGAGGAGGCGGCGATGCCGAACCAGCCAGAGCTCAAGGACGAAGAGCTGTACGAGAAGCTGCGCGATGACGGCGCATCGAAGGAGAAGGCGGCACGCATCTCGAACGCGGCCGCCCGCGACGGTCGCTCAGCCGTCGGTCGCCGGGGAGGCAGATCCGGTGACTACGACGACTGGACGGTCGAGGAGCTGAAGAAGCGCGCGAAGGAGCTCGGCATCGAGGGCTACTCCGGCAAGCGCAAGGCCGAGCTCATCGACATGCTGCGCGACCACTGAGCACGCCGCGCCGGCGCCCGAGCGGGCCGCCGTACGATGACGGGGTGACTGTCACCTCGCCGATCCGGACGCTCGGCATCATCGGCGCCGGCCGGCTGGGGCGTGTGCTGGCAGCGCTCGCGGTGGATGCCGGATACCGGGTGGTCGTCGCGCGTTCGGGCGATCCCGCTCCCATCGCCCGCGCGATCGCCGCGATCGGAGCCGAGGCGATGAGCGTCTCCGACCTGGTCGCGATGTCGGACGTCGTGGTGCTGGCGCTGCCGCTCGGCCGGTACCGCACGCTGCCGGCGGAGCTGATGCGCGGGATGCTGGTCGTCGACGCCATGAACTACTGGTGGGGTGCCGACGGGGACCGGCCCGACCTCGATGACCCGCGCACCTCGACCAGCGAGCTCGTTCAGCGGCACCTCGCGGGCGCGCGCGTCGTGAAGGGGCTGGGGCACATGGGGTACCACGACATGGAGGACGAGGCTCGCCCAGCCGGAGCACCGGGGCGCAAGGCCATCGCGATCGCCGGGGATGCAGCCGACGATCTCGATGTCGTGTCGCGACTGATCGACGACCTCGGTTTCGATCCGGTGATCGCCGGCCCACTGGCATCCGGCATCATGCTCGAGCCGGGTGCCGACGCCTTCGGCGCCGACGTCGGCGCTGATGAGCTGCGCGAGATGCTCGATGGGTTCGAGACGTCGCGGCGCGGCATCGTCGTCGCACGCGCGAGACGTTCCGCGCGATCCTGACGACGGACCCTCGCGGCGCCTGCACGCCGACGGATGGCCGCGGGCCGGGCATCCGTCTCGGCGCGGCGCCGGCGCCGGCGCCGCGACCACATCGACCCGTCGGACGGGGCGGGAGAGGCGTGACGGTGGGCGATCTGCTCGAGCAGGTGCACCCACCACAGGATGATCGCGAAGGCGATCGCCTCGAAGACCGTGAGCGAGATGACCTCGGCCTTCAACGCGGCGAGCGCGATGATCATCGTGACGCCGCTGATGATCGTGGCTCGGCGGAGCGTTCCTTCGAGCTGCCAGAGCAGAACACGGTGCGAGAGCAGCAGGAAAGCGAACGAGAGCACCGCGCCGTTGGTGGCCCGCTCGTGGGCGATCGGGTCGACCGACAGCGGGTAGGCGCCGATCGCGAGCAGGCTGATGCCGAGGCCGGCGATCGCCGGGGGCATCACACGCATCGCGACCCGTGAACGCCACGAGTGCGGCATCACTCCGGTCAGGCGGATCCGCAGCATCCACGACGAGCCGGCGATGATCGCCCCGCTCGCGACGAGCCCTCCGTTGAACGCGAAGCTGGAGAAGTCGCCCATCATGCCGAGCCTGCTGAAGTACAGTCGCCACCAGTCCGCGTCGGTCGTGGTCGCCGCCGACACAAGGATGCACCCGCAGAGCAGCAGCGCGGCGCACAGCACCCACGTGAGCCGGGGCACCGCGCCTTCCCTCCGGACCGGCGGGTCTTCCGCTCGGATGTGCGCGGCGCGCACGCCGATCACCGGTACTGTCAGCAGAGCTTGTCCACTCATCGGTCCGCCTATCACCCGCGCAGGAGAGACGCGGGTGTGACCATCCCCCGGAAGCGCGAAACAGATGCGGAGCGGCTCGAGAAAGCTCCGCTTCTTGGAGCCTATTCGGCGAGGACGAGTTCCGGCGACCATTCTCCCGGAATAACCCGCGGCGATATGGTTCGCCGCGCTCTCAGCAGTTCACCCGGTTCACTCGTCGCGGTTCACCGGGATCAGCGTGACGTCGAGCGCTTCCCCGTCGATGCGCACGCTCATCATCGTGCACGCCGGCTGACGGCGCCGATCGGTCGGCGACCCGGGATTGAGCAGACGCAGGCCGCCTGGCGTGACGGTGTCCCACGGGATGTGCGAGTGCCCGAATACCAGCACGTCGGTGTCGCTGAACGCCTGATCCATGCGCTGCTCGCGCTTCGCCGCCGGGCCCGTCTCATGGATGACCGCGAAGCGCAGGTTCCCGACGGTGAAGCGCGCGATCTCAGGGAGCCGCTCGCGATGCTCGGGCCCGTCGTTGTTGCCGTAGACGCCGTGGAAATCTCGGGATCTCGACTCGATGAGATCGAGGGTGGCGATGTCGACCCAGTCCCCCGCGTGCACCACGACGTCCGCGACGTCGATCGCGTCGAGCACAGCGCGCGGCAGTCGTCTCGCCCGCGCCGGGACGTGCGTGTCGGCGAGCAGCAGCATCGTCGTCGTCATGATGCCGCCAGTATCCCACCGACGCCGAGCCGAGTGTGTCGCCGCGGTTCACCGCATCCCCAACGACGCACCCTCGCCGGCTCTCACCCGATGGCGGTCATGGTGAGATCCCGCGAGGCGCCGTCGCGGCAGGTCACGGTGACCCTCGTCGTGTCGCCCGCGAGCATCACCATCACGTCGTCCGCGTCGCACGACCACCGCCCCTGCACGGTGATGCTCACCCGAGACGGCGCACTGGCGCTGCGCCGCCATGGCCGGGAGTAGCTCGTGTTGGCGCCGACGTAAGTGCCGTCGGGGGCGAACTGGTCGGGGTCGTCCCCCTCGTACAGGTGCAGGTCGGGGTCGGTCACCGACAAGGTGAGCGTCTGATGCTCGCTCCGCCACATCAGCAGGCACGCCGCGTCCACGGCGGTGATGGTCTCGTCGATGCCCGTTGCATTCGCGAAGACGACGGCCCCGGTGATGCCGGTGTCTCGATGGTGCACCACGTGCGCCGTGGCGTCTTTGCGCACGACCGCGTAGGGTGCATCGTCCGAGCCCATCCGCTTCGTGAAGTCTGCCGTGCGCTGCTCCCCCGCGCCCACGAGCAGGGCGTACTCGTATCCGGCGCCCGTGGGCGCCGTGCCGTGGTCGATCAGCGCGGTGGCGTAGGGAACGGATGCCGTCGTGGTGTCCTTCTCGTCGGGTGCGGTCTGCACCGCACTGATGCGCCGCAGTCGCTGCCCGGCGGGCAGGTGGAAGCCGTTCCCGAGCGGGTCGACGACACCGGTGGGCCGGGTCAGCTGCGTCGCGTCGTCGGTGCCGTCGGCGGTCGGCACGGCGACCTGGAACAGCGTGGTCTCGGTGCTGTGCTGTGGGTCGTCGTTCGCGATGTCGCTGCCCAGACACACGATGACGTCGTCGAAGCTGAATCGCGACACCTTTGCCGTGTGGGTGGGGTCGAACTTCGGATGCTCGATCAGGTGCATCCCGAAGATGCCGTGCTCGCCCTGGAACGAACCGGCCCCGCCGAACGCCGAGCGGGTCAAGGGCATGATCTCGATCGTGTCGCTCAGGTCGCCCTTGAGCAGCTCCCAGGGCAGGTGCTTGGTCGTCGCGCCGGGGATGCGGTTCCAGTCCCAGCCGGGGTGCACATACCCGTTCGCAGGATGCGTGATCTGCCCGGTGCCGTCGGCGCGCGCGAGCACCTCGACCGACGCGTAAGCGAGGTAGCGGCCGTAGAGATTGTCCGTGGCGTAGATCTCGCTCGACCACAGGTAGCGGTTGTGCCCGCGCAACGCGACCAGCCATTCATCACGGCGATGGAGTCCGCAGGCGGCATAGCCCAGGGCCCAGTGTCCGTTCGGCGCGGGCTCGGCCTCGATTCCCGCCTCACGCAGATCGGCGGCGAGGCTGCGCTGCGCGGCGGAGGGGTTGGGCGGCAGCAGCCGCAGGAACGCCGCTCCGACCATCGGGTCGAATGCGCCACCCTCCCCCGGCATCGGCGTCGCCGCGAGCGCGGCGAACGGATTCAGCGAGAGCCCCTGCTCACCGTCGGGGTGGCGACCGGTGAGCGCGATCGGCCACTGCGTGGTGTTGGCGTGCAGGCGCTGGGTGAGCAGCGCCCGACGCAGCGACGCGCGGGCGGGCGCGCTGAGGCCGAAGGCGGTGCCGTGCAGCAGCGCCACGACCGGAGCCATCCCGACCAGTGCGTCACGGCCGTAGTCCGGGTAGGGGCCCATGTGGTGGAAGATCGTGCCGTCGGGCTTGAGCCCGCCCTCGATCCCGGGCGAGGTGCTCAGCGAGCGCTCGGTGAAGCGGGTGAGGGCGGCCAGCAGCCGGCACTTCTCGTCGTCGGTCTCGGCGCCGACGGCGCAGATCGCCATCGGCTTCAGCAGGGTGTTCTGCACGTCGATGATGCCGCCGTATTTGGCCGGGTCGCTGAAGTCGTGCGTGAGCCGGCCCAGCCCGACGAACCAGGCGAGGTTGTCCATGGCGCGCCGCCACAGCCCGGCTTCGGCGAGCAGCGGCTGCGCGACGAGGAACGAGTCGGCTGCCTCGCGGTACTGGTACCCGATGTGGTGGATCGTGCCCTGCGCGCTGCCCTTCGCGAATCCCTGGTCCTCGAGGTGGGCGTACATGCGCAGGTAGAGCTCGTCGAACTCTGCCGACGTCGCGGCCCCGGCGCTGCGCGCCTTCGCCGACGCCGCGGCGATCGCGCGCATCCGGGTGCCGTACGCGCGCAGTGCCACCGCCGATGCGAGAGTCATCACGTCGGCGCGGATCTCAGCCGGGAGGATCGCCGACTGGTAGCCGTTGATGTACGAGCCCGGTGCGGCGGGGATTCCGGATGCCCGTTCGGGTACGCCCAGCTCGGCGACCTGCTCCTTCGCCTTCGCGAGCCCGGCGGTGGTCACGTCGGCTGCTACCGTCGCGGACTTCAGCAGCGCGGCACAGATGCCGGCGAGATCGCCGCTCCCTTCGGCAGGCGGGAAGGATGCCGCGGCGAGGTCGTCATCGAAGCGCATCAGGTCGAGCCAGTGCCGGTTGTCGGCCTCGGCGATCTCGGGCTGCACGAACGGGGCCTGCCGGTCGGGTGTCGGGTGGTCGGGACGCATCTCGGTGTTGAGCACCACTTGGTCGATGAACAGGGTGCCCGAACGCCGCGGCGCGATGAAGCGCACCCGGTTCATCGCCTGATGCGGGGTGCCCTCGGTGTCATAGCCCAGGCGCACCCAGCAGGTGCGCCAGCCGGTGAAGTCGAGCCCGAACTCGAAGGCCGTGTCGGTGGTCGCGCCGCGGCCGAACTCGACGCGCAGGCGATCGGTGGTGGGCTCTGCGTTGTAAACCCACATCGAGAAGGTGTCGACGGTGCCCATCAGCGCTTGGTCCATGCCCGCGGTGTAGCGGCTGGCCTGATACCGCAGCGGCTCTTTGATGGTGAGCACGCCGCCGGGCGCGTGCTGCCACTTCAGGCTGTGGGCGCCCACCTTGCCGCGCTCGGCGCTGATCGAGATCGCGCTTCCCTTGCCGGTCGAGAACTGGCGCGGCACGTGGGTCTCGAGCAGGAAGACAGGCGGCGACAGCGCGAGAGCGCGCGCCTCGACATCCGCCGGATCGAGAGCACCCGCCGGGCGCGGAGCGGATGCCACGGCCGGCTGCGCACCGCCTGCGATCAGTGCGGCGCTGCCGAAGGCTGCGCCCGCCACCAGGAATCCGCGTCGTGAGATCTCCATTGACACTCCTCTTATCGAACTTCGTCGTCTCGCAGGTGAGGATCGCAGGGTGTGAGGAGGGCATTCAAGATGCATTGCGGGAGCCGTTACACTGGTCACCGCAAGGGGAGTACTCCCGCGCGGTGGGTCGTCACCACGGATGCATTCGCATCCCGGTCCACCGGTTCCCGATTCGGGAATGGAGAAGACCTTGGCGTCGATTCGTTCGCCTCAGGTCAGGAGACCCCTTGGAAGTCAGCCCCCTCGTCTGGATGATCACGGTCGCGGTGACCGTCGCCTTCTTCATCTACGAGTTCTTCACGCATGTCCGCAAACCACACGAGCCGACGATCGCCGAATCAGCGCGCTGGTCGGCGTTCTACATCGCCCTCGCGCTGGTGTTCGGTGTCGGCGTGGGTGTGGTCTCAGGATGGACGTTCGGCGGTGAATACTTCGCGGGCTACCTGACCGAGAAGGCACTGTCGGTCGACAATCTCTTCGTGTTCCTGCTGGTGATGTCGAGCTTCGCCGTGCCGAAGATCTATCAGCAGAAGGTGCTGATGATCGGCATCGTGATCGCGCTCATCCTGCGCGGCGTCTTCATCGCGGTCGGTGCAGCGCTGATCGAGAACTTCACCTGGGTCTTCTACCTATTCGGAGCACTGCTGCTCGTGCTCGCCTGGCACCAGGCGTTCTCACACGGCGACTCGAACGTCGTCGACGGCCGGTTCATGCGCTTCGTCCGCAGGCATCTGCCGGTGACGGACGAGTACCACCAAGACAAGCTGACCGTGCGCAAGGACGGCCGCCGGTGGGTGACGCCGATGCTGCTGACCATCGTCGCCATCGGCTTCGTCGACCTCATCTTCGCCGTCGACTCCATCCCCGCGATCTACGGGCTGACCGAGGAGGCGTACCTCGTCTTCACCGCCAACGTGTTCGCCCTGATGGGACTGCGGCAGCTCTTCTTCCTGATCGGCGGCCTGCTCGAGCGCCTCGTGTACCTCGCCCAGGGACTCGCGGTGATCCTCGCCTTCATCGGCGTGAAGCTGCTCATCCACGCGTTGCACAAGAACGAGCTGCCGTTCATCAACGGCGGCGAGCCGATCACCGTGATCCCCGAGATCCCGATCTGGCTGTCACTGCTGTTCATCGCGGGCACGATCGCGGTGGCGACGGTCGCGAGCCTCAGGAAGACGCGGGTCGACGACCGGTCGGCGGTGGATCGCGTCTGATGTCGGCGGTCGCGCGCAGCGGTCGCAGAAGCAGTGGAAATGCGCCGGCGGCGAGCGCACCATTGCCTCATGAGCGCATTCGACCCCGAGCGGGTCTTCAGCGGCTTCAGCGTCGACGATCTCGACGTCGCCCGCACGTTCTACGGCGAGACGCTCGGCATGCCGGTCTCGAGCAACCCGATGGGCTTCCTCGAGATCGGTCTGCCGCAGGGCGGCTCGATCCTCGTGTACGACAAGCCGGACCATGTGCCGGCGACGTACACCGTTCTGAACTTCGAGGTGGCTGACATCGATGCCGCCGTCGATGATCTGAACGCCCGCGGTGTGGTCACCAAGATCTACACCGACCCCGACTTCGGCACTGACGAGAAGGGAATCGCACGGATGGGCCCGGACGGCGCGTCGGGCCCGGAGATCGCATGGTTCACGGACCCGGCCGGCAACGTGATCTCGGTGCTGGTGACGCCCTGACGGGCGCTCGCCTCACGGCACTCAGCCGCCGGCGTGAACGGTGACGACATAGCCATCGGGATCACGAAAGGAGAACTGCAGGCCGAACGGCCCCCCGATTGGCTCCTGCACGACCTCGACTCCCGCATCGACCAGTCGTGCATGCACGCCCGCCGCGTCGGCGCTGTGGAACCAGACGCCGATGCCTGCGCCGAGCTGAGGGATCGCATCGAGTTCCACACCTGGGAACGGGTCGCGGACAGCGAACGCGACATCTCCTGCGGAGAACACGGTCGCGGCGGGGTTCAAGCCCGGGAGCGGGGTGAGTCCGACGAGCTCCTGGTAGAACTTCGCGGAGGCCGCCCGATCTCGTACCTGGAACGAGACGAAATCGGGTCCGGAGGTGGTTGCTGCCATGAGCGAGCTCCTGTTCTGTTCGATGGCCATGTGTCAATATGCTGACACTCCGCGTAGTCATGTGTCAAACTATTGACATGGATGCATCGGACCGAAGCCCGGAGGCGCTGGGCGTGCTGATCAAGGAGACGCAGTCGCTGTTGAATCAGCGGATGGATGACCGGCTTCGCCCGCTCTCGCTGAGCGTGCCGCAGTACGCGTGCTTGACCGCACTGCAGAGCACCCCGGGCATCACCGGTTCCGAGCTTGCCCGACGGGCGTTCGTCTCCCGCCAGTCGATGAACGTGCTTCTGCAGGGCCTGGAGAAGCGCGGGCTGGTGACGCGTTCGACCCATCCAGGGCCCCGGCGAGAGCGGGGCGTGGTTCTGAGCGCCGCCGCAGAGCCGCTCCTCGCCCGCGCGCATGACGAGGTCTCCTCGGTCGTTCAGGCCATGACCGCGCAGGTCGAGCCTGTGGAGCGCGCTCGTCTTCATGAGCTTCTGACTCGATGCAGAGACGCCCTGCTGGTCGGCTGACGACATCGCGGTGCGGCGCGGTCACGACGGCGCGTTCGACCGTGTTGAATGAGGCGCATGGCGAGCACCTCTGGCGGGAGTCTTCTGGTTCACGCGCAGCGCGCGCTGCGCACCGTATGGGCCAGGGCGATCGCGTTCACCGTGGTCGCGGTGCTGTTCGCGTTGGCGGCCGGCGTCGTCGGCGCCTGGATCCCGTTCGAAGTGACGGTGGAGCTCGGCCAGAATTCGGTCGACTCGATCCTGCAGATCATCGCAACCGCGATGCTCACCGCGACGACCTTTTCCATCACCGCGATGGTGACCGCATACTCGTCGGCGACGACGATCGCCACGCCGCGGTCGACCAAGCTGCTCATCGCCGACCCGACCTCGCAGACGGCGCTCTCGACGTTCACCGGCGCGTTCGTGTTCGCCCTCGTCGGGATAATCGCCCTGTCCACGGGGTATTACACCGAACAGGGCCGCACGATCCTGTTCTTCGGCACGTTGGTGGTCATCGGCGTCGTCGTGATCACCCTGCTGCGCTGGATCGGTCACCTCGCCCGGTTCGGGCGAATGGCCGACGTCATCGACCGGGTCGAAGATGCTGCGGCCTCGGCGCTGATCGCCCACATGCGCCGCCCGACGCTCGGCGCCCGCGAGCTCACACGCGTGCCTGCGGCCAGTTTCCCCATCGCCGTCACCGACGCTCGTTACGTGCTCGCGATCGACGTCGCACGACTCGACGCTCTGGCGCATGAGCACGACTGCGAGGTCTACGTCGCAGCGACGCCCGGCACCATCGCCGACGCCCTGCATCCGCTGGCTCATGTGAGCGTGCCACCCTCGCAGTCGCTGCGCGACCAGCTTTCGGCCGCGTTCACTCTCGGACGCCACCGCGACTACGAACAGGACCCCCGCTTGGGCGTCATCGCTCTCGCCGAGATCGGCAGCCGCGCCCTGTCACCTGGAACCAACGACCCCGGAACCGCGATCGAGGTGACCGCCGCCCTGCAGCGAGTCTTCAGCAGGGCGTTCACGACCGACACCGATCACGCCTCGCAGATCGACCACGATCGCGTCTGGATGCCACGCGCGCAGACGCGCGACCTCCTCACCGATGCCTTTCGGCCTCTCGCTCGAGACGGCGCCGGATTCGTCGAAGTCCTCATCCGTGTTCAGAAGTGCCTCGCCGCGCTCGCCGAGACGGCTCCCGAGCATCGAGCGCTCCTGCGCGAGCTGAGCGGGGAGGTGAACGCACGAGCCCGAGAGGCTCTGCCGCGACGCGAGCGGGCCGCAGTGCGTGACGCCGCCACTGGCCAGACGATATGACGGTCGACTCCTATGCCGGATCGCGAATACGTGAGGAGCATTCGCATCGGGCCATAGTAGAGCGGCGTGTGGCCCCGCTTCACGGGCGCGAGCAGAAATGACGAAAGGGCGGGATCCTGGCGGATCCGGCCCTTTCGTCATTTCTACGTCTACGTCTACGTCGGGCTGACAGGATTTGAACCTGCGACCCCTTGACCCCCAGTCAAGTGCGCTACCAAGCTGCGCCACAGCCCGTGGCAGTCCGCACCGAAGCGCGGGCAACTCCACTATCGTAGCCGAACGATTCGGCCACCGCGAACCGGCACCGCCGGGCGTGGCGCACCACCCGTCGACGCGGCGGTTGCCGATGTCCGCGCCCCCGCGTAGCGTGCCGACATGGCGACGATCACCATCGAACCGGCGACGAGCCCCCGCTGGGACGACGTTCAGCATGCACTCTCGGGCGGCGGCGACGGGCGCAGCTGCCAATGCATCTGGCCCGTCGTGCGCAACAAGGTCTGGCAGACGACGACGCTCGACGAGCGACGCGACATGCTCCAGGCCGAGATCGCGGCCGGCCCTCCCCCTGGCCTCATCGCCTACGTCGACGATGAGGCTGCCGGATGGATCCGCGTCGGACCACGCACCGTGCAGCAGCGCATCCTGCACACCCGAGCCATCGCCGCCGCGACCGCCGAACCGCTCGACGACGACTCCGTCTGGGCGGTGACCTGCTTCGTGGTGCGCAGGGAGCACCGCGGGCAGGGGCTGAACGGCCGGCTGCTGGCATCCGCTCTCGACTACGCGCGCGAGTCCGGCGCACGCCTGCTCGAGGCGTACCCGGTCGACACCTCCACCGGCTCCCACCGGTCGAACGACCTCTACCACGGCACCGTCTCCACCTTCCTCGCGGCTGGATTCGAGCTCGGTCCGACGCTGACCGCAGGACGAGTACTCGTGACGCGCGGTCTGGCCGACTGATCGCCGGCCGCTTCGGCGCTACGGTAACCGCATGAGCACCCAGCACGCGGCCATCGAAGACCCGCAACTCGGCACCCTCTCCCGCGCCGAGACGACGCTCGACGATGGCGACGTCGTCACGCACGACTGGTATTCGGGCGCGCTGACGATCGACGGTCGCGAACTCGAGCTGATGATCGACGGGGCCGATGTCGACCAGGTGGGCAGCCTCATCCCTCGCGTCCACGCGGTCGTGGCCGACCTCGACGGCATCCGCCGCCGGGCATCCGATGCGATCATCACTCACTTCAGCGACGGCGAGCCCTCGCCAGACGAGCTGGAGACGGGATCCGCCGATCTCGTGCTCGACACCCTCGAGATCACCGATGACGCGACCGTGCTGCACTTCACCGACTCCTGCGGGCGGCACTTCCCCGACGGGTACTGGCCGGCCGTGCATCTCGGGCTCGACGGCAACATCGGCGAGGTCACGGTCGAGGGCTGACCGCTGAATACGATGGGTGGATGCCCCGCAGCATCCGTCCGCTCGACATCGCCGTCTGGACGCCGTACGTCGTTCTGGCGGTCATCCACGTCATCGCACTGTCGGCCCAGAGCCCGCTCGCGGCGCCGACGAAGCTGACCCTCATGCCGCTGCTCGCGCTGCCCGTGGCCGCCGCAGCCCCGCGGCTGCGTCCGCGCGTCACCGTCGCGCTTCTGCTGACCGCGCTGCTGCTCTCGTGGCTCGGCGATGGGGCCGGCGCGTTCTTCCCCGGCGGCCCCGAGCTGCCGCTCATGCTGCTCTTCTTCGGCCTCGCGCACGTCGTCTACATCGTCGTCTTCCTGCGATTCGCCTCGATCCGCCGACTGCCGCGGTGGACGCTGCTCTACGCCGCCTGGTGGATCGGGATGCTGGCCGTCGTCGGTCCGCACGTCGGCAACCTGTTCTTCGCCGTGGCGGCGTACGGCCTGGTGCTCGCCGGCACGGCCGCGACCTCCGCCCGCGGCAACGCGGTCATCGCCACAGGTGGCGCGTTCTTCCTCGCCAGCGATTCGATCCTCGCCTTCCGCCTCTTCCTCCCCGACGCGATGCCGGCCTGGACCAGCCCCGCCGTGATGCTCACCTACACCCTCGGGCAGGGGCTGATCATCGCCGGTGTGATCCGCGCCCTGCGCTCGGAGAAGGACGGATGATGGATGCCATGAAGCCCGTGCGCGTCGACAGCTGGCTGTGGGCGATCCGCATCTACAAGACCCGCGCCGCCGCCACCACCGCGTGCCGTGCCGGGCACGTGCGGATCGGCGGCGAGCGCACCAAGGCCGCGCAGACCGTCAAGCCCGGCGACGAGGTGAGAGTGCGGATGTCGGGATTCGACCGCATCCTCATCGTCAAGCAGACCCTGTCGAAGCGCGTCGGCGCCCCGGTCGCGGTGACGGCGTACGAAGACCGCACTCCCCCGCGTGAGCCGTCGGCCATGCTCGCCGTGCGCGATCGCGGAGCGGGCCGGCCGACCAAGCGCGAGCGCCGTGAGATCGACCGGCTGCGCGGTCGCGATCCGCAAGACGGCTGACTCGCCGAGTTATCCACAGACGGACCGGACACCGCCTGAATGTCGTACGTATGTTCTACTCTGAACACATGGCGGACGAGATGCAGGCTCTCATCGAACGGCGCATCGCGCTGCTCGACGAGTGGGCGGCGAAGCAGCGTGAGATCGCGGCGCTGCAGGCCGAGGCGTCGGACCTGCTCGCTCGTCGGTGGGAGCTGTGGCAGGACGAGGTGTCGGCCGCACCGCAGCACCGGGATGCCATCGAGCGGTCGATGATGGCCGAATACGCCGCAGCGGGCCGTGTCGCGCAGGGATCGATGACGTTCGCGTTCACCGACGCTCATCTGCTGGCGACGGAGTTCGAGACGGTGCGTGCATCGTTCGCCGCAGGGCGCATCACCCCTCACCACGTGCGCGAGATCCTGCGCGAAGCCCGGCCGGTGCGCGAGGCGATCGAGACGGGCGCGGTCGAGGCCGGCACCCTGCTGCTCTACGAGGCTGCGGCCCTCGAGACAGCCGAGAACGACACCGCGGCGCGCACCCGGGCACAGGCGCGTCGCATCGCCGCAGCGCTGGCCGGGTCGACGGTCGTCGAGCAGCATGAGCGCGCTGCGGCCGAGCGCACGGTCACGGTGCGCTCGATCGGCGACGGGCTCGTGCTGCTTCAGGCGGTGCTTCCGGAGCATCTGGGAGTCGCCATCGTCGACCGGCTCACCAAGATGGCCCGGCACATGCAGAAGCACCCTGAAGACCGCGGTCCAGACCTCGGCCCGTCGGAGCCGGAGGACGTCGGGCTCGACCCCGAGACCCTGCTGCCGCTGGACGACCGCACGCCGCATGCCGACGGCGATCTGATGGAGAGCGCGATCTTCGGATCGCACACCTTCACGGCCGACCCGTTCGAGCCGCCTCTCGACCCGAAGTTCCGCGATGACAGCCCCTGCATCACCCACGTCCCCGCCGACACGAGGACGATGGATCAGCTGCGCACCGACCTGTTCACCGACCTGCTGCTCGCGTCGATCCCCACCGAGGCACACGGAACGGGGCTGGAGAACATCCACGCCACCATCCAGGTGACGGTCGCCGCCACGACCCTCGTCGGAGAGGACGACCTCCCCGCCGAACTGGACGGACGCGGGCCGCTGGATCCGGCCGTCGCCCGCTCGCTCTCCGGTCTCCGCACGGGCTGGACGAGGCTGTTCCTCGACCCCGCCGGCATGGTCGTCGAGACCGACACCTACACGCCCACCGAGCAGATGCGCCGGTTCCTGCGGGCCCGGGATCAGCACTGCCGATTCCCCGGATGCCGTGCTCCGATCCACCGGTGCGAGATCGATCACAATGAGGACTGGGCGCTGGGCGGAAAGACCCACATCGACAACCTCGCGCACTTCTGCGCCAGACATCACCCGCTCAAGCACCCCGACATCCCCGATAGCCATCGGTGGTACGCCCGCCAGCTTCCCGACCGCTCGGTCGAATGGGTCAGCCCGAACGGGCGGCGCTATCGCGACAGGCCGAACCGTCGGGTGATGTTCGTGTCCTCGGTCGAGCCACCGGGTCCGCCGGACTGGCTCGACTCGGGCGATCCACCGGAGCAGCCTCCGTTCTGACCAGCTGCCGTAGGGTCAGCCGCGAGCATCCATCTGGCGCAGCAGCCGCCGTTCTGACCAGCTGCCGTCGGGTCAGGGGCGGGCATCCATCTGGCGCAGCAGCCAGCCGGCCGGCTCGACCCGCGCGCCGACATCGTCGAGCCGCGCGGCGAGTCCTCGGTCGCTGGTCACCGCGATCACCTCGGCCCCGTCGACGCCGAGGCGGCGGGCTTCTGCGACGATCGCATCGTCCCCGGCCCCCTCGGCGCGGACGATGGCGACGCGGGCGCCGTGCGTCTGGTGGCGGGCATCCGGGATGTCGCGGGCGGCTCCCTCCACGACCATCGACACCGGGGGGAACCAGCGATCGGCTTCGAGGCTCAGGTCATCGGCCTCCACCCCGGCGGCGACCCAGGCCGACAGCCGGGCGTGCAGCCGCGAGGCGGCACCCGCGCGGTCCTTCCACCAGCCGTCCGGCACCGAGCCGACGACGTTCGCCGCGTCGACCACGATCGCCGGGTGCACGGTCAGCAGCGAGCGCAGCAGCGGCCACGACGCGGCGAAACCCGGGTGCAGCGGCCGCTGATCGACCTCGTCGATCGCAACCCATTCCAGGGCGAGGCTCTCGGGATCGCTGATCACCGGATCGAACGGGGCGAGCACATCGGCGACGACCGTGGTGTACGACCAGATCCGCAGGTCGAGCACCCGCGCGAACCGGGCGTGCAACGCGCCGTCGGGGATGCCGGCCTCTTCCTGCGCTTCGCGCAGAGCACCGTCGAGCGCCGTCTCGTCCCGGTGCAGCGCCCCACCGGGGATCCCCCAGGTGCCGCCGAAGTGACTCCAACCGACTCGATGCTGCAGCAGCACGCCACGCGACGAGTCGACGGCGAGAACCCCGGCCGCGCCGTAGCGCCCCCAGTACTTCTCACCCGTCTCCGCGACGACCCACGCGTCTCCCGGGTCCTGCGGCCCGTGCGGGCGACGCGGCTCATCGGGGCCCGGGGGAACGATCGTCACTCCCCCAGCCTTTCATGCCGCGACGCCCACAGGCGCGACGGACGCCGAGAAGATCAGCGTGCGGCGACCGCGGCCCCTGCCCGCAGCCGTGACGCGGCGAGCTCCTCGGCGGCGAGCAGCGGCGTCACGCCCCGGGTCTCGGCGTCGTCGAGGATCCGGCGAACGGTGCCGCCGATCCCAGCCACGCGCTGCATGATCTCCTCGCTCGACCCGATGCGCTTCGCCTCGAGGTCGAGGTAGATGACGCCACCGGCGTTCACCACGAAGTCCGGCGCGTACAGCACACCGCGCTGCGCGAGACGGTCGGCACCCGATCGATCGGCGAGCGGGTTGTTCGCGGGACCGCACACGGCCTTCACCTCGAGGGCGTCGATGACCTCGTCGGTGAGCACTCCGCCGATGCCAGCCGGCACGAACACGTCGCCGGCGATCAGATGCTCGGTGCCGGGCTCGACCCAGGTGGCCCCGATCTCCTCGGCGAAAGCCCGGCGGGCGGGGTTGATGTCGGTCACCGTCAGCTGCGCTCCCTGCTCGGCGAGACGGGAGGCCAGTCGACCACCGACCTGTCCGAGACCCGAGATCGTGATGCGACGGCCCGCGGCCTCCGCCGAGCCGGTGACCCGCTCGAGCACGGCCTGCAGGGACGCGTACACGCCGAGGCTGGTGGGGCCGGCCGGCTCGCCCGAGCCGCCCACGGTCGACGGCAGTCCGACCACGTGCTGCGTGCGCTCGCTGACCGTGAGCATGTCGTCGGTGGTCGAGCCGACATCCTCCGCCGTGCGGTACAGGCCGCCCATCAACTCGACGGCGTCGCCGAGGTCGAGGAACGCGTCACGCCTGCGATCGGCGTCGAGATTCTCGCCGGGTGCAAGCCCGATCACCGACTTGCCGCCGCCGGCATCCAGCCCTGCGGCTGCGTTCTTCAGCGTCATCGCCGCCGAGAGCCGCAGCGCGTCGCCGAGAGCGTCGCTCCAGTGCGGGTAGGTCCACAGGCGCGCGCCGCCGAGGGCAGAGCCGAGCACCGACGAATGCAGCGCCACGGCGATGAACAGCCCGCTGCGCTGACCGGTGATCACCTCCACACGCTCGTGGGTGAAATCGGGCAGGGGCAGGGTGTGCGACATTGCATCCTCGAATCGTGCGGGCCTCGTGGGCGGTGCGTCGGATGCCGCGGTGTTGCGGCATCCGACGCCATTATCCCGCTCGGGATGCTGGGGAAGCCAACTGTCAGCGCTGGCGACGCTCCCGCACGCGCATGTTGATGACGATCGGCGTGCCCTCGAACTCGTACAGCTCGCGCAGACGCCGCTGCACGAAGCGGCGGTAGCCGGGGTCGAGGAACCCGGTCGTGAAGAGCACGAACGTCGGCGGGCGCGTCGACGCCTGGGTGCCGAACAGGATGCGCGGCTGCTTGCCTCCGCGCAGCGGGTGCGGGTGCGCGGCGACGAGCTCGGTGATGAACGCGTTGAACTTGCCGGTCGGGATGCGCCGGTCCCAGTTCTCGAGCGCCTGCTCGAGGGCGGGCACGAGCTTGTCGAGGTGCCGCCCGGTCTTCGCCGAGATGTTCACGCGCGGCGCCCAGGCCACGTGCGCGAGGTCCTGCTCGATCTCGCGCTCGAGGTAGCGGCGACGGTCGCTGTTCTCCATGTCGTCGTCCGACAGACGATCCCACTTGTTGAACGCGAGCACGAGCGCGCGCCCCGACTCGAGCACCATGTCGATGATGTTCAGGTCCTGCACGCTGATCGGCTGCGACACGTCGAGCACGACGACGGCGACCTCGGCCTTCTCGAGCGCGGCCGAGGTGCGCAGCGACGCGTAGAAGTCAGCCCCCTGCTGCAGGTGCACACGGCGGCGGATGCCCGCGGTGTCGACCAGACGCCACATCTTGCCGCCCAGCTCGACGATCTCGTCGACCGGGTCGCGGGTGGTGCCGGCCAGGTCGTTCACGACCACGCGCTCCTCGCCGGCTGCCTTGTTCAGCAGCGACGACTTGCCCACGTTCGGGCGGCCGATGATCGCGACGCGGCGCGGACCGCCGATCTCCGCCTTCGCGACGGCCGACACCTCGGGCAGCTTCGCGATGACGAGGTCGAGCAGGTCGGCCACGCCGCGGCCGTGGATGGCCGAGACGGGATGCGGCTCGCCGAGACCCAGGTTCCACAGCGGCGCCGCCTCCGGCTCCTGGCGCGCGTCGTCGATCTTGTTCGCGACGAGGAACACCGGCTTGCCGCTCTTGCGCAGCAGCTTCACGACGTGCTCGTCTGTCGAGGTGGCGCCCACCTTCGCGTCGACGACGAACAGCACCATGTCGGCGAGGTCGATCGCGACCTCGGCCTGCGCTGCGACCGAGCGGTCGATGCCCTTGGCATCCGGCTCCCAGCCACCGGTGTCGACGAGCGAGAATCGACGATCGCTCCACTCGGCCTTGTACGTCACGCGGTCACGCGTAACACCGGGGGTGTCTTCGACGACCGCTTCACGGCGGCCGAGGATGCGATTCACCAGCGCCGACTTGCCGACGTTCGGGCGGCCCACGATCGCCACCACGGGCAGGGCGGGCGAGTACTCGATGCCGTCCTCGCCGAGGGCGATGCCCTCCAGCAGCGCGGCGTCGTCTTCTTCCAGCTCGTAGTCGCTGAGCGATGCGCGCATCGCGGTGGCGCGCTGCTCGGCGAAGTCCTCGTCGAGCGAGGCCATCTTCTCGGCGAGATCGTCGGGGGCGCCGGTGTACTCTTCATCGGCCATGTTCAAGCTCCTCTGTCAGCGTCGCGCCGCTGGGCGATCACCGCGAGCACGGCGTCGATGGTCTGCGCGAAATCAAGTTCGGTGGAGTCGACCACGTCAACGCCCTCTGCGGCGTTGAGGAAGTCGACGACGGCGCTGTCGGATGCGTCGCGCTTGTGCAGCGCGTCCGCGACAGCGGCGGCGTTCTCGCCCGCGAGCTCGCCGGCGCGCCGGGCGGCGCGCACCTCCGGCGCGGCGGTGAGCAGAATCCGCACGGGCGCGTCCGGCGCCACGACGGTGGTGATGTCTCGTCCTTCGACGATCACGGCCGGGTAGTCGGACTCGGCGACGATGCGGCGGAACATCTCGTTCACCTGCACCCGGATCTCGGGCACCCGGGCGACCCCGCTGACCGCGCTCGACACCCGTGGCTCGCGGATGGCCGCGGTCACGTCGGCGTCACCGACGCGCACGATCCGGTCGTCGGGGTCGAGTCCCTGCGAGAAGGGGAAGTCGGATGCCGCCGCGCGGACCGCGTCGGCATCGGCCGTGTCGTCGCCACGGTCGAGCACGTGCCAGGCCAGCGCGCGGTATGCGGCACCGGTGTCGAGGTAGCCATAGCCCTCGCGACGCGCGATCTCCTTCGAGACGCTGGACTTGCCGGAGCCGGCCGGTCCGTCGATCGCGATGAACTTCGAAGCATCAGTCATTGGTGTTCCCCGCAATCCGCCAGCCGCGCTCTTCCAGTCCTTCGATCGCACCGCGCAGCGCTGCTGGCGCGACGCTGATCTCGGCGAGACCGAACTGGGCGCCGGGCGAGTGCTCCAGACGCAGATCCTCCACGTTCACACCCAGCTCGCCCAGTTCGCCGAACAGGCGACCCAGCTGACCGGGGGTGTCGTCGACCATGACGACCATCGTCTCGAACCGGCGGTTCTGGCCGTGCTTGCCCGGCAGGCGCTCCACGCCCTCGTTGCCCTGGCGAATGGCATCCGCCACCGTCCGGCGCGCACCGGGCGCCTGGGGTTCGCGCAGGGCCTCGGCGACATCGCTGAGGTCGACGGCCAGAGCATCGAGCAGCTCGACGACCGGCGCGGCGTTCGCACCGAGGATCTGTACCCACAGCTCGGGCGCCGACGCGGCGATGCGGGTGGTGTCGCGCACCCCCTGGCCGGCGAGACGCAGCGACCCCTCGTCGGCCTGCGCCAGACGACCGGCGAGCAGGCTCGCGACGACCTGCGGCACATGCGAGGTGAGCGCGACGGCGCGGTCGTGCTCGTCGGGGGTCATCTCGAGCGGCATCGCGCCGACGTCGAGCGCCAGCGCCTCGACCAGCGCGAGGTCTGCGGCCCGTGTCTGCTCGTCGCGGCAGACCACCCAGGGGCGCCCGATGAACAGGTCGGCGCGCGCCGAGATCGCTCCCCCGCGCTCGCGCCCGGCGAGCGGGTGCGAGCCGATGTAGCGGGTCAGATCGACGCCGCGGCGGCGCAGCTCGTCGAACGGCTCGAGCTTGACGCTCGCGACGTCGGTGACCACGGCATCCGGATACGCGGTCAGCTCGGCCTCGATGACGTCGGCGGTGACATCCGGCGGGACGGCGACGACGATCAGGCGTGGTGCGTCATCGTCACGCGCGGGCCGGCCGGCGCCATAGTCGATGGCGAGCCGAAGCTGCGACGGCGACGCGTCGGCGAGCACGACATCGACGCCCTTGGCGCTGAGGGCGTGCCCGATGCTCGAGCCGAGGAGTCCTGCCCCCACGACACGCACCGTGCCCGAGAGCCGTGCGGCGTTCTGGGCCGCACGCGCTCCGTGCGAATCGGTCACTCGTTCTCCTGAGGGCTGTCGTCGGCGGGGCGCTGCTCGGAGGCAGCGGGCGCCGGGGAATCCTGGCGCGACAGAGTCAGCAGTGCGCCTCGTTCGATTTTAGTCAGCTCGCGCGCCTTGCCGACCGGGAGGGTTCCCAGGTGCAGCGGCCCGAACTGGCGGCGCACCAGCTCGTCGACCGGATGCCCGACCGCCGCCATCATGCGACGGACGATCCGGTTGCGCCCAGAGTGCAGGGTGAGCTCGACCAGGCTCGACCCGCGGGAAGTGTCGAGGAGCCGGGCCTTATCGGCCTTGATCGGTCCGTCCTCCAGGTCGACGCCGCGTGTCAGCTGAGCGATCGTCTGCGCGGTGACGGAGCCGGACACCTTGGCGATGTACACCTTGGTGACGCCGAACGACGGATGCGCGAGCACGTGCGCGAGATCGCCGTCGTTGGTGAGGATGAGCAGGCCGCTGGTCTCGGCATCCAGCCGACCGACGTTGTACAGCCGCTCGGGCCAGTCCTTGGTGAAGCGGCGGAGGTCGGGACGACCGTTCTCGTCCTTCATGGTGCTGACCACGCCGGTGGGCTTGTTCAGCATCACGTAGCGCTTCGAGACGTCGAGCTGCACCGCGGTGCCGTCGACGTCGATGAGGTCGGTCTCGGGGTCGATGCGGGTGCCGAGCTCGGTGATCGTCCTGCCGTTGACGCGGATGCGCCCCTCGACGATGTACTGCTCGATGACGCGGCGCGACGCCACCCCGGCGTTCGCGAGCGCCTTCTGCAGCCGGATGCCCTCGGGCTGGTCCATGGGGGGCCGGTCTGTGCTCATCGGATGATTCCCTCTTCGAATCCGTCGGCGCCGTCGTCGAGCAGCGGCGAGATGGGCGGCAGATCGTCGATCGAGTTGATGCCGAGGTGCTGCAGCAGCTGGTCGGTGGTGCCGTAGTTGATCGCGCCGGTCTCGGAGTCGGCGAACAGCTCGGTGATGAGCCCGCGCGCGAGCAGGGTGCGCACGACCGAGTCGACGTTGACGGCGCGGATGGATGCCACCTGGCCGCGCGTCACGGGCTGCTTGTACGCGATGACGGCGAGGGTCTCGAGCGCGGCCTGGGAGAGCCGGGCCGGCGCCTGCCCGCCGATGAAGTCCGCGACGAGGTCGTCGTGGTCATCGCGCACGTACAGCCGCCAGCCACCCCCGACCTCGCGCAGCTCGAAGCCGCGGCGCGGCCCGGTGCCGCGCCCGTCATAGTCGTCCGCCAGCTGCCCGAGCACCTGCCGTACCGCCGGAACGGGCGCGTGCACGGCGGCGGCCAGGGCGACGACACCGATCGGCTCGTCGACGATCAGCAGAATCGCCTCGACGCGCTCGGCCAGCGGCGACACGGCTGTCGCGGCGGCGCCGGCGGCGTCGGCGGTGTCTGCGTCGGCGGTGTCCGCGTCGGAGATGTCCGCGTCGGCGATGTCCGCGTCGGCGATGTCCGCGTCGGCGATGGCAGCGGCGGCGTCTGCGTCGGCGGTGTCCGTGTCAGCAGGCCGCGCCGCTGTGCGGGCATCAATCTCATCGGTCATAGTCTGCTCCCAACGTGGCCAGCTGCTCGTCCGACCAGCTCTCGGCCGACCAGCGCAGGGTCAGCTCGCCGAGCGGCTCGAGCTGCTCGAACGACAGCGCGGCGTGGCGATACAGCTCGAGCACCGAGATGAAGCGCGCCACCACGATGCCCGGCTCGCTGATTCCCGCGACGAGCTCGCGGAAGGTCAGCGATTCGGTGCTGCGCAGCAGCGTCACGACGATCGCGGCCTGCTCGCGGATGCTCACCAGCGGCGCGTGCAGGTGATCGAGTCCGACGCTCGGCAGCTCCTTCGGCGTGAGCGCCATCAGCGCGAGCGCGGCGAAGTCGGCGGGCGTCAGCGTCCACACCAGCTCGGGCGTCCGACTTCGGTGCTTCTCGTCGAGCGGCACGGCGCGCACATGCCGGCGCTCCTCCCGCTGCAGGCACCGCGCGAACCACGCCGAGACCTCCTTGAACGCGCGGTACTGCAGCAGCCGCGCGAACAGCAGGTCGCGCGCCTCGAGCAGGGCGACGGATTCGGCATCCACCAGCTCGCCCTGCGGCAGGAGTCCCGCGATCTTCATGTCGAGCAGGGTGGCCGCCACGACGAGGAATTCCGACGCCTGGTCGAGCTCGGCGTCGCCGTCGAGCTCTTTCAGGTACGAGATGAACTCATCGGTGACCCGGCTCAGCGAGACCTCGGTGATGTCGAGCTCGTGCTTGGAGATGAGGGTGAGCAGCAGGTCGAACGGTCCGTCGAAATTCGACAGGGAGACCCGGAACGCGTCAGGCGGCTCGGCGCGGCGGCCGGGCTCGTCTGGCTGGGGCGCTGAGCCTGTCGAAGCGCGCTCGACCGACTCAGGCGACGGCGCCACGGGCGACCAGCTCCCGCGCCAGTCGCAGGTACGCCTGTGCTGCGGCGTGCTCGGGCGCGAACTCGGTGATGGGAACGCCCGACACAGACGCGTCGGGGAACTTCACGGTGCGACCGATCACGGTTTCGAGGACGTCGTCACCGAAGGCCTCCACGACGCGCTCCAGCACCTCGCGCGAATGCAGCGTGCGCGGGTCGTACATGGTGGCGAGCAGGCCGTCGAGCTCGATGGCGGGGTTGAGCCGGTCGCGCACCTTGTCGATGGTCTCGATCAGCAGCGCCACACCGCGCAGGGCGAAGAACTCGCATTCCAGAGGGATGAGCACGCCGTGCGCCGCCGTCAGCGCGTTCACCGTGAGCAGGCCGAGCGACGGCTGGCAGTCGATGAGGATGACGTCGTACTCGCCCGACACGTGCCGCAGCACCCGGGAGAGGATCGTCTCGCGGGCCACCTCGTTGACGAGGTGCACCTCGGCTGCCGAGAGGTCGATGTTCGCCGGCAGGACGTCGAGGTTGGGGACCGACGACTGCACGATCGCCTCGCGCGGGTCGCGCTTGGTGTCCAGCAGCAGGTCGTACACGGTGGGCACGTCGTGGGTCTGGATGCCCAGGCCCGCCGACAGCGCGCCCTGCGGGTCGAAGTCCACGGCGAGCACACGCCGGCCGTACTCGGCGAGAGATGCGGCGAGGTTGATGGAGGTCGTCGTCTTGCCGACTCCGCCCTTCTGGTTGCACAGCGCGATGATGCGCGCCGGGCCGTGCGAGGCGAGCGGCGCGGGCGTGGGGAACCCCTGATAGGGACGACCGGTCGGGCCGATGGGGGTGTCGTCACCCTTCGTCGCCTTCGACCTGCTCTTCGTCACCTTGTCCGCCATCCTTCTCCTTCGTGCTCGCTCGATTCTAGCCGCAGGCCGCCGCACGGCACCGGGCGGCACGCGGCGCGCGCTCCAGCCCGGATCCGCCGCGCTCAGCGCGCCCGGGGGTGGGACGTCGCATAGACGTCGCGCAGGGCATCCACCGACACGTGCGTGTAGATCTGAGTGGTCGCCACCGACGCGTGGCCGAGCAGCTCCTGCACGACGCGCACATCGGCGCCGCCCTGCAGCAAATGCGTCGCGAAACTGTGCCGCAGGGTGTGCGGAGACACGTCGGCGTCGATCTGGGCGCGCTCGGCGGCGGCGCGGATGACCAGCCACACGCTCTGCCGCGACAGCGGCGCCCCTCGCGCTCCGAGGAACAGCCGAGCGGTCGCGCGGCCCCTGGCCGCAAGTCCAGGACGCACGCGCGTCAAGTAGGCGTCGACGGCGTCCCGCGCAAACGACCCCACGGGCACGATGCGCTCCTTGTCGCCCTTGCCGCGCAGGCGCAGCACGTCACCGTAGGCCAGGTCGTCGACGTCGAGCGAGACGGCTTCCGAGACCCGGGCCCCCGTCGCGTACAGCAGTTCGAGCAGCGCGCGATCGCGCATCCCGATCGGCTCGTCCGCCGACGGGGCCGCGAGCAGTCGCTCGACCTGCTCGATGGTGAGTGCCTTGGGCAGGCGCTGCGGCGTCTTCGGCGGCCGCAGCCGACCGGTCGGGTCGGCGCTCTCGATCCCCTCCCTGACGAGGAAGCGGTGCCATCCGCGAACGGCCGACTGCAGCCGCGCAAGGCTCGTCGCCGCCGGTGGCGGGTCGGCGCTCGCACGATCGGCGATGAACGCCGTCACGGTGCGAGGGTCGATCGCGTCCGTCGTCACGATGCCCTGCTCCCCCAGCCACGCGACGTATCCGGCCAGGTCGCGCTGGTAGGCGGCGACGGTGTGCGCGGAGAGCCCGCGCTCGATCGTGACGTGACGCACGTACGCGTCCAGCGCCCGGTCGAGCCGCACCTCAGCGCTCGTCGCGTCGCTGCGCGCGCAGGCGCCGCTCGGCGGCGAGCACGCCGATGCTCAGGATGCCGTTGTGCAGCCGCCCGGCCATCACGCCGTCCGCCGCATCGGCCAGCGGCACCCACTCCACGCGGATGTCGGCCTCCTCGTCCTGGCGGTCATGGGCGTCGGCGTCCGACAGCCCGGTCGCCAGGTACACGTGGATCATCTCGTCGTTGCCGCCGGGGGTCGTCCACGCCGATACGAGGTGCTCCCAATGCTCGGCGACGATGTCCGCCTCCTCGGCGAGTTCGCGCCTGGCGGCGTGCGCCGGCTCCTCGCCGGCGACGTCGAGCAGGCCCGCGGGCAGTTCCCAGTCGCGGTGGCGGATCGGGTGCCGGTACTGCTGGATCAGCAACACCCGCTCCTGCTCGTCGAGTGCGACGACCGCCACGGCGCCGGTGTGCGCGACGTACTGCCGGCGGATCTCGCCGTCGCCGTAGCGCACCCGGTCGTCGCGCACGTCCCAGACGGCACCATGGAAGGCCAGGTCGCTGGAGATGACCTCGGGCTCGAACGGCTCGTCTTCCAGGGGCACGGGGATCAGGCGTCCTCGGTGAACAGCTCGCTGGCGCGGTGGCGCTCGATGGCCGCGCCGACCAGACCGCGGAACAGCGGGTGCGGTGCCGTCGGACGCGAGCTGAGCTCGGGGTGCGCCTGGGTGGCGATGTAGAACGGGTGCACGTCGCGGGGCAGCTCGACGTACTCGACAAGGTCGAGGTCGGGGTTCAGACCCGAGAACACCAGCCCGGCGTCGGCGAGACGCGGCCGGTAGGCGTTGTTCACTTCGTAGCGGTGACGGTGCCGCTCGGAGGCGGTCGGCGCGCCGTACAGGTCGCGGGCGAGCGAGCCCTCGGCGAGGGCCGCCTCATACAGGCCGAGGCGCATGGTGCCGCCCAGATCGCCCCCCTCGAGGATCTCGATCTGCTCGGCCATGGTCGCGATGACCGGCTCGGCGGTGTCGGGATCGAACTCGGTCGACGAGGCCCCCTCGATCCCGGCGACGTCTCGCGCGTACTCGATCACCATGCACTGCAGCCCGAGGCACAGGCCGAGGGTGGGGATGCCCTGCTCACGCGCGAACTTCAGCGCGCCGAGCTTGCCCTCGATGCCGCGGATGCCGAAGCCGCCGGGCACGCAGATGCCGTCGAGGTCGCCGAGCGCCTTGGCAGCCCCCTCCGGCGTCTCACAGGTGTCGGAGGCGATCCAGCGGATGTTGACCTTGGTCTCCTGCGCGAAGCCGCCGGCCTTGAGCGCCTCGGTGACCGACAGGTAGGCGTCGGGCAGGTCGATGTACTTGCCGACGAGGCCGATCGTGACCTCGTGCTTCGGGTTGTGCACGGCGTGCAGCACGGTGTTCCAGCGGGTCCAGTCGACCTCGCCCGCACGGTCGAGACCGAGCCTGCGGATGATGTAGGCGTCCAGGCCCTGGTCGTTCAGGGTCGACGGGATGTCGTAGATGCTCGGCAGGTCGACGGTGTTGACCACGCCCTCGACGTCGACGTCGCACATCAGGGCGATCTTGTTGCGGTTGCCGGCGCTGACCGGACGGTCGCTGCGCAGCACGAGCGCATCGGGCTGGATGCCGACCTGACGCAGGGCTGCGACGGAGTGCTGGGTGGGCTTGGTCTTCTGCTCTCCCGAGGCGCCCATGAACGGCACCAGCGAGACGTGCACGAAGAAGACGGCGTCGCGTCCGAGCTCGTGACGCAGCTGGCGAGCCGCCTCGAGGAAGGGCTGCGACTCGATGTCGCCGACCGTGCCGCCGACCTCGGTGATGATGATGTCGGGCTGCGGCTCCTCGGTGGCCTGCAGGCGCATACGGCGCTTGATCTCGTCGGTGATGTGCGGGATGACCTGCACGGTCGCGCCCAGGTAGTCGCCGCGGCGCTCGTTCGCGATCACCTCGGAGTAGACCTGCCCGGTGGTGACGTTCGCCGCGCGGGACAGGTTGATGCCGAGGAAGCGCTCGTAGTGTCCGATGTCGAGGTCGGTCTCGGCGCCGTCGTCGGTGACGAAGACCTCGCCGTGCTCGAACGGGTTCATGGTGCCCGGGTCGACATTGAGGTACGGGTCGAGCTTCTGCATCACGACGCGCAGTCCGCGCGCGGTGAGCAGGTTGCCCAGGCTGGCCGCGGTGAGCCCCTTGCCCAACGAGGAAACGACACCGCCCGTCACGAAGATGTGCTTCGTGGTGAAGGAGCTGGTGTCGTTGTCTGGCGCCGCAACAGAAGAGTTCATCACGGGCTTTTATCCTATCAGTTGATCGCCGGCGCCGAGGCTCAGCAGTTCGCGGGCATGGGTGAGAGCGGCGTCGGAATCGGCGAGTCCGGAGAGCAGCCGGGCCATCTCGGCCTCGCGTTCGGCGCCCTCGAGCCTGGTGACGCTCGACGCGGTCACGGCGCCGTCGTTCGACTTGACCACCGAGAGGTGGTTGTTCGCGAAGGCCGCCACCTGCGCAAGGTGCGTGACGGCGATGACCTGGGAGTTCCGGGCGAGCTGCGCGAGCCTGCGGCCGACCTCGATGGCCGCCGCACCGCCGATCCCGGCGTCCACCTCGTCGAAGACGAAGGTCGGCACCGGATCGGTCTCGGCGATGACGACCTCGATCGCGAGCATCACCCGCGAGAGCTCACCGCCCGAGGCGCCCTTCGACACCGACCGCGGCTCCGCGCCGGGGTGCGGTGCGAGCAGGATGGCGACGTCGTCGCGCCCGTGCGCGGACTCGGCGCCGGGTGAGACGCGCACCTCGAGGGTGGCATCCGGCATCGCGAGGGCGTGCAGCTCATCGGTCACGGCGGCGGAGAGCCGCACCGCCGCTGCCGTGCGCACCTCGGTGAGGGCTGCGGCCGCAGCGTCGAGGGCGTCGCGGGCGCTGTCGGCCTCGGCTGTCAGACGCTCGATGCGGTCGCCGTCGTCGTCGAGCTCGGCAAGACGCAGCGATCCGGTCTGCCAGATCTGCAGGGCGTCGTCGAGCGAGCCGTGCTGACGGATCAGTCCGCCGAGGGCCGCGCGGCGCTCCTCGACGGCGGCGAGCTCGTGCGGCCCCGACTCGTCGAGGTCGGCGAGATACCCCGAGAGCTGCTGCGCGAGATCGGCCGCGCGATAGCCGAGGTCGGCGAGCGTCTCGGAGATCTCGGTGAGCTTCGGATCGGCGCTGCGCTCGAGTGAGCGGCGGGCCTCGGCGAGCAGGGCCGCGACGTCGGGGTCGCCCTCCTCACTCGACAGCGCCGAGCGGGCGACGGATGCCGACAGGCGCAGCTCCTCGGCGTTCGCGAGACGCTCTGCGCGCTCGTTCAGCTCGACGTCTTCGCCCGGCTGCGGGTCGAGCTGCTCGATCTCGGCGAGCTGGTCGCGCAGCAGCGCGGCCTCGGCGGCGCGCCGGTCGCGGTTCTCGGTGAGCTCGGTGATCTCGGCATCCAGCTCACGCCACCGGGTGAAGCACTCGCGATACCCCGCCAGGGCGGCGGCGATCCGCTCGCCGCCGAAGCGGTCGAGCGCGTCCCGCTGGGCGGCGGCCGAGCGCAGACGCAGCTGATCGGACTGCCCGTGCACCACCACGAGCTCCTCGGCGAGCGACGACAGCACACCGGCCGGCGCCGGGCGTCCGCCGACGCTGGCGCGGCTGCGTCCCTCGGCGCTGAGCGTGCGCGACACGTAGAGCTCTGCCACGTCGCCGGCGGGTTCCAGGTCTCCCCCGGCGTCGGTGACGATGTCGGCGACGGGTCCTGTCGGGGGAACCATCCAGACGCCCGCGACGGATGCCTGCGCCGCACCGGCACGGATCGCCGAGGAATCGGCTCGTGCCCCCAGCAGCAGACCGAGCCCGGTGACGACCATGGTCTTGCCCGCGCCGGTCTCGCCGGTCACCGCGGTGAAGCCCGCGCCGAGCGGCAGCACGGCGTCGTCGATCACGCCGAGACCGCGGATGCGCATCTCATCGATCATGACGCGCCTCGCCATCCTGCGACCGGGAGCTGGAACTTGCGCACCAGGCGGTCGGTGAAGGCGGTCGGATGCAGGCGGGCGAGCCGCACCGGGCGCGACGAGCGGCGAACGACCACCCTCGCCCCCGGGGGCAGCTCGTGCGAGCGGCGACCGTCGCACCAGAGGATGCCGCTGCCGTCGGTGCGCTCGAGCATCTCGATGGCGACCGATGCCTCGGGGCCCACCACCAGAGGCTTGGCGAAGAGCGCGTGCGCCGAGAGCGGCACCACCGCGATGGCCTCGACCGTCGGCCAGATGACCGGTCCGCCGGCGGAGAAGTTGTATGCCGTCGACCCCGTCGGCGTCGAGACGACCATGCCGTCGCAGCCAAAGCTCGACAGCGGACGACCGTCGATCTCGATGACGACCTCGATCATGCGCTCACGGCTGGCCTTCTCGACTGTCGCCTCGTTGAGCGCCCACGTCTCGTACACGACGGTGCCGTGGGCATCCTTCACACGCACCGAGAGCGCGAGGCGCTCTTCGACGTCGTAGTCGCGCTCGATCACGCGGGCCACAGCGTCGTCCATGTCGTCGCGATCGATCTCGGCGAGGAATCCGACGTGGCCCATGTTGATGCCCAGAACCGGCGCGCCTGACCCGCGGACGAGCTCGGCCGCACGCAGGATGGTGCCGTCGCCGCCGAGGACGATGGCCAGCTCGAGGTCGTCGGCCGAGACATCCGCCCCCAGCAGCGCGACGTCGGCGAAGCGCTGGTCGAGTGCGACGAACTCGTGGTGCTCGTCGGCCGGCAGCACGGGGGTCGCGCCGGCGCCTCGCAGCGCCTCGACGACGCGCAGCGCCGCGACGACCGTGTCCTCCCGTTTGGCGTGGGCGACGACCAGGATGGGGCGCGCGTTCATCGTCCTCCTGCCACGTGTGCGATCTGCTCCGACCATTCTGACGGATCCGTTCCGCGACCGGGCGCGAGGTGCGCGAGATACTCGGCGTTGCCGTGGGTGCCGAGGATCGGCGAGGGCAGGATGCCGAGCATCCCGAGCCCCGCGTCGTGGGCGCTCCACAGGGTGCGCTCGACGGCATCGAGTCTGGCGTCGACGCTGGTCACGAGCCCGCCCTTCACAGCGGTGCGGCCCACCTCGAACTGCGGTTTGACGAGCAGAACGACGTCGGCCGCGGGCGCAATCGTCTCGGCGATCGCCGGCAGCACGAGATCCAGAGAGATGAACGATAGATCGCCGACGGCGAGATCCGGTCGCTGCGGCTCGCCGGTGGCGTCTGCGAGCGATCGGGCGGTCATGTGGCGGACGTTGAATCCCTCGACGCTCGTGACACCCGGGTCGGCGGCGATCTGCGGCGCGAGCTGACCGTGGCCGACGTCGACGGCGAGCACGCGGCGTGCACCGCGCTCGCGCAGCACCTGCGTGAACCCCCCGGTCGAGGCACCCATGTCGAGCGCCAGGCGCCCCTCGACGCGGATCTGGAATCCGTCGAGCGCGGCGATCAGCTTGTGTGCGGCCCGGCTGACGTAGTGGTCGCCGCCGTCGACCTGCAGGTCGGCCTCATCGGCGACAGAGGTGGAGGCCTTGATGATCGTGCGGCCGTCGACGCTCACCAGTCCGTCGGCGATGAGCGATGCCGCATGGGTGCGCGAACGCGCGAGGCCCCGGGCGGCGAGGGCGGCGTCGAGGCGGGTCATCGGGTGCTGTGCGCCGAGTCGCCGGTGCGCGGGGTGCTCTCGAGACGCTTCATCAGCTCGTCGTGCATCGCGCCGTAGGCCTCGGCCCGGTCGGCGAGCGGCTGACTTTCGATCAGGCGCAGTCTGCTCCAGAGCGCATCGGTCGGCTCGTCTCGCGTGTGCTCCATCCGTCAACTGTAGCCCGGGCCACCGGTGCGGCAGCCGCGACTCTCAGGGCCTGTGGAAAGGATCGGCGTACAGCTTCTCGGGCACCCGGAAGGCGTAGATCGCCAGGCCCGTGGCCCAGATCGCAGCGGCTCCAGCGCGCAACAGGTCGATCTGCGCCGAGCCCTCCGACAGGATCTGCACATCGCCGTTCACGATGCGCACCGATGCGCCGTTCACAGTGAAGACACCGTCTTTTGCGGTCGTCTCGGGGTACGGCTCGTGCAGGTCGCGCAGATCGGCGAGGATGTAGTCGGGCTGAGAACCCTGCGGGGCGGCGAGCACGTGCTTGGGCCGGTCGATGCCGGTGAGCACCAGCGCCGAGTCAATGCCCGCCCGCACCGCCCCCATGATGTCGGTGTCTAGGCGATCGCCGAGGAAGAGCGGACGCTGGGCGTCGAAGCGCGCGATGGCCTCTTCGAAGATGGGCGTCTCGGGCTTGCCCGCCACTGTCGACAGCCGGCCGATCGCGGTGTGCACCGCAGACACAAGCGTGCCGTTGCCGGGCGCCACGCCCCGCTCGCGCGGGATGGTCCAGTCGGTGTTGGTGGATATCCACGGGATTCCGCCCTCATCTTCCGGCACCTTGAGAGCGAACGCGGCTTCGGCCAGGTCGGTCCACGCGACGTCCGGGCTGAAGCCCTGCACGACGGCGGCGGGCGCATCCTCCGCGCTGCGAGTGACGGTGTACCCGGCCTTCTCGGCCTCGACGACGAGCCCTTCTCCTCCGACGATCAGGATCGTGGCCGGGGCCGGGACCATCGTCGCGAGCAGTCGCATCGCGGCCTGCGGGCTGGTGACCACGTCGTCGGCCGCGACGGTCAATCCGAGACCGGTGAGATGCTCGGCGACCGACGCGTCGGTACGCGCCGCGTTGTTGGTGATGTACCCGAGACGAGCGGTCTGCGCAGCCCTGTTCAGGCTGTCGATCGCATGCGGCAGCGCGTTCGGCCCGGCGTAGACGACCCCGTCGAGATCGGCGAGGATCGCGTCGCGGCCGGCGAGCGGGGTGGCGGCCGGCTTGGCGGCCGTCTTGGCGCGGCGGAACAGGGCCATCAGCGATCGGACTCCGCGACGTCGGACGCGGAGGAGGCCTCGTCGGGGGATGTGTCATCCCCACCGGGGGCGTCCGAAGCGTCAAGGACGGCGGCGTTCGGAACGGCTGCGTTCGGAGCATCCGCATCCGAAGTATCCGCATCCGCCAGGAGCTGCGGCTCGGCGACATCTGCATCCGCATCCGCATCCGCATCCGCCTCCGACGCAGGCTGCGGCTCGGCGGCGTCGGCGGAGTCATCGGCGGTATGCGCACCGTCGTTGTCGTCGAAGGCCTCGATCATGCCGTCTTCGACGATGATCTCGTCGAACTCGCCGTCGTGCCCGAGGGCGGAGGCGGCCACTTCAGCGCGCTGCGTCCAGAAGGTCGCCTCTTCGGTGCGACCGAGGTCTTCGAGCACGGCTGCCCGGGCCGAGAAGAGAGCGGGACTCCACTCGAAAGCGCGGTCGGGGTCGAGCTCGGGTATCTCGAGTTCTCCGAGCGCGAGTTCGGTCTCTCCGCGATCGAGGCGGGCGCCTGACATCGCGATGGCCAGAGCCACGCGCACGGCGGGAGCAAGGGCGGCACGATCGACCGCCCGTCCCTCCTCGAGTGCGCGATCCGGCCGGCCGACACCGCGCTCGCTGTCGACGATGAGGGCGATCTGATCGTCGTTTCCGGAGATGCGACGGTATGTGCGCAGCTCCCGCAGCGCGAGGGCGAAGTCACCGATGCCGTAGGCGGTGATCGCGAGGGTCTCGCGCACGACGGCGACGCGCCCGGCACGGCGCGATGCGGCCAGGGCGTGCTCGTGCGCACGGGCGGGGTCGTCGTCGATCAGCTGCGCGACCATTGCAAGGTGTCGTGCGACCTGCTCGGCGTTCTCTTTGCTGAGGGTCTTCAGCTCGTTGCGCGCAGCAGGATGCAGGTCGCGCGCGGTGATCTCGTCGGGCAGCGGAGGCTCGGGAACGCGCTCGCGAACCGGGGCGTACTCGTTGACAGGTCGGTCGACGCCACCACGGGGACGGTCGCGGTAGGACGCGCGCTCGCCCTGATCGCGGTCCTGCCGCGGGCGGTCACCGTAGGGGCGACGCTCACCCTGGTTCCGGTCACCGTACGGGCGACGCTCACCCGACTGGTTCCGGTCGCCGTACGGACGACGCTCACCCTGGTTCCGGTCACCATAGGGACGACGCTCACCCGACTGGTTCCGGTCACCGTACGGACGACGCTCACCCTGGTTCCGGTCACCATACTGGCGACGCTCACCGGACTGATTGCGGTCACCATACGGGCGACGCTCACCGGACTGGTTCCGGTCACCATACGGGCGACGCTCACCCTGGTTCCGGTCACCATACTGGCGACGCTCACCCGACTGGTTCCGGTCGCCGTACGGACGACGCTCACCCTGGTTCCGGTCACCATACGAACGACGCTCACCCGACTGGTTCCGGTCACCGTACGGACGACGCTCACCCTGGTTCCGGTCACCATACGGACGACGCTCACCCTGGTTCCGGTCACCATAGGGACGACGCTCACCCGACTGGTTCCGGTCGCCGTACGGACGGCGCTCACCCGACTGGTTCCGGTCACCGTACGAACGACGTTCGCCGGACTGGTTCCGGTCACCGTAGGGACGACGCTCCCCGGACTGGTTGCCATCGCCGTAGGGACGACGCTCACCCTGGTTGCGATCGCCGTAGGGACGACGCTCACCCTGGTCACGGTCACCATACGGACGACGCTCCCCGGACTGGCTACGGTCGCCATACGGGCGACGCTCCCCGGACTGGTTACGGTCACCATACGGGCGACGCTCACCCGACCGGTTGCGGTCACCATAGGGACGGCGCTCACCCTGGTCACGGTCACGATACGGGGGACGCTCACTCGACTGGCTGCGGTCGCCGTACGGACGGCGCTCACCATCGCGGCGCGGTCCTCGAGACGAGGAGTCGCTGTAGCGAGGCTTGCGGTCGGAGCCGGAACGTCTGTTCTGCGCGTCTTCGCCCTCGTTACGGCGATCCCGCTGCTCATCTGACATTCTGACTCCCTGTTCTGCTGCAAAACGCAAAATGGCCACCCAGCTCTGGGTGGCCATTTTACTTAAGAGAAGTCCGGCGGTGTCCTACTCTCCCACAGGGTCCCCCCTGCAGTACCATCGGCGCTGTGAGGCTTAGCTTCCGGGTTCGGAATGTGACCGGGCGTTTCCCTCACGCTATGGCCGCCGTAACACTATTGACATGTTCATCGGCAACATCACTCGCGTGGAGTGTGTTGTTTGGTTCCGACCGTACGTCGAGAACCACAAAGTGGACGCGTTCATCTCGCAGAAAGAGGTGTTATCAAGTCATCGGCTTATTAGTACCAGTCAGCTGCACACGTTGCCGTGCTTCCACATCTGGCCTATCAACCCAGTCGTCTGGCTGGGAGCCTCTCACCCCGAGGGGTATGGAAGTCTCATCTTGAGGCCGGCTTCCCGCTTAGATGCTTTCAGCGGTTATCCATCCCGAACGTAGCTAACCAGCGGTGCTCCTGGCGGAACAACTGGCACACCAGAGGTTCGTCCAACCCGGTCCTCTCGTACTAGGGTCAGATCCTCTCAAACTTCCTACGCGCGCAGCGGATAGGGACCGAACTGTCTCACGACGTTCTAAACCCAGCTCGCGTACCGCTTTAATGGGCGAACAGCCCAACCCTTGGGACCTACTCCAGCCCCAGGATGCGACGAGCCGACATCGAGGTGCCAAACCATGCCGTCGATATGGACTCTTGGGCAAGATCAGCCTGTTATCCCCGAGGTACCTTTTATCCGTTGAGCGACAGCGCTTCCACAAGCCACTGCCGGATCACTAGTCCCGACTTTCGTCCCTGCTCGACCTGTCAGTCTCACAGTCAAGCTCCCTTGTGCACTTACACTCGCCACCTGATTGCCAACCAGGTTGAGGGAACCTTTGGGCGCCTCCGTTACTTTTTGGGAGGCAACCGCCCCAGTTAAACTACCCACCAGGCACTGTCCCTGAACCGGATCACGGTTCGAAGTTAGATATCCAATATGACCAGAGTGGTATTTCAACAATGACTCCACCGTAACTGGCGTCACGGCTTCACAGTCTCCCACCTATCCTACACAAGCCACACCGAACACCAATACCAAGCTGTAGTAAAGGTCACGGGGTCTTTCCGTCCTGCTGCGCGTAACGAGCATCTTTACTCGTAGTGCAATTTCGCCGAGTTCGCGGTTGAGACAGTTGGGAAGTCGTTACGCCATTCGTGCAGGTCGGAACTTACCCGACAAGGAATTTCGCTACCTTAGGATGGTTATAGTTACCACCGCCGTTTACTGGGGCTTAAATTCTCAGCTTCGCCTTGCGGCTAACCGGTCCTCTTAACCTTCCAGCACCGGGCAGGCGTCAGTCCGTATACATCGACTTGCGTCTTCGCACGGACCTGTGTTTTTAGTAAACAGTCGCTACCCACTAGTCTCTGCGGCCACCACGCCCTTTTCGGAGTGAATCCGTATAAGCGGGTGGCCCCCCTTCTCCCGAAGTTACGGGGGCATTTTGCCGAGTTCCTTAACCACGATTCTCTCGATCTCCTTGGTATTCTCTACCTGACCACCTGAGTCGGTTTGGGGTACGGGCGGCTTGAACCTCGCGTCGATGCTTTTCTCGGCAGCATAGGATCACCCACTTTTTATCCGCATCGTGTCTCAGCCTGTATGAGTCACGGATTTGCCTATGACTCGGCCTACGCACTTGCACCAGGACAACCATCGCCTGGCTTGGGCTACCTTCCTGCGTCACACCTGTTAATACGCTAGCCGCACCAGCATAGGGTCGTGTGCTCCACCGGACGGTGAACCCCGAAGGGTTCGATGTCCGGCTTTGGACACTTAGCATTACTGGATTGACTGGGGCGGTTCTTCGCCGGTACGGGAATATCAACCCGTTGTCCATCGACTACGCCTGTCGGCCTCGCCTTAGGTCCCGACTTACCCAGGGAAGATTAGCTTGACCCTGGAACCCTTGGTCTTCCGGAGGACGTGTTTCTCACACGTCTTTCGCTACTCATGCCTGCATTCTCACTCGTGTGGCGTCCACGGCTGGTTTCCACCGCCGCTTCACTCGCCACACGACGCTCTCCTACCCATCAACACGGCTGGACCACGAAGGCCTACCAAAAATGTCAATGCCACAACTTCGGTGGCGTGCTTGAGCCCCGTTACATTGTCGGCGCGGAATCACTTGACCAGTGAGCTATTACGCACTCTTTCAAGGGTGGCTGCTTCTAAGCCAACCTCCTGGTTGTCTAAGCAACTCCACATCCTTTTCCACTTAGCACGCGCTTTGGGACCTTAGATGGTGGTCTGGGTTGTTTCCCTCTCGACTATGAAGCTTATCCCCCACAGTCTCACTGCTGCGCTCTCACTTACCGGCATTCGGAGTTTGGCTGACGTCAGTAACCTGGTGAGGCCCATCGGCCATCCAGTAGCTCTACCTCCGGCAAGAAACACGCAACGCTGCACCTAAATGCATTTCGGAGAGAACCAGCTATCACGAAGTTTGATTGGCCTTTCACCCCTATCCACAGCTCATCCCCTCAGTTTTCAACCTAAGTGGGTTCGGTCCTCCACACGCTCTTACACGTGCTTCAACCTGGCCATGGATAGATCACTTCGCTTCGGGTCTAGAACATGCGACTAAAAACGCCCTATTCAGACTCGCTTTCGCTACGGCTACCCCACACGGGTTAACCTCGCCACATATCACTAACTCGCAGGCTCATTCTTCAAAAGGCACGCTGTCACCCCTGCTAAGGAGGCTCCAACGGTTTGTAAGCAAACGGTTTCAGGTACTATTTCACTCCCCTCCCGGGGTACTTTTCACCTTTCCCTCACGGTACTTGTCCGCTATCGGTCATCTGGGAGTATTTAGGCTTATCAGGTGGTCCTGACAGATTCACACGGGATTTCTCGGGCCCCGTGCTACTTGGGATACTCTTCACGCTGCGCACAACATTTCGACTACGGGGCTGGCACCCACTATGGCCCGCCTTTCAAGACGGTTCGTCTATATCGTCACATCACGTCGAACACTCGGCAGAATGTTCAAAAGAGTCCCGCAACCCCGGGCATGCAACGCCTGCCGGCTATCACACACACCCGGTTTAGCCTCATCCGCTTTCGCTCGCCACTACTCACGGAATCACTGTTGTTTTCTCTTCCTGTGGGTACTGAGATGTTTCACTTCCCCACGTTCCCTCTACCCGCCCTATATATTCAGGCGGGAGTCACCAGGTCGCACAAACGCCTGGCGGGGTTTCCCCATTCGGACACCCTCGGATCAAAACTCGCTTATCAGTTCCCCGAGGCTTATCGCAGATTGCTACGTCCTTCTTCGGCTCCAGATGCCAAGGCATCCACCGTTTGCTCTTAAAGACTTGAAATCACATGAGATAGGTCAGACCCAGGAAAAGGCCTGACCCGGTTTTCTTTAAGATGCTCGCGTCCACTGTGTAGTTCTCAAAGTACGGGCGGTCCCTTTCTCCCCCTGCCAACCGGCAACAGAAGTAAGGGCCACGAGGAGTCGGTTCGACCAAACGGCCGGCCCGGTCCCTCAGGACCCAACAGCGTGCAGCCGCCCCGCTCCCCGACCCCACCGTTCCAGATCCCGAAAGACCGTACTAAGCAAAGCCAGCTGCGCTGACGGCATGTCAAATGTTCCACCCATGAGCTCCGGTCACACACATTCGGTGTGAATCCGGCTCTGTCAGAACCGAAGTCCTGCAGTGCTCCTTAGAAAGGAGGTGATCCAGCCGCACCTTCCGGTACGGCTACCTTGTTACGACTTAGTCCTAATTACCGATCCCACCTTCGACAGCTCCCTCCCACAAGGGGTTAGGCCACCGGCTTCAGGTGTTACCGACTTTCATGACTTGACGGGCGGTGTGTACAAGACCCGGGAACGTATTCACCGCAGCGTTGCTGATCTGCGATTACTAGCGACTCCGACTTCATGAGGTCGAGTTGCAGACCTCAATCCGAACTGGGACCGGCTTTTTGGGATTCGCTCCACCTTACGGTATCGCAGCCCATTGTACCGGCCATTGTAGCATGCGTGAAGCCCAAGACATAAGGGGCATGATGATTTGACGTCATCCCCACCTTCCTCCGAGTTGACCCCGGCAGTATCCCATGAGTTCCCACCATTACGTGCTGGCAACATAGAACGAGGGTTGCGCTCGTTGCGGGACTTAACCCAACATCTCACGACACGAGCTGACGACAACCATGCACCACCTGTTCACGAGTGTCCAAAGAGTTGACCATTTCTGGCCCGTTCTCGTGTATGTCAAGCCTTGGTAAGGTTCTTCGCGTTGCATCGAATTAATCCGCATGCTCCGCCGCTTGTGCGGGTCCCCGTCAATTCCTTTGAGTTTTAGCCTTGCGGCCGTACTCCCCAGGCGGGGAACTTAATGCGTTAGCTGCGTCACGGAATCCGTGGAAAGGACCCCACAACTAGTTCCCAACGTTTACGGGGTGGACTACCAGGGTATCTAAGCCTGTTTGCTCCCCACCCTTTCGCTCCTCAGCGTCAGTTACGGCCCAGAGATCTGCCTTCGCCATCGGTGTTCCTCCTGATATCTGCGCATTCCACCGCTACACCAGGAATTCCAATCTCCCCTACCGCACTCTAGTCTGCCCGTACCCACTGCAAGCCCGAGGTTGAGCCTCGGGATTTCACAGCAGACGCGACAGACCGCCTACGAGCTCTTTACGCCCAATAATTCCGGATAACGCTTGCACCCTACGTATTACCGCGGCTGCTGGCACGTAGTTAGCCGGTGCTTTTTCTGCAGGTACCGTCACTCTCGCTTCTTCCCTGCTAAAAGAGGTTTACAACCCGAAGGCCGTCATCCCTCACGCGGCGTTGCTGCATCAGGCTTCCGCCCATTGTGCAATATTCCCCACTGCTGCCTCCCGTAGGAGTCTGGGCCGTGTCTCAGTCCCAGTGTGGCCGGTCACCCTCTCAGGCCGGCTACCCGTCGACGCCTTGGTGAGCCATTACCTCACCAACAAGCTGATAGGCCGCGAGCCCATCCCCAACCGAAAAATCTTTCCACCCGCACACCATGCGGTGACGGGACATATCCAGTATTAGACGCCGTTTCCAGCGCTTATCCCAGAGTCAGGGGCAGGTTGCTCACGTGTTACTCACCCGTTCGCCACTAATCCACCCAGCAAGCTGGGCTTCATCGTTCGACTTGCATGTGTTAAGCACGCCGCCAGCGTTCATCCTGAGCCAGGATCAAACTCTCCGTAAAAAAGAAATGCATACACAATCGGGAAAACGACCATGCAGCGAGTTTGAAACTGACCAAAAGAGACGAACATCATTGCTGACATTCATATAAATTGATCCAAAGGAATTCTCAACCAACCCCCACAAGGGTTGGACGAGGATAATTTGGCATTTGACAAGTGCACGCTGTTGAGTTCTCAAGGATCGGACGCACCCGCACACCCACCCCAACAGGGCGAGAAGCGCAGGGCAACTTCACAATCTTATCCATCCCGGCCCGACTGTCAAACCGACACGCCGAGAGGACCAGGACCAGATCCGCGCCTCGCTTCCGAGGCAACTTCTCCAGCCTAACCCATCCGACCAGACTGTCAAATCGACAACCCCGACAGGGATGACCACACTCCCCGGGCCTAACAGCCCCTCCAGACCAGCAAGTGATCCGAAGTGGAAGTGGGTGGTTCGCTACTTGGAGGGGAGCCAGGCCCTTCAGGCCTTCCGCTCAACCGCTTGGGGCGAACAAGTAATAAGTTACGCCCATCCCCCACACCCCGCAAATCACCACCACACCCCGGGCGTGTCGCAACCCCACACCCACCACCCGAAAACCCCCACCACCAGGACAACACCCCGAGCCGCAGGTAGGGGTGAGCGCGCGGCTCTGCGGGCGTAGTGTCTGCTCATGCGACAGACCGCGGCCGCAGAGCCCGTACCTCTTGCATCATCCCTGGCGGTGGGTGAGCTCGCCTGGGCAAGTGTCTGCGCCGTGGGCGCAGCAGTGTGCCCCGACGAACCCACGCGACCGGACCCGGATCAGATCGCCGCCGCCTACCGCAGCGAGCGGCACCTGCTCATCGACGCCGTACCGCCCGACGTGTGGTCACCCCTATCGCGGTTCTGGCAGACAGCCGATGGGTGCGTGCGCACGCACGGCAACTATCCGCACCATGCGGCGGCGCTCGAGAGAGGTCTCGCCGTGCCGTCAGACGCCTCGGTCGAGCAGGTCTCCGGTCGGTTGGCGACAATGACGGCCGCCGCCGCCTGCCGCGACATCACTGCCGCAGGAGGACTCTGCGCAGCAGTGCGCCGGGAGGATCCGCGATACGACGCGGCGCTCCGGCGCCGCCCTCTCGTCGAGACGCGCCGCCTCGCCGACTCCCCCGCACGGTCAATGCCGTCGGATTCCCGGGCCGCCCCCCTCGCGGGGGTTCGCGTGCTCGACCTCACCCGCGTGATCGCCGGGCCCGTCGCGACACGGACGCTCGCCCTCGCGGGCGCCGATGTGCTGCGACTCGATCCGCCCGAGCTCCCCGAGCCGCCATGGCAGCACCTCGACACCGGACACGGCAAGCGTTCCGCGCTGCTCGACGCAGCGACCGAAGCTCCTCGTCTGCACCGGCTCCTGACCGACGCGGACGTCGTCGTCCTCGGCTATCGTCCGGCTGCGCTGCGCCGGCTCGGGCTCTCACCCGAGGTGCTCGCCGAACGGCATCCGCACCTGGTCGTCGCGCAGCTCAGCGCGTGGCCGGGCGAGGATTCCCCTCGCGGCTTCGACAGCCTGGTGCAGGCGGAGTCCGGCATCTCATGGCTCGAATCCACCGACGGATCCGCTCCCGGCGCCCTGCCCGCTCAGGCTCTGGATCATTCCGCCGGTTATCTGCTCGCCGCGGCGATCATCAACGCCCTGCGTCAACGTGCGCGCAGCGGCGGCAGCCGCCTGGTGCGCACCTCACTGCGTCGCGTGGCCGCTGAACTGCTCGGGATGCCACGGGGCGAGCGCCCCGCGGTGACCGCACCTTATGCGGTTCGCACGCAGCAGTTCGATGTGGCCGGCCACGTCGTCACCACTGTCGCTCCGGCGGTGCGCTGGCCCGGTTCGCCGGAGTGGTTCCCGCCGCCTCGGCCATGGGGCGAGGATCGCGCCGAATGGTGACGATGAGCAGGCACAGGGCGAGTGTCAGCGCTCCCCACAGGCCGGATGCCGCCGGCAGCGTGCGGTAGGCGAGCTGCTGCACAGTGATGCCGGGGGCGGAAGAGGCCAGACCGAGCAGCCACGAGACGCCGAGCAGTGCGGGCAGCGACAGCATCCACAGCCACCGCAGCCACCCGGGGATGCCCTGCGAGCGCGGTTGCGCCGGGCGCTGCCGCACCCACCGCAGCGCGAACCAGGCGAGCGCCAGCAGGCCGACGATGCTCGAGCCGTGCTGCAGCCACTTGTATCCGGGCATCGGGCCCCACATCTGCTGCAACGCGGTCAACGTCTCGACGCCCCAGCGCCCCTCGTGGGTGAACAGATCCCAGCCGATGTGCGAGAGCACACCGAGGACGAGTGACAGCGCGAGCAGCCACGGTCCGCGGCGCCCACCGCGCCCGCGCACGGCATCCCGTGCTGCCGACCACCCGGAGACCGACCACTCCGAGGGAAGACGCCGCGCGAGGGCGTCCGGCGCGAGGGCGACGAGGCCCGGTCGCAGCACGACTCTCCACACCAGCAGCAGCACGAACGCGACGAGCGCCGTGTACACGACGTTCGCCGGCGCGTGGGTGAACAGGTAGTCGAGGCCGAGGCCTCGCATGAACAACGGCAGGTCGGGCGTCATCGCCCCGATCGCGAGCGCCGCCGGCACCAGCGGGGTGCGCACGAACGGCAGCGCGACGACGGCGTGACTGGGCGTGAACGGCATGCGGTCTCAGCTGTCGGTGAGTTCAGCGGTCGGCTCAGGCGCCGGCCGGCTCTTCGCGCGCGGTACCGCCCGACCCGTCCGTCTCCGCGCCGACCACGGTGAGCGGCATCGTGCTGGTGTCGATGAACGGGTTCTCGTCCTGCCCCGCCACGAGCTTCTCGGCCTCGGCCTCGCTCTCGACCGTCGGCACCGAGCCCAGCAGCGGACGCTGCGCGGTCTCGCGCATGCTCAGCAGAGCGACACCGCCCAGCGCGGCGAAGAACATGATGTAGAACGCGGGCATGTAGATGATCCCGGTCAGCTCGATCAACGCCTGGCTGAACAGCGGCGTGGTGCCGCCGAACAGCGACACGGCGAGGTTGTAGGCGATGGCCATCGCGCCGAACCGCGACGCCGTGGGAAACAGCGCGGGCAGGGCCGAAGCCGAGATCGCCACGTAGAACGCCACCGGGATGGCGACCATGGCCAGCGCGATCATGACCGCCCACTCCTCGCCGATCTGCATCACCGCGAAGGCGGGCAGCATGAGCACGATCGTCGATCCGACGGCGATGCCGTACACCGGTCGCCGGCCGATGCGGTCCGACAGCTTCCCGATCAGGGGCAGGCACGCGCTCATCACGATGAGCACCGGGACGGTGGCCAGCGCCGCCATGAGGTTCGACACCCCGACCTCGGTCTCGAGATAGGTCGGCATGTAGCTGGTGAGGGCGTACCCGGCGGTGTTCGTCGCCGAGACGAGGGCGACGCCGATGAGGATCTGCCGCCAGTAGTGGCGGAAGATCCCGGCGACTCCCTGGCGCGCCATGGGATCGGCGGCGTCGGCGCGGTTGAGTCCCGCGCTCTCCTCGGCCTCGTAGGCGGGGGTCTCGGGGATGCGCAGGCGGAACCAGATCGCGACCGCGCCGAGCGGGATGGCGATGAGGAACGGGATGCGCCAGCCGTACTCGGTCATGGCGTCGGGGCCGGACAGGTTCTCGGTGATCCAGGTGGTCAGTGCCACGACGCTGGCGCCGGCGGCGAAGCCGACGTAGGAGCCGACGTCGAGGAACGACGACCAGTAGCCGCGGCTGCGGTCGGGCGAGAATTCCGAGACGTACGTCGTCGCGCCGGCGTACTCGCCGCCGGTCGAGAAGCCCTGCACCATCTTCAGCAGGTACAGCGGGATGATGGCCCACAGGCCGATCTGCGCCGAGGTGGGCAGCACGCCGATCAGGCCGGTCGCCGCCGCCATCATCGCCATCGTGAGGAACAGCACGCGCTGCCGCCCGATGCGATCGCCCAGCGGCCCGAGCACGAGCCCGCCCAGCGGGCGCACGAGAAACGAGATGGCGAAGCCGAGCAGGGTGATCAGCAGACCCCACGCACCCGGCAGGTCGCCGGTGAAGACGACGGCGAGTGTCACGGCGAGGTAGCCGTAGACCCCGAAGTCGAACCACTCCATGAAGTTGCCGACGACGGTGCCCGAGATCGCCGTCCTCAGACGGCTCTTGCGGACGACCAGAACGTCATCGACCTGCAGCCGGCGTGTGACGCGGCGCGGGGCGGTACGGCGGACATGTGCTTCCTTGGGCAAGGGGACCAGCTCCTCGAGTGCTTGCGGACAGCGTCAGCTGTCCGATGCTACTGCAGTCCCCGGAGGGGAAGCCGGGTAGCCACGCCGAGCGGCCTCACTGCGGGAGCACTCCCGCGAGCGTCTTTTTGCCGCGGCGCAGCACCGAGACCCCGCCGGGCAGCGTGCCACGAACCACGGCATCCGGGTCGCTCACCTTCGCCCCGTCGAGGGTGACGCCGCCCTGCGAGATGGCTCGGCGCGCCTCGGAAGCGCTGGCGACCAGTCCGGTCGCCACCAGTGCCTCGACCACGGATGATCCCGCCGGAAGCGTCGCGTTCGGCAGCTCGTCCAGCGCGGTGCGCAGGGTCGCCGCGTCGAGCTCGCCCAGGTCGCCCTGACCGAAGAGCGCCTCCGATGCGGCGATCACCGCGGCGGTCGCTTCGACGCCGTGCACGGTCGTGCACACCTCGAGCGCGAGGCGCTTCTGCGCCGCACGACGGAAGGGCTCGCTCTCGACGAGCGTCGCGTACTCCTCGATCTCGGCACGGGTGAGGAAGGTGAAGACCTTCAGCCGGTCGATCACATCGGCGTCGGCGGTGCTCAACCAGAACTGGTACATGCGGTACGGGCTGCACATCTCGGCGTCGAGCCAGATGGCGTTGCCCTCGCTCTTGCCGAACTTCGTGCCGTCGCTGTTGGTGATCAGCGGGGTGCCGATGGCGTGCGCCGAGACGCCCTCCACACGGTGGATGAGGTCGGTGCCGCTGGTGAGATTCCCCCACTGATCGCTGCCGCCCGTCTGCAGCACGCAGTCGTACGAGCGGAACAGCTCGAGGAAGTCCATTCCCTGCAGGATCTGGTAGCTGAACTCGGTGTAGCTGATGCCTGCGTCCGAGTTCAGGCGCGCCGCGACGGCATCCTTCTTCAGCATCGTGCCCACGCGGTAGTGCTTGCCGATCTCGCGCAGGAAGTCGATGGCGCTCATCGGCGCCGTCCAGTCGAGGTTGTTCACGATGCGCGCGGCGTTCTCGCCCTCGAAGCTGAGGAAGCGCTCGACCTGCACGCGCAGCCGTTGCACCCACTCCTCGACCGTCTCGCGCGTGTTGAGCGTGCGCTCGGCCGTGGGCCGCGGGTCGCCGATCAGGCCCGTGGAGCCGCCGACGAGGCCGAGCGGCTTGTGGCCGGCGAGCTGGATGCGGCGCAGGGTGAGCAGCTGAACGAGGTTTCCGAGGTGCAGGCTCGGCGCGGTCGGGTCGAATCCGCAGTAATAGGTGATCGGGTCCCCGGCGAGAAGGGCGCGCAGCGCCTCCTGATCGGTGGACACGTGGACGAGTCCGCGCCACAGCAGCTCGTCCCACACGTTCTCGAACGTGGGATCGAGCGCCACCGGGGCGGTCGTCAGAGCGGAATTCGACACGCTTTCCAGGCTATCAGCGCGTGACACGCGTCCCGTCCCCGGCCGGCGTCGGATCCCCGTGGGATGCTGACGGCATGCAGCCGGTCGATCCGCTCACCTCCGCCGTTCTCTCCGCGATCATCCTCATCGCGCTGGTCGTCGTGCTCGTGTTCTCGCTGCTGGGGGTGCGCAGACCTTCGACGACGACCATGGCGATATGCGCCGTCCTCCTCGTCGCGGCGGTGACGATCGTCATCGTCGTCCGACCGATCGCGATCCCGGCGATCGCCGTTCCGTTGACCGTGATCGGCATCGGCGCCGCGACGATCGGGGGCAACCCGTTCACCCGGCGGACGCTGGACATCGCCACGGGCAGGCGAGTGCGGGAGACCGAGGACGGCGGCATCCTCATCGTCGCGGCGCAGCACGCCGACCCCTCTCACGCCCGCACCCTCATGCGCGGGGGCACGGTGATCGGATATCTCGAGCGGATCTGCACCGTGCTGGCGATCGCAGTGGGGTTCCCCGAGGTGATCGCGGCGATCATCGCCGTGAAGGGCATCGGACGCTTTCCGGAGCTCGCCGAGGCCGAGGCCAGGGAGCGCTTCATCATCGGCACCCTCGCAAGCCTGCTGTGGGCAGGGGTGATCGGCCTGATCCTGCGCCTCATCCTGGGCTGAGACTGTTCCTCGTCAGATGTCGAGCAGCCGGAATCCCTCGACCACTGCCGCCGAGCCCGCGGCCGTCAGCGCCTGCGACACCGCCGACTGCGTGATCCCCTCCTGCTCCGCGAGCTCCCGCTGGGTACGGCCGAGGCAGCGACCGTAGGTCAGACGCCGCAGGCGCTCCCGCATCCCGCCGACGAGTTCGTCCCGTGCCAGCAGGTAGGCATTCGCCCATCGCACCTGCTCCGCAGGCATCTGCGCGCTCTCATCCACGGCGATCCAGCTTCGAGCCTCGGGCGCGGCGCGCCTCTGCAGCGTCTGCACATGCTCGATGGCGCTGCGCGCGGCCCACCAGCCCGGCCCCTCGGGTATGCCCTCCCGCGACGCGGCCGAGGGGATGACCCCCACATCTCCGACCCCGACGCCGAAGCGGAACTCCACTCCGTCCGGCAGTGCGAGACGGATCAGCAGCACAGAGGCAAGTGCAGCGTCGAGCGTGGGATAGACACCCTGCTGCTCATCGCCGACTGTCGGCCGGAGAGGTTGCGTGGCGAGGGGGAGATCCTGCTCTGCCCGCACGATCGCCGTATCGAAGTGCCGCTGCGCCGCGACGCGATCATCGAGCTGCCGGGACCCGATGATGTCGGCTGTGACTGCGATCACCATGACATCAGGGTATCACTGATATTCTCAAGAAATAAGTGATTCACTCATGTTCACTGCAGCCCGAAGGGATGCCCTCGGTCAGAGGCCCAGCGAATGCGCGGCGGCCTGTGCCCGGGCCACGAGCTCGGCCCGCTGCTCCGCCACCCGCTCCGGCGCCGTGCCGCCGGCACCCGAGCGCGACGCCACCGAGCCCTCGATCGACAGCACATCGCGCACCTCGGGCGTCAGATGCTCCGACACCGAACGCAGCAGCGCCTCATCCGCATCCTCCAGACCGATGCCCCGCTCCTCGCAGGCGCGCACCAGCGCGCCCGAGATCTCGTGGGCATCACGGAACGGCACGCGGCGCTTGACCAGCCACTCGGCGACATCCGTCGCGAGCGAGAAGCCCTGCGGTGCGAGCGCCGCCATCCGCTCGGTGTCGAACCGCAGAGTCGCGATCATGCCGGCGAACGCCGGAAGCACCACTTCGAGCGTCTGCACAGAGTCGAAGACGGGCTCCTTGTCCTCCTGCAGATCGCGGTTGTAGGCCAGCGGCAGACCTTTGAGCGTCGCGAGCAGTCCGGACAGGTTGCCGATCAGTCGACCGGATTTCCCGCGCGCGAGCTCGGCGATGTCGGGGTTCTTCTTCTGCGGCATGATGCTCGACCCGGTCGAGTACGCGTCATCCAGCGTGACGAAGCCGAACTCGCGGGTGTTCCAGAGGATGATCTCCTCGCTCAGACGAGACAGGTCGATGCCGGTCATCGCGGCGATGAAGGCGAACTCCGCCACCACGTCGCGTGCGGAAGTGCCGTCGAGCGAGTTCTCGGCCGGACGGTCGAGCCCCAGCTCGCGAGCCACGAGAGCGGGATCCAGGCCCAGGGTCGACCCGGCGAGCGCTCCCCCGCCGTAGGGCGACGCGCCGGCGCGGCGCCGCCAGTCGACGAGACGCTCGAGTTCGCGCACGAGGGGCCAGGCGTGCGCCTGCAGGTGATGGGCGAGCAGCACCGGCTGCGCGTGCTGCAGGTGTGTGCGGCCAGGCAGGATGGCACCGGGATGCGCTTCGGCCTGCGCGACCAGGGCGTCGATCACACGAAGCAGGTGCTTCGCGATGATCCCGGCGTGGTCGATGAGATACATGCGCACGAGGGTGGCGATCTGATCGTTGCGGCTGCGACCGGCGCGCAGCCGGCCGCCGACCTCGGCGCCGACCTCGGCGATGAGCGCCTTCTCGAGGGCGCCGTGCACGTCCTCGTCGCCCGGATCGGGCAGCAGCGTGCCGTCTGCGATGCGGGCGGCGAGGGCATCCAGTCCCTCGTGCATGATTCGCGCCTCGTCGGCCTCGAGGTATCCCGCGGCCTCCAGAGCGGTGGCGTGGGCGTGCGAGCCGGCGATGTCGTACGGGGCGAGGATCCAGTCGAAGTGCGTCGACCGGCTCAGCTCGGCGAGCTCGGGCGAGGGTCCCCCTGCGAAGCGCGCACCCCAGAGCGCCCCGTCATTCGTGCCGTTGCCGCTCACGCCGTCGTCTCCTGCTTGCCGAGCAGCCACACCAGCAGTGCCTTCTGCGCGTGCAGACGGTTCTCGGCTTCGTCCCAGACGACGCTCTGCGGGCCGTCGATGACCTCGGAGTCGACCTCGTAGCCGCGATCGGCCGGGAGGCAGTGGATGAAGATGGCGTCCGCAGCCGCCTGCGACATGATCCCGGTGGTGACCTTGTACCCGCCGAGGTCGCGCAGCCGCTCGATCTTCTCCTCCTCCTTGCCCATCGACACCCAGGTGTCGGTGACGACCACGTCGGCGCCGACGACAGCCTCGTGGGCATCGGTCGTCAGGGTGAGCGAGCCGCCTGTCTCCGCGGCCCTGGCCTCGGCGGCGGCGACCACGTCGGCGCGCGGGGCGTAGGCCTTGGGCGAGGCGATGCGCACGTGCATCCCCGCGGTCACTCCGGCGAGCACGTAGGAGTGCGCCATGTTGCTGCGCCCGTCGCCGAAGAACGACAGGGTCAGCCCCTTCAGATCACCCTTGTGCTCGCGGATCGTGAGCAGGTCGGCCAGCAGCTGGCAGGGGTGGAAGTCGTCGGAGAGCGCATTGACGACGGGAACCCGGGTACCGCGTGCCATCTCCTCGAGACCCGACTGCGCGTAGGTGCGCCACACGATGGCAGCCACCTGACGCTCGAGCACTCGCGCGGTGTCGGAGGGGGTCTCCTTGCCACCGAGCTGGCTGTTCGCCGTCGAGATGATCAGCGGCGATCCGCCCAGATCCGCGATGCCCACCGCGAACGAGACCCGGGTGCGGGTCGAGGACTTGTCGAAGATCACGGCGACGGTCTGAGGACCTGAGAGAGCCTTGCTCGCCCAGCGATCCTTCTTCAGCTCGAGCGCGAGGTCGAGGATCTCGGCCTGCTCGGCAGGGGTGAGGTCGTCATCGCGCAGCAGGTGGCGGGTCATGCGGAAGCCTCCGTGAGGGTGGTTGCGGTGGGTGCCTGGACGGTCTCGGCGACGGCCGCGAGCGCGGCGCCGAAGCGGACGACGAACTCCTCGACCTCGTCGTCGCCGATCGTGTAGGCGGGGGCGATGCGGATGGTGTCGGCCGTGGGCGCGTTGACGATGAGGCCGCCCTCGTGCGCCGCCGCGCGGACCTCCGCGGCGACCGGCGCGGTGAGGTGGATGCCGATCAGCAGCCCCGCCCCGGACGTGCCGTCCACCAGGGGCAGGGAGGTCACGGCGCCGCGCAGCTGGGCGCCGCGCGCGGTGACGTTCTCGAGCAGGTTCTCGCTCTCGATGTGCCCGAGGACGGCGTTGGCCACGGCGCTCGCGAGCGGATTGCCGCCGAAGGTCGAGTTGTGAGTGCCGGGGTAGAACAGGTCGCTGGCCGCGCCGAAGGTGATCAGCGCGCCGAGCGGGAAGCCGGCCCCGATGCTCTTGGCCACGGTCACGGCATCCGGGGTGATGCCCTCGCGCTGGAAGGCGAACCACTCCCCCGTGCGCCCTGAGCCGGTCTGCACCTCGTCGAGGATGAGCAGTGCGTCGTTCTCGGTGGCGAGCTCGCGAGCACGGGAGAGGAAGCCGGCCGGCAGCTCGACGACGCCCGCCTCGCCCTGGATGGGCTCGACGATCATCGCCGCGACGGCGTGCGACGCGAAGGCCGCCTCGAGGCTCTCGACCGAGCGCTCGACGGTCACCACGTCCGGAATGGCGGGCTCGAACGGGTCGCGGTACGCGGCCTTCGGCGTCAGCGACAGCGTGCCCATCGTGCGCCCGTGGAAGGCGCCCTCGACCACGAGGATCGTCGTGCGGGCCCTGCCCTCGGTCTCGGTGAAGCGCGCGCCGTGCAGACGCGACAGCTTGATGGCGCTCTCGTTCGCCTCGGCACCGGAGTTCGCCAGGTACACGCGGCCCTGCTCGCCCGTGCCGGCGAGGCGCTTCAGCCGCGCGGCGATCTCGAGCTGTGCGGGCGAGGCGAAGTAGTTCGACACGTGCGACAGCGTCGCGGCCTGTCGCGAGACGGCGTCGACGAAGACGGGGTGGGCGTGCCCGAGGCAATTCACCGCGATGCCCCCGAGGAAGTCGAGGTAGCGGTTCTCGTCGGCGTCCCACACCCACGACCCCTCACCACGGGTGAGCAGCGCCAGCCGCCCGCCCAGGCTCATCAGATCGCGTGCCGCATCGTCGTTCCAGTCAGACATCCTTGACCACCTCCGTGCCGATCCCCTTGCTCGTGAACAGCTCGACCAGCACCGAGTGCGGCACGCGTCCGTCGATGATCGCGGCGGCGTCGACGCCTCCCTCGACGGCGTCGAGGCAGGCCCGCATCTTCGGGATCATCCCCGACTCGAGGGTCGGGAGCATCTCGACGAGAGCGCTCGAGCTGATGTGCGAGACGAGCGAGTCGCGGTTCGGCCAGTCGGCGTACAGTCCCGGCACGTCGGTGAGGATCACCAGCTTGCGTGCGTCGAGTGCGACGGCGAGGGCGGATGCCGCGGCATCCGCGTTCACGTTGAGCGACTGACCCGGGTGATCGAGGTCGGGGGCGATCGACGAGACGACCGGGATGCGCCCGGCGGCCAGGTGGTCGAGCACAGGCGTGGGATCGACCTGCACGACATCGCCGACGCGACCGAGGTCGACCTCTTCGCCGTCGATCACGACGCCTCGACGACGCCCGCCGAACAACCCGGCGTCCTCACCGCTGAGCCCGGTGGCGATGGGCCCGTGCGAGTTGATCTTCGCGACCAGCTGCGGGTTCACCTGACCGGTCAGCACCATGCGCACCACGCTGATCGCCTCGGTGTTCGTGACGCGGTAACCGCCCTTGAACTCGCTCGGGATGGCGAGTCGGTCGAGCATGTCCGAGATCTGCGGCCCTCCGCCGTGCACGACGACCGGCTGCACACCGACGTAGCGCAGATAGGCGATGTCCTGCGCGAACGCCTCCTGCAGCTCATCCGAGACCATCGCGTTGCCGCCGTACTTCACGACCACGATATGATCGCGGAACCTCTTCAGCCACGGCAGGGATTCGATGAGGGTCGCGGCCTTGACGGCGGCCTCTTCGGGCGCGGTGTCCTGGATGTCGGTCATGAGGCGTAGGCGCTGTTCTCGTGCACGTAGTCGTGTGTCAGGTCGTTGGTGAGGATGGTCGCGGTGGCGTCACCCATCTTCAGGTCGATCTCGATGTGCACCGCACGCGGTGTGAGGTCGACCTCCTCGCGCGGCCGGTCCGGCCCTCCCGCGGTGCACACGCGCACGCCGTTCATCGACACGTCGACGTCGTAGGGGTCGAACTGGGCCGAGGTCGTGCCGATGGCGGCGAGCACACGACCCCAGTTCGGGTCGTTTCCGAAGATGGCCGCTTTGAAGAGGTTGTTGCGGGCGACCGACCGGCCGACCTCGACGGCCTCGGTCTCGGTGACCGCATTCTTCACCTCGACCGCGATGCTGTGGCTGGCGCCCTCGGCATCGGCCTGCAGCTGCTCGGCGAGATCACGGCACAGCTGGGTGAGCGCGGCGGCGAAGTCGTCGAGATCGGGACGGATGCCGCTGGCGGCGTTCGCGAGCAGCGTGACCTGATCGTTGGTCGACATGCATCCGTCGGAGTCGAGCCGGTCGAAGCTGACGGCGGTCGCCCTGCGCAGCGCCGCATCGGCCTCGGACGCCTCGAGGTCGGCATCGGTGGTGATCACCACGAGCATGGTCGCGAGTCCCGGCGCGAGCATGCCGGCCCCCTTCGCCATTCCGCCGATCGTCCAGCCCTCCCGGCTGACGACGGAGGTCTTCGCCACGCTGTCGGTCGTCATGATCGCGAGGGCCGCGTCGTCGCCGCCGCCGGGGCTGAGCGCGGCGATGCCGCGCTCGACACCGTCGAGCACCTTGCCGCGGAACACCTCGTCGCCGGTGCCGATGAGGCCGGTCGAGCACACCAGCACGTCACCCGCGCTCACACCGAGCAGCTCGGCTGCCTTCTCGGCGGTGAGGTGTGTGGTCTGAAAGCCGAAGGCGCCGGTGAAGCAGTTGGCTCCGCCGGAGTTGAGCACGACGGCCTCGACCACTCGATCGGCGATGACCTGCTGCGACCAGATGATCGGGTTGGCCTTGGCGCGATTGGTCGTGAAGACGGCGGCGCCGATCCGGCGCGGGCCGCGGTTGACGACCACGGCGACGTCGGGCTTGCCCGTGCTCTTGAGCCCTGCGGCGACTCCGGATGCTTCGAATCCCTGGGGTGCGGTGACACTCACGGCGCGACTCCGTTCACGGTGAGGGCGCGGCCTTCGGGCAGACCGAGCGCGATGTTCATGGACTGCACGGCGGCGCCGGCCGTGCCCTTGACGAGGTTGTCGACGGCGGTCACGACGACCACCCGGTTCGCGGCCCGGTTGATGGCGAGACCCATCAGCGCGGTGTTCGCGCCGAGCACGTCGGCGGTACGGGGGAAGTGCCCCGCGGGGAGCAGCTGCACGAAGGTCTCGTCGCCGTAGGCGCTCTGCCACGCGTCTCGGATCTGAGCGTCGGTCGTGCCGGGGACGATCGGCGCAGTCGAGGTGGCGAGGATGCCCCTGGCCATCGGGACGATGACGGGCGTGAACGAGATGCGGATGTCGTCGGGCGCGTGGGCTGATGCCGCGGCCAGCGCCTGGCGGATCTCGGGGATGTGGCGGTGCGCGCCGCCGACCGCATACGGGTTGGCCGTGCCGAGGATCTCGCTGCCGAGCAGGTTGGTCTTCAGGCTCTTGCCTGCGCCCGAGGGGCCGACGGCGAGCACGCTGACGATGTCGGACGGGTCTATCACTCCGGCGGCGACTCCGGGGGCGAGACTCAGGCTGACGGTGGAGGCGTTGCAGCCGGGAGCGGCGATTCGCGAGGCGCCGCGCAGGTTCTCGCGCTGCTTGCCGGCCGCGGTGAGCAGCTCGGGAACCCCGTACGCCCACGGTTCGTGGAACGCGCCGCCGTAGAAGGCATCCCATGCATCCGGGGAGGTGAGCCGGTGGTCGGCGCCGGCATCGATGATCAGAGGCGCGTCGCCCAGCGCATCCGTGTACTGACCCGACTGGCCGTGCGGCAGGGCGAGGAAGACGATGTCGTGCCCCGACAGGGTCTCGGCGGTGGTGTCCCGCAGCGTCAGATGCGCGAGGGAGCGCAGGTGCGGCTGGTGCTCGACGAGGGGCTGACCGGCGTTGGAGTGCGCGGTCACGGTACGGATCTCGATGTCGGGATGGGCGGCGAGAAGCCGCAGGATCTCGCCTCCCGCATAGCCGGATGCGCCGGAGACGGCGACGGAGTACGTCATTCTTCTACCTTAACGGTCGGGGCTCGATCGACCCCGAGGATGACGCGGGATGCGAGCGATGAGCGGGGCCGGGGCGGCGACACCGGTTCCCTTCGATTCGGATCCCTGAGCCGTCTATGGGCTGAGCTCGTCGAGGGGCGCGGCGTCGCCTAGAGTCGGCGGCCGCCGCGGCGTCGGCGCACAGCAGTGACGCTGAGGATGAGCGTCTGAGAGGGCTGTGCGGCCGAGGGCATGCGGCGACAGTAGCGCCGAGGCCGCGGCATCCGCAAATCCGCGGCCTCGGCGCCGTGCCATCAGCGGATGTCGAAGAACGCCCGCTCGTGCTCCGCTGCGCCGATGAACGCGCGGTGCATGCGCCTGCGGAGCTGCTCGTCGGACGCGGCCGCCACGGCGGTGACGAAGCCGATGGCGCGCTCGTTCGCCTCGGCGAACTCGGGGTCGGCGTAGGTCTGCAGCCAGGACGCGTAGGGGTGGCGCGGATCGAGCGCTCGCGCGCCGAACTCCCCGGCATGCAGCCGCTCGCCGAGATCGGCGTACAGCCAGAAGCACGGAAGCACGGCGGCGATCAGCGTCGCGTACTCGCCCGAGAACGCGGCCGCGCGCAGATGGTCGAGGTACGCGGTGGTGACCGCGCTGGGCTCGGCGTCGAAGGTCTCTGCGGTGATTCCCGTCTCGGGCGTCAACCACGAGGCGTGCAGCTCGAGCTCTCCGGCTATGCAGCCCTTCGCAGAGTCCGCCCAGAACGCCTGTTCGGCTGCCGTCGGCGCGAGCCGCGCCGCCTCTGCGAGCACTCGGGCGTACTCGCGCAGATACAGCGCGTCCTGCGCGAGGTAGAACAGAAAGTCCCGTCGATCGAGGGACCCATCGGCGAGCCCGCGGATGAAGGACAGCTCGTCGATGTCGCGCCGGATCGCGGTGACGGTGTCAGGGCGATGTCAGCTGGTCGATGAGCGCGACTTCGTCGTCGCGGCTGAGTCCTGCTCGGCGCTCGCGATCCAGACCGCGGGCGCGCTCGTCGTCGAGGACGACGCGGATCGTCTCGTCGAGCGGGCGGAACGACCCGCCGGCGGCGCGGTACGCGGAATTGTCGCGACGCATGAAACCGGGCATGTCGGCCGGCAGCCAGAGCGGCAGCGACCTCTCCCCCATCCAGTACTGCACGTCGTGCGCTTCGAGCCACTCATCGCCAGCCTCGAGCAGCTCTCCGCTGTGCCCGGCTGCCGCGCGAACGCGGCTGAGCAGCTCGGCGAGCGGATGCACCTCTCCGATGGCGTTCATGATCCCGCTCCGCCACGCAGCGGCGAGGAAGTCGGCGAGGTCGTCGACGTCGATCACCTGGGCGACGCGTCCGGCCAGCTCTGGCACCAGCACGGGTCCGATCCCCGCCCGCGCGAAAGCCGCCGCCCAGTATCCGAAGCGGTCGCTCGGGTCGCCTGCACCCACGATGAGGCCAGGGCGCACGATCAGCGCCCGGTCTCCGAGCGTCACCACGGCGTCCTCGGCCGCGACCTTCTGCGCCCCGTAGTCGTACTCGTCGCCGGGCTGCGCCGGCGCGAGCCTGACCCCCGACTCGTAGAGGCCGTCGGCGACGTCATCGGAGTAGACCGACATCGACGACACGTACGTCCAGTGATGGGCGCGGTCGCCGAGCGCCTCGACGGCCGCAGCGACGTGGTCGGCGCGCGATGACACGTCGACGACCTCGTCCCAGCTCTGCTCGGCGAGCTGCTCGTATACCCGGGGGTCGTCCCGATCACCGCGGAGCAGCCCCGTGCCGTCCGGCGCGGGGCGCTCACCCCGTGCCAGACAGATCACTTCGGCGCCGGCATCCCGCCACCGCCGGGCGATCCGTCCGGAAAGCCATCCTGTTCCGCCGAGCACGAGCACCTGAGTCATGCGGCCATGACATCACCGGCGTGCTCCGAGCGGAAGCGATTCCGCTCAGAGCAGACCGGAACGCAAGCGCTGACCGGAACGCGAGAGCAGAGCGGAACGCGGCGCAGCCCTCCTGATCCCGTCGGCTCAGGAGGGCTGCACCGCGTGCGGTCAGTCGCGGATGGTCGCGTCGAAGCGCTCGGCGGCGACGGCGACGCCGGCGAGCTTCGCCTCGGTCGCCTCGGCCGCGGTGAGCGTGCGGTCGGATGCCCGGAAACGCAGCGCGAAACTGAGGCTCTTCAGCCCCTCGCCCAGCCCCTCACCGCGGTAGTCGTCGACGAGCCGCGCCGACTCGAGCAGTTCTCCGGCGCCCTCGACGAGCGCGGCGCGGACCTCGGATGCCGGCACGGCGACGCTCACCACCAGCGAGACGTCCTGCGTCGCGGCGGGGAACGTCGACAGCGACTCGGCCACGACCCGGTGACCGGCGAGGGTCAGCACGCGATCGAGATCCAGTTCGAGCACGTATGCGCGCCCGGGAAGATCGGCGTCGGCCGACACCCGCGGGTGCAGCTCGCCGACGTACCCGACCTGTTCGCCGTGAACGCTCAGCGCGCCCGCGCGGCCCGGGTGCAGCGCCGCACGCTGCGTCTGCTCGACGTCGATCTCGACGCCGGCGGCGACGCCGATCACCCGGACGGCGTCCAGAGCATCGGAGAGGTCGACGTGCTCGGCGGCGCGACCCGGCTGCCGAGGAGTGATGTTCCCGGTGAGCAGCGCCGAGACGAGGCGCGGCTGCGGCGGGATCGACGCGTCGAGCTCGGCTAGCGTCTCGTCCGACGGACGCCGGCCCAGCGGCGGCACGGCATCCGTGCCGTATGCGACGCCCTCCGCAGGGGTGAACACCGATCCGACCTCGAACAGCGCCAGGTCGACGAGTCCGCGCGAGATGTTGCGGTGCGCGGTCTGCAGGAGGCCGGGCACGAGCGAGCGGCGAAGGAACGGCGCCTGACCATCGAGGGCGTTGGCGAGACGGATGCTCGGCACGTGCGACCCGCTCGCAGAGCCGTGCAGATCGTTCTGCTCCTCCGTGGTGAACGGGAACGACGGCGTCTCGACGAAGCCGGCCGCGGCGAGCGCATCCGCCACGCGTGTGCGCCCGACCTGCAGCGCGGTGTATCCGCGGCCGGAGGGCGGTGTCGGCAGGATCGACGGGATGCGGTCGAGCCCGTGGATCCGCGCGACCTCCTCGACCAGCGTCCACTTGTCGGTCAGATCGCGTCGCCAGCTCGGCGGGATGACGAACCAGCCGCCGTCGGATTCGGCCAGCTCCGCGCCGATCATCTCAAGCGCGCTGACGATCTCGGCGTCGGTGTAGTCGACCCCGACGACGCCCTGCGTGAAGCCGCGGGGCAGATCGATGCCGGGGATCTCGACCTCGGCGTAGAGGGCGCCGCCCTCATCGGTCAGCCTTCCACCGGCGAGTTCGACCATGAGGTCGGCCACGCGGCGGGCCGCGACGAACGGGATGAGCGGGTCGACGCCGCGCTCGAAGCGCTTCGACGCCTCGCTGGGCAGCTTGTGCCGTCGAGCCGTGCGCGCGATGGTGACGGGGTCGAAGATGGCCGCCTCGATGAGCACGTTGCGGGTCGCGTCGCTCATCTCGGTGCTGCCGCCGCCCATGACGCCGGCGAGGCCGATCGGTCCCGAGCCGTCGGTGATGAGCAGATCCTCGACGTGCAGAGCGCGCTCCTGGCCGTCGAGCGTCGTCATTCGCTCCCCCTCGGCCGCGCGACGCACGACGATGCCGCCCTGCAGCCGGTCGAGATCGTAGCCGTGGATCGGATTGCCGAGCTCGAGCATCACGTAGTTCGTGATGTCGATCAGCACGCCGAGCGGGCGCATTCCCGCCAGGCTCAGCCGTGCGATCATCCACGGCGGAGTGGGCCGCGAAGGGTCGACGTCGCGCACGACGCGCACGACGAACTCGCTCGCGCCGACCGCCCCGCGGATGGGCGCCTGATCGTCGACACGGACCTCGAATCCGGATCCGGGCTGCACCTGCGAGAAGTCGCGCTCGGCCGGGTCGCGGAACGCCCCCCCGGTGGCGTGGGAGTACTCACGAGCGAGTCCCCGCAGCGAGAACGCGTAGCCGCGGTCGGGCGTGACGTTCACATCGACGGCGAAGTCGTCGAGATGCAGCAGAGCGATGGCATCCGCGCCGACCTCGGGGTCGAGGCCGAGGGTCGAGAGCACGATGATGCCGTCGTGCTCGTCGCCAAGACCCAGCTCGCGAGCCGACGCGATCATGCCGTCGGAGACGTGACCGTAGGTCTTACGCGCCGAGATCGGGAAGGGCCCTGGCAGCACGGCGCCCGGCAGGCTCACCACGACCTTGTCGCCGACGACGAAGTTATGCGCGCCGCACACGATGCCGCGCACGCCGCCGTTCTCGGGGCCGACATCGACCTGGCACCAGTTGATCGTCTTGCCGTTCTTCTGCGGCTCGGGCTCGATCGACAGCACCCGCCCCACGACGACGGGGCCTGAGATCTCGAAGCGGTGGACGTCCTCCTCTTCGAAGCCGACCGACACGAACGAGGCCAGAACGTCCTCCGCAGTGGCATCCGGCGCCACGTCGACGTACTCGCGCAGCCACGAGATCGGAACGCGCATCACACCACCATCCCGAACTGCTCGCTGAAGCGCACATCGCCCTCTGCCATGTCGCGCATGTCCTTCACATCGCTGCGGAACATCAGGGCGCGCTCGACGCCGATTCCGAACGCGAACCCGCTGTACACCTCGGGGTCGATGCCCGCCGCACGAAGCACGTTCGGGTTGACCATGCCGCAGCCGCCCCATTCGATCCAGCGCGCACCGCCGGCGAACGTCGGGTGCCACAGGTCGAACTCGGCGGACGGCTCGGTGAAGGGGAAGTAGTTAGTGCGCAGCCGCGTCTTCGCCTCGGCTCCGAACAGCTGCCGGGCGAGATGGTCGAGGGTGCCCTTCAGGTGCGCCATCGTGATGCCCTTGTCGACGACGAGACCCTCCACCTGGGTGAACACCGGCAGGTGGGTCGCGTCGAACTCGTCGGTGCGGTAGACGCGTCCGGGGCAGAGCACGTAGATCGGCAGATCGCGCTCGAGCATCGAGCGCACCTGCACGGGACTGGTGTGCGTGCGCATCACCAGGTGCCGCGAGGTCGGGTCGACGTAGAACGTGTCCTGCTCCTGGCGAGCCGGGTGGTCCTCGTCGAAGTTGAGCGCGTCGAAGTTGAACCATTCGTGCTCGAGCTCGGGCCCCTCGGCGACCTCCCACCCCATGCCGACGAAGATGTCGCTGATCTGCTCCTGCATGAGCGGCAGCGGGTGCCGGGCACCGACGCGCGAGCGCGACGCGATCGCGGTGATGTCGACGCGCTCCGCTTCCAGACGCGCCGCCGTCTCGGCCTCGGCGAGTTCTGCCTCCTTCGCGGCGAGCGCCTGCGTCACACGACCCCTGCCCTGCCCGATCAGCTTGCCGAAGGCGGCCTTGTGCTCGGGGGCGACCTGACGCATCGAGGCGTTCAGCACGGCGAGCGGAGAGCCTTCGGCGACGTGCGACGCGCGGGCCGTCTTCAGCTCCGCCGTGTCGGCTGCGGCGTCGATCGCGGCGAGCGCGGCGTCGACGGCGGTCTGCACCGCCTCGGGTGTGATCTGGGGTGTTTCGGGCGAGTCTGACACGAGAGAAGAGTCTACCGGCGCCCCGACTGCCGACCCGCCCGCCGATAGGATCGCCAGCGACGACGACCGACGAGTGCGACGGGATGGACGATGACCGCGAAAGAGCTGCCCACCACGCAGGCCATCACCCTGGTCTCGGCGCCCGCACCGTACGTGCTGGCGATAGACATCGGCTCGGGGTCCACGCGCTGCAGCCTGTACGACGCGTACGCCAGGCCGATCAAGAAGCGCATCGCCAAGGCGGAGCATCTGTTCATCGAAGAGGCCGACGGCACCGCCGAGATCGACGCCGATCTGATCGTCGCCGAGGTCGCCGAGGTGATCGGTCACGTGGTCGAGGGCATCGAGCCCGGGCTCATCCGCGCGGTGGTGATGGACACCTTCGCGTCGTCCCTGGTGTGCGTCGATGCGCAGGGCGAGGCGCTGACTCCCTGCTACACGTACGCGGATTCGCGCTCGGCCCGGCATCTGGCCGAGCTGCGCTCCCGTCTGGACGAGACCGAGGTGCACCAGCGCGTCGGGGCGCGCCTGCACACCAGCTACCACCCGCCGCGACTGCTGTGGCTCAAGGACGAGCTTCCCGATGTCTTCGCGCGCACCGCGAAGTTCCTCTCACTCGGCGAGTACGTCTACGCCAGGCTCGCCGGCATCGAGGGGGCGGCGACCTCGACGATGGCATGGGCGGGCATCCTGAACCGGCACACCTGCGAGCTCGACGAGGAGCTGCTCGCCGCGGTCGGCGTCGACCGGTCGCGCTTCGCCCCGATCGTCGACCCCGACGAGCCGATCACCGCGGTCTCCCCCGACGTCGCACGGCGGTGGCCGGCCCTCGAGGGGGCCGCATGGTTCCCCGCCGTCCCCGACGGGTACGCCTCGAACGTCGGTGTGGGCGCCTCGTCGCCGGACACGGCCGCGATGTCGGCGGCGACCTCCGGCGCGATCCGGGTGATCGTCGACGGAACTCCCGATGTTCTGCCGTCGGGCCTGTGGGCGTACCGTATCTCGCGCACGCAGTCGATCGTCGGCGGAGCGCTCAACGACGTCGGACGCGTGACGCTGTGGCTGCAGGCGACGCTCGCTCCCCTCTCGTACGACGAGATCGACGAGCTGCTGCGTGCGGGGCCCGTAGACGGCACCCCGCTCATGCTGCCGTTCCTCACCGGTGAGCGGGCGACGGGATGGGCCGGCAGCGCCCGCGCCGCGCTGACCGGGGTGTCGTCGGCCTCGGGGCCGCGCGAGCTGTGGCGCGCGGCCGCCGAGGGCATCGCCATCTCCTACCAGCGGGTGTTCGAGCAGCTGCGCGACGTGAACCCCCGAATCGAGCGCGTGATCGCCTCGGGAGGGGTCACCGGCGCGTTCCCGTCGATGATGGCTGTGGTCGCCCAGGCGCTCGGGTTCCCCGTGCAGGTGGTCGAGGTCAAGCGCGTCACGATGCGCGGCGCCGCGGCGATCGCGCTGTCGGTGCTGCAGCCCGATCATCCCCTCGCCATCATCCCGCAGACCGCTCTCACCCGACCGGATGCCGGGCAGCGGACGTACTACGACGATCTGCGGCGGCGCTTCGACGAGGCGTACGCGGCGATCATCGCCGGCTGAGCGGCGGAACGGAAGAAGGCGCTCCCGGGATCCGGGAGCGCCTTCTCGGCCGCGTCAGAACTGGGCGGGCGGAATGCCCGAGCCGGGATCGAACTTCCCGGCCCCGCGCTGCATGGCGATGACCTCGGTCACCGTGGACTCGCCGTGGATGCGTGGGTCGCCGTCGGCATCCGGGGTGTAGCCCGTGAGCTTCGCGGAGTGACGCGTGCGCACCTCGATCCACTTCGCCACGCCGGCGAGGATCAGGCAGAGCAGGATGTAGATGCCGCCGATGACGAACGCCGACTGCAGGATGGGACGACCCTGCTGCGAGCTGAGCAGCTTCGCGTAGTAGAGCAGCTCGGGGTAGGTGATGATGAACCCCAACGCGGTGTCCTTGAGGGTCACCACCAGCTGCGCGACGATCACGGGCAGCATGGCCCGCACCGCCTGCGGCAGCAGGATGAGGCGCATCACACCGCTCTTGCGCAGGCCGATCGCGTACCCGGCCTCCTTCTGCCCCTTCGGCAGCGACTCGATGCCGGCACGCAAAGCCTCGGCGAGCACCGAACCGTTGTAGACCATCAGTCCGATGACCACGGCCCAGTACGGGTCCATGTCGACGCCGGCGACGGGGAGGCCGTAGTACAGCAGCATCATGAAGACGAGAACGGGAACGGCGCGGAACAGCTCGATGATCACGCCGACCGGGATGCGCACCCAGGCGTGATCGGAGAGGCGGCCGATGGCGAGCACGAAGCCGAGCACGAGGCTCAGCACAGCGGCGAGGGCGAAGGCGCCGAGGGTCTTGCCGAGCGCGCCGAAGATGCCCTTCCAGACGTTCGCGAAGGTGAAGACATACCACTTCTGCGGCTCGAACTGGCCGGTGACGTACATCCGGTAGAGGACGAAGCCGATCGCGGCCAGCACGACGAGGATGGTGACGACCGCGAGGATGCGGTTGCGGACGATCGCCCGGGGGCCGGGGACGTCGTAGAGCACTGAGGTCATCGTGCGATCCTCCACTTGTTCTCGAGGTGGCGCTGCACCGCGCTCATCGCGAGCACCAGCACCACGAACACCACGGCGACCCAGAGCAGGACCTCCATCGGGTTGCCGGGGCGCCCCGGCGCGTCGTTGATGGTGGCCCGCAGCGCCGCGAGCTCGGCGATCGAGAAGCCGGCGGCGACGGTGGTGTTCTTCAGCAGAGCGATGAAGACGCTCATCATGGGCGGGACCACCGAGCGGAACGCCTGCGGCAGCACGACCAGGGTCATGACCTGGCCGAACGGCAGGCCGATCGCACGCGCGGCCTCCGCCTGGCCGACCGGCACGGTGTTGATGCCCGCGCGCAGCACCTCGGCGACGTAGGTGGCGGTGTAGATGCCAATGGCGAGGATGCCGAGCACGGTGTTCGACAGGTCGGGGAGCCCGAGCTGCGGATAGCCGAACACGAAGAAGAAGAAGACGAGCGTCAGCGGGGTGTTGCGGATGATGTTCACGTACGCGGTGCCCACGCCGCGGGCGATCGGCACGGGCGAGACGCGCATCGCGCCGACGACGATGCCGAGCACGAGGGCGATCAGTCCGCCCACGAAGAACACCAGCAGCGTGTTCGCGATCGCCTCACCCCACAGGTCGAGGTTTCCGAAGATGACGTCCACGCCGTCTTCCCTTCTCAGGATGGGATCGGGGCGGCCCCGTCAGGGCCGCCCCGATGGGTGATCAGTACGCGTCGACCTCGGGCTGCTCGACCTTGATCCCCGAGTCGCCGAGGTTCTTGTCGAAGATGGCCTGCCAGATGTCGTTGTTCTCGGTGAACAGGTCGTTGATGTGCGTGCGCAGCACGTCATCGCCCTTGGTCAGACCGACGCCGTAGCGCTCTTCGGTGAAAAGACCGCCGGTCACCTTGACCTCGTCCGGGTACTGGGCCGCGTAGCCGATCAGGATGGCCTGGTCGGTGGTCACCGCGTCGACCTTGCCGTCGATGAGGTCCTGGACGCACGCGGAGTACAGGTCGTACTCCTGCGTCTTGATCTCGGGGAAGTTCGCCTTGATGTTCTGGATCGGGGTCGAACCGGTCGCCGAGCACACGGTCTTGCCGTTGAAGTCCTCGAGCTTGTCGGCTTCCGGGGCGTCCTTCGCGACGAGCAGACCCTGGCCGGTGATGAAGTACGGGCCGGCGAAGTCGATCTGCTCCTTGCGCTTGTCGTTGATCGAGTAGGTGCCGACGTAGTAGTCGATGTCGCCGTTCACGATCGCCTGCTCGCGGTTGGCCGAGGCGATCGGCTTGAACTCGATCTTGTCCTCGCCGTAGCCGAGCGAGGCTGCGATCCAGCGGGCGATGTCGACGTCGAAACCGGTGCGCTCACCGGTCGTCGCGTCGAGGTAGCCGAGACCAGGCTGGTCCTCCTTGACGCCGATGGTGACCTTGCCGGCCTTCTCGATCTTGTCGAACGTCGGGCTGCCGTCGAGCGTGACGTCCTTCGCCACCTCGAACAGCGGCTTGTCGCCACCGTCTCCGGCGTCTCCGCCGCCCGGGTTGCTCGGGCTGCCGCTGTTGCAGCCGGTGAGGGCGAGCAGCGCCGCCGTCGCGATTCCGATGCCTGCGAGAGCTCGTGTGCGTCGCATGTGCTTCTCCTTCTGTGCTGTGGTGCGTTTCGATGCGGGGTCAGTGGGTGAGGAGCTTGGAGAGGAAGTCCTTGGCACGGGGGCTCTTCGGGTTGGTGAAGAACTCCTCGGGAGCCGCCTCCTCGACGATCTGGCCGTCGGCCATGAAGACGACTCGGTTGGCCGCCTTGCGCGCGAAGCCCATCTCGTGGGTGACGACGATCATCGTCATGCCCTCCTTGGCGAGCTCGACCATCACGTCGAGGACCTCGTTGATCATCTCGGGGTCCAGCGCGCTGGTCGGCTCGTCGAAGAGCATCACCTTGGGGTGCATCGCGAGCGCGCGTGCGATCGCGACGCGCTGCTGCTGGCCGCCGGAGAGCTGCGCCGGCAGCTTGGACGCCTGCTGCGCGACGCCGACGCGCTCCAGCAGCGCCATGGCCTCCTTCTCGGCCTCGGCCTTGGGCTTGCCGAGCACCTTGATGGGGCCGAGGGTCACGTTCTCGAGGATCGTCAGGTGCGCGAAGAGGTTGAACGACTGGAAGACCATGCCGACCTCGGCACGCAGCTTCGCGAGCCCCTTCCCCTCGGCGGGGAGGGTCTTGCCGTCGATCCGGATCTCGCCGCTCGTGATGGTCTCGAGACGGTTGATCGTGCGGCACAGCGTCGACTTCCCCGAGCCGGACGGACCGATGACGACGACCACCTCGCCCCGGTCGACCGTCAGATCGATGTCCTTGAGGGCTTGGAACTCGCCGTAGTGCTTCTGGACGTTCTCGACCACCACGAGGGCGTCATTGCGCGCTGCCATGAGCTACAGACTAGAACAGAGCCGCGTCGCGCCGCCGCGACCCCACGCGGGTTTACCGATTCGTGACCGGTGCCTCGGCGCGGTTCCGGATGCCTGGGCGCGGTCTCAGTGCGTCGCGCGCTGCGCGAAGGCCGACTCGTAGAGGCAGACGCTCGCCGCCGTCGCGAGGTTGAGGGACTCGGCGCGCCCGAAGATCGGCAGGCGCAGAGCCCGGTCGGCCTGGGAGAGCGCATCCTCGTCGAGCCCGCGCGCCTCATTGCCGAACAGCCAGGCGGTGGGCTGGGCGAGCACGCCATCGGCGCGGGCGACGAGCAGGTCGTCGCCCTTCACGTCCGCGGCCACGACGTTCATGCCGGCGGCGTGCGCCCGGCGGATCACATCGTCGAGGTCGCCGCCGACAGAGACCGGCAGATGGAAGAGGGAGCCGGTCGTCGATCGCACGACCTTGGGGTTGTAGGGGTCGACCGTGCGTCCGGTGAGCACCACGGCATCCGCTCCTGCCGCATCCGCGGCGCGGATGATGGTGCCGAGGTTGCCCGGGTCGCGCACTTCTTCGCAGATCGCGATCAGCTTGGGCTCGGCGGCGAAGATGTCCTTCACCGAAGTCGGGGTCTGGCGCGTGACCGCAATGAGCCCCTGCGGCGTCACGGTGTCGGCCATGGCGGCCAGCACCGCCTCGGTGACGTACTCGACCTCGACGCCGTGCTCGTCGGCGAGAGCGCGCACGTCGGCGTGCTTCTCCCACGCAGTGGGGGTCGCGAACAGCTCGACGATCGCGTCGGGCAGATACTGCAACGCCTCTCGCACCGACTGGGGGCCCTCGAGCAGGAACGACCCGGTCTCGACCCTGGCGCTGCGCTTGGTCAGCTTGGCGACGGCACGGACGCGGGGAGAGCGGGGGTTCTCGAGCACGGGCCCAGTCTATCCGGGCGAGCGAACGCGAAACGGGCGCCTCCCCGAGGGGAGACACCCGTCAGATCGCGAGGATCAGGCAGCGGCCTTCGGCGCGTTGACGTCCGAGGGCAGAGCGTTCTTGGCGACCTCGACCAGGGCGGTGAACGCGCCGGCGTCGGTCACGGCCAGGTCGGCCAGCATGCGGCGGTCGACCTGCACACCCGCGAGGCCGAGGCCCTGGATGAAGCGGTTGTAGGTGATGCCGTTCTGGCGGGCAGCGGCGTTGATGCGCTGGATCCACAGACGACGGAAGTCGCCCTTGCGCTTGCGACGGTCACGGTACGCGTAGACGAGGGAGTGGGTGACCTGCTCCTTCGCCTTGCGGTACAGGCGCGAACGCTGGCCACGGTAACCGGACGCGCGCTCGAGGATGACGCGACGCTTCTTCTGCGCGTTGACTGCGCGCTTGACTCTTGCCATTTTCGTGTGTTCCTATTCGTACGTTCGGCGCTCAGCGACCGAGAAGCTTCTTCGCGACCTTGGTGTCGGCCTTGGAGAGGACCTGGTCCTGGTTCAGGCGACGGGTGCGCCGGCTCGACTTGACCTCGAGGTTGTGGCGCATGCCGGCCTGCTGCTTCTTCAGCTTTCCGCTGCCGGTGATCTTGAAGCGCTTCTTCGCACCCGAGTGGGTCTTCTGCTTCGGCATCTTCTCTTCCTTCGTGTGGCGCCCTGGCGGGCGACGGTGGGTACCCGCTCGGAAGCGGGAGTCGGTGGGGCGGCTTACGCCGCGGACTCGTCGGTGGGACCCGCGTCCGTGCCGTTCTTCGCCTCGCGCGCGGCCTGCTTGTTCGCGGTGCGGACCGCGTTCTGCTCTGCCTTCGCCTCGGACTTGTTCTTCAGCGGAGCCACGACCATGACCATGTTGCGACCGTCGATCGTCGGGTTCGACTCGACGGTGCCGAACTCGGCGACATCCTCGGCGAACTTCCGCAGCAGACGCACGCCCTGCTCGGGACGCGACTGCTCACGGCCACGGAACAGGATCATCGCCTTGACCTTGTCACCGGCCTTGAGGAAGCCCTCGGCGCGCTTGAGCTTGGTCGTGTAGTCGTGAGCCTCGATCTTCAGACGGAAGCGAACCTCCTTGAGGATCGTGTTCGCCTGATTGCGACGCGCTTCCTTGGCCTTCTGCGCGGCCTCGTACTTGAACTTGCCGTAGTCCATGATCTTGACCACGGGCGGCTTGGAGTTGGGGGCCACCTCGACGAGATCGAGGTCGGCCTCCTGGGCCAGACGCAGTGCGGCCTCGATGCGGACGACACCGATCTGCTCACCCGCGGGACCGACGAGGCGGACCTCGGGGACGCGGATGCGCTCATTGGTACGGGGATCGCTGATGCGGAGCTCCTAAGACGTGGGTTCTCGGCCACCGGGATGCGGGCCGCATCTCGGGCGAAATCGGAGTTCTCCCCACCCGCCGGCGCGATCAGACACACCGGCTTGTGACACCCTTTCCACCGTGACCGGCGGGGTGCTGAACCCGGTAGCCTGGAACGGCAAGCGCGGGTGGGATGAGAATCCTCTTTCGTATCGGAGCATGACACTCCGAAGCCCGCAGAAGTCTACCAGAAAGCATCCCGAAGTGACGATTCCTGCCGAGCACCACGATGACCGCCACGATCGCTGGGAGCAGCAGGAGCAGGCGGCGAGCTCCGCGACGCGCGACATCGCGGACGTTCCCGCCGTCGAGGTGATCACGACGACCGCCGTGCATCTGATGAGCGCCGCCGCCGTGAAGGTGGGGCTGGCCGACTCACCCGAGGAGCAGACCGACCTCGACGAGGCCCGCAAGCTCATCAACGCCCTCGCAGGCCTCATCACCGCGGGAGCACCCGAGATCAGCGACATGCATGCCCGATCGCTGCGCGACGGACTGCGCTCGCTTCAGCTGGCGTTCCGCGAGGCATCCGTCATCCCCGACCCGATCGGCAAGGGCCCAGGCGAGAAGTGGACCGGCCCGGTCAACTGAAGCCGGGCCGGCTTGTACGGGTCGCACGAACCGGCAGGCGCGGGGTCAGCGCTGAGGTTCATCCCGCGCTCTCCGCCGCGCGTTCTCCAGCAGCTCCAGATTGATCCGCGCGTGTCGGCGACCGACCTCGTGCGCCTCGGCGACGTCGCGGGCCAGGATCGCACCGATGAGTCGTTCGTGGTCCCGCAGAGACCTCGACTCGAGGTCCGCCCACCCAGCGGAGTGGCCCCAGGGGTGCGCCGGCGCCGTGATGTGCATCTTCCGTTCGAGCGACAGCAGCACGTCGGAGAGGGTGGATGTGTGCGCGGCCGCCGCGATGGCGAGGTGCAGCCGTCCGTCGGCATACCGCGCTGGCGCGCCGGATGCAGCGGTGCGATACTCCTCCAGACGCTTCGAGAGGATTCGGGCGTCGGTCGCGGTATGACGTTCCGCCGCCGCAGCGGCGATAGCCCCGTGAAGCCAGCATTCGGCTTCGTGCTGATCCAGCAGCCGGTTCCACGCCTGCGTCAGTGTGTGGTCGACCGCGTGGCGCGCGCTCGGCGACTCGGGTTCGACGACGAACGTGCCGCCACCCCTTCCCCGCTGTGACCGCAGCAAGCCGCGCTCGACGAGAGTCGCGATCGCGGCCCGCACGGTCACGCGACCGACGCCCAGCGTCGCGGCGAGATCCCGCTCGGACGGGAATCGCTCACCGGGCGCGTATTCACCGATCGCCACGGCTGTGACCAGCCGATCGAGAACGTCGTCGCGCAGAGGCTGCGCGACTCTGCCACCGTGAGGGGCCGCCGGGCTCGGATCCTCGGGCGCGGGAGCAGGTTCCGATGGCATGGAACCATTTAGTCACAAACTCAAAGGTTCCGCACCGAACCTTTTGTGGCATGCTGGCGTGGTCGCAGAAAGACGAGCAGAGGGGCGGTTCTCGGATGGCTGGAAATGATGACGCTCACGTCGACGAGTTCATCGAGACGGAGGGTCTTGTCCCGACTTCCCATGGGCGAGTCTGGGCGCACAGCCGCAGACGAGGTGCAGCCGCAGGAGTGCCGTTGGTCATCGTGCACGGCGGACCCGGCTTCCCCAGCGACTATCTGCAGCCGCTCGACTCACTCGCAGACGAGCGGCCTGTGATCCGCTATGACCAGATCTCCGCCGGACGCTCCGACCGCGCTTCAGATCGGTCCGCATGGACGGTGGAAGCGCACGTGGAGCATCTGGAGCAGGTGCGTGGGCACTTCGACCTCAGCAGATTCCACCTTCTCGGTCACTCCTGGGGTGGCTTTCTCGCGCTCAGCTACGCCGACGCTCACCCTGACCGCATCGCTTCCGTCACCCTGTCGAGCCCGCTGGTCGATTCCGACCGATGGATGCGTGACGCGGCGGCCCTGATCGAGCGTCTGCCGAAGGCAGACCGCAGCAGTCTCCTCGCCGGGCCGACCGATCCTGGTTACGCTGCCGCGGAAGCGGAGTACTATCGCCGGTATTTCTGCAGCATCGAGCCGTGGCCGCTGCCGCTGCAGCGGGCTGCGGACAGTCAGGACGCAGCGTCCTACCACGCCATGTGGGGGCCCAACGAGTTCACCAACACGGGCGTGCTGCGCGGTCAGAGCCGCGTGGATGCGGTCCGACGCCTGACCGTGCCCAGTCTGTGGATCACCGGCGCCGACGACGAAGCCCGCCCGGAGACGATCAGGGAGATGGCATCGCTGACCGCGAGAAGTGAGGTGCGCATTCTGCCGGGCACGCACTGCACCCATCTCGAGAACCCCGCGACCTACGAGACCGCTCTTCGGAGCTTCCTGCAGGTCGTGGATCGCGATTGACCCGCATCCACATCCCCCACAATCGAAAGGAACGTGCTGCGAAGATGCATCACACTCAGCAGAACAACGCGGAAACGCAGAACAACGTGGAAACCGCGTCGGGGCGGCTCCAGGATCTCGGCTACGAGCAGCAGCTGCGCAGGTCGATGTCGTTGACCGACGTCGTCGTCTACGGCCTCATCTACATGGTTCCCATGGCGCCGATGGCCGTGTTCGGCATAATCTTCAACTTCTCCGAGGGCATGCCGGCTCTCGTGTACCTGGTGGCCGCCTTCGCAATGGTCTTCAGCGCGCTGAGCTACAAGGAGATGGCCAAGCGGTTCCCGGTCGCCGGGTCGGTCTACTCGTACGTCCGGCTCGGCGTGAACCGTGCCGTTGGCTTCGTCGCCGGATGGGCCATCCTGCTGGACTACCTTCTGCTTCCCGCACTGCTCTCGGTTTTCGCGGCGGCAGCGATGACGAGCATCGTTCCCGCCGTGCCTGAGTTCGTGTGGGTGATCCTGTTCGTCGTCCTCGCCGCGGCGATCAACCTGCGGGGCATCAGACTGACGGCGGGAATGAACAAGCTCTTCCTCGCGACGCAGCTGATCGTGCTGACCGTCTTCGTGGCCGGTGCCATCATCGCGGTGTGTCAGGGAAGAGCTGAGCTGTCTCTGGCACCGGTGTTCAACTCGAGCCACTTCTCCTGGGGCATCGTCTTCGGCGCAATACCGATTGCTGCTCTCAGCTTCATCGGCTTCGACGCGATCTCCACGCTGAACGAGGAGGCGAAAGGTGGGGGTGCGGCGGTCTCCCGCGCCACCATGATCGTGCTGTTCGTCGTCACCTTCCTGTTCGTGGCCCAGGTGTACCTGGCCGCGGTCTTCGTTCCGACCGGGACTCGATTCGCCGAGGGCGACGCGACCAACAACGCGTTCTACTACATCGCGGGCGACATCGTCGGGCCGTGGTTCCAGGTGGTCATCACGCTCACCTCGGCGCTCATCGCGATTTTCGCCAACTCCATCGCATCGCAGGCGACATCCAGCCGACTGGTGTTCAGCATGGCGCGCGACCGGCAGCTGCCGCGCTTCCTCTCCTTCGTCGACAGGCGCCAGGTGCCGCGGAACGCGATGCTGCTCATCGCCGCGCTCTCCCTGGTCGTCGGCATCACCGGCACGGCGCAGCAGGAGCTGTTGACGACGCTCGTCACGTTCGGCGCACTGACCGCATACATCCTGCTCAACGTCGCCGTCATCGTGCACTTCGGCGTTCGTGGTCGGAGCAGACGGTACTTCCTGCACTGGATCTCGCCCGTCGTCGGAACGGCCGTGCTCGCTTACGCGCTGGCGAACGCCAACCCGCATGCGCAGATCCTGGGCGCGGTGTGGCTGCTGATCGGTGCGGCGATCTCGGCGTACTGGTGGTGGCGACGACCTTCCCCGTCGGCTGCGGATCGTCAGGCGGCCACCGCAGCGAGGTGATCCTTCCCCGTCCGCCAGGAGCCGGGGAAGCATCAGGCTGACGGTCCGTGAAACCGGCGCAGCCCGGTCGGATCGTCAGCCGCCCGAGCGGGTGAGCTTCACGGTCAGCGAGTCGACGAGCACGGCCATCCGGTCATCGGCAGCCCAGCGCTGCGCGAGCCTGGCCAGCACGGCGTCCAGCGTGTCGCGCTCGAGACCGTCGACCAGCTCGAGCGTGACGATGAGCTCCGGTCCGCGCATCCGCGCATCCGGATCCCCTGCGGCGACCGACACGTCGATGACCGCCAGCTCGTGGGCGATGCTCTCGCGCAGGGCCGTGAACACCTCCGGAGAGAGGTGGCTCGGCTCCCAGCGCTGCTGCTGGGCGATCGCCCAGACGGCCGGGCGGCGGAAGACGAACTCGGTCTCGGATGCCGGATCGAGCACGATCAGGTCGGTCTGCTCGCTGGAGGCGGACAGCGCCACGCGGATCGCCTCGACGGGGATCGGGCGGGCCGAGGCATCCCACCGCCGCATCGCGTCGACGGAGGAGAAGACGGGCTGCACGCGACGGCCGTCGGGGGCGGCGACGGTGACGATCGACAGCTCCTGCGTCTTGTCGACCTTCAGCCCCGTCGGGCCGGTGCCCTCCTCGCCCCTCTCGGCGATGAGCGGCACGAGCACGCGGGCAGCCCGGAAGGCGTCGACGACCTCCGCCTGGGAACCCTCACCCGAGCGGAAGCGCAGCAGGGCCGTCAGCAGTGCGGGATCGGCGGAGCCGTCGTCGGCGGCGTGCGGGTTCGCCTCGAAGCTGCGCCCCTCCCAGGGGACGCCGGCGGAGTCGCCGCTGTTTGCGGCACCGTGCCCGTGGTCGCAGGCGTCGTCAGTCGCCGGCGACATCCAGCGCCTCGGCGAGGGTGAACTGCCCGGCGTAGAGCGCCTTGCCGACGATGGCGCCTTCGACGCCGAGCGGAACGAGCTCGCGCAGCGCGGCGATGTCGTCGAGCGTCGCGACGCCGCCGGACGCGATCACGGGCTTGGGGGTGCGAGAGGTGATCTCGCGCAGAAGCTCGAGGTTCGGTCCGCGCAGCGTGCCGTCCTTGGTGACGTCGGTGACGACATAGCGGCTGCAGCCCGCCTCTTCCAGGCGCTCGAGCACGTCCCAGATGTCGCCGCCCTCCTTCGTCCAGCCTCGGGCGGCGAGCGTGGTGCCGCGCACGTCGAGTCCGACCGCGATGGCGTCGCCGTAGCGGCTGATGACGTCGGCAGACCACTCCGGGTTCTCGAGCGCGGCGGTGCCGAGGTTGATGCGCGTCGCGCCGGCCTCGAGCGCGGCGTCGAGGCTCGCATCGTCGCGGATACCCCCGGAGAGCTCGATGCTCACACCGCGGTACTGCTTGATGACCTTGCGCAGGATCGCCGTGTTGCTGCCGCGCCCGAAGGCCGCGTCGAGGTCGACCAGGTGGATCCACTGGGCGCCTGCGTCGACGAATTCACCGGCCGCGTCGACGGGATCGCCGTAGTTCGTCTCGGTGCCGGCCTCGCCCTGCGTCAGGCGCACCGCCTTGCCGCCGGCGACATCGACCGCGGGCAGCAGGATCAGCGAGGGGGACTGTGCGAAGTCGTTCATGTCGTCCTTCGAAGGGGGTGGGTGCGGCCCGAGCGGGCACGAGAGATCAGAGTAGCCGGGCAGGGGGGCCGTCTCAAATGAGATGACGCTCGAGGCGGCAGGCGGCTGGGGTTCTCGCAGGCCCCGGCGGTACGATCGGATGCGCACGAGCGGGGGATGCTCGCCTGTGCGCTCATCACAAGAAGGGACGTGAGGCATGGCCGACGCGCACAACGGCAGCGGTGCAGGTCCGCTGCGCCGACGGACGAGCGCTGCACGCCGGTCATCGGCCGAGTCGGAGTCGCTGGTCTCGGAGGTGCCTCTGACCTCCTCCGACCGCCCCGTGGAGGCGCCGCGCTATCACCGTGGGACGAATGCCCGGCCCGCCGCCTCGCCGATCACCCCGGCGCCGGCTGCCGCTACCGCGCCGACCGCTCCGGCAGCTCCGGCAGCTCCGGCTGCCGCTGCCGCGCCGACCGCTCCGGCTGCCGCGCCTACAGCTCGGGCCGCCGCGCCTGTCGCTTCGGCTGCCGCGCCCGCCGCGCGCTCGATCCCCCCTGCACCGGCATCTGCGCCTGGGGCGCCGGCCGCGTCGGAATCCGCCCCGGTGTCCATCGCGCCATCCGCGCCCGCGACGTCCACTCGGCCGGCCGCGCCGGCGTCACGACGCGAACAGCGTGAGCGGCCGTCGTTCCTGCAGCACGAGCCCCGGGAGGAGCCGGCACGGACCGGCGCGCGCGGGATGCTGAACCGCATCGGGTTCTCGCTCGCCCCGGGCGCCGCCGAGCGGGCCGTGCGCGACAACGAGCTGCTCGTCAGCCAGCACTGGCCGGGCCCGCGCACCATCGCCGTCGTGAACGGCAAGGGCGGGGCGGGCAAGACCCCGACCACCGTCCTGCTCTCCGCTGTCTTCGCCCGCTTCGGCGGCGCGGGTGTGCTCGCGTGGGACAACAACCAGACCCGCGGGACGCTGGGCTGGCGCACCGATATGGGCCCGCACGACAGGACCCTGTTCGAGCTGCTCCCCGAGGCAGACCGGCTGCTGGGCGCGGGAGCGCAGTCGGCCGACCTCGCCCATTTCGTGCACCACCAGGCGCGGGAGAAGTACGACGTGCTGCGCTCGAAGCCGATGCGACTCGCGCAGGAGAACCGGCTGCGCTCTGCAGACATCGACGCGATCCATGCCGTGGCGGCGAAGTACTACCGTCTGATCCTCATCGACTCCGGAAACGACGAGTCCGATCCCATGTGGCTGCGCATGATCGACCACGCCGATCAGATCGTCGTGGCGACCACGACGCGCGACGACCACGCGGAGGCCGGCGCGCTGCTGCTCGAGGCGCTCGAGGACCGCGACGAGCGATCGGCGCGGCTCGCGCGACGTTCGGTGGTCGTCGTCACCCAGGCCGACCCCAAGGCGACTCCCGCCGATGTCGCGCAGGTGGTCGACGGATACCGCGATCTGGCGCGAGAGGTGGTCGCCATCCCGTTCGATCACGAGATGGTCGACGGCCACCTGCGACTCGGCGCTCTCGCGCCCACGACGCAGACCGCCTGGCTGGCCGCGGGAGCCGCCGTCGCACGCGGTCTCTGACTCCGACGACCCGCTCTGGCGCGGTTCTCGGCCCTCAGCCGGCCGGGAACCGCGTTCAGCGTGCCCGTGCGGCGTTCAGAGCGAGCCGATCCAGTTGCGCAGCAGCCGGATGCCCGCATCGCCCGACTTCTCGGGGTGGAACTGCGTCGCTGCGAGCGGTCCGTTCTCGACTGCCGCGATGAAGCGCTCACCGTGCGTCGCCCACGTCACCGCCGGCTGCGGGAACGGCGGGATGACATCGAGATCCCACGTCGTGGCGGCGTACGAGTGCACGAAATAGAAGCGCTCGTTCTCGATGCCGCGGAACAGCACGTTGCCCTCACCGGGTTCCACCGTGTTCCAGCCCATGTGGGGCAGCACCGGGGCATCCAGCTCGGTGACGGTGCCCGGCCACTCCCCCAACCCGTCGGCGGGCTGACCCCGCTCGACGCCTCGCGCGAACATCACCTGCATGCCGACGCAGATGCCGAGCACCGGGCGCCCGCCGGCGAGGCGACGATCGATGATCTCGTCACCGCCGTGCGCGAGCAGCGCATCGCGGACAGCGGCGAACGCCCCCACCCCGGGGACGAGCAGACCGTCGGCCTCGAGTGCGCGACTGCGGTCGCGGGTGAGCTCGACCTCGGCTCCCGCCGCGGCCAGAGCCTTCACCGCCGAGTGCACGTTGCCCGACTCGTAGTCGAAGACGACGACGCGTCGCGCGGTCACAGCGCACCCTTCGTGGACGGGATGCCCTCGACCAGCGGGTCGAGCGCCTTGGCCTGACGGAACGCGCGGGCGAACGCCTTGAACTCCGCCTCTGCGATGTGGTGCGGGTCGCGCCCGCCGATGACGCGCACGTGCACGGTCAGTCCGGCGTTGAAGGTGATGGCCTCGAACACGTGGCGCACCAGCGAGCCGGTGAAGTGGCCGCCGATGAGGTGAAACTCGAATCCCGCCGGCTCGCCGTCGTGCACGAGGAACGGGCGACCCGAGATGTCGACGACGGCCTGGGCGAGCGCTTCGTCGAGGGGGACGAGGGCATCGCCGTAGCGGGAGATGCCCGCCTTGTCGCCGAGCGCCTCGCGGATCGCCTGGCCGAGCACGATCGAGATATCCTCGACCGTGTGGTGCGCGTCGATGTGGGTGTCGCCCGTCGCGCGCACGGTGAGGTCGGTGAGGGAGTGCTTCGCGAACGCGGTGAGCATGTGGTCGAAGAACGGCACGGTGGTGTCGATCTCGCTGCGGCCGGTGCCGTCGAGATCGACGACGACCTCGACGGTCGACTCGGACGTGCTGCGGGTTCGGCGGGCGGTGCGGTCGGTCATGACGACGATCCAATCGACGCGAGGGCTTCCAGGAATGCAGTGGTCTCGGCTTCGGTGCCCGCCGAGACGCGCAGGTGATGCGGGATGCCGACGTCGCGAATCAGCACCCCGCGCTCGTACAGCGCGCGCCAGGTCGCCTTCGGGTCGTCGACCCCGCCGAACAGCACGAAGTTCGACCAGGAGACGTGCGGCGTGTAGCCCAGCGCCTCCAGGGTGGCGGAGATCCGCTCGCGCTGCTCGACGATCTCGTCGACCATGCGCAGCATGGTCGACGCGTTGCGCAGTGCCGCGACGGCGGCAGCCTGCGTGAGGGCGCTGAGGTGGTAGGGCAGACGCACCAGACGCAGCGCGTCGATGAATGCAGGGTCGGCGGCGAGATAGCCGACCCTCGCACCGGCGAACGCGAAGGCTTTGCTCATCGTGCGCGATACCGCGAGCCGAGGACGCCCGTCGAGCAGCGTGAGCGCGGACGGCGCGTCGTGCGGGGCGAACTCCTGGTAGGCCTCATCGACGATGACGACCCCGCGTGCCGCCTCGTACACCGCCTCGATGACCTCCAGCCCGAGCGGCGTTCCCGTGGGGTTGTTCGGGGTGCAGAGGATGACGACGTCGGGGTCGACGTCGGCGACCTGCCGTGCGGCGTCATCCGGGTCGATGGTGAAGTCGTCGTGCCGCGTGCCGGCGATCCAGCGCGCACCGGTGCCCTGCGTGATCAGCGGGTACATCGAGTAGGTGGGCGCGAATCCGAACGCCGTCCGGCCTGGGCCGCCGAACGCCTGCATGATGTGCTGCAGCACCTCGTTCGAGCCGTTGCCCGCCCAGATCTGCTCTGCGGCGAGCCCGTGGCCGAGGTACTCCGCGAACGCCTCGCGCAGCGAGGTGAACTCACGGTCGGGGTAGCGGTTGACGTCTCGCAGTGCAAGCGCGATGTCGTCGAGGATGTCGCTGGCGATCTCGTCGGGAACCGGATGCGTGTTCTCGTTGACGTTCAGAGCGACAGGAAGCGGCACCTGCGGGGCACCGTACGGCGTGAGCCCGCGCAGGTCGGCGCGGAGGGGCAGCTCATCGAGGGATGTCACATGCTCCATCGTAGGCCGCGCACGAAGGACGCCGCCGCGGATGACGGTGCACCTTTGCCCGTCCGCCCATGCCGAGTGGCCTCGGGCGGAGTGCGCCCTCAGTCGGCGCGATCAGTCGGCGTACTCGGTCGGGATCGCGATCGACGCGCCGACCTGGATCATGCCCGAGCTCAGGTTGTTGAGACGCCTGATGTCGTCGATGACCTCGCGGGGGTCGGAGGCGGGGGCGGCCTCAGCCGCGATCGACCACAGCGTGTCGCCGGGCAGCACCGTCACGGTCTCGAAGGCGACGGGGTCGCTCTCACCGGAGGCGAGGGCCGAGCCGCCCGCCAGCAGCGAGACGGTGATGCCGGCGATGACGGGCGCTGCGGCGAGGGTGGCGAGCAGACGGCGACCGCGCGCGGTGAGACGCAGCCGGGTCGGGACAGAACGCCGCGCAGCGGCCGCGACCGGGACGGTCAGGGGGGCCTGGATGCTGATCGTGCTCACGTGATGCTCCTCTTCACTCTCCCCGCTGTCAGGCGGAGGTGATGCAGCTTTCGCATCCGGCATCCGGCCGGGGATGCCGGATGCGAAGCTACGTTCCGAATCTATCTTCGATATCGAACATCTGTCAAGGATTCTTCGAATCGAAGGCCGCTGGTTGCGCGACACGCTCGAACAGATCTTCCGTTTCGCGAGAGAACTCGGATACGGTTTCGATGAAGTCAGCCCACCATGGGCCACCGACATTCGAATCGGATCCCCGCGACGACGCGGATCCGCACCGTGTGAGGGCATGAAGGAGCACCCATGAGCGACACCCCTGAGACCGCAGCCGAGGCTCCCCGCACGCGTCGGCGCAAGAGCCTCAGCCCGAAGCAGATGGCCATCCTCGAGGTGATCCAGAGCTCGATCGCGCGCCACGGCTACCCGCCGAGCATGCGCGAGATCGGCGACGCCGTCGGTCTCAAGTCGCTCTCCAGCGTGACGCACCAGCTCGGGCAGCTCGAGCTCAGCGGCTACCTGCGCCGTGATCCCGGCAAGACCCGCGCCATGGAGGTTCTGATCGATCTCCCCGGCAGCGGTGCCGAGAACCCGGCCGACACCGCCCCCGCGGTGGGCGACGCGGCACTCGTGCCGCTCGTCGGGCAGATCGCCGCCGGAGTGCCGATCACCGCCGACCAGCAGGTGGAGGAGATCTTCCCGCTTCCCAGGCAGCTGGTCGGCAAGGGCGACCTGTTCATGCTCAAGGTCAACGGCGAGTCGATGATCGACGCGGCGATCTGCGACGGGGACTGGGTCGTCGTGCGCACGCAGAACAACGCCGAGAACGGCGAGATCGTCGCGGCCATGATCGACGGTGAGGCGACGGTGAAGACGTTCCGCCGCCGCGATGGTCACACCTGGCTCCTCCCCCGCAACTCGGCGTTCGAACCCATCCTCGGCGACGAGGCCGTCGTGCTCGGCAAGGTCGTCGCGGTGCTTCGCGCGGTCTGATCGCGCACACGACGAAGAGGCGCCCCTTCCCGATCGGAAGGGGCGCCTCTTCGTCGTGAACGCGTCTCAGACGGCGGCCGAAACGTCCTCCCGGACGCGTCGGGTGGCCTCGACGATGTTGCGCAGCGACTGCACGGTCTCCTCGTACGCGCGGGTCTTCAGACCGCAGTCGGGGTTGACCCACAGCTGCCGCAGCGGCAGCTCGTCGACGGCGCGACGCAGCAGCGCCTCGATCTCCTCGACGCTGGGCACGCGCGGCGAGTGGATGTCGTAGACCCCAGGGCCCACCCCATGGTCGAATCCGAAGCGGGCGATGTCGGCGACGACCTCCATGCGGCTGCGGGCCGCCTCGATCGAGGTCACGTCGGCATCGAGCGCGCGAATCGCGTCGATCACGACGCCGAACTCCGAGTAGCAGAGGTGGGTGTGGATCTGCGTGCCCGCTGCGGCGCCGCCGGTCGCCAGCCGGAACGAGCGCACCGACCAGTCGAGGTAGTCCGCCTGCTCCGCCGCCTTCAGCGGAAGCAGCTCGCGCAGCGCCGGCTCGTCGACCTGGATGATGGCGATCCCAGCGGCCTCGAGATCGGTGATCTCGTCACGCAGTGCGAGCGCGACCTGGTTGGCGGTCTGGCCGAGCGGCTGGTCGTCGCGCACGAACGACCACGCGAGGATCGTGACCGGGCCGGTCAGCATGCCCTTGACCGGCTTGACGCTCAGCGACTGCGCGTACGACGCCCACGACACCGTGATCGGCGCGGGGCGCGACACATCGCCCCACAGGATCGAGGGCCTGGTGGCGCGCGAACCGTACGACTGCACCCAGCCGTGCTGGGTGACGGCGAATCCGTCGAGGTGCTCTGCGAAGTACTGCACCATGTCGTTGCGCTCGGGCTCGCCGTGCACGAGCACGTCGAGGCCGAGCTCCTCCTGCAGGGCGACGACCTGGTCGATCTCGCGGCGCAGGAAGTCGTCGTAGTCGTCGGCGGGCAGTTCGCCGCGCAGGAACTGGGCGCGGGCCCGACGGATGTCGCCGGTCTGCGGGAACGAGCCGATCGTCGTCAGCGGAAGGGCGGGCAGGTTCAGCGCCTGCTGCGCGCTCTCGCGCTCGGCGTACGACACGCGTGAGTACTCCGCCTCGGCGACCTCGCGGGCGCGCACGGCACCGTCGCGCACGCCGGGGGCGTCGTGCCGGTCGGCCAGGGCGGCGGATGCCGCGTCGAGAGCGTCGGCGATCGCATCCCGGCCCTGGCCAAGACCCTGCGCGAGGGTGACGACCTGGCCGACCTTCTGGTCGGCGAAGGCGAGCCACGAGACCAGACGGGCGTCCAGGGCCGTCTCGTCGTCGACGTCGTGGGGGACGTGCAGCAGCGAGGTCGAGGTGGATGCCGACAGCGCAGCCGCTCCGAGGTCGCGCAGCGCCTCGAGCTTCGCGAACGCGGCATCGAGGTCGCCGCGCCAGATGTTGTGCCCGTCGATCACTCCGCCGACGAGCGTCTTGCCCTCGAGCGCGGGGAGCGCTGCCGGCACCTCGCCACGCACAAGGTCGATGCCGATCGCCTCGACAGGTGCGGCGGCCAGCACGTCGAGTGTCGCGCCGAGCGCCGCGTACGGGGCGGCGACAAAGATCTGCGGGCGCTCGCTCGCACCGCCCAGAACCGCGAGCGCGCGGGCTGCCGCGTCAGCGAGGGTCGCGGTGTCGACCGGCAGCGATTCGCTGACCAGCGCCGGCTCGTCGAGCTGCACCCACTGGGCGCCGGCGGCCTTGAGCTTCGCCAGAAGCTCGGTGTAAACCGGCAGCACGTCGGCGAGTCGGCTGAGCGGCTCGAAGCCCTCCGGCGCGTCGTCCGACGCCTTCGCCAGCGCGAGGAGCGTGACCGGACCGACGATCACCGGGCGGGTGACGTATCCGGCGGCGGCGGCTTCGGCGACCTGCTGGACGAGGTGCTCGCTGGCGAGCGAGAAGGTCGTCTCGGGGCCGATCTCGGGGACGAGGTAGTGGTAGTTCGAGTCGAACCACTTGGTCATCTCGAGCGGTGCTCGCTCGCCCTCGCCGCGTGCGACGGTGAAGTAGGCGGAGAGTCCGATCGTGCCGTCCTCGTCGCGGAGGTCGTCGAAGCGCGTGGGGATGGCGCCGACCGTGACGGCGGTATCGAGCACCTGGTCGTATAACGAGAACGACTCGGGGATCGACGAGTCATCGCGGCCGAGGCCCAGCTCCGCGAGGCGGGCACGCGTCGTCGCGCGCAGCTCGGCGGCGGTGCGCTCGAGTTCCGCCTGATCGGAGCGGCCGGCCCAGAAGGACTCGACGGCCTTCTTCAGCTCGCGACGACGCCCGATGCGCGGGTAGCCGAGGATCGTCCCTGCGGGGAAAGCGGTCATGAGGTTCCTTTCGATGCTGCGGAGAGCGCGGGGATGACCCCGGCGGAGTGGAGGACGTCGAGCACGGTCTCGTGCTGGTTGAACGCGTACAGGTGCACACCGGGTGCGCCGCCGTCGACGACGGCGCGGATGAGGTCGGCCGCCCAGCGGATGCCGACCCGGCGGCGCCCCTCGGTGGTCGGCTCGATCTCGAGCTCGATTGCGAGCTCGCTCGGAAGCTCCTCGCCGGTCAGTTCGAGCACGCGCGCCAGGCGAGCCGGCGAGGTGATCGGCATGATGCCCGGGAGGATCGGGATCGTCACGCCGGCGCGCCGGGCGCGCTCGACGAACGCGAGGTAATGGTCGGGGTGGAAGAACAGCTGCGTGATCGCGACGGTCGCCCCAGCGGCCTGCTTGGCCAGCAGCGCATCCACATGCTGACTGCTGTAGGCCGAGCGCGGGTGGCCGTTGGGGAAGGCGGCGACGGCGATGTTCACCTTGCGGCGCGGTGCGACCCGTACGGCTCCGGGGTTGCCGCGCACCGGCGACTCCTCGTACGGCGCGCGCTCGGCCTGCACGCGGTCGATCAGCTGCACGAGCTGCGCCGAGCTCTCGAGGTCGCCGAGGAACACGTCGTCTTCGCTCTGGCCAGCCGGCGGGTCGCCGCGCAGCGCGAGGAAGCTCAGCACGCCGGCATCGAGGAACTCGCGGATCAGACGGGCGGCGCCCGCATAGGTGTTGCCCACACAGGTGAGATGCGCGAGCGGTTCGGTGTCGGTGTGCGTGCGGATGTATCGCAGCACGTCGAGCGAGCGGCCGCCGGTCGACCCTCCTGCGCCGTAGGTGACCGAGATGAACTCCGGCCCCGCCTCGGCGAGGCGGTCGATCGTGTCGTGCAGGGCGCGCGTGCTCTCGGCGGTGCGCGGCGGATACAGCTCGAAGGAGAACGGGATGCTGCTCATGGCGATTCTCCTTCGGGACCGGTGCGACGGCGTGCCCTCAGACGGTAGGACAGCGGCTCGGCGCAGCGCACACTGTGTGACGCCGTGTGTCACCTGCGAGTCTGGCTAGGCTCGGATCCATGACCGCACCGTACGGCTCGTGGCCCTCACCGTTCACCGCGCAGATGATCGCGCAGGCATCCCCCCGCATCGACGGAGCCCGCTTCGTCGGCGACGAGGTGTGGTGGGGCGAATCCGTTCCCGCCGAGGGCGGCAGGGTGACGGTGCGCACTTCGAGCGGCGACGAGATCCTGTCCGCGCCGTGGAACGCGCGTTCGCGCGTGCACGAGTACGGCGGCGGAGCGTGGACGGCCGACGCCGAGGGCACGCTGTACTTCGTGCACGGCGGCGACCAGCGCATCCACCGGATGCCGCGCGGCGGCGCCCCCGAGCCGCTGACCGCGGCCGGCCCCGCGTACGGCGGCCTGCGGCTGCAGCACGGCCGGCTGCTCGCGGTGCGCGAGGACCTGCGACCCGATCCGCATGTGCGCGCGATCGTCGAGATCCCGCTCGACGGCACGGCGGCCGACGACGAGTCCGCCGTGCGGACGCTCGTCTCGGTGAACGGCTTCGTCGCACATCCGGCGCTCTCGCCCGACGGGAAGCAGCTGGCGTACGTGCAGTGGAACGCCGAGCACATGCCGTGGGAGCGGGCGATCGTCTCGGTCATGCATCTCGAGTCGGGCTGGGATGCCGGAGTCCCGAGCCGGGCGCCCGTGCAGCCGGAGTGGCTCTCGGACGACCGGCTGCTGTACGCCGACGACGCCACCGGACGCTGGAACCTGCACCTCGCACACGTCGTGGACGTCGCGCCGCCGCCCGCGCCCACCCCGCCGGCGACGACCGAGCCGTTCTGCCTGGCCGACGCCGACACCGGCGGCGGGCTGTGGGTGCTCGGCAACCGCTGGTACCAGCCTCTCGACGACGGCCGCGTCGTCGCCGTGCGCACGAACGGATCCGACGAGATCGTGCTCATCTCGCCCGACGGCGAGGTCGTCGAGCTGCTCACCCTGCCGATCACGGCCGGCGCGAGCATCGACGACGCGCAGGGATCGCGGGTGCTCATCTCGGGCGCGGGCCGGACGGTCGGGGCGGGGCTGTGGTGCGTCGACCTCGACGACGGCACGATCACGACGGTGACCGGCGGTGCCGAGGCGGATCCCGTCTGGGTTCCCCGTGCCCGCCCGGTGACCTTCGACGGCCCGCACGGACCGGTGCACGCGTTCGACTACCGGCCCACCAGCCCCGACGCCTCCGCGCCCGACGGCGAGCTGCCGCCGTACATCGTCATGGTGCACGGCGGCCCCACCGCGCACGTCTCGGGCGCGGCATCCACCGCGTACGCGTACTGGACCAGCCGCGGCATCGGCGTGCTCGACGTGAACTACGGCGGATCGACCGGCTACGGCCGCGCCTACCGCCAGCGTCTGGACGGGCAGTGGGGCGTGGTCGACGTCGACGACGTGATCGCCGCCGCGCGCGGCATGGCCGACGCCGGACTCGCAGACCCCTCCCGCATCGCCATTCGCGGCGGATCGGCCGGCGGCTGGACGGTGCTGTGCGCGCTGGTGCGCGGCGGGACGTTCACCGCCGGCATCTCGCGATACGGTGTGGCGGATCTGCGGATGCTGGCCGCCGAGACCCACGACTTCGAGGCGCATTACCTCGACGGCCTGGTGGGTCCCCTGCCCGAGGCCGAGAGCGTGTACATCGAGCGGTCGCCGCTCTCGCACGCCGACCGGATCGACGTGCCGGTGCTGCTGCAGCAGGGGTCGGACGACCGAGTCGTGCCCCCGTCGCAGTCGGAAGCGATCCGCGACGCGCTGGCCGCGCGCGGCGTGCCGCACGAGTACCTGCTCTTCGAGGGCGAGGGGCACGGCTTCCGCGCCGCGGAGACGATCGTCGCCTCGCTCGAGGCGGAGCTGCGTTTCCTTGGCCGCACCTTCGGATTCGAGCCCCGGCTGGGTGCCTGAGCCCCGGCTGGGTCCCTGAGCCCGTCGAAGGGGCCGGCGCGAGCGTGTCTGTGGGCTATTCGCCCACGCGATTGCGCAGGCGCATCGCCCGCTCGGCTTCGCGGGTGTCCTGACGCTCGCGCAGCGTCTGACGCTTGTCGTACTCCTTCTTGCCCTTCGCCAGGGCGATCTCGACCTTGGCTCGACCGTCGGAGAAGTACAGCTTCAACGGGATGAGCGTGTAGCCGCCGGCCGAGACGGCGTGCTCGAGCTTGCGGATCTCATCCTTGTGCAGCAGCAGCTTGCGGATGCGCTTGGCGGAGTGATTGGTCCAGTGCCCCTGGGAGTACTCCGGGATATGCACGGCGTCGAGGTACGCCTCGCCGCCCTTGACGTACGCATAGCCGTCGCTGAGGTTGGCGCGCCCTTGACGCAGCGACTTGACCTCGGTGCCGGTGAGCACGAGACCCGCCTCGTACGACTTCTCGAGGTTGTAGTCGTGACGCGCGCGACGGTTGGTCGCGACGACCTTCTCCCCGCGTTCCCTGGGCATGTTCTTCTCCTGACGACAGACAGCCCTCCACCCTATCGGTTCCTGAGCCTGTCGAAGGATCAGGTGCGCAGCCAGCGCCGGATCGCGAATCCGGCAGACAGAGCCGCGAGCAGCACGCCGATGCCGATCAGCACGGGCACCACGAACGCCGCATCCCGCATGTCGACGAGCGGCCGCATGAACGGCACGCGCTCGGCCAGATACCCCTCGACGCCGAACTTCACGCCGGTCAGCACGGCCGCGCTGGCGAACACCGATCCGAGGAAGGCGGCGAAGACGCCTTCCAGCACGAACGGAGTCTGGATCGACCGGTTCGACGCCCCCACCAGGCGCATGATGCCGATCTCCTTGCGACGCGCGTAGGCCGACAGTCGGATGGTCGTGGCGATCAGCAGCACGGCGGCGATGAGCATGAGCGCTGCGACGCCGACCGCGACGTAGGTCGCGACGGTGAGCGCGGAGAACAGCGGATCGAGCAGGCGGCGCTGGTCCTGCACCTCGTCGACGCCCGCCACTCCCGAGAACGCCTCGGTGAGCACGCGCGACTGCTGCGGATCCTTCATGGTGACGCGGAATGCGACGCCCATGTTCTCGACGCCGAAGGCGTTCGCCTGCTCCTCGCCGAAGCGCTCGATCCAGTTCTGGTAGGTCGTCTCCTTGTCATCGAAGGCGACGTCGCTGATCAGGGGCTTGAGCGCGGGACCGGCCAGCTCGTCCTCGACCGTCGTGATCTGCTCTTCGGTCGCCTCGTCTGACGTGCAGTTCTGCGACGTCGACAGCGGCGAGCACATGTAGATGGTGACCTCGGCCTTCTCGCCCCAGTAGCCGCGCATAGTCTGGATCTGCGTCTGCATGAGGATCGCGGCGCCGACGAAAGTCAGCGAGACGAAGGTGACCAGCACCACCGAGATGACCATCGAGATGTTGCGGCGAAGGCCGATCAGCGCCTCGCCGACGATGAGTCCGAAGTTCATGAGGTCGGGCCCACTTCCTCGTCGTCGTCACGCGAGAGGCCGAGTCTGTCGGCCATGCCCAGCTCGGCGACCTCCACCTCCGGGATCACGATCGGGTTGGTTCGCGGACCGACGGCCGCCGGACGCTCCTCGGGCGGGGTGGCCACGGCGGGCGGGCGCGGGTCGGTCGGCGGATGGGCGTGCGGATCCGACGTCGGCCGGGATGCCGCCTGCGGCACGGCGGGCTGCTCGACGGGCGGCGTCGGCACGACGCCGGTGATCGTCTCGCGCTGGATCTCCTGCACGGCGGTGAGGGCCGCGGCGGCGGCCGCCCCCGGCACGGTCTCGGGCAGGAGGCGCGGGATGCTGGAGGTGTCTCCGTAGCCGCCGCCGACCTCGTCGCGCACCATCTCGCCGCCCTTGAGCTCGATGACACGGCGCTGCATCTGGTCGACGAAGGCCGCTTCGTGCGTGGCCATGACGACCGTCGTGCCGCCCGCGTTGATGCGCGTCAGCAGCTGCATGATGCCCACCGACGTCGCCGGGTCGAGGTTTCCGGTGGGCTCGTCGGCGAGCAGCACCTTCGGCCGGTTGACGATGGCGCGTGCGATCGCGACGCGCTGCTGCTCACCGCCCGAGAGCTCGTGCGGCATCCGCTTCGCCTTGCCGTCGAGGCCGACCAGCGCGAGCGCCTCGGGCACCGCCTGTTGAATGAATCCGCGCGACGACCCGATGACCTGCAGCGAGAAGGCCACGTTCTGCGCGACGGTCTTCGACGGCAGCAGGCGGAAGTCCTGGAACACCGAGCCGATGTGGCGCCGGAAGTAGGGCACCTTGCGGTTCGCCAGCGAGCGCAGATCGCGGCCGAGCACGGCGACGCGGCCGGTGGTGGGGACATCCTCGCGGAGGATAAGACGCAGGCACGTCGATTTGCCGGAACCCGAGGCTCCGACGAGGAAGACGAACTCCCCCGCCTCGACGTTGAAGTCGACTTCTGACAGTGCGGGGCGTTTCGTGCCGCGATAGCGCTTGGTGACGTTCTCGAACCGGATCATGGCCATACGAGCCTAAGCGTGAGCCGGCTCAGGGCCGCCAGCGACACTCACCCGGGGCGTACCCGTCGACCATGACTGATATACACGTAGAGGCGCGCATGCGCCGCGACGGCAGGTCGTGCGGCACGAGCCGACGGCGCAGACGGAGACGAGGAGAAGGCCATGAGCGTTCCCGCAGGATGGTACGACGACGGATCGGGACGCCAGCGCTGGTGGGACGGTGAGCAGTGGACCGAGCACTACGCGCCCGAGAGCCCCTCCGCCGAGCACGCGCAGCCGGGCACGGAGTCGGCTGCGGGATCCGCGTCGACGCCGGATGCCGGAGCATCCGCGGACGCGCACGGCGAGTACACCCCTCCCGTCGCACCGGGCGCAGCCGAGTCCGCCCAGCCGACCGAGGTGTACCCGTCGGTCACCCCGGAGGGCTACCCGCAGAGCGCATACGGCGAGGCGCCCTACGGGCAGGCCCCCTACGGTCAGGCGGCGTACGGTCAGCAGGGGTACCCCGGAGCCGCCGGCGGCGATCCGCAGAACCCCTACGCCGCGCCGGCGCCCTATGGCAGCGCTCATCCGGCACCGGACGCCGGCCCCCGCAAGACCCCGGTGCTCGGATACATCGGACTCGGACTCGCCGTGGTCGGCGGCATCATCGCGTGCATCCCGAACCTGGTCACCTTCTTGATCGGCTCGTTCCTGCTCTTCGGCGCGTTCGTCGTGTCGATCATCGCGCTGTTCATCAAGAACACCGCGAAGTGGCCGGGCATCGTCGGCCTGATCCTGTCGATCGTGATGGGCGTCGTCGCCACGGTCGTGCTCAGCGTCACCCTCTTCGCGTCGATCGCCAGCGAATCCTGGGATTCGTCGTACGACCCGTACCCCTCGGATGAGCCGTATTCGTCGGAGGAGCCGTACACCGAGGAGTCGACCGCGCCAGACGCGACAGGCGAGCGGCCCACCGCCGACGAGGTCGCGCTGGGCCTGGAGCAGATCATGCTCCAGGAGCAGGAGATGGAGTATCCGGAGGGCATGCTGCTGTGCCTCGGCGAGGAGCTCGTCGCCTCCGACATGAGCGATGCCTCGCTGCAGCAGATCGCCGACGGCGACATCGCGCTGACCGACCCCGACGACGCGATGGAGTTCGGCTCGACGCTCACCGACGCGGCCTCCACCTGCGCGACGCAGTGACCCGACGCCGCTGAGACCGGCACGGACGAAGAACGGCCCCGAGCTCGAGCTCGGGGCCGTTCTTCGTGTGCGGTGAGGATCAGTCCTCTTCCTTGCGCTTTCGCCAGCGGATGCCCGCCGAGATGAAGTCGTCCAGGTCGCCGTCGAAGACGCTGGCCGGGTTGCCCGACTCGTGGCCGGTGCGCAGGTCCTTGACGAGCTGCTGGCCGTAGAGGAAGTAGGAGCGCATCTGGTCGCCCCAGCTGGCGGTGATGTTGCCCGCGAGCTCCTTCTTCTTCGCCGCCTCCTGCTCCTTCTGCAGCAGCAGCAGGCGCGTCTGCAACAGGCGCATGGCGGCGGCGCGGTTCTGGATCTGCGACTTCTCGTTCTGCATCGAGATGACGATGCCGGTGGGAAGGTGGGTCAGGCGCACGGCCGAGTCGGTGGTGTTCACCGACTGCCCACCGGGGCCCGACGAGCGGAACACATCGACGCGCAGGTCGTTCTCGGGGATCTCGACCTCGGTGGCCTCCTCCATCAGCGGGATGACCTCGACCGCGGCGAACGAGGTCTGACGCTTGTCGGCCGATCCGAACGGGCTGATGCGGGCCAGGCGGTGAGTGCCTGCCTCGACCGACAGCGTACCGAACGCGTAGGGGGCGGTGATCTCGAACGTGGCCGACTTGATGCCCGCACCCTCGGCGTACGAGGTGTCCATCACCTTCACCGGGTAGCCGTGCTGCTCGGCCCAGCGCAGGTACATGCGCATGAGCATCTCGGCGAAGTCGGTGGCATCGTCACCGCCGGCGCCCGACCGGATGGTGATGATCGCATTGCGGTCGTCGTACTCGCCGTCGAGCAGCGTCTGCACCTCGAGCTGGTTGATGGTCTGCGTGAGCGATTCGAGCTCGGCGCGCGCCTCGGCGGCCGAGTCCTCATCCTGCATCTCGTTGGCCAGCTCGATGAGCACGTCGAGGTCGTCGAGCCGGCGCTCGACCTCGGTGACGCGCTTGAGGTCGGCCTGCTTGTGGCTGAGCGCGCTGGTCACCTTCTGCGCCTTCTCCGGATCGTCCCAGAGATCGGGTGCGCCCGCCTCCTCGCTGAGTCGCGCGATGTCCTCGCGCAGGGCGGTGACGTCGACGACCTCGCGGATGTCGCCGAAGGTGTGTCGCAGGGCCTGTATGTCGGCGGAGAGATCGAGTTCGAACATGGCAGTCCACCTTATCGCGCCGGGGGCCCGCTTCCCTGACCGCGGTATGTCCCTGCTCCGACTGCGAGGCAGGCGGGACTAGCGTGGCGGTGTGGTCGACAGCGCGGCGGGTGTCCTCAGGCGGTTCGGGCCGATGGTCTACGCGCCGACCGTGCTCTTCTCGCTGGGCGAGGGTGCCGTCATCCCCCTGATACCCGTCATCGCCACCCGGCTCGGCGCCGACGTGTCGCTGGCCGCGCTCGTGGCCGCGGCTCTGGTGATCGGACAGCTGTGCGGCAATCTGCCGGCGGGAGCGCTGGTCGCGAAGGTCGGCGAGCGGTTCACGATGGTCGTCGCCGGCGCGCTCTCGATCGCCGCCGGGGTGGGGATGCTGCTCGCCGACGACCTCACGCTGTTCGCCGTCTCGGTGTTCGTGCTCGGCTTCTGCGCGGCGGCGTTCGGGCTCGCAAGACACGCGTTCATGACGACCCGCGTGCCGCCGAGGTTCCGCGCCAGGGCGCTGTCGCTGCTGGGCGGCAGCTTCCGCTTCGGCGTCTTCATCGGCCCCTTCGTCGCGGCCTCCCTGATCCAGCTGACCGGGTCGGAGCAGTCGACGATCTGGGCGCTGATCGTGTGCTGTGCGGCGATCGTGCCGCTCGTGCTGGTCGGACCCGACCCCGAGAAGACCAGCCCGGTGCTGCTCAAGCCCACCGGCGCCGCGGTCGCCGAGGACTCGGGCGAGGTCGTGACCGGATCGATCCCGACCCGCGACCGGTACGGGGTGCTCGAGACGATCTCGTATCACCGGGCCGTGCTGATGCGCCTGGGCCTGTCGGCCGCTGCGCTGTCGGCGGTGCGCTCCGCCCGGCAGGTGATCCTGCCGCTGTGGGGTGTCTCGCTCGGCCTCGATGCCAGCACGATCGCGATCGTCGTCGGCGTCTCGGGCGCCATCGACTTCACCCTGTTCTACGCGAGCGGCCAGGTGATGGACCGGTTCGGGCGGATCTGGGCGGCGCTGCCGGCCATGCTGCTCATGGGCACGGGGCTCATCATCCTCTCCGTCACGCACGACTTCGATCAGGCGACGATGTGGTTCGTGCTGATGGCCGCCGTGCTCGGCCTCGGAAACGGTCTCTCCAGCGGCATCCTGCTCACCTACGGGGCCGATCTCGCCCCCGAGACGGATCCGGCGACCTTCCTGGGTGCGTGGCGGACGCTGACGGATGCCGGCGGCGCGGCCGCCCCGGTGGTGATCGCGTCAATCGTGGCGCTCGCCTCACTCCCGCTCGCGACAGGCGTGATGGGCGGCGTGGCGCTGCTGGGAGCGGCGGGCTTCGCCGTGTGGACGCCGAAGTTCCTGCCGCGACGCGAGCGCTGAAGGCCGGCTCAGCGCAAGGCAGTGCGGCTGGTCGCCGTGGCCTCGAGGGGCACGCCATCGGGCACGAAGTGCGAGAAGAGCGGCGGATGCCAGGCCGCGGCCACCGTGACCCGCGCCGACACCCCGTCCGGCGTTCCCGCCGAGACGAGCTCCGCGTCGGAGTCCATGGCGTCGACGACAGCGGATGCCTGCTCACGGACGCCCTCATCGGTGAGCTCGGCCCGCACCGCGTCGCCCTCGGCCTGCAGGGTGAACCCGTCCGACCCGGCGAGCGCCGCGGCATCGGCGAGCGAGTCGAGGCGCTTCTGCGCGATGTAGAGATCGGTCGCGCACACGCAGACGAAGATCACCGCGATCGCGAGCAGCACGTACCCGAGCACGAGCGGCAGCACGCTGCCGTCGTCATCGGCGAGCGCGGCGCGGAAGCGGGCTCGCACCCTCATCCGCTCCCCCACAGTCTCGACACCTTCTGCGCGGCTTGCGCCTCGATCGGGATCGCCGCCAGAGCATCCAGACCGAAGATCGACGGCATCAGCGGCAGCGTGACCCGTGACCGCACGGTGACGATCACCGTCGCCCCCGCGCCGGGGCACTCGGCGCCCGCCGGGCGGCATGCGATCCCCACATCGACCGCGCCTTCGTCCATGCCGTACTCGCGGATCACACCGGCGAGCACGGCCTCGCCCCGTTCGGCGGCGGTGCGGGCATCCGGCGCCTGACCGATCACCCGCGCGGTGTGGCGCGCGGCGGCCTCAGCGCCGAGCGTCTGCTCCTGCACCGCGCCCAGCACGAGCACCAGGTACACGAGCGGGACGAGCAGCAGCACTCCGGCGACGATGAACTCCAGGGCTGCGGAGCCGGACTCGTCGCCGATGAGCGACTCACTCGTCGCCGAACGATTCGACGGGCGCACGAGCATCCACCTCCAATCCGAACGGAACGCCGAGCAGGCCCAGCACGGGCAAGGCGGTGCGGACGCGCACGACCACGCTCGGATGCCCCAGGGCCATGTCCTCGCCGATCGCCACGTCCCCTGCGTACTCGGCTCCGACGGCCCGGGTGATCACAGCCTCGGTGCGCGCGGCACCCTCGTCGAGTGTCGTGTCGGCCAGGGCGGCGTGGTACGCGCCCTCGACAGCGGCGTCGTGCACGACGTTGCGGACATACACGGCGAAGGCGATCTGCAGCACGGCGAGAGTGAGCGCGGTCAGCAGCGCGCCGACGAGCACGAACTCGACGGGACTCGACCCGCGTTCATCGGCGAGCAGTGACCGCGCACGCATCGACCGCCCCGGTCATATACCCGAGACGCGCGAGATCGCCTGCTCGAACAGATCGACCAGCGCGGGACCGGCGACCGCCCATATCACCACGACCAGCGCCGCAGTCATCAGCGTCACCAGCACCCATCCGGGCACATCGCCCCGGTCGTCCTCGGCCAGCTCACGGCCGGCCGCGAACCATCTCTGCAGCTTCTTCATTCTTCCCTCCGGATCGTCGATCTCGTCTCAGCCGAGCCCCAGTCGCAGGATGAACAGGCCCGGGTACACCGCGAAGAGCACGCTCAGCGGCAGGATCAGGAATACGAGCGGCAGCAGCATGAGGATCTCCTTCTGCCCCGCCTGCTCGATGAGCACCCGCTTCGCCTCGTCGCGCGCGTCGGCGGCCTGGGAGTGCAGCACCGCCGCGAGCGGCGCGCCGTGCTCGAGTGCGGCGATGATCTGATCGGTCGCGCGCGACAGACCGGACAGCTGCAGCCTCGTGGCGGTCTCGCCGAGCGCGTCGGCGAGCGGCGAGCCGGTGTGCACGGCGAGCACGGTCTGCCGCAGCTCACCGGTCAGCTCCCCCGTGCCGATCGACGACACCCTCCGCAGCGCGTCGAGCAGCAACTCGCCCGCCGAGAGGCACAGGGCGAGGAACTCGAGCGTGGTGGGCAGTTCGTCTGCGAGGCGGGCCCGACGGGCTCGGGCACGACCCGTGAGCTGCATGTCGTAAGCGATCGCGGCGCCGGCTGCGGCGATGATCGGCAGCAGAGCCGCCGGCGCAGTCATCCGACCCGACACGGCGATGCCGACCACCACGACCGCACCCGCCACGAGCCCGGCTACGCCCCACGCCAGCTGACGCCCCCGGAACATCGCGGGAGTCCGCGCCAGCCCGGCCTGCGCGAGGCGCAGTCGCAGCGCGTCGCCACCCCCGATCACTCGCTCGAACATGCCGCGACAGCTGTCCCAGAGCCGCCGGCCGTGCACGGGCATGACGCCGACCGTGGGCAGGATGCCCGCCGGCAGCGCCTGGTCGTCGACCACATCGCGCACATAGGGTGCGATCCGCTGCTCGAGACGCGGCGCACCCCAGCGAGGCAGTGCGGAGAGCACGCCGAGCAGCCCGAGCGCGAACGCCCCGCCCAGCAGCACCGCGACCGCGGCATCCGTCACCGCGCTCATCCGAACCACCGCTCCGGCTCGGGCAGCCGCCCGATGCGCAGCATGATCCGGAATGCCACCACTGACACGACCGCCCCGACGAGGATCACCACGACGCCCTCGGTGCTGCCGTACGCATCACGGCCTTCAGGGCGCATCGCCAGCAGTGCCAGGACCACCCAGGGCGCGACGGCGCCGAGCACGGCCGCGCCCCGGATCCACGACTGTCGCGCCTCGACCTCGCCGCGCAGCGCCGCATCGGCGCGCACCGACGACGACAGCGCCCGCAGCACGCCGGTGAGCTCAGTGCCGCCGACCTGGCGGGCCATCCGCAGGGTCTCGACGATGCGGTCGGCGATCGGATCGGCCAGCGTCGCCTTCAGCCGGTCGAGACTCGACTCGAAGCGCCCGGTGGACTGCAGGTCGCGGGCGAAGACGCCGAACGCCGGGCGCACGGCCGGGGGCGCTGACTCGGCGAGACTCGCGACCGCATCGGGCAGCGAGAGCCCTACCCGGATCGCCGCGACCAGCAGGTCGCAGACGTCCGGCCACATCTGTCGCCGCGCTTTGCGCAGCCGGAGGCGCCGTCCGCGCAGGAACATGACCGGTGCCGCGACTCCGGCGAGCGCCGCGAGAGCAGCCAGCACGGGTATGCCCGTGAGCAGCCAGGCGAAGGCGGCGGCCACCGCGGCGAGCACGATCATGACGGCCGCGATCGTGCGCACCGGCGTGCGCGAATGCCCAGCCTCGTCGAGAAGCCGCCGCAGGCGCGAACTGCGCGGTTCGCGCGGGGGGCGATCCCGCGCCGGCCACAGCCAGGGCGACGCGCACAGCAGCAGACCGGCGCCGAGCAGTGCGCCGACGAGCAGAGTCATCCCCCTCCCTCCGCCCGGTAGACCGGTGTGCTCATGATGCGTCCGTCGACGACCTCGCCCGTCGGCGCGATCAGTTCGGCCACGCGACGGGATCCGTCGGCCTCGCGCCGGCAGTGCACGACGAATGAGATCGAGGACGCCAGCGCCGGCGCGATGAACGCGCGGTCGATGTTGCGCCCGGCGAGCAGGGGCAGCAGCGCGAGCTTCTCGAGGGCTTCGGCCGCGGAGTTGGCGTGCACCGTGCCCGCGCCGGGAACGCCGGTGTTGAGCGCGAGCACGAGATCGAGCGCCTCGGCGTCGCGGACCTCGCCGACGACGAGCCGGTCGGGACGCATGCGCAGAGCCTCTTTCACCAGCCGCCTCAGCGTGATCTCGCCCGTGCCCTCCAGGCTCGCCTGTCGCCCCTGCAGCGCCACGACATCGGGTCCGTCGACGGCGAGCTCGAAGGTCTCCTCGACGGTGATGATGCGCTGCTCCGCCGCGCAGGCCGCGAGCAGGGCGCCGAGCAGCGTGGTCTTGCCCGCGTGCGTGGCGCCCGAGACGATGATGCTGCGCCCCTCGCGCAGGCCGGCGAGCAGCACGGACGCGACGTGCTCGGGCACCGAGCCCTGCGCGATCAGCGCGTCGAGGGTGCGGTGCCGCTTCAGGAACTTGCGGATGTTCACCGCCCATGAGCCGCGCACCACATCGGCGATGGCGACGTGCAGCCGCGACCCGTCGGGCAGGGAGGCATCGACGAACGGCTGGCTGACGTCGACCCGGCGCCCCGTGGTCTGCAGCATCCGCTCGACGAGATCGCGGATCACGGCATCCGTCAGCGGCAGATCGACGCGGTGCGTCGCGCCGTCCTTGGCGACGAAGACCCGATCGGGGCCGTTGAGCCAGATCTCCTCGATCTCGGGGTCGTCGAGAAGCGGCTGCAGCGCGCCGAAGCCCGAGACGGATGCCAGCACGTCGCGCACGAGAGCCGCCTCGTCGTCGATCATCGCCTCGCCGCGCTGCAGGGCGAGGTCGTTGTGCCGCCGCACCTCGAGCTGCGCGATCCGCCGCGCCTCGTCAGGATGCGCCGCCGGGTCGGTGCTCTCCAGGCGCAGACGCCGGCGCACTCTCTCGGCGACGGCGACGGACGGATGACTCACGCCCGGCATCCTGACAGAGATCGTCCTGGCGGCGCGGAAGTTATCCACAGCGCCCGTTGCTGCGGCTGTCGGCAGATCTACGGGAAACCCGACCGACTCGATCGCTAGACTCGAGACCGCGCGGAAGTGGTGGAATCGGTAGACACGCAGGATTTAGGTTCCTGTGCCCCCGGGCGTGTGGGTTCAAGTCCCATCTTCCGCACCGCACCCCATGTACTCCGCCGATGTCGAACGACGGGAACTCCTTTGCTCCACACCATGCTCCAGGCACCGACGGCTCTGATCCCGTGGCTCGATCCGGAGACCATCATCAGCGCGGCCGGCCCGTGGGCGCTCGCCGTCGTCTGCTTCATCGTCTTCGCCGAGACCGGCCTGCTCGTCGGGTTCCTCCTGCCCGGCGACACGCTGCTCGTGATCGCGGGACTGCTGTCGCACCCGATCGGCGCCTCCGAGCACGGTGTGTTCGGGCTCAATGTGTGGGTGGTCGCTCTGCTGATCGGGCTCGCCGCCTTCGTCGGAGGCGAGGTCGGGTACCTGATCGGTCACAAGGGCGGGCCCGCCGTCTTCGAGCGCAAGGAGTCCGGCCTGTTCAGCGTGAAGAACGTCGAGCGCACCAACGCGTTCTTCGAGCGCTTCGGCGGGATCACGGTGATCCTCGCCCGGTTCGTGCCGATCGTGCGCACGTTCGCCCCGGTGGCCGCGGGCGTCGGGCATATGCCGTGGAAGCGCTATTCGCTCTACAACCTCATCGGCGCCGTGCTATGGGGCTTCGGCTTGACCATGTTCGGATACCTGATCGGGTTCATCCCGCCCGTCGCGGACTTCGTGCAGAGCTACATCGACCTGATTCTGCTGGCCGCCGTCGGCGGTACGGCCGTCATCACCCTCTGGCACTACCTCAGCGAACGCCACAAGGCGAAGAAGGCCGCGTCGGCGGGCGCCGACGTCGTCACAGACGCCGACGAAGCCGCAGCACTGCGACTCGAGCCCGAGGTCTTCGATCGCGCGCCCGACCTCGACGGAGACGGCAAGCACTGAACCGCGGCGACCGGCGAGGTTCCGCTCGTCAGCCGGCCTTCTTCTTGGGCGCCGACTTCTTGGGCGCTGACTTCTTGGGCGCTGACTGCTTCGACGTTGCCTTCTTGCCCTTCGGCGACGGCTTCTCGTCGTCACCGACCTCGTCGGCGTCCTCATCATCGGCGTCCTTCGCCGCCGCGCCGCCACCCTTCCTGGCCGCTTTGGTGCGCTCGACGCTGGCGCGCAGCGCCTCCATGAGGTCGATGACCTCGCCGCCCTTCTCGGCCTTGCCCTCGTCGCCGAAGGTCTCCGCGACGTCGAAGCCCTCGCCGGCCTCGATCTTCGCGTCGATGAGCGTGCGCAGCTCCTTCTGGTACTCGTCGACGAACTCCTCCGGGTCGAAGTCGCTCGAGTAGCTCTCGACGAGAGCAGCCGACATCTCGAGCTCTTTCTTGCTGATCCGAACGTCCTCGTCCAGCGCCGGGAAAGCGGCCTCGCGCACCTCGTCCGACCACAGCAGCGTCTGCAGCACCAGCACGTCGCCGCGCACGCGCAGAGCCGCCAGGCGGGTCTTCTGCCGCAGGGTGAAGCGCACGATCGCGGTGCGGTCGGTCTGCTCGAGGGTCTTCCGCAGCAGCACGTAGGCCTTCGGCGACTTCGAATCCGGTTCGAGATAGTAGGCCTTGTCGAGCGTCAGCAGATCGACCTGCTCGCTGGGCACGAACTCGACCACGTCGATCTCACGGCTCTTCTCGGCGGGGAGGGAGGCCAGGTCGTCCTTGGTGAGCACGATGGTCTGCCCGTCGTCGACGTAGGCGCGGTCGATGTCGGCGTACTCGACCGGCTGCCCGTCGATCTCGCACACGCGCTGGTAGCGGATGCGCCCGCCGTCCTCGTGGTGCACCTGATGCAGCGGCACGTCGTGGTCCTCGGTCGCGGAGTACACCTTCACCGGGACGTTCACGAGACCGAACGTCAGGGCGCCCTTCCAGATGCTTCTCATGCTGACAGTGAACACCAGACCGCCAGCCCGCGGCGAGGGGGTTGCGGATGCCCACTAACCTGGCCCCATGGCATCCGGCGAGCAGGTCGTTCAGATCGACGGCCGCCGCCTGCGCGTCACCAACCTCGACAAGGTCGTCTATCCCGAGACCGGGACGACCAAGGGCGAGGTGATCGCCTACTACTCGCAGATCGCCCCGCTCATGCTGCCGCACATGCGCGGGCGTCCGGTCACCCGCAAGAGATGGGTCGACGGCGTCGGCACAGCGGATGCCCCGGGCGAGAGCTTCTTCACCAAGCAGCTCGAGCGCGGCGCGCCGGACTGGATCAGGCGGATGCCGATCGAGCACTCCGACGGCCCCAAGGAGTACCCCCTCGCCGACGACGTCGCCTCACTGGTGTGGTTCGCGCAGATCGCAGCCCTCGAGCTGCACGTGCCGCAGTGGCGCTTCACGCATTCGGGCGGTCGGGGCATGCCCGACCGGATGGTGCTCGACCTCGACCCGGGCCCCGGGGTGGGGCTCGCACAGTGCGCGGAGATCGCGCGGATCGCCCGGGGCATCCTGAGCGGGATGGGGCTCGAGCCCATGCCGGTCACCAGCGGCAGCAAGGGCATCCACCTCTACGCCCGCCTGCCCACCACCGACGACGGCACCGGACTGCAGTCCAGCGACGATGTCTCGGCCGTGGCGAAGGAGATCGCCCGACTGATCGAAGCCGACCACCCCGAGCTCGCCACGCACGTCATGGCGAAATCGCAGCGCGGCGGACGGGTGTTCATCGATTGGAGCCAGAACAGCGCCTCGAAGACCACCATCGCACCCTACTCGCTGCGCGGACGCGCGCGTCCCTGGGTCGCCGCACCGCGCACCTGGGACGAACTCGACGACCCCGAGCTGCGACACCTCGAACTGTATGAGGTGCTGCAGCGGATGGAGGCCGGCATCGACCCGCTCGCCGCTCTGGCCCCGGCCAGCACGGCGCTCACCTCGTACCTCGCCAAGCGCGACGCCGCGAAGACGCCCGAGCCCATGCCGAAGACAGCATATGCGAGCTCCGGTGGCGCGCCGCGGTTCGTCATCCAGGAGCACCACGCCAGCCGGCTGCACTACGACCTGCGCATCGAACGGGATGGCGTGCTGATCAGCTGGGCAGTGCCGAAGGGCGTGCCTGAGACCGCGGACCGCAACCACCTGGCGGTGATGACCGAGCCGCATCCGCTCGAGTACCTCACCTTCGAGGGCGAGATACCGACCGGCGAGTACGGCGCGGGGTCGATGACGGTATGGGACACGGGCACGGTCTCGCTGGAGAAATGGCGCGACGATGAGGTGATCGGAACCTTCACCGGCCAGACCGGCGGCCGGCTCGGCTCAGCTCGCCTCGCCCTGATCCGTACGAGCGGCGAGGGCGAGAAGTCGCAGTGGCTGCTGCACCGCATGAAGGACGCGACCTCTCATCCGGATCCCGAGCACCGCTCCGCGCATCGCACGCAGAGGCCCGCCCGTCCCGAGAAGCCATCCCGCACCGCGAAGCCGTCCCGCCCCGAGGAGCCCGCTCGCCCCGCGCCGGAGAGCAGCGCCGACGCCCGTCCGCTCCCCTCCTTCATCCCGCCGATGCTGTCCGAGTCCGGCACGCCCGGGCTCGCCCGTTCGCTCAGCGACCCGTCGTGGGCCGAGATCAAGTGGGACGGCATCCGCGCGGTCGGCACCTGGCAGCGCGGCGACGACGGGCCGGACCGGTTCAGTCTGCGCGCCCGCAGCGGCACCGACATCACGGCACGCTACCCCGAGCTCACTGCCGACGGAGCCCCGCATCTGCCGGCCGACGACGCTGTGGTCGACGGCGAGATCGTCGCCTTCGACCGCGACGGACGCCCCAGCTTCGCCCGCCTCCAGAACCGGATGCACCTCACCAAGGGCCGAGAGATCGAGCGCGAGGTCGTGCGCACGCCGGTCGTCTACATGCTCTTCGATCTGCTGCGCCTCGACGGGCACGACCTCACGGGCATGTCGCTGCGCCGGCGGCGTGAGCTGCTCGAGCAGCTCGCCGCCGACCTCGACGCCCCCGTGCAGGTGCCGCCGGTGTTCGACGATCTCGAGGCGGCGCTCGACGCGAGCCGCGAGTTCGGTCTCGAGGGTGTCGTCGCGAAAGACCCCGACTCCCGGTACCGGCCCGGCCGGCGGTCGGGATCGTGGCTGAAACTCAAGCAGACGCACACGCAGGAGGTCGTCATCGTCGGCATCCGGCCAGGACAGGGCAGCCGCCGCAGCGGCATCGGCTCGCTGCTGCTCGCCGTCCCCTCCTCCGAATCGCAGGGCGGGCTGCGCTACGTCGGTCGGGTGGGCACCGGATTCACCGACCGGATGCTGCACGAGCTCTCCGCGCAGCTCGAACCGCTGCGCATGAAGGCGGCGCCGCTGCGGGTCCCCGCCCCGGATGCGTCCGACGCCCTGTGGGTGCGGCCCGAGCTGGTCGGCGAGGTCGAGTTCGCGAACTGGTCGCCGGGCGGCATCCTCCGTCACTCCCGCTGGCGGGGGCTCCGGCCCGACAAGTCGCCCGACGAGGTGCGCGTCGAGGGCTGAACGCTGCACCGATCCAGTCGGCGCGCTCGCGGGCTCTGCAGCGGGGCTCGCAGGCGCTCAGGCGTGCGCGGCCTCGCAGTCGTCGTGGTCGGCGGGCTCGAGCTGGAAGGTCGAGTGCTCGACGTCGAAGTGGTGAGCCAGGCAGCTCTGCAGATCCTGCAGCAGCCGCGACGCCTCACCCGATGCGAGCACGGCAGGCTCGACCTTCACGTGCGCGGTGAACACGGGCGCGCCGCGCGTGAGCTGCCACACGTGCACATCGTGCACGTCGACCACACCCGGGTACACCTTCAGGTGCTCGCGGATCTCGCTGATCGCCATGCCCTGCGGCGCCGACTCGGCGAGCACCGAGAACACCTCCCGCAGCAGCGAGAGGGCGCGCGGCAGGATGAGCACCGCGATCAGCAGCGACGCGATCGCGTCGGCGGGCATCCACCTGGTGGTCACGATCACGACCGCAGCGACGATGACCATCGCCGAGCCGATCAGGTCGCCCATCACCTCGAGGTAGGCACCGCGCACGTTGATGCTCGTCTTCTGCGCGCGACCGAGCACCCACATCGCGATGGCGTTGGCGACCATGCCGATGACCGCGACGGCGAGCATGAGCGGGCCCGCCACCTCCGTCTCGCCCGGGTCGAGCAGGCGCTGGATGCCCTGCACGGCGACCACGACCATGAGCGCGATGAGGATGATCGCGTTGATCAGCGCACCGAACACCTCGGCGCGCTGATAGCCGAACGTGCGTCGGTCGTCGGCAGGCCGCGCGGCGACCGCGGTCGCGACCAGGGCGATCACCAGCGCCGATGAGTCGGTGAACATGTGCGCGGCATCGGCGAGCAGCGCCAGCGAACCCGACAGGATGGCGCCGACCACCTGCACCACCATCACGGTGGCGGTCAGCGTCAGCGAAATCGCCAGCAGGCGCCGGTGACCGGCGTCGCGGATCCCCCCGGCGGCGGGTGCGTGGTCGTGCATGACTCCAGGCTAGGCCGGGTCGTCACCGCAGAAGGCCCGTTCCGCCTACTCGGGAACGGTAACGCTTCTCAACAACGGCGCGAGGCGACGCTACAGCGCGGCGAGCAGCGGGATGAGGGCCTGGAACGCGCGGGCCCGATGCGACTGCGCCTGCTTCTCGGCGTCGGTGAACTCGCCGACCGAGCGCTCGGATGCCGGGTCCTGACCGTCGGGGATGAAGATCGGGTCGTAGCCGAATCCGCCGGTACCGGATGCCCGGTGCGCCAGCCGGCCCGGCCAGATTCCCTCCACGACGCGCTCCTGCCCGTCTGCCGTCACCAGCGCTATGGTCGAGTGGAACTGCGCGCTGCGGTGCGGGTCGGCGACGTCGCGGAGCTGATCGAGCAGCAGCTCCAGGTTCGCGGCGGCATCCTTCTTCTGCCCTGCCCAGTACGCCGAGAACACTCCCGGGGATCCGCCGAGCACGTCGACGCAGATACCGGAGTCATCGGCGAGCGACGGCAGACCGGTGTGCGCGAACGCCGCACGCGCCTTGATCAGGGCGTTCTGCGCGAAGGTCACCCCGTCTTCGACCGGCTCAGGGCCGTCATAGCCGATCACCTCGAGGTCGGGGCGGGTCGAGGCGGTGATCTGCTGGAACTCGGTGACCTTGTGCGGGTTGTGGGTGGCGAGAACGACCTTCACTCGGCGCCCCCCTCGCCCAGCGCCGCGAGCTGATGCTCCTTCAGAGAAGCGCAGCCGTTCACACCGAGGTCGAGCAGCGCGTCGAGCTCGCGCTTGTCGAACGGCGCTCCCTCTGCGGTGCCCTGCACCTCGACGAAGAGACCGCGGCCGGTGACGACGACGTTCATATCGGTCTCGGCACGCACGTCCTCGACGTAGGCGAGATCGAGCATCGGCTCGCCGTCGACGATGCCCACCGACACGGCGGCGACTGTGTCGAGCAGCGGCTTGGCGTTCCTGCCGATGAACTTCTTATCGCGGCCCCATTCGACGGCGTCGGCGAGCGCGACGTAGGCGCCGGTGATAGCGGCGGTGCGGGTGCCGCCGTCGGCCTGCAGCACGTCGCAGTCGATGACGATGGTGTTCTCGCCGAGCGCCTTCGTGTCGACCACGGCGCGCAGCGCACGGCCGATGAGCCGAGAGATCTCGTGCGTGCGACCGCCGATGCGACCCTTCACGCTCTCACGGTCATTACGGCTGTTGGTGGCGCGGGGCAGCATCGCGTATTCGGCGGTCACCCACCCCTTGCCCTTGCCCGTCAGCCATCGGGGCACGCCGTTGGTGAACGATGCGGTGCACAGCACCTTCGTGCCGCCGAAGCTGATCAGTGCCGAGCCCTCGGCGTGCGCAGACCAGCCGCGCTCGATCGTGATCTCGCGGAGCTGGTCGGTGCTGCGCCCGTCGGCGCGGACGATGTCGGTCATGGTGTCCTCTCGGAGCATTCGGGTTCAGGGCCGGGTATCGGCGTCGAGCAGGTAGGGCAGGTCGATCACGCCGGTCTGCACGAGCTGCACGTCGCGCACCTCGTGACCCATCAGGCGGTTGGCGAGCGCGGTGAAGTCCTCCGCCGAGTCCCCGGTCGCCTCGTACACGTAGCTGGCGACGGCGCCCTGCGAGGCGAGCTGGTCGCGCTTCACGAGCTGACGATAGACATCGGCGGCGGTCTCGTCGTCGCTGGACACGAGCGAGACCCCCTGGCCCATCACATAGCTGATCGCGCCGCGCAGGAAAGGGTAGTGCGTGCATCCCAGCACGAGGGTGTCGACCTGGGCATCCCGCAGCGGCGCGAGATACTCCTCGGCCACGGCCAGCACCTCCGGCGAGCCGGTGATGCCGGCTTCGACGAATTCGACGAAGCGAGGGCAGGCGGCAGTGAACACTTCCAGGCGCTCGTTCACCTCGAGCATGTCCTGGTAGGCGCGCGAGCCGATCGTGCCGACCGTGCCGATCACGCCGACACGGCCGTTGCGCGTCGTCGAGACCGCGCGGCGCACCGCCGGGCCGATCACCTCGACCACGGGAACGTCGTACCGTTCGCGGGCGTCGCGCAGCACCGCGGCGGATGCCGTGTTGCACGCGATCACGAGCATCTTCACGCCCTGCTCGACGAGCGCGTCGAGCACCTCGATGCTGTAGCGCCTGACGTCCGCGATCGGCTTCGGCCCGTAGGGCGAGTGGGCCGTGTCGCCGATGTACACGAGCGACTCCTGCGGCAGCTGCGCGCGGATCGCCCTGGCCACCGTGAGCCCGCCGACGCCGGAGTCGAAGATGCCGATCGGTGCGTCGTTCATGGTGCTCAAGCCTAGTCTCGTGCGGTCAGCGGCTCAGCATGGCGCGGCGGGCGGCTCGGGCGGCGAGCATGCTTGCGGCCGGTGACGAGATCACGGCGCCTTCCGCCTCGGCGGGCAGACCGACGTTCACCGCGGCGATGGCCGGCGACAGGGAGCGGATGCTGTCGAGCACGGCCCTCTGCGGGGAGTCGGCTTCGACGCTGTCGACGAGCACGAGGCTCTGCCCGGCGCTCGCGCGGCTGGCGGCGTCGGTGATCTGCTCTCGGCTGGCGGATATCGCGTCGAGCCGGACGATCTCCCCTCCGGCCGCGAGCGCGAGTGCGACGTGCGAAGCCGCGCTGTCGACCGCCAGACTCGATGCCCGTCGCAGGTCGATCACGGTGGTCGGCGCGTCGGCGAACGAGGGAAGCTCGCCCTGCACGCGCACCGCGCGATCAGCGATGCCGTCCCCATCGAAGGACACCGCAGGTACTGCGGACCGCTGCCGCACGGCATCCGCCATCGCCGCCACGCGATGCGCCGCGTCCTCGATTCGCGCGCGGGAGAGCTCGCCGCTGCTGACCGCCGCGATGATCGCGTCGCGAGCGGCCAGGTAGTCCCGTTCGTCCTGGTCGGGCAGCATGGCCGCGCCGGGGTTGGTCGGATTGCCGATGCACAGCAGGTCGGCGCCAGCGGCGAGCGCGCGCACGGCTCCCCCGCCGATGCCGACCTGCTCGCGGATCGCGGCCATGTCGAGCGCGTCGGTGATGATCACTCCGTCGAACCCATCGCGACGCAGCCGGCCGAGCACGTTCGGATCGAGCGTGGCAGGAGCGTCGCCCCAGTGCGGGGCGCTGATGTGCGCCGTCATGATCGAGAACACGCCTGCGCGAACGGCCGCGATGAACGGAGGGATGTGCTGCGCGTCGATCTCGTGCTGAGAGAGGGTCAGCGTCGGAAGGTCGTGGTGCGAGTCGGTGTGCGTGTCGCCGTGCCCGGGGTAGTGCTTGGCACATGCGGCGAGTCCGGTGCGCTGGATGCCGCGCACCGCCGCGGCCGTGTGCCTGGAGACGAGATCGGTGCTCGCGCCGAAAGAGCGCACGCCGACCACGGGGTTGCGCGGGTCGGTGTTCACATCCGCCACCGGCCCGATGACGACGTCGCCTCCGACCGCGTCGACACGGCGGCCGACCTCGTAGCCGGTCGCCTCAGTGGCGACCACGTCATCCACGACGCCCAGCTGCGCTGCCCCCGGAACGGTTGAGCCGGTATGGGTCTCGAGCCGGGTGACGCTGCCGCCCTCCTCGTCGATCCCGATCAGCGCGCGCGGGGCGCGACGATGGATGTCGGCGCTCAGCGCAGCGGTTTCGCCGACGAGGTTCTGCGCGAAGTAGACCACTCCGGCCAGACCCTCATCGAGCGCCGTGCCGAGCCATGCCGGCATCTCGGATCCGAGGAATCCCGGCCACAGCACTCCGTTCACCAGTCGGGTCAGCTCGTCTGCCATGCGCGGGTGCTCCGTCATCGGTCGTGGGGGCGGGATCCGCTGCTCAGTATTCCCGACCCGGCGCCTGGATACACTGGCCGGATGAGCTCCGCGTTCCTCACCGACCGCTATGAACTGACCATGCTCGCCGCGTCTCTGCGCGATGGCACCGCGACCAGGCCCAGCGTGTTCGAGCTGTTCTCGCGGCGCCTCTCCGGCGGCCGCCGCTTCGGCGTCGTCGCCGGCACCGGACGCCTGCTGACGCTGCTGCGCGACTTCCGGTTCGGCGACGACGAGCTGCGGTACCTGCGAGACAACGACGTGGTGGATGCCGATGCGCTGACCTACCTCGAGAACTACCGCTTCACGGGGACGATCCGCGGCTACCGCGAGGGCGAGCTCTACTTCCCCGGCTCCCCGATCCTCAGCGTCGAGGGCACCTTCGCCGACGCCGTCGTGCTCGAGACGCTCGCGCTGAGCGTGCTCAACCATGACTCCGCGGTCGCCACGGCCGCATCCCGCATGAGCATCGCCGCCGGCGAGCGTCCACTCGCGGAGATGGGCTCGCGTCGCGCCGCCGAGCAGTCGGCCGTCGCGGCGGCGCGCGCCGCGTACATCGCCGGATTCGCGTCGACGAGCAACCTCGAGGCCGGCCGGCAGTGGGGCATTCCCACCATGGGCACGGCGGCGCACTCGTGGACGCTGCTGCACGACTCGGAGGAGGACGCGTTCCGCTCGCAGATCGCGAGCCTGGGCACGGGCACCACTCTCCTCGTCGACACCTACGACATCCGGAAGGGCGTCGAGACCGCGATCCGCGTCGCCGGCACCGGTCTCGGCGGTGTGCGTCTCGACTCGGGCGACCTGCCGCTGGTCGCGGCGGCCGTCCGCCAGCAGCTCGACGAGCTCGGGGCGACCGAGACGAAGATCACCGTGACGAGCGACCTCGACGAGTACGCGATCGCCGCTCTCGCGGCGTCCCCCGTCGACTTCTACGGGGTCGGCACCTCTGTGGTCACCGGTTCGGGCTATCCGACCGCGAGCATGGTCTACAAGCTCGTCGCTCGTCAGGACTCTGCGGGCAGCTGGGTCGCCGTGGCGAAGGCATCCACCGACAAAGGCTCCAAGGGCGGGCGCAAAGCCGCCTTCCGCACTCTCGACAACGGCGTCGCGGTCGCCGAGACCGTGTCGGTCGCCGACGGCTTCGAGCAGGTCGACACCGCCGCCGAGCACCCCGAGGCCCGCGCGCTGCAGGTCGTGCTGGTCGACGCCGGTGAGATCGATGCTGCGCACGAGGGCGCCGCGGGAACGGCATCCGCTCGGGAGCACCACCTGCGAGTCCGCGAGGAGCTGCCGGTGCGGGCACTGGCGCTCAGCAAGTCGGATCCTGCGATCCCGACCCTTTTCGTCGACGCGCTCTAGCGGCCATCCGGTCCCTGAGCAAGGAGCGCAGCGACGCGCCGAAGGGTCGTCGACGCTGACTGACACGCTTTGACGCGACGTCGCGTCAGGAGACCATGCTCTCGTAGATCTCCTTGCAGGTGGGGCAGATCGGGAACTTCTCCGGGTCGCGGCCCGGGGTCCACTTCTTGCCGCACAGCGCGCGCACCGGCTTGCCGGTGATCGCCGACTCGAGGATCTTGTCCTTCTTGACGTAGTGCGAGAAGCGCTCGTGGTCACCCGGCTCGAGATGCTCTTCCTGCAGCAGCTCTTCGAGTTCGCGATCGAGCGTTGCCACGCCACCCTGATCGGGGCTGTCCAGCGGAGTACTCATGTCGAGATTCTATCCGCGTCGGCGGCGCCGGGGTCAGGTGGTCTCGACGAACTCCATCAGCCGCTCCCCGCTGCGCTCGAAGATCACCGCGCCCACCGCCGCCCCGCCGAACAGCACGACGACGCCGCTGATCACGCCGACCCAGAACGTCGTCGGGGCATGCTGATCGCCCTCGATGAGAGTCAGCGCGAACAGCCAGATCGTGGGCGTGCTCGCCAGCAGCGCGCCCACGAACGTCAGCGCGGCGCCGTACGAGCCGTGCGCCGCCGAACGCTGCGGCTGCTGGAACGGACTGTCACCCGGCCGCGAGACGGCGTACGGCGCGACGACCGATGCGATGCTCGACATGCCCAGCCCGGTGAGCAGCAGCGCCGCCGTCACGCCGATCAGCGGCAGCATGAGGTGCCAGTCCGAGATGACGGCGAGGGTGACCGAGATGCCGATCGCCAGCACCGGCAGCGAGACGAGCACGACCGGCATGAGGCGACCGAGCCGATCGGGCAGCCCGCGCACGCCGCTGGCGATGTGCATCCACAGTGCCGTCGAATCGTAGGCGGCATCGTTGTGCGGCAGCCATCCGAAGAACAGAGCCATGAGTAGGACGGGAACCAGCGCGGCCAGCCACAGCGGCACTCCCGCCACGAGCAGCGGGAAGACCGTCAGCACGCCGGCGATCGGCACGACGAGCAGGTTCACGATGTAGCGCCGGTCGCGCAGCCAGTACACCAGGCTGCGTGCGGCGATGGCGCCGAACGCGTTAGCCGGCAGCGAGCCGAACCAGCCCAGTCCCGACCGCTCGCGGGTCGCGTAAGGGCGCTCGGATGCGGTGAGAAGCCGCCTGACCAGCAGGTGCCACAGCAGCAGCATCCCGCCGATCGTCCCCGCCGCCACCAGCCCGCTCGCCCACGCCGCGCCCGTCTCGCCGGACGCGATGTGGAAGAGGAACGCCTGCGGCGCCGCCAGCGGCGAGAACCCGACGATCGTGGTGGCGGTGTGCACCGCCGGAGGAACCTGCCCGTCCCAGCGCAGCGAGGCGAAGTAGGCCGCTACCGGGAACGCGATGACGATGACCGGCAGCGCGAACAGGATCGTCAGCTCGCGCGATCGCCGCTCTGGCAGCAGGATCGCGCTGATCGCCATCCCGATCCGGGCGGCGAGGGAGATCGACAGCACGCCGATGACGCCGAAGAGCACCGCGGCCGCCCACGGCACCCCGGCCTGGATGACGACGGTCACGACGCAGGCCGTGACCGCGATCAGCGCGAGACTGGGCGCGCTGACCAGCGACGCGAGCACGAGCGTCCACGCGAGCCGGCCCTCGTCGACGCCGAAGGGCCAGAAGCGCCGCGGGTCGAGCTGATCGGGCGTGCCCGTGAGCATGGGACCGACGAAGAACGCGAGCATCAGCGCGGCAGCGCCCAGCACGATGACCGTCTGCGCGGTGGCCAACGGCGCCTCGCCGAGACCGAGAATGGCGACGCAGACGGCGACGGTCGCGACGACGGATGCAGCCAACGCGATCGCCGCGCGAACCGCACGTTCCCCGCGCAGCGCACCGACGAGCAGCGCGACCCTCAGTCGGAGAACGTGTGCAGCCACTCGAGTCCCTCCACTTCGCCGCCAGTGCCGGAGAGCTCGATGAACCGCTGGGTCAGCGTCTGCCCTGCGCGGACCTCGTCGATCGTCCCCTCGGCGAGCACCTCGCCGCCCACGATCACGGCCACGCGCGAGCACACCCGCTCCACCAGATCCATGCCGTGGCTGGAAAGGATCACCGTTCCCCCGTGGGCGACATATGAGCGCAGGATGTCGAGGATCACACCCGATGAGACCGGATCGACCGCCTCGAACGGCTCGTCGAGCACGAGGACGCGCGGCGAGTGGATCAGCGCCCCCGCGAGCATCACCTTCTTGGTCATTCCCGCCGAGTAGTCCGACACGACTCGGCTCAGCGCCTCGTTGAGGTCGAACGCGCGGGCGAGGTCGGCGGTGCGCTTCTCGATGACGGAGCGATCGAGTCCGCGCAGCTGCCCGTAATAGTGCAGCAGCTGGCGTCCGGTGAGGCGGTCGAAAGTGCGCAGCCTGTCGGGCAGCACGCCCATGACCCGCTTCGCCTCGAGCGGCTTCTCGCGCTGATCTATCCCGCTGATGTGCACGGTGCCCGCGTCCGGCCGCAGAAGGCCCGCGATGATCGACAGGGTCGTGGTCTTGCCGGCACCGTTCGGTCCCACCAGGCCGTAGAACGAACCGGCGGGAACGGTGAGGTCGACGTCGTCGACGGCGTTGGTGTCGCCGAAGCGCTTGACCAGACCCCGGATGCGGATGGCGTCCCGGGCCGGCGCCGGCTCGTCCGGGTCGATGCTGTCGGTCTCGCTCTCGTCGATCTGCTCAGCCGGCTCGAGCAGGTCGAGTGCCGGCGCTGCGGCGTCCGCCTCGCGCGCCGGCGACGCGTCGGGCACTGCAGCAGCCGACGCGGCGGCGTCGGATGCCGGCGCGCTCGTCGTCGCAGCATCGGGTGACGCGGCATCGGGCACCGGAGTGCCGGATGCCGCCACGCCGGGCTCGACCACGCCGGGCTCGACCACGACGGCTGAGCCCGCGGCGTCCCGGCGCGGCGGACGCGCCTCCGCCAGATCCGCGCTGTTCGACGCGGCGACCATGCGACGCACCGGCTCCGAGTCGATCGCGATGACCGCGTCGGTGGTGACCTCGGGCATGAGCGAGGTCACGTCTGCGACCGTGCGATCGGAAGCGGACGCTGCCGACTTCGCCGCCGGCTTCGATGAACGGGCCTCGGCCTCGGTTGCGGGTGCGGACGCCAGGTTCTCGGCGGTCGAGGCGTCAGACGGCGCGGTGGAGGCGGCGTTCGCGGCCTCCACAGCCGGGGACTTCGCAGATGCCGCCTTCGTCGTGCTCGTGTTCGTATTCGCCGTGCTCGACTTCGCCGTGCTCGACTTCGCCGTGCTGGTCTTGGCCGTGCTCGACTTCGCCGTGCTCGACTTCGCCGTGCTCGACTTCGCCGTGCTGGTCTTGGCCGTGCTCGACTTCGCCGTGCTCGACTTCGCCGTGCTCGACTTCGCCGTGCTGGTCTTGGCCGTGCTGGTCTTCGCAGCGGCTGTCTTCGCCTCAGCGGTGCTCGCCCCGGCCGACTTCGCAGCAGCCGTCTTCGCAGCGGCGCTCGCGCCAGTGGTCTTCGTGGCAGCGGTCTTCCTGGCAGGTGTCTTCGCCGACGCGGTGCTCGTTGCGGTCGTCTTCCGCGCGGTCGACCCGGCGGAGCTCTTCTTCGCAGCGGCGGATGCCGCCGACTGCTTCGAGGCAGAAGGGATCGAGTCCGCAACGGGCTCCTGCGCCGAGGTCGCGCTGCCGCCTTCGAGCGCCACAGTCGGTTCCCCCGCCGGATCAGCGGGCGACGTCCCCTGCTGATCCTCCGATGCCGCCTTCTTCGCCGCGGCGGCCTGAGCCCTCTTCGCCGTCTCGGCCCGTTTTGCCGCCGTCGTCTTCGCCGCCGTGGTGTTCGCAGCGGTGGTGCGGCTCGCGGTCTTCGCGGCGGCGCCTGCGGTGGACGCCTTCTTCACAGCCGCCGCGCGCCCGGCATCCGCCTCTGCCGCTCTCTTCGCCGCCGCCGCCTTCGACGCGGCCGACGTGGTCGCTGCCTTCTTCACGGCAGCCGTCTTGGCTGCCGCTGTCTTCGCAGAGGCCGCCTTGGTCGCAGCAGTCTTCGACGCAGCGGTCTTGGTCACAGCAGTCTTCGACGCAGCGGGCTTGGTCGCGGCAGTCTTCGTCGCTGCAGCCTTGGTCGCGGTCGTCTTCGCGGCAGTGCTCTTGGCTGTGGATGTCTTCGCTGCGCCGGGCCCCGCCTTCCGCGGCGTCGGCGCACCCTGCTCGGCCGATGGCACGGAGGCGGGCTCGCTCGAACTCGTCTCGTCGATGCGGGCGTCCTCAGGATCAAGCGGAGCAGTCACTCGTCTACGGTACCAACGACCGCCGACGACGCCCTGGGTGCCGACACCGCGCGACATCCGCAACGCAACCCCCTTGTGCGACTCTGGGAGAAGAGTGTGCAATCGGTCACGAAAGGACAACGGGACGGCCTCCCCCCGGCGTCTCCCAGCAGCTATCGGTAGCATTGCGGAGGCACGAAGAGGTGTCCCGTCGGTGAACCGACAGTGAACACCGTTCTTTCTTAGGAGATTCCGTGACTCTTCAGACCGTCATCCTCGCAGCCGGCATGGGCTCGCGCCTCGGCCGCGCCCTGCCGAAGCCGCTCACCGAGCTGAGCGACGGCCGCACGATCATGGGCCAGCAGCACGACAACATCCGTGCGGCCTTCGGCAAGAGCGCCCGCATCACCACCGTCGTGGGTTACCGCGCCGAGACGATCGTCGAGGCCTTCCCCACCGCGAACTACGTTCACAACGAGCGCTACGACGTGACCAACACCTCCAAGAGCCTGCTGCGCGCGCTGAACGCCACCGGCAAGGGCGGCGTGCTCTGGATGAACGGCGACGTGGTGTTCGACCCGCGCATCCTCGGCCGCGCCATCGAGTTCATCGAGCGCGACCAGTCGTTCGTCACCGTCAACACCTCCAAGGTGAGCGACGAAGAGGTGAAGTACACCGTCACCGCCGAGGGCTACATCAACGAACTGTCGAAGACGGTCAAGGGCGGCCTCGGTGAGGCGGTCGGCATCAACTACATCTCCTCGCGCGACAAGAAGGCGTTCATGCGTCAGCTGCAGCGTGTCGAGGATCAGGACTATTTCGAGCGCGGTCTCGAGCTCGCCATCGTCGAGGACGGGCTGCTGCTCGAGCCGATGGACGTCTCCGACCTGTACGCGGTCGAGGTCGACTTCGCGGAGGACCTGGAGCGCGCGAACCTCTTCGTGTGAGCCGAGTCGCGCATGCCCAAAGCCCCGCCCTGTCAAGGGGGTCGGGGCTTTCGGCTTTCTCGCGGAAGCGGTGCATAGGATCGCGACATGCGTGAGAAGGTCCACAAGATCCACTCGCTCCCGGAGGACTCCCCCTGGGACAGGCCCGTCCCCCCGGTGGGCTCGACCGAGCATCCGCTCAGCGTGCGCAGTCTCGACCGGGTGATGGCCGTGCAGCGACCGCTCGTCGTAGCGCACATCCGCAGCATCCGCCGACGGCATCCCGATGCGAACCCTGACCAGATCGTCCGGGCCCTCGAGGCGCGCTATCTCGCCGCCGTCACGGCCGGCGGCGCCGCGGTCGGCGCCACCGCCGTCGTGCCCGGCATCGGCACCGGCGTCACGCTCGCGCTGTCGGGCGTCGAGACCATCGGATTCATGGAGTCGACGGCGCTGTTCGCGCAGTCGGTCGCGGAGGTGCACGGCATCACCGTCTACAACCCCGAACGCGCCCGCGCGCTGGTCATGACGCTGATGCTCGGCAAGGAGGGCGTCGACCTCGTCTCCCAGCTCGCGCGGCAGGCGACGGGCACCGGCGGCACGCGCTCGTCGTACTGGGGCGAGATGGTCACCAAGTCGCTGCCCCGGGCGGCGATGGGGCCCGTCGTCGACCGGCTCAAGTCAGCGTTCATCCGGCAGTTCGCCAAGCGCGGCGGGGCATCCATCCTCGGCAAGGCACTGCCGTTCGGCGTCGGCGCGGTCGTCGGCGGCGCGGGCAACCACCTTCTCGGACGTCGCGTGCTCACCACGTCACGACGGGCGTTCGGCGCCGCTCCCGCGAACCTTCCGGCCGAGCTGGAGCCTTCGCCGGGCAGCGAGCGACTCGAGATGCGGATGCTCAACGGCGCACGGCTCATCGGCTCGAGGTTCCGCCGCACGCCGCGGGAGGTCGGATCCTCACCCGGGTCATCCTCCACAGACAGCGAATGAGCTCGAGTCATCCACTGACCGGGATTCGCCGTCGGCGGCCGTCTGACGAGGTCTGAACTGGTTCCTACGGTGACGGGATGCTGCATCCCATAGATCCCGCCGATCCGTTACCGCCCGTCGCGTACTGCGTGCCGTGGGTGATCACCCGGCGCGACCGCACGCACCCCGTGGTGCTCGACGCCGGTCGCGAGGCGGCCGACTTCGTTCGCGTCTTCCGCGACGATGTCGACCATCACCAGGTGGTCGACCTGTGGGGCCAGGTGCTGCCGGGCGAGACGGTCGAGCTGTGCCTGTGCGCGTCCGACCCAGACGAGGCGGTCGTGTCGATCGCGTGGTTCCGGCAGCTGGACGGACGGGAGTACGAGTGGCGATTCGTCATCTGACGCCGCCGCCGGCGACCGGATCGACGCCGCTCCGGCTCACTCCCCCGGCAGGGTCAGCACGGTCCGCACGAAGAAGTCGGCGACGGCATCCGAGTCGATGTCCAGAGCCACCTGCGAGTGCGACCACTCGTCGTCGAGGCCGTGCAGTCTGTCCTCGCCGGCGAACGCCCGCCGGTCGACCACGGTCTGCCCACGGCTGTAACCGCTGAGTTCGACGCGCACCGGCAGCGATTCGAAGCGCACCAGCTCGGGCGCGACGATCGCGCACACCGCGCCCGCGTCGCCGATCAGCCCGGTGTACATCAGCGACTCGTCCTCGCTCAGCGCCACCCGATGACCGAGCAGCTGCCCGACGACCTGCCCGATGTGGTGCGAACCGCTCGCGAGCTGATCGGCGCGCACCTGCGGCACTGCAACGCGGTTGAACACGTCCAGTCCGTACATGACGGTCGGCACCCCGGCATCCAGCACGATCGCCGCTGCCTCAGGATCGTGCCAGACGTTGAACTCGGCGACCGCGGTCGCGTTGCCGACGCTCGCCGAGCCACCCATGAACACGATCCGCTCGATCCGCTCCGCGACCTCCGGGTGCGTCCGCAGCAGCAGCGCCAGGTTCGTCTGGGGCGCCAGTGCGACGAGCGTCACGGGCGTCGGGTGCTGCATGACCAGCCGGCGCATCAGCGCGACGGCCGACTCCTCGACTGCGTCGCGATCGCTCGCGGGAAGCGCGACGCCGCCCAGGCCGTCCGCACCGTGCACATGCGAGGCCGCTCGCGCCGGTGCGAGCAGCGGGCGCGACGCACCGCCCGCGACGGGCACGTCGCGAGCGCCGGCGAGGTCGAGCACGCGCAGTGTGTTGTCGATCACCTGCTCGAGCCCTGCGTTGCCGGCCACGCAGGTCACGCCGAGCACGTCGATCTCGGGATGAGCCACAGCGAAGAGCAAGGCCAGGGCGTCGTCGATGCCGGTGTCGACATCCATGATCACGGGAACGGGCATGCCCACGAGCATACGCATGGAGAGGCCAAAGGAATCCCGGTTCCGTTGTGCCGAGCATCCAACAGCGGCATCGACGCCAGCGCTAGTGTTGAGTCCGTGACGGACACGCCAGACCTCTCGACCACGGCCGCCAAGATCGCGGACCTCCGCTCGCGCTTCACCGACGCGGTTCTCGAGCCCGAGAAGATCGCCCAGCAGAAGCAGCACGCCAAGGGCAAGATGACAGCCCGTGAGCGCATCGAGCTGCTGGTCGACACCGGCAGCTTCGTCGAGTTCGACGAGTACGTGCGTCACCGCACGACGTCATTCGGGATGGACCGCAACCGCCCGTACGGCGACTCCGTCGTCACCGGCGTCGCCACCATCCACGGCCGCACCGTCGCGGTGTACTCGCAGGACTTCACCACCTTCGGCGGCTCGCTGGGCGAGGTCGCCGGCGACAAGATCATCAAGATCATGGAGTTCGCCCTGAAGGGCGGGATGCCGATCATCGGCATCCTCGACTCGGGCGGAGCCCGCATCCAGGAGGGCGTGCTCGCGCTCAGCAAGTACGGCGAGATCTTCCGGCACAACACCCGCTCGTCCGGAGTCATCCCGCAGATCTCGATCATCATGGGCCCGGCCGCCGGCGGAGCGGTGTACGGTCCTGCCCTCACCGACTTCGTCATCATGGTCGACAAGACCAGCCAGATGTTCGTCACCGGCCCCGACGTCATCAAGACCGTCACCGGTGAGGACGTCGGCATGGAGGAGCTCGGCGGTGCGCTCACGCACAACACCCGCTCCGGCGTGGCGCACTACCTCGCCGAGGACGAGGACGACGCGCTCGACTACGCGCGCACCCTGCTCAGCTACCTGCCCGATAACAACATGGCCGAGATCCCTGCGTACGACTCGCTCTTCGATTGGGAGACGACGGATGCCGATCAGGCGCTGAACAGGATCATCCCCGACTCCCCGAATCAGCCCTACGACATCCACACCGTCATCCAGCACGTGGTCGACGCGGGCGAGTTCCTCGAGGTGCAGCCGCTGTTCGCGCCGAACATCGTGATCGGCTTCGGCCGCGTCGAGGGTCGCTCGGTGGGCATCATCGCCAATCAGCCCTCGCAGATGGCAGGCACCCTGAACATCGAGGCCGGCGAGAAGGCCAGCCGTTTCGTGCGCTTCTGCGACTCGTTCTCCATCCCGATCGTCACCCTCGTAGACGTGCCCGGCTACCTGCCCGGCACCGACCAGGAGTGGACCGGCGTCATCCGCCGCGGCGCGAAGCTCATCTACGCGTACGCCGAGGCGACGGTGCCGATGGTGACCGTCATCCTGCGCAAGGCATACGGCGGCGCCTACATCGTGATGGGCTCGAAGCAGCTCGGCGCCGATGTGAACCTCGCGTGGCCGACCGCGGAGATCGCGGTGATGGGCGGCCAGGGCGCCGTCAACATCCTCTACCGCGGTGAGATCCGCAAGGCGGAGGAGGCAGGCGAAGACGTCGCCGCCGTGCGCACCCGCCTCGCCAACGAGTACACCTACAGCGTGACCAGTCCCTTCCTGGCTGCGGAGCGCGGCGAGATCGACGGGATCATCGAGCCGTCCGCGACACGCGTCGCCATCGCGAAGTCGCTGCGCGCGCTGCGCGGCAAGCGCGCCGACCTGCCGCCCAAGAAGCACGGGAACATCCCGCTGTGACCGAGCCGGACGACACCCCCCGCATGGAGATCGTGCGCGGCGACCCGACCGAGGAGGAGCTGGCGGCGCTCATCGCGGTCGTCGCCGAGGCGTACACCCACGAGTCCGCTGAGGCTGTCGCCGATGTGCCGAGCGTCTCGGTGTGGCAGCGCACGCAGCGCGGGATCCGCCGTCCGCTGCGGCGCGACATCCCGTGGGGGCGCTTCTCCGGCTGAGACGCGATCGGTCTGACCGGCACCTCGGAATTCCGTATAGTTTGTCCCCCGAAATACCTACAGACAGGCCGCTTGCGTCTCGAGACACTGATAGGGACGCTTCGCGTTAGGCGGCTGCTCTGTCCCCAGGGTAGACAGGCGCAGCACCGCCCACCAGCGGACAGTTTTCGGGTAGCTGTTCCGCACCTGGCGAGGGGCCGGCACACATGCCGCCCCTCGCCTCTCTCATTCCGCCACGCGGCGGATCTCATGCCAGAGGTCGACGGCTTCTTCGCTCTCGCCGTTCGCGCTGCGCCCCACCACGGTCACCGCGATCGTGTCGTCCCTGCCTGCCCGGATGATGACCCGGTCGGAGTGAGCGTTGGCGAGCACGGAGGCCAGTTCGTCTCGGATCTCGCCGACCCGTTCGTCGTCGATCCCGTCCAGGCCGCCCTCATCGAAGACGGTGACGATGGAGCCGCGCCGTCGCGCATCCTTGATCATCGTCCTGACGGCGTCGTTTATCAGGATCGCACCGCGAAGCTCGTCCCGAAGGGTGCCCTCGGCGAGACGGGCTTCCAGCCTCTCCTGTTCGGTGATCTCGCCCCGAGCGGCCACGGTACGCGACAGCACCGGGCCGGCGATGACGAGGGCCCGCTGAGTGCGCACTCTCCGTTCGCGCTGACGGACCAGCTGCGATGCGTGCCATGCGGACACTCCCCGCTGAACATCTGTGAGCCGCTCGGTGTCGCGAACCGCCCTACCCCAGAACAGCACGAGCATCTGCGCGATGACCACCCAGGTGATCGACCCCACCAGCCCCAGCGACAGCGCCTTCTCGAACCCCATGTACAGACCGGCGGAGAGCACCAGTATCGCGAGGGCCGTCCATCCGTAGACGGAGCGCCGCCGCACCACGCACACCACACCGAGCAGGCCGGTCGCGCCGATGTACCAGGTGGCGAACGGAGCACCGCGCATCGACGGCTCCAGCGACAGGCTGACCAGCGTCGGCACGGCGGCAGCAGCGCCCACGGTGAACAGCGCCGCCCACAGGGGCATGCGCACTGTCTGGGAAGCGCCCGAGAGCACTGCGACGAGCATCGCCGAGACGAAGAGCAGGATCCCACCGATCATCAGCCACGGATTCTCGGGCTGAACGAGCCACCAGATGCCGCGGGCTGCGAAATAGATCGCGAACCCGAGCGCGAGAGCCGTCGTCATACTCCGGACTGTGCGAGTCATGACTCCTGCCAACCCAGCTCGACGGTCGTGCCCGTGCTGTCCGTGATGATGTCGGAGGTGCCCGCGACAGCCGCCATGCGCGCGACGATCGACGCGCGGATGCCGAGACGATCCTCACCGATCGCGGCAGGATCGAATCCCGGACCGGTGTCGGAGACGGTGATGGTCAGCCGCCCTTCGTGCGGTGACTCCACGATCACGTGCAGGCCCCGCCCTTTCGCGTGCAGTACGGCATTGTTGATCGCCTGTCGGGCGGCGAGAACCATGGCGCGGGCGACTCGGCCGGGGGCCGTCACCGGGATACCGCGTTCCTCGACCACCGCGTCCGCGCCCTGCTCCGACAGAGCCCGGCGCAGTTCGGCGACGATCCGCGACCGGGCGACCGGTGCGTCGCTGCCCTCCTGCGCGATGGCGGCCTCGGTGTTGGCGAGTCGAGTGAGCGCTTCCCGGGCCATGGCGACGGCGAGCGCTCGTTCCCGCGGGCTCTCTGCGCGCTCCGCACTGATCAGCGCGGCGAGCACGCTGTCGTGCATGAGAGCCGACATGGCCATCCGCTCCTCCTCGGCGGCTGACGAGGCCGCGGCCTCCGCATAGGTCTCGACCGCTCGAGCCCGCGCATCGTCCACCCCGGCGGCGACCTGCCGGAACATCCACCCCAGCGAGACGATCACCGACCCCAGGATGAGCGTGAACGACACGTCGAACGCTGTCGTGATCCAGTAGCTCTGCTCGAAGCCGCCCTGCACGAGACGGACGTATCCGTACACGAACGGCAGACCGATCGCCCACACGAACTGCAGGCGGGGCGAGAAGGCCAGCAGCGCCGCCACTACGCCGATGTTGACGAGGAAGAAGATCCAGGGCTGGCTGTCGGCTTCGATCAGCTCGGGATCCACGACGACCGGCCAGATCGCCAGAGCGACCGGGTACAGAACTGCGAACGAGCCGGATGCCTGGCTGATCCACCGACCCGAGAAACAGGCGACGATCATCCACAGCAGCGGACCGAACACCATGACCATGACAGCCAGATGGGGTCCGTCCAGCAGATCGATGCGGCTCAGGGCGCCCAGGAGCGCCTGCGCGCCGAGAGCGGTCGACCCGATTCCACCGACGATCGCGAGGATGCGCTCCATCCTGCGCCCGGTGAAGCGCTCCAGGCCCACGCCGACTTCCCCGGGAGAGGGCAGGCTCGTCCACGCTTCGCTGATCGCGTCACTGTCGCCGATCTTCTCAGTCGTCACTCGGGTGCACCGTCCGATTCGACGATCCCGTCCTCCATGGCGCGGCGCAGCAGATCGACCTTCGTCGGAGCGGGGCGGCCGACCTCGACGTACTTCACCCGGATGCGAGTGATGTTCTCCTTCGCCGTCGAGTACGCCACCCCGAGGCGCTCGGCGACGGCCTTCAGCGGCAGCCCGGCGGCGTACAGCCGCAGCACCTCGCGCTCGCGGGTCGACAGCTGCGCGTCGGCGAACTCACGGTCGCCATCGACGGCGCTGGCCCATTCGACGTTGTTCAGCGCCTCGCCGCGCGCGACCGTGCGGATGGCGTCGAGCACGTCGCCGAGCGCCGACGACTTGCTGACCACTCCTGCGGCTCCTGCCGCGAGCGCCTCGCGGACCGAGGCGGGCCGATCGGCGACGCTGTGGATGACCACGCTGGCCCCGTCGGCGACCAGGGTCGCGACGTTCTCGGTCACGGTCGTGCCGTCGCCGAGGGTGAGGTCCAGCACGACCACGTCGACGGGCGGCTCGGCGGACGTCGACCGCCATGTCAGGTAGTCCTTGACCGTCCCGCCGGAGAACACGACGCGCTGGTCGCCCTCGCGCAGGCACGCCGCCTCCAGGCCGAGGCGAACGGACTCGTGGTCGTCGATGAGGGCGACGGTGCTCATGCCGCCAGCCTAGCGAGTGCCCGGGGGCGCGCCGTGCCCGAGCCGGCCGGTCACCGGGTGAGCAGCGCGACCGCCTCGAAGTGGTGCGAATGCGGGAACAGGTCGAAGGCGCGCAGCGACGACGTGTCCCACCCCAGCTCTCGGAACGTGCCGAGATCGCGGGCGAGCGCGACAGGGTCGCAGGCGACGTACACCACGGCCTCGGGGTGGAGTGCGCTGATCACCTCGACGACACCACGCCCCGCTCCCGCGCGCGGCGGGTCGAGCACGACGGCCCCCGCCCGGGTGCCGTCCGGGATGCCGGTCAGGAAGCGGTCGACGCGGGCGGTGACCGCGTGCACGTCGACGTCGGCGAGGTTCGCGGCCGCATGCTCGGTCGCGCGGCTGTCGGACTCGACCGTGACGATGTCGCTCGCGCCCTGCCCGGCGAGGGTCGCGGCGAACAGCCCGACGCCTCCGTAGAGGTCGAAGTGCGTGGCATCCGGGTCGACCAGCCCGGCCAGCGCCTGACCGACCGCGTCGTGCAGCGTCTCGGCGGCGCGCGGGTGCACCTGCCAGAACCCGCCGGCATCCAGCTGGAAGCGACGGCCGCCCACCTGCTCGAACACCACCTCGGACCGTCCGCGACGTGCGCCCTCCGGTCGCGGCAGCACGCGCACGCGTCCGTCGCCGGCCTCCACCAGATCGACCCGGCCCGGCTTCTGGGAGCGCAGGCCGAAGGCCGCCGCTTCGACGGCGGGTCGCGCCAGGGGCAGGGTGGCGACATCGATCACCCGGTGACTGCGCGCCGCGTACGGACCGACCCGGCCGTCTGCGTCGACGTGCAGCGAGACCCGGGTGCGCCATCCCGTGCCGTCGCCCTGATCGACGGGCTCCACGGCGGGCGCGTCGATCCCGCCGCCCGCGAACTTGTCGAGGGCCTCCTGCAGCACCCGCCGCTTCAGCACGCGCTGATGGCCCAGGTCGATGTGCCCGAGGTCGGCGCCGCCCACCCGGTCCGCCGGCGCGCGGGAGATGTCGGCCTCGGTCCAGACATGCTCGCGTCGATGCGGCGACGCGTCGAGCACCTCTCGGGTCTCGGCGCGCCAGAACCGCTTGCCGTCGCCTGCCTCCGTCACCTCGGCGCGCACGCGCTCCCCGGGGATCGCGTCGGGCACGAACACGACACGCCCCTCGTGGCGGGCGATGAAGGTGCCGCCGTGCGCGATGCCGGTGATGTCGAGGTCGAGCGTGCGGGCAGAAGAGGTCATCCCTTCAGGATCCCACACCGCGCTGAGAGTCCACGGGTTAGCGTGGAGGCATGCGCGTGTGCCTGGCATCCACCTCCCCCGCCCGTCTGATGCTGCTGCGGCAGGCGGGCATCGAGCCGCTCATCGTCGCGCCCGCGGTCGACGAGGACGCCGTAGCCGCCGCCGCGACCGCGCAGCGCGGCGCCCCGCTCGCGCCGGACGAGCTGGTGCTCCTGCTCGCCCGCGCGAAGGCCGCTGATGTCGCGCATCGCATCCACAGCGAGCATCCGCGCTTCGACGGGATCGTGATCGGCGGCGACTCGATGTTCGCCATCGGCGGGCAGGTGCACGGCAAGCCGTACACGCCGGAGGCGGCGCGCGAGCGCTGGCAGCAGATGCGCGGCGCCACCGGCATCCTGCACTCCGGGCACTCCGTCTTCCGCGTCGGACCCGACCTCGAGCCGGTCGAGGCGACGGCGGTCGCCGAGGCCGCTGTCACGTTCGCCGCGGATGTGACGGATGCCGAGCTCGAGGCGTACATCGACAGCGGCGAGCCGCTGCACGTCGCCGGCGCGTTCACGGTCGACAGTCTCGGCGGGCCGTTCATCACCCGGGTCGAGGGCGATCCCTCGACAGTGGTGGGGATGTCGCTGTCGACGTTGCGCAGGCTCGCGGCGGAACTCGGCGTCGTCTGGACCGATTTGTGGTCGCAGTCCTAACGGATCGCCGTATTTCTTGTGGAGAGTCGTCAAAACGATCGGCGCCGACCTCGCTAGGCTGAAGCCCATGCCTGATATCGCCAAGGTGCTCATCGCGAACCGCGGCGAGATCGCCGTACGCATCATCCGCGCCGCCCGTGACTCCGGAATCTCCTCCGTCGCCGTGTACGCCGACCAGGACCGCGACGCCATGCACGCGCGTCTCGCCGACGAGGCCTACAGCCTCGACGGGGAGACCAGCGCCGCGACCTACCTGCAGATCGACAAGATCCTGTCCGTGGCGCGCCGCGCCGGCGCCGACGCCGTGCACCCGGGTTACGGATTCCTCGCAGAGAATGCCGAGTTCGCACGCGCCGTCATCGGCGCGGGCATGACCTGGATCGGCCCCTCCCCCGAGGCCATCGAGGCGCTCGGCGACAAGGTGACCGCCCGTCACGTCGCCGAGAAGGTCGGCGCCCCGCTCGCGCCCGGCACGCCGGGCCCGGTCGACGGCGCCGACGAGGTCATCGCCTTCGCGAAGGAGCACGGACTGCCGATCGCCATCAAGGCGGCGTACGGCGGCGGTGGACGCGGACTCAAGGTCGCACGCGAGCTCGACGAGGTCGCCGAGCTGTTCGAGTCCGCCACCCGCGAGGCCGTCGCGGCCTTCGGGCGCGGCGAGTGCTTCGTCGAGAAGTACCTCGACAAACCCCGTCACGTCGAGACGCAGTGTCTGGCGGATGCCGAGGGCAACGTCGTCGTCATCTCCACGCGCGACTGCTCGCTGCAGCGCCGGCACCAGAAGCTGGTCGAGGAGGCGCCCGCACCGTTCCTCACCGACGAGCAGAACGAGCTGCTGTACTCGGCGTCGAAGGCCATCCTCAAGGAGGTCGGCTACGTCGGCGCCGGCACCTGCGAGTTCCTCATCGGCGCCGACGGCACCGTGTCGTTCCTCGAGGTCAACACGCGCCTTCAGGTCGAGCATCCGGTGTCCGAGGAGGTCACCGGCATCGACCTCGTGCGCGAGCAGTTCCGCATCGCCGCGGGCGGCACCATCGACTACGACGACCCCGCGCCGCAGGGCCACTCGATCGAGTTCCGCATCAACGGCGAGGATCCCGGCCGCGGATTCCTCCCCCAGCCCGGGCCGATCAACGTCTTCAAGACCTTCGGCGGCCCCGGCATCCGCCTCGACTCCGGCGTCACCGCCGGTGACACCGTTTCGGGGGCCTTCGACTCGCTGCTGGCGAAGATCATCGTCACCGGTCGCGACCGCGCCGAGGCGCTCGAGCGCTCGCGCAGGGCGCTCGACGAGTTCGAGGTGGCCGGCATGCCGACCGTGCTCCCGTTCCACCGCAAGGTCGTGCGAGACCCGGCATTCGTCGCCGCCGACGGCGAGTTCGGCGTGTACACGCGCTGGATCGAGACCGAGTTCGACAACGACATCCCCGCGTGGGACGGCGAGCTCGATGAGCCGACCCCGGCGCCCGGCCGGCACACGGTCGTCGTCGAGGTCGCCGGCAAGCGCCTCGAGGTGAGCCTGCCCGACCGCGTGGTCGCACCCGTCGCCGGCACGGCGGGGCGCCCTGCGGCGGTCCCGCCGTCGCGCCGCAGCCACACCGCCACCGCGAACGCCGGCGCGTCGGGCGACGCCGTCAAGTCGCCCATGCAGGCCACCGTCGTCAAGCTGGCAGTCGAAGAGGGCCAGCAGGTCGTCAAGGGCGACCTGGTGGTCGTGCTCGAGGCGATGAAGATGGAGCAGCCGCTGCAGGCGCACAAGGACGGCGTGGTCGGCAGCATCGACGCCACTCCCGGAACCACGGTGTCGGCCGGTCATCAGCTGCTCACCATCAGCTGACCGGCATCGGCCACGCAGACGCGGAAGGCGCGCCCCGAGCCCGGGGCGCGCCTTCCGCGTCTGCGGCGTGTGGAGTCAGACGACGCCGACCGCGTGCATCGCACGGGTCGCATCGGTGATGCTGGTCGTCAGCGACGGGTAGGCGGCGAACACGCGCGCGACCTGATCGACGGTGAGACGCCGCTCGATCGCCATCGCGATCGGGTAGATCAGCTCGGATGCCCGCGGCGCGACGATCACGCCCCCCACCACCGTTCCCGAGCCGCGCAGCGCGATGATCTTCACGAATCCGTCCTTGATGCCCAGCATCTTCGCGCGCGGGTTGGCCGCCAGCGGCAGCTTGTGCGCGATGCCGTCGGCCTGGCCGTTCGCGATGTCCTGCTCGGAGTAGCCGACCGTCGCGATCTCGGGCGCCGTGAAGATGTTCGCGGTGATCTTGCGCACCTCGAGCGGGATGACGATGTCGCCGAGCGCATGGAACACGGCCGTGCGCCCCTGCATGGACGCGACCGATGCCAGCGGGAAGAAGTTCGTGCAGTCGCCGACCGCATAGACGTTGGGCACTGACGTGCGCGCCACGCGGTTGACGCGCACGTGACCGGACTCGGTGAGCTCGACGCCCGCCTCCTCGAGGCCGATGCCGGCCGTGTTCGGGATCGAGCCGACTGCCATCAGACAGTGGCTGCCCTCCACGGTGCGACCGTCGGAGAGGGTCACCAGCACGCCGTCGTCGGTGCGCGTCACGCTGTCGGCGCGGGACTTGGACAGCACCTGCATCCCGCCGCGCGTGAACACCTTCTCGAGCACCTTCGCCGCGTCCTCGTCTTCACCGGGCAGCACCTGGTCGCGGCTGGAGATGAGCGTGACCTTCGCCCCGAGGTTCATGTACGCCGACGCGAACTCCGCGCCGGTCACACCCGACCCCACGACGATCAGGTGCTCGGGGAGCGACTTCATGTCGTACAGCTGGGTCCAGGTGAGGATGCGCTCGCCGTCGGGCTTCGCCGAGGGGAGCTCGCGCGGCGAGGCGCCGACCGACACGACGACCGTATCGGCCTCGATGCGGTCGAAGTCCGTGCCGCCGGGGCCGGTGGCGACGACGATCGCGTTGGGGCCCTCGAGACGGCCGTGGCCGGAGAGGATGCGCACGCCGGCCTCGAGCAGCGTCGCTCGCATGTCCTCGGACTGCTGACCGGCGAGCGCGAGCAGCCGCTTGTTGACCGCGGCCAGGTTGATGGCGATCTCCGGCTTGAGCGGCCGGTCATCCGCTCCGCGCGCGTAGAACTGCACGCCGAGGTCGGTCGCCCCGGCGATGGCGACCGCCGCGTCGGCGGTGGCGATCAGGCTCTTCGACGGCACCACATCGGTGAGCACGGCCGACCCGCCCACGCCCACCCGCTCGACGAGCGTCACGTCCGCCCCCAGCTGCGCGGCGGCGAGTGCCGCCTCGTACCCACCGGGGCCGCCGCCGAGGACGGCGACGCTCTGCCTGTTCGCGAAGGAAGTCTGAGACATGAACTCCATTCTTCCGCAATCCTGGCAGCGGCCCCGCCACCTTCCTAGAGTGGAGGCATGCGTGACAACTCCCTGAACCCCCTGGACGACCCGACGGCCGATCCGTTCGCCGTCGCCGCCGACGCGGCCGCCGACATCGCTCGTCTCACAGGGGTCGACCACCACGACATCGCTCTGACGCTCGGCTCCGGCTGGGGCAAGGCCGCCGAGCTGATCGGCGAGACCGTCGCCACCGTCCCCGCCACCGAGGTGACCGGCTTCTCCAAGCCCGCACTCGAGGGCCATGTCGGCACGCTGCGCAGCATCCGCACCCCCGGCGGCCGGAACGTGCTGGTGATCGGCGCGCGCACCCACTACTACGAGGCCCACGGCGTGCGCCGGGTGGTGCACTCGGTGCGCACCGCAGCAGCCACGGGGGCGAAGATCATGGTGCTCACCAACGGCGCCGGCGGGATCCGCGAGACCTGGAGGCCGGGTCAGCCGGTGCTGATCAGCGACCACATCAACCTCACGGCCGACTCGCCGCTCGAGGGCGCGACCTTCGTCGACCTCACCGATCTGTACTCGACCAGGCTGCGCGACATCGCCCGCACGGTCGATCCCACCCTCGACGAGGGCGTGTACACCCAGTTCCGCGGCCCGCACTACGAGACCCCCGCAGAGGTGCAGATGGCCAAGGCGATCGGCGGCCACATCGTGGGCATGTCGACCGCCCTCGAGGCCATCGCGGCCCGCCAGGCGGGCATGGAGATCCTCGGCTTCTCGCTCATCACGAACCTCGCCGCAGGCATCCAGAAGACCCCGCTCAGCCACGAGGAGGTCATCGAGGCCGGCCGCGAGGCCGAGCCGGTGATCTCGGCGCTGCTGGCCCGAGTGATCGAGGCGCTGTGAGCGAGCGGCTGTCCCAGGCGCGCGCCTGGCTGCGACAGGATCCGGATGCCGAGACCCGCGACGAGCTCGCGGGCATCATCACCCGCGCCGCCGGCGGCGACCCCGCCGCTCTCGCCGACCTCGAGGACCGCTTCGGGCAGCGGCTCGCCTTCGGCACGGCGGGGCTGCGCGGCGAGCTCGGAGCGGGCAGCAACAGGATGAACCGCGTGCTCGTCACCCAGGCGGCGGCCGGCTTCGCGGGCTACCTGCTGCAGCGCGGCACGACCCGCCCGACGGTGGTCATCGGCTTCGACGGCCGACGCAACTCCCGCCGCTTCGCGCTCGACTCGGCCGAGATCCTCGCCGGGGCCGGCCTGCACGCGATCCTGCTGCCGCGCCTGCTGCCGACGCCTGTGCTCGCCTTCGCCGTGCGTCACCTGCATGCGGATGCCGGGATCATGGTCACCGCCAGCCACAACCCGCCGAACGACAACGGCTACAAGGTGTACCTCGGCGGCGAGGACGGCGGTTCGCAGATCGTCGCGCCGGCGGATGGGCAGATCGCCAGGCACATCCAGCGCGTCGCCGATGCGGGCGATGTGAGCCTGCTGCCGCGTTCGAATGCCTACGAGATCGCCGGCGAAGACGTCGTCGACGCCTACATCGCCGCGACCGCGGCTGTCGCACCTGCGCCGTTCGGTGTGCAGGAGATGCGCTGGGTGTACACGGCCATGCACGGCGTGGGCTGGGAGACGTTCTCGCGCGTCGTGAAGGCCGCCGGCTACCCGGCACCGCGCATCGTCGACGACCAGCGCGACCCGGATCCGACGTTCCGCACCGTCTCGTTCCCCAACCCCGAAGAGCCGGGTGCCATGGATCTCGCATTCGCACGGGCGCGCGAGGCGGATGCCGAGTTCATCATCGCGAACGACCCCGACGCGGATCGCCTCGCGGTCGCCATCCCGGATGCCACGGCCGAGGGCGGATGGCGCCGCCTGACCGGCAACGAGGTCGGTCTGCTTCTGGGCTGGCGCGCCGCGCGCGCCGCGCAGGGCACGCCGGGGGCATCCCTCGCCTGTTCGCTGGTCTCCTCCCCCGGCCTCGGCGCCGTCGCCGAGCGCTACGGTCTGGACTTCCACGAGACCCTCACCGGATTCAAGTGGATCTCCCGTGCGCCCGGCATGGTGTTCGGCTTCGAGGAGGCGCTCGGCTACCTGGTGAACCCCGAGACGGTGCGCGATAAGGACGGCATCTCCGCCGCCGTCGCGCTGCTGGGTCTGGCCGCCGAGGCGCGGGTGAACGGCAGCGGCATCGCGGGGCTGCTCGCCGAGCTCGGCGCGGAGATCGGCCACTTCGCCAGCGGACAGGTCTCGGTGCGCGTCGACGACCTGTCGGTGATCTCCGGAACGATGGCCTCGCTGCGGGCCGAGCCTCCGACCTCGTTCGGCTCTCGCGCCGTCGCGTCGGCGGAGGACCTGGCGGCCGGCGATGCGGGCGTGCCCGCCGGGGATGTGCTGCGCTACCGTCTCGACGACGGCTCGCGAGTGATCGTGCGTCCGAGCGGCACCGAGCCGAAGCTCAAGGTGTACATCGACGCGCGCGGCGACAGCCCGGCGGCGGCGGCCTCAGCCGTGGCCGACCTCGAGTCGGCGGTGCGGGAACTGCTCTCCGAGCGCCGCTGAGTGCTGGCCGTCATCGCGGTCGCGACGGTCATCGCGGCGGTGATCCAGCGTGTCACGGGCCTGGCGTTCGTGCTCGTGCTGATCGGTCCGGTCGTGCTCGCGTACGGTCCGGTGGAGGGCGTGACGATCGCCCTGTTCCTCGCGGTGATCGCCTCGCTCTTCGCCGTACCCGGCGCATGGCGCGACGTCGACTGGTCACGCACGCTGTGGCTGCTCGGAGCTGGACTCGCCGCCGCTCCCCTCGGCGCACTCACGGCCGCCGCGCTGCCTGAGACGGCTCTGCTGTTCCTCATCGGTGCGATGGGAGTGCTCGCGCTCAGCGTTCAACGGCTGGGTGCGATCGCACGGCATGTGCGCGGTCGACCCGGCGCGATCGGCGCCGGCGCGCTGGCCGGGTTCATGCACGCCTCGAGCGGCCTGTCGGGTCCCGCGCTGGCATCCTTCGCCCTGGGCGACGACTGGCCGCAGCGCAGGTTCGCGGCGAGCGCTCAGGTGGTCTTCCTCGGCTACGGCCTGGTCTCGGTCGCGCTGCGCGGGCTTCCGGATTCCTCGCCGCTCGATCTCACGGTGCTGGGTGCATGCACCGCCGGCGGCATCGTCCTCGGCTCTGTCGTCGCGCGTCGGGTGCCGTTCGCGCTCGCCCGCAGGGTCATGCTGCTATGCGCCTGGGCGGGCACCCTCGTCATGCTCGGGCGAGCGACGGCGTCCCTTCTCACCTGATCTCCCATCGCGCGGCGATAGTCTCCGTCCATGCCCCGCTCGCGCCCGAAGCGCATCCTCGTCCGCGTCCTGTGGTCGCTGGCCGCTGTCATCATGCTGCTCGTCGTCGGCGTCGTGATCTGGAGCCAGGTCGGCGTCATGGGCGCCGAGCCCGATCCTCTCGCGCAGGCCGAGAAGAACCCGTCGCTGACCGTCGATCAGGCTCCGGAGGGAATCGTGCTCTCCCCCGCCGACGGCGAGTCGACGGTCGGTCTGGTGTTCATCCCCGGTGCGAAGGTGCAGCCGGAGGGCTACATCTCCACCCTGCAGGGTCTCGCCGCAGAGGACGGCATCACCGTGGTCATCACCCGACCGTGGCTGAACCTGGCGTTCTTCGATCCGCGAGGGCTCGATGCTTTCACGTCTGCCGCCCCCGGGGTGAGCACCTGGATCGTGGGCGGGCATTCGCTGGGCGGGGTGCGCGCCTGCCAGCTCGCGCCGGATGCCGATGCGCTGGCCCTCTTCGCCTCGTACTGCGCGAACGACCTGTCGGACTCTGGCAGGCCCGTGCTCAGCCCGTCGGGCAGCAAGGACGGCCTGTCGACGCCGCAGAAGATCGCGGATGCCAGAGACCTGCTGCCTGAGGGGGCCGAGCTCATCGAGATCGACGGCGCCTCGCACGCGTCCTTCGGCGCCTACGGACCGCAGGCCGGTGACGGCATCCCGTCCATCTCGGACGATGACATGCGCGCGCAGATCACCGAGGCGGTCGGCGCTCTGGCCGCCGCTCTCGGCTGAGGTCAGTCGTCGAGCAGCGGGTGCAGGTGGCGGGAGCCCAGCACGGTCGATGCCGAGCGGGCGCCCGCTGACAGCGCCTGGGGAACCGTCGCGCCCGCGAGGCGTGCGTCGAGCACTCCCGCCAGGAACGCATCGCCCGCCCCGTTGGTGTCGACGACATCGACCGGCACCGCGCTGACGCGGTGCTCGTCGCCGTCGGAGTCGATCGCGACGGCACCATCCGCGCCGAGTGTGCACACCGCAAGCGACGCGCCTGCGTCGACGCGCGAGCGCAGGAAGGCGATCGGGTCGTCGAGCCGATCGGCATTGCAGAACACGGCATCGGCCGCGGCGAGGAACGGCTGGTGGAACTCCGCCTCGCCGTCGTAGTCGTGCACGTCGACCCAGATGGGGCGCCTCGTGCGCTGCGCGAGCGGGAGCAGCCGCAGCGGCTCGGCGGCGAGATCCAGCACGAGCACGTCAGCGGTCCGCATAGCCTCCTCGATCGCCGCATCGCCTGCGCCGCCTGTGGGCGGCGGGGACGCGAGGTACAGCGACACCCGCTCGCCCGCTCGGGTCATCAGGTTGAGGTGGCGCTCGGTGACCTCTCCATCTGCCCAGAGGGTGCGCACCCCGGCATCCGCCAGCGCCGCGCGCACCCGCGTGCCGGGGGCGTCCTGCGCACTCACCGCGTACAGAAGTGCGTCGCGGCCGAGCGCAGTCAGGCTCAGGGCCTTACCCGCGCTCGTGCCGCCCAGGGTCTCCCAGGAGTCCTCCGCGAACTGCATGTGCGGCACGGGCTCGGGCAGCCGATCGAGCACGACGAGCGTGTTCCACGATGCGGGTCCCGCGATGAAGACCGAGCTCATGCGGCGCTCAGCGCTCGAAGCCCTCGGCGATCATCTCGACCAGCTCTTCGCGCTCCTCCACCGGCAGGAACGCCGCGGACGCCGCGTTGAACTGGAATGCCTCGAGATCGTCGAGGTCGTAGTCGAACGCGCTGACCAGCAGCGAGAGCTCGCGCGTCAGCGACGTGCCGCTCATGGTGCGGTTGTCGACGTTCACGGTCACCGAGAAGCCGAGCTGGTAGAGAAGGTCGAACGGGTGGTCGGAGAGCTCGTCGCCCCACTGCGCGATCGCGCCGGTCTGCAGGTTCGACGACGGCGAGAGCTCGAGCGGGATCTCGCGGTCGCGCACCCAGCGTGACAGGTCGCCGAACTGAACCTGCACCTCGTCTCCCTCGCGCTCGATGATCTGCAGGTCCTCGGCGATGCGCACGCCGTGACCGAGTCGCAGCGCGCGTCCGTCGATCAGCGCGGAGCGGATGGATGCGGGTCCGGCGGCCTCTCCGGCGTGCACCGTCACGGGCATGAACTCGGTGGCGAGGTAGTCGAAGGCGGCGCGGTGCTGCGACGCGGGGAACCCGTCCTCAGGGCCGGCGATGTCGAAGCCGACGACGCCGCTCTCGCGATGCCGCACGGCGAGCTCGGCGATCTCCCGCACTCGCGATCCCTGCCGCATGGCCGAGACGATCTGTCCGACGCGGATGCTGCGACCGGCGGCATCCGCCTGGTCCTCGCCCTCTTCGATGCCGCGCTGCACGGCGCGCACGGCGTCGTCGAGGCTCAGACCGCCTGCGAGGTGCTGCTCCGGGGCCCAGCGCACCTCGCCGTAGATCACGCCGTCGGCGGCCAGATCGGCGACGAACTCGCGGGCGATGCGGGTGAGCGCGTGTTCGGACTGCATCACCGAGGTGACCAGGTCGAACGTCTTCAGGTACTCCACCAGCGAACCCGCGTCGCTCTGCCGAGAGATCCAGCGGCTCAGGCCCTTGGCGTCCTGCGCCGGCGTCGCGATGCCGCTCGCATCGGCGAGCTCGAGGATCGTCGCGGCGCGCACTCCGCCGTCGAGGTGGTCGTGCAGCGAGATCTTGGGCAGAGCGCGCAGCTCGTCGATCTTCATGGGTGATCCTCCGGTACTCAGGCGGTGATGCGCTCGCGCACTATGGGCCGCGCGGCGGGGGCGTCCGCACTGTCGCCGATCTCGTAGGCGCCGTCCAGCGCTTCGAGGGCGCGGGAGAAGCGGGCGTCGTCGTCGGCCGAAAGCGTGAACAGCGGCTGTCCGGCGGTGATCGCATCGCCGGGCTTGACGGCGAGGTCGATGCCCGCGGCGAAGATCACCGGATCCTCGGCGCGCGCGCGTCCGGCGCCGAGACGCCAAGCGGCGATGCCAAACGGGAGCGCGTCCATGCGGGTCACGACGCCGTCGCGTTCGGCGGTGACGACGTGCGTCTCCCGGGCGGTCGGCAGCGGGGCATCCGGGTCGCCGTCCTGGGCGCGGATCATCGCCTTCCAGCCGTCCATGGCGCGGCCGTCATCGAGGGCGGCCTCGACATCGGCGTCGGGCTGGCCTGCCAACGCGAGCATCTCCCTAGCAAGGGCGAGGGTCAGCTCGCGCACGTCGGCGGGGCCGCCGCCGGCGAGGATCTCGACCGACTCGCGCACTTCGTTGGCGTTGCCGATCGCGCGTCCGAGCGGAACGTTCATGTCGGTCAGCAGGGCCGTGGTCGCCACACCCGAGTCGGTGCCGAGCTCGACCATCGTGCGCGCCAGCTCACGGGCGCGATCGATGTCCTGCATGAAGGCACCGTTGCCGAACTTCACGTCCAGCACGAGGGCGTCGGTGCCCTCGGCGATCTTCTTCGACATGATGCTCGACGCGATCAGCGGGATCGCCTCGACCGTACCCGTCACGTCGCGGAGGGCGTAGAGCTTCTTGTCGGCGGGAGCGAGGCCGGAGCCCGCGGCGCAGATCACCGCACCGACGTCCGACTGCATCTGGGCGAACATCTCGTCGTTGCTGAGCGCCGCTCTCCACCCGGGGATCGACTCGAGCTTGTCGAGCGTGCCCCCGGTGTGACCGAGCCCGCGTCCGCTGAGCTGCGGCACCGCGACGCCGAACACGGCCACCAGCGGAGCCAGAGGCAGGGTGATCTTGTCTCCCACGCCGCCCGTGGAGTGCTTGTCGACCGTGCGCTTGCCGAGGCTGGCGAAGCTCATCCGCTCACCCGAGGCGATCATCGCGTCGGTGAGCACGCGGATCTCGTCGCGCTGCATGCCCCGCTGGAAGATGGCCATGGCGAACGAGGCCATCTGCGCATCCGACACGTAGCCGCGCGTGTACGCGTCCACCATCCAGCGCAGCTGCGCCTCCGGCACGGCTCCGCCGTCGCGCTTGGCGCGGATGACGTCGATCGCATCGAACGCCTCCCTGGCTCCCTGAGCTTGTCGAGAGGTCATCGGGCGTCCTCCAGATCTCGCGGACCGAACGCGTCGGGCAGCACCTCGTCGATGGTGCGGATGCCCGAGACGGTCTCGAGCAGCATCTCCGGGCTGGAGTGCTCGAACAGCAGCTGACGGCAGCGGCCGCACGGCATGATCGTCTGCCCGTCGTTGTTCACGCAGACGAACGCGACGAGCCTCCCGCCTCCCGACATGTGCAGGTCGCCGACCAGAGCGCACTCGGCGCACAGGCCGACGCCGTACGACGCGTTCTCGACGTTGCATCCCGCGACGATGCGTCCGTCGTCGACGAGGGCCGCGGCCCCCACGCGGTAGCGCGAGTAAGGCGCGTACGCCTTCTGCATCGCCTCGGTGGCGACCTGTCTCAGCTCGTCCCAATCGATGTCGGTCACGTGGCCTCCTAAGACTTGATGTACGGCTCGCCGTCGGCTGCCGGCGGGCGCGAGCGCCCGACGAGACCGGCCACGGCGAAGATCGTCACGATGTACGGCAGCATGAGCATGAACTGGCTCGGCACCGGCGAGCCGATGACGCTGAGCACGCTCTGCAGGTTGCTGGCGAAGCCGAACAGCAGCGCCGCCAGCGTCGCGCGGATGGGGTCCCACTTGCCGAAGATCACCGCGGCCAGGGCGATGAATCCGGCACCGGCGGTCATCTCGGGGTTGAAGCGCGGCACCGAGACCAGCGTGAAGAACGCGCCGCCCATGCCGGCGACCGCGCCCGCGATGAGCACGTTCATGTACCGCGTGCGCGCGACGTTGATGCCGACCGTGTCGGCGGCCTGCGGGTGCTCGCCTACCGCCCGCAGCCGCAGACCCCAGCGGGTGCGGTACATCCCGTACCAGACGACGAACACGATGATGTACATCAGGTACACCACGATCGTCTGGCGGAACAGGATCGGCCCGAGCACGGGGATGTCGCTGAGCAGCGGGATCGGCAGATCACGGAACGGCTCGACGGTGTTCAGCGCAGCCTGATTGGGCGCGAGCACCTGACGGAACAGGAAGGTCGTCACGCCGATCACCAGGACGTTGAGCACCACACCGACGATCACCTGATCGACGTAGTACGTGATGGCGAACACGCCGAGGATCACCGCGACCAGCACACCCGCCAGCATGGCGGCGATGAGGCCGGCCCAGGGAGTGCCCACGGCCGAGGCGACGATGGCTGCCGTGAACGCACCTGCCAGCAGCTGCGCCTCGATCGCGATGTTGACCACGCCGGCCCGCTCGCCGATCACACCGCCGAGGGCGCCGAAGATCAGTGGGGTGGCCAGCGCGAGACCGCCGCTGAGCAGTCCGATCATGGGCAGGGTGCCCGAGCTGCCCGCGGCCGCCCAGGCGAGGAAGCCGAAGATCAGCACGACGACGTACAGGGCGATCAGCCACATCGGCACCCGGCGATGCGCGCGGGTGAGCAGCACCGCCGCGACGCTGATCGCCGCGCCGATGACGACGCACACCCACGCGGTGGCCGTGCCGGGCACGACCAGCGACGGGAGCTCGATGATCTCGCTGCCGGCGGTGAAGCGGAACGTCGCGTCACCCGGCCGCGGGATCAGCAGCGGCAGCAGCGCCACGAGAACCGTCAGCACGCTCAGGATGATCGGGGTCTTCCACGACACCACGGTCACGTGACGCAGTTCGGCCTGCACGCTCTGCGGGCTCCGCCCTGCCTGTGCGGTCTGAGTGCTCATCCCGCCACCTCCTTGCCCTCGGAGCGCTTCGCTCGTCGCTCTGCGGCGCGCCGCTCACGCCGACTCGGGCGGCCCGGCTGCGGCAGGCCGAACATGGCGCGAACCAGCGGCGGCGCCGCGATGAACAGCACGATCAGCGACTGCACGACGAGCACGATCTCGATCGGCACGCCCTGCGACGCCTGCATGGTGAAGCCGCCTGTCTTGAAGGCGCCGAACAGCAGGCCGGCGAACAGGATGCCGAGCGGACGCGAGCGCCCCAGCAGGGCGACCGTGATCGCGTCGAAGCCGATGCCCGCGTCGATGCCGCCGCTGAAGCCCTTCGGCTCGGTTCCGAGCACCTGGCTGACCCCGGCGAGGCCGACCAGCGCGCCTGCGATGAGCATGACGCTGAGGTAAGTGCGACCGACGGAGATGCCGGCCGTGCGCGCGGCATCCGGGTTCTCCCCCACCGCACGGAACCGGAACCCGAGGCCGGAGCGCTCCAGCAGCCACCAGGTGACCGCGACCGCCGCGAGCGCCAGCAGGAATCCGATGTGCAGCTTGTACGTGGGCCCGAGCAGCAGCGGCATGACCGCGGTCTCCGCCATCGGCGCGGTCTTCGGGTTGCTCGAGCCCGGAGCCTGCAGCACCCCCTGGGTGGCGAGCATCCACGCGAGCAGGTAGACGGCGATGTTGTTCAGCATGATCGTCGTGATCACCTCGTGCGCGCCTGTGCGCGCCTTGAGGATCCCGGCGATTCCGGCCCACAGCGCGCCGGCGACGATGCCGGCCACGAGAGCCACGATCAGGTGCAGTGGGAAGGGCAGGTCCCACGCGGTCGCCACGTACCCGGCGGCCGCGGCCGCCATCAGCATCTGGCCCTGACCGCCGATGTTGAACAGACCTGCGCGGAACGCCAGTCCCACGCCGAGGCCCGCGGCGATCAGCGGCGTGGCGAACTTCAGCGTCTCGGTGAGCGGGCGGATGCCGATCGCGAAGGAATCGGCGTTGAAGTTGTAGATGGAGCCGCGGAACAGCGCCGAGTACGCGCCACCGACCGCCTGGCCGATCGCCGTCAGCGTGTCGCCGGGCGCAGCGAAGAAATAGCCTGCCGCGGCCTGCACGTCAGGGTCGGTCAGGGCGATCATCAGCGAGCCGACGATGACGGCCGCGACCACCGCGAACACCGTCGTCAGGGCGCTGCCGGTCGCGATCTGCATGAGCGCGGCGCGCCAGCGCTGCGGGCGTTGCGGCTTCTGCGGCTGGATCGCCTTGTCGGAGTCGGGGATCTGCGTCTGCGCGGCGGTCATGCCTGCGCTCCTTCGCTCGGGGTGGCGCCGACGGTGACCTCGCGAGCCGCGTCCTCCGCGCTGGCGCCGGCCATCATCAGTCCCAGCTGGTCGCGGGGGGTGTCACCGGGGACGATGCCGACCACGCGCCCCCGGTACATGACGAGGATGCGATCGGCGAGGGCCGCGACCTCGTCGAGCTCCGTGGAGATGACGATCACCGGAACGCCGGAGTCGCGCGTCTCGATGATGCGCTTGTGGATGAACTCGATCGAGCCCACGTCGACGCCTCGGGTGGGCTGGGCTGCGACGAACAGCGACAGGTCGCGGCTGAGCTCGCGCGCGAGCACCACCTTCTGCTGGTTGCCGCCGGAGAGCCGGCCGGCTGCCTGCGCGGGGCCCTGCGTGCGGATGTCGAACTCCGCGATCTTCTCCTTGGCGAATTCCGTCAGACGGCGCAGCTGGAGTGCGCCGTTCCTGACGAAGGGCGCGCCGTTGGATCGGTCGAGCATGAGGTTCTCCGCGATCGAGAACTCCTTCACGAGCCCGTCGACGCCCCGGTCCTCGGGAACGAACCCGACGCCGGCATCCAGGATGTGGCGCACACTGCGCCCGCGCAGCTGCTCGCCGTTCAGACGGATGCTGCCCTGCACGCGCTCCTGCAGACCGAGCAGAGCCTCGGTGAGCTCGGTCTGGCCGTTGCCCTGCACGCCGGCGATGGCCAGCACCTCGCCGCCGCGGACCGTGAAGGAGACGTCGTCGACGAGCACGGCGCCCAGGGCATCGTTGACGGTGAGGTTCTCGACGACCAGTGCGTGATCGGTGTGCTTCGGGGCGTCCTTGTGCACGGTGAGCTCGACCGCACGGCCGACCATCAGCGAGGCGAGCTCCGCGTTGGACGCGGTCGGCGACGCCTCGCCGACCACCTTGCCGAGGCGGATGACGGTGATGCGGTCGGCGACCTCGCGCACCTCGCGGAGCTTGTGGGTGATGAAGACGATAGACGTGCCGCGCTCCTTGAGCTGGCGCATGGTGGCCATCAGCTCGTCGGTCTCCTGCGGAGTGAGCACGGCGGTCGGCTCGTCGAAGACGAGCACGCGGGCCTCGCGCGAGAGCGCCTTGATGATCTCCACGCGCTGCTGGACGCCGACCGGCAGGTCGTCGACGAGCGCGTCGGGGTCGACGTCGAAGCCGAAGCGGTCGGAGATCTCACGCACCTTCGCGCGGGCGGCCGCGAGATCGAGACGGCCGCCGAACGTCGTCTGCTCATGACCGAGCATGACATTCTCGGCGACGGTGAAGACGGGGATGAGCATGAAGTGCTGGTGCACCATGCCGATCCCGGCGGCCATCGCGTCTCCGGGCCCGGAGAACCGCTGCACGCGCCCGTCGAGGAGGATCTGCCCCTCGTCGGCCTGGTACAGGCCGTACAGCACGTTCATCAGCGTGGACTTGCCGGCGCCGTTCTCGCCGAGGAGGCAGTGGATCTCGCCCGCCTGCACCTCGAGATCGATGTGGTCGTTGGCCGTCAGTGCGCCGAACCTCTTCGTTATGCCGCGCAGCTCGAGCTTCATGTGTCGATCCTATTCGTGACGTGTCATCGCGCCGGGGATCGCCCGGGCAGACGACATCGGGGAGGCCGGCACGACCGGCCTCCCCGATTCGATTCCTCTTAGTTGTCGAGGTAGGAGGTGACGGTGATGGAGCCGTCGATGATCTCCTGCTTGATCTCGTCGACCTTCTTCACCAGCTCGGCGTCGACCTTGCTCTCGAACTCGTGCAGCGGCGCGATGCCGACGCCCTCGTTCTCGAGGGTGCCGATGTACGCCTCGCCGTCGAAGTCGCCCTCTGCGCTGGACATCACGGCCTCGTAGGTCGACAGGTCCATCGCCTTGAGCACCGAGGTGAGCACGAAGTCGGCGGTGGTCGGGTCGGTCTCGAACAGGTCGGCGTCCGCGCCGATCAGCGCGATGTCCTTGCCCGAGTCCTTGATCGCCTGCAGGCCCGACTGGTAGATCGGACCGCCGACCGGGAAGAGCACGTCGACGCCCTGGTCGATGATGTTCTTCGCGACCGTCTTGGCGCTCTGGTTGGCCTCGAAGCCACCGGTGAACGATCCGGTCTTGCCGTCCCAGCCGACCACGGCGACCGATGCGCCGTTCTGCTCGTTGTAGTGGTCGACGCCCTGCTTGAAGCCGTCCATGAAGATCGTCACGGTCGGGAACTCCATGCCGCCGAACGTGCCCACCTTGCCGGTCTTGGAGTAGCCGGCCGACATGTAGCCGGCGAGGAAGGCCGCCTCAGCCGTGTTGTACAGCAGCGGCTTGACGTTGTCGGGCTTGTTGTCGCCGCCGGCGTCGTCGACGAGGATGAAGTCCGTCTCGGCGTTCGCCTCGGCGGCGTCGACCGTGGCCTGCGACAGCGCGAAGCCCACGGCGACGATGGCGTTGCAGCCCTCGGAGACCATGTTGTCGATGTTCGGCGCGTACTCGGTCTCGGCGTTCGACTCGGCCTCGCGGAACGTGGCGCCGAGCTCGTCGGCGGCCTTCTTGGTGCCCTCGTAGGACAGCTGGTTGAAGGACTTGTCGTCGAACCCGCCGGCATCCGAGACGATGCACGCGGAGAAGTCGGACTTGTCGCCGTTGCCGCCGCTCGCTCCCGGCTTGTCTGCGGGAGCCTGGCCGCACGCGGCGAGGCTCAGGACGACGCCGGCGGCGACGGTGGCGCCGAGCAGCTTCTTGGTGATGGAGATGGACACTCATGCCTCCCGGGTGATCTCCGCGGACATCGCGGATCGATCGAGGTTACCCAGTGTTACGTGCTTCCTGCACGCGCGCCCCGGACGTGCCGGCGAAAGGTTACAAATCCGCAATGATGGCCGCCATGCGGGGTTGGACATGCCCGACAGCTGGCCTCAGAGCACGTCGCCGCGGCCGGTGAGCTTCAGCGACTCGACGACGCCCTTGACCCGCTGGGCGTGCTCGACCGTGGTCACCAGCAGCGCATCGTCGGTGTCGACGACCACGATGTCCTGCACTCCGACCAGGCTGATCACCCTCGAGGTCTGCGACACGAGGATGCCACTGGCGGCATCCGAGAGCACGCGGGCCCTCGGGCCGAGCACGGCGAGATCGTTCTTGCGGCCGTTGGTGATGAGCTTCGTCAAGGATGCGAAGTCGCCCACGTCGTCCCAGTCGAAGTGACCGGGCACGACCGCGAGGCGTCCGCGCTCGGCGGCGGGCTCCGCCACGGCGTAGTCGATGGCGATCTTCTTCAGCTTCGGCCAGATGCGGTCGACCGCGGGACCGCGTCGATCGCGGTCGTCCCATGCCTCGGCAAGCTCCATCAGCCCGGCGTGCAGCTCGGGTTCGTTGAGGCGCAGCTCGTCGAGCAGCACGCTCGCCTTGGCGATGAACATCCCGGCGTTCCAGAGGTGCTCGCGGTCGGCGACGTAGGCCTTCGCCGTCTCGAGGTCGGGCTTCTCGACGAAGCGCTCGACGAGGGCCGCCTCGCGGGCGCCCTCGACGACGAGCTCCTCCCCCTTCCTGATGTATCCGAAGCCGATGGCGGGCTCGGTGGGGCTGATCCCGATCGTGCAGATGTAGCCCTCGCGCGCCACCTCGACGGCATCGCGCACGGCGAACTCGAACACGCGCGTGCCGCGGATCACATGGTCGGCGCTGAACGAGCCGATGATCACGTCGGGGTCGCGACGGTGCAGGATCGCGGCGGCGAGTCCGATCGCCGCCGCCGACTCGCGGGGTTCGGATTCGAGGAAGACGTTGGCGTCGGGGATGCCGGGCAGCTGCGCCTCGACGGCGGCGCGGTGCGCGCGTCCGGTGACCACGGCGATGCGGTCGGCTCCGGCGAGCGGCTCGAGACGATCCCAGGTGTCGCGCAGCAGCGAGTGCCCGGAGCCGGTGAGATCGTGCAGGAACTTCGGGGCGTCCGCCCGCGACAGCGGCCACAGCCTGCTGCCGATGCCGCCGGCCGGGATCACAGCGTAGAAGTCGTCGATTCGCGCCATGGCACAAACCTATCCGCAAGCGCGGACGCGCCGAGCGGATAAGGGTCGCCTTCGTCGCCCCGCCCGTCCGGACGGGAATAGGATGGATACGGTCGGGCGTGCCCGGATGCATGCACGACGTCTCATCGATCAGGGAGGACGACGTGTCCACGAGCACACGCTTGACACCGTCGGTTTCGGAGACCACATCGAGGTCTCCGCGCGGCACACTGTATCGGGGCCGCGAAGGCATGTGGTCGTGGGTGCTGCACCGCATCACCGGCGTCGCGATCTTCTTCTTCCTTCTGGTGCACGTCCTCGACACGTCGCTCATCCGCGTCTCCCCCGAGGCGTACGACGCGGTGATCGGCCAGTACAAGAACCCGATCATGGCCTTCGGCGAGGTGGTGCTGGTCGCCGGCATCGCTTTCCACGCGTTCAACGGCCTGCGCATCATCGTGGTCGACTTCTGGTCGAAGGGCGCGAAGTACCAGCGCCAGCTGTTCTGGATCGTCATCGGACTGTGGGCCGTGGTCATGGCGGGCTTCGTGCCCCGTCACCTCGCCCTCGCGTTCGCCGGATTCGGAGGGGGCAACTGATGTCCGCGCAGACCATCGCACCTGCCCGCCGCCAGCGGGGCGTCAACCTCGAGAAGTGGGGCTGGCTGTTCATGCGCGGCTCGGGCGTGGTGCTCATCGTGCTGATCTTCGGCCACCTGTTCGTGAACCTGATGGTCGGCGACGGCATCCACGCGGTGGACTTCGGCTTCGTCGCCGGCAAGTACGCCACCCCGTTCTGGCAGTGGTGGGACGTGCTGATGCTGTGGCTCGCACTGATCCACGGCTCCAACGGCATGCGCACGATCGTCAACGACTACGTCACCCACGAGAAGGTCCGCAAGGCTCTCGTCTGGGCGCTAGGCCTGGCGGCGGCGCTCCTCATCATCCTCGGCACCCTCGTGGTGTTCACGTTCGACCCCTGCGCGGGCGTCTTCGAAGACGGCGCGATGTGGGAGACCTGCCAGGCACTGGGCAAGTAAGCGAAGAAGGCAGATCATTGACTACGCAGACCTCTGACTCCGTCGTGCGCGACGGCGTGCACTACCACCAGTTCGACATCGTCATCGTGGGCGCCGGCGGCGCCGGGATGCGCGCGGCCATCGAGGCCGGGCCCGGTGCGAAGACCGCGGTGATAACGAAGCTGTACCCCACGCGATCGCACACCGGTGCGGCGCAGGGCGGCATGGCAGCGGCCCTCGCGAACGTCGAGGACGACAACTGGGAGTGGCACACCTACGACACGGTCAAGGGCGGTGACTACCTCGTCGATCAGGATGCGGCGGAGATCCTCGCCAAGGAGGCCATCGACGCGGTCATCGACCTCGAGAACATGGGTCTGCCGTTCAACCGCACGCCGGACGGCAAGATCGATCAGCGGCGCTTCGGCGGTCACACCGCCGAGCATGGGAAGACCCCCGTCCGCCGCGCCTGCTACGCGGCCGACCGCACCGGTCACATGATCCTGCAGACGCTGTTCCAGAACTGCGTCAAGCTCGGCATCAACTTCTTCAACGAGTTCTACGTGCTCGACCTGATCACCGTGAAGGACGCGGCCGGCGCCACGCAGGTCGCGGGCGTCGTCGCGTACGACCTCGCCACCGGCGACCTGCACGTCTTCCAGTCCAAGGCCGTCATCTTCGCTACCGGCGGCTTCGGAAAGATCTTCAAGACCACCTCGAACGCGCACACCCTGACCGGCGACGGCGTCGGCATCGTCTGGCGCAAGGGGCTGCCTCTGGAAGACCTCGAGTTCTTCCAGTTCCACCCGACGGGTCTGGCCGGTCTCGGCATCCTCCTCACCGAGGGCGCCCGCGGCGAGGGCGCCATCCTGCGCAACGCCTCGGGTGAGCGCTTCATGGAGCGCTACGCCCCCACCATCAAGGACCTCGCTCCCCGCGACATCGTCGCGCGCAGCATGGTGCAGGAGGTTCTCGACGGCCGCGGTGCCGGTCCGCACAAGGACTACGTGCTGCTGGACTGCACGCACCTGGGTGCCGAGGTGCTCGAGACCAAGCTGCCCGACATCACCGAGTTCGCGCGCACCTACCTGGGTGTCGACCCCGTCGTCGAGCCGGTGCCCGTGATGCCGACCGCGCACTACGCGATGGGCGGCATCCCGACCAACAACGACGCCGAGGTGCTCGCCGACAACTCAACCGTCGTGCCGGGGCTCTACGCCGCCGGCGAGTGCGCGTGCGTCTCGGTGCACGGCTCGAACCGCCTTGGCACCAACTCGCTGCTCGACATCAACGTGTTCGGCAAGCGCGCCGGACGCAACGCCGTCGAGTACGTCAAGACGGCCGACTTCGTGCCGCTGCCCGAGAACCCGGCCGGGTTCGTGAAGGACATGGTCGAGGGTCTGCGCAACAACCAGGGCACCGAGCGCATCGCCGTGCTGCGCAAGAAGCTGCAGGACGAGATGGACAAGGGCGCCCAGGTGTTCCGCACCGAGGAGTCGCTGACCCACGTGCTCGGCGTGATCGAGGAGCTGCGCGAGCGCTACAAGAACATCCACGTCGACGACAAGGGCAAGAGGTTCAACACCGATCTGCTCGAGGCCGTCGAGCTGGGCTTCCTGCTCGACATCGCCGAGGTCGTCGTCTACGCCGCACGCAACCGCAAGGAGAGCCGTGGCGGTCACATGCGCGACGACTTCCCGAAGCGCGATGACGAGAACTTCATGAAGCACACGATGGCCTATCTTGTCGGCGATGCGCACTCGTCCGACGCCTCCGACCACATCAAGCTGGACTGGAAGCCCGTGGTCGTCACGAACTACCAGCCCATGGAGAGGAAGTACTGATCATGACCGATGTCGTAGAGGCACCCGCTGACGCCGCGAACGACTCGGGAGTGCAGTCCTTCCTGGTCACCTTCAACATCCGCCGCTTCGACCCCGAGGTCGATGAGGAGCCGCGCTGGGTCGACTACGACGTCGAGCTGTACGCGACCGACCGCGTGCTCGACGCGCTGCACAAGATCAAGTGGGAGGTCGACGGCTCGCTGTCGTTCCGCCGTTCGTGCGCCCACGGGATCTGCGGCTCGGATGCCATGCGCATCAACGGACGCAACCGCCTTGCCTGCAAGACGCTGATCAAGGACCTCGACATCTCGAAGCCGATCTACGTCGAGGCCATCAAGGGCCTGCCGCTCGAGAAGGACCTCATCGTCGACATGGAGCCGTTCTTCGCGTCCTACCGCGAGGTGCAGCCCTTCCTCATCGCGAACTCCACTCCCGAGAAGGGCAAGGAGCGCGTGCAGTCGATCACCGACCGGGCGATCTTCGACGACACCACCAAGTGCATCCTGTGCGCGGCGTGCACCTCGTCGTGCCCGATCTTCTGGACCGACGGGCAGTACTTCGGCCCGGCCGCGATCGTGAACGCGCACCGTTTCATCTTCGACTCGCGTGACGACGCAGGCGACGTGCGCCTCGACATCCTCAACGACAAGGAGGGCGTGTGGCGCTGCCGCACGACCTTCAACTGCACCGAGGCGTGCCCCCGTGGCATCGAGGTCACCAAGGCGATCGCCGAGGTCAAGCAGGCCGTCCTGCGCGGCGGCGCCCGCTGAACGCAGCCAGAGCCATGCGCGCCCGACTGACTCGTTCAGCCGGGCGCGCTGCTGTGTGGGGGCGGCGGATCGCCGCGATGTTCCCCGTGCGCGTGTGGCGGCACTTCCTGCGCCGCAACGGGTTCCTGCTGTCGGCGGGCATGGCGTATCAGGCCCTGTTCGCGCTGTTCGCGCTGCTGTACGTCGCCTTCGCCGGCGCCGGCGTGTGGGTGGGCGGCAGCGACGTGGCGGTGGACGCGATGATCCGCATCGTGAACAGCTACATCCCCGGCTTCATCGGCGCCGACGGCATCGTCGCCCCCGAGGCGGTGCGCGAGGTCGCCAACTCCGCCACCGGAGCGTTCACCCTGACCGGGGTGATCGCCGCGATCGTGGTGGTGTGGACCGGGATCGGTGCGGTCACCTTCACCCGTCGCGCGGTGCGCGGCATATTCGGGCTGCCCTTCGACACCCGCAGCTACGTGCAGCTGAAGCTTCGCGACGCGGCAGCGGCTCTCGTGTTCGGGATGAGCCTGCTGCTCGGCGCCGCGATCAGCGTCGGCGGGGTCTGGGCGCTGCGAACGCTTCTCGAGATGCTCGGGCAGGAGATCCCCAGCGCCATGGGCCGCACCCTCGTGTCGATCTCGTCGGTGCTCGTCGTGATCGTGATCGACGTCGCGGCGATCGCCGCGCTGGTGCGCTTCCTCACCGGCACGGTCATCCGGTGGCGGCGGATCCTGCCGGGCTCCGTGCTCGGTGGCGTCGCTGTGGCGGTGCTGCAGCTCGGTGCCGGCCTGCTGGCCGCTCACACGCCCGGCAACCCGCTGCTGGCGACGTTCGCGGTGATGGTCGGGCTTCTGCTGTGGTGCCGCGTGATCGCCGCGGTGATCCTGCTCGCGGCGTCCTGGATCGCGCTGAGCGCCGACGACCGCAACGAGCCACTGCGCGACAGTGGGCCGCTGCGCCCGCTGCGGGCGACGGCCGCACCGGAGCGGCGGCGGGGCGTCCGACCCCGTCGTTAGGCTGGATGCCATGCCCCACCTGCGTATCGCCTCTGTCAATGTCAACGGTGTCCGCGCCGCCGTCCGCAACGGCATGCGCGCGTGGCTCGACCAGGCCGAGGTCGACATCCTGACCCTGCAGGAGGTGCGTGCCGACGACGAGCACCTGGCGGCGGCCTTCCCCGATTGGCAGATCGTGCACGACAAGGCGACGGCGAAGGGTCGGGCAGGCGTGGCCGTCCTCAGCCGCACTCCCGCGCTCGCGTCCCGCACGGCGCTCGGCGCCGACGACTTCGATTCGGCCGGTCGCTGGATCGAGGCCGACTTCCAGATCGGCGGCGCACCGCTCACGGTCGTCAGCGCGTACGTGCATTCCGGCGAGGCCGACACCCCCAAACAGGACGAGAAGTGGAAGTTCCTCGACGCGATGAGCGTGCGCATGGCGCAGCTGGGCGCCGACGAGGCCCACGCGCTCGTCACGGGCGATCTCAACGTCGGCCACCGGCCACTCGACATCCTGAACTGGAAGGGCAACGTGAAGAAGTCGGGCTTCCTCGCGCGCGAGCGCGCCTACTTCGATCGCTTCCTCGGCGCCGCCGGCAAGACTGTCGTGGGCCAGGAGGGCGTCGGTCGCGGCATGGTGGGTCAGCTCAGCGACACCCGCTCGTTCGCGTCGGAGGCCGGCGGGATCGGGCTCGGCTGGGTCGATGTGGGCCGCGCACATCACGGCGAGGTGCCGGGGCCGTACACCTGGTGGTCGATGCGCGGCAAGGCTTTCGACAACGACAGCGGATGGCGCATCGACTACCACCTCGCCACGCCGCCCCTGGCGGCGCGTGCGACCGGGTACGCCGTCGCCAGGGCCGCGACCTACACGGAGCGCTGGAGCGATCACGCGCCCGTGGTCGTCGACTACACCTGCTGACCCTTCGACAGGCTCAGGGCCCCAGACGGCAGGCTCAGGGCCCACGCGGCAGGCTCAGGGTGAGGCGTCCCGCGTGAGCCGCATAGGATTGAACGGTGACTCGACAGCGCCTCTACTCCGGAATGCAGCCCTCCGCCGACTCCCTCCAGGCCGGCAACTACATCGGGGCGCTTCTGCAGTGGCGTGACATGCAGAGCTCGTACGACGCCTTCTTCTCGGTGGTCGATCTGCACGCGATCACCGTGCCGCAGAACCCCGACGAGCTGCGCGAGAAGACGCGTCGCACCGCAGCGCAGTACATCGCCGCCGGCATCGAGCCGTCGAAGTCGACTCTGTACGTGCAGTCGCACGTGCGAGCCCACGCAGAGCTCGCCTGGATCCTCAGCACCATCACCGGCTTCGGTGAGGCGGGCCGGATGACCCAGTTCAAGGACAAGTCGCAGCGGTACGGACAGGATTCCGCCTCTGTCGGACTGTTCACCTACCCCGTGCTGATGGCCGCTGACATCCTGCTCTACCAGAGCGAGCTGGTGCCGGTCGGCGACGACCAGAAGCAGCACGTCGAGCTGACGCGCGACCTGGCCGAGCGGTTCAACAGCCGCTTCGGCACGACGTTCACCGTGCCCACCCCGGTGATCCAGAAGGACACCGCGCGCATCTACGACCTGCAGAACCCGACGTCGAAGATGTCGAAGTCGGCCGAGAGCGACGCGGGTGTGCTGTGGCTGCTCGACGACCCCTCGAAATCGGCGAAGAAGATCATGCGCGCCGTGACCGACAACGAGGGCTCGGTGCGCTTCGACCGCGAGAACAAGCCGGGCGTCTCGAACCTGCTCACCATCTACGCTGCGCTCACCGGACGCCAGGTGGGCTCGATCGAGGACGAGTACGCCGGTCGTGGCTACGGCGACTTCAAGAAGGGACTGGCCGAGGTCGTCGTCGACGAGTTCGGTCCCGTGCGCGAGCGCGCGAACGCCCTGCTCGACGACCCGGCCGAGCTCGACCGTCTGCTGGCTGTGAACGCCGCGAAGGCCGATGAGGTCGCGGATGCCACTCTCGCCGACGTGTACGACCGCGTCGGCCTGCTGCGGCGAGTCTGAGGAGCGAGATGACAGACCCGTTCGTTCCCCCGGGGCTGCCTCCCCAGGGCTCCGCTGTTCCGCAGGGCTCACCCTTGCCGCAGGGCTCACCTGTTCCGCCAGGCTCCGCTCTTCCGCAGGGCTCCGAGCCCTGGCAGGTGCCCCCGCCCGGCGCGTATCGCGTGCCGGTGGGCGGGTATCAGGCGGCTGTCGGCGGGTATGTCGCGCCCACCGCTCCGGCACCCTCTCGGGCGACGGGTGCGGTCTCGCTCGCCGCCGCTCTGATCGCCGCCTTGGTCACGCCCGTCGTGGCCGGCGTGCTCGCGCTCCAGATCGGGCTCGCCGTGTCGGTGGACGACCTGGTGAGCGGCAGCGGTGAGTTCGTCATCGCCGCGCTCTCCCCCGCGCGGATCCAGACGCTCTGGGCGGAGATCATGTTCTGGCTGGGCACAGCGCTCGGGTTGTTCGGGTTGATCGGCGGAATCATCGCCGTCGCCCGCAGACGCGGACGAGGTATGGGCATCGCCGCGATCGTGATCGCGGCGCTCGGCCCCGGCGCCTTCTTCCTCGCCGTGACGCTCGCGTACGGCATCGGCAACGGGATCGCGTTCGATCCGATCGTCTGAGCGCCGGCTCAGCGCGAGTGATGGCGCTGCTGCGCGGCCAGCAGACCCTCGTCGACGAGCTGCTCCACGGCATCCGCCGCGTCGGAGATGAAGATCGGCAGCGTCTTCTGCTCGACCGAGCCGAAGACCGCGAGCACCCAGTCCGCGGGGTCCTGGCGTCCCGGCGGACGACCGATGCCGACTCGAACGCGCAGGAAGTCGGGCGTCGTGAGGGTGCGAGCGATGTCGCGGACGCCGTTGTGCCCCCCGTGGCCGCCGCCGATCTTCATGCGGATGCTGTCGAAGGGGATGTCGAGTTCGTCGTGCACGACGATGACGTTCTCCGGCGCCACCGAGTAGAACCGAGCCAGAGCGGCGACCGGCGTCCCGGAGGTGTTCATGAACGAATTGGGCTTCGCCAGGACCATGCGATCGCCACCGGGGCGCACGCGGGTCTCGACCACTCGCGCGCCGGCCTTGTGCTCGCGGAATCGTTCGCCGCGACGGTCGGCGAGCTCGTCGACGACCATCTGCCCGATGTTGTGGCGCGTCGCGGCGTAGCGGGGTCCGGGGTTGCCGAGGCCGACGATCAGCCAGGTGGTGGTCATTCGTGTCCCTCTCGCGCGGATATGACCGAGGGGACGCGATCAGCTCGCGCCCCCTCCATCCGGATCGTCAGCGGATCACTCCGCGGCGGCCTCCTCGGCCGGAGCTTCGGCGTCGCCCTCGGCAGGAGCCTCGGACGCCTCGTCCTCGACCGGAGCGGCCGGGACGGAGATGGCGACCACGAGGGTCTCGGGGTCGGCGACCAGCGTGACGCCCTTGGGCAGCTTCACGTCGGCGGCGGTGATGTGCGCGCCCTCCTCGAGGCCCTCGATCGAGACCTCGACGTTCTCGGGGATGTGCGTCGCCTCGGCCTCGACCGCCAGGGTCGCGGCGTCGAGGGTGGCGATGGTGCCCGAGAACGACTCGCCGGTCACGACGACGGGGAGGTCGATGGCGACCTTCTCACCCTTCTTCACGACGAGCAGGTCGATGTGCTCGATGATCTGGTGCACCGGGTCCTTCTGCACGTCCTTGACGAGGGCGAGCTGCGAGGTGCCGTCGATGTCGAGATCGAGCAGGGCGTTGGCACGGCGGATGATGAGTGACACCTGGTGGCCGGGCAGCGCGACGTGCACGGGGTCGGTGCCGTGACCGTAGATCACGGCGGGGATCTTGCCGGCGGCGCGCAGGCGGCGGGCGAAGCCCTTGCCGAAGTTGGTGCGCGTCTCGGCGACGACCTTGTTCTCGTCAGACATGTTGTTCTCCTTCAGGCACGCGGGACGGGGCCGCGCGATGGTCATGGTCTCGGAAGCCTCGGTGCGGACACGAAGAGGCGAGACGCTGTGCGGCTGAGAATTCAGACGACCACCGGGCTCACGTCACCGCGTCGATCACGGATGCGCGCATGCACGCGCTCCCTCGCCGAGGAACTCCTCCATGCTACCCGAAAGCTCGATAGGCTGTGGGCATGCTCGATGCCGCCTTCCTCTCGCACGTCGTCCTCTGGGTCATCGGCGCGATCGCCGTCTGCGGCGTCGTGTCGTCGTTCGCCGCGATGTTCTCGATGGGACGCTCGGGCTACCGCGAGGACTGACCCGAGAATCGCTCAGAAGAGCGACGCGAGCAGGTAGACCACCAGCACGACCGCGAACGCGAGAACCGACTGGATGGTCTGCTGCACCGTCCACGTCTTCAGCGTGGTCTTGACGTCCATCCCCATCAGGCGTCCCACCAGCCAGAACCCGGAGTCGTTCACGTGGCTGGCGAACACCGAGCCGGCAGCCGTGGCCAGGGTGATGGCGACCACCTCGAGGGGGTTGAAGTCACCGCCGAGCACGGCGGGAGCGATGAGGCCCGCCGCGGTGACCAGGGCGACGGTTGCGGAGCCCTGCGCGACGCGCAGCACGACGGCGATGAGGTACGCCGCGACGATGACGGGCAGGCCCACGCCGCTCAGCGTGTCGGAGAGCGCCTCGCCGATGCCTGACGAGCGCAGCACCCCGCCGAACATCCCGCCGGCTCCGGTGATCAGCACTACGGAGCAGATCGGCCCGAGCGACGAGTCGACGATCTTCTCCAGGGCGGTGCCGTGTTCGCCGCGTCGCCAGCCGAGCGCCACGAGCGCGACGAGCACGGTGATGGTCAGTGCGACGGGCGACTGACCGATGAAGATGAGCGACTGCGCCCAGAGCTCGGTGGAGTCGATCACGCCCGCGCTGCCGAGCGTGGTGAGCCCCGTGTTGAGGAAGATGAGAAGCATCGGCAGCAGCAGCAGCATGATGATCGTCGACACCTTCGGCGGGTTCGAGGGCTGATCCCTGTCCTCGCTGCCGAACAGCGACGGCACCGGCAGGATCCAGCGACTGCCGACGAACTTGCCCCACAGGTAGCCCGAGAGGTACCAGACCGGAAGCGCCACGACGAGGCCGACCAGCAGCACCAGGCCGATGTTCGCCTCGTAGGCCGCCGACGCGGTGACCGGGCCCGGGTGCGGAGGCAGGAAGACGTGCATCACCGAGAAGGCGGCGGCGGCGGGGAAGCCGTAGAGCAGCACGTTGTTTCCCGACACGCGTCGCGCCACGGCGAAGATGATCGGCAGCATCATGATCAGACCGGCATCGAAGAACATCGGGAACCCGAGGATCAGCGACGCCACACCGAGGGCGAACGGCGCACGCTTCTCGCCGAAGACCCGTACGAACCTGTCGGCGAGCGCGTGCGCGCCACCGGAGTGCTCGATCAGCCTGCCGAGCATGGCCCCGAGTCCGACGAGCAGCGCCACACTCGCAAGGGTGCTGCCGAACCCGCCGAGCGCGACCGGCACCACCTGATCGATCGGGATGCCCGCCACGATGGCGGTGAGCAGCGAGACGATCACGAGGGTGAGAAACGCATGCAGCTTGAAGCCGATGATCAGCACCAGGATCAGGGCGATCGCGCCGCCGGCGATGAGCAGCAGGGGCCCTGCGGTCAGAGTCTGGGTCCAGTCTTCCATGGGGCATCTCCATCGACGCGTCGCCGGTCACGGCATGCGACCGGTCGGTGGGCCACACGCTAACAGACGGCCTCCCGCTCGGGACACCCCGGGGGCTCCGCTCGGGCATCCGGCGGGGTGAAACGAAAGGACGGACGACCGTCGCGCACCGATACCCTGAGATCACGCCCTTCACCACCGAGGAGATCCCTGTGCCCACAGCCGCAGCCAACATCGGAGTCGTCGGACTCGCCGTCATGGGTTCGAACCTGGCCCGCAACCTCGCCAGCCGCGAGGGCAACACGGTCGCGGTGCTGAACCGCTCGCGGGCGAAGACCGACGAGCTGGTCGCGCTGCATGCCGATGCCGGGTTCGTGCCCACCTTCTCGTACGAGGAGTTCGCCGCGTCGCTGCAGAAGCCGCGTACGGCGATCATCATGGTCAAGGCGGGCCTGGGCACCGACGCGGTGATCGACGAGCTGGTGCGGGTGTTCGAGCCGGGCGACATCATCGTCGACGGCGGCAACGCATACTTCCCCGACACCATCCGCCGCGAGAAGGCGGTGCGCGAGACGGGCATCAACTTCGTCGGCGCGGGCATCTCGGGTGGCGAGGAGGGCGCTCTGAACGGTCCGTCGATCATGCCGGGAGGCTCGGACGAGTCGTGGGTGACCCTCGGCCCGATCCTGGAGTCGATCGCTGCGGTCGCCGAGGGCGAGCCGTGCGTGACGCACGTCGGCCACGGCGGCGCCGGGCACTTCGTGAAGATGGTGCACAACGGCATCGAGTACGCCGACATGCAGCTCATCGCCGAGGCGTACGACCTGATCCGTCGCGGCACCGGCAAGACCCCCGCCGAGATCGCCGACATCTTCGCCGAGTGGAACACCGGCGAGCTGGAGTCGTACCTCATCGAGATCACCGCCGAGGTGCTGCGCCAGATCGACGCCGAGACCGGCAAGCCCCTCGTCGACGTGATCGTCGACCAGGCGGGCGCCAAGGGCACCGGCGCATGGACGGTGCAGACCGCGCTCGCGCTCGGCGTGCCCGTCTCCGGCATCGCCGAGGCGACCTTCGCCCGCTCGCTCTCCTCGCACCCCGAGCAGCGCGCCGTGGCCGCGCACCTGCCCGGCCCCGACGGCGAGTTCACCGTCGACGACGCCGAGGCCTTCATCGAGGACGTGCGCCTGGCGCTGTACGCGTCGAAGATCGTCGCGTACTCGCAGGGCTTCGACGAGATCCGCGCCGGTGCCGCCGAGTACGGCTGGAGCATCGACCTGGGCGCCGTGGCGAAGATCTGGCGGGCCGGCTGCATCATCCGCGCGCAGTTCCTGAACCGCATCGCCGAGGCGTATGCCGGTGAACCCGACCTGCCGGCCCTGCTCACCGCGCCTTACTTCGCCGAGGCGCTCTCCCGCGGCCAGGCCGCGTGGCGCCGCGTCGTCATCGCCGCCGCCCAGTCGGGCATCCCGGCTCCGGCGTTCTCGTCGTCACTGTCGTACTACGACGGCATCCGCGCCGAACGCCTGCCCGCCGCCCTCATCCAGGGTCAGCGCGACTTCTTCGGCGCGCACACCTACCGCCGCATCGACAAGGACGGCACCTTCCACACCCTGTGGTCGGGTGACCGCACCGAGGTCCCCGCGGTCGACACCCACTGATCGGATTCCTCCGCTGAGGGCGGCGCTGATGCGCCGCCTTCAGCGTTCGGGGCGGGTGCCCCTTGCCCAGCCGCGCCCCTACAGGTTGCGCATAGGGAATTCAAAAGAATCTCGGTGACGCCGGGCGCACAATAGAAGCCATGAGCACCGAGCACCCAGACCTCCGCCGTCCTGACGGAACACCGTTGCGCATCCTCGCGGTCGACGACGAGCCGATGCTCACCGATCTGCTCTCGATGGCGCTGCGCATGGAGGGCTGGGAGGTGCGCACCGCCGCCTCGGGCCTGGAGGCTCTGCAGGTCGCCCGCGATTTCGAACCGGATGCCCTGGTGCTCGATGTGATGATGCCCGATCTCGACGGCATGAGCGTGCTGCGCCGGCTGAGGGAATCGGGCAACCTCGTGCCCGTGGTCTTCCTCACCGCGAAGGACGCCGTCGCCGACCGCATCGCCGGGCTCACGGCGGGCGGCGACGACTACGTCACCAAGCCGTTCAGCCTCGAAGAGGTGATCGCCCGCCTGCGGGCGGTGATCCGCCGCTCGGGCCAAGGTCAGACCGACGACGAGCAGTCGATCCTGCGTGTCGCCGACCTGTCGCTCAACGAGGACAGCCACGAGGTCCTCCGCGCAGGCGACGAGATCGAGCTCACCGCCACCGAGTTCGAGCTGCTGCGCTTTCTGATGCGTAACGAGCGCCGCGTGCTGTCGAAGGCGCAGATCCTCGATCGGGTGTGGAGCTACGACTTCGGCGGCAAGTCGTCGGTGGTCGAGCTGTACATCTCGTACCTGCGCAAGAAGATCGACGCCGGCCGCACCCCGCTGCTACACACCGTGCGCGGCGTCGGCTACATGATCAAGTCACCGCAGTAGCCCATGCTCCCCCACCCGCTCAGCCTGCAGGCGCGGCTGATGGCCGCGGTGATCGGGTTCGTCTCGCTCATCCTCGTCATCGTCGCGATCATCACCAGCGCGACTCTGGGCAAGACCCTCGAGGACGACCTGCAGAGAAAGCTCGACGCGACCTCGAACGTGACGACGGCGCTGGTCACCAGCCGGGCCGACGCGGCGGAGCGGCGCGGCGAGCCGCTCACCGCCGAAGATGCCGTCAGCGGCGGCATCGTGCAGACCGGAAGCCTGATGCTGGCCGTGCTGCCCCCGAGCGCTCCCGCGTCGGGAGTGATCGTCACCCCCGAGTCCCGCCGCACGCTGCCGGCCCGCGACCTGCTCACGATCACCGCCGCACTGCAGAGCGCCAAGTCCGCGACGGTGACGCTGCACGACGTCGGCTCGTTCCGGGTGACGGCCGACCGCACCGACAACGATGTGGTGGTGATCACCGGCCTTCCCCGCGCCGAGGTGCAGCACACCATGACATCGCTGTTCACGGTCATCGCCCTGGCGACCCTGGGCGGGCTGATCCTGCTCGCCATCACGACCGCGCTCACCATCAGCATGGGGCTGCGCCCGCTGCGCGCAGTCGCAGCGACCGCATCGCGCGTCGCCGGACAGCCGCTCGATCGCGGAGAGGTGCGCATCACCGAGCGCGTGCCCGACTACGAAGCCGATCCGCGCACGGAGGTGGGCCGGGTGGGAGAGGCGCTGAACACCCTGCTCGACCACGTCGACTCGTCGCTCTCGGCGCGCCAGCGCAACGAGGAGCGCATGCGGCGGTTCGTGGCGGATGCCAGTCACGAGCTGCGCACGCCGCTCGCGTCGATCCGCGGGTACTCGGAGCTGTCGCTGCGGGCGCTGCGGCAGTCGCAGGATGCACCGACCGTCGAGGACACCACGTCTGCGCTCGAGCGCATCCAGGCGCAGTCTCTGCGGATGACGCGGCTCGTCGAGGATCTGCTTCTGCTCGCCAGACTCGATGAGGGCGCCGAGCTCGTGCACGGCGAGGTCGACCTGTCGCAGCTCGCCGTGGAGGCCCTCGCCGACGCGCAGCCCACGGGGCCTGGCCACCACTGGCAGCTGGAGACCCCCGGCGAGCCCGTGATCGTGGCCGGCGATGTCGGCCGCCTGCATCAGGTGGTCGGCAATCTGCTCGCCAACGCCCGAACGCACACGCCCGAGGGCACGACCATCACGCTCTCGGTGGCGGCCACACCCGCCGGCGCCGAGCTGCGGGTGCACGACGACGGGCCAGGCATCGATCCGGCGGTGCGCGAGGAGCTGTTCGCCCGCTTCGCCCGGGGCGATGTCTCCAGAGCGCGGCAGACCGGCGGCACGGGCCTCGGACTCGCGATAGCGAAGGCGATCGTGGAAGGCCATGGCGGCACCATCACTGTCGAGAGCACGCCGGGCGACACGTCGTTCACCGTCCGGCTGCCGCGCGGTGAGCAGACGTCGCAATCCGCGCCGTCGGCAACCGGGCAGTCCGCACCGGAGCCGTCGACCCCGGCGCAGACGGCGCCGCCGCACAGGCATCCGGATCAGTAGCCGGCGAACGCGTCGGTCGTGACGGCGCGCGCCTTCTGCAGCGCCGGTGCAAGATCGGCGATGAGGCGCGGCGGTCCGGAGATGTACGCGTGCCGGGCGGCGAGGTCGGGAACCACGCGCTGCAGGCCAGGGGCGTCGAGTCGGATGCCCTGCGCCCACGTCCAGTGCGGCGGCAGATCGGTCGGCTCGTCGCGGGTGAAGACGATCGTGCGGACCCCGGTCGCGGCGAGCTCGTCGCGGAAGGCGAGCTCGGCGGACTCCGAGGCCACGTAGACGAGCACGACGTCACGCTCGGCCCCCGTGGCCCGCAGCTGGCGCAGCTGCGAGACGAATGGGGTCACCCCGATGCCCGCGGCGACCATGAGCACCGGCGTGCGTCCGCGGGGCAGCACGAAGTCGCCCCAGGTGCCGGTCACGGCCAGGACCGCACCGGGCTCGGCGGCCTTCAGCGCACGCTTGTAGCTCGAAGGATGCTTCTGATCGCCGTCCTTGTACGCGATGCGAAGGGTGGGCAGGTCGGCGGGCGCCGACACGATGCTGAACTCGCGACGGGTGCCCCTGGCATCCGGATTTCGATGCGGCACCTCGAGCTCGAGGTACTGCCCGGCGATGAAGCGCAGTCGCCCCTTGGTGCGGAACGTGAGCTCCTGGGCGGTCGGGGTGACGAAGGTCCGCCCGGTCAGCACGAGCCGCACCGAGCTGCGCAGCGCGAAGGCGAACGCGAGAAGGTTGCCGATCAGCAGAGCGCGCTCCTGACCGAGTGTGAACAGCGAGCCGACCGGGATCGGCCAGCCGGCGAGCACGCCCACCACAGCCGCGACGCTGTACTGCTGCCAGCGCCGCGGCGGCAGAGTGAGGGGCTCGGAGAGCATGAACGCGCCGAGGAAGAGGTAGGGCGCCTGTGTGAGGGTGAAGACGAGGGCACCCCCCAGATCGAGATCGAGCCCGAAGCCGAACAGCTGCGCCTGCACCGCCTGGCGCAGCACCGAGACGACGATCGCTGCGACGAGGAAGAGCAGCACCAGCCGCACCTTCTCGGTGCGCCACAGCACGAGCAGACCGCTCAGCGCGACGAACGGCGCGAGCCACGGCGTGCCCACCCACCAGGCCGAGAACGTGCCGAGGCCGAGGATGGTCACGACAGCGGCGCCGAACGCCGCGGGATTGAGGATGTGGCGCCCGCGCCAGGCGATCAGATACTTCGACAGGCTCGCAAGCACGCCGGCGAGTGCCGTTCCCGCCAGGCCCGCCGGGGTGAGGGAAGGCTGCAGCACGAACAGCAGGATGAGCGCGGTGACCAGTGACGACTCGATGCGCCACGGCAGCCGCAGGACGCGCTGCGCCACCGCGTCGACCACCGAGATCGACACGGCGAGTGCGGCGAAGGATGCCAGGATCTCGCCCGCCGTCGGTCCCACCAGCCCCGCCAGCGAGAGCCCGAGCGCGATCACCGCCAGTCCCGCGAGGGCGAAGAGCACGAGCCGATACATCGAGATGCCGCCGAGGACTGCCAGCACACGCTGCCGCAGGGCGAGGAACGCAGAGATCACCGTTCTACTCTTCCGCATCCTCAGCGGCCGGGCGCGGTGAACAGCTCACCCGGAAAGCCGGGTGAGCGCTCGACGCGCCCGTCGCTCGACATCCGCACCCACTGCACGCCCCAGCGGTCGGCGAGGCCGGGGCCGCCGTCGAAGAACAGCCCCGTCGCCGCCGCGTCGGCGTGCAGGGCGTCGTGGGCGAGCGCCCAGGTCGCCACCCAGGTGCGCACCGGCAGGCCCGTGCGCGCGTCCAGCACGTGGTGCAGCCCGTCACCCCACGCGCGGCGTGTGACAGCAGAGGCGCACAGCGCGGCATCCGTCACCTCGGCCACTCCGATCGCTGAAGTCGGATCGTACGGGTGCTCGAGCGCGACCCTGGCTGTTCCCCCGCGCACGCGCATGTCGCCGCTGCCGTCGACCGTCACGCGTCCCGAGAGGTGCGCCAGGGCCTCGCTGACGAGGTCGACCAGTCTCCCCTTCCCCGCCGCACCGACGTCGATGACGGCCGGCTCATCGAGTTCCAGAGACGTGTCATCCCAGCGCAGCACCGGCTCCCACTCGTCCCGAGCCGGCTGCGGCGCCCCGGGGCGCAGCGAAAGCGCGGCGTCGTAGCCGAGCGCATCGAGCGCCGATCCGATCAGCGGGTTCACGCCGCCGTCGGTCGCGCGACCGAGGTCGCGATACACCGGGAACAGCGCCGCAGCGTCATCCGCGGCGGACGGGGTCAGCATCGCCCTGCCACCGCCGGCGCGCAGCGAGGAGACGACGGAGTCGCCGCGGAAGCGCGACCAGGTCGCGTCGAAAGCCGCGACGATCCCGCCGACGGACTCTCGAGTCGAGCCGTCCAGCGGCAGGGCGGTCTCGATCTCCCAGTGCGTGCCGATGGCGTCGAAGCGCCACGAGTGCATCCCGGATCACTCGGCCGCTGCGGCGGCCTCGTCCTTGATCTTGACCACGGCCTGGTCGAATCCGCCGCTGGTGAGGGAGGATCCGGCCACCCGGTCGACCTGCAGGTCGTCGAGCTTCTTCCCCACTACGACGTCCGATATGCCGGCGATGAACTGCCCCTGATAGTTCTTCGACTCCGGTGCCAGCGGATCGCCGGTCACCTCGACGCCGGTGACCGTGTCATCGGCGATCGTCAGGGTCACCTCGATCGTCTCGACCGTCTCGGGCGTGCGGTACGAGCCCTCTGCCGTATAGGTGCCGTCGGCATAAGGGGCGGTCGCGTCGGTGCTCAGCGGGGAGGGGTCGGGCTTCGTCGTGTCCGCGTCTGCGGCGCCCGAGCATCCGGCGAGCACGAGCGCGCCGACGACGCCGAGCAGAGCGGTTCCGGTGCGGGCGGCGGGATGCACGTTCATGCCTCCAGCTTCGGGCATCCGGCTATGAGATCTCCGGATGCCCTCATTATCTCGGCGGGCGGCGGTCAGGCGTCTCCACCGAACATGCTTGTGACCGAGCCGTCTTCGAAGACCTGCTTGATCGCGGTGGCGAGCAGAGGCGCGATCGGAAGGATGGTGAGCCCGTCCCACCGTCGCGACTCGGTGAACGGGATCGTGTCGGTGATGACCACCTGATCGATCGACGCGTCCTGCAGGCGCTCGGATGCCGGGTCGCTGAAGACGGCGTGCGTGGCCGCGACGATCACCTTGCGGGCGCCGTTCGCCTTCAGCGCCTGCGCCGCCTTGACGATCGTGCCGCCGGTGTCGATCATGTCGTCGACGAGCAGGCAGGTGCGGCCCTCGACCGCGCCGACGATCTCGTGCACCGAGACCTGGTTGGCGACCTTGGGGTCGCGGCGCTTATGGATGATCGCGAGCGGTGCGCCGAGGCTGTCCGACCAGGTGTCGGCCACGCGCACGCGGCCCATGTCGGGAGAGACGATCGTGAGAGTCTCGCGGTCCTCGGCGGTCAGCGTGCCCTCGAAGTGCTCGAGCAGCACGGGCTTGGCGAACAGGTGGTCGACCGGGCCGTCGAAGAAGCCCTGGATCTGCGCGGCGTGCAGGTCGACGCTCATCACGCGGTCGGCGCCGGCGGCCTTGAGCATGTCGGCCACGAGCCGCGCCGAGATCGGCTCGCGCCCGCGACCCTTCTTGTCCTGCCGGGAGTACGGGTAGTACGGGGCGACGACCGTGATGCGCTTGGCCGAGGCGCGCTTGGCGGCGTCGAGCATGATCAGGGTCTCCATGAGCCACTCGTTCACCGGCTCGCCGAAGGACTGCACGATGAACAGGTCGCAGCCGCGGATCGAGACCTCGAAGCGGGCGTAGATCTCACCGGAGGCGAACGTGCGGTGCTCGACGGGGGCCGCCTCCTGGCCGAGGGCCGCAGCGACCGCCGCCGTCAGCTCGGGGTGCGAGCGCCCGCCGGCGACGACGAGGCGCTTCTTCGTCTTCGCGATCAGACCGGGTGCGACCCCGTTCTCGCGCTCGAGTGCGACCTTCTTCTTCTTGTTGCCCATGCGACCTATTCCGCCGATCGTTCGCGGGCCGCCGCGTCGGCTGCACCCGTGCCTGCTCTGTTCTTCTCGACCCACCCGTCGATGTTGCGCTGGGGGGCGACGCTCATGGCCAGGGCGCCCGCGGGCACGTCCTTGCGGACGACAGCACCGGCACCGGTCTTCGCACCGGCTCCCAGCCTAACGGGCGCGACGAGCACGGTGTGCGACCCGGTGTGCACCTCATCGCCGACCACCGTGCGGTGCTTGTTGACGTCGTCGTAGTTCGCGGTGATCGTGCTGGCGCCGAGGTTGACGCCGCGGCCGATCGTCGCGTCTCCCACGTACGACAGGTGCGGCACCTTGCTGTTCTCGCCGATCTCGGCGTTCTTCGTCTCGACGTAGGCGCCGATCTTGCCGCCCGCGCCCAGCACAGTGCCCGGCCGCAGGAACGAGAACGGGCCGACGGTGGCACATGCGCCGATGACCGCGAGGTTCGCGTCGGTGCGCTTGATCACGGCATCCTCGCCGACCTCGCAGTCCACCAGCGTGGTGTCGGGCCCGACGGTGGCGCCCTCGGCTATGACCGTGGCGCCGAGGATCTGCGTATTGGGCAGGATGGTGACGTCTGGGGCGAGCTTCGCATCGTCGTCGATCCACGTGGTCTCGGGGTCGACGATCGTGACGCCCTCGCGCTGCCAGCGGCGCACGATGCGCTGGTTGAGCAGGCGGCCCACGAGCGCGAGCTGCGCACGGTCGTTGACGCCGAAGGTCACCGTGACGTCGGAGACGACGGATGCCGCCACGCGGTCGCCGTCGCGGCGCAGCAGGCCGGGCACGTCGGTGAGGTACATCTCGCCCTGCGCATTGTCGACGCCGATCTCGGGCAGGTAGCGGCGCAGCGTCTCGGAGCGGAACGCGTACATCCCGGCATTGATCTCACGGACCGATGCCTCGTCGTCGCTGGCATCCTTCTGCTCGACGATGCGATCGACCCCGCCGTCGGCGTCGCGGATGACGCGCCCGTAGCCGGTCGGGTCGTCGACGACGGCAGTCATCAGCGTCGCGGGCGCACCGGATGCGCGGTGCTCGTCGAGGAAGGACGACAGGGTGTCGGCGTCGGCGAGCGGGCAGTCGCCGGAGAGCACGAGCACGTCGCCGTCGAAGTCATCGGGCAGTGCGTCGATGGCGACCTGCACGGCGCGGCCGGTGCCCGGAACGTCGTCCTGGTCGACGAAGACGGCATCGGGGTAGTCGCCGGCGAGCGCGCTGACCACCTGCTCGCGCTCGTGCCGCACGACCACCTCGATGTGCGAGGCGCCCAGCGAACGCGCCGTCGTGAGCACGTGACCCACCAGAGGGCGACCGGCGATCTCGTGCAGCACCTTGGGGCGGCGGGACTTCATGCGGGTGCCCTGGCCTGCGGCGAGCACGATGATGGCGAGATTGTTCTGCGTCATGCTCCGCCGCCAGGATTCGAACCTGAACCTCACAGCTCCAAAGGCTGTCGTGCTGCCGTTACACCACGGCGGACCACGGCCGCCCTCCTCTCGAGGCGGCGACCGCGGGTCAATTCTGCCACGGCGCCGCCGGCCCGCCCGTCCGCAGGACCCGACCGGCTCCGCCACGGCGCCGCCGGCCCGCCCGTCCGCAGGACCCGACCGGCACGGGATAATGAACGGATGAGCGAGGCGGATGAGGTCGACCGGATCGTCGGCGCCTGGAACACCCAGCGCCCCGATCTGGACTTCTCGCCCCTCGAGGTGCTCTCGCGCATGGACCGTCTCTCGCGCCACCTCGACCGAGCACGACGCGAGGTGTTCCGACGCAGCGACATCGAGCCGTGGGAGTGGGACGTGCTCTCCGCGCTTCGCCGCGCCGGTGCGCCGTTCCAGCTCTCACCCAAGCAGCTGCTGCAGCAGACGCTCGTCTCGAGCGGCACGATGACGAACCGCATCGACCGTCTCGTGGGGCGCCGGTTCGTGCGCCGCGAGTCCGATCCGCAGGACGGACGCAGCGTGCTGGTCACCCTCACCGACGAGGGACGGGTGCGGGTGGATGCCGCGATCACCCGCCTCGTCGACGCCGAGGCCGTGCTGCTGCAGGCGCTCCCCCGCACCGACCGCGATCGGCTGGCGGGACTGCTGCGCAAACTCAGTCTGAGCTTCGACTCGTGAGGATCCGCGGTTCGGGGCGAGGGCGCTGATGGGCATGCTCTCTCCGCTCCCCGTGCGCGACGGCGTCGGGGCGACGCGGCTGCACCTGCCGCTGATCGGCCCGTGGCCGACGATCGGCGAGTACATGGCCGAGCGCTTCTTCCACCTCGATCCCGAGCGCCTGCTGTCGCGCTTCGACCGCGGCGAGATCGTCGCTCGGGACGGCACGCCCCTCACCCGCGAGACCCCCCTGGGCGCGCACGAGTTCGTCTGGTATTACCGTGAGCCGCCCGTCGAGCGCGACATCCCGTTCGAGATCGAGGTGCTGCACCAGGACCGCGACCTCGTCGTGGCCGACAAGCCGCACTTCCTGCCCACCACCCCCGGCGGCAAGTACCTGCAGAACTCCGCGCTGGTGCGGCTGCGCAACCTGCTCGGCATCCCCGAGCTCACCCCCATCCATCGCCTCGACAGGGCGACGGCGGGTCTGCTGATGTTCTCGACCCGACCCGAGACGCGCGGCGCGTATCAGCTGCTCTTCGAGCGGCGGCAGGTCGAGAAGGTGTACGAGGCCGTGTCGGCGCTGCCCGCCGATTGGGATCCCGTGTCCCCCGCTCTGGCCGGTCTGCCGTTCCCGATCGTGTACCGCAACCACATCGAGAAGCTGCGCGCCCACGTGTGCGTGAAGGTCGATCACGAGCGCGAGCCGAACTCCGAGACGCTCATCGAGCTGCTGGACTTCGACGAGCGCGTCGTCCACACGCTGCTTCGCCCGCATTCGGGACGCATGCACCAGCTGCGCGTGCACCTCGCGTCGCTCGGCGCGGGCATCCTGCACGACGGCTTCTACCCCGACCTGCTGCCCGAGGCGCCCGACGACTTCACCCGGCCGCTGCAGCTGCTCGCCCGCGAGCTGCGCTTCGACGATCCGCTCAGCGGTGCGCCTCGCGAGTTCACCACCCGGCGCACCCTGCAGGACGCCCCGCGCGGCTGAACGCCCCAGCCGCATTCAGTCATGCGGCCGGTCGAGCCGATCCGCCGGATCAGCGACGCATGATCCGGCGCGCGAGCCACGTGCCCAGTGTCTGCGCGAAGTGCACGAACACGACGATCAGCAGCACCGCCGCCCACATCACGACCGGCTCGAACTGACGACGCCCGTATGTGAGGGCGAAGTTGCCGAGACCCCCGGCGCCGATGTACCCGGCCATCGCGGTCATGTCGATGAGCGCCACGATCACGAAGGTGTAACCCAGCACGAGCGGGCCCAGCGCCTCGGGGATCACGACGGTGAACAGCGTGCGCCAGGGCCCGGCTCCCATCGCGCGCGCGGCCTCGATGACCCCAGGCGAGACGCCGACCAGGTGCTGCTCGACGATGCGGCCGATCGCGAACATCGACGCGACCACCAGGGCGACGATCGCGGCGTTGGTGCCGATGCCGCTGCCCACCACGAAGCGCGAGAACGGAATGAGCACCGTGATGAGGATCACGAACGGGATCGGCCGGAAGAAGTTGATGAACAGGTTCAGCACGAACGACACCGCACGGTTCTGCAGCATCCCGCCGGGGCGGGTCAGGTACAGGCCCACGCCGATCAGGCCGCCGAGGATCCCGCCGAACAGCAGGGTCAGCGATACCATGTACAGCGTCTCGACGGCTGCCTGCCAGAACTCCGGAGCGAGTTCGATGAGACGATCCATCAGCGCTCCTCCTCCCGATCGACGTCGGTGACCTCGACCTGGCGGCCGATGCGGGCGAGCGCCTCGTCGATGCGCTTCTCGTCGCCGCGGATCGCGAGGGTCAGGTGGCCGAAGGCCCGCCCGCGGATGTCGTTGATGCCGCCGAACACCAGCTCGAACTCGAGGCCGGCCTCGGCCAGGTCGACGAAGAGCTGCGCCTGCGAGGGCCCGCCATCGCGGAACGAGAACGTGACGAGTCGGCCGCTGTGCCTCTCGCGCAGCACCGCCCGCTCGGAGGGCGAGGGGATGCCCTTCACCACCGTCCCGACGAAGCGCTGCGACGCCGGATGCCGGGGCGCGGAGAAGACCTCGAACACGTCACCCTGCTCGATCACCCGTCCCCGGTCCATGACGGCGACTTTCGTCGCGATCGTCTGGATCACGTCCATCTCGTGGGTGATGACCACGATGGTCACCCCCTGCTCCTCGTTGACCCGCTTGAGCAGTGCGAGGACCTCGTGTGTGGTCTCGGGGTCGAGTGCGCTGGTGGCCTCGTCGGCGAGCAGGATGGCGGGGCGGGTCGCGAGTGCGCGGGCGATTCCGACCCGCTGCTTCTGCCCACCCGAGAGCTGTTCGGGATACGAGCGCGCCTTGTCGCTGAGCCCGACGAATGACAGCAGCTCGGTGACGCGCGCATCGATGTCGGCCTTCGACCAGCCAGCGAGCTTCAGCGGGTAGGCGATGTTGGCACGCACGGTCTTGGCCGAGAACAGGTTGAACTGCTGGAAGATCATGCCGATGCCGGTGCGCACGGCGCGCAGCTCGCGCTCGGAGAGCGCGGTGACCTCGGTCTCGTCGACGGTGATCCGCCCCTCGGTGGCGGGCTCCAGGGCGTTGATGAGGCGCACGAGCGTGGACTTGCCGGCTCCCGAGTAGCCGATGATGCCGTACACATCACCCTTCTCGATGTGCAGGGTGACGTCATCGACCGCGGTGACCTGCTCGCCTGCACGCTGCGGGGACGGGTATCGCTTCGACACGCTCTCGAGCGAGACGATGGGCATGGGTTCACTCCGGCTTCGGGTGGGTGGGGTGATGTCGGGCGTGGGCCGCCTGGCACGGAGAATCGGGCGACGCACATCGCGCCGCCCGATTCTCTCAGATCCGCGAGGGTCAGCTGTTGTCAGCGACGTCCTTCTGGACGGTCTTGAGCGTGTTCGCCAGGTCTTCCTGGGAGAGCTGCACGGTCACGCCTGTTCCGCCGGACGACTCCGCGAGGCCCTTCTGCACGGCCTCGTCGGTCTGGAAGATCTCGATGAGCTTCAGGTAGGTCTCGTTGTCGGCATCATCCGCGCGGGAGGCGAAGATGTTCACATAGGGCGCGGCGGCCGGGTCGGACGCGTCATCGGTGAACAGCGCGTCGTCGAACTTCAGACCCGCCTCTTCGACGAAGTCGTTGTTGATGATGGCCGCCGCGACGTCGGGCAGCGCCTCGGGAGTCAGCGCCGCCTCGAGAGCGGTCACCTTGACCTTGGACTTCGCCTCGTCGATGTCGGAGAGGTCGGAGAACGGCGAGCCGCCGTCCTTGAGCTCGATGAGCCCGGCCGACTGCAGCACGAGCAGTCCGCGGGCCTGGTTGGATGCGTCGTCGGGGACGGCGACGGTCTCGCCCTCGGCTATGTCCTTCACGTCGTCGTACTTCGACGAGTACAGGCCGAGCGGGTAGGTCTGCGTGGATCCGATGGCCACCAGGTCTTCGCCGGCCGCCTCGTTGTACTGGGCGAGGTAGATCACGTGCTGGAACTGGTTGAGGTCGATCTCGCCCTCGGTCAGCGCGGGGTTCGGCAGCTCGTACGACCCGAAGTCGACGAGTTCGATCTCGATGCCCTCGTCCTTCGCCGCCTTCTCGAATGCGGCCCACTGCGGGTCGCTCTTGCCCACGACTCCGATCTTGACGACGTCATCGGCGCCCTCGGATCCGGTCGCTCCGGCGTCGGCGGAGGCGCAGCCGGCGAGACCGGTGGCGAGGGCGAGCGCTGCGGCTGCAGCGGCGAGGGTGATGAAGCGGCGGGACATTTTCGGGTTCTTCCTCTCGTGGGGACTCCGAAAACGTACGCGGCGTCGAGCACTCGCTCAGAATCGGCCCGTCACACAGCGTCACGCTCGGCGGTGGCCGCCATCGCGTCGAAGAAGTCGGCGACTGTGCGGCGCTGCTCGTTGCTGAGCTCGGCGACGACGTCGAAGCGGCGAGCGTGCTCGCGACCGACCGTGGCCCGCGCCGCGTGACGGGTCTCCTCGGTCACCTCGATGACCAGACTGCGACGGTCCTCGGGATGCGCGCGGCGCACGATGTGACCGCCGCGCTCCAGGCGGTCGAGCAGCTTCGTGGTGGATGCGGTCGAGATGCCGAGATGGCCGGCCATCGCGCTCGGCGTGATCGGCAGCGCCTGGTTGCCTGCGGCGATGAGCATCCGCAGCGCCCTCATGTCACTCGCCCCCAGCCGCATGTAGCGCTGGGACGCCTCGCTGTTCTCCCGCTCGGCCTCGCGCCAGCGGCGCATCGCCTCCAGCACCTCGAGGACGCTCTCCAGCTCGGCCGGCGCGAGATCGCCGGTGCGCACGAGCTCCTGCTGGGGGTCGTTCAGGCGCGGATCGTGCATGACCACGGTCGGCGAGGAGGACGGATCAATTTTCCGCATGCGGTTGATTTTACGTCAGATGTGGATATCTCAACAGTTGAAAGCTAGCCTGTCTAGCGAATACACAGGAGGCCGAAGTGACCCAGTCCCCCGAGCGCGTGATCCTTCTCGACGACGAAGGCAACCCCTGCGGTGTCGCCCGCAAAGACGAGGTGCACCATGGGGAGACCCCGCTGCACCTCGCGTTCTCCTGTCACGTGCGTGATGACGAGGGCCGGCTGCTGCTGACCAGACGGGCGCTGACCAAGCGCGCCTGGCCGGGCACGTGGACCAACGCGTTCTGCGGTCACCCCGGCCCGTTCGAGGCGATTCCGGATGCGGTGCGACGCCGCGCCCAGGAGGAGCTCGGTCTCGAGATCGCGGATCTCGAGCTCGAGCTGCCGGACTTCCGCTACCGCGCGGTGGACGCCTCCGGGATCGTGGAGAACGAGATCTGCCCCGTCTACACCGCCCGCGCGGTGGGCGAGCCGCAGCTGAACCCGGCCGAGGCGATGGATGCCCGCTGGGTCAGCCCCGAAGACCTCGCCGCCGCACTCACCGCCGCGCCGTGGGCGTTCAGCCCCTGGCTCGTGCTGCAGGCCCAGCAGCTCTCGGCGACCGCAGGCACCATCCACGCCACCGCGTGGCGGAGCGTCGCATGAGGCTCGAGACCGCGGTCGACCCACGGCTGGATGAGATCATCGACCGGTTCTTCGCCGACCGCATCGAGCGGGCCGACGCGATGGGCGGGCGCTACGGCGACCTGTGGCGCCGCGCGGCGGACGCCACTCAGGGCGGCAAGCGCCTGCGGCCGCGTCTGCTGCTGCTCGCTCACGAGAGCCTGGGCGGCGTCGAGGACGACTCGGCGCTGTGCGCCGCGGCGGCCTTCGAGGTGCTGCACACCGCTCTTCTCATGCACGACGACGTGCTCGACCGCGATCTGGTGCGCCGCGGGAAGCCCAATCTCGCGGGCCGCTTCGCGGCCGCCGCCCTCGACGACGGCCACGCCCCGCACACCGCGACCGCGTGGGGAGAGGCGTCGGCACTCCTCGCCGGCGACCTGCTGATCAGCGGGGCCCACGTGCTCGTCGCCGACGTGGCCCACCCGGCCGCAGCCACTCTGCACCGGGTGATCGACGACGCCCTGATCCTGACTGCGGCGGGAGAGCACGCCGACGTGGGCTACGCGAAAGGCGTCATGCACGCCGAGCAGGAGGACATCCTGCGGATGATCGAGCAGAAGACCGCCGCGTACTCGTTCGCCGCGCCGCTGCGGGTGGGTGCGCTGCTGGCCGGCGCCACCGACCAGGTCGTCGAGGCGCTGGAGTGGATCGGATCGCGTCTGGGCCTGCTGTACCAGCTGCGCGACGACGCCCTTGGCGTCTTCGGGGCGGAGAGCAGCACGGGCAAGAGCGTCATCGGCGACCTGCGCGAGGGGAAGCGCACGCTGCTCGTCGCCTTCGCGGAGGGCACCCCGGAGTGGGACGCGGTGCGGCCCCTCTTCGGGCAGGCGCCACTCGAGACGTCCGATGCCGATCGGCTGCGCGCCGCGCTGGTGTCCTCCGGAGCGGTCGAGCGGATGCAGCGCGTCATCGACGGCGTGCTTCACGACGTGCTGCATGCGATCGCCATCGCTCCCCTGCCCACCGGGCTGCGCGCCGAGCTCGCGCAGATCGCCGAGCGCTGCGCGGAGCGGCAGTCGTGAGGGCTGAGCGCGCACTCGACCTCTACACGCGGACGGCCCACACCGCCTCCGCGCATGTGATCAGCGGGTACTCGACGTCGTTCGGATACGCGAGTCGGCTGCTGCCGCGCGATGTGCGCGGCGGGATCGCCGACGTGTACGCGCTGGTGCGCGTCGCCGACGAGATCGTCGACGGGCCGGCGGCGGAGGCGGGGTTGGACCGACCCGAGGTGCTCGCCATCCTCGATGCGCTCGAGCAGGACACCCTGCGCGCGCTCGGCTGCGGTTTCAGCGCGAACCTCGTGGTGCACGCCTTCGCCGCCACGGCGCGACGCACGGGCATCGGCGCCGAGCTCGTGCAGCCGTTCTTCGAATCGATGCGGATGGACGCCACCGCGCACCCGCGCTTCGATCGCGATCAGTACCGCCGATACATCCACGGCTCCGCCGAGGTCGTCGGCTCGATGTGCCTGCGGGTGTTCGCGCTCGAGCATCCGGGGTTCGCGCTCGACGACCAGCTCGAAGAGGGCGCCCGTCGCCTCGGCGCGGCCTTCCAGAAGGTGAACTTCCTGCGCGACCTGGCCGACGACGCAGGGCGGCTGGGCCGCTCGTACATCCCGGGCCTGGACCCGCAGACCTTCACCGACCGCGAGAAGGAGGCTGTCGTCGATGAGATCGCCGAGGATCTCGCCGTCGCGCGCGAGGCCATCGCACGCCTGCCGCGCGGATCGCGTCGGGCGACGACCGCGGCCGCGGAGCTCTTCGGCCGACTCAACGAGCAGTTGCGCGCGACTCCGGCGGCCCAGCTGCGCACCACCCGCGTGTCGGTGCCGCTGAGTCGCAAGCTCGGCATCCTGGCCAACGCCGCAGCAGGAAGGACAACAGTATGAGGCGCGCCGTCGTCATCGGAGGAGGCATCTCGGGCCTCGCCACCGCTGCTCTGCTCGCCAGGGAAGGCGCGTCCGTGACGCTCGTCGAGGCGCGAGACGAGCTCGGCGGCCGTGCCGGCAACTGGGAGTCGGGCGGATTCCGCTTCGACACCGGCCCGTCGTGGTACCTGATGCCGGAGGTGTTCGATCACTTCTTCCGGCTGCTGGGCACCTCGTCGGCCGAGCAGCTCGACCTCGTGCGACTCGATCCCGCCTATCGGGTGTACTTCGAAGACGACGAGGAGCCGTTCGACCTGCCGGCCGAGGGGGCGAGGGATGCCCTGGTGGCCCTCGATCCGGATGCCGGGGAGGCTCTGGACCGCTACCTCGCATCCGCCGCCGAGACCTACGATCTGGCCACCTCCACCTTCCTGTACAGCACATACGAGTCGCTGCGGCCGCTGCTGACCCCGCGCACGCTGCGCGGACTGCCGACTCTCACCCGCCTGCTCGCCGAGCCGCTCGACCGGCGCATCCGCCGGCACAGCCGCGAACCGCGGGTGCAGCAGATCCTCGGGTATCCGGCGGTGTTCCTCGGCACCTCGCCTGCGAAGGCACCCGGCATGTACCACCTGATGAGCCACCTCGACATCGGCCAGGGCGTGCTGTATCCGCGCGGCGGGTTCACCGCCGTCATCGCGGCCATCGCCCGCGTCGCGCGCGCGGAGGGCGTCGACATCCGCACCGGATGCCGCGCCACACGCATCACGGTCGACGGCGGCGCCGCCACCGGCGTCGAGGTCGAGCTCGCCGACGGCACACGCGAGCATCTGCCCGCCGACGTCGTCGTGTCGACCGCCGATCTGCACGTCACCGAGCAGCAGCTGCTCGATGACGAGCACCGCACGAGATCGGACGGATGGTGGGACAAGCGCGACCCCGGACCCGGTGCCGTGCTCGCCCTGCTCGGTGTGCGCGGCGAGCTGCCGCAGCTCGCCCACCACACGCTGCTGTTCACGAAGCAGTGGGAGGAGGGGTTCGACGCCATCTACGGCAGAGGGCGCCGCGGCGCCGGCAAGCGCATCCCCGATCCGGCATCCATCTACGTCTGCCGTCCCAGCGCGACCGACGACGTCGCCCCCGAGGGTCACGAGAACCTGTTCGTGCTCATCCCGGTGCCCGCCGACACAGCCATCGGCGCCGGCGGCGTCGACGGCGCAGGCGATGAGCGGGTGGAGCGTGCAGCAGACGCGGCGATCGATCAGATCGCGGCCTGGTGCGGTGTCCCCGACCTGCGTGAGCGCATCGTCGTGCGCCGGACCATCGGCCCCGCCGACTTCGAACGCGATTTCGGCGCCTGGCGCGGCGGCGCACTCGGCCCCGCGCACACCCTGCGACAGAGTGCGTTCCTGCGCGGCGCGAACACGTCGTCGAAGGTCGACGGACTGCTGTACGCCGGCGCCACGACCATCCCGGGCATCGGGCTGCCGATGTGCCTGATCAGCGCGGAGCTGGTCGTCAAGCGCCTCCGCGGCGATGTATCGCCCGGTCCCCTTGCAGAGCCGCCGACGGCGCCGTCCTCCGTGGCGGCGCTGTGACCGGGGCCTACCTGATCGCGCTGCTCGTCTCGCTCGGCGGAATGGTGCTGCTGGATGTGCGACACCGCCTGTTCCTCGGACACGATCCGGTGCGCGCCGTCATCGTGCTGGTCGTCGGTGTGACGTTCTTCCTGCTCTGGGATCTCGCCGGAATCGCGCTGGGGGTCTTCTTCGAAGGCGACAACGCGCTGGCCGTCGGCATCCTGCTGGCACCGGAGCTGCCGATCGAGGAGCCGGTGTTCCTGCTGTTCCTGTGCGAGCTCACCATGGTGCTCGTCTGCGGATCGCAGCGACTCCTCGAACGTCGGAAGGGCAGAGCTGAATGACCTACCTGCTGCTGTGCGTCGGCTTCGTGGCCGCTGCCGTCGTGATCGCGCTGTTCGCGCGGCGGCGCGACCGGATGCCGTCCTTCGCGTCCCTGGCGATCGCCGCGGCGTGCCTGCTCGTGCTCACCGCGGTGTTCGACACCCTGATGATCTCGGTCGGACTCATCGACTACGCCGACGCGCATATCTCCGGCATCCGGATCGGGGCGGCGCCGATCGAGGACTTCACCTACCCGCTCGTCGCGGTGATCCTGCTGCCCGCCCTGTGGTCGCGACTGCGTCGCGACGCACGCCGTGAAAGGGGCCGGCGATGATCCGCGACCTCGTGACGGCATCGCGGCCACTCAGCTGGATCAACACGGCCTACCCGTTCGCAGCCGCCTATCTGCTCGTCGCGGGCGGCATCGACGCGCGCTGGGTGATCGGCACGCTGTTCTTCCTCGTGCCGTACAACCTGGCGATGTACGGCATCAACGACGTGTTCGACTACGCGTCCGATCTCGCGAATCCTCGCAAGGGCGGCGTCGAAGGGGCGCTGCTGTCGCCGCAGCGGCATCGCACGGTGCTCGTGACGTCGATCGCGCTGAGCGCGCCCTTCGTCGTCGCGCTGGTCGTGCTCGGCTCGCCGCTGTCGTGGCTGATCCTGACGATCAGCCTGTTCGCGGTCGTCGCCTACTCGGCCCCGCCGTTCCGCTTCAAAGAGGTGCCGGTGCTCGATTCGGTCACCTCGAGCGTCCACTTCGTGAGCCCCGCCGTGTACGGCTTCGCGCTCGCGGGCGGCGCGGTGACACCCGGACTCGTCGCGCTGCTGAGCGCGTTCTTCCTCTGGGGCGTCGCCAGCCACGCGTTCGGCGCGGTGCAGGATGTGGTGCCCGACCGCGAGGGCGGCATCTCGTCGATCGCGACCGCCCTGGGCGCCGCCCGAACGGTGCGGCTGGCTCTGGCCTGCTGGGCGGCGGCGGGGCTGCTCATGCTCTTCACCGGCTTCCCCGGTGCGCTCGCCGGCGTGCTCGCGTTGCCCTACCTGTGGGCGGCGGTGCCGTTCCGCTCGGTCTCGGATGCGGAGTCGGGTACGGCGAATCGCGGCTGGCGGCACTTCCTGTGGATCAACTACGCGTGCGGCTTCGTCGTCACGATGCTGCTGATCGTCTACGCGCTCGGGCGATGACCGCGCGCAAGGGGGCGCCCGCTCAGCCGAGCTCTTCGGTGAGCTCGAACCAGCGCAGCTCGAGTTCGTCGACCTCATCCTGCTGCGCCTGGATCTGCTGCATCCGCTCCCCCAGGCCGGTGTAATCGGACTGGTCGTGATCGGCGAGAGCGTGCTTGGCGCGGTCGATCTGATCGCCCAGCTTCTGCATGCGCCGCTCGAGCGCGGCGACCTCCTTCTCGGCCGCTCGCCGCGCGGCTCCATCCAGTGCCGACGCCTTGGACGCAGCCGGAGCAGCGGCTGCCCCGGAGGCGACTCCCGCCTGCTCGCGAGACTCGAGATCGCGCAGCCGCAGGTACTCGTCGATGCCGCCGGGCAGGTGCCGCAGCCGCCCGCGCAGCACGGCGTACTGCTGGTCGGTAACCCGCTCGAGGAAGTACCGGTCGTGGCTGACCACGAGCAGGGTGCCCGGCCACGAGTCGAGGAGGTCCTCGATGGCGGCGAGCATGTCGGTGTCCATGTCGTTGGTCGGCTCATCGAGGATGAGCACGTTCGGCTGGTCGAGAAGCACGAGCAGCAGCTGCAGCCGGCGCTGCTGACCCCCGGAGAGATCCTTCACCGGGGTCGACAGCTGCGCCGAGGTGAAGCCGAGCCGCTCGAGCAGCTGCCCGGGGGTGAGCTCCGCGGCCTTCGAGCCGGCGCCGAACGTGTACGAGGTGCGCAGACCGTCGATGACCGTGCGCACCGGATCGTTCCAGTGCTGCTCGAGCTCGGAGGTGCGCTGCGTGAGGGTGCGCACCTGCACGGTCTTGCCGCGCTTGACCCGCCCGCTGGTGGGTTCGACGTCGCCCGAGACCAGCCCGAGCAGGGTCGACTTGCCCGCGCCGTTCACCCCGAGGATGCCCGTGCGTTCGCCGGGCGCGATGCGCCATTCGACATCGTGCAGCACGGTCTTCTCGCCGTAGGTCACCCCCGCGTCGAGCAGGTCGACCACGTCCTTGCCCAGGCGCGACACGGCCAGGGACTGCAGCGAGACGGTGTCGCGGATCGGAGGCACGTCGGCGATCAGCGCGTTCGCGGCGTCGATGCGGAACTTCGGCTTGCTGGTGCGCGCGGGGGCTCCGCGGCGCAGCCAGGCGAGTTCCTTGCGGGCGAGGTTCTGCCGCTTCGCCTCGGACGCGGCGGCCATCCGGTCGCGCTCGACGCGCTGCAGGATGTACGCGGCGTAGCCGCCCTCGAAGGGCTCGACGATGCGGTCGTGCACCTCCCAGGTCGCCGTGCAGATCTCATCGAGGAACCAGCGGTCGTGCGTGACGACCAGGAGCGCGCCTGCATTCTTCTGCCAGCGGCCCTTGAGGTGGGCGGCGAGCCAGGTGATCGCCTCGACGTCGAGGTGGTTGGTCGGCTCGTCGAGCGCGATGATGTCCCAGTCGCCGACCAGCAGCCTCGCCAGCGACACGCGCCGACGCTGCCCGCCGCTGAGCGAGGCGACCGATGCGTCCCAGTCGAGGTCGGCGACGAGACCGGCGATGACGTCGCGCACCCTCGCATCCCCCGCCCACTCGTGCTCGGGGGTGTCGCCCACCACGGCGCGGCCGACCGTGAGGTCGTCGTCGAGGGTGTCGGCCTGATCGAGCACGCCGATGGTCGTTCCGCCTCGCACTGTCACGCGCCCGGCATCCGGTTCACGGCGGCCGGCGAGCATTCCGAGCAGACTCGACTTGCCGTCGCCGTTGCGACCGACGATGCCGATGCGGTCGCCCTCGTCGACCCCGATCGTGACCGAATCGAAGACGATCTTGGTCGGGTACTCCAGGTGCAGGGCCTCGGCCCCCAGTAGATGTGCCATCACCTCAAGGCTATGCGCTGCCTGCTGCGCCTGCGCCCACCATCGGGCGCATCGCCGACTAGACCGGCGCAGACGCCGGCGCCTGCCCCGCGGGCGCACTCAGTCGCTCGACGAGGGGCATGTGAGATGCCGGGAAGCGCGCGGCGCGGTGCAGCCAGACGAAGAGCGTGAGGGCGATGAAGCCGGTCAGCACCTTGTCGATGACGGAGGTGAGGATGTTGGCCGAGAGCGCTGCGGCGATCAGCGGCAGCCCCAGCGTCACGATGGATGTCGTCACGGAATCCGAGCCGTGCCCGCTGAGGCCGCCGAAGAGGATCACGTTGAGGAACGAGCCGACGATGGAGCACGCGAGAGCGGCGAGGAGGTTCAGCACGAAGAAGCGACCGATGTCGTCGCCCATCCCCCAGCGCCGCACGCCGAATCCCCAGACGAGGGCGCCGGCGATGTTCACCAGCGCGTACGGTGCCGCACCGGGGGCGCCGACGGTGAAGCCGAGGAGGTTGCCGGCCGTGGCGACGAAAGCACCGTGCCAAGGACCGAGGATGATCGAGGCTGCGGCCGTGCCGGTCATGTCGAGATAGATCGGCAGGTGCAGCGCCTGCACGACCACCAGCCCGGCGAGGTTCAGGGCGATGCAGCCGAGCACGAGGAGGTAGGGGCTCCACCAGCGCGGAGCCTGCGCGAGGGGGAAGCGGCCCGCCCCGGCTGGCGCCGGCATGACGACGGGCGAGGGCGCCGGCACGTCGACCGACGACGGGGGCGCTGCGACTCGCTGCCGAGCGGACGGTTCTGCGGTGCGCCGCAGCCGCTGCGCGCGTTCTACCCAGCTCTGCGCCGCGTCGCCCTCGACTCCGAGCGCGTTCACGATGTCTCGCAGCAGTACGGGGTCGATCCGAGTGCGGCCGGCCCGGAAAGCGTCGTAGACCGTGCTGCGCGGCGGGTAGGCGGCCGCGGCGGGGACGCCGCGGCCGATGCGCTGCTCGCCGATGCGCCGTCCGAGCTCGGCGTACGAGATCGTGTGCGTCTCTTTGAGGGCGAGGAGATCGGCGGCGATGCGATCGAAGGAATCCACGGCGTCGACGGGTTCGGTGGCCTCGCTCACTGGTTCCTCCTCGCGCGCGCACTGCTCGCGGCCCAGCATATCGGCGCCGTGACGTGCCGATCAGCGGATGCGCCCACGGCGGCGCACGACGCTCTGCAGCGTGTCGCGAACCGGCGCGCCGAGCACCAGGCCGAGGGAGGCCCCGGATGCCAGCGCGAGTCCGACCGCGCCAGCCTGCAGCAGGTCGGCGAATCCGAGGATGAGCGATATCGGATCGTCCTGGGCCTCGACGATTCCCAGCAGACCGCGGTACACCACCGATCCGGGCACCATCGGCACGATCGCCGCAGTGGTCACGGCGATCGATGGGACGTGGAGTCGGTGCGCGATGAGCGTGCCGACGAAGCTCGCGATCAGCGCGCCCGCTGCACTGGCGATCGGCACGCCGAAGCCGCCTGCGGCGCCCGCGCTGAATCCGCCCCACGCGATCGCACCCAGCACGGCCGATACGAGGATCGTGCGCGAGGTCGCCCCGTTCCACACCGCCACGGTGACCGCGATGAGCACGACGCCGGCGACCTGCATCGGGCCGGGGCCGAGGGTCGGCGGCTCGGTCGAGAGGGTGAAGCCGATCCCGAGACGCTGCGCGAGGGCGACTCCGCCCACGATGCCGACGACGACGCCGAGGGTGAGCAGGGCGAGGTCGAGGATGCGCCCGCCCGCGGTGAGTGCGAAGCCGTCGATCGCGTCCTGCGCGGCTCCCACCACAGACATCCCGGCGAGCATCAGGACGATCCCCGCGGCGACGATCACGGCGATGCCGGCCTGGTCGAAGGGCGCCACGCCCTGACTGCGCAGCGCGTTCGCGGCGGCGGCGAACGCGGTGACCACGAGCGCACCCGCGGCCTGGGAGAAGAAGAACGGCACGTGCATCCGCGCCATCAAGCGCTGTGTCAGCGCTGCGCCGCACGCGGCGAGGAACGCGATGAACGTCGTGATCCACGAGGCGCCGTAGAGCAGGCAGACGCCGACGGCCAGCAGCGCCTGAGCGAGCACGATCACCGTCGGCCGGTACCGGAAGGGCATGCGCCGGATGGCATGGAAGCGCACCCTGGCCTCGGGCAGCGCGAGCCCCGCCTCGATGTCGACCACGAGCGCCTGCAGCTGCTGCAGCTTCGCGTGATCGGGAACGGGTGCCCGCACGACGCGGATCGCGGTGAACGGAGCATCGGACTCGCCGCCCTGATACGACACGGCGATGGAGTTGAACGTGATGTCGACGTGCACCGGGCGGATGCCCAGCGCAGCAGCCACGCGCGTCGCCGAGAGCACGACCTCGTTCGCCGCTGCACCGACGGCGATGAGGGCTTCGGCGATGCGCATCGCGAGCTCGATCACGCGTCGGGCATACATCTCGTCGACCGAGAGGATCGCCTGTGTCTCCGGCCGCGATGCAGCGTCGACGCGGATCGCCTCGACCAGACGCACACGCCAGTTCTTCTGTGCAGCCATCACCCCATCCTCACACGCGTCGATGCGCGCAGCGTTCCGCGGTCAGCGCTGCGACATCGCGGCCGACGGATCGTTCAGCACAGCCTCGAACGCGAGCTCGGCCGGCGCGATCTGCATGAGGTGCGAGCGCATGCGGGCACGCTCCAGTCGCACGGTGCGCCCCTCCGACCCCACGGGGTGCAGCCGGACCGCTGCGGAGAGCCGCTCGCGGCTGGTCGCCAGCAGCACGCCCAGGTACCCCGAGAGCACGACCATCTCGGGGGCGAACGCGTTGACGAAGTTCGTCAGCGCGACCGACAGCACGTCGACCTGCCTGGCCACCTCGGCGAGCACGACCGGGTCGCGCGCGACACCCAGCTCGATGTCGAGCTCGTCCTCGTCGAGTCCACGACGACCGAGAAGGGCGAGCACGGTCGCGGGGTTCACCTCCATCTGCAGGCACCCGCGGCGCCCGCAGCTGCACAGGGCGCCGGAGGGGTTGACCACGGTGTGGCCGAACTCGCCGGCGAATCCGGAGGTGCCGCGCAGCAGCGACCCGTCGAAGACGAGACCACCGCCGATGCCGGTCATCGAACCGCTGAGATACAGCACGTTGCACACACCGCGGGCCACGCCGAAGCGCGTCTCGGCCATGGCGCCGACGCTGGCGTCGTTGCCCACCGCCACCGGCATGCGCAGCACGTCGGCGAGGCGGTGCGCGAGCTGCTCGCGCCGCCAGCCCAGGGGCGGCGACAGCAGCACGGTGCCGCGCGAGTCGACCAGCCCCGGCACCGCGACGCCCGCGCCGACGAGCCGGTAATGACGATCGATGTCGGCTCGCATCCCGTCGACCAGAGATGACACGACCTGCGCGAACCGGCGCGGACTCGGCGGTGACGCCAGATCGTGTCGCACACGGGAGTGCACAGCTGATCCCAGCCCGACCAGCGCCACGGAGACTGCGCGCGGATCGGCCACGATGCTCAGCGCCACGACGTCATCGTCTGCCGCTACGCCCAGAGAGGGCCGCCCCACGCGGCCGGTGGGCTTGACCGATTCCTCACGCACCAGGCGCAGGTCGAGCAGCTCCTGCACGAGAGCGGTCACCGTCGAGCGGTTCAGACCCGTGACTGCGCCGATCTCGGATCGCGACTGGGCGCCCGACGCGTGCACGAGCCGCAGCACGGCCGAGAGGTTCTGGGCACGCACATCCTCGTTCGTCGTGCGCGTGATCGCGACGGGCGGTGGCGCTCCGCGGCCGGCCGCGGGGTGATCGGAGCTCATGCGCGCTCGACCGTCATGTGAGACATGAGCAGCTCCTGAGTGGCGTCACGCCGCGGGATCTCGGCGGTGATCCGCCCGTGCGCGAGGGTGTAGATGCGGTCGGAGAGCCCGATCACCTCGGGCAGCTCGGACGAGATGACGATGATGGCCTTCCCCTGCGCCGCCAGCTCGTTGATGAACCCGTAGATCTCGTACTTGGCTCCGACATCGATCCCCCTGGTCGGCTCGTCGAGGATGAGGACGTCCGGGTTGGTGAAGATCCACTTCGACAGCACGATCTTCTGCTGGTTCCCGCCGGAGAGCACCCCTGTCCGCGAGGCGACGCTCGGTGTCTTGATGTTGAGCTTGTACCGGTACGCCTCGGCGACCTTGCGCTCGCGCACGTCGTCGACGAGACCGTGCTCGGAGAGTCTGCCCAGCGCTGCCGCCGACACGTTCGACTGCACGCTGGCGAGTAGATTCAGTCCGTCGCGGCGACGATCCTCGGGCGCGTAGACGATTCCGTTGCGGATCGCCTCGCCCACCGAGCGCAGCTCGATCCGCTCGCCGCGCTTGTATGCCGCTCCGGTTATGACCGAGCCGTACGACCCGCCGAACACGCTCATGGCCAGCTCCGTGCGACCCGCTCCCATGAGCCCGGCGATGCCGACGATCTCTCCGGACCGCACGGTCAGCCCCACGTCGTCGATGACGAGACGGGTGGGATCGGTCGGATGTCGAACCGTCCAGTTCTCGAGCCGCAGAAGCTCTTCGCCGATGTCGGGTTCCCGAGGCGGGAACAGGTCGTCCAGCGGCCGACCCACCATCGCGCGGATGATCCGCCGCTCGTCCGTCTCGGGATCGTCGGTGCGCATCGTCTCGATGGTCGCGCCGTCGCGGATCACGGTGATCCGATCGGCGACGCGCATCACCTCGCCGAGCCGATGCGAGATCACCACGCACGTGATCCCCTGGGTGCGAAGCTGCTGCACGAGCGCCAGCAGCCGGTCGGAGTCGTCACGGCCGAGAGCCGCGGTGGGCTCGTCGAGGATCAGCAGGCGCACGTCCTTGGCGAGCGCCTTCGCTATCTCGACGAGCTGCTGCTTGCCGATGCCCAGATCCCCGGCGCGCGCCATGGGGCTCTCATCCAGGCCCACGCGCGCCATCAGCGCAGCGGCGCGCCGATTCGCGGCGTCCTGGTCGAGCAGCCCGCGGCGGGTGATCTCGTTGCCGAGGAAGATGTTCTCGGCGACCGTCAGCTGCGGCACGACCGCCAGCTCCTGGTGCACGATCACGATCCCCTCGGCCTCGCTGTCCGAGAGCGAGCGGAACGCGACCTGACGACCCTCGAGCGCGATCGTCCCCTCGAAGCTGCCGTGCGGATGGATGCCGCTGAGGATCTCCATCAGCGTGGACTTGCCCGCACCGTTCTCGCCGCATATGGCATGCACCTCACCGCGGTGGATGTCGATGGACACGCCGGAGAGCGCGACGACATCGCGGAACCGCTTCGTCACGTCAGTCATCCGCAGAAGCGGTTCAGCCATCGAGATCACCTTGCGTTGCTGGGCTTCCGGAATGATATCGAATCGGTTAATTTGTCCGCAGGCGCAACAGTTTTATTTGTCCGCAGGCACCTCAATATGCAATGCTCCCAGAGCGGACGCGCATCAGCGCCTCACCGAGACGACACTGGAGTCCGCCGCAGCAAGCCACCTTTCGAGGAAGAGAGATCGCAATGAGAAAGACCGTCCTGCGCGCCTTCGCAGCCACCGGCGCCTTCGCCCTGGCCCTGGGCCTGGCCGCATGCTCGAGCAGCACCGAATCGGGCTCCGGCTCCGAGGGCGGTGCCGGAGACGACATCCTCGTCGGCGTCGCCATGCCGACCGAGACCTCCGAGCGCTGGATCGCTGACGGCGACGCCGTCAAGTCCCAGCTCGAGGAACTCGGCTACGAGGTCGACCTCCAGTTCGCCAACGACGACATCCCTCGCCAGCAGCAGCAGCTCGACCAGATGATCACGAACGGCGCCGACATCCTCATCGTCGCGTCGATCGACGGCACGGCGCTGGCCACCCAGCTCGACAACGCCGCCAGCAAGGGCATCCCGGTGATCGCGTACGACCGACTGATCAACGGCACGAAGAACGTCGACTTCTACGTCACGTTCGACAACTACAACGTCGGCGTGCAGCAGGCGCAGAGCCTCCTGCAGGGACTCGGCTACCTCGACGCCGACGGCAAGGAGACCGACCTCGCCGACAAGAAGATCATCGAGGTGTTCGCCGGGTCCCCCGACGACAACAACGCCGGGTTCTTCTTCAACGGGGCGATGGACACCCTGAAGCCGTACCTCGAGGACGGCCGCCTGACCATCGGCTCCGGCCAGAAGGACTTCGACACCGTCTCGACGCTGCGCTGGGACCCGGCCGTGGCCCAGAAGCGCATGGAGGACCTGCTGACCAGCAACTACGACGGCGGTTCCAAGCAGCTGGATGGCGTGCTCTCCCCCTACGACGGACTGTCGCGCGGCATCATCACCGCCCTCGAGAACGCGGGCTACGGCTCCACCATCGCGGAGGGCCTGCCCGTCGTCTCCGGCCAGGACGCCGAGATCGCCTCGGTGAAGATGATCGCCGACGGCGTGCAGTACGCCACGATCTTCAAGGACACCCGCAAGCTGGCCGCTCAGGCCGTGAAGGCCGCGGAGTCCTTCGCCGACGGCGACAAGCCCGAAGCGAACGACACCGAGACCTACGACAACGGCGAGAAGGTCGTCCCTTCGTTCCTGCTCGAGTCCGACATCGTCGTCTCCGACAACATCAAGTCGCTGCTCATCGATTCGGGCTACTGGACCGAGTCCGAGGTCGCAGCCGGCGTCGCCGACTGATCGATCGCTCGCACGAGCACCACGGGATCCGCCGCGCCACGAGCGGCTCGGCGGATCCCGTGGGTCCGCGATTCGACAGACAGGAGCACCGATGTCAGACGTCATCCTCGAGATGCGCAACATCACCAAGAACTTCCCGGGCGTCAAGGTTCTCAAGAACGTGAACCTCAGCGTCGAGCGGGGCCGCATCCACGCCATCTGCGGCGAGAACGGCGCCGGCAAGTCCACCCTCATGAAGGTGCTGTCGGGTGTGTACCCGCACGGCACGTACGAGGGCGACATCATCTTCGACGGGACCACGCAGGAATTCGGCGCCATCAAGGACTCCGAGCGCGCCGGCATCGTCATCATCCACCAGGAGCTGGCCCTCGTGCCCTATCTCTCGGTGGCCGAGAACATCTTCCTCGGCAACGAGATCCTCGGTCGCGGCGGCCTGATCGACTGGCACGAGGTCAACGCCCGCGCCGCCGCCCTGCTGTCCCGCGTCGGGCTGAACGAGAATCCGACGACGACTGTCGGACAGCTCGGAGTGGGCAAGCAGCAGCTCATCGAGATCGCCAAGGCGCTGACCAAGGACGTCAGACTGCTCATCCTCGACGAGCCGACGGCCGCGCTGAACGACACCGACTCCGAGCACCTGCTGAGCCTGCTGCGCGACCTGCGCGAACAGGGAATCACCAGCATCATCATCAGCCACAAGCTGGGCGAGATCGTCGACATCGCGGACTCGACGACCATCATCCGCGACGGCGAGACGATCGAGACGATCGACATGCACGGACCGGATGCCACCCAGGACCGCATCATCCGCGGCATGGTCGGGCGGTCGCTCGACAGCCGCTTCCCGGAGCGCACCCCCGACATCCACGAGGAGATCTTCCGCGTCGAGAACTGGTCGGTCATGCATCCCACGCAGGCCGGTCGCGTCATCGTCGACGATGCATCCCTCTCGGTGCGCGCCGGCGAGATCGTCGGCATAGCCGGACTCATGGGCGCCGGCCGCACCGAGTTCATGATGAGCGTCTTCGGTCGCAGCTACGGCCGGGACGCAAAGGGCACGGTGTTCCTGCGAGGCAAGGAGATCTCCACCCGCACGGTGCGCGAGGCGATCGACAACGGACTCGCCTACGTGTCGGAGGACCGCAAGCAGTACGGCCTCAACCTGATCACCGACATCAAGACGAACATCTCGTCCTCTGCCCTGGGCAAGCTCGTCACCGGCGGCGTCTTCGTCGACGGCAACGAGGAGACGAAGGTCGCCGAGCAGTACCGCCGCGACCTGAACATCAAGTCTCCGACGGTGGCCCAGATCGTCGGCAACCTGTCCGGAGGCAATCAGCAGAAGGTCGTGCTCGCCAAGTGGCTGTACACCGACCCGGACGTGCTGATCCTCGACGAACCCACCCGCGGGATCGACGTGGGCGCGAAGTACGAGATCTACGAGATCATCAATGCGCTCGCCGCCGCCGGCAAGGCGGTGATCGTCGTCTCGAGCGAGCTTCCCGAGCTGCTCGGGCTCTCGGACCGCGTGTACACCCTCGCCTACGGGCGCATCACCGGTGAGCTGCCTGTCGCTGAGGCGACCCAGGAGAAGCTCATGTCTCTCATGACCATCGAACCGAACTCCACGAAGGAGGCAGCAGCGTGAACAACGTCTTCACCGAGGTGAAGGACCTGCTGACCCAGAATCTGCGCACGTCCGGCATCTACATCGCCTTCATCGCGATCATCGCGATCTTCACGATCACCACCGGCGGCAAGCTGCTCTCGCCCGAGAACGTGACGAACATCGTCCTGCAGAACGCGCACATCCTGATCATGGCCCTCGGCATGATCCTCGTGATCGTCGGCGGCCACATCGATCTGTCGGTCGGCTCCGTGCTCGCCTTCGCATCCGCGGTCTCCGCCGTCCTGGTCATCAAGAACGGCATGCCCTGGTGGGTCGGCATCATCGCCGCCATCGTCGTCGGCCTCATCGTGGGCGTCTGGCAGGGGTTCTGGGTGGCGATCGTCGGCATCCCCGCGTTCATCGTCACCCTGGCGGGCATGCTGCTGTTCCGAGGTCTCACCTGGCTGGTGCTGAACAACGTCTCGCTGTCGCCGTTCCCGCAGGACTACCGCAACGTCGCCAGCGGCTTCCTCGACAGTCTCTTCGGATCGATCACCGTCGGCCAGGGCCAGGGCCTGAAGGCGCTGCCGCAGACCGTCGACATCTTCACCCTCGTCATCGGCGTGATCGCCGTGGTCGGGCTCGTCGTCAGCTCGCTGCGCACCCGTCGTGCACGGCAGGGGTACAACCAGCCGGTCGAGTCCACGTTCCTGTTCGTGCTGAAGCTCGTCGTCGTCTCGGCGGTGCTGCTCGCCTTCGCCTGGGCGCTCGCGTACAACCGCGGATTCCCGATCGTGCTCATCATCGTCGCGGTGCTGATCCTCGTGTACCAGGTCGTCACCAACCGCACGGTGTTCGGTCGTCACGTCTACGCCGTCGGCGGCAACCTCTCTGCCGCCCGACTGTCGGGAGTGAACGTCAAGAGCGTGAACTTCTGGATCTTCGTGAACATGGGCTTCCTCACCGGTATCGCCGCCGCGGTGTTCTCGTCGCGCTCCAACGGCGCACAGCCGGGCATGGGGAACATGTTCGAGCTCGACGTCATCGCGGCCTGCTTCATCGGCGGCGCGTCGACCATGGGCGGCGTCGGCCGTGTGGGCGGCGCGCTCGTGGGTGGCCTGGTCATGGCCGTCATGTCGAACGGAATGCAGCTGATGGGTGTGCCGCAGGCCGCTCAGCAGATCGTCAAGGGTCTCGTGCTGCTGCTGGCCGTCGCCTTCGACATCTACAACAAGCGTCGCGCGGGCACCGCTCGCTGATCCAGCGTCACGCAGCACAGAGGGATCCGACCGCCCGGTCGGATCCCTCTGTGCGTCTCACCCCACGATCCGGGCGCCGGGCACCGGCCCGTGCACGTGCAGGGCGTGCCTGCCGGTGCCGACCAGCTGCTCCTGCACCGACCGGGCATGCTCCGGGTCTTCGCACAGCAGCGCGGTCGTCGGCCCCGAGCCGGAGACGAGTCCGCCGAGCGCCCCGAAGCGGATCCCGTCGATGAGCGTGGCGCCGAGATCGGGGCGATCGATCACCGCGGCGGCCTCGAGGTCGTTCAGCAGCGCAGGCGCGAGATCGCGGGCATCACCGGAGCGCAGTGCGTGCAGCACGGGAAGCGGCACGTCCAGCGACATCGGCGGGTCATCGGCGACCGCCCCCTGCTGCGCGCGCAGCTCATCGAGGCGGCCGTACACCTCCGGGGTGGAGAGCCCCTCGTCGCTCAGCACGAGCACCCAGTCGAACCGTCCGCGCGCGAGCGCAGGAGTGAGCTCGTCGCCCCGCCCCGCACCTATGGCCGTGCCGCCGTGCAGCGCGAACGGCACGTCGGCGCCGAGACGAGCCGCGAGGGCGTGCAGGCGGTGCGGGCCCAGCTCGGTGCCCCACAGGGCGTCGCATGCGACGAGCGCGGCGGCCGCATCCGCGGAGCCGCCCCCCATGCCGCCTGCGACGGGCACGCCCTTGCGAATGCGCAGGTGCACCCCGGTGTCCACCCCCGCGGCCTGCGCGAGCAGCTTGGCGGCCCGCATCGCCAGATTACGGTCGTCGAGCGGGACGCCCGAGACGTCGACCTCTCCCTCGACGTCCAGCGTGAACCCGTCGGAGGGGGACGCGTAGACGTCCTCGTACAGCGAGACGGCCTGGAAGACGGTGGCCAGGGAGTGATACCCGTCGTCGTGCCGTGGACCGACGCCCAGGTAGACGTTGATCTTCCCGGGGGCCCTGACGTGCACGGCATCCGGTCGGGGCGCCATCACAGCTCCGATGACACGGACCAGAGATCGACGTCGATGCCGTGCGCGATTGCATCGATCGCCGTGAGCTCTTCGTCGGTGAACGCCGGCCCGTCGACCGCCGCGATGTTCTCGTCGATCTGCTCGGGCCGCGAGGCGCCGATCAGCGCCGAGACGACGACAGGATCGCGCAGAGTCCATTGCAGCGCCATCTGCGCGAGCGTCTGCCCGCGGTCGGCGGCGATGTCGTTCAGCCCGCGCAGCACGGCCAGGCCCTCGTCGGAGACGGGGCGGTCGGGCAGCGACCGGCGCTTCTGCGCGCGATCCGCGGTGCCGTCGCCGAGGTACTTGCCGGTGAGCAGCCCCTGCGCCAGCGGCGTGAAGGCGATCGCGCCCATGCCCGCTGCCCGCAGGGTGTCGGTCAGGCCGTCCTCGACCCACCGGTTGAGGATCGAGTACGACGGCTGGTGGATCACCAGCGGGGTGCCCAGATCGTGCGCCACGGCGAGAGCCGCCTCGGTGCGCTCGGCGCTGTACGACGAGATGCCGACGTAGAGCGCCTTGCCCTGTCGCACCAGCGTGTCGAGCGCCCCGATGGTCTCCTCGACCGGCGTCACGGGATCGACACGGTGCGAGTAGAAGATGTCGACGTAGTCGACGCGCATGCTCGCGAGCGACCGCTCGGCGCTGGCGAGGATGTACTTGCGGCTGCCGAGGTCGCCGTACGGTCCCGGCCACATGTCCCACCCCGCCTTCGACGAGATGATCAGCTCGTCGCGGTACGGCGCGAGGTCCTCAGTCAGGATGCGGCCGAAGTTCTTCTCGGCCGAGCCGTAGGGAGGGCCGTAGTTGTTCGCCAGGTCGAAGTGCGTGATGCCGCTGTCGAACGCGTGGCGCAGCAGCGCACGCTGATCGTCGAGGGGGATGTTGTCGCCGAAGTTCCACCACAGGCCGAGTGAGATCGGCGGAAGGTAGAGGCCGCTCGCCCCGACCTGACGGTAGGTGAAGCGCTGATAGCGCTCGGCGGCCGCGACATACGGCCGGTGGATCTCGGGGACGTCGGGGTTGAAGCGCTTCTCGGTCACGCTGTCAGGCTATCGGCACCGATGTCGCTTCGGGATGCACCAGCGCGATGCGATGGTAGTCGTCGACGGTGAGGTCCTCGCCGCGCGCGGTGGGCGCGACGCCCGCGGCCTCCAGGACGGCCGATGCCGCAGCAGACCCGCCGTAGAGGCCGGACAGCGCTTGGCGCAGCATCTTGCGGCGCTGGTTGAACGCGGCGTCGACGATCGCGAACGTGCGCCGGCGCTCGTCGTCGTCGCCCCGCGGGGTCTGATCGCGCTCGAAGCCGACCAGCAGGCTGTCGACGTTCGGCACGGGCCAGAACACCTGCCGCGACACCGTGCCGCACAGCCGCCATGGGCCGTACCAGGCGGCCTTCACACTCGGCGCGCCGTAGATCTTCGATCCCGGCTTCGCCGCGAGCCGCTCGGCGACCTCAGCCTGCACCATGACGACGCCGCGCTGCAGGTACGTGAACGTCTCGAGGAAGTGCAGCAGCACGGGCACCGAGACGTTGTACGGCAGATTCGCGACGAGCACGGTGGGCTCGCCCGGCAGCTCGGTGACGCGCATCGCATCGGCATCCACCACCGTCAGAGCGCCGTCCGTCACGCCCTGCTCATGCGCCGTCTGCGGCAGTCGCTCGGCGAGACGGTGGTCGATCTCCACCGCGGTGACCGAGGCACCCGCCTCGAGGATCGCGAGGGTCAGCGACCCCAGGCCCGGGCCGATCTCGACGACCCGCTCCCCTGCCTGCACTCCTGCCGCGTGCACGATCTTGCGCACGGTGTTGGCGTCGACGACGAAGTTCTGCCCCAGCTTCTTCGTGGGGGTGACGTCGAGCTCGGCGGCAAGACGGCGGATCTCGGTGGCGCCGAGCAGGGAGACGGTCATGGATCCATTCTCACGCATCCCGCCCCACCCCTAAGATCAAGCGGGTGACCGCACTCGGAGAGCTCATCGCACCGCGCCGGCTCGGCCGTGACTTCCGCTGGTTGATGTCGGCAGCCTGGACGAGCAACATCGGCGACGGCATCGCCCTGGCCGCGGCTCCGCTGCTGATCGCCTCGATGACGTCATCGCCCGTGCTGGTCGCGTCGGGCGCCATGCTGCAGTTCCTGCCGTGGCTGCTGTTCGGGCTGCATGCCGGTGCGATCGCGGATCGCGTCGAGCGGCGGATGCTCGTGATGCTCGCCCATGGCATCCGGGCCGTCATCGTCGCCGCTCTCGTGGTGCTGCTCGTGACCGGCACCGCGAACATCGCGATCGTGCTGGTCGTGTCGTTCCTGTACGGCACGGCCGAGGTGTTCGCCGACACGAGCACGAGCACGCTGCTGCCGATGATGGTGAAGCCGGCCGATCTCGGCGTCGGCAACGCGCGACTGCAGGCCGGCTTCCTCGTGGCCAATCAGCTGGCCGGCCCTCCTCTGGGCGCCTTCCTGTTCGCGGTGGGGGCGTTCTGGCCGTTTCTGGCTCAGGTGCTCGCCGTGACTCTCGGGTTGATCCTCGTCTCGCGGATCGCCCGTCAGCCGGTGCCGGCGCGTGCGGAGCCGACCCGGGTTCGGCACGACATCGGGCAGGGACTGCGCTGGGCGTGGCACAACAAGCCGGTGCGCACCCTGATCGTGATCATCCTCGCCTTCAACGTCACGTGGGCAGCACCCTGGGGCATCCTCGTGCTGTACGCGACCGAGCACCTCGGGATGGGCCCGGTCGGCTTCGGCGCGCTGACCACCGCATCGGCGGTCGGCGGCCTGCTGGGCACCCTGAGCTTCGGATGGCTGGAGCGGCACGTCTCGTTCGCCACGATCATGAAGGTGTGTCTGACGCTCGAGGTGCTCATGCACCTCGCTTTCGCTCTGACCACGAACGGTGTCGTCGCGCTCGTGATCATGTTCGGCTTCGGCGCGTACGCGTTCGTCTGGGGCACGATCTCGACGACGGTGCGCCAGCGCCTCGTGCCGCACGACCTGCAGGGCCGCGTCGGCTCGGTCAACATGGTCGGCGTCTTCGGCGGCATGGTTCTCGGCCAGGCGCTCGGCGGCCTGATCGCCCAGACGTGGGGGCTGACGGCGCCGTGGTGGTTCGCGTTCGCCGGCTCGGCGCTCACGCTGCTGCTGATGTGGCGGCAGATCTCGCACATCGCCGCCGCGAAGCCGGCCCTCGAGGACGCACCCGAGACCGCCGCCTAGTCGCGCGGCCTACGCCCGCGCGAGCCGCGCGTCGAGCCCGTTGCGCACGGCCGGCCACTCGTGCGGCAGGATCGAGTAGACGACCGTGTCGCGCAGCGACCCGTCCGGCATGATGCGGTGGTTGCGCAGGATGCCGTCGAGCTTCGCTCCGAGCCTCTCGATCGCCGCGCGTGACTGCCGGTTGTGGAAGTGCGTGAGCAGCGACACCGCTATCGCGTCGCAGGTGTCGAACGCGTGCGCGAGCATCAGTCGCTTCATCGCGGCGTTCACCTCGGTGCGCTGCGCCGCCGTGCCGATCCAGGTGTGGCCGATCTCGACCCGGCGCATCGGCTGATCGATGTTGCAGAACGTCGTCATGCCGACGACCTCACCCGTCTGCAGCCGGCGAACGGCGAACGGGTTCATCCCGCCCGCGTCGCGCAGAGCGAGGCGCCGCTCGATCTCGGCCGGCACCTCGTCGCCGCTGGGCACGGAGGTGTACCACGCATGGCTCAGTGTCGCCGCGGCGCGACGCAGATCGTCGGCGTGCTGCCGGCCGAGCGGCTCCAGCCGCACGAACTCGTCCTGCAGGGTGATCTCGTCGAGAAAGCGCACGAGTGCAGGCTAGCCGGTCAGTGGAACGCGCCGTACACCGCGAGCGTGTTCGCCGCGAGCTGCGCGCACAGCTCGTCGACCTCGAGGCCCAGCTCGGCGGCCATGAACCGCACGGTGATCGGCACGAGGTAGGGCGCGTTGGGGCGTCCGCGCAGCGGCACCGGGGTGAGGAACGGCGCATCGGTCTCGACGAGGATGCGGTCCAGCGGCGTGACGGCGAGCGCCTCGCGCAGGTTCTGCGCGTTCTTGAACGTGAGGTTGCCGGCGAACGACAGCCAGTACCCGGCATCCGCAGCGATGCGCGCCATCGCCTCGTCGCCAGAGAAGCAGTGGAACACCGTCTTCTCGGGGGCGCCGACGCGGGTCAGGGTCTCGAGGACGTCGTCGTGCGCGTCGCGATCATGAATCTGCATGGCGATGCCGTGCTTCTTGGCCAGCGCGATGTGCGCCTCGAACGACTCGTGCTGGGCGGCACGGTCGGGCGAGCCGGCGACGGCGGCGTCAGGGGTGCGGAAGTAGTCGAGACCGGTCTCGCCGATCGCCCTCGTGCGCGGGTGGGCGGCGAGCTCGTCGATCACCGCGATCGCCTCGTCGAGGCGCCTGCCGGCGGCGTAGACGGGCGCGTCGTTCGGATGGATGGCGACGGCCGCGAGCACGCGGGGGTCGGATGCCGCGGCATCCACCGCCCAGCGCGACGACTCGATGTCGCCCGACGCCTGCACGACGCCGGCGATGCCGACCCCGGCCGCACGATCGAGCTGCTCCTTCAGGCTCAGCGGCTCGACGCCGTCGGTGATCTCGAGGTGCGCGTGGTTGTCGTACACCGGCACCGTCAGCGGCTCGGGAGCCGCCGGGTACCTCAGATCCTTGCGGCCCTCTGTCGAGCGCTCGCGCACGTAGGTGTCAGCCATGGCGACTAGGCGGTCTGCTCCACGCGCGGGAACAGCGGCGCGAGCGGCGACACGGTCGTGCCGGGCTGCAGCACGCCCCACGCACCCGCCTCGCGGATCGGCTGCGCGGTGAGCTCACCGAGCGAGCCCTGGGCGCCGAGGGCATCCCACAGCTTCGCGGTCGACTGCGGCATCACCGGCGACAGCAGCACGGCCAGGGCGCGCAGGCCCTCCGCGCAGGTGTACAGCACGGTGCCGAGACGCTCGCGCTGCTTCTCGTCTCCTGCGTCCGCCTGCTTGGCGAGAGCCCAGGGCTCGTTCTCGGTGATGTACAGGTTCAGGTCGTCGACGATCGTCCAGATCGCGTCGATGGCCTCGTCGATGCGGAAGCTCTCGATGGCCGCGTCGGCGGCGGCCGTGGCATCCGCGACCTTCTTCTGCACCACGAGATCGCGCTCGCTGTGATCGGCCGGCGCGGGCACGACGCCGTCGAAGTACTTCTGGATCATCGCGACCGTTCGCGAGGCGAGGTTGCCGAAGCCGTTCGCGAGCTCGGCCTGATAGCGGGCGGACAGGTCCTCCCACGAGAACGAGCCGTCCTGACCGAACGCGATCGCGGAGAGGAAGTAGAAGCGGTACGCGTCCGAGCCGAACACGTCGGTGATCTCGGTCGGCGCGATGCCGGTGAGCTTCGACTTCGACATCTTCTCGCCGCCGACGAGCAGCCAGCCGTGCGCGAAGACGCCCTTGGGCACCTCGAGCCCGGCGGCCATCAGCAGGGCCGGCCAGATCACGGCGTGGAAGCGCAGGATGTCTTTGCCCACCACGTGATAGCCGGGCCACCGACGCTCGAACTGGGTCTCTGCGCCTGCCGAAGAGTCGTCCTCGCCGTAGCCGACGGCCGTGACGTAGTTCAGCAGCGCGTCGACCCACACGTAGATGACGTGCGACTCGTCCCACGGCAGCGGGATGCCCCAGTCGAACGTCGACCGTGAGATCGACAGGTCCTTCAGACCCTGGCTCACGAACGAGACGACCTCGTTTCGCGCGGAGTCGGGGCGCACGAAGTCGGGCTCGGTCTTGTACAGCTCGAGCAGCCGGTCCTGGAACTCGCTGAGCTTGAAGAAGTAGTTCTTCTCCTGCAGCAGCTCGAGCGGCTTGGAGTGGATCGCGCAGACCTTGAGCCCCTCGAAGGGGCCGGTGCCGTCGACGATCTCGGACTCGGGCTTGAACTCCTCGCAGCCCACGCAGTACAGCGCCTCGTACTCGCCCGCGTAGATGTAGCCCGCGTCGTACAGCTTCTGGAAGAAGACCTGCACGTTCTTCTCATGCCGCTGCTGCGTGGTGCGGATGAAGTCGTCGTTCGCGACGTCGAGGGTCTCCAGAAGCGGGAACCAGCTCTCGCCGACGAGCTTGTCGACCCACTCCTGCGGGGTGACGTTGTTCGCGGCCGCGGCGCGCAGCATCTTCTGGCCGTGCTCGTCGGTGCCCGTGAGCATCCAGGTGTCGTCACCCGCCTGGCGGTGCCAGCGCGACAGCGTGTCGACGGCCACCGTCGTGTACCCGTGACCGATGTGCGGCACGTCGGAGGGGTAGTAGATGGGCGTGGTGATGTAGAAGGACTCGCCTGCGGGCATGCTCACGATTCTAGGCGGGAACCGTGCGGCTTTCTGATTCGTGACCTGGTTCTCGTTCTTGTGATGGGCGGCGGGCGGGAGGACGTTCCCTTCGCTCGCACAGTGGGTGCGCTTGGTGGTCTCAGGCGCGGGTGGCGGTGAGGGAGGCGTGGGGGCGGATGCTGGGCTCGCCGTCGACGCGCGGACGGGACTCGGATGCAGTCACCGCGAAGCCGGCCTGCTCGAGCATCTCTCCGAGAGCATCCGGAGTCCAGAAGTAGGCGGTCGTCACGGCATGGTCGAAGGGCTCGCGCGGGGTGCCTTCGAAGAAGCCGATGAGGGCGCCGCCCCCGGGAGCAAGCACGCGGGAGAACTCGGCGAGGGTCGCTGGCAGCTCCGCAGGTGGGGTGTGGATCAGCGAGTACCAGGCGAGGATACCGCCGAGCGAGGCATCCGGCAGCGGAAGCTCGGCGAACGATCCCTGCTCGAACGGCATACCCTGATACGTCGCGCGAGCATGCGAGACGAACTCCCCCGACAGATCGAGGCCGAGCACGTCCCGTCCGCCGTCGTGCAGCAAGCGCGTCCACACGCCCGGCCCGCACCCGGCATCCAGCAGGCGCCCCGGCGTCGCGTCGCGCCAGGCCGCGATGAGCGCCCGGTCCCGGGCATCCGTCTGCGCGATGTCGCCGAGCAGCGCGATGTACTCCGAGGCTCGAGCATCGTACGCGGCGCCGACACTCATCGAGCGGCGAGCGCGGACTGGTAGAGGTCGCGGGAACTCAGCCCTGTCGCGGCCGAGACCTCGGCGCAGGCGTCCTTCAGACGGGTTCCGGATGCCACCAGCGCCTGCACCTGAGCGAGCGCATCGTCGGCCGAGACGGAGACCGGGGATGCGCCCTCGACGACCACGACGATCTCGCCCTTGACGCCGTGCTCGGCCCACGCGATGAGCTCGATGGCGGTGCCGCGACGCACCTCTTCGTACAGCTTGGTGAGCTCGCGACACACGGCGATCCGGCGCTGGGCGCCGAAGGCGGAGCCCATGTCGGCGAGCGACGACGCGAGTCTGGACGGCGACTCGAAGAACACCATGGTGCGCGGCTCGGATGCCAGGGCGGCGAGTGCCTGGCGCCGCTCCCCCGGCTTGCGCGGCAGGAAGCCCTCGAAGGTGAACCGGTCGGTGGGCAGGCCCGATATGGCGAGTGCCATGAGCACGGCGCTCGGGCCGGGGATCGCCGTGACGGTGACCCCGCGCTCGACGGCGGCCGCGACCACCCCGTAGCCGGGGTCGCTCACGGCCGGCATTCCCGCATCGCTGACGACCACGAGGTCGTGCTGTTCGGCGAGCTCGGCGAGCTCGGCGGCCTTGTGCTTCTCGTTGTGGTCGTGCAGCGCGATCAGGCGCGGACGGTTCCCGATGTTCAGTGCCTGCAGCAGCCGCTGCGTCGTGCGCGTGTCCTCCGCGGCGACGACTTCGGCGTTCTCGAGCACCTCGATCAGACGGCGGGACGCGTCGCCGAGATTGCCGATCGGGGTCGCGGCGAGGATGATCATCCGACCAGCTTAGGTGCCCCGCGTGGGCCGATCCGAGGTCGATTGCCTAGGCTGAGCTGGTGACCCTGTCCGCGCCCCCGATGCCGCCGCCGCGGTCCGCGACGCGCTGGGAGCGCCTCGCGGAATGGGGCGTCTCGAGCATTGCTCGCACCCGAGCGCTGGGCTGGCTCGCCCCGCTCTTCGTCACCCTGCTCGCTGCCGCCCTCAGGCTGACGAACCTCGGGCATCCGCACGAGATCATGTTCGACGAGACCTATTACGTCAAAGACGCATGGTCGCTGTGGAACCTCGGCTACGAGGGCAAGTGGGGCGACGGCGCAGATGAGCAGCTGCCCCGCGGCGATGACTCCGCCATGCAGACCGCCGGGTCGTATGTCGTGCACCCGCCGCTCGGGAAGTGGATCATCGCCCTCGGCATGGCCCTGATGGGTCCCGGCTCCAGCGCCGGCTGGCGACTGACGACGGCCATCCTCGGATCTCTGACGGTGCTCGTGCTGTACCTGGTGGCGCTGCACCTGACCCGCTCGCGGGTGTTCGCGACGATCGCGGCAGGCCTGCTCGCCATCGACGGTCTGGGCATCGTGATGAGCCGGATCGCCCTGCTCGACGGCGCCCTCACCTTCTTCATCGTGCTCGGCTTCTTTTTCGTGCTGCTCGACCGGGACAGGTCACTGCCCCTGCTCGACGCGCGGATCGTCGCGGCGCGCCGATCCGCTCCGGACGACCGCCCGCTGCGACTGATCGGACCCGTGCTGTGGTCCCGCCCCTGGTTGATCGCAGCGGGAGCGACCCTCGGAGCGGCGTCTGCCGTGAAGTGGTCGGGACTGTACGCCCTGGCCGTCTTCGGTCTGTACGCGGTCGTCACCGACGCACTCGCCCGCCGCCGGGCGGGCATCCCCCTGTGGCCGAGCGATGCCGTCCTGCGGCAGGGGCCCGTCTCGTTCGCGCTGATGGTGGGGCCGGCCATGTTCACGTATCTCGTCTCGTGGACGGGGTGGCTGATCACGACAGGCGGCTACGACCGCGCAGCGGACGCCAACCCACTGGTCGCGCTGTGGAAGTACCACGAGTCGATGTACGGGTTCCACATCGGGCTGTCCAGCGCGCACGCCTACGCCAGCCCGGCGTGGCAGTGGCCGCTGCTGCTGCGGCCGACGGCGATCTGGGTGGGCTCGGATCCGACGGGCTGCGGCACCGACCACTGCATCGCCGTGATCTCGTCGGTGCCGAACCCCTTGATCTGGTACGGCGGGGTGGCGGCCGCGCTCTACCTGCTCTATCGCTTCGTGCGCGGTCTCATCGAGCGCCGCCCCGTCGGCCCGATGCACACGATCGCGCTGGTCGGGCTCGTCGCCACCTACGTGCCGTGGCTGCTCGTGCCGAGCCGCACGATCTTCCAGTTCTACACGATCGTCATGATGCCGTTCCTCATCCTCGCGCTCGTCGTGGCGCTGCGAGAACTCGCTGGCAGGCCCTGCGCTCCGACGCACCGCCGGACTGCCGGTCAGCGCACGGTGGCCGTGTACCTCGTGATGGTCGTTCTCGTCTCGGCGTTCTTCTACCCGGTGTGGACCGGCATGAGCGTGCCCTACCCGTTCTGGCTCATCCACAACTGGCTCCCGGGCTGGATCTGACCCGAGCGCATCGTCGCGCTGCCCGCCGCCATTCCCGCCCGCGATCCCACCATGACGGGCCGCGGATCTCGGGGACGACCCGTCGTCGCCGGTGTTCCGTCGCCGGGATGCCTTCGCCGGTATCCGCTCGACGCGGGCTGAATCAGCCGACCGACTCCGGTGCCGCGTGCGCGTCGCCGTGAACACGGTGCGCCTCGTCGAACGTCGGGCGCTTGCCCAGCATCCGTCCGACCAGCAGAACCACGCACACCACGACCAGACCGATCAGCACGCCGGCGACGGCGGACATGACCGTGTTGCCCAGCCAGACGACGAAACCGCCGAATGAGGCGAGCAGCTCGTCGACGCCGTGCAGCAGGGCGGCGGGCGCGTGCAGGCCTACCTCGCCGAGGTTGACGACGACCAGGTGACCGCCCACCCACAGCATCGCCACGGTGCCGACCACGCTGATCACGCGGAACACGTGCGGCATCGACCGCACGATGCGTGTGCCGGTGTGACGCACCCTGCGCACCGGGTTCTTGGCCATCTTCAGACCGATGTCGTCGATCTTGACCAGCAGCGCCACCGCGCCGTAGACGACGCTGGTCATGACGAGCGCGATGACGGCGAGCACGCCGAGCGTCTGCCAGATGCCGAGGTTCGGGTCGAGACTCGCCAGCGAGATGAGCATGATCTCGGTCGACAGGATCAGGTCGGTGCGCACCGCGCCCAAGACCAGCCGCTTCTCGTCTCGCGCCCCCTCGTCGGCGTGCCCGTGCGCGAAGCCGAACCACTCGAGCATCTTCTCGGCCCCCTCGAAGCACAGGTAGGTGCCGCCGATGATGAGCAGGTACGGCAGAACCCAGGGCGCGAACGCGGTGAGCAGCATCGCGATGGGGATGATGATGAGGAATTTGTTCGCGATCGAGCCGAGCGCGATCTTGCCGACCACGGGCAGCTCGCGGGCGGGGGTGAGCCCCTGGACGTACTGCGGGGTGACGGCAGCGTCATCGATCACGACGCCTGCAGCTTTCGCGGATGCCTTCATCGCGGCGCTCAGGATGTCGTCGACGACCGCCAGCAGACCAACCGACATGGAAGTCCTCCCCTTGCGCGCCGTATGCGCGCTCCGGCCTGCAAGACTACTGTGCGTGCGGCGCATCCGTGGTGCGCCGAGAGTCGCTCACGGCACCGTCGCGTCGTCGGGCTCCGTGATCACGCCGCGCCTGGAACGCCCGCGCGTCAGCCGAGCGAGACCGAGCAGCGCCGCGGTGAGCGCCAGCGTCAGCAGCAGCTGGACGCGCGCCGTCGGATCGATCATCGCCAGGGCGATGATCACCGCGAGCAGCACGAGCGCCGCCCACGACAGCCAGGGGAATCCCCACATGCGCATCGGCATCTGTTCGCCGTCGTGGTCGGCCCGGCGACGCAGGATGATCTGCGAGATCACGGTCGCCGTCCAGATGACGAGCACGGTCGAACCCACGATGTTCAGCAGTGCTCCGAGCACCGTCACGGGGAACGCCCAGTTGAGCGCGACGGTGACGAACCCGAACGCGACCGACGCGAGCACGGCGACGTACGGCACGCCGCGCCCGCTCGTGCGCGTGACCGCCATCGGTGCGAGCCCGCGCTCGCCGAGGGAGTACGCCATGCGGGAGGCGCCGTAGATGTTCGCGTTCATCGCCGACAGCAGCGCCATCACCACGATGAGCGACATGACCAGGTCGACTCCGGGCACGCGCAGCGTGGCGAGCACAGCCGAGAACGGTCCGTCGAGCACCTCGGGCGAATTCCACGGCAGCACGGCGACGATCACGAAGATGGAGCCGAGGTAGAACACGAGGATGCGCACCATGACCTCACGGACGATGCGCCTGATGTTGTGCGCGGGGTCGTCGGACTCGGCGGCGGCGATCGCGACGACCTCCGTGCCGCCGAATGCGAACACGACGACCAGCAGAGCCGCGGCGATGCCGGCGACACCGTGCGGTGCGAACCCGTCGTGTGCGACGAGGTTGCCGAGGCCTGTTGCCGGAACCCCGGGGATGAGTCCGAGGATGGCCCCCGCGCCCACCAAGAGGAACGCGATGATCGCGAACACCTTGATCGCGGCGAACCAGAACTCGAAGCGTCCGTAGTTGCGCACGCCGAAGAGGTTCACCGCGGTGAGCGCGGCGACGAAGATCAGCACCCACAGCCACGCCGGGAGGCCAGGCACCCACCCCTCGATGATCCCGGCAGCGCCGGTGGCCTCGGCGGCGATCACGACGACGAGCTGGATCCAGTACAGCCAGCCGACCGCGCTTCCGGCGCTACGACCCATCGCGCGCTGCGCGAACGAACTGAAGGCTCCCGAGCTGGGGCGCGCGGCGACCATCTCGGCGAGCATCGCCATGACGAGGATGACGACCGTGCCGGCGATGAGGTACGAGATCAGCACGGCGGGACCGGCGATGCCGATGGCCTGCCCCGATCCGACGAAGAGCCCTGCGCCGATGGCGCCGCCCAGGCCCATCATCGAGATCTGCCGGCGCGTGAGGCCCGGATGCAGACCCTTCGTGGTCGTCGTCGTCAGCGGCACCTCGGTCATCGTGAGACCTCCTCGTCCAGGCCGGGTACGGCCTGTGCCATCATACGGAGAGCGCGGACGGGTCCCTCGTCGGCAGCCGGCACACGAAGTCTCGGCAGTCGTACGCCACGCCCTCGGCTGCGTCCTTGCCTGCGAAGAGCGAGAAGCCGGCATCCGCCAGTGCGCGAGCCTGGGATGGCGTTACGACGGCGACGACGTCGGCGTCGGCTCTGCGGGCGGCGTCCGTGAGCGCCCCGCCGCTGTCGGCGACCGCGACGACCTGTCGCGACGGTCCGGCGAGCACGGCGGCCAGACGCAGCAGGGCGCCGTACGCGAGCGGATGCTGCGGCGCCCGCTCGACGAGCGGTGCGCACAGCGCGACGGCCCGCTCGCGGTGCTCCTCGCCCGCGCCCAGCAGCCAGGCGGTGAGGTGCGCCGATGCCCTGGCAGCCGGCCCCGATGGCAGGTCGCCGTCACTGTCGTCGCCCACGGCCGTGAGACCGCGTGCGGCCATCACCGGGTCGTCGGCGAGCGGCTGAGCGAGCACGGCCAGCGCTCGCGTCGCCCATTCCGCCTCTCCGGTGGCGAGTGCCAGCGCGAGCAGTCCGTCGGCGAGCAGACCGATGTCTGCTGCGGTCGCGACGGCGCTCGCGGGTGCCCCGTCGAGAGACGACCGCACCAGCTCGCCGGTCGCACCCCGGTTGACGTGCAGCACATGCTCGGCCGCCGCGGCCGCCGCATCGATCCACGCCCGCTCGTCCAGCCGCGCCCCGGCCCTGGCGAGCGCCCCGATCGCGAGACCGTTCCAGCCGGTGAGCACCTTGCCGTCGACCGCAGGTGGCTCGAGGGATGCCCGCGCCTCGGCGTCCGCGCGGTAGTAGCCGCCCTCGTTGCGCCGACCGTCGATCCACGACTCGGAGTCCTGGGCCGCGCCGAACGCCCCGCCCTCGCGGCGCAGCACGCCGAGCAGGAACCCCGCGATGCCGCGGACGACGTCGTCGCGCCCCGCGGCGAGCGCGACGTCCATCAGCTGCGCGTTGTCGATGAGCATCCGCTCGTAATGCGGCACCGTCCAGTCGGCCTGGGTCGCGTAGCGGAAGAAGCCGCCGTCGACGGCATCGCGCAGCTGCGACGCCGCCATGGCGTCGAGTGCGCGGCGGGCAGCATCCGCGCCGGCTGCGATCGGATGCTGCAGGAAGCGCAGCGTCGTCGCCATCGGGAACTTCGGCGCCCCGCCGAAGCCGCCGTGCCGGTGGTCCTCCCGCTGCAGGATCGCGGCGGACGCCGCGGCGATCGCGTCGGCATCGGGCATCCCTCCGGCGTCGGCAGCCGCCGCCTCACGCAGAGCGTCCGCGACGGCATCCGCCGACTGGAGCACCTCGGCTCGTCGGTCCGTCCACGCCTCGTTGACCGCGGTGAGCACGCCACGGAACGACGGCATCCCGCCGCGTGCCTCGGGTGGGAAGTACGTGCCCGCGTAGAAGGTGCGCCCCGCGGGCGTGGTGAACACGGTCAGCGGCCAGCCGAGACTCCTGGTGAAGGCCGAGGCCGCGGCCATGAAAGCCGTGTCGACTTCGGGATGCTCTTCCCGGTCGATCTTCACCGGCACGAAATGCGCGTTGATCTGCGCCGCAGTCACGTCGTCGGCGAACGATTCCCGCGCCATGACGTGGCACCAGTGGCAGGTCGAGTAGCCGATGGAGATGAGCAGCGGCACGTCGCGACGGCGCGCCTCGGCGAACGCGTCCTCGCCCCATGGGTGCCAGTCGACGGGATTGTCGGCGTGTGCCCGCAGGTAGGGGCTGAGCGTGTCGGCGAGCCGGTTGGTCATGCCTCCACGGTACGCCGAGACCCCCTGCCGCGGGCCGGTGCGCAGGCGGCAGGGGGTCTCAGGGTGCGTCAGTTCAGGTCGTTCGGGTGCGTGCCGACCCGGCCTGAGCCGTCGAGCGGGTCGAGTCCGTCGATCGCGGTCATCTGCGCGTCGTCGAGCTCGAAGTCGAACACGTCGAGGTTCTCGCGCATCCGCTCGGGCCGCACCGACTTCGGGAACACGATGAAGCCCTTCTGCAGGTGCCAGCGCAGCACGACCTGAGCCGGGGTGCGGCCGGTCGCCGACGCGGCGTCCGCGACGGCAGGGGTGGAGAACAGGTCGTACTTGCCCTGCCCCAGCGGACCCCACGACTCGATGCGCACGCCGTGCTCGGCGGCCCAGCCGGTGATCTCGCGCTGCTGGTACGCCGGGTGCAGCTCGATCTGATCGACCGCCGGGGTGACACCCGTCTCAGCGACGAGGCGCTCGAGGTGCGGCACGAGATGATTCGAGACGCCGATCGAACGGGCGAGGCCGCGCTCGCGGATGCCGATCATCTTCTCCCACGCGTGGACGTAGTTGTCGTTGGCGGGCGTCGGCCAGTGCACGAGGTACAGGTCCACCGCGTCGAGTCCGAGCTTCTCGAGGCTCTCGTCGATCGCCCGGTCCGGCTCGTCGCCGTCATGGCGGTCGTTCCACAGCTTCGTCGTGATGAAGAGCTCGTCGCGCGGGATGCCGCTCTTGGCGATGGCTGCGCCGACGCCCTCCTCGTTCTTGTAGATCGCCGCCGTGTCGATGTGCCGGTAGCCGGCCTCGAGCGCCTCGGTGACCGCACGCTCGGCGTCGTCGGCAGGCACGAGGAAGACACCGTAGCCGAGCTGGGGAATGCTGTTTCCGTCGTTCAGTTCGAGAGTGGGGATCGTCATCGTCCCAGCGTAGGGCCGCTCAGCGGGGCGAGGGCGGGACCGACGGACGCGAGACCGTCGCCGAGAGTCGCGACAGGAGGGTCTCGAGGGGTCCGCGGCCGCGCAGGATCGACCACAGGGTCGAGGCGACGAGCAGCACCACCGCCGACCACAGCCAGACATCGAACGAATCGAGGAAGACGCCGGGTCCGGCGATCAGCGCGTACGACAGCACGTGCGCGCTGTAGGCCGAGAGCGGCATCGATCCGAGCGCGGCGAGCGGCAGCAGCACCCAGCGCAGCGGCGTGCTGAGCAGAAGGCACAGGGCGATCACCGCGACGGCGAATCCGCCCGATCCGATGATCTCAGCCGTGCCCCCGGAGTGCGGTTCGACGGCGATCAGCGCGAGCAGCGCGCTGCCCAGCGGATCCTGATCGGCGAGTTCGGCGAAGTACGACTCCCACCCGGAGGTGTCGACCTGGGCGTCGGGCTCAGCATTCTGCAGGCCGGCATCCAGCGGATAGCAGCTGATGTAGGCGTCGCCGTAGTCGTCGCAGACCGTGCCCGCGAAGTCGATCTCGTCAGGGGCGACGCCCAGCAGCGGCTCGGAGCCGGTTTCACTCGCGCTCGCGCTGAGCGATACCGAGTCGTCGCTCAGCGACGACGCCGAATCCGGATATGTCGATCCGGCGGCCGTACCGGCGACAGCACCCAGGGCGCCGACGCCGTATCCCACGACCGCGAGCAGCACCCCGATCGCGAGCAGCCGCAGGCGATCAGCGGTGCGGTCGAGTCGTGTGCGCCCGATCGCCATCCCCACCAGCAGCAGCGCCAGCCAGACGGTCAGCGGATAGGTGCCGAACAGCACGAGCGCCGCGCCGGGACCGGCGGAATGGAAGGTCAGGGCCTGCAGCAGAGCGAGCAGGGGCGGCCCCGCGATCGCGAGCACGACGGCTGCCATGAGCAGGCGCGAGACGCGCCAGCGCACGAACGCCGCCGCGACGACGTACAGCGCTCCGTAGAAGGTGAGGATGACCGCGATGGGCGTGCCGAGCAGTTCGAGCACGAGTCCGATGGCGAAGATCACCGCGCCGCGGACGACCAGGGCGAGTCTGATCGCGGGCAGCTCCGACACGTCGGGCAGACGGGTGCGTCCGGTCATCAGCGCGACCGATATGCCCGCCAGCACGGCGAAGAGGATCGCCGGGCGTCCGTGTACGAGAGCACCCCACGTCGACGGATCCAGCAGCGACAGCTCGGGCGTGGTGAGCAGATGAGCCGCCATCATGCCCAGCACAGCCACCGCACGCGCGACGTCGAGCCCCATCAGACGCGGAGGTCGCCCGAAGCCGGTGAACCAGGCGCGCAGCGTCGAGACCGGGCGCGGCGGGGCGATGTCGCCCTGGATCGTCGTCACCCGCTGAGTCTATGCACGCGCGCGCGACGCGCGTGCACCCGCGGCGATACGATGGAGGGCTATGTCTTCGCCCCTGATCTCGTACCCGCCCGAGCTGCCGGTCAGCGCCGCGCGCGATGAGATCGCCGCGGCGATCCGCGTCCACCAGGTGGTGATCGTCGCGGGCGCCACCGGGTCGGGCAAGACCACGCAGCTGCCGAAGATCTGCCTCGAGCTCGGTCGCGAGCGCATCGCGCACACGCAGCCGCGTCGGCTGGCCGCGCGCACCATCGCCGAGCGGGTTGCCGAGGAGCTTCGGGTCGAGCTCGGCGGCCTGGTCGGCTACAAGGTGCGCTTCACCGACCAGGTGTCGGATGCCACCCGCATCGCACTGATGACCGACGGCATCCTGCTGAATGAGATCCACCGCGACCGGCTGCTCACCCGCTACGACACGATCATCATCGACGAGGCGCACGAGCGCTCGCTCAACGTGGACTTCCTGCTCGGCTATCTGCGGCGGATCCTGCCCGAGCGCCCCGACCTGAAGGTGATCATCACCTCGGCCACCATCGATCCCGAGAGCTTCGCCGCGCACTTCGCCTCCCCCGCCGCGGACCCCGACGGCGAGGCGGTGCCGGCGCCCATCATCGAGGTGTCCGGGCGCACCTACCCCGTCGAGATCCGCTACCGACCGCTCGTGGACGACGCGGCGGCTGCCGAGGAATCCGGCGGATCGAGCGCGAAACGGCCCGACCGGGGCGGTTCGCCGAAGGGTCTGCGGAGCTCTGTCCGCGCCGGCGCGGAGCCCGAGGACGAGGTGACCGCGATCGTCGCCGCCCTGCGCGAGCTCGAGCGCGAGGCGCCGGGCGACGTGCTCGTCTTCCTCCCCGGCGAGGCCGAGATCCGCGATGCGGCCGACGCCGTGCGCGGCGCGTACCGATCGGCGACCTCCCCGGTCGAGGTGCTGCCGCTGTACGGTCGACTGTCGGCCGCCGAGCAGCACCGAGTGTTCGAGCCGTCGAAGGTCGCCGGTGTCCGCCGCCGCGTCGTGCTCGCCACGAACGTGGCCGAGACGAGCCTCACCGTTCCCGGCATCAAGTACGTGATCGACACCGGCACCGCCCGCATCTCGCGCTACAGCGCGCGGTCGAAGGTGCAGCGCCTGCCCATCGAGGCGGTGTCTCAGGCATCCGCGAATCAGCGCTCCGGACGCGCCGGCCGAACCAGCGAGGGCATCGCCATCCGCCTATACGGCGAGGACGACTTCGACCGGCGCCCCGAGTTCACCGAGCCCGAGATCCTGCGCACCTCGCTCGCGTCCGTGGTGCTGCAGATGCTGTCCCTGGGCTTCGGAGACATCACCGAGTTCCCCTTTCTCACACCTCCCGACTCCCGCGGGGTGAAAGCTGCCGTCGATCTGCTCACCGAGATCGGCGCGGTCGATGCCGTCAGAGGTCAGCAGCCGAGGCTGACGCGGATCGGGCGTGAGATCTCGCGAATGCCCATGGATCCGCGATTCGCGCGGATGCTCGTCGCCGCATCGTCGTCCAACGGGGGCGTGCTGGCCGACGTGATGGCGATCGTCGCCGGGCTCTCGATCCAGGATGTGCGCGAGCGTCCCAGCGCCGACGCGCCGCAGTCCGTGCGCGACGAGGCCGAGCGCATGCACGCGCGTTTCGTCGATCCGACCAGCGACTTCCTCACGCTGCTGAACCTGTGGAACCACCTGCGCGAGCAGCAGAAGGAGCTCGGCTCCAGCGCGTTCCGGCGGATGTGCCGCAACGAGCACTTGAACTACGTGCGCGTGCGGGAGTGGTTCGACGTGCACCGGCAGCTGCGCTCGCTCGTGAAGACGCCGAAGGGTGCGGGTGGCGGCGCCTCGGACCCGGATGCCGTGCACCGCGCGATCCTCGCCGGTCTGCTCTCGCAGATCGGCATCCTCGACGAGCGCACCGCCGCCGGCAGCGCGAACAAGGCGAAGGGCGAGAAGGGCCGCCGCATCGCGGAGTACCGCGGCGCCCGCGGCATCAGATTCTCGATCTTCCCCGGATCCGGTCTGCGCAAGAAGGCTCCGCAGGCGGTGATGGCCGCCGAGGTCGTCGAGACCTCGCGCACCTTCGCCCGCACGGTCGCGGCGATCGACCCGGCGTGGGCCGAGGCTCTCGCGGGAGACCTCGCCAAACGACAGGTCACCGAGCCGCACTGGTCGAAGGATGCCGGCGCCGCTGTCGCCTACGAGAAGGTGACCCTCTTCGGCGTCGAGATCATCCCGAAGCGGCGGGTGCAGTTCGCGCGCATCGACCGCGCCGGCGCGCGCGAGCTGTTCCTGCGCCACGCGCTCGTCGAGGGCGAGTGGGATCCGTCGCGCCTCGACAAGCGGGTGAGCGCCTTCTGGCGCGCGAACGCCGAGCTGCGTCGGCGCCTCCAGAAGCTCGAGGAGCGCGAGCGCCGCCGCGACATCCTCGCGGGCGACGAAGCCGTGTTCGCGTTCTACGACGAGCGCATCCCCCGCGAGGTGTTCGACGTGCGCTCGTTCGAGAAGTGGTGGCGCGACGCGCTGCAGACCTCACCCAAGCTGCTCGTCATGCGCGAGAGCGACCTCGTCGACGACGACAGCAGATCCGATCAGAGCGAGTTCCCCAGCCGCTGGCAGCAGGACGACCAGGTGCTCGGGCTCGCGTACCGCTTCGAGCCCGGCGCCGACGACGACGGCGTGAGCGTCGTCGTGCCGCTCGCCTTGCTGCAGCAGATCCGTGACACGGGTTTCGACTGGCAGGTGCCCGGACTGCGAGCCGAGCTGATCACGGCGCTGCTGCGCGCCCTGCCGAAGGCGATCCGCCGGCACGTCGTGCCCGCTGCCGACTGGGCTGAGAAGTTCGGCGAGCAGGTGAGCGGCGACGGGCCTGAGCATCATTCCGGAGCGCCGGAGCGATCGCTCAAGGAGGCGTTGGCGAGGCTCATCCAGCCGCTCGCCAATCAGCCGGTCTCCGCCGCCGACTTCGACGATGCCCGCGTGCCCGGGCACCTGCTGATGAACTTCAGGGCCGTCGATGAGAGGGGCCGCGTCGTCGGATCCGACCGCCACCTCACCGCCCTGCAGCAGCGGCTGTCCGACCGGTCACGGCAGAGCGTGACCCGCTCGCTCAGCCGCACCGAGCAGCCTCGCCCGTCGCGTCGGAGCACGGAGCGCGTCGCCGAGGCATCCGCTCGCGGCCCGATCGAGCGCGACGACCTGACCGACTGGACCTTCGGCGATCTGCCCGAGCTGCTCGACACGAAGGTCGCCGGCGGCACCGTGCGCGGCTACCCGGCGATCGTCGACCGCGGCAAGTCAGTCTCGGTCCGGGTCGAGGCGACGGCGGATGCCGCGGCCGCGGCGACCCGCGACGGCGTGCTGCGCCTCGTACTGCTGAATGTGCCCTCCCCCGCCTCTTACGTGCAGAATCACCTGACGGCGCCCGAGAAGCTCGCGCTCGCGGCCTCTCCGTACCCGAATGTCGCGAGCCTCATCGAGGACGCCCGCACGGCGGTCGTGCGCGCCCTCATCGATGAGCGCGTGCCGGGCGGGGTGATCCGCACCGAGGCCGATTTCCGGCGCGTGCGCGACGAGGTGAACGGGCAGCTCGTCGACCGCCTGTTCGCGTGCGTCTCGATGGTGGCCAAGATCCTGACGAAGAGCCGCGACGTCGAACGCGGCATCAAGTCGCAGAACTCGCTCGCACTGCTCGGGCCGCTGAACGACATCCGCTCGCAGCTCAGCGCGCTGATCCGCCCCGGCTTCGTCTCCGCCACCGGCGTCGAGCGGCTCGCGCACCTCCCCCGCTACCTCGACGGGATGCTCGAGCGGCTGAAGACCCTCGCGAACGAGCCGGGCAGGGATCGCACACGCATGACCGAGTACGAGCGCGTCGCGAAGGCGTTCGACGACGCGGGCGGCGCCATCCCGCTCGCCCCCGACGCCCCGACACACCTCGTCGAGGTGCGCTGGCTGCTCGAGGAATACCGGATCAGCGTCTTCGCCCAGCGCCTGGGCACAGCGCAGCCGGTCTCGCCGCAGCGCATCATGAAGGCTCTCGCCGGCTCGAGCGCCTCCTGACGAGTCCAGGTAGCGTGGGCCGCATGGCTCACGCAATCGTCTACACCGAGATCGGCACTCCTGACGTCCTGCGACTTACCGAGATCCCGGATCCGGTCGCCGGCCCCGGCGAGGTCGTGGTGCGCATCGAGGCCGCCGGGGTGAACCCGCTGGATGCCAAGCTGCGCCGCGGCGCGCGCCCCTCCGCGCCCATTGTCGAGCCGCGTCGCGTGGGCTTCGACGGCGCAGGCGTGGTGGCGAGTCTCGGCGAGGGCGTCACCGGATTCGCGATCGGAGACCGGGTCGTCATCGACAACGTGCTGGGCACCTACGCGAGCGCACTCGCCGTGCCGGCGTCGAAGCTGTTCCGCCTCTCCGACGGCGTCACGACGGCGGAGGGCGCGAGCCTGGGCATCCCGGTCGGCACCGCTTACCAGTGCCTGCGCTCGCTGGGCGTGGCGAAGGGCGACACGCTGCTCGTGCACGCGGGATCGGGCGCGGTCGGCCAGGCCGCCGTGCAGTTCGCGGTGCTCTGGGGTGCGCGGGTGATCGCCACGGCCAGCCCCGAGCGCTTCGATCAGCTGCGCTCTCTCGGCGCGGAGCCGGTCGCGTACGGCGACGGGCTCACCGAGCGGGTGCGCGATCTCGCTACTGAGGGTGTCACGGTCGCGCTCGACTGCGCCGGCACCGACGAGGCGATCCAGACCTCCCTCGCGCTGGTCGAGGACCGCGACCGCATCGCGACGATCGTCCGCGGTCCGGATGCGGCCGACTTCGGCATCCGCGCCTTCTCGGGCGGCAGTCCCGTCCCGCTCACCGAGGAGGAGCAGGGGTGGCGTCAGGAGGCCATCCCGCTGACGATCAACCTCATCGAGGCGGGCGATTTCCAGGTCGAGCTCGGGCCCGAGCTCCCCCTCGCCGATGCGGCGACGGCGCATGAGCTGATCGAGCGGCACGCGGCGAACGGCAAGATCATCCTCGTTCCCTGACCGCGACTGTTGCGGCGCGGGCGTGCCTGCGCGCGCCGCAACAGTACGACATACGAGGGGCGTCGATGCGCTGCACCAGAGCATCATGAGCACATGACTTCCCCGTGTAGCGCGACTCGGCAGGGCTTCGCGACCGCCCAGGTGCAGGCCGGGTACCAGCCCACCGGCGTGATCAGCGCCGTGCCGCCGATCCACCAGACCGCGGCGTACGAGTTCGCATCGCTCGCAGAGGCGGCAGACCTGTTCGCGCTGCGGCGGCCGGGCACCATCTACGGCCGGAACGCGAACCCCACCCAGCAGATCCTCGAAGAGCGCGTCGCACTGCTCGAGGGCGGGGTGAGCGCGGTGGCCGTCGCCTCCGGGCAGGCCGCCGTCGCTGTCACGATCCTCGCACTCGTCCACCGCGGAGGCCACGTCGTCGCCGCCGACCAGCTCTACGGCGGCACCATCGACCTGCTGCAGGAGACGCTCGACGACTTCGGCATCTCGGTCACCTTCGTCGACCAGGACGACATCGCCGCGTGGCGCGACGCCATCACGCCGCGCACACGGCTGCTGTTCGCGGAATCGGTCGCGAACCCCATCGCCCAGGTGCTCGACATCCGTGCGGTCGCCGACGTCGCGCACGCCGCCGGCGTGCCGCTCGTCATCGACAACACCGTCGGCACCCCGCACCTGGTGCGCCCTGGCGAGCACGGCGCGGACTTCATCGTGCACTCGGCCACGAAGTTCCTCTCCGGACACGGCAGCTCGCTGGGCGGCGTGGTGGTCGATCAGGGCAGCTTCGATTTCGGTGCCGAGCCCGCGCGGTGGCCGCAGTTCACCGCGCCCTACACGCGGTTCGGGGATCTCGTGCTGTGGGAGCGGTTCGGGAGGGGGCAGGCCTTCGCCGCACTGGTGAAGTCGAAGTACGTGCACGATCTCGGCCCGTCGCTGTCTCCGTTCAACGCGTGGCAGATCCTGCAGGGAATCGAGACGCTCGATCTGCGGGTGTCGCGCCAGTCGACCACGGCGCGTCTCGTGGCCGAGCATCTGGCCGGGCATCCGGCAGTCGCGCGCGTGCACCATCCTTCGCTCGACGACAACCCCTGGCGCGACGCCGCCGTGCGCTATCTTCCGAACGGCGCCCCCTCGGTGTTCTCGTTCGACATCGTCGGAGCCGAGGACGACGGGGCGTTCGAACGTGTCGCCGCCGTCGTCGACGAGCTTCGGGTGTTCCGGCTCGTCGCCAACATCGGCGATGCCCGCAGCATGGTCGCGCACCCGGCATCGATGACCCACTCGCACCTCACCGCCGAGCAGCGCGCCGCAGCGGGGATCTCGCTGAACACCGTGCGGGTCTCGGCCGGGCTGGAGGACCCCGCCGACCTCATCGCAGACCTCGACCGCGTGCTCGCGCCCCTGGGGGAGGACGCCCTGGTCGGCGCGCGCTGAGCTGGGCATCTCCTGGTCGTCGATGTCGGACGCCCCGATACGCTGAAGCCATGACCGGACTTCGATGGGGCATCCTCGCGACCGGCGGCATCGCGACCGCCTTCGCATCCGACCTGAGAACCGCAGGACTCGACGTGGTGGCGGTGGGCTCGCGCACGCAGGAGTCAGCCGACGAGTTCGCCGCGCGGTTCGAGATCCCGCGCGCACACGGATCGTACGTCGACCTCGCCGAAGACCCCGAGGTCGACATCATCTACGTCGCCACCCCTCACCCCATGCACCATGAAGACGCCCGGCTCGCGCTGCAGAACGGCAAGCACGTGCTCGTCGAGAAGGCGTTCACTCTCAACCGGGCCGAGGCGGAAGACCTGCAGAAGCTCGCTGCAGAGAAGGGCCTGCTCGCGATGGAGGCGATGTGGACCAGGTACCTGCCGCACATGGTGCGGCTGCGCGAGATCATCGCCGAGGGGACCCTCGGCGAGATCCGCTCGGTGTCGGTCGACCACACGCAGAGCCTGCCCACAGCCCCCGAGCACCGCATCAACGCCCTCTCGCTCGGCGGCGGGGCGCTGCTCGACCTCGGGATCTATCCGATCTCGTTCATCTGGGACGTGCTGGGTGCTCCCACCGACATCACTGCGAGGGCCCGCCTGGGCGAGACGGGCGCGGATGCCGAGGTCGCGACGATCATGACCCACGCGGGCGGCGCGATATCGACCTCGCTCTCCTCCTCGCGGACGGTGGGGCCCAACACGGCCGTCGTGCTGGGAACCGACGCGCGGATCGAGATCGACCGGGTCTGGTACACGCCCACCTCGTTCCGCGTGATTGCGGCCGGCGGAACGGTGATCGAGACGTACGAGTCGCGGGTCGACGGCCGAGGCATGCAGTACCAGGCGCTCGCCGCCGAGGGCGCCGTCGCCCACGGTGATCCGGCCGGCTCCGTGCTCGCCCTCCCCGTCGCCGAGTCGGTGGCCATCATGGGCACTCTCGACGAGATCCGCCGCCAGATCGGCGTCGTCTACCCGAGCGAGAGCTGACATGGCAGAGACCACCGGCCGCGTGGCGGTCTACCTCGACTTCGACAACATCGTCATCTCCTGGTACGACCGGGTTCACGGCCGCAACGCCTACGGCAAGGACCGCCAGCGCATCACCGACGACCCGAACGACGCCGAGGTCGCCGAGCGCCTCAAGCAGGCGACGATCGAGGTCGGCGCGATCATCGACTACGCCTCGTCTTTCGGCACCCTCGTGCTCACCAGGGCGTACGCCGACTGGTCGTCTCCGGTGAATGCCGAGTACCGTTCGCAGCTGGTCGCCCGCGCGGTCGACCTCGTGCAGCTGTTTCCCGCTGCGGCCTATGCGAAGAACGGCGCCGACATCCGACTGGCGGTCGACGCCGTCGAAGACATGTTCCGCCTGCCCGACCTCACGCACGTGGTGATCGTCGCCGGAGACAGCGACTACGTGCCGCTGGCGCAGCGCTGCAAGCGCCTGGGCCGGTACGTGATCGGCGTGGGAGTGGCGGGATCGACGGCGAAGTCGCTCGCCGCCGCATGCGACGAGTTCGAGTCGTACGATTCGCTTCCCGGCGTCGTGCGCCCGGCTGCCGAAGCCGCGGCCGCGACGACCGCGAAGGGCAAGGCCGAACCGAAGAGCACCGCCAAGACGCGCCGCACGCGCACCGCGGCGCCCAAGCAGGACGACCAGGCCGAAGCGACCGCGCTGCTCGTACGAGCACTGCGGCTCGGGCATGATAAGGCCGACGCCGACGAATGGCTGCACGCGTCCGCGGTGAAGACGCAGATGCGCAGAATGGACCCCTCGTTCAGCGAGAAGGCGCTCGGCTACCGGTCGTTCAACGACTTCCTGCGCTCGCGGGATGACGTGGCCGCACTCGAGGAGAGCGGACACGAACGTCTGGTCCGTCTGCAGGAGAGCTGATGAATCGGCGAGCCGACGACCCTCGCGGTGGCCTTCGACGTCGGTATCGACGAGCATGCGCTCACGCTGCGCAGCACGGCGATCGGCGGATCCGGTCTGTCCGCCGGGCCCTTCAGCCGGAGGCGCGGCGCTGCTCGCGCAGAGCCGGCAGGTACCCGATCGCGCCGAGCATGCTGAACCCGCCGGCGACGACGACCGCGATGAGCGTGCTCGTCGTCTGAGCGAGCGGCATGAGAACGAGCAGTCCCAAGCTGTAGGCACCTCCCGCGATCATGGAGTTGACCGAGAGCACCATCGCGCGCGTGTCGGCACCGCTCTGTCTGTGCAGCAGCGCATTGTGCAGGGGCCCCGCCGCACCGTGGGTGAGGTAGGCGAGGCCGTATCCGATGAGCAGGCCCGCGGGCCCCGCGGCGATGCCCATCAGCACGACGACGGCCCCGTTGAGGATGCGCATCACCATGGCCGCGCCCGCCGGTCCCAGCCTGCGGCGCACGAGGGCGACCGATGACGAACCGATCGCGAACAGGCCCCAGGCCACCGCCGATGCCGGCCCGAATACCGCGGCCGCGGCGCTCTCGGAGCCCAGCTGCTCGGTGAGCCGCACCGGCGCCAGCGACTCGAACCCGATCATCGCCATGCTCCAGAACACCTCGACGAGCACCAGGCCACGCAGCACGCCCGATCCGCGCAGCAGCCGCAGCCCGCCGCGCATCGCCAGCGGCGTCTCTCGTACGGCGAAGACGAGCGAGACGCGTTCGCGATGCGGTTCGCGCACGAGGATCCCGACGAGCACGCCGAAGATGGCGTAGACGGCCGCCGAGACTATGTAGGGCAGCACGAGGGCTGACTGTCCCGGCACGGGATGCCAGGCGACGAGCGCCCCGCCGAGGGCCGCGCCCAGGGCGATCGTCGTGCCGAGCGCCGCCGCCGCACGCCCCAGGGGCGCGTCGAGCTCGGCGTGCGGATCGTCGGCGAGAGCCGCGTCGACGAACCAGGCCTCGAGCGGGCCCGAATCCAGAGCACGGAACACGCCCTGCAGCACGAGAGCGAACGCGAAGACGGCGAACGTCTCGGCCATCAGGAATACCCACGTCGATGCGACCGCGAGAGCCGCGCCGGCGAGCAGCAGCGGGCGGCGCCCTATCGCGTCGGCGAGGCCACCGGTCGGCAGTTCGAGTCCGAGCACGACGAAGCCCTGCAGCGACATCAGCACGCCGATCTCGGCGAGGCCGAGTCCTCGCTCGAGCGGCAGCAGCACGATCATCCCGAAGGTGATGCCAGCGGGCAGCCAGCGCAGGGCGGTCAGCAGCACGTACCGCCGCTCGGCCTGCCTGCGGGTCAACCCGCTCACGTCCGCGCCGTCCCGTCGCTCGGAGCGTGCGGCGCCGCGCGGCCGAGGGGCGCGGCGTGCGTGGTGACGTGCAGACGCACGGCGTCGGGATCGCCGGCGCCGACGGCGCGGTAGCGCTCGAACACCTCGGCCAGCTCGGTCAGCATCGCATCGGCCTGCGGCGGAGTCACCTCGACGACGGTGTCGCTGAGGCCGAGGTGATCGCGCCACTCGGGCGACCATCCCGCGGCATCCTCCTCCCATCGCTCGGCGCGCTCGACGAAGTCGCGCAGATACGCGCGCTGCAGCCAGTTCGCCGCCGCTGCGGCATCCGGTCGGTCGTCGAAGTCGGACGGGGCCCAGGAGTGGAAACCGCTCGTGGCTTGCCACTCTCTGCGGCGCCCCACGCCCTCCCCCGTGTCGCGCACGAGCCCCACCGCGGCCAGCTGCCGCAGGTGGTAGCTCGTCGCCCCGGAATTCGTGTCGAGCAGCCGGGCGAGGTCGGTGGCCGTCGCCGGGCCGTGCGTGCGCAGCAGACCGGGGATGCGGGCTCGCAGCGGGTGGGCGAGCACGCGGATCTGCTGCTCGTCGAGGCGGACGCCGCGCAGGTGATCGTCGCTCATGCAAACAGCTTCACACCGAGTCGTTTTATGCACAAGTTCTTTGCATGCTTTCTTTGCATAAAGAGCGACTAAATCGAATCAGCCGCCTACGAGCGGCAGCGCCTGGGTCAGTCCTCGCTGACGCTGTCGCCGCGATCCTTCTTGCGCTTCTCGATCTCCTGCCGCAGCCGCCATTCCTCGATCTCCCGATCGAGGTCCGCGATCTGCTGCTCGGTCGAGCGCATGTCGGCAGGTGGCGCCGTCGCAACCGGGGCCGCAGGCGCTGCGTCACGGCGCGCAGGCCGCCCGAGCCGGATGCCGCCCTCGGGGTACTCCCGCCCCAGCGCGAACCAGAGCACACTCCCCAACAGCGGCAGCAGCACGACGAGCAGCAGCCAGACGAACTTCGGCATGAACCGCACCTGGCTGTCGTCGCGACGGATGATGTCGACGAGCGCGAACACCATCAGCGCGATGGTGATCAGGGTGAACAGGAACGGCATGGTCTCAGAGTAGACGACCGGCGAGCTCGAGGCGCCGTCACTCCGCGCCGGTGGCGACCGGGCGGCCCGGGGTGTTCGACCAGGCACTCCACGAGCCGGGATACACGCTCACCTCGCGGCCGATGAGGCTGCCCGCGAGAGCGAGCTGCGCGGCCGTGATACCCGATCCGCAGTAGGCGGCGATCGCCCTGCCCTGCTCGGCGCCGACGGCGTCGAACGCGGCCGCGATTTCGGACGCGGGCCGGAACCTGCCGTCCTCGGTGAGCACGGTCGCGATGGGCAGGCTCTTCGCCCCGGGGATGTGGCCTGCGACGGGGTCGATGGGCTCGGTCTCGCCGCGATAGCGCTCGGCGGCGCGTGCGTCGAGCAGCACCCCCGCATCGGGCCAGGTCGCCGCGGAGCGGGTGTCGATGATGCCCGCGTCGCCGGGCGAGCTCAGCTCGACATCGCCCTCCGGAGGGGCCACATCGCCGGTCTCCGCCTCGCCGCCGGCAGTGAGCCATGCCCGCCAGCCGCCGTCGAGCACCCGCACGTCGAGCCCCGCGCGCCGCAGCGCCCACCAGGCGCGTGAGGCCGGAAGCATCCGGTCGTCGTCGTAGACCACGACGGGCACGCCATGCCGCACTCCCCAGCGGCGGGCGGCCGCGGCGAGCGCGGCGTCGTCGGGCAGCGGGTGGCGCCCCTCGTGCGGTTCGCCGTGTCGCGTCAGGTCGCGCTCGACATCCACGAACACGGCTCCGGGGATGTGCCCGGCACGGTACTGCTCGTGACCGTCGGTGCGCCCGAGCGACCAGCGGACGTCGAGCACGTGAGTGGCGTCGAGCTGGTCGCGCAGCTCGACGGCGGAGATGAGCGGATGCATGGCGGCCTTTTCCGTCAGGGGACGATGTGTCCGCCGATGCGGAACAGCTCGTACCATTCGGCGCGGGTCAGCTCGATGTCGGCCCCGGCGGCGGCATCCGCGACCCGCTGCGGCGTGGTCGTGCCGAGCACGACCTGCATGTGCGCAGGGTGACGGCTGATCCAGGCGGTGGCGATCGCGGTCGGCGTGACACCGTACTTCGCCGCGAGCCGGTCGATCACTGCGTTGAGCTCGGCGTAGTCGGGATTGCCGAGGAAGACGCCGTCGAAGAACCCCGCCTGATACGGCGACCAGGCCTGCACGGTGATGCCGTTGATGCGGCAGTACTCGACGACGCCGCCTCCGTCGCGCACGACGCTCTGCTCCTCCCCCGCCATATTCGCCGCGAGGCCCTGGGCGATGATCGGCGAGTGCGTGATCGACAGCTGCAGCTGGTTCGCAACGAGCGGCTGGGTGACCGAGGTGCGCAGCAGGTCGATCTGGCGCGGCGTGTGGTTCGAGACACCGAACGCGCGCACCTTCCCTGCGGCCTGCAGCTCGTCGAACGCACGGGCGACCTCGTCGGGTTCCACCAGGGCGTCCGGGCGGTGCAGCAGCAGCACATCGATGTAGGAGGTTCGCAGCGCCTTCAGCGACCCTTCGACCTGGTTCATGATGTGCTCGTACGAGAAGTCGAACATCTGCTGCGACGGCACGGTGCCGCACTTGGTCTGCAGCACGATCTCCTCGCGCTCGGCGGCGCTGAGCCGCAGCGCCGCAGCGAAGCGGTCTTCGCAGACGTGCATGGCGCCGCCATAGATGTCGGCGTGGTCGAAGAAGTCGATTCCCGATGAGCGGGCGGTGTCGTAGAGCTCGCGCACCTCGGCATCCGTCTTGTCGGGAATGCGCATCATGCCGGCGATCACCGCGGGGGCGGTGCCGGTTCCGAACGGGATCGTCTTCATCGTTCCTCCTGGGTTCCGTGTCAACGCTATCGGCCCGGCGGCGCAGCGTCATCGGCGGCACCCGGATGCGGTCGCGGCGCTAACGTTGCTTGCATGAGCGCACCGATCGACCCCACCTCCACGTCCGCCTGGGCTGAGCTGTCGGCCATCCGGGATTCGTTCTCGCCCGACCTGCGCGGCTGGTTCGCCGACGATGCGACGCGTGTCGAGCGCCTGTCGCTGCCGCTCGCTGACCTGCACGTCGATCTGTCGAAGAACCTCGTGACCGATGAGATCGTCGGCGCCCTGGTTCGCCTGGCCGAGCAGACCGGCGTCGCCGAGCGCTACGCCGCGATGCTCGAGGGTCAGCACATCAACACCACCGAGGACCGCGCGGTGCTGCACACGGCTCTGCGTCGCCCGGAGGGTGCGTCGCCCGAGCTGGCCGTCGACGGGCAGGACGTCGATGCCGATGTGCAGCAGGTGCTTTCGTCGCTCTCGGCGTTCGCCGACCGGGTGCGCTCGGGCGACTGGCTCGGGATCACCGGCAAGCAGGTGACGCACGTCGTGAACATCGGCATCGGCGGGTCCGACCTGGGCCCGGTGATGGTCTACGAGGCGCTGAAGCCGTATGCGGATGCCGGGATCGAGGCGCGCTTCGTGTCGAACATCGACCCGACCGACATCGCGCAGAAGACCGCGGATCTCGACCCCGAGACGACGCTGTTCATCGTCGCCTCGAAGACGTTCACCACACTCGAGACGCTCACGAACGCGCGCCTCGCGCGCGACTGGCTGTGGTCAGGCCTTCAGGCATCCGGCGTGATGGAAGACGACGACGCGAGCCGCAAGAACGCCGTCGCGCACCACTTCGTGGCCGTCTCGACCGCCCTCGACAAGGTCGAGGCGTTCGGCATCGACCCGAAGAACGCCTTCGGATTCTGGGACTGGGTGGGCGGTCGCTACTCGGTCGACTCTGCCATCGGACTCTCGCTCGCCGTCGTGTTCGGCCCGCACGTGTTCCGTGAGCTGCTCGCGGGCTTCCATGCGGTCGACGAACACGTGCGCACGATGCCGCTCGCGCAGAACGTGCCCGTGCTGATGGGCCTGCTCAACGTCTGGTACACGAACTTCCTCGACGCGCAGACGCATGCGGTGCTGCCGTACGCGCAGCAGCTGAACCGCTTCCCTGCGTATCTGCAGCAGCTGACCATGGAGTCCAACGGCAAGTCCGTGCGATGGGATGGCACGCCGGTCACGACCGACACCGGCGAGGTGTTCTGGGGCGAGCCCGGCACCAATGGCCAGCACGCGTTCTACCAGCTGATCCACCAGGGCACCCGGCTGATTCCCGCCGACTTCATCGCCTTCGTGAACCCGGCCTATCCGCTCGCCGACGACGGACGTGATGTGCACGGGCTGTTCCTCGCGAACTTCCTCGCGCAGACCAAGGCGCTCGCCTTCGGCAAGACGGCGGCGGAGGTCGAGGAGGAGGGCACGTCCGGCGCGCTCGTCGCCGCCCGCACCTTCCCCGGCAACCGCCCGACGACGTCGATCTTCGCGCCGTCGCTGACGCCGTCGGTGCTCGGTCAGCTCATCGCGCTGTACGAGCACATCACCTTCACCCAGGGCGTGATCTGGGGCATCAACTCCTTCGATCAGTGGGGCGTCGAGCTGGGCAAGCAGCTCGCGCTGCAGATCGCCCCTGCGCTGGAGGGCGATGCGGATGCCCTGGCGAGCCAGGACCCGTCGACGAAGGCACTGCTGGCGTACTACCAGGCCAACCGCAAGCACTGAGCTCAGCGGCTGCTCTCTTCTCCTCGAGCGAGCCGCTCGAGGAAGCGGGCGACGACGTCGCGCTCGGCGGGCGCCAGCTCGGCGACGGCGGTGAAGCGATCCGCGTGCACTCGCCCGATGCTGTCGCGCACCTGCTCGTGCGTGTGCGGGGTGATGCTCACCATCACCGCGCGACGATCGGTGGGATGCGGGGTGCGGGAGATATGACCGGCCCGGGCGAGTCGATCGAGCATCTTCGTCGTCGAGCTCGTCGAGATGCGCAGGTGGTCGGCGAGCATGCCGGCGGTGACGACGACGCCGTTGTTCAGCGAAGCGACGAGGAAGCGCAGCGCCTCCATGTCGGTCTCGTTGAGCTTCATCTCGGTGCGCGACTGCCAGCTGATGCGCTGCTCGGTCTCGCGCCAGGCGCGAAGGGCGGCCAGCACGCGGACGACCTGGTCGATGTCGGCGTCACCCATGCCCTTGAAGCTGACCAGCTGCTCGCCGGGGTCGATCACGCGAGGATCCATCATCGCGCGCCCGCGAGAGGTTGCACCCTCCCTGCGTGTGGTCATGCGCACAGCATATCGCCGCGCCCATCAGCGTGGCCGTGTCGCTCATCATCGTCGACTCCACGATCGTCGACGTCGCCATCCCGTCGATCGTCGACGACCTGGGCATCAGCTCGACGCAGGTGCAGTGGGTGCAGGAGAGCTACACACTCCCTGCTGGGCGGATGGTTGACGACGTATTTCTCGTGGCGGTGGGCTTTCGGCATCGACATCCCGCTCGGACCAGAGTTCGGCATCGTTCTGTCGCTGCCGCTGTGGCTGCAGAACGTCGTGGGCTACGACACTCTGCAGACCGGCTTCGTGCTGCTCGCGCTGACCCTCGGCTCGTTCGCGGCGAATGGGTTCTCAGGGGCGATGGGCTCTCGCGTCACGCCGATCACCCTGGTGCGGGCGGGTATCGCCGCCGAGATCGTCGGCGTCGCCGGGCTCGGGTGGGCGATCACCGCGTCGGCGTCGTGGGCGAACGTGGTGCCCTTCCTCTTCCTCTACGGCATCGGGCTGGGCCTGGCCACCGCTCAGCTGACCGGAGTGGTGCTCAAGGACGTGCCGCTGGGACAGCGGGGCTCCTCGCTCTGGGGCTGATCGCGACGCTTCGGCTGGGATCCGGATCGCGACGCGAGGAGGACGAGCAGGACGCCGAGCCCGAGACCGGCGTCGCCGAGACGCGAGGTGTCTAGCTCATAGCGCTCCGGCACGAAAGCCCCTCCCGCGCCGTGCTGATGGGTGGTTCGGTGACACTCATGGACACCAAGCTCAGCGCCCTTCTGATCAACTGCACCCTCAAGCCCTCCCCCGCCGAATCGAGCACCGACGTGCTGGGCGAGCAGGTGCTCGACGCCCTGGCCGAGCACGGAGTGAGCGCCGACCGCATCCGCGCTGTCGATCACGACATCCGTCCGGGAGTGCAGACCGACATGGGCGACGGCGACCAGTGGCCCGCGCTGCGCGAGCGAGTGCTCGCCGCCGACATCCTCGTGTTCGCCACGCCGACCTGGATGGGTCAGCACTCCAGCGTCGCGCAGCGCGTGCTCGAGCGGCTGGACGCTGAGCTCAGCGAGACGGATGAGCAGGGCCGGCCGATCTTGTTCGACAAGGTCGCGCTCGCGGTCGTCGTCGGCAATGAGGACGGCGCACACCACATCGCCGCCATCGTGTTCCAGTCGCTCGACGACGTGGGGTACACGATCCCCGCGCAGGGCTCGATCTACTGGAACGGCGAGGCCATGGGGTCGACCGACTACAAGGATCTGCCCGAGACACCCGAGAAGGTCGCCCAGACGATCAAGACGGCCGCGGCGAACGCCGCGCACCTCGCACGCGCGCTCAAGGCATCGGCGTACCCGGCGGTCTGAGCCGGGACTCCGTCGGCACGCTCGGGCGGTACATTCCGCGGTCTCCCGAGGCGCTGCCGCCCCGAGGCGCTGCCGCCGCGAGGCGCGGTCCGGTCAGGCGCGACGGAAGCTTGTGGCTGCGGGGCAGTCGAACGGATCGGCGCCGGCGGCGAGGCCGACCCGGTTCAGATACTCGATCACGATCGCGTACGAGCGACCGAGGCTCGTCTCGGTGTACGGCACGTTGTTCGACGCGCAGTAGTCGCGCACGATCTCGCGTGCCTTGGCCAGGTGCGGACGCGGCATGTTCGGGAACAGGTGGTGCTCGACCTGGTAGTTGAGGCCGCCCATGAGCGCGGTCGCCCACCAGCCGCCGCGGATGTTGCGCGAGGTGCGCACCTGCTTCGAGAAGAAGTCGAGACGCGCGTTCGGGTCGATGATCGGCATCCCTTTGTGGTTGGGTGCGAACGATGCGCCCATGTAGACGCCGAACACGGCCAGCTGCACGCCCAGGAACGCGAACGCCATGCCCAGCGGCAGCATCAGGAACACGGGGATGAGGAGGATCGCGAAGCGGAGCGCGATGATGCCGAGCTCGGTCCAGCGACCCTTGACCTTCTTCTTCGTGAACAGGTGCTTCAGCCCGATGTAGTGCAGGTTCAGACCTTCGAGGGTGAGCAGCGGGAAGAACAGCCAGCCCTGCTTGCGGGTGATCAGCCGGATCAGTCCTCGCGACTTCGCGGCGTCCTCGTCGAGGAACGAGATGGTGTCGACCTCGATGTCGGGGTCCTTGCCGACCTGATTCGGGTTGCCGTGGTGCCTGGTGTGCTTGGAGTCCCACCACGAGTAGCTCATGCCGATGCTGCCCGCGAGGATGCGGGCGAGCTTGAAGTTCGCCGGGCCTGAGCTCAGGATCTGCCGGTGCGCCGCCTCATGCGAGAGGAAGGCGATCTGCGTGAAGATGATGCCCAGCGCTGCCGCGATCAGAAGCTGGAACCAGCTGTCGCCGAGCAGGATGAATCCGGTGACCGCTCCCCCGAGGGCGAGCACGATGCCGGCCGCGACGGCGATGTAGAACCACGTGGCCCGCCGCAGCAGCCCGGTCTCGCGCACGACCTGCGACACCTGCTTGTACGCGTGCGCCATGGGCGGGAACTCGGCCGTGCCGAAGTAGGTCTGGCGGATCGGTCCGAGGGTGGCTGCGCTGGTCTCGACGCCGGTGTCGATGTGAGTAGAACTGATGATGCTCTCCTGCCGATCAGATGCCCTTGAGCTTTGGTAGCCAAGGGCGGATGCCGATCGCTGGTGCCCACGCTACGCGGGTCGATATGCAGGGGAAGGCATGTGTCGAGGCGCGGGAGGGGCGGATGCCGAACGGCATCCGCCCCTCCCGTCTCACCCGATCAGGTGCTCGTGACCGGCGACCAGGCGCCGATCCCCACCTCGTCCAGCTCGACGCCGTCAGCGAATCGGTCCAGCCGGAAGGCATCGAGCACCGGCGATGGCTTGCCCGTGATGATCTCCTCGGCGACCAGTTCGCCCAGGATCAGCCCGAGAGTGGCGCCCGAGTGCGTGAAGAGCGTGTAGAGGCCGTCGATCGCCGGCACCGACCCGACCACGGGCTCGCCGTCGCCAGGGATCGGCTTGAGGCCGGATGCCACCCGCTCGGCTACCAGCGTCGGATGGCCCGCGAGCACACGGGACCCCTCCTCCAGCAGCCCGCGCACCGACTCATCCGGCACGGTGAGCGACCCGTCGGACTCCACGACGATGGACTTCTCAGCCCAGTCCGCGTCCAGCACGAGGCGTCCGTCCGGCATGGGGCGCACGGCGACCCGCGGGGTGTTCAGCACGGTTCTCACCCGCGGCTCGACCGGTTCGGTGACGACGACGAACGCCGCGGGGGTGGCGTCCGGCACCGTGACGCCGAGGGCAGCCAGATGAGCAGGCACGTCGCCGCCCGTGGCGAGAACCACCCGATCGGCCGCAAGAGGAGTGCCGTCGCCGAGGACGACGCCTACAGCCGCACCGCCGCGCACGTCCACTCGCACGTCCCCGGCATCCTCGAGGAGTTCCGCTCCGTCCGCCCTCGCCTCGTCGAGAAGTGCGGCGATGAGATCGGGAAGGTTGACCCAGCCCTCGCCCCGGTTGAAGATCGCTCCTTCGGACGAGACCGCGTCGGCATCCACATCCGGCGTCAGCGTCGCCACCTGCTCCCGGTCGAGCCACTGCGAGTCGTATCCGCCTGCGCGCTCGTAGTCGAAGGTGTCGCGGAAGCTCTCGTCCTCCCCGCCCCACTTCAGCGCACCGTCGAAGCGCAGGTACGACGCGCTGTCGGGGTGCCGCTCGCGCCAGGTGCGGTAGCGGTCGAGTCCGATCAGACGCAGATAGCGGTACTCCGTCGACCGTGCGCCCGATGAGTTCAGCCATGCGATCGAACGCCCGGATGCACCATCGGCCGGCTTGCCCGCAGTGACGAGCGTCACCCGGGCTCCGGAGCGCGCGAGGTGGGCCGCGGTCGAGGCGCCAAGGATCCCGGCGCCGATCACGACGACGTGCAGAGGCTGCGATTCGGTCATCTTCATCCTTCGTTCTGTTCGGAGAGGTCGGGGCGACGCAGCGGCGTCTCGGCGTGCAGTCGCTCGATGATCTCGATCACCGAGACCGCGTCTCTCGGATCGACCGGAAGCGCTGCGTCTTCGCGAAGTGCGTCAGCGAGGGCGCGGTAGAACGCGCCGTAGTCGCCGCGGCGCATCGGCAACGGCTCCAGGTCGCCTTCCACGCCGAAGAGCCCCCAGCGCGACGCCGGGGTGACGCCGTAGTCCTCGTCGGCGGGCGAGGCACCGGCATCCAGTGCCGACTCCTGCCCGTCCAGGCCGTGGCTCGTGTACCCGCTCAGAGAGCCGAGCACGTGGAATCGAGGCCCGAACTGCGGAGCGAGAGAGTTCATCCACAGGTGCGAGATGGTGCCCGACTCGTGTCGCAGCGCGACGAAGGCGTCGTCGTCGGCGAGGCCGCCAGGCCGGTTGACGGCCAGCTCGGCCCTCGCCTCCGCGACCGGTCCGAACAGCTGCACGGCCTGGTCGATCAGGTGCGTGCCGAGATCGAACAGGATTCCGCCGCCCTGGGCCGCCGATGCCTCGGCCTTCCAGCTCGCTCGCACCTGGGGCTTGTACCACTCGAACCGCGACTCGAATCGGCGCACGGCACCCAGACGGCCCGTCTCGACGAGATCGCGCACCGTCTGGAAGTCGCCGTCCCAGCGCCGGTTCTGGAACACCGTGATCCGCCGACCGAGCCTCTGCGCGTGCTCGATGAGCGCCCGGCCCTCATCCGAGGTCGCCGTGAACGGCTTGTCGACGACGACGTCCAGGCCTGCATCGAGCGCGGCCGTCGCTATACGGGCGTGCGTGGCCGGCGGCGTTCCGATCACGACGAGGTCGAGGTCATCCGCGGCCTCGAGCATCTCCTCGACCGACGCAAGCACTCGGGCATCCGGATGCTGCGTCGCGGCGGCCGCTGCGCGACCCGCGTCGCCGGTCACGATCACTTCGAGCGAGAACTCCGGATCCGCCTCGAGGAACGGCGCGTGGAACACACGGCCCGAGACCCCGTATCCGATGACGGCGGTGCGGATCGGCTCGGCTGATGTCGTCGCCATCACAGCACCTCCGAGAGGAAGAGGCGCAGGCGGTCGCTCTGCGGATCGTCGAAGATCTGCTCCGGCGTGCCCGCCTCGACGACTCGGCCCTCATCCATGAAGACGACCTGGTCGGCGACCTTGCGGGCGAAGCCCATCTCATGGGTCACGACGAGCATCGTCATGCCGCGCTGCGCGAGCTCGGCCATGAGGTTGAGCACGCCCTTGACCAGCTCGGGGTCGAGCGCACTGGTCGCCTCGTCGAAGAGCATGACCTCGGGCTCCATGGCCAGGGCACGCGCGATCGCGACTCGCTGCTGCTGCCCGCCCGAGAGATCGCGAGGGCGATGATCGGCGCGCTCGGCCAGTCCGACCTCGGTGAGCCTGGCCAGCGCGATGCGCTCAGCCTCACCCTTCGCGATGCGCTTCACATTGCGCAGCGCCAGAGCGACGTTCTGCTGCGCGGTGTGATCGGGGAAGAGGTTGAAGTGCTGGAAGACGAGGCCGACCCGGCGGCGAAGCACGTCTGGCTTGAGGGAGAGCGCGTCGTCATCTGCGAGCTGAACTCGGCCGGCCTTGGGCTCGTGGAGTCGGTTCACACCACGGAGAAGGGTCGACTTGCCGGACCCCGAAGGGCCGATGATGCAGGTCGTGGTGCCTGGCTCGACGGTGAGTGAGACGTCGTTGATGACGTCGATGTCACCGTAGGCCATGCGGAGGTTCTCGATCTGCAGCCGGGAGCCCTCGAAGAAGCGGCCCTCGGTGATGGGCAGGGGTGACGTGTAGGTCATGTGTTCTCTCCTCGGGTGTACACCGGGCTGAGCGACTGCTCGGCCACCTCTTCCAGACCGCTCTTGGGCGGCGTGGGCTTGCGGCGACCGGTGCGGAATCTGTTGTCGAAGTAGTTGACCAGGTGGGTCAGCGGCACGGTGATCACGAGGTAGAAGATGCCGGCCATCACCAGTGGCGACAGGTTGCCGGTCAGCACCGCGGCATCCTGGCCGACGCGGAACAGCTCTCGCTCCGACACCAGTAGCCCGAGGAAGTACACCAGGGAGGAGTCCTTCACGATGGCGATGAACTGGTTCACCAGTGCGGGCAGGACCCGGCGGATGCCTTGCGGGACCACGACCAGGCGCATGGCCGACCCGTAGCTCATGCCCAGTGCGCGGCAGGCCTCGAGCTGACCCCGCTCGACGGACTGGATGCCGGCGCGGAAGATCTCGCCGATGTACGCGCCCGCGATCAGGCTCAGCGCCAGGATGCCGAGCGGGTAGGGCGAGGGACCGAACATCTGCCGGCTGATCGAGGCGAAGCCCTGCCCGATCAGCAGAATCGTCAGAATCGCGGGCAGCCCGCGGAAGATGTCTGTGTAGATGCGCGCGGGAACGCGCAGCCACGCGGTACGGGCGACGCCCATGACCGCGAGGATCATGCCGATGACGATGCCGAGCACAGTGGCGGCCACCGAGATGATCAGGGTGTTCACCAGTCCCGTGCCGAGCAGCTGCGGAAGAACCTTCCACATCGCCTCGAAATCGAGGAACGTCTTGATGAGCTTGTCGAGCCAGTCCATGTGGATCTCCTGTTCGAGGTGCGGGGCCGCGTCGGCCGAGGCCCCGCACCGACGAGGCGATTACTCGCCGTCGCCCTCGCCCTGCTCGTCGCTGGGCAGGTACTGGTCGGGCATCGGGGAGCCCGGGAACCACTTCTCGTAGAGCTCCTTCCAGGTGCCGTCCTCCATCGCATCGTGCAGAGCGTCGTTCAGCGCCTCCTTGAACTCGTCCTTGCCCTTCGCGATCGCGAAGCCGGCCGGCGCATCGAACGACGGGATGTCGATCGCGTTCTCGAGGCCGTACTGCTCGGCGTACTCCTTGGCGGCCTCGTAGTCGAGGAAGTGCGCATCGATGGAGCCGCTGTTGACCGCGGAGATCGCCGAGTTGTTGTCCGGGAAGCGGACGAGCTCGGTGTCGGTGAAGTTCTTCACCGCATAGGCCTCCTGCAGGGTGCCCTGCACCACGCCGAGACGCTTGCCGGCGAGACTCTCCTCGTCTGTGATGTCGCTGTCGGGGCTCGCCATCACCGTGAGGTAGCCGGCGAGGTATCCGTCGGAGAAGTCGACCGTCTGCTTGCGCTCATCGGTGATGCCGATCGCGGCCACTCCGACATCGAACTGGCCGTTCGCGACGGCGGCGAGCAGACCGGAGAAGTCCTGACCGGTGAAGACGACCTTCTCGATGCCGATGCGGTTCGCCACGTCGGTGAACAGCTCGACGTCGAAGCCGGTGAACTCGCCGGACTCGTCGGTGAACGTGTAGGGCTTGGAGTCACCGAGGCTTGCCACTCGGATCTCGCCGGGCGTGATCAGACCGTAGGGGTTGTCTTCGGCGGCGTCTCCCCCGCCGCCGGTCGAGGCGGAGGGCGAGCATGCGGCGAGCGCGAGCGCGGCGGTCGCGGCGACGGCGGCCAGGGCCGTTCGGCGGAGTGTGGAGCGGATGCTCATGGGTGTTCCTCTCTGAACTGCTGATGCTTCGGGTGATGTCGGCCTGTTGTGAGACCGGTCTCAAAACACTCGATTGAGACCGGTCTCAATTCGTTTCGATGGACGCTACACTGCTTCGAGTGGGACGTCAACCGACAGGTTCGACGTCTGGAACCCACCGGTCACGGAAATGAAGAAAGGGCGACATGAGTGAAACGGGAGCCGGGCGCCGAGAGGCCACGGTCAGCGATGTCGCTCGCGCCGCTCGCGTGTCGAAGGCGACGGCAGCCCGCGCGCTCGGGGACTACGGCGCCGTCAGCGACGCCGTGCGCGACCGGGTGCAGAAAGCAGCGGACGAGCTCGGGTACCGCCCGAACGCCCTCGCGCGCACCATGAGCACAGGGCGATCTCACACGCTCGGCATCATCATCGGCGACATCGAGAACCCGTTCTTCGCGAAGGCGACTCGCGGCGCAGCCGATGTCGCAGCTGAAGCCGGCTACGACCTCATCCTGTCGAACTCTGACGAGGAACCATCTGTCGAGGCGAAAGCTGTCGCCGTGCAGCTCGCGAAGCAGGTCGACGGCCTGCTCATCGCGCCGGCATCGTCGCTCGAGCCCGGCAATCTGCAACCTGTGCTGGACGCAGGCAGGCCGCTGGTTCTCTTCGACCGTACGGTGCCCGGGGTCGACGTCGACGCCGTGATCACTGACAACCGCGGGGGTGCGCGAAAGCTCACGGAGCTGATGCTCGGCGCCGGTCACCGGCGCATCGCCTTCATCTCCACGCTCGCACATGAGGGCGACTTCCTGACCGGAGAGGAACTGTCGTCATCTGCGGTCGCCGATCGAGTCGTCGGCTTCGTCGAGACACTGTCCGCTGCGGGAGTGGCGCGCCCTGAATCCTTCGTCCACCTCAACGCTCGACGCAGGGGCGTCGACGCCCTCGCGTCCCGATTGCTCGACGGCGACGACGCAGTCACCGCGATCATCGCCTCCGACAGCCTGATCGCGCTGGCGGTGTTCAAGGCCGCACAGGAGCGTGGTGTCCTGATCCCCGAGCAGCTGTCGCTCGCAGGATTCGACGACGCTCCGTGGATGAGCCTGACCACCCCCGGGATCACCGTGGTGGAGCAGCCCATCCATGAGATCGGCGAGCAGGCCACGCGGACCCTGCTTCATCGCATTCGCGGCGACGGTCGCCCCCCTGAGACGACCGTCCTACCTCAGACGCTCATCGAACGCGGGTCGGTGGCGCCGCCACCGAACAGATGAGGGGCCCCGTGCGGGACAGGAGACGAAGGTGGTGCGCCCGTATTCCGGGGCGCACCGCCTTCGTTGACTCAGCGGCCGCGGATCGCGGCGGTCGCTGCCTCGTCGATGCTGAAGTCGGACCCGACGACCACCCCGTAGTCCCGTTCTGCAGCGCCTCGTGACACGAACCCGTTACGCACGTCATTGGCGACGGCGGCAGGGTCCCGGCGGAACGGATCGCCGTAGCCGCCCCCTCCACCGGTCTGGTTGACGAGGACGTCGCCTGCTTCCAGTCGGTTGTAGCTGCCGCCTTGGATGACCTCGCGATCGGTTCCGGGGTTCATCACGATCCGGTTCGGCTTGCCCTCCGACCCGCCGGCGATGGACCACGGCTCCGTCTTCGTCTTGTAGACCAGGCAGATGCCGGTGGCGGGGGCGGTGAAGCGGTACGAGCGGCTGACGCCCACGCCACCCCGCTGCTCACCAGCCCCGCCTGTGTCGGGGCGGTAGCCGTAGTGATCGATGATCATCGACGACTTCGCCTCGAGCACCTCGACAGGGTTGTTCCGGCAGCCGGGCTCCGAGAGATGCATGATCCCGTCCTCGCCATCGTGGTGCGCGGTGCCGCCGAAGCCGACCGCCTCGTTGGTCGCCTCCTGCCACGGCTCACCGGTGCGTGGGTTCACTCCGAGGCCCATCATCGAGCACACGTCGCCGCCCGAGCAGGCGGGAACCAGCTCCGGCATGCCCTGTGCCAGAGCCTTCAGGATGACCTCGCCCGCGAGCAGACCTGTCCAGAGGGTGAATGTCGGCATAGGCGGCACGGCGTGCATGACCGACCCCGGCACCGTGACCACCCTCAACGGGGCGAAGTTGCCCGCGACGACCGGGGAGTCCGGAGTCGTGAGCGACTTGAAGATGAGGCTCGACAGCGCCTCGGTCTGGCCCGGCGGCAGGTTGATGGGGCCCTCGACGTTCTCGGCGCTGCCGGTCCAGTCGACCACCATCTCCTCGTCCGTGACCGTCACGGTGCACTGCAGCTTGACGAGGTCGTCCTTGTTGATGCCGTCGTCATCGACGTAGTCGACCGCGCTCCAGGTGCCCTTGGGCAGCTTGGCGAGCGCGAGCCTGGCCAGCTTCGCACCGTGCTCGTTGATGGTCACCATCGCCTGGGTGAGCGTTCGGACGCTGTACTTGTCCGCGAGCTCCTGCGTGCGGCGCACGCCCGTCACGCACGCCGACACCTGCGCTTGGATGTCGCCGATCGTGTGCTTGGGCATGCGGCTGTTGAATCGGATGATGTTGAACACATCGTCGTTGCGCTCGCCCCGGCGGTACAGCTTCGAGGCTGGGAGCATGAGCCCCTCCTGCGAGCGGTCGGTCGAGTCGAGCACGTAGCCCGGATCCTTCTGATTCAGGTCCGTCACGTGCACACGGCAGGAGGCGAACCCGATCAGCTCGTCGTCCACGTGGATCGGGGCGAAGACGAGAGGATCGAGTGTGTGGGCGCTCGACCAGTAGGGGAAGTTGATGATGAAGACGTCACCGGGCTCCATCGCATCACGGCCGAGGAACTCGATCGAGTGCTTGATGCCGGCATCGTTGCCCCTGGTGAACACCGCGATACCCGGCGCGTCCGCGACCACGTCTCCGTTGGCGTCGTGGATCCCGATGCCGTAGTCGTGGATCTCGTAGACCACGGTGTTGTAGGCGGTGCGGCACAGGTTGCGCGCGACCTCCTCGGCGGCGGCCAGCAGGCCGTGCCTGATGATTTCGGTGGTGATGGCGTCGGCCACGTCAGGCCCCCTTCTTCGCGTACTGGATCGAGATGATGAGCTCGCCGTAAGCACCGACCTCGAGTCGGTCGCCGGCGTGCAGCACAGTGGTCGCCGTGTGCTCGGTCACGACCACGGGCCCTTCGATGACGTCGCCGGCCATGAGCTCCTCACGCGAAACCAGGGCGTACTCCGCGGTCTCGTCGCCGTCGAGCACGACCGTGCGCGTTCGCAGCTCGGGTCCTTCGCCTTCCGGACGGCGCATCGCCTTCGGCAGATCCGGCTTGTCGACGATGCCGACCGCGCCGAGGCGCAGCGTCGTCGTCTCGATCGGATCGTCCATGGTGTGGCCGTACTGGCGCAGGTGCAGACGGTCGAACTCCGAGCGGATGGCCTCTCGGGGGTCCGTGCTGTTCTCGGGGTAATCGACCGTGACCGCGTGCTCCTGGCCGGAGTACCGCACGGCGACGACCCGGTGGAAGAGCATACTGTCGTCGTCGAATCCCTCGGCACGCAGCGTCTCGCGCGCCTCCGCTTCCATACCTGCGTAGAGCGCATCGGCCGCATCGGCGTCGAGCTCGTCGAGAGCCTGCAGGCTCGTGCGCGAGTAGTCGTGTTGCACGTCGGCCATCAGCATCCCGAGCGCCGAGAAGGCCCCCTGCCCCGGAGGCACGATCACCTCGGGGATTCCCAGCTCACGCGCCACGTCGACCGCGACGAGTCCCCCGCCGCCGCCGAATGACAGCAGCGCGAAGTCCTTGGGGTCGTGACCGAGCTCGATGGTGATCGCGCGCACGGCGCCCATGATCTTGGTGTTCGAGATCTTCACCATCCCGCGCGCCAGCTGGGTGACGCTGAGCCCGAGTTCCTCGGCAATCGGGCGAAGCGCCGCCAGCGACTTCTCGCGGTCGAGCGTGAGCTCACCGCCGAGCGGAGTGTCCGTCCCGAGGTAGCCGATGGCGAGGGCGGCATCGGTGAACGTGGGCTCCGTTCCGCCACGGCCGTACGCGGCCGGTCCAGGCATGGCGCCGGCGCTCTTCGGTCCGACCTGCAGGGCGCCGGCTTCGTCGAGGTAGCCGAGTGACCCGCCGCCGGCGCCGATCGTGTGGATGTAGAGGGAGGGCGTGTTGATGGGAAGTCCCTCGAACTCTGCGCCGTGGTAGAGGACGGGGTTGCCGTCCTGCACCAGCGACGCGTCGAGGCTGGTGCCGCCCATGTCGATCGTGATGAGGTTGGGCCTGTCGATCAGCTTCGCGAAGGCGGCGGCGCCGACGACACCGCCGGCAGGCCCGGAGAGGATCAGGTTCACGGGCTGCTCGCGCGCGGACGACGCGGTCATCGCCCCTCCGCCCGAGCGCGACATGAGGAAGCGTCCGTCGAAACCGCGCCGTTCCAACTCGCCTTCGAGCGCCTTCAGGTAGCTGCGCATGATCGGCTTGATGTAGGCGTCCAGCACGGCAGTGCTGGTGCGCTCGTACTCGCGGTATTCACGCGAGAGCTCATGCGACAGGGTGATCTCGACGCCCGGCGCCTCCTCCGCGAGGATCTCGCGCATGCGCAGCTCGTGCGCGGGGTTCGCATAGGCGTGCAGGAAGGCGACCGCCACCGCGTCATACCCGCGACGAAGGATCTCACGAGCGACCTCGCGGGCGTCGTCGTCGTCGAACGGCGTCGCGACCGAGCCGTCGAACATGCTGCGCTCGGTCACCTCGAAGGTGTCGTACCGCTCGAGCAGGGCCTCCGGTTTGCGGTAGGCGATGTCGTACATCACCCTTCGGTCGGTGCGACCGAGCAGGTAGACGTCTCGGAAGCCGCGCGTCGCGATCGTCGCGATACGCGCGCCCGTGCGGGTCAGCAGTGAGTTCAGGCCCAGGGTGCTGCCGTGGTTGAACGTCGAGACCTGGGCGGGGTCGGCGTCGGCTTTCTCGAAGGCGGCGAGCACGCCCGCCGTCGGTTCGCTCGGTGTGGTCGGAACCTTCTCGAAGCGGAGCTCGCCGGTGTCGGGCACGAGTTTCACCACATCGGTGAATGTGCCTCCGACGTCGATGGCGATTCGGACGTTCTCGGACATTGCAGGGGTCCTTCCGTAAGGGATCGTTGATGTTTTCGAGCAGCCCGTGGAGACCCGGGGTGGCCCGGGCCGTTGCCGCCGGAATGCTGCGGGGAGGTGCCGCGCGTGGCGGCTAGCGCTTGTCTCGCCCCGCCGCGGCGAGGCCGACCGCCGCGAGGATGATGAAGCCGGTCACCATGTCCTTGAGCTGGGGGTTAAGATTCAGCAGGTCGAAGCCGTTGCCGATCAGGGCGATGAGGAAGACGCCCGCGACCGATCGCCATACCGCCCCGATGCCGCCGTAGATGCTCGTGCCGCCGAGGATCACCGCCGCGATCGCACTCAGCTCGAGCCCGGCGCCCGCAAGGGGCTGCCCCGATGCGATCCGCGAGACGCCGATCGCCGCGGCCGTGCCGGCGGCGAGACCGCTGATCACGAACACGAGGATGCGGGTGCGGTCCACGTGGATGCCGGAGAGCTCAGCCGCCTCCGCGTTGCCGCCGACGGCATACACCCGGCGACCGAACAGGGTCCGCGACAGCACGAACCAGAGGATCGCCACCACGACTATCATCACCAGCACCGCGATGAAGACGCCTCCGACGCGGTTTCGCCCCAGCGTCGTGAACCCGGGCGTCGTCACGGTGATCAGGCTGCCCCCGGTGGTGAGCACGGCGATCGTCGTGAAGATCATCGACGATGCGAGCGTCGCGAGGAACGAGTGCACCCGGAGGCGGGTGATGACCGTGCCGTTGAACGCCCCGAGGACGATGCCGATCAGTGGTGCCGCACCCAGCGCCAGGGCGACATTGCCCGTGGTCACCGCGAGCCACGCCGCCACGACGCCGGCGACGCTGTAGATCGCGCCGGTCGAGAGGTCGAAGTTCCCCGAGATGATCACGAAGGTCCCGGCCGCGGCGATGATCACGAGCGGAGCGTTCTGATTCAGGATGTTGACGATGTTGCCGAAGGTGAAGAACGACGGCGACAGGATCGCGAGCGCCACGAGCACGGCGGCGAGCAGCAGCAGCACCGCGTACTCGATGACGAGCTCCTTCGCCGAGAATTTGCTGCGGGCGCGGGTTCGCGTCACGGTGGTGTTTGCGGCCTCCGTCATGCTGCCGACTCCTCTCCTGTGGTCACGTGAAAGAGCTGGAACAGAACATCTTCCACGGTGGTCTGCTCGGGGATGACCTCCCCGAAGGTCTGGCCCTCTGAGACCAGATAGGCACGGTGAGCGAGTTCCATGATCTCCTCGTGCTCAGACGAGATCAGCAGCACCCCGATGTCCTGAGCGGCGAGGCGGACGATGAGCTCGTAGATGGTCCGCTTCGCGCCGACGTCGACACCGCGGGTCGGCTCATCGAGGATGATCAGCTTCGGCTGCGCGGCGAGCGCCTTTCCGAGCAGGGCCTTCTGCTGGTTGCCGCCCGAGAACCATCCGACGGGAAGCTCGATGTCCGGCGGCCGGATCTCGAGCGATTCCGCGAGATCCCGCGCGATGCGCTTCTCGCTTCTTCGATCGACGATCCCGCCGCGCGCGCGGGCGGGCAGACTCGACAGACCGATGTTCTCGCGCACCGATCGCTGCAGCACGAGGCCGTCCTTGTGACGGTCCTCCGAGACGAGCACCAGCCCCGCGTCGATGGAGTCCTTCGGCGTCCGGCCGACCCAGTCGCGGCCATCGAACCGGATCTCACCTGACACCACCTGGTCCAGGCCGAACACCGCACGCAGGCACTCCGTACGGCCGCTGCCGACGAGACCGAGCATGCCGACGATCTCGCCTGGGCGCACCTCGAAGCTCATCCGCTCGACGCCCGTGCCGGTGCGCAGCTCCCGCACCGAGAGGAGCGGGTCCACCGGTTCAGGCCGTGGCGGGCGATCCGGGTACGCCTGCTCCATCTCTCGGCCCAGCATCGAGGTCACGAGCTCGTGCTTCGACACCGTTCCCGCGTCGACGGTCTCGATACGGCGACCGTCTCGCATCACCGTGATGCGGTCGGCGACGCCCAGAACCGAGTCCAGGAAGTGCGAGACGTAGATCACGCAGCAGCCTCGATCGCGGAGCGTCCGCATCAGGTCCTCGAGCTGCTCCATCTCGTGCGCCGTCAGCGACGAGGTCGGTTCGTCCATGACGATGATCCGCGCATCACGTGCGAGGGCTCGCAGGATCTCCACCTTCTGCTGATCTGCGATGCGCAGGTCACGCACCTTCTCACCCGGGTCGAGGCCGAATCCGATCTGCGCGTCGAGCGCCGCGAAGCGCTCTGCGATGTTGCGCCGCTCGATGCCGAAACGGTGTTCCTCGGCGCCGAGGAACACGTTCTGTCCTACGGTCAGGTCGGGCACGAGCGCGAGCTCCTGCGCGATCATCACGATCCCCCGTCGCTGAGCGATCCCCGGGTTCCACCGGTCGACCGCGGTGCCGTCGACGACAACCTCGCCCCGGTCAGCGGCATAGATGCCGGCGATCACCTTGCCGAGAGTCGACTTGCCTGCGCCGTTCTCGCCGACGAACGCGTGGATCTCGCCACCGCGCACATCGAGCGACACACCGTCGAGCGCCTGGGTCGCGCCGAAGCGCTTGTCGACTCCGCGGAGTTCGACCAGGACGGGTCCGCTGGCAGCATCCTGCATGGATCAGCCGTTCCACTCGCCGGTGAAGTCGGGCGCTGCCTCGAGGTCCTCCTTGGTGACCATCGGCGGCAGGTCGACGAGCGTGTCCGCGTCGACGACGGCCTCGACCTTCTCTCCGCGCAGCTTGTTGATCAGCTGCTCGAGCGCAGCCTCTCCCATGCTCACCGGGTAGTTGAGGTAGTCGTTCGTCCACTTCCCCTCGCGCACCGCCTTCACTGCCTCGGTGGTGCCGCCTCCGCCGGTGAGGAAGATCGACGACGGGTCGATTCCGGCGTTCTCGAGAGCGATCTGCGCGCCCATCGTCTGCTGGTCGGCGTTGCTCAGGATGCCGTTGATGTCCTTGTTCGCCTGCAGAAGGTTCGACACCGCCGTGAGCGACTTGTCGCGGTCGTAGGCGCCCTCGACCGTGCCGACGATCTCGATGTTGTCGTGCGCGCCGAGGACGTCCTTCCACGCCGCGATGCGAGCGACGTCGAGCGGCGAGTTGAGGAGCCCTGCCAGCAGGCCGATCTTGCACGGATCGATCTCCTTGCAGTACTCGACGACGGTCTCCGCCTGGCGCTCGGCCCCCGCCGAAGGCGGCGAGGCCACGGTCGACACGACGCCTTCGGTCTGCGGCTCCATCTTGTCGATGTCAGGACCGATGGGGTTCAGCACCGACACGACGGGGATGTCGTTGCCCAGAGGGAATGCCGCGGCGAGACCCGGTCCGTCCTGCGGCACGACGATGACACCGCTCGCCTGCCCGGTCGTGCCCGCGTTCTGCAGCTGAGACAGCTGCGTGTTGGCGTCGAACTGGCCGTCCTGGATCTTGGTCGTGATGCTGATGCCGAGCTCTTTCTCGAGCTCCTTCGCCTTGTTCTGCACGCCCTCGTACACAGCTTGGTTGTAGCCGTTCTGGGACGAGGACGCGAGAAACACTATCGAGAAGCCGTCGCCGTCACCGCTTCCGCCACTGTCGGCAGTGCATGCGGCGAGGGAGACGCCGAGCGCGAGGATGCCGGCGCCGGCGATGATCCGTGGGAGGTGCGTCATTGCATTCTTCTTTCGTGAGGGGTTCGGGTGGGCTCAGATCTCGGTTCTGGACACGCGGTGGTCGACCTCGTACAGCCGACCGACCCCGATGCGGGCATCGGCGAGGAGCGCCGAGAGCTCAGGGGCGGTGCGCCCGCGATTCGGGTGGTCGAGCCACTCCTGATACGCGGCTTCGTCGGGCCACACGGCAGTCACGATGATCTCCCCCGACCCGTCGATCGCTGTGGCGATCTCCGAGCTGACGGCGCGGGTCAGGTCGAGCGACTCCTGCAGAATCGCCTCGTTGCGGTAGAGCTCCAGCACGGACTCCGCCTGCGCTGGTGACGTGTGCAGGGTCAGGACTGAGCGGATCATCAGGTCTCGTACTCCATTGTCTCGATCGACGGGTTGCGGCGGTGCGGTTCGGTCGATCCGCGGCGCTGCCCCATGAAGCTATCCACCTTGCATCGAGTGCCTCTGTGCAAGTTGCACATTGCGGAAGCATCCTGAAATGCAAAAGAATGAACTGACTGATACCGGCAGGGACACACGCCAGGTATCCGAACCACGATTCGCAAGGGAGCGGACGCATGCGCGTCGGTATCGCAGTGCTGGAGCGGCGCGTCGCCGCCGCGCTGCTGCGCCCGGACCGGACGCATTCGATAGTGGAAGACGCGGTCATCGGGGCCCGGGTCGAGCAGTCCGTCGACCGGCTACTCGGTCGCATCGCGCAATCCGCGGATACGGTGTCGTCGATCGTGTTCGACCTGAGCGGCGTGCTGCACCGCACGGACGCCGCGCCGCTCGCCCTCGTCCGCATCGCTCCCCGGCCGCCCGTCGCGCTCGCGGATGAGCCGCGCGCCGGCGACGCGCCCATCCTTCACGTTCGAGGAGGACACACGACACTCGGCGAGGAGCTCGCGCCGTTCGACGCCGAGGGGTTCCGAGCGGCCGCCGCCGCGATCCCGGCCGGATCCCGCGTCGTCATCACGAGCGTCGGCGCGCTCGTCAACCCCGCGCACGAACTCGCCGCAGGCGAGATCCTGCTCGAGCACGGCGGGCCGCTCAACGTGGTGTTCTCCCACGCCTTCGACAGCAACTCCTTCGCGACCCGAGAGCACACGGCGATCCTGAACGACGCGCTCGTTCCCGACGCGGAGACGCTCGCCACCTCACTCGCACTCGTCGCCGGGCGCCGGTTCCCCGAGGCCCGCCTCTCGGTCACGCGGAACGACGGCGGCCGTGTGCCGCTCAGCCGGCTCCCTGCCGAGCCCATCCACTCGGCTTTCTCGGCCGCTCCGATCGAGTTCCTGGGTGCGGCGGCGCTCTGCGGACTCGACGACGGCGATCTCCTGCTCGCGACCGAGAAGGGGCTCACACTGGGGACGCTGCGCGCGGGCACGCCTGCCGTTATACCGCGGCTGCGCTGGAATGACACCCGCCTGTCGACGCAGGCCGCCCACCTGGTTCCCGCGACCGAGATCCTGCTCCACGGACGGACGCCGGCGCCCCGGCTCGTGCGGGTCGCCGGAGCTTCGCTGCCCGTCTGGCTCGACGATGAAGGCGCGGTGGAGACCGATGATGACCTGCGGGCGCTCGGAGCCGCCTGCGCTCCGCTCTCCGACTGGGCCCTCGGAACCGTCGGCGCCGTGAACGCGACGGAGATGGCGCAGGAGCTGCAGGCGGCCGAGGCGCGGGTCCGTGGCAGGCTCGCCGCCTTCGGGGCGCTGCCGTCGTCCGTCCGCATCCTGGAATCGCAGCTCGTGGCCACCACTTACGAGCACGCGCGAGTCGTCTCGGTGCGTGTCAGGGGAGTCGCCGGCGACCCCGTCGGCGACCTGCTCGACAGGGGGGTGCGCCGTGCAGCTCAGCGCTGAAGACGTCCGGCACCTGCGAACGGGCGCACTCTTCCTCGCCTGTGCCGCCGATCCGGAGTGGTGCGATGAGCAGCAGGACCGGATCCTCGCGCGCATGGCGAACGGGAATGAGGCGCCCGAGCTGCTCGGTGTAGAGGACCTCGAGGAGGATGCGCTCGTCGCCGCCGTCGGCTTCGTCAACAACGGACTGCCGCTGTCTGAGCTGCGGCCGGCCGGCGACGAGTTCGTCAGCAGCGTCGAGCTGCTCGAACGCGAGCTGGAGACGCGCATCGAGGGGCTGTTCCCGCTCGCGGCGGCAAACGTGAACTCGATGGTCCCCCTGCTCACCGGAATGCAGCTCGGGCGCCCCGTCATCGATGCCGATCCGATGGGGCGAGTGTTCCCCCTGCTGTTCCAGTCGCTGTTCACCCTTGCCGGCCTTCCTGCAGGGCCGCTGGCTGCGACCGGCCCCGTCGGAGAATCCGCGTTCCTGCGCGTGCGCGAGCCCCGGCGGGCGGAGCGCCTGGTCAGAGCCCTGGCCGAGGAGTTCGGGGGCTGGTCGGCGACGGCGCTCTACCCGATGACGGCCAGGGACCTCGCCCGGACAGGGGTGCTCGGAAGCGTGTCGAGGATGGTGCGCATCGGGAGGATCCTCGACTCCGACGCGACCACGAGCGAGAAGCACCAGCGGCTCCGCCGGAGCGAGGGCGTGCGGCGGATCATCCGGGCTCGGGTCGCGGACGTCGCCGGACTCTCCCGCCCCGCGCCCGCCGGCGAGCCGGATCACCCGTCGAGCGTCGTGCTCATCGAGGAGTCGCAGGGTCGCTTCGTGCAGCTGGAGATCCAGAACGAGCTGCTCCTGCTGATGGTCGACGGCGCACCGGAGGCGGTGATCCCCGACATCATCACCATGCTGCATCCGGATGACGGTCGCGTCGCCAGCCTCGACGACCTGTGGGTGGGCAACACGCTCGACCTGGTCGTGCTTCCGGCGGCTCCGCAGTGGTACACACCGGAGGGCCGTCGCCTGGCCGCTCCCGAGACACTGCACTCGCTGCTGCCCGACCGAGGAAGAGGCCCGACATGAACCGATCGTCTGCGGGAGCCGTCGAGCTGCGCGACCTCATCGATGCCCGCGAGCTCACCGGGCTCTCCGTGCTGCACCTCGTATCCGACCGCAGTCCCGTTCGCGACCTCGCCCTGGTCTCCGATTTCGAGGACATCGGATCGGTCGGCCCTGACACCGTGGTGCTGCTCGCGCGAGGCGCCGCACGCGGAGGCTGGATGATCTCCGCAGCCCTGCGCTACGCGTGGGAGCGCCGGGCGTGCGCGCTCATCGTCCCTGAGCAGCCGTTCACCGCCTCCGTCATCGAACTGGCGAAGCGCCTGGAGGTCTCGCTGCTCACCACCCGTCGCGACATGACCCGCCTGGCCATCGATGCCGCGATCCGGATCGGAGCTGCACGCGCCGAGGCGATGGTGCGCGTGCGCGCCGTCGTCGACCGGCTGGCCGACGTGCCGGGGCCGGCGCAGGCCGTCGAGATGCTCTCCGACGAGCTCGGTGGCGCCGAGGTGTGGATCGAATCGTCGGGGGCTCGCACCCTCGCGTCGCCGGTGCCTGCCGGCAGCGAAGCACAATCGCAGCGCTCGTCGCTGGTGAGGGCGCGCCTCGGGACGAGCGCAGAGGGTCGAGACGCCGAACCCGACCTGCTTCTCGCCAGGGTGCCCGCCCAGGCCGTGGTGTTCGGCGAGCAGCTGCTCGCCGGCGCGGCGTCCTCGGTGAGGGCACTGCTGCTCGAGCAGCGCCTGAAGGCGACTCGCTCGTCACTTCCGGCGATCTCGATCACCACTCTCACCGGCTCCGCTTCCGTCGCGTCATTCACGGATCCGGAAGCAGGAGAGATCGGGACCCGGCCGCAGGCGCCCCTCGACGGTTCCTTCTTCGCCGTGTGCCTGCTCACGTCCGAGCCCGACCGGGTGGGCGCGCTCGTGCATCAGCTCTGGCTGATGGCGTTCCCCGAAGCCCCGCTCGCCCGATTCGACGGCGGCTGGATCGGGTTCCTGCCCGCCGAGGATCCCGGCCAGCGCACGAGGGCACTGGAGCAGGTGAGAAGCAGTTTCGTACGCGCGGCGGGAGCCCCGATCGCCGGAGGCTCCTCGCGCATCCACCGCTCCCCCACCGAGGCGAGGCATGCCGTCCGGGAGGCCTGGCTGGCGGCGCGTCTGGCGGATCCCCCCACCACGTCGGGCGACGCACCCGGCTCCGATGCGCTCGTGGAATTCGAGAGCGCACCCCTCCGCCTGATGCACCGCCTCGTGCCGGTCGATCTCGCCGAGCAGCTCGTCGCAGCGCTGTTCCCACGCCTGCTCGCCGACCCGTCAGCGCCTCGCCTCATCAAGGCGGTGGTCGGCTACCTGTCGGCGAACGGGTCGATATCGACCGCCGCCGCACGCCTCGGCCTGCACCGCAACACCGTGCAGTCGAGGCTCCACCGCGCGGCAGAGCTCGACGTCGATCTCACCGACCCCGCCCATGTGCTGCCCATCCACCTGCTCTTCCAAGCCGTCCGGCACAGCGAGGGCCTGTTCCTCGAGAGCGAGAGCTGAGCGCGAGCGTCGGGGTGCCGGCCACGAGGCAGCGCAACCGGGGGTGCAATGCGCTCACGGGACCGTCGAGCCACGGACGACCAGGCTGGCGTTCATGCGCTGCACACCGAGCGGCAGCGGCGTTCCCGAGATCGCGTCGGTGAGGAGACCCGCCGCCTGCTGACCGAGCTGAGTCAGTTTCATATCGACGCTCGTGATGGGAGGGGCCGTGTCCGCGACGAGCAGTTCCCAGTTGTCGAAACTGGCGATGGCGACCTCTCCGGGCACCGCGATGCCGAGCATCGCGAGTGCACCCAGAGCGCCTCGCGCGATCTGGTCCGAGTCGCAGACGATCGCGTCGAACTCGACACCCCTGTCGATCGCCATCAGAGCGGCGGAACGACCCCAGCGTTCGCTCCACTCTCCGTAGCTCGTGCGGTCGCTGAGCCGCAAGGAAGAAGCGGAGGCACTGATGAACGCATCGATTCCCTGCGCTCGGTCGCGCGCGGCTGCGTCGCCGAGCGGGCCTGTGATGTGGAGCAATCGCTGTCGTCCGATCACCGCAAGATGCTCCGCGACTTTGAAGCCGGCATCCACGTTGTCGATGGTGAGCGAGCAATCCTCGGCTGACTCCGAAGGAGTGTAGACATAGACGATCGGAAAGTCGTGCGAGGTGCCGAGCGAACGCCGCGGATCCGTGCGGCTTCCGACGACCATCAGCGCATCGACCCGCTGCTGTACGAAAGTGTCGACGTGTCGGAGTTCTCTCACTGTGTCGCCCCGAGCGTCGCTCAGGAGAATCGATGTCTGTTCCGCCCCGAAGGCGTCTTCAGCCCCCATGAGGATCGGAAGACTGAAACGACCCTCGAGATCGGATGTCAGAAGGCCGACTATGCCGGTTCTGCCGGTCGACAGACTGCGCGCTTGCCGATTGTGTACGAACGCAAGCTGTTCGGCAGCGCGTTGCACACGCAGGCGCGTGGCAGGTGCGACCTCTTTCCGACCATTGAGGGCCTTTGACGCAGTCGCCACGGAGACACCGGCGAGCTTCGCGACATCCGTCAGCTTGGAGCTCGGTCGTCGCATGTCGCTCCTCGCAGCGGTCGCAGTCGAAATTCTGGTTGTCGACTCTGATCCTACAGGCCACCCGGAATTCCGGGGTGAGGTGTCGCCTATTCGTGAAACTTTGAAAACGGTTTCGGCTTCCCGTATGCTGGCCGACGATGATCCGGGCGCGCGCGCACCCGATGGGCATACAGTGACGAGGGAGTTGCGTGGAAGTCATGAAGGAAACGCGTTCAGGCGCCGTCGGCCCCAACGTGTTCGGGGTGCGTCAGCCGATGCCGCTCGGCGCGGCGAAAGTCGCGGGCGGGCTCTGGGAAGCGTGGCACGAGCGGAATCGCAAGGTCACGATCCCGCATGGTCTCGACAAGCTCGAGAGCTACGGAAACCTCGATAATCTCCGACGTCTGGTCGGAGAGTCGGACGCCCCGTGGCGTGGCCCCCTATTCGCGGACTCCGACGTCTACAAGACGCTCGAAGCCATCGCGTGGGAGCTCGGACGCGAAGACGACCGAGAACTTCGCGAGTTCTTCGACGACACGGTCGAGCTGATTGCTCGAGCACAGGACGAGAGCGGATACCTCGACTCGGCCTTCATGGCGAACCCCGGCTGCGAGCCGTGGTCGAACTTCGAGCATGGTCACGAGCTCTACGTTCTGGGACACATGCTGCAAGCGGCTCTCGCCGCGAAGCGGGCAATGGCCGACGACCGATTGCTTGCGGTCGCCGTCCGTTTCGCCGACCTGGTCGATGACCTCTTCGGAGCCGAGGACGACGTCGAATACTGCGGGCACCCGCTGATCGAGATGGCGCTGATCGAGCTCGCGCGAGAGATCGGCGAGGAGCGCTACACAGATCTTGCGGAGCGCTTCATCCGCCGCCGGGGATCGGGTTTCATCGAGAGCGCTCGATTCGGAGCCCCGTACTACCAGGATGACGCCAGCGTGCTCGAGACCAAGATCATGCGAGGCCACGCCGTCCGCGCGATCTACCTGAATGAAGGCGTCACCGACCTCTTCTTGGAGCGAGGCGATCCAGCCCTCCTCGAAGCCATGCGGACGCAGTGGGACGACATGGTCTCGTGCCGCCTGTATCTGACCGGTGGCACGGGCTCACGGCACCAGGACGAGGCCTTCGGTACGGCCTATGAACTGCCCCCGGACCGTTCGTACTCCGAGACTTGTGCAGGTATCGCGTTGTTCGGCTGGTCGTGGCGCATGTATCTCGCCACAGGCGAAGCTCACTATCTCGACATCGGGGAGACGACGCTGTACAACGTCGTCCTGTCCGGCATCTCGGCTGAAGGAGACTCGTTCACCTACAGCAATCCGCTGCAGCGCCGGCCTCACCATATCGCCAGCCGCGAGGAAGAGATCGCGAAGCGCCTCCCGTGGTTCGCGTGTGCGTGCTGCCCGCCGAACTTCATGCGAACTTTCGGCTCGTTGGAGCAATACGCAGCGAGCATGAATGGTGACACCCTCGAGATCGCTCATTTCGCGGAACTGGACATCGAACTCGATGACGCCGTGATCGAAGTTCGCACGGCGTATCCCGCAGACGGGCGCGTCGAAGCACGCGTCAACGGCGATGCTTCCAGGCGCCGGATCGCGTTCCGTGTCCCGGCTTGGGCCGCCGAGGGCGACGTCGCCATCGAAATGGATGGACGGGTGATCTCGGTTCCGATCGCTGGTGGATGGTGTCGGCCCGACGTCGATCTCATCGACGGCACGGTGATCGTCATCGAGTTCCCGACCGCACCCCGGGTGCGCTATCCCCACCGTCGGGCAGACGCGATGCGCGGGACTCTTGCGGTGACCCGCGGACCGGTCGTGTACTGCGCCGAGGCTTCGCACAACGACTTCGACATCGACCTCGCAGAGGTCCAGGCCGTCGACGTGCGCACGAAGTCGGGCGGCCCGATCCTCGGTCTGGGGCCGGCGCTGACCATAGACGTGCGAGTGGCGGACGCGGATAGCGACGCCGCCCTGTACAGCTCGGAGCCGGTCGCGCCTAGCGCAGGAGAAGTCCGACAGCTCGAGCTTCGGCCGTACGCCGCATGGGGAGAGCAGCCAAGCGGCGCCATGCGCGTCTGGCTTCCGCTCCCGGCGTTTCCGACACACCCCACCCTTCGATCCTGACCCGAGAACATAAGAAAGGTACTGACGTTATGCGTAAGCAGATTCTCCGCAGCACCGGCGTGGCCGTGACCGCGCTGTTAGCAGTCGCCGGATTGAGCGCCTGCTCCGACGGCGGCTCATCGAGCACCCTGACCATCTGGACCCGGACGGACGGCGAGTCGTACATGCGCGACCTCGCGAAGAAGTACGAATCGGAGAACGAGGGTTTCAAGGTCGAGGTCACCGCAATCCCGAATTCGGACGTCGCGACGAAGTTCGCTCAGGCTCTCAGCGCAGGCGACGTGCCGGACGTCATGGCGATGGATGTAGCCATGGCGGCATACTTCGTCTCGAAGAACGGCTTCGAGGACATCACGGACCGTATCGACGAGCTCAGCTACGCAGATACGCTACTCAAGGGACAGCTGGATGCGGGGACATCGGACGGCTCGAATTTCGTCGTACCGTTCACCGCGGATGCGTCGGCGCTGTTCTACAACAAGGACCTCTTCGAAGAAGCCGGGCTGGACCCCGAGCACGGACCGCAGACCTGGGACGAGTTCGTCGACGCGGCGAACGCGATCGGTGCGCTGGGCAGTGACTATGAGGGCTACCACTTCTCCGCCGGCTGCGGTGGTTGTGCGGCGTTCGTCCTCGCACCGATGCTGTGGGCCGCAGGGGGCGACTTCCTCGACTCTTCGAGCGGTTCGCTGAACCCGGCTCCGACTTTCGACGACCCGCTTGCGATCGAATTCATCGAGAAACTGCAGAGCGCGGTTGAAGGCGGTGGGATCACGACGGCCTCGCAGGTCGACGGTGGCGAGAACTATGGTGGCGCGTTCGAGAACGGCAAACTCGGCATGGTGTCGACGGGGTCGTTCCAGCTGGCCAACTTCATGGCGAACCCGCTGCCGTTCAAGCTCGGGGTCGTGCCACTCCCTGGTAAGAAGGCCGGCGAGAATGCGGCTTTCACAGGCGGCGACGTGCTCGCTATCCCGAACGGCACTCCGAACAGCGATGCAGCGTGGAAGTTCCTCGAGTGGGCCACCGGCGACGATGCACAGACCTTCCTCTCCGACGGAGGCTTCACGCCAGTCCGTACCGACCTGCTCGAGACCGTGTACAGCGAGAAGGGGCCGGAGTTCGCGGCCATGGCCGAAGCGACGACCAACGGTCGCGTGCCTGTGACCGTGTCGTTCACATCGGTCTACAGCGACGCCAACGGACCGTTCGTCAGCCTGATGCAGGCGGGGGTGTTCGGGAAGGACGTGCCCGCGGCGGCCGCGGCGGCACAGGACGCCGCAGAGCAGATCTTCGAGAGCAACGAGTAACCGACCCCGGGGCGCTGGCGAGCGACGTAGCCGCCAGTGCCCCGGCTGGACAGCGAGCAGAACAATGACGATTTCGAGCAGAATGCCCCACGGGAGACGGCGGCAGGCGCGAGGCCATGCCTGGGCCGGTTTTCTGTGCACGGTACCCGCGCTGGGACTGACGACAGCGCTGTTCGTCGTGCCACTTGTACTGATGATCTGGATGAGCCTGCATAAGTGGCCACTACTGGGTGATCAGACCTTCGTCGGCCTGGGCAACTACATAAGGGCGTTCACTGCTGACGGTACGTTCCTCATGTCCGTCCAGTTCACCCTGATCTACACGTTGGTGATCACACCCGTCCTCTTCATCGCCGGCCTCGCGCTTGCGCTCTTCGTGCGCCGCCGCAGCAGAGGTTCGGCCCTCTTCCGGACCATCTTCTTCAGCCCGTATGTGATCGGTTTCGCAGCCGCAAGCTTCCTCTGGTTGTGGTTCGTCGACCCCCAGGCCGGGCCCATCGCTGCGATCACCGGTTCGTTGGGGTGGCAGTTGGATCAGACATCGTGGCTCACGGAGACCGTTCCCGGCACGATCAACGTCATCGTGATGGTCACGTGGAAAGTCGTGGGCTTCCAGATGATCCTGCTCCTCGGTGGGCTCAACGGCGTCCCCGGTGAGATCATCGAAGCGTCACTCGTCGACGGCGCGAGCTGGCTCCGTCGTATGTTCAGCATCATCCTGCCGCTGATGAAACCGACGATCGTGCTGCTCCTCGTCTTCTCGATCTCGGGTTCGCTTCTCGCTTTCGAACAGTTCTTCCTCATCACCAAGGGACGACCTGACAACGAGACGGTGACGGCTGTCTACTGGATCTACAACGCGTCGTTCAAGAAGTTCGAACTCGGCTATGGCGCTGCACTCTCCGTCATCATGCTGATCATCCTGCTGATCGTCGCCGCCGTGCAGGTTCGCGTGATGAAGGGGGTGGGACGCCATGACTGAGGTCGCGCCCAGCACTGAGTCACTCGTCACCGGCACTCCACGCCAGGTATACGGACAACGTACACGGGGCCGCACGAAGAACACCCTGTGGTGGGCCGCCGGGATCGTGCTCGCCGCGATGTTCGTCTTTCCGCTGCTCTCGGCGGTCACCGGAAGCTTGAAGTCACCGGCAGAGCTCCGTGAGCGTCCCGCGACGATCTGGCCGAAGGAACTTTCCTTCGACGCCTGGCGACGTCTCTTCGACCCCACTGAAGGCGTGATGACAGGTGTCGGGAACAGCCTCGTCGTCACAGGCCTGACGGTGGTGCTGGCTGTCGCGCTCTCGACGCTCGCGGGATATGGCCTTGCCAGGTATCGATTCCGAGGTTCGGGCACCGTGTTCACGGTCATCCTCGCAGGCATGATGATTCCCTTCACGGTGCTGCTCACACCGATCAGCGTCGTGCTTCGCGAACTGGGGCTCTTCAACAGCCTGATCGGCGTCGCGCTGGTCTACACCACGTACCAGCTCCCGTTCTGCGTGTTCATCATGCGCAATTCCTTCGCGGCGATCCCGATGGAGATCGAAGAAGCGGCGATGCTCGACGGCTGCACACGAGGAAAGGTGCTGGTGCGCGTCTTCCTTCCCCTGGTGCTGCCTGGCATTGCGACGTCGGCGATCTTCGCGTTCCTGAACGCCTGGAACGAGTTCCTGGCTGCGCTCGTGCTGCTGACCGATCAGAACAAGTTCACGTTGCCGATCGTTCTGCAGAGCAACCAGATCGGCAGGATGGGAACTGTCGACTGGGGGCTCCTCGATGCCGGAGTCGTCGTGTCGATGGTGCCCTGTCTCATCGTGTTCTTCCTGCTGCAGCGGTACTACGTGGCCGGAATCTTCGCCGGAGCCGCGAAGTAGGAAGACTCACTGGTCCATCGGAACGGCGCTCAAACTATCTGACCCCGCGTTCATTGCCACGCGGCGCCACATCAGTCGGGCGTTGAGGGCCACCTAGGATCACGGTCGCCAGTGCCCCGTGCATCCGTTGGAGAGTCAAGGTGGCGTCGTTGATCGACGCCACCCCTCGAGCGGTCAGTCGACCAGAGGTGAGTAGACCTCCAGCTTGTCGTTGTCGATGAGCCATTTGACGGACTCGAAGACCGTGTCCGCGGCGGAGTGCTGAGGGACGTAGCCGAGGAGGCGATGTGCCTTCTCGGTGGTGACGAAATGGCTGCGGACGAGATGGTCCCAGCTGAGGTCCGCGTTTCTCGCCCCGACATCGGCTCGGAACTCGTCCCAGGTGACGGATTCCAGCGTCGCGGACTTGCCGAACCAGGAGGTCGCCGCCGCCGCGTAGCCGCGGACGGTGAGGGCGTCGTTCGCGGTGATGAAGAAGTCCTCTCCCGAAGCCGCCTCGCGGTTGTTCACGGCGAGCTCGAAAGCGAGGGCAACGTCATCGGCGTGCACGTGTGCCATCGACTCCGCACCGAGCCCAGGGATGGGCAGCGCTTCGCCGGCGGCGAGCTTCTGCCAGACGCGAGCGTCAAGATTTCCGGTCGGTCCGATTGGCGCCCAGCCGGGCCCGCTGATGTGGCCCGGGTGCATGGTCGTTGTGCCCAGTCCGCTCTCCGCGGTCTCTGCCTTGAGCATGCGAGCGATGTCGTGCTTGGCAACGCCGTACTCGCCGAACGGCGCGGGGGCGTTGTCCTCAGACATCGGCAGCACTTGGCTGGGACCGGCCCGCCAGATGGATCCGCAGAACAGGTAGTGGTCGACGTTCCCGCGCAAGCGCTCCACGAGCGTCGCGGCGGATTCGAGCGTGAAGCAGACGAGGTCGATGACGACGTCGGCGTTCAGCTCGACGACACGGCCGGCGAACACGCCCTGCGCGTCTTCCTTCTCCCGGTCTGCGGCCACCTGGGCAACGTGGCGCCACTCGGCGGAGTCCGTGTACGGCACGGAGGTGCCTCGGCTGACGTTGATCACCTCGTGTCCGGCTCGTACAAGGCGAGGGACGAGGAAAGATCCGATGCGGCCCGAGCCACCGATGACCAGCACACGCATGAGTTGTCTCCTACTGGTTCGTCGCGGGGATAGCGTCGTCGTCCGCGGTCTTTGCAGGACGGACGGTGGTGTCGGAAGCTTATCCAGTACCAGTGGGATCTGTACCCGACCAGCATCGCGACGCACGCGATCATCAGCACCATCCGACGACGCAGGGGTCGCTTACGATCCAAACCATGCGTCACGGCCTACTCTCGGCGTCCTCGCTGAAGTTGCAAGAAGGGCCGCGGAATTGAACAATTCCGCGGCCCTTGGGGGATCACACATGGCTCGTGAAAGATCACAGCCGATCTACGGACATGTGCGGCGTCACGCTACTGGGCGGGGACTGCTGCACGAATAGGTGACATCTGATCTGGCTTGCCCGTGGGGGTGGGCCTGGAAGGATGTTGCTGTGCCCAAGCCCTACCCGCGAGTTCCGTGACGACGTGGTTCGCGTTGCCCGGGGTCGCGAGCCCGGCATGACCATCGAGCAGATCGCGAAGGACTTCCGGTGTCCACCCGATGACGCTGCAGAAATGGCTGCGCCGCGCCGACGTCGACGAGGGCGCCAAGCCCGGCCAGACCCGCACCGAGGCTGCCGAGATCCGTGAGCTGCGGAAGCGGAACCGTCTGCTCGAGCAGGAGAACGAGGTGCTCCGCCGCGCGGCGGCGTATCTGTCGCACGCGAACCTGCCGGGAAAATGATGTACCCGCTCGTAACGGAGCTCGCCGATGCAGGGATCCCTGTGACGGTGACGTGTCGGGTGCTCAAGCTCTCCCGCCAGCCCTACTACCGGTGGCTGGCGACCCCCATCACGCCGGGCGAGGTGGTGGAGGCGTATCGTGCGAACGCGCTGTTCGACGCCCACCGGGACGACCCCGAGTTCGGACACCGGCTGCTCGCCGACGAAGCCCGCGATGCCGGTGAGGCGATGTCGGATCGCACCGCGTGGCGGATCGCGTCCAGCAACGGCTGGTTCAGCGCGTTCGGGAAACCTAAGCGCGGCAAGCACCGTAAGCCGGGACCGCCGGTGCACGACGATCTCTGCGCCGTCGTCGATGAGCACGGCCGGACCCGGCACGTGTTCGCCGCCGAGACTGCGAACAAGCTGTGGTTGACGGACATCACGGAGCACCAAACCGCCGGGGGCAAGCTCTACCTCTGCGCGATCAAGGACGCGTTCAGCGGGCGGATCGTGGGGTACTCCATCGACTCGAGGATGAAGTCCCGACTGGCCGTCCAAGCGCTCGAGAACGCGATCGCCATGCGCGGTGACGTCGCCGGCTGCATCGTGCATTCGGACCGAGGATCTCAGTTCCGAAGCCGAAAATTCCGGCGCGCGCTCACCCGTCATCACATGGTCGGAAGTATGGGCAGAGTCGGGTCGAGCGGAGACAACGCCGCCATGGAAAGCTTCTTCGCGCTGCTGCAGAAGAACGTCCTCGACCGCCGCTCCTGGACCACGCGCGAGCAACTGCGCATCGCCATCGTCACCTGGATCGAACGCACCTACCACCGCCGCCGACGCCAGGCCCGCCTGGGCCGTTTGACGCCCATCGAGGTCGAGACCATCATGAACACGACCGTCGCACTGGCGGCGTGACTACAACCTGTCACCTATTCGTGCAGCAGTCCCGAACACTTGCGGCTGATGATGTCACCGGCGAGGCTCAAGGGCCCGCCGAGGTTGTTGCTACCCGCCGAGATAACTCCGCGGATACGATCCTTGGCGCGCTCATCGTTGAGGACCGGAATCAAGTGCTTGGGCAGGGGCCTTGGTACGGCGCCCTTCTTATTCTTCCGCCGACACGCTTTGTCTGGTGTACAGAGGAGCGCCGAGGGATTCTTCCAACATGACTATCGCTCGGAAATGGGGCCAGGCAGTTCCCGCAAGCACGCGGCGGACGGTTCCCTCCTGCAGTCCGGCATCTGCAGCCACACTTCTGATGCTCTTCTCCCCCATCGCTGCTCGCAGGTTCACCGCGAACCTGCGAGCAGCCTCACCGGCCGGATCGTCCGACTCACGGTCCGGCCACGAGGTGGTCAGCTCAGCGGGAGTTGGATGTGGCGTGTTCGGCATCCCACTCCTTGCCCCGATGTCAGTGTTTCCTTGCGCCAACTACGGAATCAGCGCCAGACGCTGTGACGTGTGCCAACTTCAATGTGGTGCGGCGCCACATTCTGTGACGCCGCACAGATGAGATCAGAAGTCCCAGTCGTCGTCTTCGGTGGCCTCGGCCTTGCCGATGACGTACGACGAGCCCGACCCGCTGAAGAAGTCGTGGTTCTCGTCGGCGTTCGGCGACAGTGCCGAGAGGATCGCCGGATTCACGTTGGTGACCGTGGAGGGGAACATCGGCTCGTAGCCGAGGTTCATCAGCGCCTTGTTGGCGTTGTAGTGCAGGAACTTCTTGACGTCCTCGGTCAGACCGACGCCGTCATAGAGGTCCTGGGTGTACTGCACCTCGTTCTCGTAGAGCTCGAACAGCAGGTTGAAGGTGTAGTCCTTCAGCTCCTGACGGCGCTCCTCGGTCTCGTTCTCGAGGCCCTTCTGAAACTTGTAGCCGATGTAGTACCCGTGCACGGCCTCGTCACGGATGATGAGGCGGATGAGGTCGGCCGTGTTCGTCAGCTTCGCCTTCGACGACCAGTAGATCGGCAGGTAGAAGCCCGAGTAGAACAGGAACGACTCGAGCAGCGTCGAGGCCACCTTGCGCTTGAGCGGGTCGTCACCACGGTAGTAGTCGACGATGATCTGCGCCTTCTTCTGCAGGTTCTGGTTCTCGACGGACCAGCGGAAGGCCTCGTCGATCTCCTTCGTCGAGCACAGGGTCGAGAAGATCGACGAGTAGCTCTTCGCGTGCACCGACTCCATGAACGCGATGTTGGTGTACACCGCCTCCTCGTGCGGGGTGATCGCGTCGGGGATCAGCGAGACCGCGCCCACGGTGCCCTGGATCGTGTCGAGCAGCGTCAGCCCCGTGAAGACGCGCATCGTGAGCAGCTGCTCCTCAGGAGTCAGCGTCTGCCACGACTGCACGTCGTTCGACAGTGGCACCTTCTCGGGAAGCCAGAAGTTGTTCACGAGGCGGTTCCACACCTCGAGGTCCTTCTCATCCTCGATGCGGTTCCAGTTGATCGCCTGCACGTGGTCGATCAGCGTGAGCTTCGGAGAGGGTGTCATCGACGTTCCTTGATCAGATCTGAATGGATGTTGGGGCGGTCGCGCGGCGACCGCCCCGGGGGTTAGACCCGCTGAGTAATCGTTCGTCCAGCGTTCCGTGCCGCCTCAACAGCGGTAACGAAGCGCCCGGAACCCGCATCCCGGGCGACAGAGCGTGAGTTGCTGCTGCCAGCCCCCACGTTCTCCGTCACGGTGTACTGCGGCCAACGAGCAGCCGTAGCGTTGGAAACGAACTTGCCCGTACGGGCACTGCGATTGACAGTTGCCATCTGGCACCTGCCTTTCTCCGCCGAAGCGGATCTCCCGCAGCGAGCCTCGGATCGGGCGACCCAAGTACAACTCGTATAGGCTGTTCGAGCGGTGCTAATCGCCGGCAACCTGTCCTGCGGGTTGTTGCTCTGAGGCCGGGATGCTCCAACATCCCGGCCTCAGACATTTGTCACAGCGTGCAGGAGACGCAGGTATCGAGCTCAGTGCCCTCGAGCGCCATCTGACGCAGTCGGATGTAGTAGATCGTCTTGATGCCCTTGCGCCATGCATAGATCTGCGCCTTGTTGATGTCGCGGGTGGTGGCGGTGTCCTTGAAGAACAGCGTCAGCGACAGGCCCTGGTCGACGTGCTGGGTGGCGGCGGCGTACGTGTCGATGACCTTCTCGTAGCCGATCTCGTACGCGTCCTGGTAGTACTCCAGGTTGTCGTTCGTCATGAACGGCGCCGGGTAGTACACGCGACCGAGCTTGCCCTCCTTGCGGATCTCGACCTTCGACGCGATCGGGTGGATCGACGACGTCGAGTTGTTGATGTACGAGATCGAGCCGGTCGGCGGCACCGCCTGCAGGTTCTGGTTGAACAGACCGTGCTGCTGGATGCTCTCGCGCAGCTCGATCCAGTCCTGCTGCGCGGGGATGAACTTGCCGGCGAAGAGCTCCTTGACCTTCTCCGTCGCGGGCACCCAGGCCTGTTCGATGTACTTGTCGAAGAACTCGCCCGACGCGTAGGTGGAGTCGGCGAAGCCGTCGAAGGTCTCGCCGCGCTCGATGGCGAGCTTGTTCGACGCCTTCAGCGCGTGGAACAGCACGGTGTAGAAGTAGATGTTCGTGAAGTCGATGCCCTCTTCCGAACCGTAGAAGACGCGCTCGCGGGCGAGATAGCCGTGCAGGTTCATCTGGCCGAGGCCGATGGCGTGCGAGCGATCGTTGCCGTCCTCGATCGAGCGCACCGAGTTGATGTGGCTCTGGGTGCTGACGGCGGTCAGCGCGCGGATGGCGGTCTCGACGGTCTTGCCCAGGTCATCGGCATCCATCGCCAGGGCGATGTTCATCGAGCCGAGGTTGCACGAGATGTCCTTGCCGATCTGGTCGTACGACAGGTCGTCGTTGTACGTGGTCGGCGTGTTCACCTGCAGGATCTCGCTGCACAGGTTCGACATGTTGATGCGGCCCTTGATCGGGTTCGCCTTGTTCACCGTGTCTTCGAACATGATGTACGGGTAACCCGACTCGAACTGGATCTCGGCGAGAGTCTGGAAGAACTCGCGTGCGTTGATCTTCGTCTTCTTGATGCGCGAGTCGTCGACCATCTCGTGGTACTTCTCGGTCACCGAGATGTCGCCGAAGGGCACGCCGTAGACGCGCTCGACGTCGTACGGCGAGAACAGGTACATGTCCTCGCCCTTCTTCGCGAGCTCGAACGTGATGTCGGGCACGACGACGCCCAGCGAGAGCGTCTTGATGCGGATCTTCTCGTCGGCGTTCTCACGCTTCGTGTCGAGGAAGCGCATGATGTCGGGGTGGTGCGCGTTGAGGTACACCGCGCCCGCACCCTGCCGGGCGCCGAGCTGGTTGGCGTAGCTGAAGCTGTCTTCGAGCAGCTTCATCACCGGGATGATGCCGGATGACTGGTTCTCGATCTGCTTGATCGGCGCACCCGACTCGCGGATGTTCGACAGCAGCAGCGCGACGCCGCCGCCGCGCTTGGACAGCTGCAGCGACGAGTTGATGCCGCGGGCGATCGACTCCATGTTGTCTTCGATGCGCAGCAGGAAGCAGCTGACGAGCTCGCCGCGCTGCGCCTTGCCGGCGTTGAGGAAGGTCGGCGTGGCGGGCTGGAAGCGGCCCGAGATGATCTCCTCGACGAGGTCGATCGCGACCTGCTCGTCGCCCTCGGCGAGCGCGAGCGCGGTCATCACGACGCGGTCTTCGAAGCGCTCGAGGTAGCGCTTGCCGTCGAAGGTCTTCAGCGTGTAGCTCGTGTAGTACTTGAACGCGCCGAGGAAGGTCTCGAAGCGGAACTTCTTCGAGTACGCCAGGTCGTTGAGCTTCTGCACGAAGTCGAACGAGTACTGCTCGATCACGGCGCCCTCGTAGTACTGCTTCTCGACGAGGTAGTCGAGGCGCTCCTTGAGGGAGTGGAAGAACACGGTGTTCTGGTTGACGTGCTGCAGGAAGTACTCCCGCGCGGCGCGCTTGTCGGCGTCGAACTGGATCTTGCCGTCCGCGTCGTACAGGTTGAGCATCGCGTTGAGGGCGTGATAGTCGAGCCCTTCGTACGCGGGGTTCACCTTGAACTCGACTGCGTCTGTCACTGTCGCTTCCACCATCGTTCCAATCCGTCGCTCACGCGATCGACGTCGTCCTGTGTGCCGAATACCTCGAAGCGATACAAGTGGGGCACGTCGCACTTGCGGCTGATGATCTCTCCGGCGAGGCAGAACGCCTCGCCGAAATTCGTGTTGCCCGCGGAGATGACCCCGCGGATGTGGCGCCGGTTGCGCTCGTCGTTGAGGAACCGGATGACCTGCTTGGGCACGGCGCCCTTCTCTTCGCCGCGCCCCTGCCCGCCCCCGTAGGTCGGGGTGACGAGGACGAACGGCTCGTCGACGACGAGCGGCTCCTCGGTGCGGAGCAGGGGGATGCGGCGGGCGGGAAGGCCGAGCTTCTCGATGAATCGTGCGGTGTTACCCGACGCGCTCGAGAAGTAGACCAGGAGCGGCACCGCGGTCGCGACCATGCTCACAGTTCACCTCGGTTCCTGAGCGTCGTCGAAGGACGATTCCTGAGCGCCGTCGAAGGATCACGCGAGACGGGCTGCGAGCTCGTCGATCTTGTCGGGACGGAAGCCCGACCAGTGGCCGTCATCGGTGACGACGACGGGTGCCTGCATGTACCCGAGCGCTTTGACCTGCTCGAGCGCCGAGGCGTCTTCCGAGAGGTCGGTGATCTGGTACTCGATGCCCTTGGCGTCGAGGGCGCGGTAGGTCGCGTTGCACTGCACGCAGGAAGGCTTGGTGTAGACCGTGATCGACATGGTGATGTCTGATTCCCCTCTGATCCAGGTGGTTTCTCCGGCGGACCTCCGCCGGGACTTCAATACTACATATGGGGACGGACATTGGAAGCGACCACAAGGGGTAGTAGTTACATCCGTGTAGTTTTCCACTGCTCTCCCCAGATACAACACAGTTTGTCCACGCTTTCTTCCACAGCCCTCGCGCACCCGAGAGGTCGCTCCGACCGCGGATTCACGCGGCTTGCAAGACCGGCTGGTGAATCCATCCACAGGCAGGACGGTACGCCCGGCCACCGACATCCGATTTCCTGTGGAGAAGCGTCCTCGGCGTGTCGCGGCGCGTCGCCACCGAGCCGTCTCGCGCCGCCGAGCGCGCGCCGGATAATCTGCTCTGATGGCGGGATATCGGGACCTTCTTCGCACGCCCGGTGTGGCGCGGATGATCGCCGCACAGCTGGTGGCGCGCTTCCCCAACGGAATGACGAGCCTGGCGATCCTGCTGCACGTCGAGCAGCAGACCGGATCGTACGGCGCGGCCGGCATCGTGCTCGCCGCGGCCTCGGTCGGGCAGGCCGTCGCCGGTCCCGTCACGAGCCGCTGGATGGGCGCCTGGGGCATGCGCCGCGTGCTCACCCTCACCCTCATCGTCTGCGTGCTCGCCGTGCTCGGTCTCGCGCTGCTTCCGCTCGGCCTGCCCGGCTACATGGTCTTCGCCCTGCTCGCGGGGCTGTCGACCCCGCCCGTGCAGGCGGCCGTGCGCACCATCTATCCCAAGCTCGTCAACGCCGGTCAGCTCACTCCTCTGTTCTCGCTCGACGCGTCGCTGCAGGAGATCATCTGGATCGTCGCACCGGTGGTCATCACCGTCGTGTCCACCCAGGTCGGCACGGTGCAGGGCCTGCTGCTGGTCGCGGCGATCCTCGTGCTGGGCGGGGCGTGGTTCATCCTCTCCCCCGAGGTCGGTCGCGTGCGCATCCCGCGCAGCCGTCGCGCGTTCGGCCGTGTGGTGCTCAAGCCCCCGGTGATGCTCGCGACGGTCATCGGCTTCCTGCTCATCGGCGCCTGCTCGGCGGTCGAGGTGGGCGTCGTCGCAACCTTCGGGCACGGCGGGCTCGAGGCCGGACTCGTGCTCGCGGTCTTCTCGGTCGGCAGCCTGGTGGGCGGCCTGGCGTTCGGGCACATCCCGATCGGCCCGTGGGCGATGGCCCGCCGCCTGCTCATCGTGACGACCGGTCTCGGCCTGACGATGGTGTCGCTGAACATCTTCTGGCTCGGCGGCACCCTGGTGCTCGCCGGTGTCGGCATCGCACCCGCTCTGGCGGTGCTCTTCGCGATCACCACCGCCAGCGTGAAGTTCAGCGAGACCGCCGAGGCGTTCGGCTGGGCGGGCACCGGGCAGCTGATCGGCGCCGCCGCGGGGTCGGCGGTGGCGGGCATCCTCATCGACCAGTCCGGGCCGACGGGCGCGTATCTGGCGGCCGCCCTGTTCGCCTTCGTGGGTCTGGTCGTCTCGATCGTGTTCGTCCGCGCGTTCCCCGACCTGCGCCACCGCGACCCCTCTCCCTATCCCGACACCGAGCCGATCCAGACCGCCCGCATCTAGGCTGGTCGCGTGCCCGCACTGATCACCCTCCCTCGTCTGGTGTGGGGCGACGGTCCCCGCCGCGCCCTGCTCGTCCACGGCCTGGGTTCCTCGGCAGCGCTGATGTGGCGCATCGGCGCCGCACTGGCGGATGCCGGGTGGCAGGCCACCGCGGTCGACCTGCGCGGTCATGGCGATGCGCCTCGCGCGCTCGACTACTCTGTCGCCGCCTACGGCGCCGACGTCGCAGCCGTTCGCCCGGAGGGCGACGGCGAATGGGATGCCGTGATCGGGCACTCGCTGGGCGGCGCCTCGACCGTCGTCGCCGCGACCATGGCATCCGGATGGGCGAGGCGCCTCGTGCTGATCGATCCGGCGATCCACGTCGCCGGGCGCGACGAGGGGATCATCCGCCGCAGCCAGAAGCGCGCGTTCGCGGCGCCCGATGTCGAGTCGGTGCGCGCAGAGCATCCCGACTGGCATCCGCAGGACGTGGAGCTGAAGGTGGATGCCGTGCTTCGGGCCAGCCGGTGGGCCGTCGAGCAGACCAGCGTGCAGAACCAGCCGTGGGACGTGCGCGCGCAGGCAGCGCAGCTCGACATCCCGACCCACATCGTCGGAGCCGACCCCGAGGTGTACAGCCTGTTCACCGGCGAGCTGGCCGATTCGGTGCTCGAGAACCCGCACATCACCATGTCGGTCGTCGCCGGCGCCGGACACTCACCCCACCGCGATCGTCCCGAAGAGACGATCCGGCAGATCCTGGAGGCCCTCTCGTGAGCGCATTCGACCCCGCAGATCATCTGCCCGACGACCTGCTCGAGCGCATCCGCGAGCGGGCAGCCGTGCACGACCGCGAGAACACCTTCCCGCAGCACGATCTCGACGAGCTGCGCGAGGCCGGCTACCTGTCGATCCTCGTGCCGCGCGAGCGCGGCGGCGCGGGCCTCGGCCTCCCCGAGGCGGCGGTGCTGCAGCAGCGCCTCGCCTCCGCGGCACCCGCCACGGCGCTGGCGATCAACATGCACCTGGTGTGGACGGGTGTGGCGAAGGTGTTCAGCGACCGCGGTGTGCCGGGGATGGAGTTCGTGCAGGACGGCGCCGTGGCCGGCGACGTCCTCGCGTTCGGCATCAGCGAGGGCGGCAACGATCTGGTGCTGTTCGGCAGCGACACGGATGCCGTGCCGCAGAGCGACGGCGGCTACGCCTTCACCGGCACGAAGATCTTCACCTCCCTCGCCCCGGTGTGGACGAAGCTCGGCCTGCACGGTCTCGACACCACGAGTCCGGATGCCCCGAAGCTCGTGTTCGCGTTCATCGATCGCACGGATGCCGTGACCACGAGCGACGACTGGGACACCCTCGGCATGCGCGGAACGCAGAGCCGCACCACGCGACTGAACGGTGCGGTCGCGGCGCCCGAGCAGGTGGTACGTCGCATCGATCCCGGCCCGAACCCCGACCCGATCGTGTTCGGCATCTTCAGCGTCTTCGAGATCCTGCTGGCATCGGTGTACACCGGCATCGCCCGGCGCGGACTCGACCTCGCTGTCGGCGCCGCGAAGGCGCGCCGTTCGAAGAAGACCGGGACGACGTACAGCCAGGATCCCGACATCCGGTGGCGGATCGCCGAGATGGCGCTGGCGTACGACGCCCTGCCGCCGCAGATCGCCGCGCTCGCGCGCGACGTCGACGACAGCGCCGACCACGGTGCGCGCTGGTTCACGCTGCTGTCGGGGCTGAAGCACCGCGCCGTCGTGATGGCGAAGCAGGTCGTCGACGAGGCGATGCTCGTCGCCGGCGGCGGCTCGTACTTCTCCGCGAACGAGCTGTCCCGCCTGTACCGTGACGTGCTCGCCGGCATGTTCCACCCGTCCGACCCGGAGTCGGCGCATTCGACGGCCGCGTCCGCGTGGCTCGGCCCTCTCGAAAGCTGACTGCCCCGGACGCGTCAGGCATGTGGCGCGTGACGCGTCGACGAGGTAGCGACGATATCCGTTGTCAGTGCTGCGCCATCCTGCCGATATGGTCTACTTGCGGTCGAAGTCGAAGGCCTTGAGCAGCTCGCCGACCGCCGTCTCGCGCTGCTCGCCGCCCTCCTCGAACATGTGCGTGACATGCGTGCGCAGGTGATTCTCGAGCAGCAGGCGGTTGAGCGACTCCAGCGAGCGCTGCACGGCACGCGACTGCGTGATGATGTCCATGCAGTACTCCTCGTTCTCGATCATCCGCGCGATCCCGCGCAGCTGACCCTCGAGGATGCTGGTGCGGTGCAGCGCGCGCTTCTTGATGTCGTCGATCACCCTTCAAGCGTAGTCACCGTGAAAGGATGTCGACATGTCGCGAACACCGATGGCGCTGCTCTCGCCCGCCGATCAGGAGCGACTGCGCGGCCTGCGCCGTATGAAGGCTGTGGCCCTCGGTGCGCTCATCTTCATGGCCGTCGTGTTCGTGCTCTCGTTCTGGCTCGAAGCACGGCATCCCTGGCTCGGATACGTCCGCGCGGCCGCGGAAGGCGGCATGGTCGGCGCTCTGGCCGACTGGTTCGCGGTGACCGCCCTGTTCCGGCGCCCGCTCGGGCTGCCGATCCCGCACACCGCGATCATCCCGAACCGCAAGGACGAGATCGGCCGCACGCTCGGCGAATTCGTCGAGACCAACTTCCTGGCGAGCGACGTCGTGCGCGACAAGCTGTCGACGACCGCACTTTCGCAGCGACTGGGCGAATGGCTCACGCACGAGGCGCACGCCGAGCGTGTGGGCTCGGAGGCGGCGACGGCCGCGTCGGCGGTGCTGCGGGCACTGAGCGACGACGACGTTCAGAGCCTGATCGCCGACCTCGCGCGCGAGCACCTCATCGAGCCGGACTGGGCGCCGTCGGCCGGCACCTGGCTGCAGCGCATCGTCGAGGCGGACGCGCATCGCGGGGCCGTCGACCTCGCGGTCGACAGCCTCGGCGCGTGGTTGGAGAACAACGCAGCGGCCTTCCAGGGGCTCATCTCACGACGACTGCCGTCCTGGGTGCCCCGTCTCGCCCACCGCTTCGTCGACGAGACCGCCTACAGCGAGGCGCTGAAGTTCGTCCGCGCCGTGCACGCCGATCCCCGGCATCCGGCCCGCCTCGCCCTCGACGGCTACCTCGCCCGCCTCGCCGACGGCCTGCAGCACGACGAAGCCATGCGCGACCGGCTCGAGAGCGCGAAGACGACGCTGTTCGACAGCCCGCGGGTGGGCGAGCTCGCCGCGCAGGCATGGAACACCGCCAAGGCGGGCCTGCTCGACGCGCTCGCCGACCCCGAGAGCGGGCTGCGCCGCAGGGCGGCCGCCGCGATCGCCGAGATCGGGCAGCGGCTGGCCACCGACCCGACGCTGCAGGCGCGGGTCGACGGCTGGGTGACGGACGCGGCCGTGTTCCTCGTCGACCGGTACCGCCATGACATCGCGTCGATCATCACCGACACCGTCGAGAAGTGGGATCCGGCCGAGACCACGGAGAAGATCGAGCTCATGGTCGGGCGCGACCTGCAGTACATCCGCCTGAACGGCACCGTCGTGGGGGCGCTCGCGGGTCTGGCGATCTACGCCGTGGCGCACGCCCTCATCCCCGTGGGGATCGGCTGAGCCGCTCCCGCGGCGATGGCCCCGCGTCGCCGGGCAGCGTCAGGCCGCGACCGCCTCGGCGATCGGCGTCTCGCCGTCGTTGAAGAGAATGGTGCGGCCGACCGTCGAGTCGTCGACGAGCACCTGTGCGATGACCTCCGCCACGTTCGCGCGCGAGACCTGATCGGATTCGCTCGAGGTGACATCGATGCGCCCGGTGCCCTCTTCGAGGGTGAGCGCGCTCGGTCCCAGCACCGTCCAGTCGAGCTCGGACGAGCGCAGGTGCTCGTCTGCGGCGGCCTTCGCCTCGGCATAGGCGTGGAAGGGGTTGTCGGCCGGAACCCCGTGCTCCCGCGAGGCGCCGAAGTACGACACCATCACGTAGCGGCGCACACCGGCCTCCGCCGCTGCGTCCATCGACCGCACCGCGGCGTCGCGATCGACCGCGCGGGTGCGAGCGGCGTCTCCGCCGCCGGCGCCCGCCGACCACACCACGGCGTCGTGACCGGCGAGAAGCTCGGCGATCGCCGCCTGGTCCTGCTGCTCGATGTCGAACACGACCGGCTCCGCACCGGCCGCACGCACGTCGTCGACGTGGTCGGGGTTGCGGATCACGGCGGTCACCTCGTCACCGCGGGCAGAGAGAAGGGGGGCGAGCAGCAGGGCGACCTTTCCGTGGCCGCCGAAGATCACGATTCGAGCCATGCCTCCACCGTACGCCGCTTCGGCGAGGGCGGGGTCCGCTCAGCGACACTTCCGCTGCGGTATGAGACTGACACTCAGACGTCAAGCCTCGTGCTGGAAGAGAAGTCTCGCGACGGGCCCGGCTAGCGCGCGGCGAGGCCCGCGAGCAGTTCGAGCACGCACAGCGCGGCGAGCCGCACGGTGCGGGCGTCGTCGGCATCGGCTGTGGCGTCGACCTCGGCGATGTCGGCGCTGACCACCTTCGCGTCCGAGGCGATCGCGCGCACCAGAGCGCGCAGCTCCCATGCGGCGAGGCCGCCGGGCACGCTGGCCGGGCAACCCGGCGCGACGGCCCGGTCGGCGACGTCGACGTCGATGTCGAGATGGATGCGCGATCCCGCCCCCGCGATCGCGAGCGCGTCGGCCACCACCGAGGGGATGCCCTTCGCGCGCACCTCGTCGAGCGTGATCACCCGGATGCCGAGCTCGGCCGCGCGATGCGCGTATGCGGCCGAGTTCGCGAAGTCGGCGATGCCGATCTGCACGATGCGGGCCGGGGCGATGCGCTCGCCGACCGGGGCGTCCTCGATCAGGCGGCGCACCGGGGAGCCGTTCGAGACGCCCTCGCGCAGGTCGAAGTGCGCGTCCAGCGTGATCAGGGCGTCGGCTGCGGCGCCCCTGGCGACCGGGTACGTGAGCGAGTTGTCACCGCCGAGCGCGATGACCAGCCGCGCCTGCCCGGCGAGCTCGTGCACGCGTTCGACGGCGCGCTGCACGCCATCGTCGCCGTCGGGCTCGCGCACGTCGCCGGCGTCGACGATTCGCAGGGCCTGATTCAGATCCACCACCGGCGGCCCCATCACCGCCGCGCTGTAGCGCGGCAGCGCATCGCGGATCGCCGCGGGCGTCGCGTGGGCTCCGGTCGGCGACAGCGAGGTGCGCCAGGTCGGGATGCCGATCAGCGCGGCATCCGCCCTCTCCCCCGGCTTCGCCGCGGGCCACGACCCGGCGCGGGGCCAGAGCTCGTCGTGCGAGAGTGCCATGCTCATCCCTTCCGCCAGACGGACACGCCGTCCTTCCACACCTGCCGCACGAGCGGCACCCCCGGTCGGTACGCGAGGTGCACGCTGGTCGGTGCGTCCAGCAGCACGAGATCGGCCCGTGCGCCGGGAGTGATCACGCCGACGTCCGAGCGCCGCAGCGCGGCCGCTCCCCCGGCGGTCGCCGCCCAGACTGCTTCGGCCGGCGTCATCCCCATCTCGCGCACGGCGAGCGCGATGCAGAAGGGCATCGACGAGGTGAAGCTCGAGCCGGGATTCGTGTCGCAGGCGATGGCGACCGTGACACCCGCATCGATCAGGCGACGAGCGTCGGGGTACGGCTGCCGGGTCGAGAACTCCACTCCCGGCAGCAGGGTGAGCACGGTGTCGGATGCGGCGAGGGCGGCGACGTCGTCGTCGGTCAGGTACGTGCCGTGGTCCACGGACGCCGCTCCGAGCTCGACCGCCAGCCGCACACCGTCGCCGGGGCCGAGCTGGCCGGCGTGCATCCGCGGCCTCAGCCCGCGGGCGATGCCCGCCTCGAGCACCCGCCGCGACTGCGCGACGGTGAACGCGCCCGTCTCGCAGAACACGTCGATCCACTTCGCGTGCGGGGCGCAGGCATCCAGCATCTCGCCGATCACCAGGTCGACGTAGTCGTCGCCACGGTCGGCGTACTCGGCCGGCACGACGTGCGCGCCGAGGTACGTGACCTCGTCGGTGACCTCGGCGGCGAGACGCACCAGACGCTCCTCGGTCTCGACGTCCAGACCGTAACCGCTCTTTATCTCGACGGTCGTGGTGCCCTGGGCCAGCATCTCGTCGACGAACCCGCGAACTCGCGCCCGCAGCTCGCCGTCGCTCGCGTCGCGGGTATCGGCGACCGTGGAGCGGATGCCGCCTGCGGCGTACCTCTGCCCCGCCATGCGCGCCTCGAACTCGGCCGCCCGATCGCCGCCGAACACGAGATGGCTGTGGCTGTCGACGAAGCCGGGGATGACGGCGCGGCCGCCGGCGTCGACGATCGCGTCGGCTGACGGCGCCTCGGACGAGGGGCCGACCCACGAGATCGAGTCGTCCTCGACGAGGACGGCCGCGCCGCGCATGATCCCCTTCGACAGGTTCCTAGGCCCGATCGGCTGCGCCCCGGTGCCTGCCTGGGCCGCTGAGCCTGTCGAAGCGCCGACATTTGTCGTGAGCTCCCCGATGTCGGTGATGAGCGTGGTGGTCACAGCATCGGCACCTTGAGTCCGCGTTCCCGGGCGATGTCTCGCGCGTGCTCGTAGCCGGCGTCGACATGGCGCATGACACCGGTGCCGGGATCGTTGGTCAGCACCCGCTCGAGCTTCTGCGCGGCGAGCTCCGAGCCGTCGGCGACGCATACCTGGCCGGCGTGGATCGAGCGCCCGATGCCGACGCCGCCCCCGTGGTGCAGCGACACCCAGCTGGCGCCGGATGCCGTGTTCAGCAGCGCATTGAGCAGTGGCCAGTCGGCAATCGCGTCGGAGCCGTCCTTCATGGCCTCGGTCTCCCGGTAGGGCGATGCGACCGAGCCCGAGTCGAGGTGGTCGCGCCCGATCACGATCGGCGCCGAGAGCTCGCCCGACGCGACCATCTCGTTGAACTTCAGTCCGGCGAGGTGGCGCTCCTTGTAGCCGAGCCAGCAGATGCGCGCAGGGAGGCCTTCGAAGTGCACCGTATCGCCCGCCTTGTCGAGCCAGCGGTGCAGGGCCCTGTCTTCGGGGAACAGCTCGGCGATCGCGCGGTCGGTCTTGTAGATGTCTTCGGGATCGCCCGACAGAGCGGCCCAGCGGAAGGGCCCCCGGCCCTCTTCGAACTGCGGGCGGATGTACGCCGGCACGAAGCCGGGAAAGTCGAACGCGCGGTCGAACCCGCCCAGCTGCGCCTCAGCGCGGATCGAGTTGCCGTAGTCGAAGACGGCCGCCCCCGCGTCCTGGAATGCGACCATGGCGGCGACGTGCGCGGCCATCGACTCGCGTGAGCGCCGGGTGAACGCCTCGGGGTCGCGCGCCGCCTCGGCTTTCCAGTCCTCGATCGGGACACCGATCGGCAGGTAGGCGAGCGGGTCGTGGGCGCTGGTCTGGTCGGTGACGACGTCGATCGCCAGCTCACCGGCATCCTGACGGCGCTTCAGCTCGGGGAACACCTCGGCCGCGTTGCCGACGACGCCCACCGACAGCGCCTCGCCGGCCTGCTTCGCCGCGACGACCCGGGCGACCGCGGCATCGAGATCGGTGGTGTACTCGTCGAGGTAGCCGTGATCGACGCGGCGCGACAGGCGCGACTCGTCGACGTCGACGATCAGCACGACGCCTTCGTTGAGGGTGACCGCGAGCGGCTGGGCGCCGCCCATGCCGCCGGCGCCGCCGGTGAGGGTGAGAGTGCCCTTGAGCGAGTCCCTGCCCAGCGAGCGGGCCACCGCGGCGAAGGTCTCGTAGGTACCCTGCAGGATGCCCTGGGTGCCGATGTAGATCCACGACCCAGCGGTCATCTGGCCGTACATCATCAGGCCGAGCGACTCGAGCCGGCGGAACTCGGGCCAGGTCGCCCAGTCGCCGACGAGGTTGGAGTTGGCGATGAGCACGCGCGGTGCCCACTCATGCGTGCGGAACACGCCGACGGGCTTTCCGGACTGCACGAGCAGGGTCTCGTCGGGCTCGAGCTCGTCGAGGGTGCGCACGATCGCGTCGTACGCCTCCCAGCTGCGCGCTGCTCGCCCCGTGCCGCCGTAGACGACGAGGTCTTCGGGGTGCTCGGCGACCTCGGGATCGAGGTTGTTCATCAGCATCCGCTTGGCGGCCTCCGCGCCCCAGCTCTTGGCCGTGCGCTGATCACCCCGAGCGGCGCGGACGGTACGCGCGGGATCGTGCATCGTGGCATGCGGAGTGAGGTCAGACATTCGCGTGCTCCTTCGCGGTGCGCAGTACCGCGCCCGAGCGGACGAGCTCGGTCACGGCCTCCATGTCGGGTGAGAGGAAGTGGTCGGGTCCGGGGCCGGCGGCCACGGTGCGGATCAGGTCCCGGACGGCGCCCGTCGCGGGCCCGGCCTGAAGCGGCGCGCGCAGGTCGAGCGCGCGGGCTCCGGTGAGGATCTCGATCGCGAGCACTCTCGTGAGGCCGTCGATGGCGCGACGCAGCTTGCGCGCCCCCGACCAGCCCATCGACACATGGTCCTCCTGCATGGCGGACGAGGGGATCGAGTCGACCGATGACGGCACGGCCAGGCGCTTGAGCTCGGAGACGATCCCGGCGGCGGCGTACTGCGCGATCATCAGGCCGGAGTCGACGCCCACCTCGTGTGCGAGGAAGGGAGGGAGGCCGTGACTGCGCGCGGGATCGAGCGCGCGATCGGTGCGCCGCTCGGAGACGGATGCCACGTCCGCGACAGAGATCGCGAGGAAGTCGAGCACCGCGGCGATGGGCGCCCCGTGGAAGTTGCCGTTGGATTCGATGCGCCCGTCGGCGGTCACGACCGGGTTGTCGACCACGGATGCCAGCTCGCGTCCCGCGATGACGGCGGCGTGCGCCATCGTGTCGCGCGCAGCACCGTGTACCTGCGGCGAGCAGCGCAGCGAATACGCGTCCTGCACGCGCCCGTCCTCCGGACCCTTGTGGCTGTGCACCATGGGCGACTCGCCGAGGAACGCCCGCAGATTCGCCGCAGAGGCGCCCTGACCCGCCTGCGGGCGCAGCGCCATCAGGTCGGCGGCGAACACGGCGTCTGTGCCCAGCTGCGACTCGATCGACATCGCGGCCGCGAGGTCGGCGGTCGTGACGAGGGTCTCGAGGTCGTCGAGCGCGAGCAGCAGCATCCCGAGCATCCCGTCGGTGCCGTTGATCAGCGCGAGCCCCTCCTTCTCGACGAGCACGAGCGGATCGATTCCGGCGGCCGCGAGAGCGTCGGCGGCGGGCATGAGCGTACCTTCGGCGTCGCGGACGTCGCCTTCCCCCATCGATGCCAGTGCCACGTGGGCGAGCGGGGCGAGGTCGCCTGAGCAGCCGAGGGATCCGTACTCGCGCACGACGGGCGTGATGCGTGCGTTGAGCATGGCCGCGTACGTGTCGACGACGACGGGTCGCACACCCGTGTGACCGGATGCCAGGGTCTGCAGCCGCAGCAGCTGAAGCGCGCGCACGACCTCGGTCTCGACCTCCGCCCCGGTGCCGGCGGCATGCGAGCGGATCAGGCTGACCTGGAGCTGCCGGCGGCGCTCAGGAGCGATGAAGGTCGTGGCGAGAGCGCCGAAGCCGGTCGAGACGCCGTAGTGCGGCTCGGGGTCTGCAGCCATGCCGTCGACGACGGCGCGGGCTGCGGCGACGCGGGCCCGCGCAGACTCGGCGATCGCGACGGGGGCGAGGTGACGGGCGACGGCCACGACATCGGCGGGAGACAGGGGCGCCGCGCCGACGACCGCGGGAGAGGAATGCTGCATGTCTCGATTCCACACCGTCGCCGCCCCAGGCGGGTGCCGCAGTGCCAGACTATGTCTGTGATCCCAGACAGTCCGGATGCCCGCATCCGCCGCCCGCAGGTGCCGGCCGCAGACCAGACGCTGCGCATTCTGCAGCACCTCGCCCGGCGCCCCGCGCCGATCGCGGCGACAGCGCTGGCGCGTGAGCTGGCGATCCCGCGCTCCACGATCTATCACCTCCTTGCCACCCTCGAGCAGCACGGCTTCGTGGTGCACCTCCCGCAGGAGCGCCGCTGGGGGCTGGGCACCAGTGCGTTCGAGCTCGCCGGAGGCTATGCCAGGCAGGAGCCGCTGGCACGGCTCGGCAGGCCGATCCTCGCCGCTCTCGCAGACCGCGTGGGCGAGAGCGCGCATCTGGCGGTGATGAGCGGGCGCGACGTGCTCTACATCGTCGAGGAGCGCGCCGCTCGGCGTCCCGCCCTGGTGACCGACGTCGGGGTGCGGCTGCCTGCGCATCTGACGGCCACCGGCCGCGCGATGCTGGCGGCGCTGCCCGCCGCTCAGGTGCGGGCGCTGTATCCGGATGCCGCGGCATTCACCGATCGGACGGGCCGCGGACCTGTCCGGCCCTCCGAGCTGCGCGAGGTGCTGCGCCAGGTACGGCAAGCAGGAGTGGCCACGGAAGACGGAGAGGTGACCCCGGGTTTCCGATCTGTGGCCGCGGCCGTGCACGACCACGCCGACTGGCCGATCGCGGCGGTAGCCGTGACGTGGGAGGACCGGCAGGAGGCACCTGAGGCCGCCGAGGTGCTGCACGCCGCCGGCACGCTGCAGACCAGGCTCGGCTACGACCGTCGATGAACGACGAAGGGCGCCGTGGGCTGCCAGATGCAGCATCCACGACGCCCTCGACGATCGGGACTCAGCCCGACGCGCCCTTGCGCGGTTTGATGAAGGACTCCGGTTCGCGCTTGGCGCGCTTCTCGGCTCTCTTCTCCTTGAGCGAGAGCTGGGGTGCCTTCTTCCCGGCTCGTGATTGCGGTGTCTTTCCAGACATGGACTCGCTTCCCCTCTTTCGGCTGGCGGGTTCGGTAACCACCGACCATAGCCCGCCCCCAGGGGAAGTCAAATCATGCACCGTTAACGCAAAAGAGCCACCCGACTATGGGTGGCTCTTTCACAGAAGAAGTCCGGCGGTGTCCTACTCTCCCACAGGGTCCCCCCTGCAGTACCATCGGCGCTGTGAGGCTTAGCTTCCGGGTTCGGAATGTGACCGGGCGTTTCCCTCACGCTATGGCCGCCGTAACACTATTGACATGTTCATCGGCAACATCACTCGCGTGGAGTGTGTTGTTTGGTTCCGACCGTACGTCGAGAACCACAAAGTGGACGCGTTCATCTCGCAGAAGAGGTGTTATCAAGTCATCGGCTTATTAGTACCAGTCAGCTGCACACGTTGCCGTGCTTCCACATCTGGCCTATCAACCCAGTCGTCTGGCTGGGAGCCTCTCACCCCGAGGGGTATGGAAGTCTCATCTTGAGGCCGGCTTCCCGCTTAGATGCTTTCAGCGGTTATCCATCCCGAACGTAGCTAACCAGCGGTGCTCCTGGCGGAACAACTGGCACACCAGAGGTTCGTCCAACCCGGTCCTCTCGTACTAGGGTCAGATCCTCTCAAACTTCCTACGCGCGCAGCGGATAGGGACCGAACTGTCTCACGACGTTCTAAACCCAGCTCGCGTACCGCTTTAATGGGCGAACAGCCCAACCCTTGGGACCTACTCCAGCCCCAGGATGCGACGAGCCGACATCGAGGTGCCAAACCATGCCGTCGATATGGACTCTTGGGCAAGATCAGCCTGTTATCCCCGAGGTACCTTTTATCCGTTGAGCGACAGCGCTTCCACAAGCCACTGCCGGATCACTAGTCCCGACTTTCGTCCCTGCTCGACCTGTCAGTCTCACAGTCAAGCTCCCTTGTGCACTTACACTCGCCACCTGATTGCCAACCAGGTTGAGGGAACCTTTGGGCGCCTCCGTTACTTTTTGGGAGGCAACCGCCCCAGTTAAACTACCCACCAGGCACTGTCCCTGAACCGGATCACGGTTCGAAGTTAGATATCCAATATGACCAGAGTGGTATTTCAACAATGACTCCACCGTAACTGGCGTCACGGCTTCACAGTCTCCCACCTATCCTACACAAGCCACACCGAACACCAATACCAAGCTGTAGTAAAGGTCACGGGGTCTTTCCGTCCTGCTGCGCGTAACGAGCATCTTTACTCGTAGTGCAATTTCGCCGAGTTCGCGGTTGAGACAGTTGGGAAGTCGTTACGCCATTCGTGCAGGTCGGAACTTACCCGACAAGGAATTTCGCTACCTTAGGATGGTTATAGTTACCACCGCCGTTTACTGGGGCTTAAATTCTCAGCTTCGCCTTGCGGCTAACCGGTCCTCTTAACCTTCCAGCACCGGGCAGGCGTCAGTCCGTATACATCGACTTGCGTCTTCGCACGGACCTGTGTTTTTAGTAAACAGTCGCTACCCACTAGTCTCTGCGGCCACCACGCCCTTTTCGGAGTGAATCCGTATAAGCGGGTGGCCCCCCTTCTCCCGAAGTTACGGGGGCATTTTGCCGAGTTCCTTAACCACGATTCTCTCGATCTCCTTGGTATTCTCTACCTGACCACCTGAGTCGGTTTGGGGTACGGGCGGCTTGAACCTCGCGTCGATGCTTTTCTCGGCAGCATAGGATCACCCACTTTTTATCCGCATCGTGTCTCAGCCTGTATGAGTCACGGATTTGCCTATGACTCGGCCTACGCACTTGCACCAGGACAACCATCGCCTGGCTTGGGCTACCTTCCTGCGTCACACCTGTTAATACGCTAGCCGCACCAGCATAGGGTCGTGTGCTCCACCGGACGGTGAACCCCGAAGGGTTCGATGTCCGGCTTTGGACACTTAGCATTACTGGATTGACTGGGGCGGTTCTTCGCCGGTACGGGAATATCAACCCGTTGTCCATCGACTACGCCTGTCGGCCTCGCCTTAGGTCCCGACTTACCCAGGGAAGATTAGCTTGACCCTGGAACCCTTGGTCTTCCGGAGGACGTGTTTCTCACACGTCTTTCGCTACTCATGCCTGCATTCTCACTCGTGTGGCGTCCACGGCTGGTTTCCACCGCCGCTTCACTCGCCACACGACGCTCTCCTACCCATCAACACGGCTGGACCACGAAGGCCTACCAAAAATGTCAATGCCACAACTTCGGTGGCGTGCTTGAGCCCCGTTACATTGTCGGCGCGGAATCACTTGACCAGTGAGCTATTACGCACTCTTTCAAGGGTGGCTGCTTCTAAGCCAACCTCCTGGTTGTCTAAGCAACTCCACATCCTTTTCCACTTAGCACGCGCTTTGGGACCTTAGATGGTGGTCTGGGTTGTTTCCCTCTCGACTATGAAGCTTATCCCCCACAGTCTCACTGCTGCGCTCTCACTTACCGGCATTCGGAGTTTGGCTGACGTCAGTAACCTGGTGAGGCCCATCGGCCATCCAGTAGCTCTACCTCCGGCAAGAAACACGCAACGCTGCACCTAAATGCATTTCGGAGAGAACCAGCTATCACGAAGTTTGATTGGCCTTTCACCCCTATCCACAGCTCATCCCCTCAGTTTTCAACCTAAGTGGGTTCGGTCCTCCACACGCTCTTACACGTGCTTCAACCTGGCCATGGATAGATCACTTCGCTTCGGGTCTAGAACATGCGACTAAAAACGCCCTATTCAGACTCGCTTTCGCTACGGCTACCCCACACGGGTTAACCTCGCCACATATCACTAACTCGCAGGCTCATTCTTCAAAAGGCACGCTGTCACCCCTGCTAAGGAGGCTCCAACGGTTTGTAAGCAAACGGTTTCAGGTACTATTTCACTCCCCTCCCGGGGTACTTTTCACCTTTCCCTCACGGTACTTGTCCGCTATCGGTCATCTGGGAGTATTTAGGCTTATCAGGTGGTCCTGACAGATTCACACGGGATTTCTCGGGCCCCGTGCTACTTGGGATACTCTTCACGCTGCGCACAACATTTCGACTACGGGGCTGGCACCCACTATGGCCCGCCTTTCAAGACGGTTCGTCTATATCGTCACATCACGTCGAACACTCGGCAGAATGTTCAAAAGAGTCCCGCAACCCCGGGCATGCAACGCCTGCCGGCTATCACACACACCCGGTTTAGCCTCATCCGCTTTCGCTCGCCACTACTCACGGAATCACTGTTGTTTTCTCTTCCTGTGGGTACTGAGATGTTTCACTTCCCCACGTTCCCTCTACCCGCCCTATATATTCAGGCGGGAGTCACCAGGTCGCACAAACGCCTGGCGGGGTTTCCCCATTCGGACACCCTCGGATCAAAACTCGCTTATCAGTTCCCCGAGGCTTATCGCAGATTGCTACGTCCTTCTTCGGCTCCAGATGCCAAGGCATCCACCGTTTGCTCTTAAAGACTTGAAATCACATGAGATAGGTCAGACCCAGGAAAAGGCCTGACCCGGTTTTCTTTAAGATGCTCGCGTCCACTGTGTAGTTCTCAAAGTACGGGCGGTCCCTTTCTCCCCCTGCCAACCGGCAACAGAAGTAAGGGCCACGAGGAGTCGGTTCGACCAAACGGCCGGCCCGGTCCCTCAGGACCCAACAGCGTGCAGCCGCCCCGCTCCCCGACCCCACCGTTCCAGATCCCGAAAGACCGTACTAAGCAAAGCCAGCTGCGCTGACGGCATGTCAAATGTTCCACCCATGAGCTCCGGTCACACACATTCGGTGTGAATCCGGCTCTGTCAGAACCGAAGTCCTGCAGTGCTCCTTAGAAAGGAGGTGATCCAGCCGCACCTTCCGGTACGGCTACCTTGTTACGACTTAGTCCTAATTACCGATCCCACCTTCGACAGCTCCCTCCCACAAGGGGTTAGGCCACCGGCTTCAGGTGTTACCGACTTTCATGACTTGACGGGCGGTGTGTACAAGACCCGGGAACGTATTCACCGCAGCGTTGCTGATCTGCGATTACTAGCGACTCCGACTTCATGAGGTCGAGTTGCAGACCTCAATCCGAACTGGGACCGGCTTTTTGGGATTCGCTCCACCTTACGGTATCGCAGCCCATTGTACCGGCCATTGTAGCATGCGTGAAGCCCAAGACATAAGGGGCATGATGATTTGACGTCATCCCCACCTTCCTCCGAGTTGACCCCGGCAGTATCCCATGAGTTCCCACCATTACGTGCTGGCAACATAGAACGAGGGTTGCGCTCGTTGCGGGACTTAACCCAACATCTCACGACACGAGCTGACGACAACCATGCACCACCTGTTCACGAGTGTCCAAAGAGTTGACCATTTCTGGCCCGTTCTCGTGTATGTCAAGCCTTGGTAAGGTTCTTCGCGTTGCATCGAATTAATCCGCATGCTCCGCCGCTTGTGCGGGTCCCCGTCAATTCCTTTGAGTTTTAGCCTTGCGGCCGTACTCCCCAGGCGGGGAACTTAATGCGTTAGCTGCGTCACGGAATCCGTGGAAAGGACCCCACAACTAGTTCCCAACGTTTACGGGGTGGACTACCAGGGTATCTAAGCCTGTTTGCTCCCCACCCTTTCGCTCCTCAGCGTCAGTTACGGCCCAGAGATCTGCCTTCGCCATCGGTGTTCCTCCTGATATCTGCGCATTCCACCGCTACACCAGGAATTCCAATCTCCCCTACCGCACTCTAGTCTGCCCGTACCCACTGCAAGCCCGAGGTTGAGCCTCGGGATTTCACAGCAGACGCGACAGACCGCCTACGAGCTCTTTACGCCCAATAATTCCGGATAACGCTTGCACCCTACGTATTACCGCGGCTGCTGGCACGTAGTTAGCCGGTGCTTTTTCTGCAGGTACCGTCACTCTCGCTTCTTCCCTGCTAAAAGAGGTTTACAACCCGAAGGCCGTCATCCCTCACGCGGCGTTGCTGCATCAGGCTTCCGCCCATTGTGCAATATTCCCCACTGCTGCCTCCCGTAGGAGTCTGGGCCGTGTCTCAGTCCCAGTGTGGCCGGTCACCCTCTCAGGCCGGCTACCCGTCGACGCCTTGGTGAGCCATTACCTCACCAACAAGCTGATAGGCCGCGAGCCCATCCCCAACCGAAAAATCTTTCCACCCGCACACCATGCGGTGACGGGACATATCCAGTATTAGACGCCGTTTCCAGCGCTTATCCCAGAGTCAGGGGCAGGTTGCTCACGTGTTACTCACCCGTTCGCCACTAATCCACCCAGCAAGCTGGGCTTCATCGTTCGACTTGCATGTGTTAAGCACGCCGCCAGCGTTCATCCTGAGCCAGGATCAAACTCTCCGTAAAAAAGAAATGCATACACAATCGGGAAAACGACCATGCAGCGAGTTTGAAACTGACCAAAAGAGACGAACATCATTGCTGACATTCATATAAATTGATCCAAAGGAATTCTCAACCAACCCCCACAAGGGTTGGACGAGGATAATTTGGCATTTGACAAGTGCACGCTGTTGAGTTCTCAAGGATCGGACGCACCCGCACACCCACCCCAACAGGGCGAGAAGCGCAGGGCAACTTCACAATCTTATCCATCCCGGCCCGACTGTCAAACCGACACGCCGAGAGGACCAGGACCAGATCCGCGCCTCGCTTCCGAGGCAACTTCTCCAGCCTAACCCATCCGACCAGACTGTCAAATCGACAACCCCGACAGGGATGACCACACTCCCCGGGCCAAAGACCCGCACCAGAAACCGAAGCTCCCAGCAGTGGAGGTGGGTGGTTCGCTACTTGGAGGGGAGCCAGGCCCTTCAGGCCTTCCGCTCAACCGCTTGGGGCGAACAAGTAATAAGTTACGCCCATCCCCCACACCCCGCAAATCACCACCACACCCCGGGCGTGTCGCACCCCCACACCCACCACCCGAAAACCCCCACCACCAGGACAACACCCCGAGCCGCAGGCATCCGTCCAGCCGATGGCGGCGGCTGCGACAGCGGCATGTCGCCACCTGAGCGGCTGGAGAAACGACAGAACCCCCGCACCTCAGTGCGGGGGTTCTGTCACGGTGTGGACCTAAGGGGATTCGAACCCCTGACCTCCTCGATGCGAACGAGGCGCGCTACCAACTGCGCCATAGGCCCGTGAACACAGTTCAGGTTATCACGCGCTCAGCCGGCTGCTCGACGTGCGAGCAGCTGACGCACGTGAGCCTCGATCTCCGCGTCGTCCACGACACCCATCCGCGCATACGGCGATGCCTCGACTGCGGCCGGCGCGACGGGCAGTGCGGTGGGTGCGGGCGGGGCGAGTTCCTCAGCGCGGCGGCGGAGCTCGGCACGGCGGGCGGCCCGCTCGCGCTCGGCGCGAGCGTCGATCTCGGCCTGTGCGGTCTGCGCGCGGGACCCGGCGACCGTCACCATCTGCTGCGGCAGCGGACGCGGCGTCCACACGGCGGGCCCCTGATCGTGCAGCGGCGGCGACACCCGCTCCGCGACGGGTGCGACGGTGGGCCGCTCGAGGCGCCGCGCACCGCGCGCGGCGACATTAGCCATGCGAACCAGTGCTGCGGTTCCGAGGGCGGCGAGGGCCGCTCCCCCGGCGGCGAGCATCCACCCTCCGGTCGCGAAGATCTGCCAGACGCCGAGTCCGAGCATCACCAGCGCGGTGACGACGGATGCCGTTGCGGCCAGCCGCGTGCGGCGGCGAGCCCGCGCCCGACGCACCGCGGGATCACGGCGCGTCGCGGCGAGTTCGGCGCGAAGTCGCTCGAGCTCGGCGTTCTCCTTCTCGGCCTGCAGGCGCTTGGCCAGCCGCTGCTGGGCGAGAGCCGTGCGCGCCGTCAGCTCGAGGCGCACCTCATCGGGAGTCTCGCTGGTCTCGGCCAGAACACGCAGCGCCTGGTTGAGGCGCACCGCGTTGCGCTCGGCGGCGTAGTACTGGTGTCGACCGCGCCAGCTGGGCACGAAATAGAGCACCCAGAGCAGCACGGCGACGACGACGATCACGCCTCCACTCAGCACCGGCCCATCCATGCTCACCACGGTAGCGCCCGGCCGAGCCAAGACCCGATCAATCCCGCGCGTGTGTCGCGCCCGTCAGCTCTGCACCTCGTCGTGCGGGGGCAGCGCCGCAGCCACGGGCACGTCGCCGTTCACCCAGCGGGACAGCACTCCGCGGGGCACCTCCTCCTGCGTGAGGGCGAAGGCGTGGTGGTCGCGCCAGTCCCCGTCGATGTGGATGTAGCGCCGACGCAGCCCCTCGTAGCGGAAGCCGAGCTTCTGCACGACTCTCAGACTCGCCCGGTTCTCGGGACGGATGCAGATCTCCACCCGGTGCAGGCCGAGCTGGTCGAACGCGGCATCCGTGGCCATCGCGACCGCTGTCGGGGTGATGCCCTTGCCGGCGAAGCGCTCGCTGACCCAGTACCCGATGGTCGCCGAGGCGAGCGAACCGCGGGCGACACCCCAGATGTTGAGCTGCCCGGCCACCTGGCCTTCGTACTCCATCACGAACGGGTAGCCGGCGCCGTCGCGGTGCTGCTGCAGCAGCCTGCGGATGGTCGCCCGCATGTCGAAGCCGGCGGTGCCACCCGGGATCGTCGCCTCCCAGGGCTGCAGCCAGGAGCGGTTCTCAAGCAGTTCGCGCTGCAGCACCCTCGCATCGCGGGGCTTCACCAGACGCAGGGTCACGGGCCCGTAGCGCATCACGGGCAGGATGTCGTTCGACATCGTCGTCCTCCGGTCAGAGACCGGCCGCGAACTGCTTGAGCCACGGCCGCAGCTCCTCGCCGAGGTCGTCACGATCCGCGGCGAGCTGCACGATCGCCTTGATGTAGTCGGCGCGATCGCCCGTGTCGTAGCGGCGTCCGCCGAAGACGACACCGACGACACCGGGGCCGTCCGCATCGGCGGCCAGCTCCTGCAGCGCATCGGTCAGCTGGATCTCGCCGCCCTTGCCCGGCTCGGTGCGCTCGAGGATGTCGAAGATGGCCGGCGGCAGCACGTATCGACCGATCACCGCAAGGTTCGAGGGTGCGTCCTCGGCAGAGGGCTTCTCGACGAGGGCATCCACCCGCACGACCCCGTCGCTCTCCGTCGGGGCGGCGTCGGCCGCGCCGTACAGATGAATCTGGGCGGGGTCGACCTCCATCAGCGCGATGACCGCTGCACCGGTGCGCTCATGAGTCGCGATCATCTGCGTCAGCAGCGAGTCGCGCTCGTCGATCAGATCGTCGCCCAGCAGCACGGCGAACGAGCTGTCGCCGATGTGGGTCCGCGCACGCAGCACCGCGTGCCCGAGCCCCTTCGGCTCGCCCTGGCGCACGAAATGGATGTCTGCCAGATCGCTCGACTTCATCACCCGCTCGAGGCGGCCGTGGTCGCCCTTCTCCTGCAGGCGGACCTCCAGTTCGGGCACCGAGTCGAAGTGGTCGGAGATCGCGTTCTTGTTGCGGCCGATGATCACGAGGATGTCGTGGATGCCGGCGGCGACCGCCTCCTCCACCACGTACTGAATGGCCGGCTTGTCGACGACCGGGAGCATCTCCTTGGGCATCGCCTTGGTAGCCGGCAGGAACCGGGTTCCCAGGCCCGCGGCGGGAATCACCGCCTTCATGGTGCGCATGCGGTTCAGCATAGTGGCGGGTATCCTCCGTCGATCGTGGATGGCCGATCGACCCCCGTATGATCGGGGCATGCGGAGCGAAGCAGAACAGCAGAAACGTGCGCTGCGCGCCGAACTGCGTGAACGCCGTCAGATCCTGTCGCAGGCGCAGCGCGACGAGGCGGCCGTCGGTCTCGCGGCCCAGCTGGATGCGCTGCTCACCGCGCAGGGCGCGCGATCGGTGTCGTGCTTTCTCTCCACCACCACGGAGCCGGGGACCCTGCCTTTCGTCCAGGCGGCGGTGCGACGAGGCATCCGGGTGCTGCTTCCGATCAGCCGTGCCGACGGGCTGCTCGACTGGGCCGTCGCCGACGACTCCGACGCGGTCGCCGAGGGGCTGTTCGGCCTACCCGAGCCGACCGGCGAGGTGCTGGGGCCGATCGCCGTGAACGATGTGGACCTGATGCTGATCCCCGCCGCCGCCGTCGATCGCGACGGCACGCGACTGGGGTGGGGACGCGGGTACTTCGACAAGACCCTCGGCTCGATGGAGCGCCGCCCGCCCGTGTACGCGGTGATCTATGATTCCGAGGTACTCGATTCGCTGCCGCGCGAAGTGCACGACCAGCCGGTCGATGGCATCGTCACCCCGACGCAGACCATCACCCTGTCGCCCGCGCGGAACTGACAGGAGCATCCCATGCCCACCTACGCCTACGCGTGCACGGCCTGCGACCACCGCTTCGACGCCGTGCAGTCCTTCTCCGAGGACTCGCTCACCCTCTGCCCGGAGTGCGGCGGAGCGCTTCGCAAGCAGTACGGGTCGGTCGGAGTGACTTTCAACGGCTCCGGCTTCTATCGCACCGACTCGCGCGGAAATGCGGGTGCTCCGGCATCCGGATCGGCATCATCGAAGGCGGAGAAGTCGACGGCCGCCGCCCCGGCGCCCGCGGCGACGCCGGCCTCGAGCTGAGGTCCCCATTATGAGAGGGAAGCCGATGATCCAGGGATTCAAGGAATTCATCACCAAGGGCAACGTCATCGACCTCGCCGTGGCGGTCGTGATCGGCACGGCGTTCACCGCCATCGTGAACGCGGTCGTGTCGAGCATCATCAATCCGCTCGTCGCGATGGTCTTCAAGGCGGACGAGGCCGGCAAGTTCGGCTTCACCGTCCGCAACATCTACAACGACCCGGTGACCTTCCCGGTCGGAGAGCTGATCTCCGCCGTGATCACCTTCTTCGCCGTGGCCGTGGTGGTGTACTTCGTGTTCGTCGTCCCGATGAACACGTACAAGGAGCGCAAGGCCGCGAAGAACCCGGCCGTCGACGAGGAGACCCTGCCGACCGAGCAGGAGCTGCTCATCGAGATCCGCGACCTGCTGCGTCGCGACGCCGGCACCCGCTGATCGTCCGGAACGCGAGAACGGCCCGCCTCCTCGGAGGCGGGCCGTTCTCGCATGCCGCAGCAGATGCTCGGTGCGGCAGCGGGAGCGCTGCGGCGCGGCAGCGCTCAGTAATGCGGCGGGACCTCGCGCAGCATCCGCTCATCGTTCGGTCCGCGCTCGCCCTCAGCGGGTGCGGAGCGCTCGGCCCTCTCATGCGGTTCTGAGGTCGTGCCCTCCACGCGGGTCAGCTTCGCGCGGCGCGATCCGGCGACGCGCACGATCCGTTGACGCTCGTCATCCATCGATGTCGAAGGGCTGTGTGTCGTTCTCGGCCCGCACGGCGTGCTCGTCGATCCCGAGCACGGTGGCGATGCGCCGGGCGACGGTGGCGGGATCGCTGTAGAGATCGAACGCGTGCACTCGCACGTAGTGCCAGCCCAGGCGGCGCAGCACCTGCGGGCGCAGCCGTACGCTCTCGCGCAGCGACTCCCCGCGCATCTCCGCGTCGGATTCGATGACGACAGCGCGCCCATCGTGCTGCGCGACCAGCGGAAGCAGGCCCCGGTAGTCGACATCGACCGAGGCGCCGAGCCGCCTCAGCTCACGGGCCAGGGCGAGGGTCAGCGGATCGGCGAGATCTTCGAGACGCGCATCGCGGCCGCGAGCGGCGAGGCCGCCGAGGATCGACATCAGTGTCGAGGCGCCGTGCTCCAGTCGTCCTTCATCGAAGGCCGACGGCCGGATGCACGACACGATGACCATCGAGCGGCGCGCCCTGGTCATCCCGACGGTGAGCAGTCGCTCGCCGTCCTGCTGCGAGAGATCCCCGAAGTCGCTGAGCACACGGCCGTGCTTGGTCAGGCCGAAGCCGAGCGAGAAGATGACGCGGTCGCGACTCTCCGCCACCGACTCCTCGAGTGTGAGCACCGCGAACGGCTCGGCGGTGTCGCGGCTGACGAAGTCGGCCACATCGGAGCGGCCGGCGAAGGCGGATGCGACGGCTGCGCGCACCCGTTCCGCGTGCCTGCGGCTGGCCGTGATCACCATGAGCGATTCGGTCGGGCGGTGGATGGCGTGCTCGACGGCGAGGGTCACGACGCGGGCCACCTCGGCATCCGGACTCTCGACCGCGCCCGAATCGGGATCGGGCGTGCCCACTCCGCCCTCGACGTAGTCGACGGTGAGGCTGCCGCGGCCGAGGTACGACCCGGCCCAGGGAAGCGACACGATCTCTCCGCCGTAGAAGGCGTCATTGATGAGTTCGGCGAGATCCTCTCCCCCGGCTCGATAACTGCGGGTGAGCGTCATCACGGGGAAGAGCTCGGCGAGACGCTCGAAGACCGACACGTCGTCGAAGTCGACCTCGGGCTCCCACTCCGCGTCGGGCAGGGTGGCGACGGTGAACGGCGTGGGTCGCTGGGTCACCGGGTCGCCGAAGGCGACGATCTGACGTGCACGGCGGATCGCCGGCGCGGTCTCGGCGAGGTTCACGGCTGCGGCATCCACGAGCAGCACGGCGTCGAACTCGACCGACTCGGGGATCAGCGGCACCTCGTACGGTGAAGCGATCCACACCGGCGCCAGCACGCGTGTGAGATCGGGGGCAGCCGAGACGATCTCGGCGGTCGTCGCCTCGCCCGTCTTCAGCGCCCGGCGCAGATGGGCGGCCTGGTCGGGCTCATCGACGATCGCGATGCGCCACTGGCTGGCCAGGTTCCATGCCAGCAGGGGGCCGGCCATCGCCGTGTGCGCCTCGTCGACGAGCCGGAAGTCGCGCTCGAGACGATCGACCACCGCGGTGTTGGCGCCGAGAAGCGACCGGTCGTCCTGCAGAGCGCGCTCGAGAAGCGACTGCCACCAGGCGAATTCGAGCTCGGCGGAGACCCGCTCCTCCGGCACGTGCCGCACGGACAGGTCGGAGAGCAGCGGACGCAGGCCGAGGCCCGCGAGCGCGTCGCGGATCTGCGTGCGCTCGACGAGATTGTCGAACACGGCCGAGCGCGCGGCGAGGCCCGAGAGCGTGCGCACGAGACGGGCGACCGGGAGCGAGCTGAGCGGCTCGCGACGGCCCAGGGCGCGATCGAGGTCGGCCAGCTCGGCGGAGACCCGCTGCCACGCGACGTGCACGTCCGAGAGCCCCAGCGGCACCTGCGGCGCCACGCCCGCCTCGACATAGCGCTGCCACTGCGTGCGCTGCTGCTGGATGCGCAGCAGCGCCTCGTGCATCTCCGAGACGTGCGCACCGGGGCGGACGTACTCGCGAGCGAGCTTCTTGAGCCGGCGCCGGTTGGCGGACGACATGCCAGGCGCGTCACGGCGCGAGCCGTGCGCCTGGATCAGCTCGCCGAGGGGTCGTTCGAAGACGGTCGGGCTGAAGCGATCGAGTGAGTCCCGGATGCCCTGCAGCAGCCGCACGTACTCGCCGAGCTCGTCGATCGTGCCGAACGGGCGCATGCTCGTCTGCGCGATCAGCTCGTATCCGCGCTCGAGGAGCGACGGCACGGCCGAGCCGTGCAGCCGTCCCGCGAGCTCGTGAGCCTGCTGAGCGGCTTCCGCGCTGTCGAAGCTGACGCCGTACCAGGGTGAGTCGTCCGGTCCGAAGCGGAACTCGCCGAGCTTGGCCGCGCGAGTGAGCGCCTGCGCGGCGTCGCTGCGGTCTCCGGCGAGCTTCTCGAGCGTGTCGATCGAGAGGCGGGCTCCGGTCGACGGTGGGACGGGGAGGGCTGCGAGCCGAGCGAGCTCTCTGGTCGCGTCGAGGACGGATGCACCGGTGCGCCCCACCGGCTCGCCGAGCGCTCCCCGGTAGTCGCGGAGCACGGTGCGCAGGCGCACCAGCGCCTCGTCGAGCTCGGCCGCCTTGGGCTGGGTGGCCTTCTCGCTGCGGGCGATCGCGGTGATGAGGTCGCGACGCGCGCGGGCGGGTGAGACGGCGAGCGCGTCGAGGCCCACGCCGGCGAGGCGATGGCGGACGCCGTCGAGCGTCGATCGGCGGGCGGACACGACGAGGACGCGCCGGCCCGAGCGCACGAATCCGCCCAGCGCATTGATGACGGTCTGCGTGCCTCCCGTGCCAGGCAGCGTCGAGACGACGAGGGAATGCCCCGCGGCGATGCGCGCGAGCACCTCCTCCTGCTCGGAGTCGGCGTCGAGCAGCAGGCTCTCCGAAGCCGGGGCGCGATCGTCCGGTCCCGCCGCGGCGGGCAGTTCGCGCGGCGCGGTGACCTGCTCACGGTCGCCCACGTGCCCGGCGAGCGCATTGAGCACGGGATGGTCGAGATCGACCATGTCGCGCACCATCGCATCGGCGACATCGGCGAATGTCGACACGACCAGACGCGGGTTCACGGCGAACGTGTCGATCGAGCGGGTCAGAGCACGCAGCTGATCGATCACCGGCTGCGGCTTGAATATCCCCCCGTCGTAGGCGAGGGATGCGAGGCCGGCCGGGTCCAGGTCGAGCCCGAAGTGCTCGCGTGCGACGCGCACGAGTTCCGGGTTCACCTCGAATCGTCCGTGCAGCTTCAGCTCGAAATCGGCGTGGTGGCGCCGGATCGCGAGGGGGCGCAGCAGCACGGGGGCGGCGAACTGCGCACCGCCGATGCGCCACCGGGCGATTCCGACCGCGAGGCGCACGGCGTCGATGCCGCGCACCGTGCGCAGCTCGGTGTTGCGCGCGGTGATGCGCTCGGCTGCCATCCGCGCGGTGCGCAGCCCCACCTCGTCGCGGAACAGGTTCGACAGGAGGGTGGAGCGGCCGGTGATGAACTGCGGCAGGCTGCCGGGGTGGGCACGGGAGATGTCGATGACGGATTCCGGAGCATCGACGAAGCTGATCAGCGGCGAGGCGCCGCCCAGATCGGCAGCCTGGGCACGCAGACTGGTGCGACGCTCCTCCGCCGCGTGTGCGATGCCGACGCCGCTCGAGGCGTCGCTGAGATCACCGAGCGTCACCGCGACCGGCTGGGTCGCGCGCTCAGCATCCTTCGCCTCTCGTCGCCACACACGGCAAGCCTAGGCGCGACCGGCGCGACGGGCGGTATTCCCGGCCGTTTCGCGACGATTCCGCGTGCCTGCGCGCGTCTTCCTGCACAGGTGGGCTCTCGACGTGGATCGTCCACAGTATCCGCGATCGCGGCCCGATCGCAGCGACAGCCGGGAGCAGGATGGTGGCATGAGCTATCGCTACGACTTCGCGCCTACGCCGTTCGGCAACGCCCTGGCGGTCTTCTCGGATGCCGGGATCGTCAGCTTCGACCTCTCGGAGTCCGCGGATCCTCGGGTGCCGTGGCTTCTGGAGAGCGTCAGCCGGCGGATCGGAGAGACGCCGGAACCGGCCCCCGGCGTGGCCGACGAGCTGTCGGCGGCGCTCGGCGAGTACTTCGAGGGCGAGCCGGTGCGCTTCGACGAGCGCTTCACCTTCGACTGGCGTCTCGTCGACGGCTTCACCCGGTCGGCGCTGCAGGCCGTGTGCGGCATCCCGTGGGGTGAGACCATGAGCTACGGCGAGGTGGCGGTCATCGCCGGAAGCCCCGGCGCGGCTCGCGCCGTCGGAACGGCGTGCCGACTCACGCCCCTGTCGGTGATCGTCCCCGTGCACCGGGTGATCCGCTCCGACGGCACACCCGGCCACTACGGAGCACATCCCGACCGCAAGCGGTTTCTGCTCGATCTCGAGCGTGACGCCTCTGCGGCGCGGGCGTGAGGGTCGACCGGGGCGCGGTTGGGGACGGGGCGGCGGTGGCCTTCTGGGGACAGGGCCGCGGTGGCCTTCTGGGGACAGGGCGGCGGTGGCCTTCTGGGGACAGGTGGCCGTGACCTTCTGGGGCCGGCGCGGCGATGACCTGCTGGGAACGGGACGCCGAACGAACCGGAGCCCGGCGTGTAGGCCGCCGGGCTCCGCTCCCGCCGCGCTGGGGACGCGGCATTCGGGTATCTCTGGGGAGAGACCTAGTGATCCACCGCCTTCTCGGCCCCGAATCCGGTGAGCGAGCGCACCTCCATCTCGGCGGCGAGCGCGCGCGATTCGGCCGTTCTGGCCGTGATCGTGCCGATCCAGCCGAGCAGGAATCCCAGCGGGATCGAGACGATGCCCGGGTTGTTCAGCGGGAAGATCGCGATGTCGATGCCGGGGATCATCGCCTTCTCGTTGCCCGAGAACACCGGCGAGATCACGATCAGGCCGATGGCGGCGATCAGACCGCCGTACATGCTCCACACCGCTCCACGGGTGTTGAAGCGCTTCCAGAACAGCGAATAGAGGATGGTCGGCAGGTTCGCAGAGGCGGCGATGGCGAAGGCGAGGGCCACGAGGAACGCGATGTTCTGCCCCTGCGCTCCGATGCCGCCCACGATCGCGAGCACTCCGATCACGATCACCGTGCGGCGAGCCACCTTGACTTCGCCGTTGGGGTCGACCGTGCCCGTGCCGTCCTTGCCGCGCTTGATCACGTTCGAATAGATGTCGTGCGCGAACGACGCCGCGGCGGTGATCGTCAGACCCGCGACCACAGCGAGGATCGTCGCGAACGCGACGGCCGAGATGAACCCCATCAGCAGCGGACCGCCAAGCGCCTGAGCGAGCAGCGGCGCCGCCGAGTTCACTCCGCCCGGTGCGGCCGCGATGCGCTCGGGCCCGACGAGCGCGCCGGCCCCGTAGCCGAGCACGAGGGTGAGCAGGTAGAACCCGCCGATGAGCCAGATCGCCCAGACGACCGAGCGGCGCGCCTCCTTCGCCGTGGGCACGGTGTAGAAGCGCATCAGCACGTGCGGCAGGCCCGCGGTGCCGAGCACGAGCGCCATGCCCAGCGAGAGGAAGTCGAGCGGGTTCGCGCCGTACTGCAGGCCGGGGCCGAGGACCTTCTCACCGTTGGGCGAGTTGTCGACAGCGCTCTCGAGCAGCGTGTTCAGACTGAAGCCGTGCAGCGCGAGAACCCAGATCGTCATCGCGAGAGCGCCGGCGATGAGCAGCACCGCCTTGACGATCTGCACCCACGTGGTGCCCTTCATGCCGCCGATCAGCACGTACACAATCATGAGGACGCCGACGATCGCGATCACCAGCGACTGGCCGATCCTGTCATCGACGCCGAGCAGCAGCGAGACGAGCCCGCCCGCTCCCGACATCTGCGCCAGCAGGTAGAAGAAGCAGACGGCCAGCGTCGTCAGGGCAGCTGCCATGCGCACGGGCCGCTGCTTGAGACGGAACGAGAGCACATCTGCCATGGTGAACTTGCCGGTGTTGCGCATCATCTCCGCGACGAGCAGGAGGGCGACGAGCCAGGCCACCAGGAATCCGATCGAGTAGAGGAATCCGTCGTAGCCGTTGATCGCGATCGCCCCGCAGATGCCGAGGAACGAGGCCGCCGACAGGTAGTCCCCCGCGATGGCGAAGCCGTTCTGCGTGCCGCTGAACGACCGCCCCGCGGCGTAGTAGTCGGCGGCCGTCTTGTTGTTCCGGCTCGCGCGGATCACGATGAAGAGCGTGACCGCGACGAATGCCCCGAAGATCGCGATGTTCAGCACGGGGTCGTTCTGAACCGCCTCGGCGGCCAGGTGTGTCGTCATCATGCCTTCGTCTCCGCCTTCTCGAGCTCTTCACGGATCTCGGTCGCGATGGGATCGAGGCGACGGTTCGCGAACGACACATAGGCCATCGTGATGACGAAAGTCGTGACGAACTGCCCGAGTCCCATGAGCAGTCCGATGGTGATGTCACCCCAGACGCGCTGACTCATGAAGTCGGTCGCGAACGCGGCCAGCAGGACGTATGCGAAATACCAGATCAGGAAGAACCCGGCCATCGGGAAGATGAATGAGCGCTGCAGTCGTCTCAATCCCTGGAATCTGTCTGATTCCTCGACAGCGAGATAGTCGATTCCCGCAGCGGAATCGGGCGTCGTCGGTTGAGTCATGGGGCCTCCTTGCCACATGTCCGTAAGCCGCGTGATGACAATCACGCGGTGGTATCGTCGACGCTACGAAACGGGCGGGTCCTGTCGTCACCCCCGAAAGTTGGTAGCAGTGGTATCGGAGAAGCAACACGGGGCCGCAGACGACCCCGTCGCCGTCGGCGTGCGAGAACTCGCTCGCCGCACTCGCTTTCCGGTCGCGTTCGGCGGACTCATTGAAGACGGCGAGGTGCGGGTGACCAGCATCGTCGGAAACCGGACGCACAGCCTCGACGGACTCACCGTGCGCCCCGAGCGGGGGCTCGGCGGCCGCGCCATGATCGAGCTGCGCCCCCGGATGACGAGCGACTACCGCACCTCGCAGCACATCACACACGACTACGACGTGTTCGTGCTGGGCGAAGGACTTCGCACACTGCTCGCGCTGCCGATCGTCGTCGAAGGCCGGCCCCGGGGCGTCCTCTACGCCGGCGCATGGGAGGAGTCGCACGTGGGCGGCTTCACGACGGCACCGGCCATGAGCGTGGCGCAGAGTGTCGCCGACGAGCTGCGCATCCGGGATGAGGTGGAGCGCCGCATGCGCGCGATGCGAAGGGATGCCGCGGTGCACGGCTCGCACCTCGAAGAACTCAGGGAGAGCTTCGCCGAGCTGCGCAGCATCGCAGCCTCGGTCGGCGACGAGGAGATCAGGGGGCGCATCGCCGCCGTCGAACGGCGCCTGGTCGGTGCGTCGGGATCCGAACCGCCCGCGACGACGGAATCCCTCGCGACCGTCCGACTCTCGCCCCGCGAGACGGACGTGCTCGCATGCGCCGCGCTGGGGGCCACCAACGCGGAGATCGCCGCGCAGCTCGGACTGCGTGAAGGCACCGTGAAGGCGTATCTGAGCGCCGCCATGTCGAAACTCGACGCGTCGACGCGCCACGCCGCAGTCGCCCGTGCGCGCCGCGCGGGCCTTCTTCCCTGATAGGGAAAACAATTCACGCGCCGCATTCGCGATACGAATGCTCGCGCCGATTGCGCGGGCGCAATGAATTCAAATATCTTATTGTCATGGCTCGAAGAATTGTGCACCAGCTGGTCGACGATATCGACGGAACGCTTCTCGAGGTCGGCGAAGGAGAGACTGTTCATTTCGCACTGAATGGTGTCGCCTACGAGATCGATCTGACGAATTCCCATGCGGAGGCGCTGCGCGACGCACTCGCCCCGTACATCGAGGCGGGCCGGCGCGCAGCAGGTTCCACCGCGACGCGCTCGTCCGCCCCACGCCGCCGCTCGACGGGAAACTCCGACACGGTCGAGATCCGCGAGTGGGCGAAGAAGCAGGGCATGAAGGTCTCGGAGCGCGGACGCATCGCCGCCGACGTGCTCGAGGCGTATCACGCCGCGCACTGAACGACGATACGAAGAGCGGGCCACTCTTGAGTGACCCGCTCTTCGCATACGTGCCCTCGACAGGATTCGAACCTGCGACCTGCCCTTTAGGAGAGGGCCGCTCTATCCGACTGAGCTACGAAGGCGCCAGACAAGTCTAGTCGGCGGCCCGAGGCTACGCCGCCAGCGCCAGGTACGGTTCCCACACCGGATCCGCGCGCTCTGCGCCGCGCACGACCCACGTGCCGCCATGTGGGGCACGCGGCGGGCGATGCAGTTCCCATCCCATCTCCTGGGGCGTGCGATCGCTCTTGGCGTTGTTGCAGCGCAGGCAGCACGCGACGAGGTTCTCCCAGCTGTCGGCACCCCCTCGAGAGCGCGGCATCACGTGGTCGATCGTCGATGCCGCCTTCCCGCAGTAGCCGCAGCGGTGGTCGTCTCGCCGCAGCACCCCGCGACGGGTGACCGGCTGCCGCCGCGCGGCCGGGACGCGCACGTACCGCGTGAGCAGGATGACCACGGGGCGATCGAAACGCCGCCGCCCGGCGATGACGGGATCGTTCTCGACGCGTTCTATCACGCTGGCCTTGTCGTTCATCACGAGCACCATGGCTCGCTTGAACGAGACCACCGTCAGCGGTTCGTACCCCGCGTTCAGGACCAGTGTGCGCATCATCGTCATCCTCTCGATCCGCCGGGATGGCTTCCCGGCGCTCTCGACTCACACGACGCCGGCGAGCGGAAGGGACGCGGATACAGCAAGAGGCGCTGTCTACAGACAGCGCCTCTCTCGCTCGGTCGGACCGAGATGGATCTGCGGGCATTGCCGAGGTGCCTGACGACCGAGCGCATCCATGGTGCGGATGCCCGGTATCGAGCTCATCGGCTTCCTCCCGTGCGTCGACGACGGGTTCAGGGTAACCCATCCGCATGAACAGCGGATGCAGCGCATCTGAACGGCGTGCCGATCGACAGCCGGGAGCGTCCCCGCGGTATCAGCCGGCGTTGACGCGCAGCCAGCCAATGGGTTCGACCAGCGACCCGTTGACCTGCACCTCGAAGTGCAGATGAGCACCGTACGAGCGGCCGGTGTTGCCGACCTTGCCGATGAACTGACCGGGCTCGACCGTCTGGCCGGCCTGCACTGCGCGGGTGCCGTTGGTCATGTGAGCGTAGAGGGTCGACACGCGCTGGCCGCCGACGACCGAGTCGATGACGACGGCGACGCCGTAACCGAAGTGGCTCTCGGACGACACACGCACCACACCGCCGGTGGCGGCGAAGATCGGGGTGCCGGCGGGCGCGACCATGTCGGCGCCGTTGTGGGCGCCGCCCAGGGTGCGGCTCACCGAGTACGAGCCCTGCGGCAGCGGGTATCGCACCGCGCCGGAGCCGGCCGAGATCAGCTGAAGGTCGGCATCGCTGATGCTGCCGCCGCGAGTGCCGGAGCTGGCGGCGACGCGGGCCGCTGCGGCGGCACGTGCCTTCGCGGCCTCCTCCGCCTTCTTCTTCTCGATCTCATCGGGAGTCGTGGCGGAGTACGTTCCGCGCTGAAGAGGTGCGCTCGTGGCCTCAGATGCGACCACGAGGGACTGCGCATCGTCGAAGGCCATCTGCTGCAGAGTCGTGGCTGCGCTCGGGGCGGGCTTGGTGGATGCCAGGGCAGGAAGCGCGACACCGGCGACCAGTGCGCCCACAGCGCCCAGGATGGCGACGGTGCGCATGGGCCTCACGCTCGATCGGGCGGAGCGAGGTGCTCGCCGGCGTGAGAGCTTCGGGGTGCCCGCAGGCTCGGTCGGGACGATTTCTTGGGCCAAAAGGGATTCCTCCTGCGCCTCCGCGCTTCGGGCAGCGCAGGCTCGTCAGCAATGTCGTTTATCGGGCACGTATGTCACACGGCACGTTGTGCGAACTCTTCGCGAAGACGACGAGCCAGGGAGGCGATCTTCGCGATTCGTCATCGGCGGGCTTCTTCTCCGACGACTTCACCGAGGTTACCGGAAGATAACGATTCTGTCACCCTGCGAACCTGGCAATCGACCCGACCAGGTGCGAAATGAGCTCAGATCAGGCATTCTCTGCGACGAGGAAGATGTGCGACGCCAGTTCGACGGGCAGCTCCAGGCCCGCATCACTGCCCTCCATCTGGATGAGCACGTATCCCTCGCTGTACCGGTAGTCGCCGCTGGCACCGGGGACGACACCCGCGTCGCGCAGCTGCTCGAGCAGCTCGGGGCTGACCTGCGCGGGCTCCGCGAGCCGGCGTACGGTGCCCGTGATGGGGCCGCCTGCGGCATCCAGCTTCTTCACCAGCCCGACCACGCCGGATTCGAAAGCCGGCGTCTCGATGTCGCCGAGCTGATCGAGTCCGGGGATGGGGTTTCCGTAGGGCGACTCGGTCGGATGCCCCAGCAGTTCGACGAGCCGACGCTCGACCTGCTCGCTCATGACGTGCTCCCAGCGGCAGGCCTCTTCGTGCACGTACGCCCAGTCCAAGCCGATCACGTCCGAGAGCAGCCGCTCCGCCAGCCGGTGCTTGCGCATCACGTCGACGGCCTTCCGGCGGCCGTCATCCGTGAGCTCGAGACGGCGGTCCTCCGACACCACGACCAGTCCGTCGCGCTCCATGCGCCCGACGGTCTGCGACACCGTGGGACCGGAGTGGCCCAGGCGCTCGGAGATCCGCGCACGAAGGGGCACGATGTTCTCCTCCTCGAGTTCGAGGATGGTGCGCAGGTACATCTCGGTCGTGTCGATCAGGTCGGTCATTCATGCCCTCCGAAGCTCTTAGGCAAGCCTACCTTCCCGGCCGGCGACCGACCCGTCACAGGGCATGGATCCAGCCGTCCGCGCCTCTACAATCGAGCCATGTCGATCGAGATCCCCCGCGAACTCCTGCCCGCCGACGGACGCTTCGGCTGCGGCCCCTCGAAAGTGCGCACCGCCCAGGTGGACGCCCTCGCCGCTGCGGGTGTCAGCCTGCTCGGCACATCGCACCGCCAGGCGCCGGTGAAGAACCTCGTCGGCAGCGTGCGCGAGCGACTCTCCGCACTGTTCCGCCTTCCGGAGGGCTACGAAATCATCCTCGGCAACGGCGGGTCGACGGCGTTCTGGGACGCCGCCGCGTTCGGTCTCATCGAGCGCCGCAGCCAGAATCTCGTCTTCGGCGAATTCGGCGGGAAGTTCGCCAAGGCCGCAGCCGCGCCCTGGCTCGAGGCGCCGGACGTGCGCACGGCCGACGCAGGCTCTCTCACCGTCCCCGAGATGGCCGACGGCATCGACGTGTACGCCTGGCCGCACAACGAGACCTCGACGGGTGTCGCGGCTCCGGTGCAGCGCGTCACCGCCGAAGGGGCGCTCACCGTCATCGATGCGACCAGCGCGGCCGGCGGCATCGATTTCGACGTCGCCCAGGCCGACGTCTACTACTTCGCTCCGCAGAAGAACCTCGGCTCGGACGGCGGGCTGTGGTTCGCAACGGTCTCGCCTGCCGCGATCGACCGGATCGAGCGCATCGCCGCCTCCGGACGGTACATCCCGGAATTCCTCAGCCTGAAGAACGCGGTCGACAACTCGCGTCTGAACCAGACCCTGAACACCCCGGCTCTCGCGACGCTGCACCTGCTCGACAGCCAGCTCGAGTGGATCCTCGCCGGCGGCGGGCTCAGCTGGGCGGCCGCCCGCACGACCGAATCATCCGGGCTGCTCTACGACTGGGCTGCCGCGTCCGCCATGGCCACCCCGTTCGTCGCGGATCCGGCCCACCGGTCTCCCGTCGTCGCCACGATCGACTTCGACGAGAGCGTCGACGCAGTGGCCGTGGCGAAGACGCTGCGCGCGAACGGCATCGTCGACACGGAGCCGTATCGCAAGCTCGGACGCAATCAGCTGCGGGTGGCGACGTTCGTGTCGATCGACCCGGATGATGTGCGCCAGCTCATCCGCGCGATCGAGTACGTGCTCGCGCACCAGGGCTGACACTCCCGGCAGGCTCGCCCCGCCGGCGCGACGACGCCCCCTCTGATCCGTCGGGATCCGAGGGGGCGTCATCTGTCAGAAGGGGCGCCGGCGTTCGCTGTGGACGGGCCCCCGTCGGTCACTCGTCGTCGTCGTCGGAGTCCTCATCGTCGTCAGAATCTTCGTCGTCCTCGGAGTCCTCTTCGTCATCGGAGTCGTCTCCGTCGTCGGAGTCGTCGTCGTCGTCGGAGTCGTCGTCAGAGTCGTCGTCGTCCACCGAGTCATCGCCCGATTCATCGAGCTCGTCGATGTCGACGCCGTCGACATCGCCGGCGTGCAGACGGGGCGATACATCCTCGTCGGAGTCGTCGTCGTCGGACTCATCGTCCTCGGAGTCGTGGACTTCGGGGTCGTCGTCGTCATCGGAATCATCGTCCTCGGAGCCGGCCGGGTCGTCCGTGGGGGCTCCCGCAGCCTGTGCGGCGAGCTCCGCCTGGTGCGCGCGATACTCCGCGAGGCGCTCGGCCCATGGCACCCAGTCGGGCGCGAGCAGCGCGCCGTCGCCTGGCATCAGCTCGACCTCGAGCACGGTCGGCTCGGAGTCGTCGACCTGCGCGACCGTGACGGTCCAGAACCACCCCGGGTAACCGGGCAGCCGGTTCTCGAAGCGCAGCGAGACAGCGCCGCTCTCCTCCACGGTGTGCCCGGCTGCGGGCCCCACGGTGGCAGGAGGCGTGATCTCGTGCAGCGCGGCGAGCGCGAGGTCGCGGGTGGTCTCGGCCAGTTCGTCAGGCGTCGAGGTCATCAGCGACCTTGCGGAGGACGGCGGCGACGGTGCGGCTCCTGGTCGCCGAGGGATAGCGGCCGCGGCGCAGGTCGCCGCCCATCTCGTCGAGCATGCGCACGAGATCCTCGACGATGACGGCCATGTCGTCGGCGGGCTTGCGAGCCGCCTTCGCCAGGCTGGGCGGGGCATCCAGCACCCGGACGGAGAGCGCCTGCGGGCCGCGGCGGCCGTCGGCGAGGCCGAACTCGACGCGCGCGTTCTTCTTCACGGAGACGCCTGCAGGAAGGGCAGAGGCGTGCAGGAAGACGTCCTGGCCGTCATCGGATGCGATGAAGCCGAACCCCTTCTCGTCGTCGTAGAACCTGACCTTGCCGGTGGGCATGGGCGAACCTCACTGAAACACGGAACGGAGACGTCGCGCGGCGGCGCGACTCCCCCAGCCTACCCGCCCCCTCATGTCCCCAGGAGATACGCTGAGAGCGATGAGCAAGCACGACGACCTCAGCGCGCCGCAGACCGGGCGACTCGAGCGATTCCTGGCCTTCACCGCGCTGGCCCTGGCCGCGGTGTCCGTGATCTGCTTCTTCTCGATCATCATCGGCACCGCCGTCGGGATGGATCAGTCGGCGTTCGGGCACGGGATCTGGCCCGTCGTCGCCGCGCTGCCGCTGTTCGGCCTGCCGATCGCCTTCCTGATGATCATCACGCTGCTCGTGCTCAGCTGGGCTCGCAGGGGACGCGCGGGCTCCGGATCCTGACCATGAGCACGCACGCCCGTCCGCTGGCTGACCAGCTCGCTTCCGCGAGCGATGCGCAGCTCGAGCGGATGCTGCGCGAGCGCGCGGTGCGGCCCGACGTCGGCTGGACCGATTTCTTCGACGCGGCCGAGGCGCTGCTCGAGCCGGCATCGATCGAGCGCGCGCTGGCGCGACTGACGAGGGCCGAGGCGGGCGCCCTGCGCGCCGCCGGGCCGGACGAGCGGATCGCTCTCGAAGACGCCGCGCTCGGACTCCTCGACGCGGAGGGCCGGATGCTGCCGCCGGTGCGGGCGCTCGTGCAGCGGATGCCCGAGGTCCCGGATGCGCCGGGCGCGAGCCCCGCGCCGGCATCCGACGTCGACGCCGCCGGAGCGGCCGAGCGCGCCTTCGCGACGGTCGGCGGACTGGCCGAGCTGCTACTCGCCGCTCGCACGGCACCGCTGGCGCTGGTGGCGACCGGAGCGCTGAGCGCGACCGAGAAGCGCCGGCTGATGGATGACGGCGATCTCGACGAGCTACGCGATCTGGCCGAGCGTGCCGGACTCGCCCGACAGATCGATCGCGAGCTCCGGCTGACACCGGCTGCCGAGCGATGGCTGGACTCGTCGTTCCCCGAGCGGTGGGTGCACGTGGCCTCGCGCTTCGCGGAGACGCTGCCCTCGGGCATCCGGACCTCGGCGGCGGCCGACTGGCCGCGACTGCACCCCTGGGATCCGCACTGGCCCGAGCGCGCCGCGCACCTGCGGGCTCTCGCGTGGCGCATCGGGCTGCTGGCCGGCGCGCCCGGCGGCGCGTGGACGGTACCGGAGTGGGCCACGGCGCTGCACGCCGACAGGCCGTTCGACAGCGCGGCCCTGCAGGCGCTGCTGCCCACCGAGGTCGACCGCATCTTCCTGCAGAACGACCTCAGCGCCATCGCGCCCGGTCCACTGCAGCCCTCGCTCGACAATCGCCTGCGCACGATGACAGAGCACGATCCCGCGCAGGCCTCGTCGTACCGCTTCACCACCGAGTCCGTGTCGCGCGCGTTCGTCGAGGGGGGCACCGCCGAGGGCATCCTGACATTCCTGCAGGAGATCTCGCTGACCGGGGTTCCGCAGCCGCTCGAGTATCTCGTCCGGCAGACCGCGGTCAGACACGGTCTCGTGCGGGTGCGCCCGGATGCCGACGGAGGCACCGTCGTGACGAGCGCCGACGCGCACCTTCTCGAGGCGATGGAGATCGATCGGAACCTGCGTCCGCTCGGCCTGATCCGGGAGGATGACGGGCTCGTCTCACGGGTAGGGCCCGAGGCGGTCGCCTGGGCGCTGACGGATGCCCGCTATCCAGCCACCCTCGTCGACAGCACGGGCCGCAGCGTCGCGGCCGGACGCGCCCGGATCGCCGGCGCGCACGACCACGAAGACACCGGATACGCGCCCCTGATCGAGAGGCTGCGCTCGCACCAGGGCCCCGACGCGGACGCCGCCTGGCTCGACCGCGAGCTCGAGGCCGCAGTGCGGGCGAAGGCTGTCGTGATCGTCGAGGTCGCGATGCCGGACGGCTCGCGACGCGAGCTCACCCTGGAGGCGTCCGGCCTCGGCGGCGGGCGCCTGCGCGGGCGCGACCGGGCGGCGGACGTCGAGCGCACTCTTCCCGTCCGGAGCATCGTGTCGGTGCGGTCACCGTCGACCTGACCCCGGTCAAGCCCGCAGGCGCCGTGCCCGGTAGACTGGTCTGCTATGTCTGATGGCCCCCTGATCGTCCAGAGCGACCGCACCGTGCTGCTCGAGGTCGCGCATGCCGACGCCGAATCCGCTCGGCACGAGCTGGCGATCTTCGCCGAGCTGGAGCGCGCCCCCGAGCACATCCACACCTATCGCATCACGCGGCTGGGGCTGTGGAACGCACGCGCGGCCGGGCACACCGCCGAGGACATGCTCGAGACCCTCGACCGCTGGTCACGCTTCCCCGTGCCCCCGTCGGTGTCTGTCGACCTGCGCGAGATGGTGGGCCGCTACGGGCGGCTCGTGATCGAGCGCGACGAGGAGGGCTCGCTCGTGCTGCGCTCGACCGACCCCGCGGTGCTCGCGCAGGTCGCGAACAACAAGCGCATCCAGCCGCTGCTCATCGGGCATCCGTCCCCCGACAGCTACGTGGTCGACGCGTGGGCACGCGGTCAGATCAAGCAGGAGCTGCTGAAGATCGGCTGGCCGGCGGAGGATCTCGCCGGGTACACACCGGGCACACCGCACGAGATCGACCTCGCCGAGGACGGCTGGAGCATGCGGCCGTATCAGCGTCAGGCGGTCGACGCCTTCGCGAAGGACGGCTCCGGAGTGGTCGTGCTGCCGTGCGGCGCGGGCAAGACCATCGTCGGCGCGGGCGCGATGGCCGCGACCGGGACGACCACCCTGATCCTGGTGACGAACACCGTCTCGGCGCGGCAGTGGCGAGACGAACTGCTCAAGCGCACCTCGCTCACCCCCGAAGAGATCGGCGAGTACTCCGGCCAGGCCAAGGAGGTCAAGCCGGTCACGATCGCGACGTACCAGATCCTCACGGCCAAGCGGAAGGGACAGTACGCGCATCTCTCGCTGCTCGACGAGATGGACTGGGGCCTGATCGTCTACGACGAGGTGCACCTGCTGCCGGCGCCGGTGTTCAAGCTGACCGCCGACCTGCAGGCACGTCGACGCATCGGCCTCACCGCTACGCTCGTGCGCGAAGACGGCCGCGAGGGCGATGTGTTCAGCCTGATCGGCCCCAAGCGCTTCGACGCCCCGTGGAAGCAGATCGAGGCGCAGGGCTTCATCTCCCCTGCCGCCTGCTACGAGGTGCGCGTCGACCTGCCGCCGAGCGACCGGCTCGAGTACGCCGCAGCGACCGACGACGAGCGCTACCGGCTGGCCGCATCCGCCCCCGCGAAGATCACGGCGGTGCGCGAGCTGATCGCGAAGCATCCCGGCGAGCGCATCCTCGTCATCGGCCAGTACCTCGACCAGCTCGAGAGTCTGTCTCAGGCGCTGAACGCGCCGCAGATCACCGGTGCGACGCCGGTCGACGAGCGCGAGGAGCTCTACCGTCAGTTCCGGGAGGGCGAGATCTCTCTCCTCGTGGTGTCGAAGGTCGCCAACTTCTCGATCGACCTGCCCGAGGCGTCGGTGGCCATCCAGGTGTCGGGCTCGTTCGGCTCGCGTCAGGAAGAGGCGCAGCGCCTGGGCCGCCTGCTGCGACCCAAGCAGTCGAACCACACGGCGAGCTTCTACACCCTCATCGCCCGCGACACGGTCGACCAGGACTACGCCCAGAACCGACAGCGCTTCCTCGCCGAGCAGGGGTACAGCTACACGATCATGGATGCCAACGAGCTCAGCGCCGCCTGAGATCGGGGGCCTTGTTCAGCTCGCCTCCTCGTCCGGCTTCAGGCCGCACCGCCAGCAGGGAGCGGCGAGGTCGTCGAGCAGCGCCCCGCACTCGGGGCAGACCTGCGACAGCCAGCATGCGCTGTCGCCACCATGCTCCGAGTCGCTCATGCGGTCGACGCTACTCCCCCGCCCCGGAATCCTCATCGTGGCGAGCGAACCAGTCGAGGCAGAGGTCGGCGACCGCATCCGGTGCATCATCGACGACGAAATGCGCGGCGCCGTCGACGAAGGCGAGATCGAAGCGATCGGCGTACCGCTCCTGTCCGCGGCAGATCCGGCGAACCGTCCGCTCGGCGAACGGCCCGTCTCGGCGACCGAACACCGCCAACGTGGGCGGATGCAGCCGCCGCCGCTTGTAGTGCCCGGTCGACAGTCGGATCACCTCGGGGATGATCATGCCGCGGTAGAGCGCACGGACGGCGGCGTCGAATCCGGGCCGCGCCTGCACACGCAGGTATCCGTCGACGATGTCGTGCGTCATCGGCTGAGCCGCGTAGTCGGCGCCGAACAGCCAGGCGAGCGACTGCCCCTGCCGATGTCGCAGCAACGGCGGCATGTGCTTGAAGGCCGGGAGGAGCTTCGGACTGAAGGTCATGAATCCGGGTGGCACGGCGAGCTGCACGGCCGTGCGCACCCGGGCCGGATGCTCATAGGCGAGCTGACCGGCGACCACGGCGCCGAGGTCGTGGCTCACGATGTGCGCGCTGTCGACGCCCAGGGCATCCATCATCGCCACGAGGTCCGCGAGCATCGACGTGCGGCGGATCTCGGGATCGTCGACTTCGGTCCATCCCGAACCGCGCAGATCAGGGCAGATCACGCGGAAGCCGCGCGCGACGAGCCGCGGCGCGACGAGCCGCCATTCCCACCAGTGCTGCGGGAAGCCGTGCAGCATCATCACCGGCTCGCCCGCTCCCATCACGGCGACGTGGCTGCGCGCACCCGGGGTCTCGACGACGATGTGCTCGAAGCCCGGCGCGGCCGGAAGCGGAGGAGACCAGTCGTGCTCGAGCGGTGTCTTCGTCGATGCCGGTTCGTCCATGATGAGCCTCCCAGTCGCGTCAGCGGGTCAGCATCGGCCCTGTGCACACGCTACTACGTTCATAGTAGTTTGTCACTATGGAAGTAGTAACGATTAGGCTCGGCACGTGAGCAGCACACGTCGACGCGCGCTGAATGCGGCCGTCGACCTCATCGGCGCCGAGGGCATCCGCGCTCTCACGCACGGAAGGGTCGATGCGGCGGCGTCCCTGCCCCCGGGCTCGACATCGAATCACTTCCGCACCAGGGCCGCCCTCCTCTCCGGCGTCATCGAATGGATGGCCGCCGCCGAGCGGGAGGATGCGGGGGCTTCGGCGATCCACTCCCGCGACGAGCTCGTGGCCGCCCTCAACCGGATGATCCAGCTGCAGTCGGGGAGCCTCGCCGGTCGCACCAGGGCGAGGTACGCGCTGTTCCTCGAAGCGGATGCCGATGCCGCGAGGCCCCTGCGGGAGCAGCGGCACGGCATGGAGACGTGGATCCGCGGCATCCTGCTCGAACTCGGCGGCGCCGAGGCGGCCGCTCGCGCACCCTTCCTGATGGCCGCCGCCGACGGTCTGCTGCTGCATCGGATCACGGTCGACCCCGAGGCGCCCATCACCGACGTCGTCGTTCGCGCGGTCGACGCGGCACTGGCGCCCTGAGACCCGCGCGCCGAAGGCAATCAGCACGCGCAAGGCCGCAGTCACCATAATGGGGTCATGACTGATGCGCGAATCCTGGTCGTCGACGACGAGCCGAACATCCGCGACCTGCTCTCCCGGGGTCTCAGCTTCGCGGGATTCACGGTGCGGACCGTGGCGAACGGAGCGGCCACGATCTCGGCCGTCCTCGAGGAGGAGCCCGACCTCATCATCCTCGATGTGATGCTCCCCGATATGAACGGGTTCAGCGTCACCAAGCGTCTGCGCGGCGCGGGCTTCACGGCCCCCATCCTCTTCCTCACCGCGAAGGATGACACTCAGGACAAGATCGAGGGCCTGAACTCGGGCGGCGACGACTACGTGACCAAGCCGTTCGCCCTCGACGAGATCGTCGCCCGCGCCCAGGCGATCCTGCGACGCACGATGCAGACCGATGAGGAGTCGCTGATCCGGGCGGGCGAGCTGTCGATGGATCAGGACACCCACGACGTCTTCGTCGGCAAGGTGCCGATCGAGCTCAGCCCCACCGAGTTCAAGCTGCTGAAGTACCTCATGCTCAACCCGAACCGGGTGCTGTCGAAGGCGCAGATCCTCGACCACGTGTGGGAGTACGACTTCAACGGAGACGCCGGGATCGTCGAGAGCTACATCTCGTACCTGCGCCGCAAGATCGATCCGCACACCGAGGAGTCGGTGATCCAGACCAAGCGCGGCTTCGGCTACATGCTCAAGGTCGGCAAGTCGGCATAGCGAGACGCGGTCCGAGGCGGTCATGGCAGACGAGCCCGATCCCGTCACCCGGTGGTGGCGGCGCATCAGCCTGCGCGCCAAGGTCACCGGCGTCACCGTCGCCGTGCTCGCCCTGGGCCTCATGATCGCCGGCATCGGCACGGTGCCGATCCTGCGCGGGGCGATGATCAACAACATCGACGCCCAGCTGCCGGCCCTCGCCACCACGGGGCAGGCCGAGCGCTTCTTCGATGTCTCGGCCGAGGGCGGCCGGCTCGACTTCGAACCGGCCGAGATCGCACCTCGCCCCACCGAGTTCATGGTCGCGTTCTACACCGCGAACGGCGAGTTCATCGCCGAAGCGGGCGGGCAGGCATCCGGTCCGCGCCCTGACTTCCCCGTGGAGTTCACCCTTCAGGACACCGTCAGCCAGGGCGATCAGGTGATGACCCTCGACGGCGACGACGGCGAGACGTACAGCGCCGTCGCATCGGCGCAGTCGGCGCAGGATCCTCAGGGTCTCACCTACGTGCAGATCGTCGCACTGCCGCTTGACGAGGCCGACCGCATCGTAGCCACCTATGTCGCGGTGTACACGACGGTGGCGCTGGTCACCATCCTGCTCGCGGCGCTGCTGACCCGAGGGCTCGTGACGCTCACGTTCCGCCGGCTGGGCCAGGTCGAGTCCACCGCCATGGCCATCGCGGCCGGCGATTTCAGCCAGCGCCTCACCGACCTCGAGCCGACCACAGAGGTGGGCAGGCTCAACTCGGCCATCAACACCATGCTCGACCGCGTCGACCGCTCGCTCGCGCAGCGCGATCGCACGGTGCAGAACATGCGGCGCTTCATCGGCGATGCCAGCCATGAGCTGCGCACACCGCTGGTGAGCGTGCGCGGCTACGCCGAGCTGTACCGGATGGGTGCGATCACGGGCGAGGAGGACACCGCCCGCGCCATGGAGCGCATCGAGAAGGAGGCGATCCGCATGGGCGTGCTCGTCGAGGATCTGCTCGCGCTCGCCCGCCTCGACGAGGAGCGATCTCGCGAGCTGCAGATCGAGCCGCTCGACCTGCGCCCCATCGCGCGGGACGCCGCGCTGGACCTGCGCGTCGCCGCCCCGGGACGCACGATCACCGTCGTCGACACCACCGCCGACGAAGCCACCACCCCTCTGCTGCACGGCAGAGCGCCGAGCAGCGCGCCGACACCCGAATCGCCGCGCTCTCCGGCCGCTCGCGGATCGAACCCGCTCGCGCGTCTGCGTCGCCGGCCGAGGCCGGCGACTCCCGTTCCGGCGATCGACTTCACCGAGGCGACGGATGCCCCGGTGCGCACGCCCCCGATCGTCCTCGGCGAGGACAACAAGGTACGCCAGGTCATCACGAACCTGCTCGGCAACGCGCGTCGGTTCTCGCCCGGCGACAGTCCGATCGAACTGGTCGTGGGAGCGGATCGACGGCGGGGCGTGGGCACCATCTCGATCGTCGACCACGGCGAAGGCATCCCCCCGCAGATCCGGGAGCAGATCTTCGAGCGGTTCTGGCGCGCCGACACGTCGCGGGCGAGGGAGACGGGCGGGTCGGGTCTGGGGCTCGCGATCGTCGCGTCGATCATCGAGTCGCTGCGCGGCGAGGTCTCGGTCGAGGAGACCCCCGGCGGAGGAGCGACTTTCACCGTCGCGCTGCCGCTGGCACCGGCGCAGTCCACTCCCGCGCACCTGCTGGAGGAGACGCAGCCGATCGAGCGCGTCGACCGCTGATCCCGATCTGCCTGCACAACGGCGGCGTCCGGCGATCCATCCACAGACGCCGCGGATCCGGGAGCCGGCGTCGTGTGTCTCCTCCTAGCCTCGGAAGTCCATCGAGAGGAGACCCCATGTCCGTCTTCACCGTCGACACCGACGCCGTCCAGGCCGCCAACGGCGCCGCCTACGCCACCATGGAGCGGCTGCAGAGCGAGTCGGCCGCGCTCATGGCCCAGCTGAATCAGCTGCAGTCGTCGTGGACCGGCGCCGCGGCCGTCGCCTTCCAGCAGTGCAGCGAGCAGTGGCGCGGAGCGCAGATGCACGTCGAACAGGTGCTGGGATCGATCAGCGGCGCGCTCGGTTCAGCCGCGTCGCAGTACGCCGAGGCCGACCAGTACTCGGCGAGCCTGTTCCGCTGACCCGAACGAGCCGGAACACGCAGAATGCCCCCTGCCATGCGGCAGGGGGCATTCGACGTGGTGCTTCAGATCATCAGGATCAGAAGTCCATGCCGCCGGACGGGTCAGCCGGCATGGCCGGAGCCTTCTCGGGCTTGTCGGCGACGACGACCTCGGTGGTCAGGAACAGGCCGGCGATCGACGCCGCGTTCTGCAGCGCCGAGCGGGTGACCTTGGCCGGGTCGATGATGCCCTGTGCGAACATGTCGCCGTACTCTCCGGTGGCCGCGTTCAGGCCGTGGCCGGCGGGGAGCTCGGAGACCTTGTGCGACACGACGCCCGGCTCGAGGCCGGCGTTGATCGCGATCTGCTTCAGCGGAGCGCCGGTCGCGACGCGGACGATGTTCGCACCGGTCGCCTCGTCGCCCTCGAGGTCGAGGGTGTCGAGCACCTTGGCCGACTGCAGCAGCGCGACGCCACCACCGGCGACGATGCCCTCCTCGACGGCTGCCTTCGCGTTGCGGACGGCGTCTTCGATGCGGTGCTTGCGCTCCTTGAGCTCGACCTCGGTCGCAGCCCCCGCCTTGATGACGGCGACGCCGCCGGCCAGCTTCGCGAGGCGCTCCTGCAGCTTCTCACGGTCGTAGTCGCTGTCGGTGTTCTCGATCTCACGACGGATCTGAGTGACGCGACCCTCGATGGCGGACTGCTCGCCCGCACCCTCGACGATCGTGGTCTCGTCCTTGGTGACGATGACCTTGCGTGCACGGCCGAGCAGGTCGAGCGTGGTGTTCTCGAGCTTGAGGCCGACCTCTTCGGTGATGACCTGGCCGCCGGTCAGGATCGCGATGTCCTGCAGCTGCGCCTTGCGACGGTCACCGAAGCCGGGAGCCTTGACGGCGACCGACTTGAAGATGCCGCGGATCTTGTTGAGCACGAGCGTCGCGAGAGCCTCGCCCTCGACGTCCTCGGCGATGATGACCAGCTCCTTGCCGTCCTGGATCACCTTGTCGACGACCGGCAGCAGGTCCTTGATGTTGCCGATCTTCTGGTTGGCGATGAGGATGTACGGGTCCTCGAAGACAGCCTCCTGGCGCTCCGGGTCCGTGACGAAGTAGGGGTTCAGGTAGCCCTTGTCGAAGCGCATGCCCTCGGTGAGCTCGAGCTCGGTGCCGAAGGTCTGCGACTCCTCGACGGTGACGACGCCCTCCTTGCCGACCTTGTCGATGGCCTCGGCGATGAGCTCGCCGATGGCGGGGTCGGCGGCCGAGATCGATGCGGTGGCGGCGATCTGCTCCTTGGACTCGATCTCCTTGGCGCTGTTCAGCAGGTCCTCGGTGATGGCCGCGACGGCCTTCTCGATGCCGCGCTTGAGCGAGATGGGGTCGGCGCCGGCTGCGACGTTGCGCAGGCCTTCGCGGACCAGCGCCTGAGCGAGGACGGTCGCAGTGGTGGTTCCGTCACCGGCGACGTCGTCGGTCTTCTTGGCGACCTCCTTGACGAGCTCCGCACCGATCTTCTCGTACGGGTCGTCGAGCTCGATCTCCTTGGCGATCGACACACCGTCGTTCGTGATCGTGGGGGCGCCCCACTTCTTCTCGAGCACGACGTTGCGACCGCGCGGGCCGAGGGTCACCTTGACGGCGTCGGCCAGGATGTTCAGGCCGCGCTCGAGGCCACGACGGGCCTCCTCATCGAAAGCGATGATCTTTGCCATGAGTCTTTCGTCCCTCCCGGACGTAGGCGATGGGGTATTAGCACTCCGAGTGTTCGAGTGCTAATAACAGTCTGGCACTCGACCCATGGGAGTGCAAGCCGCGCGTCCGGAAGGACCGCGGGCCGTCAGGGGGCCGGTGCCTCGCTGGCCGGGGCGGACGACGTCGCCTTGTCGACGCCGATCACGACCGTCAGCTGCGGCCTGTCGGAGTCGTTCATCGCGGCGTAGAAATCGCTCTGCTGCACGTCGACGCCCCCGAGGACGTCGGCGAGCCCGAGGGCGGCGCCCTCGTCGGCATCCGCGACGTAGAACACCGTCGTCTTCGAGAACTCCTGCGACGCGCCGTCGCTGCCGAACACGTCGTCGGTCGACCATCCATCGGCCAGCAGCTTCTCACGCACCTCGGCGACGCGCCCCTTCTCGGTCGTCGCATTGAGGATCAGCACGCGATACGACGTATCGATCTGCGCCACGACGCCGGGCTGCGTCGGCACCGGGCCGGGCTCCTCCCCACCGAACAGCGAGATGCGATCCATCATGACCAGCGACACGAAGATCCCGCCGACGATGAGCACGAGAGCCACCGCCGCCGACCACAGCAGCACGACGAGACCGTTCATCCCGGGCTGCTCGGCGCGGTGCGCACCGACGCGGCCCGTGGCGTGCGGAACGTCGTCGAATCGATCACGGGAGAGCTTCTGCACCCCTCGATGCTAGCGGGCGGCCGCCGTGAGTCCGCACGGAGCGGAGCCGGGCGGATGCTCGCGGTGAGGCGCGCTCAGCCCACGAATCCGCGCATGCGGGCGGTGCGCTGCACCGCCCTGCTGTCGCGCAGGCGGCGCAGACGGCGCACCAGCAGCGGATCGAACTCGAGCGCCGCCTCCGTCTCGATCAGGCGGCCGAGCAGCTGGTAGTAGCGGGCCGGACTCATCCCCAGCTGCGCACGGATGGTCTCCTCCTTCATGCCGCCGTGACGCGGCCAGGCCGCCTCGAGCGTCAGGATCGCGCGATCGCGATCGGAGAGTTCACCGAGCATGCGCCCAGGCTACGCGGCATCCGGCCCGATCCCCGCGCGCCACTCCCACCAGCGCCCGAGCGGGTCGGCATCCGCCACGACCCGGCCGTCGACAGCGACCGCGAAGCCGCGGAACGCGCTCGGATCGATGCGCGGGCGCCAGGCGTCGTGCAGCGCCGGCGGGTCGATCGTGATCCAGCGCGCGTCCAAAGCGCGGATGCGGTCGATGAGCTCGGCGCGTCTCGGTCGGGGCAGGTAGACGAGCATGCCGGGGGTGGTGACGACGAGGGTCGCCCCGTCCGGGGCGGCCGCGGCCATGCCCTCCAGCTGCTCGATGGCGTCTCCGGCGCGCAGCAGCGGCGGGTCGGCGGAGGCGACCGTGATCGCGGCGGCGATCCGCTCGGCGCGCTCGTGCTCGCCGGGCCAGATGAGCGACTCGAGCCAGGCCCGGTCGGCTGGCACCCGCACGTCGATCGGATCGAGATCGACACCGGCGCGCCAGATCACCTCCGGCACGCGCAGCTCGGGCAGCTCGCCCGTGACCGCACTGGTCAGCAGCACCGTCGAGGGCCCGTCGTCGGGATCGATGCGTCGCCGCAGGATGCCGTCGTCGCCGTCGATGCGGAACGAGTAGCGGTCGGGGTACAGGCACAGACCCGCGGCGGCTCCGAGCTCGAGCAGGGCGATCGGACCCTCGACCAGGCTCAGCGCGGGCAGCAGCGCCGCCAGGCGGAGGGGTTCGTTGATCTGCACCCCGCGCCGCGCGCATTCCGTGACGAGATCATCGGCATGGTCGATCACGAACTGCCGCCACGACCGGTATCCGGCCACCGGCGCGCCGAGCAGGCGGGACACCGCGAACACCAGCGGGGGCTGCCGGTGCTGCGGCATGAGCCGCTCGAGCACGGCCTGCACGCCGGCATCCGTCGCGACACCCGTCGCCCACTCGGTGTACACCTCGCTGCGCCCTGGCGCCTCGTCGAGCGCGAAGCGTTCGTAGCGCTCGGCGACACCATCCGTCATCCCGCCATTGTCCCAGCCGGCGGGTCGGGCACGATGCGGACGCCCCTCGAGCGACCCGAGCGGGGCGTGGAGGCGAGAGAATGGATGCATGGGTTACAGCGTGAACAAGACGGATGCAGAGTGGCGCGCCGAGCTGGGCGCCGACCAGTACGCGGTGCTGCGCACCGCGGCGACGGAGCGCCCCTGGACGGGCGAGCTGCTCGATGAGGAGCGCGCCGGGCTTTACACCTGCGGCGCGTGCGGTGCGGAGCTCTTCCGCAGCGGCACGAAGTTCGATTCGGGATGCGGCTGGCCGAGCTTCTACGAGTCGGTGCGCCCCGAGGCCGTCGAGCTCATCGAGGACACCTCGCTCGGCATGGTCCGCACGGAGGTGCGCTGCGCGGCGTGCGGCTCGCACCTCGGCCACGTCTTCCCCGACGGCTTCGGCACCCCGACCGGCGACCGCTACTGCATGAACTCGGTGGCGCTGTCGTTCACGCCCGACGAGTCGTGAGTGCGCTCGACGCCGTCCGGCGCCGAGCATCCTGGTCGCGCGTGACCGACGACGCGCCGACGCGCGAGCAGCTGCTGCCGCTGGTGGAGGCGGCCGGGCGCGTCGCGGATCACTCGGCGCTGCGACCGTGGCGACTGATCGAGCTGCGCGGCGACGACCGTCTGACGCTGGGAGCCGCGCTGGCTGCGGCAGCCGGGGACGACGCACCCTCGACCAAACCGCTGCGCGCCCCGCTGCTGATCGCCATCGTCGCCTGCTACCGCAGGAGCGACAAGGTGCCGCGCTGGGAGCAGGAGGCGGTCGTCTCCGGCGTCGCGCACACCCTGAGCCTGCTGCTCGATGAGGCGGGCTGGGGCGTCATCTGGCGCACCGGCGGGCTCACCCGCGCGACGGCCGTCGCCGAGGCGCACGGCCTGCGCGACGACGAGGAGCTGCTGGGCTGGCTCTACGTCGGCGGGAAGCCCGAGGGCAAGGACGCCGGCCGACGCAAGCCGGTGGCTGCCGATGCGCTGCTTACCGCGATGCCCGCAGCGTCGGCGACCGCCGAGGAACTGGGTCGGCGTGGCGAGGCGTCGAAGAAGGACAAGACCTCGAAGAAGGACAAGACCTCGAAGAAGGACAAGACCTCGAAGAAGGACAAGACCTCGAAGAAGGACAAGACGCTCAAGAAGGACGAGTCCTCGAAGAAGCGCGAGAAGAAGAAGCGCGAGAAGAAGAAGCGCGAGAAGCGCTGAGTCAGCGCTGCCGCGGCAGGGCGACGATCACCGAGGCCGCCGCGACGAAGATCATCGCGGCGAGCTGCCACAGGGCAGGACCGCTGTCGACTGGCCAGATGAGATCGATCGTCACCGACGTCACGAGCTGCCCGAGCACGCTTCCGAGGCCGAGCAGCAGCACACCCGTGTAGGGCACGAGCCAGGCTCCGAGCAGGATGTAGGCGAAGCCGAGGAGGCCGCCCAGGTACAGCCAGGGCTCGGCCGGAAGTGCGCCGGGCATCCCTCTGGTCGCGACGCTGACCGCGGTGCCCGCGAGCAGCACGACGGTGCCGGCGATGAAGCTCATCAGGGTCGCCGTGAGCGGCGATGCGACCCGGCGCGCGAGGCGACCGTTCGCCGCCGCCTGCCACGCGATGCCTGCGCCGGCCGCGAACGGAAGCAGCAGCAGCCACAGGGGCGCGGTCGCGAGCACGTCGCCGCCCAGCGAGATGCCGACGGCGGCGAGGGCGAGGGCACCGCCGATCACCCGCCCCGGAGTGACGGCGACGATGCCGGAAGGTCCGACGCCCATGCGGTCCAGCAGCAGGCCGTGCAGCGTCTGGCCCGCGACCACGCCGACGGTGAACAGCGACACCCCGAGGACGCCGGCGACGAGCCCCTGCGTGGTGACCGTGAGGGCGCCGCAGGTGCCGCCGAGAAGCATCCAGAACGGGATGGTGCGGGAGCGGATGCCCGTGAGCAGCCGCCCGAGACCTGCCCGACCGGAGGGCAGGGCGAGGACCACGACGACCAGGAGCACGAGCCCGACGGCGAACGAGATCAGACCGGCGACGATCCCGTCGTCGATGCGGACTCCGAGGACGCCGTTGATCCGGGCCTGCACGGCCGTCATCGCCCCGATCGACACAGCGCCACCCAGGGCGATCCAGGCGGGCAGAGGGCGAGGGGAGGTCACTCGCTCCAGGTTACCTGCGCAGCGCTCCGCCCCGCGCCGGCGCCGGGCATCCACCGTGCGTCGGGGGCTTCACCAAGTCGTCACCACCATGTCGGCACCCGCGGATAGCCTGTCGGCATGTGCGCGAGCTACGGACTGGATCCCCGCTTCACCGACGCCGAGCTGCTGGCCGAGGCCGACGACGCCGTGCTCGACGGGTTGCGCTCGTGGGCTGAGCGCAATGCGGGTGAGACCCTGCGTCCGACCGGGAAGAACCTGCGAAACCTGAACCCGCTGGTGACGGCAGACGGCGATGCCGCCGCGCTCAAACCCGCCTGGTGGGGTTTCCTCGTCGACGGTCAGCCGGCGAAGTTCCCGTCGATCAACACCCGATCAGAGCGCCTGCAGGACCGCCCTGGCGCGCTGCGCACGCGCGGCCTGGTGCCAGCGACAGGCTGGTACGAGATGCAGAAGCCCGATCGCGTGTGGCACGAGTTCGGCCTCGGGGGAGGGGTGCTGTTCGGCATGGCCGCGGTCACCCAGCGCGGCCGCACTCCCGACGGCGAGTGGGTCACCTGCTACTCGATCGTGATGCGCCCCGCTCCCCCGCACCTGGCGAACATCCACGACCGCATGCCCGTGCTGATCCCCACCCCGTTCGCGCACGACTGGCTGCACGGCGATCCCGGCCGTGAGCTCATCGACGAGGCGCTGCTCGCCGCCGCCGGCCTCGACGAGCGGGTCGCCGCGGTGCCGCGCGACGACGACAAGGGCGCTCAGACCCTCTTCTGACAGATGAACGAGGCACGCGCCCTTCTCGGGAGCACGTGCCTCGTCTGTGGAGCCGACTACGGGACTCGAACCCGTAACCCCCGTATTACAAGTACGGTGCGCTACCAATTGCGCCAAGTCGGCGGACCGTCATCCAGCATAGCGACGGACATCGGATCACTCGCACCGACCGCCCGGTCAGGATGCGGGCGTCGACGAGGGCGTGGGCGACGGTGTGGGCTTCGTCGCGCCGAAGTACTCGTCGCTCGCGATGGTGAGCACGAACTGCGAGAACTCCGCGGGGTCGTTCAGGGCGCCGACGTACGACTTGCCGCCGACGAGGATCAGCGCCTCGTTGTTCAGCTTGAGACCGTCAGTACCCGGCAGCGGACCCTCGAGCGCGCGGTCCGTGGCGTCCTTGGCCCACGCCACGAAGTCCTGCTTCTCGATGCACGAGCGCACCTTCTTGGCATCCGACACCCCGACGGCGACCGCGAGGTCGGCGAGCTCGGCGTCGCTGCGCCCGTCGCTGTCGGGTTGGGGCTGCCCGGCCAGCAGCTCGTGGTTGTAGTCGTAGAAGCTGTTCTGCGCGTACGTGGCGACGCACGCGGCGGCGGCAGCGGCGCGCAGCGAGTACTTCGTGCCGTTGGAGCTGGCGGTGAGCAGCGCGACAGGGTGATACGTCACGGTCACGGCCCCCTCGGAGATCCAGCCGGCGAGCTGGCGCGCGTTGGCGCGCTCGAACTCCGCCGCTCCTGCCGAGAGGTAGTCGACGTAGATGTGGATCTCAGTGGGCTTCGCACTCGTCGAGGCCGAAGGCTCCGGTGTCGGGGTCGCACCCTCGCCCGCCTCGGCGGCACCCTCCGAGGGCGCGGGGGTGGCCGCCGTCGCCGACGGGGCGGCGGTGACCTGGTTCACCGTGACGCCATCGCCCGACATGCCGCTCGGGCTGAGCTGCGGCTTCGAGATCGACGAGCCCACCGCGTAGGCCACGGCAGCGCCGATCGAGCCGACGGCGAGGATGGCGACGAGACCGATGACGAGCCGTCGCACCAGCCGCGCCCGGGACTGCTGGGCGTGCACCAACTGTGCCTTCTCCCGCACCGCTTCACGCGAATGGCGAGCGGCGGGGACGTTCGGCGTTTCGTCGCTCGACATCGTTCCTCTTGAAGATCGGATGGGCCCTGAGGCATCGGGTGGGACCGGGTGATCCCGCGGCCGCAGAGAGCGCGGCGCCGGGTTCGATGCTAACGAGGCAGTCTGGGAAATACCCAGACGCGCCCGGTCGTGCCATACTGATCCCGACCCGATGGCGGGTCACGGCGGGCGGGGCCCGCCGCTTCCATCACGAAGGATCGTCCGGCACGTACCTGCCGGTGAAGGAGAAACCATGGCCACCGTTACGTTCGACGACGCCACCCGCCTGTACCCCGGCGGCACGCGTCCGGCTGTCGACAAGCTGAACATCGAGATCGCCGATGGCGAGTTCCTTGTTCTCGTCGGCCCGTCCGGCTGCGGAAAGTCCACCTCGCTGCGCATGCTGGCCGGCCTCGAAGAGGTCAACAGCGGCCGCATCCTCATCGGCGACCGCGACGTCACCGACGTGCCGCCGAAGGACCGCGATATCGCGATGGTCTTCCAGAACTACGCGCTCTACCCGCACATGACGGTCGCCGAGAACATGGGCTTCGCGCTCAAGATCGCCGGCGTCGGCAAGGAGGAGCGCGCGAGCCGCGTGCTCGAGGCCGCCAAGCTGCTCGACCTCGAGGAGTACCTCAACCGCAAGCCGAAGGCCCTCTCGGGCGGTCAGCGCCAGCGCGTCGCCATGGGCCGCGCCATCGTGCGTCAGCCCCAGGTCTTCCTCATGGACGAGCCGCTGTCGAACCTCGACGCCAAGCTGCGCGTGCAGACCCGCACGCAGATCGCCTCGCTGCAGCGCCGCCTCGGCGTCACCACCGTCTACGTCACCCACGACCAGACCGAGGCGCTGACGATGGGCGACCGCATCGCGGTGCTCAAGGACGGCATCCTTCAGCAGGTCGGCACCCCGCGCGATCTGTACGAGCGGCCCAACAACGTCTTCGTGGCCGGCTTCATCGGCTCGCCGGCGATGAACCTGTTCTCGGCAGACCTCGCCGACGGCGGCGTGCGCTTCGGCAGCGAGATCGTCCCCCTCGACCGCGACACGGTCGGTCGCGCCAGCGGCAGCCAGGTCACCGTGGGCGTGCGCCCGGAGGACATCACGGTCGGCCCCGCCGACGGCAAGGGCCTCGCGGTCGTCGTCGACCTGGTGGAGGAGCTCGGCGCCGACGGCTACCTCTACGGTCACACCGACATCAACGGCAAGCGCACCGACATCGTCGCCCGCGTCGACGGCCGCAGCCACCCCAACGCCGGCGAGACGGTCACCCTGGCCGCCAACCCCGGACACGTGCACGCCTTCGACCTCGAGTCGGGCGAGCGCCTCAACGACAAGCCGGTCGTCTCGGCCTGACGAATCGAACACTCGGCGCGGGCGGACCTCATGGTCTCCCGCGCCGCGGTGTTTCCGGAGGAGAAATGCAGGAGTCTCTGCGCATCACCGCCAGCTCCATCGACCCGGGTCTGCTGAGCCTGCCCTGGTCGACCCCGCTCGGCAAGTGGCCGTCGGAGCACATCGTGTCGCTGCCGAAGGGCCTGTCGCGCCACCTCGTGCGCTTCGCCGACCTGTCGGGGCGGGTGGTCGCGGTCAAGGAGACCACGGCCGAGATGGCCCAGCGCGAGTACGAGATGCTCGGAAACCTGGGCCGCCTGGACGTGCCCTGCGTCAGCCGGGTCGCGGTGATCGCCGGACGCACGGACGCCGAAGGCAAAGCGCTGCCGGCAGCGCTGGTGACTTCGCATCTGCGCTTCTCGATGCCCTATCGCGCGCTGTTCACACGGGTGCTGCGCCCCGACACGGCGACTCGTCTGGTCGACGCCCTCGCCCTGCTGCTCGTGCGACTGCACAACGTCGGGTTCTACTGGGGCGATGTGTCGCTGTCGAACACCCTGTTCCGGCGCGACGCCGGCGCGTTCGCCGCATATCTGGTGGATGCCGAGACAGGTGAACTGCACGAGGAGGGACTGACCGACGGTCAGCGCGCATACGACCTCGACCTCGCGCGCACGAACATCGCCGGAGAGATCATGGACCTCGCCGCCGGCGGCCGTCTGGAGCGCGGTGTGGATGCTCTCGAGATCGCCGACGGCATCGTCTCGTCGTATCGGTCGCTGTGGGCGGCGCTCACCGACGAGGAGACGTTCTCGACCGGGGAGACCTGGCGCATCACCGAGCGCGTCGAGAAGCTCAATGCGCTCGGCTTCGACATCGACGAGATGTCGATGGAGACCACCCCGGACGGCACGACCGTGCGCATCCAGCCGAAGGTGGTCGACGCCGGGCACCATCAGCGACGGCTGATCCGCCTCACCGGTCTCGACGTGGAGGAGAATCAGGCGCGCCGGCTGCTCAACGACCTCGACGAGTTCCGCGTGCGCTCGACCAAGGCATGGACCGAAGAGGAGATGTACGCGCACGAATGGCTGACCCGCGTGTTCGAGCCGGTCGTGCGCGCCATCCCGTACGACCTGCGCGCCAAGCTCGAGCCCGCCGAGGTGTACCACCAGGTGCTCGAGCACCGCTGGTACCTCTCGCAGGCGCAGTCACGGTCGGTGCCGCTCGCCGAGGTGCTGACGAGTTACATCAACGACGTGCTTCGGCACCGTCGCGACGAGGCGACCATCATGGGGCCGCCCACCGAGACGATGAGCCTCCCCGTGGTCACCGGATCGGTCGAGGTGTCGGACGACACCGCCGCGATCGACTGGCGCGACCTCGTCTAGCCGCGGTAGCCGACGGTGAAGCGACCGTTGCGGTGCTTCGGCTGCTCGATCTCGTCGATGACGGCGATCGCGAAGTCCGCGCCGGAGATGGTGGAGTTCCCGTCGGCATCGCGAACCAGCACATCGCCGCCGTCGTGGTACCGGCCGGTGCGCTCGCCCTCGGCCCAGGGCCCGAACACCTCGGCCGGGTGGATGAAGAACCATTCGAGGCCGTCGGCATCCTGAAGCAGCTCGAGCGAGTCGATGCCGACCTGCGCCTCATGCCTGTACTCCTCGGGGAAGCCCTGGTCGAAGAGCCGCGGCCCACCCAGGGCGACAAGGCTGCCACCTGCGCCACCGACCACGCCCAGACGGGTCGAGGTTCCGGCGAGCTTCGCGGTCAGGCCGCGCAGCGCGCCGATGACCTCGTTCTCCATGTCGCCACGAGGGGAGAGCGCGGAGATGACCACGTCGGCGCCGTCGAAGACGCCGCCGAGGCCATCGAGGTCGAGCACCGAGCCCTGCACGTACCGCGCACCGCCGATGGGCGTCTCGGGCGTGCGACGGGCGATCACCGTCACCTCGTGCCCTCGGCTCACCGCCTCGCGGGTGATGTGCGATCCGGCGTAGCCGGTTCCTCCGATGACGACGATGCGTGACATCCGTGCTCCTTCCGATGCGCGTACGGGCTCACTGGATACAAGTCGCGCAACCGCGCCCTTATTCCGCGGCGGCGCGGACGGTCGAAACCTGGTAGAGCGCGACGGATGCCGCGATGCCGGCGTTCAGGGATTCGGTGGCCGACGAGATCGGGATAGACACGATCTGGTCGCACGTCTCGGTGACCAGGCGCGAGAGGCCCTTGCCCTCGGATCCGACGACGATGACGACGGGACGGTCGGCCAGCTCGAGTGCAGGCAGCGTCACGTCTCCCCCGCCGTCGAGGCCGAGCACGAACACGCCCTGCTTCTTGAACTCCTTCAGCAGCGTGGTCAGGTTGGCCGCGAGCGCGACGGGCAGGCGGGCCGCGGCGCCTGCGCTGGTCTTCCACGCGGCGGAGTTCACGCTCGCCGAGCGGCGCTGCGGCAGAATGATGCCGTGCCCGCCGAAGGCTGCCGTCGATCGGATGATGGCGCCGAGGTTGCGCGGGTCTGTGATGCCGTCGAGGGCGACGAACAGAGGTGTCTCGCCACGGTCGATCACCTGCTCGAGCAGGTCCTGCGGGTGCGCGTACTCGTACGGCGGCACCTTCAGCGCGACGCCCTGGTGCACGCCGTCGAAGCCGGCCATGCGGTCGAGCTCCTGACGGGTCACCTCGAGCACGGGGATCTCCCGGTGCCGCGCGATCGCGAGCATCTCCTTGACGCGGTCGTCCATTTCGACGCGCTGTGCGATGTAGAAGGTCGTCGCGGGGATCTTGGTGCGCAGCGCCTCGAGCACCGAGTTGCGCCCGGTGACGGTCTCGGTGTCGTCGGATGCCTTGCTGCGGGCCTGACGGTTCATGTCGCGACCCTGCGGCTTCTGACCGACGCGCCCCTTGCCGCCGGCCGCTGCGAACCGCTCCTGTGCCGCCTTGCGCTTGCCGGCGACGTGCCAGCTGCGGTCCTCGGCCTTCGGCGTGGGGCCGCGACCCTCGAGCGCCTTGCGGCCGAGGCCGCCGGTGCCCTTGGAAGCACCCTTCTTCTTGCTGTTGCCCGCTCCGGGGCGGCCAGGCTTAGCCATCGATACTCCAATGCGTTCCGTCCGGAGTGTCCTCCAGAGTGATTCCTGCCGCGCCGATCGCGTCTCGGATTCGATCGGCCGCGGCCCAGTCCTTGTCTGCGCGCGCCTGCGCGCGCTGCGTGATCATCGTCTGCACGAGCGCGTCGAGGGCGGATGCCTCGTCCGCGCCGGTCACGTCGCCGCGCCACTCCGGCGCGAGCGGGTCGATCCCGAGGATGCCCGCCATGTCGCGCACCTGCAGCGCCGCGAGCTGCGCGTCGCCGCTGCGCCCGGCGTCGAGCATGCTGTTCCCTGCCCGCACCGTCTCGTGCAGCACCGCGAGCGCCTGCGGGACGCCGAGGTCGTCGTCCATCGCAGCCGCGAACGCGGCCGGCAGATCCGCCGCCGACGAGAACTCGGCGGGAAGGCGCGCGGCGCGCTCGAGGAACGATCGGATTCGCCCGAGGGCGGCCTCGGCTTCGGCGAACGACGACTCGGTCAGATCCAGGCTCGAACGATAGTGCGCGGCGGCGAGTGCGTAGCGCACCACGAGCGGGTGATGAACTGCGAGCACGTCGGCGGCGAGGGTGAAGTTGCCCAGTGACTTCGACATCTTCTGCCCGCCCACGGTGACGAGGCCGTTGTGCACCCAGTACCGCGCGAACGCGTCGCCGGCGGCGGTCGACTGCGCGAGCTCGTTCTCGTGATGCGGGAAGCGCAGGTCCAGTCCCCCGCCATGGATGTCGAACTCCGCGCCGAGGTAGCGCCTCGACATCGCCGAGCACTCGATGTGCCAGCCGGGCCGGCCTGGGCCCCACGGCGAATCCCATACGGCATCCGGCTGCTCGTCGCTCTTCGCGCCCTTCCAGAGCGCGAAGTCCTGCGGGTTCCGCTTGCCTCGAGGGTCGGCGTCCGCGGCCGCCTCCATCGCGTCCACCGACTGATGCGTGAGCGAGCCGTATTCCGGCCACGAGCGCACGTCGAAGTACACGTCGCCCGAGCCGTCGGCGGCGGCATAGGCGTGGCCGCGATCGATGAGGGTCGCGATCAGGTCGTGCATCTGCGGGATGAACCCGGTCGCCCGCGGCTCGTAGGTCGGTGCCAGGATGCCGACAGCGGCGTACGCCTGCGAGAACTCCTGCTCCATGCGGTATGCGAGCGCCCACCACGGCTCGGTCCCGGTCGCGTTGGCGAGCACCTTGTCTTCGATGTCGGTCACGTTGCGCACGAAGGTCACCCGCCCGTAGCGGCGTGCAAGCCAGCGACGCAGCAGGTCGAAGCTCAGCGCGGCGCGCACGTGCCCGATGTGCGGACCGGACTGCACGGTGGGTCCGCAGACGTACATCGTCACGTTCGAGGCATCGAGCGGGGCGAAGTCGCGCAGCTGCTGCGCGCGAGTGTCGTACAGGCGGATCGTCACTGCACAAGACTACCGGGGCGGGGCACGGACTGCCTGGGCGTGGTCTTCCGGTCAGCTCCGGTGGATGAGCGCCACCGCGGTGACGGCGATCCCCTCGCCGCGACCGGGGAACCCCAGACCGTCGGTGGTGGTCGCCGAGACCGTGACGACGGCGCCGCCGAGCGCGGTCGAGAGCACCTCCTCGGCCTCGGCGCGGCGTGCGCTGAAGCGCGGCCGGTTGCCCTGGAACTGCACCGACACGTTGCCGATGGCGAAGCCCGCCTCGGCGAGCATGGCAGCGGTGCGCGCGAGGAAGACATCTGCGTGCGCTCCCGCGTACTCGGGGTGTGCGGTGCCGAAGTGCTGCCCGATGTCGCCGAGCCCCGCGGCGCCGAGCAGGGCGTCGACCATCGCATGCGCCACGGCGTCACCGTCCGAATGGCCCGACAGCGCAGGCTCACCCGGCCATTCGAGCCCGGCCAGCCACAGGCTGCCCTCTCCGCCGAACGCGTGCACGTCAGTGCCGACGCCGATACGCGGCATGCATGAGCCGCCAGGACGTGCACCGAGCAGCAGCTGCGCCCGCTCGAGATCGTCGGGGGTCGTGATCTTGAAGGCGCGTTCGGATCCGGGGATGCGACGCACGGCGCCCCCGGCGGCGGAGAACAGCGCCGCATCGTCGGTGTGATCATCGCCCGCGGCCTGTGCCGCGGCGTATGCGTCCTGCAGGGCTGCTCGCGGGAATCCCTGGGGCGTCTGCGCGGCCACGAAGACCGAGCGGTCGACCGGCCCGGCGATATCGTCCCCTTCGACCCTCTTGAGCGTGTCGACGACGGCGAGCGCGGGGATCACGCCCGCATCGGTCACCGAATCCGCCACCGCGTCGATCTGCGAGGCCGGGGTGAGAGCGCGCGCCGCGTCGTGCACGAGCACGATGCGCACGTCGTCGTGCAGGGCATCCAGACCCGCAGCGACCGACTGCTGACGGGTGGTCCCCCCGGTCACGACGCTCGCCAGGTGGCGGCGTTCCCCTGCTGACGCCGTGACCTCGGCGTCCACCTGCTCTTCCCGCCCGGGGGGCGCCACCACGACGACCTGCATGGGCGCGGCGGCGAACACGCCATCCAGCGCGTGACGCAGCACGGTGCGGCCGTCGACGTCGACGAGCGCCTTCGGCGCTCCGGCGCCGAGCCTCGTTCCGGAGCCGGCGGCGACGACGATGATCGCTGTGGTGGGAGTCGGGTGCGCAGTCACCTTCTCACGCTATCGCGCGTCGCGGAATGCGAAGAGGGCGGATGCCGCAGCATCCGCCCTCTTCGCAATTCCCGTCGCCGACGCGCTCGTCAGGAGGCGAGCACCTCATCGAGCAGAGCGCCGGCCTTGTCCTCGTCGATCTTCTCGGCCAGAGCGAGCTCCGACACGAGGATCTGGCGGGCCTTGGCGAGCATGCGCTTCTCGCCCGCGGAGAGACCGCGGTCCTGATCGCGGCGCCACAGGTCGCGCACGACCTCGCTCACCTTGATCACGTCACCAGAGGCGAGCTTCTCCAGGTTCGCCTTGTAGCGGCGCGACCAGTTGGTGGGCTCTTCCGTGAACGGGGCGCGCAGCACCTCGAAGACGTTCTCGAGACCCTCCTTGCCGATCACGTCGCGGACGCCGACCAGGTCGACATTCTCGGCGGGAACCTCGATGATGAGATCGCCCTGCGTGACGTTGAGCTTCAGGTACTTCTTGGTCTCCCCCTTGATCACGCGGTCCTTGACCTCGATGATCGTCGCGGCTCCGTGGTGCGGATAGACGACGGTTTCGCCAACCTCAAAAAGCATAAAAACGTGTCCTTTCGGCAATCTCCAGCATACCACAGCCGTTATGCAGTAAGGTTCGCGCCGGTCGGGCCCGCAGCGGCATCCGTCGTCGCCGCGGGCGCCCGACCCACTAGACTGATCCAGGACACCCGTCGCACCTCAGGAGGATCCGTGAACTCGCGCTCTGCTGCGTCCATCGCTCCGCGTCTCATCGCCGCCATCGCCCTGGGCTCGGCGCTCGCTCTCGGCACGACCGGGTGCACGTTCATCACGCACCAGGCGACCACGAACCCCTACCCCGCTTCCGATGGCGTGCCCTTCGACGAGACGGGCGGCGACGTCGTCGCGCGCAACGTCTTCGTCGTCACCACCGAGGACGGCGAAGTGGGTAACCTGGTGGGCGCGTTCATCAACGAGGGCGCGAAGACCGCCTCGGTCGACATCGACGTCGCGGGCGAGCAGCTCTCGCTGCGTGTGCCCGGCGAGGATCGTGTCAGCCTCGGCGCCGACAAGATGCCGCTGCGCATCGAGAACCTCGATGTCAAGCCCGGAGCGACCGTCGAGGTGCTCATCGTCTCGGGCGCCGGAGAGGCCACTCCCGCCCAGGTTCCCGTGCTCGACGGCTCGCTTCCGCAGTACGCCGACCTCGTCCCCGCAGCAGAGCCCATCGACGCGGCATCCTGACTTCCGCGGCGTCAGCCGCGACGCACAAGGAGGCCGGCTCCGTTCGGAGCCGGCCTCCTTGTGCGTCCGGCGGCGGATCAGCCTTCGAAGCGGTAGCCGAGGCCGCGCACGGTGACGAGCATCACCGGGTCGCCCGGATTCTTCTCGATGCGCGATCGGATGCGCTTGATATGCACATCCAGCGTCTTCGTGTCGCCGAAGTAGTCGCTGCCCCAGACCCGATCGATCAGCTGTCCGCGCGTGAGCACGCGGCCCGCGTTGCGCATGAGCACCTCGAGCAGCTCGAACTCCTTCAGCGGCACGTTGATCTCGGCACCGTCCACGGCGACCGTGTGCCTGTCGATGTCGAGCGTCACCCTGCCGCCCTCCAGCACGCGCTCGTCGAGCTCGGCATCGGCCTGCACGACACGACGCAGCACGGCGCGCATGCGCGCCAGCAGCTCACGTGAGGAGTACGGCTTCGTGATGTAGTCATCGGCGCCCAGCTCGAGTCCCACCACGATGTCGACTTCGGAGTCCTTCGCGGTCAGCATGATGATCGGCACGCCGGATGTCTGCCGCACCTGACGGCACACCTCGGTGCCCGCCATACCGGGAAGCATGAGATCCAGCAGGATGATGTCGGCGCCTCGCTCGCGGAACGCCGCGAGCGCGCCGGGTCCGTCTTCGGCGATCTCAACCTCGTACCCCTCGCGCCGAAGCAGATACGCGAGCGGGTCGGCCAGGTCGGGCTCATCCTCGACGAGAAGGATGCGGGTCATGCGAGCTCTCCGTTCCGGGCGTCGCGCGCACGGGCATCCCCGCTCACGCGCTTCTTCTTGGTCTTCCTCTTGGTTTTCTTGTCGGCGCTCTCGGGTGCGCTCGCGGCCGGCAGACGCACGGTGAACGTCGATCCCCGGCCGGGACGCGACCACACGCGCACGTCGCCGCCGTGCCGCTGGGTGGCGTGCTTGACGATCGACAGCCCCAGCCCCGTGCCGCCGGTGCGACGGGAACGGGCCTCGTCGGCACGGTAGAAGCGCTCGAAGATGCGCTCGCGATCGGCATCCGAGATCCCGATGCCCTGATCCGTCACCGCGATCTCGACGACATCACCGTCGACCTTCACACCGACGCCGACGCGCGAGCCGCGCGGCGAGTAGACGATCGCGTTGGCGATGAGGTTGCCGACCGCCTCGATCAGCACCTGCGCGTCGCCGCGCACCCACGCTCCTCGCTCACCGCCGCGGCTCAGCTCGACACCGGCCGAGTCGGCCTGCACGGAATGCGCCTCGATGGACGCTGCCACGACCTCGTCGATCGCGACCGGCTCGACCTGCGACAGGCTCTCGGCCGCCTGCAGGCGCGACAGGCTCAGGATGCGCCCGGTGAGCTGACCGAGGCGGGCCGCCTCAGCCGAGATGCGAGCGGCGAAGATGCGCACCTGCTCGGCGTCGTCGGCGGCCGATTCGATCGCCTCGGCGAGCAGGCTGACCGACGCGACCGGCGTCTTCAGCTCGTGACTGGTGTTCGACACGAAGTCGGTGCGCATCTGATCGAGGCGCTCGCGCTCGGTGACATCGCGGATGATCAACAGGGTGAGCTGCGGACCCACCGAGCTGGCCCGCGCCGATACCAGGCGCGGGTCGAGCGACGCACCGCCGGTGAGCCGCAGCGTCTCGGTCGCGCCGGTGCCGCTGTCGCGCACGCCGCGCACGAGCCGGCGCAGCTCGCCGTTCTCGAGCACCGCGCCCTCCCGGATCCCGAAGCGCGCGGCGGCGTTCGAAGTGGCGACCACCAGCCCTGAGGCGTCCAGCACGCACGCGGCGTCGTCCATGCTCGCCAGCACGTCGGCGACCCCTGCGGGCACGGCCGACGAGGTCTCCTGCAGCGCGAGGGCTCGCACGCGATACGCCCAGCTCACCAGCAGCACGGCGCCAGCCCCGATCAGCGCGCCGACGGCGAGGGCGAACAGCGCCAGCTGAGCGGAATCCATGCCTTCCACAGTAGAGGTCGGCATGTCGTTCACCCGACGTGCACCGCGTCGTCACACGGCGGAACGACTAGTATTCACGTTCCCGGCACCGTTCGTTAACCTTCGACCCGGACAATCGTTCCGGCCGCGCGAGCGCGTGCCCCGGCGAGCCCAGCCGAACCCCCGACGAAAGGTTGCGCCGACATGCGCGAAGTGTTCCATCAGTCCCTCGAAGAGCTGCAGTCCCAGCTCGCCGAGATCGCCGATCTGGTCACGGTCGCGATCCAGAAGGCGACCACTGCATTCGCCGAGAGCGACGTCGCGCTGGCCGAGGAGGTCATCGCCGACGACGCGAAGATCGATGATCTGGCCGTCGCGCTCGACGAGCAGGCGATCGAGATCCTCGCGCGCCAGCAGCCGGTCGCCCGCGACCTGCGCATCGTGATCACCGCGCTGCGGGTGAGCGCATCGCTGGAGCGGATGGGCGACATGGCCGAGCACATCGCGCAGCTGGCGCGGCTGCGCTTCCCCGAACGCGCAGTGCCGAAGGGGCTGAAGGGCACCTTCCGCCGCATGGGAGAGCTCGACGTGCAGATCGCCGGGACCCTCGCCGACCTGCTGCGCACGCAGGACCTTCGGTTCGCGGACGACATCCGCAACGCCGACGACGACGTCGACGAGCTGCACGCGAGCGTTTTCGAGAAGGTGCTCAGCGACAACTGGAAGGGCGAAGCGACCGCGACGGTCGACGCCACACTCGCCAGCCGCTACCACGAGCGCTTCGCCGACCACGCGGTCGCCGTCGCGAAGAAGGTCGTGTACCTCGCGACCGGCGATTGGGCCGTGCAGGAGGAGGACATCGCCCTGGCTGCCGAGGCGCAGTCCAGCGCGGCTCCCTCCGCGCCCGGAGCCTCTGCGCCCTGACGCTCGACCGTCACCGGCGCCCGTGACGGTCGAGGCCCCCTCCGATCCACTCGGATCAGAGGGGGCCTCGACGGCGTGAGGGGGTGTCTACGGCGTCACTTCTTGCCCTGCGCGGCGACCGCGGCTGCGCCCGCTGCGGCAGCTTCGGGGTCGAGGTAGCGGCTCGCCCCGGTGGGCACGTTGTCATCGTCGAGCTCGTACACCAGCGGGATGCCCGTGGGGATGTTCAGCTCGGCGATGTCATCGTCACTGATGCCCTCGAGGTGCTTGACCAGGCCGCGCAGCGAGTTGCCGTGCGCGGTGACGAGAACCGTCTTGCCCGCATCGAGGTCGGGGACGATCGCGTCGTTCCAGTACGGCAGCAGGCGGTCGATGACGAGCTTGAGCGACTCGGTGCGGGGCACCTCGCCGTCGATGCCCGCGTAGCGCGCGTCGCCCACCTGGCTGAACTCGCTGTCGTCGTCGAGCGGGGGCGGCGGCACGTCGAACGAGCGGCGCCACAGCTGGAACTGCTCGGGCCCGAACTCCTCGAGCGTCTGCGCCTTGTCCTTGCCCTGAAGCGCACCGTAGTGACGCTCGTTCAGGCGCCACGAGCGCTTCACCGGGATCCACAGGCGGTCGGCCGCGTCGAGCGCGATGTTCGCGGTCTGGATCGCACGGCTCAGCAGCGAGGTGTGCAGCACGTCGGGCAGCAGACCCGACTCGGCCAGCAGCTCGCCACCGCGGCGTGCCTCGGACTTGCCCTGATCGGTCAGGCGGACGTCCACCCATCCCGTGAAGAGGTTGAGCTGGTTCCATTCGCTCTGGCCGTGACGCAGAAGAATCAGAGTGCGGGTCATGGGCCCAGCCTATCTTTTCCGGCTTTGGGTGGCGGGCTGCGTGACGTTCCCTTCGCTCGCAGAACGGGTGCCCCTCCCGCTTCGCGGGTCCCTCCCCGATGCTCGCTCCGGGAACGTCACTCCGCCCTCGACTGCACGTGTGGGGCGCGAGCGATATGGAACAAGTGGGGAGAATAGAAGGATGAGCGCACCTCTGGGCAATCCGACGAGGGGGACGACGGGAACGAATCGGCTGCGGCGGAACGACCGGTGGATCGTCGCGTCGGAGGCGTTCCGCAGGGCATCCGACCCGCTCGTGATCGATCTCGGGTACGGGGCCAGCGGTGTCACCGCGTTCGAGCTCGCGACCAGGCTGCGGCGGGAGAGGGCGGATGCCGAGGTGCTGGGCCTCGAGCTGGATCCCGACCGGGTCGCAACGGCCCGCGCCCAGCTCGACGAGGTGCGGGCGGGCCGAACGCCGTTCGCCGCCGACCTGCCCGTCTCGTTCGCGCGCGGCGGTTTCGAGGTGCCCGTGCCGGACGGCCGACGCCCCGCAGTGATCAGGGCGATGAACGTGCTGCGCCAGTACGACGAGGCGGACGTCGCGGACGCGTGGCGGCGCGTGACCGCCAGGCTCGCTCCGGGAGGGATGCTGTTCGAGGGCACGTGCGACGAGATCGGTCGCGTAGCCAGCTGGGTGGATGTGACGAGCGACGGAGAGCCGATGGCGTTCACGATCTCGCTGCGGCTGACCGGGCTCGAGCGTCCGGGCATCATCGCCGAGCGCCTGCCGAAGGCGCTCATCCACCGCAACGTGCCCGGCGAGCGCATCCACGCACTGCTGACCGCCCTGGAGCGCGAATGGGAGCGGGCAGCACCGCTGTCGACGTTCGGTCCGGTGCAGCGGTGGCTCGCCGCCGTCTCGGCGCTCAGGGCGCAAGGCGTCCCGGTTCACGGCACGAAGTCACGCTGGCGACTGGGCGAGCTCACCCTGCCGTGGCACGCGGTCGCCCCACGCCCCTGATCGGGCCTGTCTCGTGGCGAGGGCGCGAGTCGGGGCGCGTCAGCGGGAGTGGCGCGGATCCTCGCCGGCGGGGCGGCGTGACAGGCGCGTCAGGCGCGGAACATCGGCGGTGGCACCTGCGTCGGCGGGGACGATCACCTGCTGAGCGGCCGCGATCAGCGTCTCCCCCGTGCGCACGACCAGCTCGCCCACCGGCGCACGGCGCGACAGCATGGCCAGGGCGATCGGGCCGTCCTCGTGATGCATGGCGACCGATGTGATGTGGCCGACCTCGGCATCCCCTGCCAGCACCGTGTCACCCGGCGAGGGCATCACGACGTCGCTGCCGTCCAGCAGCAGCGCCGCCAGCCGGCGAGGCGGATGCCCCAGGTTGTGCACCTTCGCGACCGTCTCCTGCCCGCGGTAGCAGCCCTTGTTCAGGTGGACGGCACTGCGGATCCAGTCGGCCTCGTGCGGGATGCTGCGATCGTCCACCTCACGCGCCCAGCGCGGCCGCCAGGCGGCGACGCGCAGCGCCTCTGCGGCGAGCGCCCCCGCGAACGGACCGGTGAGGGAGCGAGCGTCATCGACGACGGCGATGCCCCAGGCGTAGTCCGCGGCGGGATGCCCGGCTTCGGCGGCGTACTGGTGCCCGCCGGGTTGCACGCGCGCCCACGGGTCGCGCCAGATCAGCGGGACGCCATGCGGAGCGGATGCTGTGACGCGAGCCTCGGCCGCGCCGCCGGCGAAGAACCCGACCAGCAGCGCGTCCGGTCGTGGCGTGACGGCGACACGCGAGCGGAAGACCATGCGGCTCAGCCACGCGGTCAGCTTCTCGGCATCCCCGTCGTCGGCGATCAGCCAGACGGACGAGCCGTCGTCGAGCACGCCCGCGGCGTACTCGACCCGGCCCTGCGGATCGAGCACGAGCAGCTCGGTGCTGTCGCCCGCGTGCAGCCGCGCCACCGACTGCGAGGTGATCGAGTCGAGCCAGGTCAACCGGTCGACGCCTGCGACCTCGATGAGCACCCGGTCGGTGAGAGGTGCGAGCGCCTCACCGGATGCCAGCCGCCGCTGCTCGACGAGCGGGTTGCCGAAGTGCGCGATCAGCTCACCCTCGCGCACCGCGCCGGGGAGGTCGTCGAACGCGCCCATGTCAGACCTTCGCCAGGCGAGCCGACGCGTGCGACTTCAGCTTCTCGCCGAGGGCGGTGATGTCCCAGGCCCAGAGCAGGTGACCGTCGACCAGCCCGTACATGCGGGTGGCGGCGGAGTACGGCTTCGATCCGGCCGGACGAACCACCGCATCCGTGGCGATGTCGATGCGCGGGCCGGCGATGCGGCCCAGGTAGAGCTCGAGCGTTCCGTCGGAGTGGGTCACCGAAACCTCGAGCGGGAAGCCGTCGTCGGTGCGCAGCGCCTCGACGTCGTCGACGGTTCGCGGCTGAGACTGTGCGGTGGGCGGAAGCAGAGCGGGCCCCGGATCGGCATCCGTGCGCGGCTGCGCGAGGCGCCAGAAGCCCGTCTCGGCGAGCAGGGCGACCGGCTCATCGGCACCCTCGGCTCCGAGGAAGGAAGCGGATGCGGCGTAGTTCAGGAACGGACCGCCGTCGTGGCTGAAGCTCACCCGGTGCGAGAACTCGCCCTGGTAGCGCTGCTCGCCCGCGGTGTACTCGATGACCCCGGTGCCCTCCCAGACACCGAGCAGCCACGACAGGGGCGCGAGATCAGCCGGCAGGTCGGTGGGCAGCTCGATCACGACGGCGTCGGATCAGCGCTGGCCGCGGAACAGGTTGACGAGCACGACGCCGGAGACGAAGGCGATCGCGAGGCTCGCCAGCCCCAGCAGGCCGAGGAAGAAGAATTCGAGCGCGACGAGGTCCATGCGCCCACTCTACCCCTCGCCCGCGGAGCGGGCCCCCTCCCCAGCGCGGGCCGAGTCGACGTCAGAGCGCCGTGGCGAGCGCGGCGATGCCGAAGACCGCCGACACCGCGCCCATGATCATCAACGCGCCGACCACGCTTCCCGCCACCCGCACGATGAATCCCTGTGCGCGACCGGAGGCGAGCTGAACCGCGAACGACACGAGCACGATCCCGCCGAAGGCGATCAGCAGCCAGCCGACCCTGTCCTCCTCGGGCAGCACGATGCCGAGGGTGACCGCGACCACCAGGGAGGCGATCCAGACCGCGACCATGCCACGGAAGTCGCTGCGCGGGGCGGAGGCCGGTTCAGACATGGTGACATCGTAACGGCCGCACCTGCGGGCAGCCGGCATGCCGCCTGCGGCTTCCCGTCATGCGGGTTGCGCCCGCCACTAGCATTGACGCGTGGTCCTCGTGCTGGCACTCACCTCCGCTCCCGAAGGGGATCCGGCACTGCCCGCGCTCGAGCTGCTGTCGCACGGCATCCGCCGCCACCCTCTCGACACCACCCGTCTTCTCGACCTGCCCGAGAGCGACGTCGTCGTCGTCGACGCGCGAGGCGATCTCGTCGCGGCCCGGGCGGCGTGCCGGCTGCTGCGCACCGCGGGAGGTGAGACGCCGGTGCTGCTCGTGGTCACCGAGGGTGGTCTCAGCGCTATCGCGTCCGACTGGGGATTCGACGACGTGCTGCTGTGCACGGCGGGACCTGCCGAGATCGACGCCAGGCTGCGGCTCGCGCTGGCGCGGGCGGATGCCGTGGCCCCCGCCCACGTTCAGGCCTCGGGCATCACGATCGACGAGCAGTCCTACTCCGCCAAGCTGCACGGCAGGCCGTTGGATCTGACGTACAAGGAGTTCCAGCTGCTGCACTTCCTCGCGACTCATCCGTCTCGGGTGTTCACGCGCGAGCAGCTGCTGAGCGACGTGTGGGGATACGACTACTTCGGCGGTACGCGCACCGTCGACGTGCACGTGCGGCGTCTGCGCGCCAAGCTCGGCGACGCCGAGCAGGTCATCGGGACCGTGCGCAACGTCGGCTACCGGTTCAATCTGCATGACGAGCCTGCGGCGGTGGCGGACTGAGTTCACGCATCCGTCACCGGTGGATGCAAGGATGTACCCCATGATGGAACCCGCCCTTGTCGACACCGGTCTCGGGGATGCCGAAGACGACGACTTCGATGCCCACGAGGCTCCGGACGCGGTGCTGCCCGACCACCGCTACCACGACCGCGAGCTGAGCTGGCTGGCCTTCAACCAGCGCGTGCTCGAACTGGCCGAGGATCCATCCCTGCCGGAGCTCGAGCGGGCGAACTTCCTCGCGATCTTCGCCAGCAATCTCGACGAGTTCTTCATGGTCAGGGTGGCCGGCCTCAAGCGCCGCATCCTCACCGGCCTCGCCGTGCCAACCAACGTCGGCCGTTCGCCGAGCGACGTGCTCGCCGACATCTCGCACGATGCGCACGCTCTTCAGCTGCGTCACGCGGCCGCATGGAACGATCTCGTGCGCCCGGCTCTCGCGGACGCCGGGATCGAGATCACCGAGTGGGACGACCTCACCGACGCCGAGCGCGGTGCGCTCGGGGAGTACTTCCAGGCTCAGGTCTTCCCGGTGCTCATGCCTCTCGCCGTCGACCCCGCGCACCCGTTCCCCTACATCTCGGGTCTGTCGCTGAACCTCGCGATCCGCATCCGCAACGCCCGCACGGGCCGGCAGGACTTCGCCCGCCTCAAGGTGCCGACCATGCTCCCGCGTTTCGTGGAGGTGCCGGGCACCAGCCCGATCACCCGCTTCATCCGTCTCGAAGAGCTCATCGCGAACCACCTCGGCGATCTCTTCCCCGGTATGGAGGTGCTCGACCACCACGCGTTCCGACTCACCCGCAACGAGGACGTCGAGATCGAGGAGGATGAGAGCGAGAACCTCATCCAGGCGCTCGAGGCCGAGCTGTTGCGGCGTCGGTTCGGCCCCCCGATCCGCCTCGAGATCACCGACGACATGGACGAGGTGACCCTCGAGCTGCTGATCAGAGAGCTCGACATCACCGACCAGGAGGTCTACCGGCTGCCCGGCCCGCTCGATCTTCGCGGGCTGTTCGATCTGGGCCGTCTGGATCGCCCTGATCTGCGCTATCCGCCGCACCTGCCCACCACCGCCGTGGCTTTCCAGCCGGGTGACAGCAACGAGCGCTCCGACATCTTCCGCGCCATCCGCAAGGCCGACGTGCTCGTGCACCACCCCTACGAATCCTTCGCGACGAGCGTGCAGGCGTTCCTCGAGCAGGCGGCCCGCGACCCGCATGTGCTCGCCATCAAGCAGACGCTGTACCGCACCTCCGGCGACAGCCCGATCGTGCAGGCGCTGATCGACGCGGCGGAATCAGGCAAGCAGGTGCTCGCCCTCGTCGAGGTGAAGGCGCGCTTCGACGAGGCGAACAACATCGTCTGGGCGCGCAAGCTCGAGAAGGCCGGCGTGCACGTCGTGTACGGCCTGGTCGGGCTGAAGACGCACTGCAAGCTCGCGCTGATCATTCGCGAGGAGGAGGGCGTGCTGCGCCACTACTCCCACATCGGCACGGGGAACTACAACCCGAAGACCAGCCGGATCTACGAGGACTTCGGCCTGTTCACCGCAGACCCGCAGGTCGGCAAGGACCTCACCCGGCTGTTCAACGAGCTCAGCGGCTATGCGATCGAGAAGAAGTTCAAGCACCTGCTCGTCGCACCCCGCCATCTGCGCAAGGGACTGCTGCGGCACATCGACGCGGAGCGGGCGAACGCCGAGGCGGGCAAGCCCGCCCGCATCCGGATCAAGGTCAACTCGATGGTCGACGAGGAGATCATCGACGGTCTCTACCGCGCCAGCATGGCCGGCGTGGAGGTCGAGGTCTGGGTGCGCGGCATCTGCAGCCTGAGAGTCGACCTGCCGGGCGTCAGCGACAACATCACCGTGCGCAGCATCCTCGGGCGCTACCTGGAGCACTCGCGGCTGTTCATGTTCGAGAACGACGGCGACCCGATCGTCTACATCGGCAGCGCCGACATGATGCACCGCAACCTCGACCGCCGTGTCGAGGCGCTGGTGCGACTGCGCGACCCCGCTCACCTGCAGGAGCTGCACGACCTGTTCGACCTGGCGATGGATCCGCAGACCAACTCCTGGCATCTGGGCGCGGGCGGTGAATGGAAGCGCGTCGCCGAGGCCGAGGGCAAGCCCCTGGTCGATCTGCAGGATCTGACGATGGCCAGCGTGCAGGGCCGTCGGCGACGCAGCAAGCGCGCGATCCGATGAGCGATTCGGCGGTCTACGCGGCCGGCGCGATCGTCTGGCGGATGGTCGACGACAAGCTGAAGGTGCTGCTGATCCATCGCACGAAGTACCGCGACGTGACGCTGCCGAAGGGCAAGGTCGATCCCGGCGAGATGCTCGCCGAGACCGCGGTGCGCGAGGTGCGCGAGGAGACCGGCATCCAGGTCTCGCTCGGAGTGCCCGTCGGGGTCAGCAGGTACTGGATGCGCCCGAAGCGGCAGAAGGTCGTGCACTACTGGGCGGCCGAGGCGACCGACGACGCGATCCGCGCGTCGTCATTCGTGCCGAACGGCGAGATCTCCGGCGTCGAATGGGTGAGCGTGAAGAAGGCGCGCAAGCACCTCAGCTACCCGGTCGATGTCGAGATCCTCGACAACTTCATCCGGCTCGTCGACGACGGCGTGCTGCACACCTTCCCCATCATCGCCCTGCGGCACGCCAAGGCGGTCGCGCGATCGGACTGGCACGAGGCGGACGCCGCTCGCCCGCTGACCGACAAGGGCCTGCGGCAGGCGAAGGCGATCGTCGGCCCGCTGCGCGCGTTCGGCGTTCGCCGCATCGTCGCCAGCGATGCGGTGCGCTGCACGCAGACGGTCGCTCCCCTCGAGCGCAAGCTGGGCCGGCTGGCCCGCCTGACCCCGAAGCTCAGCCAGGACGCGTGGGACGCGGGCGAGGCCGATGTCCGTTCCGTGATCGGGCGGCGGGTTCGCTCACGCAAGGCGACGGTGCTGTGCAGCCACGGACCGGTGCTTCCCGGCATCCTGTCCGAGCTCGCCCTCGCGACCGGAACCGTGCCGGGCTCGTACATCGACAGCGCCAGCGCGCTCAACGTCGCAGCGTTCTCGGTGGTGCATCTGTCGGCCACCAATCCCGGCTCGGGGATCATCTCGATCGAGACCCACGAGCCCAAGGTCTGACGCCGTCCGCTCGGAGCGGTCGGACTGGCCGCTCCTCGTTCACCTTCCGTTCACCTCTCGGGGAGAGTCTCGTTAACCGGCGCTCCTAACGTCACTGTGTGCCCTGCACCGGGCCATACACAATCCCCGATCGAACGGACCCACAGTGAAGATCACCCGCATCGCTCGTATCAGCGCCGTCGGCGCTGTCGCCGCCCTCGCACTCGCCGGCTGCGCCGCGAACGAAGCCCCCGCCGGCGACTCGGCCGCGGCCTCCGACCTCGAGGGCACGCTGAAGGCCACCGGCGCGTCGTCGCAGGGCTCGGCGCAGGAGGCCTGGGTCGCCGCCTTCCAGACCGCGAACAGCGGTGTCACCATCAACTACGAGCCGACCGGATCGGGCACAGGACGCGAGAACTTCATCGCCGGGGCGAGCGATTTCATCGGCTCCGACCGGGCATTCAAGCTCGACGAGTTCGCCGACGGCTTCAAGACCTGCTCGTCGGAGAACATCGTCGAGGTGCCGCTGTACATCTCGCCCGTCGCCGTCGCGTTCAACCTTGAGGGCGTCGACGAGCTCAACCTCGATGCGAAGACCATCGCGGGAATCTTCGCCGGCACCATCACCAACTGGAACGACGAGGCCATCGCCTCGCAGAACGAGGGCGTCGAGCTGCCCGACCTGGCCATCTCGCCGGTGCACCGCTCCGACGACTCGGGCACCACCGAGACGTTCACCGCATACCTGAACGCGACCGCTCCTGACGTCTGGACCAACGAGGCCGATGGAGTCTGGCCGATCCAGGGCGGCGAAGCGGCTCAGGGCACCTCGGGTGTCGTCCAGGCGATCAAGGCCGGCAACGGCGCGATCGGCTACGCCGATGCCTCGCAGACCAAGGGCCTCGGCCAGGTCAAGGTCGGGGTGGAGGGCGAGTACGTCGCGTACTCGGCCGAGGCCGCCGCCGCGCTGGTCGAGGCCTCGCCGCTCGAGGAGGGTCGCGGAGACGCCGACCTCGTCTTCGACGTCGACCCGGCTGCCGCCCCCGCAGGCTCCTACCCGATCGCCCTGGTCAGCTACCTGATCGCATGCGAGCAGTACGAGGACGAGAACACCGCCGCGCTCGTGAAGGCGTACTTCGAGTACGTGGCGAGCGAGGACGGCCAGAAGGCTGCGGCGGACAACGCCGGCAGCGCACCGATCTCGGACGGCCTGCGTGAGAAGGTCATGGCCGCCATCGACACGATCAAGGTCGGCTGACCCATCACCCTCAGCTGACACCGATGCCCCCGCGTCCGATCCGGCGCGGGGGCATCGGAGAGTCAGCCCGCAGATGAACTTCGACCCGAAACGGAGACCATGAGCACGACGACCAGGCAGGCGCGGCCTGCCCCGATCAGAGCCAAGCAGCGCCTCGGCGACCGGGTGTTCTCGGGCAGCGCCCTCGGCGCCGGCATCATCATCCTCGTCGTACTCGCCGCGGTGGCCGCGTTCCTCGTCATCCAGAGCCTGCCGGCGTTCGCACCGGACACCAGCGACAATCACATCCTCGAAGGCCGCTCGTTCTGGGAGTACGTCGGGCCGCTCGCCTTCGGCACGGTGTGGGCGTCGTTCCTCGCTCTGCTCATGGCGACGCCGATCGCCATCGGCATCGCCCTGTTCATCTCGCACTACGCCCCCCGCCGTCTCGCCGGTGTGCTGGGGTACGTCATCGATCTGCTCGCCGCCGTGCCCTCGGTCGTCTTCGGCCTCTGGGGCGGGCTGGTGCTCGCCCCGCTGCTGCAGCCCGTGTACGCCTGGCTCAACGAGAACGCCGGCTGGATCCCGATCTTCGGCGGCCAGGTCTCATCGACCGGCAAGACGATCATGACCGCGGCCGTCGTGCTCGCCGTCATGGTCATCCCGATCATGACCGCCATCTGCCGCGAGGTGTTCCTGCAGACTCCGAAGCTGCACGAGGAGGCCGCCCTCGCCCTCGGCGCGACGCGGTGGGAGATGGTGCGCATGGCCGTGCTGCCCTTCGCCCGCGGCGGCATGGTCTCGGCGATCATGCTCGCACTGGGGCGCGCGCTCGGCGAGACGATGGCCGTGACCATGGTGCTCTCCCCCGCGGCGGTGTACAGCTTCCTCGTGCTCACCGCCACGAACCCGACGCCGATCCCCGCGAACATCGCCCTCGCCTTCCCCGAGGCGCACGACACGGGTGTGAACACGCTCATCGCCACGGGTCTGGTGCTGTTCGTCGTGACCTTCGCGGTCAACGCGCTGGCACGCTGGATCGTGGCTCGCCGGGCCGAGTTCTCCGGAGCGAACTGACATGACGACGTCTCTGGAGCGAACCGACATGACCACGCTCGGCGCCGCTCGCGCCTCCTCCTCCCTCACGGCCGGCCGGCTGGCCCCATGGGCCCCGTGGGCGCTGCTCGGGGCATCCCTGGCCACGTCGTTCACCGTCTTCGCGCTCGGCGCCATCGGTGCCGATCCGGCCGACTTCAACATCGCCGGCGCCACCATCGTCGGCGTGCTGATCTACATGGTGCTCATCACGGTCGTCTCGTCGATCGCCGAGAGCCGCCGCAAGGCCGTCGACCGACTGATGACGGCACTGGTGAGTGCCGCGTTCGTCGTCGCCCTGCTGCCGCTGATCTCGCTGCTGTGGACAGTCGTCGCCAACGGCGTCAGCAGATTCGACGCCGAGTTCTTCAGCTACTCGATGCGCAACATCGTCGGCGAGGGCGGCGGCATCGTGCACGCGATCTGGGGCACCGTGCTCGTCACGCTCACGGCCACACTGATCGCCGTGCCGGTGGGCCTGATGACCTCGATCTACCTCGTGGAGTACGGGCGCGGCCGCATCGCCAAGGGCATCACCTTTCTCGTCGACGTCATGACGGGCATCCCGTCGATCGTCGCCGGACTGTTCATCTACTCCGTCTTCGCGCTGCTGGTGCGGCCGGGCATCTCGATGGGCCTGATGGGCGCGCTGGCTCTGGCCGTGCTCATGGTGCCGGTCGTCGTGCGCGGCAGCGAGGAGCTGCTGCGCATCGTGCCGAACGAGCTGCGTGAGGCGGCGTACGCGCTCGGCGTTCCCAAGTGGCTGACGATCCTGAAGATCGTGCTGCCCACCTCGATCGCCGGCATCACAACCTCGGTGATGCTCGCCATCTCCCGCGTCATCGGAGAGACGGCTCCCCTGCTGCTCACGGCGGGGTTCACCGCCAGCCTCAACACCAACATGGTGAGCGGCCAGATGATGACCCTGCCGGTGTTCGTCTACAACTCGTACATGAACCAGGGCACCGCGGCCGACGCCTCGGTCGCCCGCGCCTGGGCCGGCGCGCTCACCCTGATCCTCATCGTCATGCTGCTGAACCTGCTCGCGCGTCTGATCGCCAAATGGTTCGCCCCGAAGACCACCGGCCGCTGAGTCGCACCCGAACGATTCGCACCCGAACCCCAAGGAACCCGAAATGTCCAAGAGCATCGAAGTCAACGACCTCAACGTCTACTACGGCGACTTCCTCGCCGTCGAGGGCGTCTCCCTCGAGATCCAGCCGCGCAGCGTGACCGCGTTCATCGGCCCGTCGGGATGCGGCAAGTCCACGTTCCTGCGCACGCTGAACCGCATGCACGAGGTGATCCCCGGCGCTCGCGTGGAGGGCGAGGTGCTGCTCGACGGCAAAGACCTGTACGGCGCGGGAGTCGACCCGGTGCTCGTGCGCCGGCAGGTGGGCATGGTGTTCCAGCGTCCGAACCCGTTCCCGACGATGTCGATCAAGGAGAACGTGCTCGCGGGTGTGAGGCTCAACAACGGCAAGATGTCGAAGAGCGATCAGGATGCCCTGGTCGAGAAGTCGCTGATGGGCGCGAACCTCTGGAACGAGGTCAAGGATCGCCTCGACAAGCCCGGCTCGGGGCTCTCGGGCGGTCAGCAGCAGCGACTGTGCATCGCCCGTGCGATCGCCGTGTCGCCCGAGGTGCTGCTGATGGACGAGCCGTGCTCGGCCCTCGACCCCATCTCGACCTTCGCGATCGAAGAGCTCATCCAGGACCTCAAGAACGAGTACACGATCGTCATCGTCACGCACAACATGCAGCAGGCGAGCCGCGTGTCGGACAAGACCGCGTTCTTCAACATCGCCGGCACGGGCAAGCCCGGCAAGCTGATCGAGTTCGACGACACGGCCACGATCTTCACCACCCCGGCGATGCAGGCCACCGAGGACTACGTCTCGGGTCGCTTCGGGTAGAGCCCGGATCGGAAGCGCCGGACGGTCTGAGACTTCCGACGCCGGGTCAGCGCGGCGAGAGCAGGAACGCGTTCAGCTCGGCGGTCAGCTCGGGGTCGGGCGGCAGGGGCGCGCCGTCGACAGCTGTGATCGGCGCAGCCAGGCGGATGCTGGAGACCAGCCAGGCCGCATCGGCCTTGGTCAGATCGGATGCGCAGAGGGTCTCGTAGCGGGTCGTGAATCCGCGGGACTCCAGGTGCTCGAACGCGCTGAGCTGAGTGGTGCCGTGCAGGATGCCCCCGGCGGGCGCCGGTGTGAGGAACTCGCCGCCCGCGCGGATGATCAGCGACGCGGTGGGCGCTTCGAGCACGTACCCGTCGCGGGTGACGAAGATCGCGTCGTCGGCGCCGCGCCGCTTGGCCTCGCGCAGCGCCGCCATGTTCACCGCGTACGACAGGGTCTTCGCGCCGAGCAGCAGCCATGGTGCCCGCTCCCCCGCGCCGAGGTCGTAACCGCGGTCGAGCGTGACGACCTTGACCCCGTCGCGCCGCACGGCACTGAAGTCAGGGGCCGCCGCCACAGTCGCCCACGCCGTCGGAGCCGGCCCGTGCTCGACGCCGCGGCTGAGGAGTAGCTTGATCACAGCCTCACCCGCGGGAGCCTGGGAGGCCACGACCTGGATCGCCTGACGCCACTGGGCGAGGTTCGGAGCGGGCAGATCGCACAGGTGCGCGGAGTGCGCGAGTCGCTGCACGTGCGCCTCGACCTCGTTCGCGTGCCCGTCGACGACTCCGATCGACTCGAACACGCCGTCGCCTCGCTGCGTGCTGAGCTCTCCCACGCTGAGCGCCGGTGCCGCGACATCCATCGGTGTGAACGTGTCGCGGAACTCCGCACGCTCGTCAGCAGCATCGGCGGGGGCGATCATCAGGGCGAAGCGCTGAGACATATGCACAGCCTAGACGCGACGGGAATACCCCTGTCGATGACGCGTTACACTTGACTGGCCGGGCCGCATAACCCCGGGCTCCAATATTCGCCGCTGCGAGCGGCCTTCCGCCGAGAGGCGTTCTTGCGGTCCGGCCTTTCTTCTGCCCTCCAGTCACGGGCATCCGCCGTTGGAGACATCAGACGATCCGCGTCAGCGACGACGTGTCGACCCTCGCCGCGCCGCCCCGCGGCCGAACCGCCCGAGATTCCCGACGGTGCGCGGGCCGGTCAGGTAAGAGTGCCGCGGCGCCACGCCGCCGCTGCGGCCGCGAGATCCTCGGCGTAGGTCGTCAACCGCAGCGCCCGTCGGGTCAGGTCGCTTCCGCGCTGCGGCTCGGTCGGCTCGTAGTCGTCCGCCGTGTGGGTGGCACCGGATGCCTGCACCCGGCAGTACGCGGCTGCCCGCTCGAGCGCCACCGAGAAGTCGCCTCGGAACACTCCCCGCAGGATCGCGTCGACAAGATCGACCAGCTCGCCCGGGTCGGCGGGGGCCGGGGCACCCGCGATCGCCGCGTCTGCGGTCTGCAGCTCCAGGCGTCCGCGCTCGTAGAGCAGGGCCGTCAGCGGCGCATCGGAGCGGATCGCGATCTGCAGCAGGTAGAGCCGCCACAGGGCACCGGGCAGTGAGCGCGCGGGCGCGTGCGACCAGAGCTCGGCGATCTCGTCTATGCCGTTCTCTGCGGCGAAGGCGAGAAGGCGCTCGGTGATGACGCCGGACTCGTCGCTGCGGGCTCGCTCGAGCAGTGCGGATGCAGTCGCGTGGGCGACGCGCGACTGCTCGGCCGGATCGGCCTCGCCGACGATGTTGTCGAATGCCGTGGGCGGCCTGCGGACAGGGCGATGGAACTGCTCGGGCATCCGTCAAGGGTACGCCGAGTCGAGACCGTTCAGGCGGTCGGGATGACGATGATCGGGTCGGTCGTCGGCAGGCCCGACGGCGATCCGCCGGCCTGCTCGATCGTCACTGCGATCACGTCGCCCGCACGCATGGGCTGGTCGAGCAGCGCCGTCGTCGTGCCGTCGGCGGCGTCGAAGACACCTGCGGCGATCGGCTCGTCACCACGGACGAACCACAGCTCGTAGCTCTTGTCAGCTCCGAGGTCGTCGAGTCCGGATGCCACAAGCACGGCCTTGCCGACCTCCCCCGACCAGTGCGCCGTCGCCGTGGCGCCGGAGTCGAGCCGCACCTCCGCCTGCTCGGCATCCGGGGCGGAGCGGATCTCGTCGAGCGCGACGACGGATGCCGGCCGCTGCAGCTGCGAGACCACCGTCGTCGTCGCCACGCCGGCGCCGACGATCAGCGCGAGGCCGGCGGCGAGCGCGAAGAACCTGCGGCGCCACGGTGCTCCCGCGCGCGCCGGCGCATCGGTCCGCACGTCGTCTGCGACTGTCGAGGGGATCAATTCCTCGGGTGCTGCTGCGCCGTCCTGCGGCAGGCTCGCGATCTGCTGCAGCAGGCTCGATCGCAGCGCCGGCGGAGGCGCGACCGGGGAGAGTCCGTCAGCGAGGAAGGCCACCGTGTCGTGGTCGTCTTCGGCGATGGCCTGCCATTCGGGATGCTCGGCGAGCGCCGCGGCGAACCGCCGCGCGTCGGCTTCCGCGAGGGCGCCGAGGGCGTGAGCGGCCGCAAGCTCTGCGAACTCCTGCTCGTTCATGCTGCTGACACCCCCATCTCCCCGCGCAACCGCGTCAATCCGTCCCGCATTCTCGTCTTGATCGTTCCGAGCGCCACTCCTGTGAGCGCCGCGATCTCGCTCTGGCTGTACCCGCCGTAGTAGGCCAGGATGAGCGCTTCCTGCTGGGCCTCGGGCAAGGCCGCGAGAGCGGTGACCACGCGCTCGCCTTCCAGCTTCGATTCGACCGCCTCCTGCACCACGTCTCGTTCACCGCCGAGGTCGCGAACGCCGACGCGCATGTCGCGGTCGGTGCTGGACTGCGACGATCGCACCCGGTCGACGGCCCGGCGATGTGCGATCGTGAAGATCCAGGAGCGTCCCTGACCTCTGTTCGGAGCGAACTTCGAAGCGGATTGCCAGATCTCGAGGAAGACCTCCTGCAGCACTTCCTCGCTCTGCGAGCGATTCACGACGACTTTGAGGATGAGGGCGAACACGCGAGACGAGAGCAGGTCGTAGAGCTCGGCGAAGGCGCGCTGGTCGCCGTCGGCGACGCGAATGAGAAGGTCGGCGGCGAGATCGCCGGACGACCCGTCCTCGAGCACCTCGACGCCATCGATAACCATCTCGACAAGCATGCCGCATCCTTCCTCTCGCGCGCGGATTCGACCCACCGTTCTTCGCGCTCTTCGGGCCGAGAAACCGATTCGGATTGTTTCCCATCCGATCTCGGAGGGGTTCCGAACAACCGTCGACGCCGCGGGAGGTCCGCGGCACGGAACCCCGGAGGTTGAAATGCTCAGCACCAAGAAGAAGATCACCGCCGCTCTCTCGCTCGGTTTCGTCGGCGCCCTCGTCCTGTCGGGCTGCACGATGGGAGGCGAGTCGGACATGGAGTCGTCGGAGCCGAAGCCGGCCGAGACGTCGGAGATGTCCGATGCTCCCGAGACCATGGACCCGGCTGCGAACCTCGTCGGCCCCGGCTGCGAGGCCTACGCGGAGCAGGTGCCGGACGGCGCGGGCTCGGTCGAGGGCATGTCGCAGGACCCGGTGGCCACGGCCGCATCGAACAACCCGCTGCTCACCACGCTCGTCTCGGCGGTCAGCGGGCAGCTGAACCCCGACGTGAACCTCGTCGACACGCTGAACGGCGACGAGTTCACCGTCTTCGCGCCGGTCGATGACGCCTTCGCGAAGATCGACCCGGCGACGATCGAGAGCCTGAAGACCGACGCCGACACGCTCACGTCGATCCTGACGTACCACGTCGTCCCCGGTCAGATCGCGCCGGCCGACATCGAGGGCATGCACACCACCGTCCAGGGCGCCGACCTCGAGGTCACCGGCTCGGGTGACGAGTGGATGGTGAACGACGCGAACGTCATCTGCGGTGGCGTCCAGACCGCCAACGCCACCGTGTACCTCATCGACTCGGTCCTGATGCCCCCGGCTCAGTGACCAAGCGAGCACCGCGCGGGAGTGACGCGGTGAGATCAGCCCGGTGGGGATCCGCAGGCTGATCAGGGGCGTCCGTCGACGAGGAATCGACGGGCGCCTCTTCGTGTGCGCGAACCGGGCGGTCAGGACATGGTTCGACGGCCTCTAGACTTGAAGCACGGGCCTCTAGCTCAGTTGGCAGAGCATCGGACTTTTAATCCGCGGGTCGTGGGTTCGAGCCCCACGGGGCCCACCTGATGACGCGGTCAGGCAACCTCAGGCACATGACATATCAGAACCGCCTGCATGACCCGTTCGAGAACCTCGGCTCGGGTCGACGTGGGCCGGTTCACGTTGCGATGCTCGCACCCGCTCGGCGGCGACGCCCGAGTCCGTGTGGGAGGATGCCAACGCGCTCTGCGCCGAGGAGACGCTCACCATCGGGAAGGACGACGAATGACAGTCATCGACGACGCGCTGGCCCAGGTCGACAGCTGGCCGGTCGACAACGCCGCTGTCGCCGTCGTCGAGGCCGGCGGGGGCGTGCTCGGGTCACGCGGAGATCTTGATCGGGTGTACCGCCTGGCTTCCGTCACGAAGCCCCTCACGGCGTACGCGGCGCTCGTCGCCGTCGAGGAGGGCGTCTTCGAGCTCGACGACCCCGCAGGCCCTCCCGGTTCGACCGTGCGGCACCTGCTCGCCCACACCTCCGGCCTCGACTTCTCGGAAGACAAGGTGCGCGCCGAGCCGGGAACCCGCCGGATCTACTCCAACCGCGGCTTCGACGTGCTGGCCCAGACGCTCGAAGAGCGCGCCGAGATCCCCTTCGCCACCTACATCCACGAGGCGGTGTTCGCGCCGCTCGGCATGACTTCGACGAGATTGGTCGGGTCGGCCGGCGCGGGCGCCGAGTCCACGGCGGCCGACCTCGCTCGCTTCGCCGCCGAACTCCAGCGCCCCGCGCTGCTCGCTCCGCAGACCCTGGCACTCGCGACGACCGTCGCGTTCCCCGGTCTCGACGGCGTGCTGCCCGGCTACGGAATTCAGCGGCCGAATGACTGGGGGCTGGGATTCGAGCTGCGCGACGGCAAGTCGCCGCACTGGACGTCGACGAGCAGCTCCCCCGACACTTTCGGCCACTTCGGGCAGAGCGGCACGTTCCTCTGGGTCGATCCGCACGCCCAGGCGGCGTGCATCGCACTGGCCGACCGCGACTTCGGGACGTGGGCGTCGGAGGCCTGGCCGCCCCTCTCGGATGCCGTGCTCGCCGCCCTCCGCCACTGAGCCACCATCGCCGCTCGACCCGAATCCGTCGCCCTTCAGCGCGGCAACCACCACCGACGAGCCCGGCAGCCACCACCTCCTGTCAGCGCGGCACGTCGATGACTCGCTGCACTCCCGTGCTGACCGCCGCCACCGCTCCGCCGGAGAGAGCCGCGACCTCCGCCTGCAGACTCGGCACGGCTGACGCCGGCGCCCACACCTCGAACTGCGCCGAAGCAGCGTAAACGGCCTCCCCGAGCACGGCCCCGCTGCGTGTCGCCCAGTCGCGCAGCAGGTTGTCGAAGCGTCCGGCATCCGCGTGCGCAGCAGCCAGGCGCACCTGATCCAGCACCCGCCGATCGACCAGAGCGGCGAGGTCCAGAGTCTCGGAGACGGCCGACGAGTACGCGCGCACGAGCCCGCCGGCGCCCAGCTTGATGCCGCCGAAGTAGCGGGTCACCACGGCGACGACGTCGGTCAGCTCCCGGCGTCGCAGCACCTCCAGCATCGGGATGCCCGCCGTTCCCGACGGCTCGCCGTCGTCGGACGACCGCGCGCGATCGCCGTGCAGCCCGGTCACCTGCGCGCTGCAGTTGTGCCTGGCATCCCAGTACCGCTTCCTGACCCCGGCGAGCACGACATCCGCCGCGTCCGGCCCGTCCACCGGGGTTACCAGCGTCAGAAACCGCGACTTGCGGATCACCAGCTCGTGCTCGACGGGGCCGGCGATCGTCGCGGGCAGGGGATGCGACGACACGGACATCCCTCCAGCGTAGGCACGCGCCGCCGTACCACGCGTCGCGGCACCTCGCCATCCCCTGCCCGGATGCGCTCGAGCGTCGCAGAGTGGCATCACCCATCCCGATCGAAAGGACGCATCATGACGAGCATCTCCGACGCGAAGGTCGCCTTCCTCGCGACGAACGGCTTCGAAGACAGCGAGCTGACCGAGCCGTGGCGGGCGGTGACCGAGGCAGGCGCCGCCGCGACCATGGTGTCACCCGAGTCAGGCGAGATCACGGGCAAGAACGGACACGCCCAGGCCGTGGACCTCGCCGCCTCCTCCGCGTCAGCCGACGACTTCGACGCCCTGGTGCTGCCCGGCGGCGTCGTCAACTCCGACCACCTGCGCATGGACCGCGACTCCATCGATCTCGCCCGCGCATTCTTCGAGCAGCACAAGCCGGTCGGCGTGATCTGCCACGGCGCGTGGATCCTGATCGAAGCGGGAGTCGTCGACGGCCGCACCCTCACCAGCTACCCCAGCCTCACGACCGACCTGCGCAACGCGGGCGCGAACTGGGTCGACGAGGAGGTCGTCGTCGACGCGGGCCTGGTCTCCAGCCGCACACCCGATGACCTGCCGGCCTTCTGCGCGAAGGTGGTCGAGGAGATCGGCGAGGGCAAGCACCGCGAACAGCACGCCTGATCCCCTGTTTCGAGCTTCAGCTGCGCTTCAGGGTCCAGCAGCCAGACTGTGAGCATGCGGATCCTGCTCGTCGATGACGAAGTGCGCCTCGCCGACGGCATCCGTCGTGGACTCGAGGCCGAGGGCATGGTCGTCGACGTCGTGCACAACGGCGTCGACGGCCTCGCCCGGGCTCGCGACGACGACTATGACGCGATCGTGCTCGACGTCATGATGCCGGGCATGAGCGGATACCGGGTGTGCCAGGCGCTGCGCGCCGAAGGCGACTGGACCCCCGTGCTCTTCCTCACCGCGAAGGACGGCGAGTGGGACGAGGTCGAGGGGCTCGACATCGGCGGCGACGACTGGCTCACGAAGCCGTTCTCGTACCCCGTTCTCGTCGCGCGGCTCCGGGCGCTGGTGCGCCGCGGTGCGCGCGAGCGCCCGGCTGTGCTCGAGGCCGGCGACCTGCGTCTCGACCCGGCAGCACGCCGCGTCTTCCGCGGCGACAGCGAGGTCTCGCTCACCGCCCGGGAACTGGCGGTGCTCGACTTCCTGATGCGTCGCCGTGACGAGGTGGTCACCAGGTCCGAGATCATCGCGAACGTGTGGGGCGCCGACTTCGACGGCGACGCGAACATCGTCGAGGTGTACATCGGGCACCTGCGCGCGAAGGTCGACCGCCCCTTCGGCAGGGAGAGCATCCAGACCGTGCGCGGCGCCGGCTATCGCCTGGCGGGGCGGGATGGCAGGGCATGACCACCCCGCTGCGCTCCATCCGCTCGCGCCTGACGATCGGTGCGCTGCTGATCGTCGCCGCGGCCCTGATCGCCGGATCGTTCGCCGCCGTGCAGGTGCTGCGGGCCACGCTGACCGAGGGTGTCGCCGCGGCCGTGCAGCAGGACGTCGACACGATCTCGGCGCAGCTGGATCGCGGCCCGGGGCGGGTGGATGCCATCGACGACGACGTCCTCGTGCGGCTGCACGGCCCCGGGGGCGCTCACGACGGCGAGCGCGATGACGACGGGGCTGCAGCTGACTCCGACCAGGTGAACGACGACGATGCCCGAGCTCTTCCCGTCGTACCGGACGACCAGGCGCAGCGCATCGAGGTCGACGGCGATCCCTACCTCGCCGCGAGCGAGGAGACCGATCGGGGCACGCTGACCGTGGCGCGATCCCTGTCCGGAGTCGACGAGGCGGTGTCGGCATCGGCCGCGCTGCTGGCGGTCGCCGTGCCGCTCGTGCTGGGCCTTGTGGGTCTGGTGATGTGGGTGGTGGCGACCCGCGCCCTCGCGCCTGTCGAGCGGCTGCGCCGACAGGTGGATGCCATCGACGCGACGGGCCTCGATCGACGGGTGGACTCCGCCGGCGATGACGAGCTGGGTGCGCTCGCGCGCACGATGAACCGGATGCTGGACCGCCTCGAGCAGTCGCAGATCACGCAGCGCCGGTTCGTCAGCGACGCGTCGCACGAGCTGCGCTCGCCCCTGGCCACCATCCGGCAGCATGCCGAGCTGGCGACAGCGCATCCCGAGGCGAGTTCGCTGGCTGCTCTGAGCCGCGTCGTGCTCGATGAGGGCGAGCGGATGCAGGAGCTCGTCGAGGGTCTGCTGCTGCTGGCCCGGCTCGACGAGGGTCGCGAAGCGCCGATGGCGCCGACGGACCTCGACGACATCGCCCTCGCCGAGGCGCACCGGCTGCGCGGTCTGGGGATCGCCGTCGATGCGAGCGGGATCGGCCCCGGCCGCGTCCTGGGCAACGCGGCGCTGCTCGCTCGGGCGGTGCGCAACCTCGCCGACAACGCCGCGCGCCATGCGCATGCACGAGTCATCCTCCGCGTCGTGGAGCAGGGAGACAGAGTGCTGGTGCAGGTGGAGGACGACGGCACGGGCGTCCCGATCGAGGAGCGCGAGCGCATCTTCGACCGGTTCGTGCGGCTCGACGAGGCGAGGGCTCGGGATGCCGGAGGCAGCGGCCTCGGACTCGCCATCGTGCGGGAGATCGCGATCGCCCACGGCGGAAGCGTCACGGCATCCGAAGGAGCTTCGGGAGGAGCGCTGATGACCCTCTCGCTGCCGCGCTCCGCCGATGCCTGAAGAGGTCTTCAGGCATCTTCAGGAGCGCTTCACCGCCTGCGGAGCACAGTGGAATCATGGACAACGACGAGAAGACCCCCGCATCCTCCGATGACCGCGCCGGTCGGGATGCGGCGCCCCACGACCGCACCGACTCCGACGCCCCGACCGAGCGTTTCGACGGGCCCTCGACGCCCGCTTCCGGCGCCCCGGTCGTCGGCACGGAGAACCCTGCCCGTGGCCGGAGCCGCAAACGCAGGATCCTGGTCGGCGCCGGTGCCGCCGCGGCGCTGCTCGCCTTCGGCGGCGGCGCATTCGCCATCGGCGCTGCCGTGGCCGATGACGACGACGACGAGCGGCCGGGCATCCACATGGTCGGCTCTCACGACGGCGACCATGACGGCCAGCCGGGACAGGGCCGCGGCGACGATGACCGGGACGACCGCGACGGTGACGGCGCTGCGGGATCCGCGCCGGTCGATGAAGCCTCGCTGCGCTCCGCCGCCGAGGCTGCGATCGAGAGCGCGTCGGCCGAGGGCATCACCTCGATCGAGGTCGAGCGCGGAGGCTACGAGATCGACGCCCGCCTGGCCGACGGCACCGAAGTCGACCTGTTCGTCACCGCGGAGGGCCAGGTGCGCGAGCGCGGAGACGACGATGCGGATGACGACGACGCGGCCGATCCGCTGATCGACCTCGGCCGGCTGGGCGACATCCTCGCGGCGGCCCAGTCCGCAGCCGACGACGCAGGCGCGGACGAGAGCGCGTTCCACGCCCTGTCGACGAGCGGCTCGGGCGCGGTCTACGAGATCGAGCTGCGAGGCGGCGACCGCAACGAGGTCGAGGTCGAGCTCGATGCCGATCTCGGCGTGGTCCGGGTCGACATCGACAGCTGAGCCCCGCACATCCGAGAGCCGGGGACGGCAGGGCCGTCCCCGGCTCTGGCATGCCGTGCTCTGCGACGACGGGCGAGGTCAGGCAGGCGCGGTCAGCCGCACCAGGGTGCGCACGGTGTTTCGGTTGCGGCCCGTCCCCGCCGTGCCCAGCGCGCGGTCGAGCACAGCTCGAGTGAGCTTGGTCGAGGCGACCCCGCCCCGGCCGTAGTCGATCCACAGCTCGCGGCCGACGAGCGCGACGCGCTCACCCGGCTGCAGCCGCGCGGTGACCTGCTCCATCGCGCCCGCAGCGGCCTCACCCTCGAGGAACATCGCATGCACCATCTTGTCGAGCTCCGCATCCGGGAACGGATCCTCGCGCTCGGCCCGCGCGAGCTCGGCGTGCGTCCTGGCGATGACCGGGGTGTCGACCCCGAACTCCTCCGCGACGAGCGCTCTCACATCGGCGTAGGCGCGCGCGAGGTCCTTGGGCGTGTCGCAGATGATGTTGCCGCTCGCGATGTAGGTCGACACGTTCTGCAGACCGCCGCGGTCCGACAGCAGCGCCCTCAGCTCGGCCATCGGCACCCGGTTCGCGCCCGACACGTTCACCGCCCCCAGCAGCAGCGCGCAGCGCCCGGTCACGGGCGTGCCACGGCGAGCTCGGCGCCGGCATGCGCGAGCTCGGCGAGTGCCGCCTCGCTCGGCTTCTCGGCCACGCCTGCGACGAGATCGGTCAGCACGCGCACCCGGATGCCGTGCGCGATGGCGTCCAGCGCCGACGCGCGCACGCAGTGGTCGGTGGCGATGCCGACCACATCGGCATCGGTCACCCCGTGCGCCGTGAGGATCTCACCGGTGCGCTCCCCGCTCTCGGTCACGCCCTCGAACATCGAGTACGCCGGCACACCCTGCCCCTTGCGCACATGGTGGGTGATCGCCGCCGTCTCGAGCAGCGGGTCGTACTCAGCACCCTCCGTCCCGGCGATGCAGTGCGAAGGCCAGGTGTCGACGTATTCGGGCTCTGCCGCGATGTGACCGCCGTTGTCGCTCTCGGGATCATGCCAGTCACGCGACGCGACGATCACGTCGTAGTCGGCCGCATGCTCGGCCAGCAGCTCAGACACCGCGGACGCCACAGCGTCGCCCCCTGCGACGGCGAGCGCACCGCCCTCGGTGAAGTCGTTCTGCACGTCGACGATGAGAAGAGCCCTGGTCATCCACTGAGCGTACGCGCAGAGGAGCAGGCGGTGTGCGCCCGGCAGGCGATCGCCGCCGCATTTGACTTGCCCCGGCCGGTTGCTACCGTGGAGAGGCGGGCCGGACATGCTCGCAGCGCTGCCGCCCGGTCACGAGCGCCCGCCCCGATGAGGACCTGAGGTCCGGCCCTGGGTGCGCCACGACGAACCGCCTGCGTCGTGAGCAGCGCCCGTTCTCTCCGGCTCGCACGGAGGCTTCTGGCCTCCGCGCACGTACGCGTCGCTTCTCGGCGGAGGCGGCATCCGCGCGCGTGCTCGCCGAGAGAAGGAACCGTATGCCGGCCAGTGTCCGTTTCGTCCCCAGCCCCGCCGTTCTGCGCACCGGCCCTCTCAAAGCCACCCTCCCCTCGCGTTAGCGCTCTCTCGTCCCGTCCACCGGCAGTGCCGCCGGCCCTTCGACAAGAGAGAGAAACGTGGAAAACCTGCAAACACTCGCCGGACCCGTCGTGGTCCTGCTCATGCTGCTGTTCTTCGGCGGCAGCCTGTACATGTCGCTGCGCATCCGCAAGCGCACCGAGAACGCCGACGGGTACATGACCGGCGGCGGGAAGATCGGATTCGGCATCTCAGCCGCGTCCATGACCGCCACCTGGATCTGGGCGGCGTCGATGTACGCCTCCGCCACATCCGGCTACACCTACGGCGTCTCCGGGCCCATCCACTACGGGCTGTGGGGCGCGCTGATGATCCTGCTCATCTACCCGTTCGGGCGGCGCATCCGTCAGGTCGCACCGCGCGCGCACACGATCGCCGAGGTGATGTTCGCCCGTCACGGCCGCTCCAGCCAGCTCATGCTGGCCGGATCCAACGTGCTGGGCAGCCTCATCAGCCTCACCTCGAACCTCATCGCGGGCGGCGCGCTGATCGACATGCTCTCGCCGTTCACGTTCTCGCAGGGCATCCTCGCGATCGGCGCGGGCGTGCTGCTGTACACGCTGTGGTCGGGGTTCCGTGCGTCGGTGCTCACCGATTTCGCGCAGGTCTGCGCGATGCTGGGCGCCGTGATCGTCATCATCCCCGTGGTGTTCCTCGCCGCCGGCGGCCCGAGTCTGTTCGAGACCGGGGCGTCGAACCTCACCCCGCAGCAGGCGGACTTCTTCTCGTCCGACGCATTCTTCAACCAGGGCGCTCCCTACATCGCGGCGGTGCTCGCATACGCCATCGGCAACCAGACCATCGCGCAGCGTCTGTTCGCGGTGCGCGAGGATCTCATCAAGAAGACCTTCGTGACGGCGACCTTCGGATACGGTGCCACGATCATCGGCATCGGCATGCTCGGCGTCATCGCGCTGTACGCCGGGGTCGCCCCGGTGGACGGCGACGTGAACAACCTCATCCCGCAGATGGCGGCCACCTATCTGTCGCCGCTGCTGCTGTGCGTGTTCTTCGTCATGATCATCGGCTCGCTCTCGTCGACGGCCGACGCGGATCTCACCGCGCTGTCGTCGATCGTGATGGCCGACATCTACGGCCAGAACGTCGCAGGCAAGAAGAAGGCGAACCCCCGCACCATGGTGCTGATCGGACGCATCACGATGATCGTGGCGATGGTCGCCGGGCTGTTCTTCGCGGGAAGCCAGTTCAACATCCTCGATCTGCTGGTGTTCGTCGGCGCGCTCTGGGGCGCCCTCGTGTTCCCCGTGATCGCCAGCTTCTACTGGAACCGCGTCACCAACCTGGCCTTCTCCGTCTCGGTGATCGTCGCCCTCGCGGCGTTCCTGCCGGTGCGCTTCGAATGGGTCGAGCTCGACGGTCCGATCGGGATCGTGTCGGACGTGCTCTCGACGATCGGCATCGGCGTCGTGCTGGGCCTGATGGCCTTCGGCTTCTTCGGCAAGCGCGTCGCCCTGATCGTCGCGACGGTGGCGACGCTGGCATCGGCTCCGTTCACGATCGGCTTCCTGCACACCTACCCGGTGCTGTCGGGATCGCTGATCGCGTATGCCGTGTCGACGATCGTGTGCGTCGCCCTCACGCTGCCGAGCAGGAAGGCGGACTTCGACTTCGATCTGATCAAGCAGCGCACGGGCGACTTCGACTCCGTCGACACCGATGAGCTGAACACCGAGCTCGCCCAGCTCACCGAGACCGAGAAGCCTCTGTCGGCTGAGAACGAGAGGAAATGATGGACATGTCGACCATCGCCCTGACCGCCTATGTGCTGGTGTGGCCTGTGATCGTGGCGGGAACGCTCACGGTCATCGTGCGCGCCTTCGTCGAGGAGGCGAAGCAGGCCAAGGCCGAGGACCGCTCGATCATCTGATCGTCGCGGCCGCTGAGACCACTTCGGGCCCGGGATGCTGTGCATCCCGGGCCCGAGCTGAGCCACCTGTCAGGATCGAACTGACGGCCTTCCCATTACGAGTGGGATGCTCTACCACTGAGCTAAGGTGGCGTGCGCAGCGGACTGCGGCACAAGCAATGATCCTACTACGACGATCGGGCGGGCGCGAAACCGAGCGGGTGCCGCCCGCCGATCACTCGCATCGCAGCCCGTCGTCGGGAACCGTGCCGTCGATGAGGAAGCTCTCGACAGCATCGTCGACGCAGCCGCTGCCCTTGTTGTAGCCGGTGTGCCCCTCGCCCACCCGGGTCACGAGCACGCCGTTCTCGAGCTGCTGCGCGAGGGACTCCGACCACTCGTACGGCGTGGCAGGGTCGTTGGTCGTGCCGACGACGACGATCGGGCCAGAGCCCGAGGCGGTGATCGGCTCGCGCACGCCGACCGGCGGGTAGGGCCATACCTCGCACGGGTCGGGCCCCTGCCAGTACGGGGCGAACGTGGGCGCGAGCTTCTCGATCTTCGCGATCGCCGCAGCTTCCGCGGCCGGGTCGTCCTCGACGGGATAGTCCATGCAGTTGTACGCCCGGAACGCCTCGGAGGAGTTGTCGGCGTAGGTGCCGTCGGGCTCGCGTCCGTTGTAGCTGTCGGCGAGCGCGAAGAGCACCGACGGGTCACCCTGCAGCACGGCGGTGAAACCCTGGGTGAGATACGGCCAGCTCTGCTCGCTGTACATCGCGGTGATGATGCCCGTGATCATGGTGTCGACGGTCAGCATCCGCCCGTCGCCGTTCTCGATCGGGGTGCGGGCGACAGTGGCGAGCAGCGCTTGGACGTCGGCTACGGCGTCGTCGGTCGAGCCGTTGAACGGGCAGTCACCACCGGAGAGGCAGCCGGAGAGATACGCGCGCAGCGCCGACTCGAAGCCGATCGCCTGCGTCGTGCCGACCTCGAGCCCGGGGACGGCCGGGTCGATCGCCCCGTCGAGCACCAGCCGCTGCGCGCGCTGCGGGAACAGCTTCGCATACGTGGCGCCGAGGAACGTCCCGTACGAGTAGCCGAGGTAGTTCAGCGTCTTGTCGCCCAGCACGGCCCGGATCAGATCCATGTCGCGCGCCGAGTTCACGGTGGTGATGTGCGGAAGCAGTCCGTCGCTGTTCGCCTCGCACGCATCTGCGTATTGCTGGTTGCGCGCGGCGATCTCGGCCTCCCACTCGGGGGTGTCGCGCGGGGCGTCGAGCACGCCGTAGTTGTACTCGTCCATCTGCTCGGCGTCGAGGCAGGCGACTGCGCTCGATCGGCCGACGCCGCGCGGGTCGAAGCCGATCACGTCGAAGCGCTCGATGAGCTCGGCCCCGACCGCGTACTCCAGGCTCTGCGCGACGAAGTCGTAGCCGCTCGATCCCGGGCCGCCCGGGTTGATCAGCAGCGATCCCTCGAACTGCCCGGTCGCCTGGTGCCGGATGAGCGCGAGGGTCAGATCGCCCGCGGTCGGGTCTTCCCAGTCGCGCGGAGCCGTGACCTCCGTGCAGTCGAACCGGGCACCGCACGCCTCCCACTCGAGCTTCTGCGAGTAGTACGGCTTCAGCTCCGCCGAGACGCCGGATCCGTCAGGATCTCGGGAGATCGAGGTGGGAGTCTCGGGTATCTGCGCGTACAGGCATCCGGAGAGCGCGAGTGATGCCGCGACGAGCCCGGCCAGCACGGCGGCGGCTCGACGCAGCGGGCGCAGGGATCGAGGCCCGGAGGTTCGACGGTTCACGGGGTCCTTCCGCTGGAGACGGTCACGAGAAGACTCTCGACGGCGAGCAGCGGTGCGACATTGCGCTCCAGCGACTCGCGGGTGGCGGCCACCGCGTCGAGGACGAGGATGGTGCGCTCGACGGGCCATGGGGCGGCGACGCGGTCGAGCTCATCGCGCAGTTCGCGGTTGATCAGCTCGTCGCCCCGGCCGAACTGCAGCATGGCCACGTCGCGGTACAGCGACTGCAGGTCGGTGAGCACCCGGTCGATGCCGTCACGCAGGCTGCGCGTCGCGCGCTTGCGCTGATCGTCTTCGAGCGCGCTGATCTGCGCGCGCAGCGCGGGTGGCACCGCCTGTCCTTCAGCGATTCCGACGGTGCGCAGCAGGGCGGCTCGCTCGGCGGCGTCCCGCTCGGCGGTGAGCGCCTTCGCGTCGTCGGTGGCGGCCTGGATGATCTTTCCCGCGACCTCGACCGCCGTGCTGACACCGCGCACCCCGAGCACCGCGCGGAGCGTCTCGTCGCGCCGGCGACGGGCGTCGCCATCGGTGGCCAGCCGCTGCGCCATGCCGATGTGCCGCTGCGCGTGGCGGGCGGCCTGCTCGGCGACGGTGGCGTCGACGCCGGTGCGCGCGGCGATGAGTCGCGCCACGTCGTCGACGTCGGGCTCGCGCAGCCGCAGCGGGCGCACCCGTGAACGGATGGTCGGCAGCAGATCGGCTTCGCTCGGCGCGCACAGCACCCAGACGGTCTTCTCGGGCGGCTCTTCGAGCGCTTTCAGCAGCACGTTCGACGTGCGCTCGACCATGCGGTCGGCGTCTTCGACGACGATCACGCGGTAGCGTCCGGCGGAAGGGGCGAAGTACGACCGCTCGACCAGAGCTCGCGCCTCGGCGATCGTGATGATCACCTTGTCGGTGCGCAGCGCCGTCACATCCGGATGCGTGCGGGCGAGCACCTGACGCATCGTGGCCTCGTCGTGCGGACCGTCAGCGATCAGCGCGGCTGCGAACGCGTAGGCCAGCGTCGATCGTCCCGAGCCGGGTGGGCCGGTGATCAGCCAGGCGTGCGAGAGCGATGCCGGGTCGTCAGCGGCCTGGCGAAGGGTCTGCACCGCGGCGTCTTGTCCCCACACGTCCGTCCACGGGAACGGCGCGGTGGCGAGGGCTGTCATGCGCTCCAGCCTATCCGCGGGGTCGACATCGGCTGCTCCGCCCCATCCGGCTCAGAGGAGTACCGACAGGCGTGCTCGGATCAGCGCGGCGATGTCGTCGGGGTCGAGCGAGGCGTCGACCACGAGGAACCGCTGCGGCTCGTCGGCGGCGAGCGCGAGGTACGCCGATCGCACGCGGGCGTGGAAGTCCTCCTTCTCGGCTTCGAGACGATCGAACGGCTTGTCGTCCGCGTCGAGCCGGCGACGCGCCGTCGACGGGTCGAGATCGAGCAGCACGGTCAGGTCGGGCAGCGCTCCCTCGGCTGCCCACAGCGAGAGGTCGCGCACCTCGGTGGCGTCGAGCACGCGTCCGGCGCCCTGGTAGGCGACGGACGAGTCGAGGTAGCGATCCTGGATGACGACCTCCCCGCGAGCCAGCGCGGGCCGCACGACCGTGGCGACGTGGTGTGCCCGATCGGCGGCGTACAGCAGGGCCTCCGCCCGGGGGGCGATGTCGCCGCGATGGTGCAGCACGATGTCGCGGATGAGGGTGCCGACCTCGGATCCGCCGGGCTCGCGCGTGTGCAGCACGGTGCGGCCGCGCTGCTGCATCCACTGCGCGAGCAGCCCGGCCTGGGTGGTCTTGCCGGAGCCGTCACCGCCCTCGAGCGTGATCCACAGCCCGGGCGCCGACGTCACGATCCCGCCTTCACTTCCAGTCAGCCCGCTCACTGCGCACGAGCTGCGGCGCGCGCCGCATCGGCCTTCGCGATGGCGTTCGCCTTGCGCGTGGCCGCCGCCTTCTTCGCCGCCTCGGAGCGTGCAGCCGCCTTGTCGGCGTCCGATGCCGGCGCCTTCTTCGCCGCGGTCTTCTTCGCCGCGGCCTTCTTCGCCGGAGCCTTCTTCGCGCCGCGCTTGGGCGCGGGTCCCTTGGCGCGCTTGTCGGCGAGCATCTGCACGGCGATTTCGAAGGTCACGTCATCGGGTGTCTGGCCGCGCGGGATGGTCACGTTCGTCTCGCCGTCGGTCACGTAGGCGCCGAAGCGGCCGTCGCGGATGCGGATCGGCTTGCCGCTGACGGGGTCGGCCTCGAACTCCTTGAGCGCGCTGGATGCCTTGCGCCCGCCGTACTTCGGCTGCGCGTACAGCTCGAGCGCCTGCTCGAGGGTCACATCGAAGATCTGCGACTCGCTCTCCAGCGAGCGCGAGTCGGCGCCCTTCTTCAGGTACGGCCCGAAGCGCCCGTTCTGCGCGGTGATCTCCTCGCCCGTGGCAGGATCGGCACCGACCACACGCGGCAGGCTGAGCAGCTGCAGCGCGGTGTCGAGGTCGATCGTATCGACCGACATCGACCGGAACAGCGACGCGGTGCGCGGCTTGGGCGCAGCATCCTTCTTGGCCTTCTTCTTGGGCTTGTCGACGACCTCGCCGGTCGCCTCGTCCACGGCGTCGTCATCGGAGACCGGGTCGTTCTCCTGCACGTACGGGCCGAAGCGGCCGTCCTTCACGACGACGATCTTGCCGTTCTCGGGGTTCTCGCCCAGCACGCGGTCACCGGCGACCGGCGCGTCGATCAGCTCGCGCGCCTTGTCGGCGGTGAGCTCATCGGGCGCGAGATCCTCGGGCACGTTGACGATGCGCGGTTTGGCCTCGGGGTTCGCCGGGTCGATGACTTCGAGGTACGGGCCGTACTTGCCGAAGCGGAGCGTGGCGTCGTCGGTGATGCGCGTCGAGTTCAGCGCTCGCGCGTCGATCTCGCCGAGATTGTCGACGACCTGTCGCAGGCCCACCTGATTCTCGGAGCCGTAGTAGAACGACTTCAGCCACTCCACGCGGTTCTGCTCGCCGCGGGCGATCGCGTCGAGATCGTCTTCGAGGGCGGCGGTGAAGTCGTAGTCGATGAGGTCGGCGAAATGCTGCTCGAGCAGGCGCACGACGCTGAACGCCAGCCACGTGGGCACGAGGGCCTGCCCGCGCTTGGTCGCATACCCACGGTCGATCACGGTGCCGATGATGCTCGCGAAGGTCGACGGCCGGCCGATGCCGTGCTCTTCCAGTGCCTTCACCAGTGAAGCCTCGGTGTAGCGGGGCTTCGGGGTGGTGCGGTGCCCCTTAGCTACGGACTCGCCGATGGCGAGTTCGTCGCCGACCGCGACCGCCGGCAGCGACTGGTCGGCCGAGGAGTCCTGCGCGTTGCGCTTCTCGTCGCGGCCCTCCTCGTACGCCTCGAGGAAGCCCTTGAACGTGTAGACGGTTCCAGATGCCGTGAACTCGACCCGCTTGTCGGCGGCCTGCGTCTCGAGCGTGACCGTGGTGGTCTCGTACTTCGCATCCGACATCTGGCTGGCGACGGTGCGCTTCCAGATCAGGTCGTACAGGCGCTGCTCGTCGCGGTCGAGGCCGGAGGCGACAGACGCGGGAGTGCGGAAGGTCTCGCCCGAGGGGCGGATCGCCTCGTGGGCCTCCTGGGCGTTCTTGCTCTTCGACTTGTACACCCGCGGCTTCAGCGGCACGGCCGAATCGCCGTACAGGGCCACGGCCTGGCTGCGCGCGGCCTGGATCGCCTGCGTGCTCAGCGCGACCGAGTCGGTGCGCATATAGGTGATGTATCCCTTCTCGTAGAGCCGCTGGGCGACGCTCATCGCCTGCTTGGCGCTCATCGAGAGCTTGCGCCCGGCCTCCTGCTGCAGGGTGGAGGTGGTGAACGGGGCGTAGGGGCTGCGGGTTCCCGGCTTCGCCTCGACCTTCGTGACCGTGGCGGTGCCGGCCGCGTCGACCGCGGCGGCGAGCGCCTCGGCGTCGGCCTCGGACAGCACGACGACGGCCTTCTTGAGCTTTCCTGCGTCGTCGAAGTCGGTTCCGCGGGCGAGCTGCCCGCCGTCGACGCGCACGAGGCGCACGCCGAACGCGGCGCCCTGGGTCGCTGAACCCGCCGAAGCGGATGCCTGAGCCTCGACGTCCCAGTACTCGGCCGAGACGAAGGCCATCCGCTCGCGCTCGCGCTCGACGACCATGCGGGTGGCGGCCGACTGCACGCGGCCGGCGGACAGACCCGACTTGACCTTGTACCAGAGCACCGGCGAGACGTCCCAGCCGTAGAGGCGGTCGAGGATGCGACGGGTCTCCTGGGCGTCGACGAGGGCGAGGTCGAGCTCGCGCGTGTTGCCCACGGCTGCCTGGATGGCGTCCTTGGTGATCTCGTGGAACACCATGCGCTTGACGGGCACCTTGGGCTTGAGCGTCTCGAGCAGGTGCCAGGCGATGGCCTCGCCCTCGCGGTCCTCATCTGTGGCGAGCAGGACCTCGTCGGCGCTCTTCAGCGCGCGGCGCAGCTCTGCGACCGTCTTGGTCTTGCGATCGGACACCACGTAATAGGGATCGAAGTCGTTCTCGACGTCGATCGAGTACTTTCCATACGCCTTCTTGTCGTCGGCGGGGATGTCCTTCTTGTCGGCGAGGTCGCGGATGTGACCGACCGAACTGAGCACCTCGTACCCGTCGCCGAGGTATCCCTGGATCGACCGCATCTTCGTCGGGGACTCGACGATGACGAGCTTCTTGCCTTCTGCCAAGGGGCGTCCTTTCTTCGAAGCACACCATACACACCGCGATCCTGGCGTGAGCCGAGAGATCCTCCGGCGAATCGGCTGACACGCGGGCGGTGCGAGGGGCGTCGCACGTTCAGCTTTTCGGGGGCCCCGCTCGGGCTCGGGCGACGGCGACCAGTCCAGAGTACGCGGATCTGACCTCGACCGTTGCCGTGAGAGCGTCGACGGTGCACGAGGCGAGCTCCGATCCGGATGCCTCGGCTACGCGCGCGGCGAGAGCGCAGGCGTCCTCCCCCGTGGCGACGGCTCCCGACGCGGCGTCTGCCGCCGCGAGAGCAGCCGCGTCGGCCGCCCCCGCCGCGCGCTGCGCGGTGACGGCCGCGCCCCCGACCGCCGCTAGTCCGAGCGAGAGGCTGGCCGCGACCGCGACGACCCCTGCGGCGAGCGCTGTTCCGCTCATCGGTCGCCCCTCCCGGGCACCGCCCCTGCGCAGACCATCACAGCCCTCCCGCGAGGGCACAGCTCGACGCGCTCAGCGGCACCGAGATCAGCCGTCCGATGCGCATGTCCAGCGACGCCGTCACGCACACCAGGTCTCCTGCCGTGCGGGATGCCGATGACGCCCCGTCCACAGCATCGCGCACCACCGCCGCTGCGCGAGCGGACGTCTCCCCCCGTCCCAGCAGGCGAGCGGCATCGGCTGCGGCATCCTGCAGCGAGACCTGCATCGCGGCGGCGCCGAGCGCTCCGACACCGAACGCGACCGCGATGAGGGCCGCCGGCAGGGCGACCGCGAGCTCGGCGGCGACCGACCCGCGGTCGTCGCCGAGTACGCGAGAGGGGCGTGGCATCAGGCGACCGTCAGCGCCCGTCGGACGAGGTCGGTGAGGATGCCCCTCACCTCGTCGGAGCGCATGATCACGACGAGCAGGCCCGCGAATGCCACGGCGGCCGTCATAGATACTCAAAAACATACTTCATTTATGGTTTGCGCTCCTCCTCTTAAACACTGTTCGGCGGACGTCTCAATCCAGGCCAGGGTCGGTGGCCTCCGATACAGTTGAAGAGCACAGGGGGTGCGACCATGAACGGGACTCCGGAGCCGTCTCCGCTCTCCAACAAGGCAATCGGCGAGTACGCCGACCTCGTTGGACGCCATCACGAGATCTACTCCGCGAACGGCCACGCTGACATTCAGAAGCTGCTGGCGTCGCTAGGTGGACGCGTCACTATGTCTCCGGAGTTGTTTGATCGGGAAGCGCTGACCGTCTACGAGCCCGGGAACTTCGAGATCCATATTCCGCAGTTCACTTCGAGTCGACGAGACCGCTTCACCATCGCACACGAGCTCGGCCACTATTTCCTGCACTACTTACATCCGAAGACGACCGGGATGCGGACGTTCGGACGTGGGCAGCGGAACTGGGCAGAGACCCAGGCGAATGTATTTGCGTCTCATCTCCTTATGCCGGAGGAGGCGTTCCGCACGGCATATCGCGAGCACGCAGGAGACTGGTGGTCGATTGCACAGGTCTTCAACGTCTCCCCGAGTGCCGCTCAGGTGCGAGCCCAGGTGCTGGGGCTTCGCAGTTGAGCGCGCGCGGTGCTCGATCCGTCCTCTTCCTGTCGAGTGATCTAGTTGGTTCCACGAGCTTCAAGCAAAAGACACGTGGTTGGCAGAAGATCTTCCTGAGCTTCTATCGCGAGCTTCCCCAGATGATCGCTGAGGCGAACCGCGAGATCGACGAGACAACCGAGAGCGTCTTCCACTTGTGGAAAGCGGTCGGCGACGAGCTGGTGTTCGAGGTTGAGATCGCCTCAGAGGCCGACGTGAGCCGCGCTGTGAGGGTGTGGCTTCGAGCCATGGCTATGTACGAGGATCAGGTTCTTTCCGACCGGGGACTGGCCCTGAAGGGTGGAGCGTTCATCGCAACCTTCCCCGGGCCAGACAGTGAGTCCACGATCCCTCGCAAGCCTGAGATCGAGGACTCCGACGGCGCAGTGGTTCTCCTCAACAAGCAAGCCCTGACTGGCACACGCGCGTACACCAAGTATCTCTACGACTACTTCGGGCCGAGCATCGACACCGGTTTCCGCTTGTTTGGTCTGTCTTCACGTCGCTACTTCACGATGTCCATCGAGACCGCGTGGGCCATGGCCGCCGCAGCTCGCACCGCGGACACTCACAGGCAGGGCGAAGACATCCATTACATGTCGGACTTCGTGTTCCACGGCTCGCACTTGCTGAAGGGAGTGTGGGACGGCCGGGAATACCCGGTATTTGCCATCGACCGCGAGCAGGGCGATCCAATCCACAAAGCACTGGCCGGGATCGGCGGAGGCCCGCTGACCAGCGACCAGGTGATCGACCTCTGCCATGCTTGCGCGAGCGATGAGTCATGGCCATTCGCGCTCTACCTGCCATCGTCTGACAACGAGAAGTTCACTGCGGTACCCGAGGACGCGATGGCGGAACTCTACGCATCCGAGACGTCAATGGACGGTGCCGAGACGGAGCCCGAGAATGGAAACGGCGACGGGCTTGATGCCACGCCTCCGCTTGGCGGCCAAGATGTCGAAAGCGCGACAGCAAGCGTAAGCGAGTGACCGGTCCTGACGGGCGGATCTGCAGCTTGATACTCGGCGCGTCCGCTCTCGGACGTCGGTTAGGCACGGCGAAGAGGACGCCGGAGCGCAACAGACTTGGAGTGCCAAACATCGTCGCTTCGGAGGCATAACATCGTCACCTGAGCGGTTGGAGCAGGCATAGGGTCGGGCAGCGAGTGCAGGCTCACCGCATTCAATCGGCTCCTCGAGAGCGGTTCCAGTGGCCATGGCGCCGTTCGATAGCCTCTCGAGGTGAGATCGATCAGCCAAGAGAACCTCGCCTTCTGGGGTGCAATTGCCCAAATCATCCCGGTAGCCGCCCTCGCTCTCGTCCTTGAAGCCAGGCTGGTAGCGCGCCGGCTCGGTAAGAAGCGCGCTATCCGATCCCGCTCTTACCGGTGGATGTGGGCACTGTGGCTCTTCGTAACCTGGTTCCTCCTCTCGTACGCCCTCGTTCGAGCGCTGATGATTCTTTCGAGGGTGTCCTGGGGTGGGGAGCATTGGACGAGTTCACGTTTCACAAAGCTTCTTGCGATCATCGCAGTCATTAACGGGTTCTTCCTGGTCGCGTATCTGCCGGTGACACGCGTGATTGCAGCAGCGACCACGCCCAGGGGTCTCCGAGATCCGTTCGCGTACCCATGGTCGGCCGGGAACCGGCTGATTCGAGAGATGCGTGCTGACCTCCGCACGTACGTAGGTGATCACGAGGAGGCGCGAAACGCGCGCCACGAAACTCTTCTCGAAGCGTCGAAGCTTCTTGTGTTCATCTGTGAGTCGGAAAGACGCCAAGCCACCGCGCGAAGCTGGCTCGACTCGGATCCGCCACTGACTCAAAATGAGCGCGCCGAGATACGAAAGTCGCTCAACGAAGCGGGATCCCTGCGGAATAAGGCGCGGAGAGCATTCGAAGAGATGATGAGCAACTACGAGCAGGCGAAGGCCAACTCGGACCTCCTCTACAAGTACGAGCGCCGCTCCGCCAAAAGGCTCAAGAAGTTGCTCAAGATGAGACAGACCAGCGCCGCAGAGAGCGACAGGTTTGTCAGAAGGCTGATCGCCGATTCCGGCCGATAGACCGGACTGCGCGAGGGGCCCCGCCCGTCGTCGCCTGATAACCCCGTATCCCCGCTTGCCCCTCTTGCGGAGCGAATGTGGCACACTCGTCGCGATGAGACACCTCGAAGAACTCGCGCACGAGGCGCTCGAACTGGGATGGACATCGGGGCAGGTGCAGCTATCACGGCTACTGGACGATGCGAGGCGCCTCGACTGGATTCCGGTGCCGATTCGTGCCGGCGAGCCGGCGGTGGGCACTCTCCGCGTAGTTGACAGAGCGGACGCACACCCGAATTCGCTCAGTGCTCTCGTTGGATCAGAAGCCCAACCCCTGCACACTGACGGCGCGCATCACCGTAGCATGCCCGATATCGTCATCCTCTCGGCAACCGAGCCAACTCCAACACCCACAATGCTCTGCCGGCCTGGGGAGCCGACACCTGCTCAGCTTTCCGGGGTTTTTCGTGTTGGAGGCGGAAAGAACGCGTTCTACGCTGGGGCCGTCGATGACTCCGGCCGTTGGCGATACGACCCGGGGTGCATGGTTCCCACGGATCATGAGGCGCGAGAAGCTGCATCCCAATTCAAGGCCCTCGCGAACTCTGCGGTGGCGCACCAGTGGTCGCGGGCCGGCGAAGTCTTGGTGATTGCGAATCGCCTCACGTTGCATGGTCGTGCGGCAGCGGTCGACGCTAGGACACGGCGCGTGCACCGCATCGCGTTGACTACAGGATGGGAATACTGATGGCCGCTATCCCGGGATTCGATGACCTGTGGGCGAAGGCTCGCCTCTGCGCGAAACGATCACTGGCCTCGGATGAGGAACGTGACTTTGGGGAGCGGGTGTTCTGGGCGACCACCGCTTTGGAGTTCCTTGCGAAGGCGGCTCTCGCGAGGGTGTCCCCACTACTCATCATCCCGCCCGATGCCGAAGGAAAGCATGTCCTCGCCACGCTAGGCGTTATCGCTCACGATGGAGCGAGCGTTCAGACGATTCAAGCGAAGGCGCTGTGGGCTCGTGCTGAGCGCGTCTTCCGTCCTTTCTCCGGCAGGGAGGCAACGCAGTTCAGCGCGATTCGAAATGACTATATGCACGGCGGCGGCGCAGGGATCCCGCCGCACCCCGAGGAGATCTGGTGGGGGAAGTACTGGCACCAGGCGGCTATTCTCACCATCGCGGCCGACCAAGACTTGCATGCTCTCGTCGGGAGCGCCGAGCTTCCTCGCGTCGAAACCTACCTCTCGCAACACAAGACTCATGTTGAGGAGCATGTTCAGGCGCTTCTTGAGCGAGCCCGCCAGCGCATCGAGCAGCGCGATAACCCGTCGACGTCGGCGTCGCTTCGGGACGAGTTGAGTCGACCTTTCGACGCGTCGGGGTGGTTGTCTCATTCGACGTCGGCGATGTGCCCGGTGTGTGGCAACGAGGGCGTGCTCGAGGGAGAGGAGTCGGGCGACACCGAAGTCGTCTGGCCAGACCCGGAAGAAACCTGGGGCTCACCGGTCGAAGTCGTGACAGTTCACGCAGACTACTTTGGGTGCAGCAACTGCCGGCTGGTACTCGATCGCCATGAGTTCCTGGTGCAGGCGGGACTTGACACAGAGTTCACCGTTGATCGGGATTACGATCCTGGCGACTACGACTATGGCAACGACTGAACGCCGTTGTCCCCCAGACCGTCGGGCTCGAAGTGCCAACTCGCCGTTTCGGTCCTCGCCTCCGAAATAGGAGGCTTCGCCTCGATAGTGGGGATACGGGGTCTTAACGTCGGTAGGGGCCAGACAGGGAAGTAAGAACAGGCTGCAGGTGAGATCGCGTTCCCAGCGCTCGAGCGGGCAGGCAGTAGCGACACGCGGGCATGATGCCGAACCTAGGCGAGGGCTATTGGTTCGTTCGTCGCGGCCCACGCAGCGCGGTCTACCGTGGAGCCGAGAGCGAGGTGGCGGTATGGCAGAGCCGTTCGAGGTGACGGATGAAGACGAGCTGCGGCAGGCCGCAGAGATCCGCAGGCGGATCGATCAGGCGCCGCTCTTGCTGGACCGGTACGAGCAACTGCCGACCGTGCCCGCGCTCGGCTCAGACATGGCCGGCGACGACATGGCCACGGCGTGGATGACGAGTAGTCACCTCGTGAACGCGACGCTGCTGATGGCGGCGGACAACATGCGAGCACTGTGCGGGCTGCTGTTGCCGACGGACAGGCTGTCGATGCCGCTCTTCGCACACTACCCGCTCCTGCGATCCATCCTCGAGGCGTCAGCGCTGGTGAAGTGGCTCCTCGAGTCCGACGACCGCAACGGCAGGATCACCCGGATGCTGCGCACGAGGTGGTCGGACACGATCCACAGCCGTGACCTCAAGAAGGAGGAGGTCGAGACTGTGAAAGCTATGGGCGAGTATGACGTCGAGGAGCTGGACCGCGCAGAGAAGGCGATCTCTGAACGCTACGCGCGGGATGTGGCCAAGATCCGTGAGATCGCCGGCGCCTTCTCCATCTCCCACTCGGTAGTGAAGAAGGGTCAAGCCCCCTGGGTGCATATGGTGCGAGCGGTGTGTGCGGTAGCTGCGGGGCCGGACTGGATTGCGGTTCCCGGCGAGTATGCCGCGAGTACGTGGCGATCGCTGAGCGGGCTATCCCATCCGTCCTACGGCGGGCCGGTCAACAACTCATCGATGGAGCGGATCGGGGACGGTTCGTCCAAGGGCACCCTGCTCGCGCGGTTCAGTGCGGATCTCGGGCTGACGCAGCGCGCGGTTGATGTGGCGTGGAACACCCTGCACGAGGCAATCGACCTCGTCGAGCAGCGATACGCGACTGCTCGCTGAGGGACCTCACCTACACCCGGGGCGTCGAACATCTGGACGGCGACGCCGTCATCGTGCGCCCACCCCGACGTGATACGGAGTGAGCCGTCGCCCTCGAGCATGATCGTAGTCGCGCGAATAATAGCGTCACGTTGCCATCTAATGTGACGATCTCCTTTGAATCGCGATGGACGACGATGTGACATCTCCACGTGAATGAGTCCAACTTGCAGAAACGCTCGGCACCGATTCCGTGACACCTCAAAAGACGATCCGTCGGGCAATTACTGTGTACCCAGTGAACCGAAAATATTCCAGTCGGGTGAGGAATACGCGGCCGTCGGCGAGGTCCGTGCGTGGGCTCGTCCGTGCGATCTGTCGACTGAGTGCCAGCCCGGAGTGGTTGGTCGCCTCCCTCACTGAGACGTTGAACGCCATGCCCACGCCCACCCGGCTGACGGCAGCTGAAGTCGAGTATCTGCTGAGCTCGAGCGCGTTCACGCCCGACCAGGTCACTCAAACCAGCGACAGAGTTGCTCGGGGTTCCCTGGCTCTCGCCGGCGCGGAGAGCTTTCTATCCGCTCTTTACGGCACCTGGACCCTCACGCAAGTCGCGTCCTTCCTGGGCGTATCGAATCCAGAGGTTCTTGGGGCTGTCCAGCGTGGGGAGCTCTACGTGGTCTCGATTGCGGAGAGCCTCAGATTCCCGGTCTTCCAGTTCGACATCGGTCATCCCGAGCGGCTGATCCCGCACCTCCCCGAACTCATCGCGGCAGTCGGCGGTCGCTGGAGTTGGCTCAGCACCGTGGCCTTCATGGAGACGCGTCAGCAGAGCCTGGTCGCCGCTACCAAACAGACGCCGCGCGCCTGGCTACTTGACGGGGGCAGCTTCGACGACGTCAAGCAGATTATCGAGTCCGCAGGCCTGCGCTAACTATCCCGCTGTAGAGAGGACTGTGCAATGACCACCAACTCATGGCGACAAGAATGGCCCGCGCACAGGGTCAGACTGATTGACGTCACCGCCCGGTATCTCGTGGACGGGCAGGCTCGCGCCAGCCAAGGGGAACTACCGAGTTGGAACGAACTCCCACCCGAGCATCAGAGCAACTTCAGCGACACTGTGGCTGCGGTCTTCGTTGCTCAAGCGCAGGCGTTCGCAGAGATCGAAGCAAACATCAGAGATGCCGATGGCTCGCGCACCGGCGAATAGCGCGACGAAGCGTAATGCCGACGCTGTCGCATGTAAAGCAGAAGCACCGACCATCGGACGCCCTAGCAAGGGGACCCGCGATGCGATCCTGATCCGCCCCGGCGCCGAGCTGGCGGCTCTGCTCAGACGCGAGGGGCCTCAGAACTTCATGACTGCAGGAGAGCACGCAGTCTCCCTCCTCGCACGCCATTTCGGGATGCCTCAGTTTGCGCCTAAGCCGTCGCTTAGGAACCCCGAGAGATACATAACGCGCAACCAAGTCACTGATGACCGCGTCTCGATTCAGGTGCGGCCGCCCATCGAGTTCGGCGGGCTGCTTAAGGAGTGTGCACGGGTCGCTGACATGAGCTATGGCGCCTACGTCGTCGCCATACTCGAACAGGCGGTCTCCCGCGGCGACCTCCTCCCTGAGTTCAGCGCGACGGTGGGAGTTGCCAACACCACTGAGGGATATGACTCTCAAGTGGGGACCGAAAGCTCAAGCCGGCTGGATGATCGCGGGATCCCCGGTGTCCACGGTTCGTGAGTTGTTCACCTTCCGGTCGACGACGTACTGCCGGATGGTTGCGGCAACTTCCTTGGAAGAGCCGTCAAGGATGGTGAGCAGCTCTTCGCGGCCGCCGCGGTCGAGCTTCTCGGGCTCCAACCACGCCTCCATAGCGTCTGGGTCAAGGAAAGCGGGCATCCGATCGTGGACCTCGCCACTGGCGTCGCGTGCTTCGCGGGTGACGACGACGAAGCAACGCACGTGTTCACCGTGCACGTCCATCGACCAGGTGAGGCCGGCTGCGGCGAGCAGTCCGTCGCCATGGAGGAAGTGCGGGGTCTTATCGCCCTTCTCACCTGTCCACTCGAAGTAGCCGCGCATCGGAACCACGCACCGCGCCGCGGTGAACGCGGGCGCCCAAAACCCGGTGGCGAGCTTCTCGATCCGGGCGTTGATGATAGGGGCGCCCTTGGGCCGGTTGGCGGGCTTCTGCCAGTCCCAGCGCACGAGCTCCAGAATGCGCCCCTCGCCACGGTCGCGGACGATCGGGGCATCGTCGGTCGGCGCGATCGAGTAAGAGCCGTTCCACGACTTCCACCAGTCTTCGGGCTCACCGCCCTCCGCGACGAACTCCCGCACGAGCTCGTCGGTCTGTCGGTGGAGAGCAGTATTTCGGGAGGCAGTATTCGCACCACGGCTTGGTGGGCTCCATGTTGACCAGGTGATGATCGTGTCCGCCGGTTACGCCTGCTCGGGCAATGCTCGGATCGCCCGTTCGATCTGGGACGTGGTTGGTGCCCCAGCGAACCCGTTCTCCGTTGTGTAGACGCGGCACGCAAGTGCCTGTACAGGAGATGTCGGGAATAGGTCGACGCCGTCGGCCAGGAGCGTGGGCGATCCTCCGAACCCGAGGCTTGCCGCTTCGGCCTCGGTGTGGATCGTCACCAGCTCGACGGCGACGCCCCCGAGCCCGAGAGCGTCGAGCGCCGCGCGTGCGTTGGCTTCGGCGATGTCCGTGTTGGGGCAGTCGACGATGTGCAGCAATTCCACTTTCATGAGGCGCTTTCCGTTCTCTCGCTGTTGGTCATCGTGCGAGCGTTCGGCAGGAGGAGGTTCAGGCAGACGAGTCCGACCCCAATCACGACGAAGACGTCGGCGACGTTCCCGACGAAGAGGTCGCCGTAGGCGAGGAAGTCGGTGACGTGGCCGCGGCCGAACGCGGGCGGGTTCATGATTCGGTCGATGAGGTTGCCGACCGCGCCGCCGAGGACCAGCCCCAGCGCGAGGCCCCAGCGGGCACCGCGCAGCCGAATGGCGAAGATGACCACCGCGGCGGAGGCGAGTACGCCGATGAGGGTGATGATCCAGGTGGCCCCGGAGCCGAGCGAGAACGCGGCTCCGGGGTTGTAGACCAGGGACAGGCCGAACAGGTCCCCGACCAGTGGGATCCGTTCCCCCGGGGCCAGCTGTGCCACGGCGAGGGCCTTCGAGGCCTGGTCGAGCACCACAGCGAGCACGGCCACGACCAAGGTGAAGCCAAGGGCTCTCCTCGCCTGCGGCCGTGGGCCCGTACGGTCTTCGCCGACTGTCGCGGCGACGTCCTGCACGGTCACGCGATGGTCTTCCGGGTCCGGGCGGCGCGCAGACCGTTGAGGATCACGACGACCTCGGCGATCTCGTGCACGAGCACCACGGCGGCGAGGCCGAGGACGCCGAAGAGGGCGAGCGGGAGCAGGGCGCTGATGATCAGCAGCGACAGGATGATGTTCTGGTTGATGATGTGCCGTCCGCGGCGGGCGTGGTCGAACGCGCGCGGCAGCAGCCGCAGGTCGTGGCCGGTGAAGGCCACGTCGGCGGACTCGATCGCGGCATCGGAGCCGGTCGCGCCCATCGCGATGCCGATATCGGCAGCGGCCAGGGCGGGGGCGTCGTTGATGCCGTCGCCGATCATCGCGACCGAGCCCTTCGCACCGAGCTCTGCGATCGCAGCGGCCTTGTCCTCCGGGCGCAGTTCGGCGCGGACGTCCTCGATCCCCGCTTGGGCGGCGAGGGCGCGGGCGGTGCGAGCGTTGTCGCCGGTGAGCATCGTGACCCCGATGCCCTGCGCGGCGAGGGTACGGACGACCTCGGGGACCTCCGGGCGCAGCTCGTCGCGGACGCCGATCGCGGCGACCGGCTCGCCGTCGCGGTGGACGATCACGACCGTCATGCCCTGCTCCTCCAGCCCCGCGACCTGGTCGCCGAGGAATCCGGCGTCGAGCCAACGCGGGCTGCCGACCGTGATCCGCGCGCCGTCGAGCTCGCCTTCGATGCCGTGACCTGCCTGCTCGGTCACGCCCTCGGCTGCAGGGGCCTCAGGCGCTGCAGCGGTGATCGCGGCCGCGAGGGGGTGGGTGCTGTGCTGCTCCAACGACGCCGCCCACGCCAGCGCCTGCGCCTCGGTCACGCCGTCGGCGGTGAGCACCGCGGTGACGGCGGGCTCGTTGCGGGTCAGGGTGCCGGTCTTGTCGACCGCGACGTGGCGGATCACGCCGAACCGCTCGAACACGGCCCCGGACTTGATGATCACGCCGAACTTGCTCGCCGACCCGATGGCGGCCACCACGGTCAGCGGGACCGAGATCGCCAGCGCGCAGGGCGATGCCGCGACCAGCACGACGAGTGCGCGGGTGATCCACAGCTCCGGGTCGCCGAGCAGCGACCCGATGATCGCGACGAGAGCGGCGAGGATCAGCACGCCGGGCACGAGCGGGCGGGCAATGCGGTCGGCGAGACGGGCGCGGTCTCCCTTCTCCGCCTGCGCCTTCTCCACCAGGTCGACGATCGTGGTCAGCGAGTTGTCCGTGCCGGCCGCGGTCGTCTCGACCTCCAGCGCCCCCGCGGTGTTGATCGCACCCGCCGACACGGCATCGCCGGGCTCGACCTCGACCGGGATCGACTCCCCCGTGATCGCGGACGTATCCAGGCTGGAACGTCCCGTGCGGACGACGCCGTCGGTCGCGATCCGCTCGCCCGGCCGCACCAGCATCAACTGACCGACAGCCAGGTCCTTCGCGGCGACCTCCACCGAGACGCCGTCGCGGCGGACGGTCGCGGTCTCCGGGACGAGCTTGAGCAGCGCCCGGAGCCCGCCGCGAGCACGGTCCATCGCCTTGTCCTCCAGCGCCTCGGCGATCGAGTACAGGAACGCCAGGGCGGCGGCCTCCTCGACGTAGCCGAGGATCACCGCGCCGACGGCGCTGATGGTCATCAGCAGGCCGATGCCGAGCTTGCCCTTGAACAGCTTCCGGATCGCGCCCGGGGTGAACGTCGACGCGCCCAGCAGCAGACCGATCCAGAACGCCACCAGTGCCGGGATCTCCATCCCGGACCACTCCAGCGCCAGGCCGGTGAGGAAGGCGACGCCGGAGAAGACCGGGACCATGATCCCGCGGTCCCGCCACCAGGGGCGCTCCGCCTCCTCGGCTTCATCGCCTATGACAGTCTCGGGCTCGTCGTGCTCGCAGCCGCACGCCGCGCTCACTCGCCTGCTCCCGTCCCGCAGCAGCCCGGCACGGTGCACGAAGAGTCCACGCAGGGAGCGTGCTCGTCGACAGCAAGCGTCACGTCCACCAGTGCGGTGAGCGCCGCCGCGAGGTGCGGGTCGGCGATCTCGTAGCGCGTCTGCCGCCCCTCAGGCTCGGCGACCACGATGCCGCAGTCGCGCAGACAGGTCAGGTGGTTCGAGACGTTCGAGCGGGTCAGCTCCAACTCGCGCGACAGCACGGCCGGATAGCTCGGGCCGCCGAGCAAGGTCATCAGGATCCGGGAACGCGTCGGGTCCGCCATGGCCCGGCCGAGCCGGTTCATGACGTCGAGGCGAGAAGCAATAGTCAGCATGCACTGATTATACAGTGCTTGCTGAACTTACGAGGCAAGGAGGCTGTCGACGGAGAGACGAGGTCCCGGGGACAGTGCACGGCAATCGGAGTCGCTCAGACGAGTTCGCTGACCAACTGTTCGATGCGGGTGCGGATCTCGTCGCGGATCGGACGGACGGCGTCGATGCCCTGCCCGGCCGGGTCGTCGAGCTTCCAGTCCTCGTAGCGCTTGCCGGGGAAGAACGGGCACGCATCGCCGCAGCCCATGGTGATGACGACGTCGGAGGCCTGCACCGCTTCGGTGGTGAGGACCTTGGGCTGCTCGGCGGTGATGTCGATCCCGAGCTCGCCCATGGCCTCGACGGCGACGGGGTTGATCTGGTCGGCTGGCATGGACCCGGCGGAACGCACTTCGATGCGATCGCCTGCGCGGTCGCGCAGGAATCCGGCGGCCATCTGCGAGCGGCCGGCGTTGTGTACGCAGACGAAGAGGACGGAGGGCTTGGGTGCGGTGGTGTCGATCATGGTGGCTCCTGTGAGGGATGGGTCAGTGGGTGAGTTCGTTGACGAGGGCACGGACGCGGCCTTCGATGTCGTCACGGATGGCTTCGACGCCTTCGCGCGAGGCGAGGGCGGGGTCCCCGACCGCCCAGTCGTCGTAGCGAACCCCGGGGATGATGGGGCAGACGTCGCCGCAGCCCATGGTGATGACGACGTCGGCGGCGCGGACGGCGTCATCGGTGAGGGGCTTCGGGAAGCGCGCGGCCGCGGCATCGCCTTCGATCTCGGCGAGGATCGAGCGCACGTGGGGGTGGATGATCTCGGCGGGGCTGGATCCGGCGGAGCGGGCGATGACTTTGCCGCCGGCGATCTGGTTGACCAGGGCCGCGGCGAGCTGGGAGCGGCCGGCGTTGGCGACGCAGACGAAGAGCACTTGCGGGACGGAGTGGTTGCGGTCTCTGGTGATGTCTGCGAGTCGTTGCCTGGCGAAGCGTTCGGTGAGAGGGACGAGCGCGCCGGTGACTTTCGCGGTACGGGCCAGCGACGTGTAGGACTCACGCACGATGCTCAGCACAGTCTCCGGGGCGAGCTCGGGGATCTCGGCGGCGAGTTCGTCGGCGAGGTGGGTGATCCGGATGTCGAAGTCTGGGCGGATGTCGCGATCTTCGCTGTTCCCGTCCTCGCTGGGCGCCGTCATGGTCGCCGGGGCGAAGGAGTCCAGCAGGGCGGTGACGGCGCTGCGGCGGCTCGGGTTGATGCGATACCAGACCCATGTCCCGCGGCGTTCCGAGGTGAGCACGTCGACGTCCTTGAGCACCTTCAGGTGGTGCGACACGGTCGGCTGTGACACGTCTGCGAGCTCGGCGAGGTCGCAGACGCAGGACTCGCCGCGCGGGTCCGAGGCGATCGCAGAGAGCATCCGCAGTCGCAGCGGGTCGGCGAGTGCCTTCAGGGTCGCGGCCACCGTGCCGGCGGCCTCCTGGCCGATGGCGTGCGTGGCGACCGGGCTGCAGGCGTCGGCCGTGCCGGTGAGGGTGAGGTTCATGAGGTGATCCTTTCGCCGGTGTACGGATCGGTGTGGAACCAGGCTCGGGCCGCCCAGAGTGAGACGTAGACGAGCCCGACCAGGACGGGCACTTCGATGAGCGGGCCGACCACGCCGGCGAGGGCCTGGCCGGAGGCGGCGCCGAAGGTGCCGATGGCGACGGCGATCGCGAGTTCGAAGTTGTTGCCCGCTGCAGTGAAGGCCAGCGAGGTGGAGCGGGCATAGTTCAGCCCGAGTGCCTTGCCGGTGAGGATGCCGGTGAACCACATGATCGCGAAGTACGCCAGCAGCGGGATGGCGATGCGCGCGACATCCAGGGGATGGGACGTCACCTGCTTTCCTTGCAGAGCGAACAGCAGCACGATGGTGAACAGCAGCCCGTACAGCGCCCACGGTCCGATCACGGGCAGGAACTTCTCCTCGTACCAGTCGCGGCCGCGGCGCCGCTCGCCGATCCACCGGGACGCGAAGCCGGCGACCAGCGGCACGCCGAGGAAGACGAGCACGTTCAGCGCGATCTGCCAGACCGAGATCTCCAGCCCCTGGGTGTCCAGCCCGAGCCACCCGGGCAGCACGGTCAGGTAGAACCAGCCCAGCAGCGAGAACGCGACCACCTGGAACACCGAGTTGATCGCGACCAGTACGGCGGTCGCCTCACGGTCGCCGCAGGCGAGGTCGTTCCAGATCACGACCATCGCGATGCAGCGGGCGAGCCCGACGATGATCAGTCCGGTGCGGTACTCGGGCAGGTCGGGCAGGAAGATCCAGGCCAATGCGAACATCACGGCCGGGCCGACCAGCCAGTTCAGCACCAGCGAGGAGATCAGGAGCTTCTTGTCTCCCGTGACGGCGGCGATCCGGTCGTAGCGGACCTTCGCCAGCACCGGGTACATCATCACCAGCAGTCCGAGCCCGATCGGCACCGAGATGCCGCCGACCTCCATCCGGCCGAGCAGATCCGACAGCGCCGGCACGAACCGCCCCAGAAGCAGACCCGCGACCATGGCGAGCCCGATCCACAGCGGCAGCCACCTGTCCAGTGTGGAGAGCCGCCGGGTTGCGGCCCGGGCAGGGGTGGTGGTTGCGGTGGTCATGCGAGCAGTCCTTCGATCTTCTCGGCGATGACAGGCTTCGGGTGCGCGCCGATGAGGATGTCCGTGCGTGTGCCGTCGCGGTAGAAGCCGAGAGTGGGGATGGAGGTGACGCCGGCGGCGATCACTGTCTCGGGGTTCTGGTCGGCGTCGACCTTGACGATCTTCACGCGCCCCTCGTACTCGGCAGCGAGCTGCTCGAGCAGCGGGGCGACCTGCCGGCACGGCCCGCACCAGGTGGCCCAGATATCCACCACGACGGGGAGGTCGGAGCCGAGGACCTCGTCCTGGAACGTCGCGTCGGTGACGGCGGTGAGCGTGCTCATGCGAAGACCTCCTCGGTCTCGGTCAGGGCGTCCAGAGGCGCGGTCGCGTTCTCGAAGGCGGCGAGGAAGTGCTGGGCGTCCTGCGCTGCGGCGCAACCTGTGCCGGCGGCGGTGATCGCCTGCCGGTAGGTGTGGTCGACGAGGTCGCCGGCGGCGAAGACGCCGGAGAGGTTCGTGCGGGTCGAGGGGTGATCGACGAGTACGAAGCCGGCGGCGTCGGTGTCGACCGTTCCGGTGACGAGCTCGGAGCGGGGGTCGTGGCCGATGGCCACGAAGAGCCCCGTCGCGGGCAGGTCGCGCTCGGCGCCGGTGACGGTGTCGCGAAGCGTGACGGACTCGAGCTTCTCGGCGCCGTTGAGGCGTGCGACTTCGCTGTTCCAGGCGACCTCGATCTTCGGGTGGTCGAGAACGCGCTGCGCCATGATCTTCGATGCCCGGAACTCGTCGCGGCGGTGCACGATCGTCACCTTGGGGGCGAAGCGGGTGAGGAACAGGGCCTCCTCCATCGCGGAGTCGCCTCCGCCGACGACGAGGATCTCCTGCTCGCGGAAGAAGAACCCATCGCAGGTGGCGCACCAGGACACTCCGCGGCCCGTGAGGCGCTCCTCGTCCGCGAGGCCGAGCTTGCGGTACGCCGACCCCATCGCGAGGATCACCGCGCGGGCGTGGAAGGCCTCCCCTGCACCCGTCTCGATGACCTTGATCGGTCCCTCGAGGTCGACGCGGATCGCGTCATCGAGGAGGATGCGGGCACCGAAGCGCTCGGCCTGCTGACGCATCGACTCCATCAGTTCCGGGCCGTTGACCGGGTCGACGAAGCCGGGGAAGTTCTCCACCTCGGTCGTGGTCATCAGTGCGCCACCGGTCGTCACGGAGCCGGCGATCACCACGGGCGCCAGGTTCGCACGGGCCGCGTAGATCGCAGCGGTGAACCCCGCAGGGCCGGACCCGACGATGACCAGCTCAACCTCTTGAATCGACATGCTTCTATATTGACATCAATCTATGCAAGGCGCAATCGGCTCTGGCGTCGTTCACCGACTCTTCACCTGGACACGCGAAGAGGGCGGCCTCCCACGGGAAGCCGCCCTCTTTCCGAGACCGTCAGCCGACGGTGACGGGGCGCGAGCCGATCTGCAGCACGGACGGCGTGGCGCAGCAGCTGCTGCCTTCGGCGTCGAAGCCGCCGGCGCCGCCGCACACTCCGGTGTCGGGCAGGACAAGCTCGTTGCGGTCCGCGGCCTCATGGTCGCCGGCAAGGTGGGCTGCGACGCTGCGCACCTGCTCGTAGCCGGTGAGCGCGAGGAAGGTGGGGGCGCGGCCGTAGGACTTCGCACCGACGATGAACAGGTCCTTCTCCGGCTGTGCGAGCTGGCGTGCGCCGGTCGCTCCCACCGAGCCGCAGGAGTGGATGTTGGGGTCGATCTCCGAGGCGATCCCGGCCACGGCGTCCAGCGATCCGTCGAGCTCGATGCGCACCTCCCGCAGGATGCTGGTGTCGGGGCGGAACCCGGTGAGGGCGAAGACGCGCGTGACACCCGAGATCTCCTGGCCGTTCTCGGCGAGGATCGTGAGCGTGTCGCCGTCCTGCTGGAACTCCGCGACGCGGAACCCGGTGACGACCTCGACGACGCCGGCTTCGATGACCTTGCGTGCGCGGGAGCCGAGTGCGGCCCGCTCGGGCAGCTCATCTCCCGTTCCGCCGCCGAACACGTTCGTTGCACTCCCGCGGCGCAGCAGCCAGGTCACCTTGGTGACCGGCTCGCGACGCGCCAACTCACTCAGGCGCAGCACTGCGTGCGTCGCGGAGTGGCCGGCGCCGACGACGACCACGTGCGAGCCGGCCAGCTCGAACACGTCGTCTGGGATCCGGTATGAGATGCGCTCCGAGGCAGCCGTCTCGCCGACCGCGGGGTATCCGTCAGCGCCCGCGGGGTTCGGAAGTGACCACGTGCCGGTCGCGTCGATTACAGAGCTGGCGAGGATGCGGCCATCACGGCCGTCCTGGTCGACCGTGTGCACGACGAACGGCTGCGCCTTCCGGCCGCTCGCGACGACCTTGTCTCGACCCTGACGAGCGACACCGGTGACGGTGGTGCCGTAGAGCACCCGGTCGCCCAGAGCGTCGGCGAGCGGGGAAAGGTACTCGCTGACCCACTCAGCCCCGGTCGGGTAGCCGCTTGCTGGCGCCGTCCAGCCGGTCGGCTCGAGAAGGCGTCGCGCTGCGGCATCGGTGAGCTCCGGCCACCCGGAGAACAGTCGCACGTGTCCCCACTCGGACACGGCAGCACCGGCCGAGCCGCCCCGCTCGACGACCACGGCGTCAACGCCGCGTTCGGTCAGGTGGGCGGCTGCAGCCAGGCCCTGCGGACCGGCACCGATGACGACGACAGGAAGCTCAGACATCACATCTCCTCAGATCGAAAAACTTCAATACGAGAACACTCGCTTACCTATCGAAGTTTGTCAATACGTGTCAGACTATCCGCATGAGCCTTCCCGTGACCATCGAGCAGAGCACGTGCTGCGTGCCGCGCATCACCGCATCGATCACCCCCGAGGAGGCCGAGCGTTCCGCTCGGGTGTTCAAGGCCATCGGTGATCCGACCCGCGTGATGCTGCTCTCCCTTATCGCCGGCACCGAAGGCGGCGAGGCCTGCATCTGCGACCTCATCGAGCCGGTCGGATTGTCACAGGGGACGGTCTCGCACCACATGAAGCTCCTCACCGACGCCGGGCTTGTCACCCGCGAACAGCGCGGGAAGTGGGCGTACTTCGCGCTCAACGACGGGGCGCTCGAGGCGGCCGCGGATGCGCTGCGACCTGCCGCGCTGGGCAGTGCGAACTAGTAGTCAGCGACGCACGGCTGGGTAGTTCGACCAGATCCCGCCGGCTTTGCTCTTACGCCGGTCCGCCGTGTGGTTGCCGATTCCGATGACGTCGGCAACCACGGCCGAGGGCATCCGCATGCTCAGCAGGTTCATCCGGGTCTCGCGTGACACGCGTGGACGGATCCCGAGTTCCGTGAGGCGCAGCCTGATGTAGGCCGCAGTCATGTGAGCGCCGGGCGAGAGTCCCTCGAACAGCCAGCTCGATTCCCCCGCGGCGTATCCCCGTCGCGGCGCGTCGGAGAGGTGCCGTCTGACGATGTCCCCGACCCGGTCATCGAGCACGACGGGCGTGACCCCGAACCGCACGGTCACCTGCGCCCCGGTGGCGTCTACTCGGTCGCGAGTCATACTGACGGCGCGTCCGAGGATCTGCGCATAGAGGAGCATGAACAGCCCTGCCACGCGCACTTCCAGTTCCACATCTTCTCCGTTGAGCAGAAGGTCGATATCGCGCCACAGCTCCTCCTCGGTCACGTTCGACATCGTGTTTCGTGCAGCCCGGACGTTGGTGGCGAGGTCGCCCGTCAGCCGCGTCTTGGTCGCCCACCGCACGAAGTGCTCCACGGGCTCTCGCGTCTTGACGCGGGCGATGTAGTGATCGAGCGTGCGTTGATCAAGGTCACTGACGGCGAGCCCGCGAGCATCCATCCAGGTCAGGAACCGGACGACCGCGGCCAGTTTCCCGCGCTGGCCGATGAAGGCCTCGTTGGACAGGTCTCGATCGCGGTCTCGATAGCGCCTGTGAAGCTTGGGCAACACGTCCCATCTGTAGAAGCGGCGGAGCTTGTTCCCGGTCGGGCGCTCGAGAGTCGCAGCCACCGCGGCAACGTGCAGCGTGAGCTCGTGCTGCAGCACGTGGATGTTCGGCAGCACCTGGGCTTCGATGAGCAGACGCCGGAAATACCGCGTTGCTGGCCTTTGCTGGAGTTGATCAAGAGACGAGTGATCAACGGGCAGCGCGCCCGTGGCCATGCCGCGCAGAGTCTCTGTGACGTGCGGCCGCCGCAGCCAGCGCACCACCGAACGCGGGTCCATCGGCGCGTTCGCAAGGTACACGCGAAGCTTGGTCAGCTCGATCGGAGCCGATCCCTTGGGTCCGATGAGCTCGTCCAGTCGTGCCTGCAGCCGGCATCGCCCGCAGTGCGTTCCGGTCAGGAACTCCTCACTGCCGCACGTGCGGCACGCGAACCGTGGCGGGTGTCCGGCGCAGATCGCACAGGTGATCACGCCTTCATCGGTGCGAAATGCGAGGACTCGGATGTTCCCGCACAACGGACACTCTGACGGGTTCCTGCGGAGCGCGCTGTAGCAGACGTTGCAGATCTTCTCGCCGAGCAGCGAGTAACGGCCCGCGCTCGAACGCCCGCAACGGTCACACGTCTGTGACGGCGTAGCCGTCATCGGCCTGGATCGGCGGGACGATGAAGTCGCGCACGCACAGGACGAAGGTCCCCGATCGCCGTGTCACGCCCCCGCCCAGTGCCCGTCTTCTTCGCCGCTGCCGGTCGCGCCACGACAGTGATGAGGTCGTTCGGCTGGCATCCGAAGATGCGGCACAGCGCCGCAAGAACTTCGACGTTCAACCGCTCCGGTGCTTTGGTGACCAGTCGATACACCTGCTCGCGGGACAAGACGATGCCCTGCTCGCGCAGCGGCGCGAGCAGCTCCGTGGTCTGGAACATCCCAGCCTCGGCCATCAGAGCACGCAGGTGCCAGTCGATCGGCCCCTTCGAGTCAGTCCCCATCACGGTCCTCCGTGTTCCTCTTGAGCGCATCAGCGAGCACCCGGTTCTTATAGTCGTCCCCGACAGACGTGTAGATCGCCGTCGTCGAAGCGAACGTGTGGCCCACCTGATCCTGCACGAACTTCTCGCTGTAGCCCCACTCGATGAGGTTCGTCACATAGGTGTGCCGCAGCGAGTGCAGAACCAGCTCTTCCGGAAGTCCGGCTTCGTCGCGCAGCTCGGCGAAACGGTCGTTCAGGTAGCGGCCACCGATTCTGGTCCTGCGCTCCGTCGGCCAGAGGATGTCCGTCTCCCAATCACCGACCACCCGCGGCCGGCCCTGGTCCACCCAATGGGTGAGGCCGTCAACGACCCAGTCGAATTCGGGCAGAGTCAGCACGGTCCGTCGCTTCGGACCGGTGCCCCGACTGCCCTTCCCGTGCCGGACATACACCGCTCCGAAACTCCCGAACCCCGGGGCCACCGGGTTCGACCGCAGATCGGCAACGTCGAGCCCAATGCACTCGGAACGCCGCAGCCCAAAGGCGTAGATGGTCTTGAACATCTGCGCGTTCCGGAGCGCAGCAAGCGCACCCTTCCTCCTGGCACGTACGATCGCCTCGACCCGAGCATCCGCAGCATCGAAGAACCGCTCCAGCTCATCGAAAGTGAGCGCACGTCGCCCGGGATCCCCCTCATGGTCGAGCAGGTGCGAGATCGTGTTCCAGTCATGGCAGATCTGCTGCGGCGCATCCCCGAACCGAGCCAGACACTCCGCCTGCCAGCCGTACCGCGGGTCAGTGAGGAAGTCGCAGAACAGACGGATCCTCGTCTGATACCCCCGAATCGTTGACCGCTTCAAGGGACCCTTGCCGGGTCGCACGCGCACTGAATAGTCCTCGAGATCCCGCGGCTGCCACTGCCACGGGTACGCCGCGCAGAACTCGGCGAAATCCTCGATGAACCGCCGGCGCGAATCGATGGTGGTCGCCTGCAAACCGCGACTTGTCTGCTGGTTCGCCCAGCCATCCAGCATCGACTCGAAGACGTACTTCCCCTCATCGAGGGCGACGACATTTCCTGTCAGCCGCAGCGAAGAGCGACCATCAACATCTGAACCAGAACGCACCCCTCCATGGTTGCAGCAGTTGCATCATTGTTGCAACCACTCTCCATGATCTTCACCCGCAGAGGCTGTTGGACACGTTCGTGAAGCACCACCCCAGCAGGCAAGAAGGTGACTTGGTAGCCGAATCACCCTTGTCGGCACCATACGCGACAGCCACGCCGCCCGTGATCCACTCCTGGGCTCGGCGGCCAGCTCCCGCCGAGCCTCCTGCCGCGACCGAGAAACTCCAGATCAACCATGCAATCGCAAGCAAGTGATGCATCTGATGTCGATACTGCTTGGTCTTGGCGTCCATCGCGAATCGTCCACACATGCTGGTGACCCTACTCCGCCAGCTACCATTCATGACTTGTCACTCTGGATAGGGTCACACCATGACCTTCAACGATCAGTTCGCCCTATTCACGATTGCCTCGTGGGCAGCGGCAGCCTTGGCATTCATCATCAGTCTGCTCATCCTGTACTGGGTGATTCGGCTCGCCGTCACTCACGGTCTCCGCTCCCACCACCACTGGCTGGAGGAGAACGGGCGCCGCTGACTCAGTCATCTAGCTGCACGGCGTTGCCCCACACCCAGCACCGAAGCGTCTGATCCTCACACCGGAACTCGATGCCGGCCGCCAAGGGAGTGGAGCGCACGATCTTCGCATCGACGCGGATCGACTCCGGTCCGAACCGGACCCACGCTCTCACCCTCCGCTGCAAACGCCACGGATAGACGGTCATGGGGTGCTCGTCGAGGGCGAGTTCCCTTTCGGTCAACGACTGTAGCGGCCCGCGCTTCGCCGCCTCGCGGATAGACGCCCACTGCGACCGTCTGTCGACGTTTGCTTCGCGCAGGGCGCTCGGTCGTCCCATGGCCGGTGTCCTTCCTCCGGCCGAGAGCTTAGATTCTACGTCCGACGGCGGCCATCGTCGAAGTCGGCGCCATCGAACTCGCGCGGCATCTCGACCTCGTCAAGCGGCTGCAGGTGCCCACAGTGCGGGCAGGCAAACGCGTGCGGCTCCGTGCGCATCACGATGTCGCATTCGGGGCAGTGCGGCTGCACGGCGAAGTCGTCCACGGGGCAAGCGTATGCCCGCGTCCAACCCGTTGGGTGGTCAAGTCCACCTCTGAGCGGTGTTGTGGGTGCCCTCTAGCGCATCGCGATGGCAGAGTCGACATTGCTGCCGGTCCTGTCCTTGGAGAGAAGGTGCAGAACGCATGGACGAAGACGAAGTGAAGCGACACTTGGCGTTGATTCAGAAGTCGCACGAGCTGGAGGGCAAGCAGGTCGCCCCTGACGCGTTGGATCGCGCCCGTCGCATCCTCTCAGGCTCCCTGAGCGCCATCGATGCAGAGACGGAACTCGCCGATGCTCTACTGCGAATCTCGTTGCGCGAGAATCAACCTCGAGACGGGTCGGTCTGAGACCCCACGTGGTGCAGGCTGAGGATCGCGGCTGCTGCGGTGTCGTGACCCGGAAGGCCCGTGATGCAGCTGAAGCTACCTGCGCCAACGACGAGTTCTGAGACGAGGCTGGCGTCCGCGACGCGCGCGCTGATTCGGAAATCAATGCTCTCGGCGATGCGGTTGAAACTCGAATACTCAATTAGGCGAAGTAGAACCGCAATGAGTGCCGTCGTCCACGCTGTCACCGTTGAGGTGACGCCGATAATCAACAGAACCAGTACCGCACCTTACCGCTTAGCGATTGGCACCGCTTCCAAGTATGTCGGTTGCTTCCCGCTCAAATCGAGCACATGCGTGCCGAAGTCCCCGGTAGTAGCACCATCGAATGAGTCGACGTCGAAGTCGCCGCCCGGATAGAGGATTGACATGTTCAGCGCAGGTCCGATGGTGGAACTCATCTGCGTATAGCGGCTGAAAAGCCCCCTAATCCGGTTTTTGACATGTCGAGGATTCGTGCATTCTTCTAGTAGAACTCTGAGTGCTTCAATGTCCTCGCTACGCACAACGCCGTACGCTCCCACGGCTTGAATGAATGTGAGCGGCTCCTGCACATCCTTCTTTGGTTGAAACGGCAAGAAATTGAACCGACTGCTAGCGACGGGATGGTCAGCGACGCCCCACTCTTGAAAGTTACTCATCAAGAGGTAGCGGGGCGAGGCGAATAGTCGTTGCGGATCATACACAAAACCTGAAGCCATCACCGTGAAGCGGCGATCCTGCCCACGATATGCCATAAACGACGGCGATGTGAACAAGTCGCGTACTTCGATTTTCGCCCATACCCAGAAAGCATCAAAGTTCTCACCGCACTTAGCCCAAGCCCGTGTAAAACACTCGGCAAGATGGTGGATCATCGGCTTGCCTTCCACAAGAGCAAGCCCGGTATATCCAACGAGATAGTCGGAGTCCGGCAACTTCAGGAGGAGGGCCTTGCACGCGTTCTCGGCAGCCACGGTAGTACGACCCTTGATCACCGACGTCAATCGTCGATCTGCGATCTGAATCACGTAGTCAGTAGAGCCTGCTGTCAGGATCAATGTCATTTGCTCGCTCGCCGAATCTCGCTCAGTTTCGATCTTTCATCCGCCTACTGGTTCGGTTCGATCGGCATCCCGCCGGGTCGCGCCGCGGACTCTTGCATGTCCGCAATGTCGGCATACAGGTGCGGATTAGGGTTGGCAATGGTCACTTTGAAGGTGCCCCTCGAACCGAGCGCAGTGCGGCTGCAGGGCGAAGTCCTCCACGCGGCAAGCGTATACGCGTCCTAACCCCGCGGACGGTCAGCTTGACCCGGCGAATGGGGCTTGGCGCCGATACTGGTAACCCTGCGTATCAAGGTTGGGCGTATACGAGCTGAGTCAGGCTGTGGTTCAGCCGAGGGGCCTGACATCGCGAGCGTGGTCACGGCCTTGGCAGCAACGCCGATCGCGGGCACCATGGCGCGTGCGCCGATCTGCTCGGCCAGGGGCGCGCAGCGGGACCGTGCTGCTTCATCTGTCGGAGAACGCAGCGCGGCACCGGCACCACTGCGCATCCGGCTCGGGCATGTTCCCCCGCGAAGGGCTGGGGCAGTCAGTTCCGGCCTTCAGAGCGACGCGGGGGAGGGAATCGAGGACGCGTGCTCGGCGGCATGTGGGGATGCGACTGAGGGTCTGCGCTGGCGCTGGCCTAGACTCAGCACTGAGCGGGGACGGTTGTCCACGCTCCTGGTCGATCCATCCAGGAAGGTTGGGACATGTTCTTCAGGGCTCGGGCCAGCCTGTAAGTGGCGAGTAACAGGACCGCGCTGGAACGTCGCGCGGTCCTTTGTTCTGCCCACTCGCCCGCTCATTCCTGAGGGAAGTTCATGTCTTCTACCGATTCCTCTTCTTCTCTGCGATCCTCGCTACCACGGCCCAGGTGGCCATTGCTATTGTCCAATGCCTTGGATGCCGCTGGGCGTCGGGGTGTCGACTTCGTAACTGATGTCTTGGCGGTACTGGTTCTTGGAGCCAGTGCTGCGCAGATGGGTTTGCTCAACGCCATCGGAACACTGGCATTCCTCGTGCTGGGGATCCCGATTGGGGTCCTGGTCGACCGCTCGCCCACGGTGCGGCTGCTCGCTGGCTCTGGCCTGGTCCGAGCAATGCTGCTGGCGACGGTGATCACTGCCCTGGCACTGGACTCGCTGACCATGGTCCACTTGTACCTGGTCGCTGGGTTAGTCGGCACCACTACGGTCGTCACCGAGACCACACAGACTGCCATTGCCCCTCGAGTCGCCGGACAGGACGCGGTGGCCGCCCTGGAGATGCTCGATCCTCCACGCGATGAGTTCCCGCCTCGCCCCGACGAGACCTGTCACTATTACGAGGCGGAAATCAGCTTCTTCGAACGAGTCGACGTCCACGTCGTCTGCTTCGCCTCCGACCAGGTCAGCAGGATCGGAACGGTTCCCGCGCCATGACCCCGGAGGATCGCACCGACACCCCGCCGATCCGTGTCCTGATCGCGGATGACGACCAGCTCGTCCGCACCGGCGTCGCCGCTATTCTCGCCTCCGCCACTGACCTTGACATCACCGCCCTCGCCAGCAACGGCCACGAGGCCGTCGACGCCGCGGCAACACACCGCGTTGACGTCGCACTGCTGGATATCCAGATGCCACGACTCGACGGCATCGGAGCTCTCCGTGAGATCCGGCACCGACTGCCCGAGCTTCCGATCGCCATGCTCACCACCTTTTCCGACGACCATCTCATCGCCGATGCGATCAACGCCGGCGCCCTCGGTTTCCTCCTCAAGTCCGACGAACCTCAGCAACTCATTGCCGGCGTCAGGGCCCTCGCGCACGGCGGAGGCGCGTTCTCCCCTCGAGTCGCCCGCTGGCTCGCCGCCGAGCAACGAGCGGGCCACCGCACCCGAACCGCGCGAGACGAACTCACTGCCCTGCTCACCGAGCGCCAGATCGAGCTCCTCACCCACATCGCTCGCGGACTCTCCAACGCCCAGATCGGCAGGGCCATGCATCTGTCCGAAGGCACCGTCAAGCAATACGTCTCCCAGCTCTTCAACACCCTCGGCATCGACAACCGTGTCCACGCCGCCATCACCGCCTACCGACATGGACTCATCACCTGAAGCCGACCCTGACCACACTAATGGTGGGTAGTGGCGCACTCGAGAGCATGGTCATCGTCGGCATCTAGATGGCGGTCGTCTACAGCGGCGCAATCTTTTAACCAAAGTGGACAGCGCGTCCGCGATCAGTCCCCGCTCCCCTGATCGTCGAAGGCAGTAGCGTCGTGACGGTTTCGATGCGCGTGATGATCGCGAGGGATGGCTACAAGCACCTCCTGCGCACGGTCGCGGCCAAGGACGACGACCGCGAGCCAACCCCGTAGGGCCGGCAAAGTAGTTGCGTTTCGATCGGGTAGTTTCTGCGGTTCCCAGATTACGGGCTTAAGGGTCGTTCGTGCTGTCCGCACAGGCCTCAGTCAACCTGCGTCTCGATGCAGTAGCGTCGCAGTTCTGCGATCATCGCGGTCTTGGGGGTGCTGACGAAGCGGAACGCATGGCTGAAACGGACGCGCATTCCTCCAGCCTCGAGGTAGCCGTCGCAGGAAGCGCGTCGTCCGTGGGTGACGACAGAAATGACCTCCACCCGCTCGGGAGAACGGCGGGCGCACCTCTCGGGCTGCACTGGGGCCGCTGTGTGTGGATTTCTCGATGAGCGTCCAGCTCATGTCATCGGCAAGCCACTCGGAGAGGGCCTCCAGCTCTCCCTTGGCCCGGTTCACAACGAAGTCTCCGTCAACGCACTTCCGTGAAGACTCATGGTGCTATGGCTCGATCCGATGCGCCCGGCCTTTCTCCGCGATCGGCACGCACATTTCGATGGGTCTATCAGGCTCCCAGCTGACCTGTCCTTGGTAGATGATGCCGAGTTTCCCGGTGGCGCCGTCTCGCTAGTCGGCCATGGCGAAGCAGTGTCGCCGCCGTGTTGCTCCTGCTCACGTCTCACAACTCACATCGAGTCGCCGCTCGCCCATGAGCCGAACTTCGGGGACGCTGCTGTACCACGCATGATGAGAATCACGCAGGGCACGTAGAGTGCTGCGGCGCAGAGCCAGAGGAAGCCGTCGGCGTTGATGTAAGTGAGCGCGAAGATCGTTGTGAAAGCGACCGGTCCGAAGATCGATGTGACGCTGTTGATGCTGGCGAGCACACCCTGGAGGCGCCCTTGGTGCTGTTCATCGACGCGCTGGGAGAGAAGGGTTTGCAGAGCGGGGAGGCCGATGCCACCGATCCCCAGTGCCGCCAAGATAGGCGCCATGGAAAATGCGTCAGTGACAATCGCCAGGCCTACGAAACCCAAGGCGTCGGTAACACACCCGATGATGACTGTTTTTGCCTCACCGATCCACTCCACGATGCGGCCAGTAAGGAGGGCCTGCACGAGAACCTGTACGATCCCGAAGACGGACAGGGAGATTCCAACTTCGACGGGACTCCAGTCGAGGCGGTGTTCAGTAAACAGCACCCAGGTCGCACCTGGAGCCTGCCCAATGAATTGAACAAGGCCGAATGCGACTAATAGGAAGGTAATCCCAGGCACCGCGCTGAGGCCGGGGCGACCACGATGCTGAGCGAGCGACGCAGAGCGCGCAGGGGAATCAGGACGGGTCTCGCGTAACAAGATAAAGGTGAGTGCCAGATTGCTCGCTGAGAGAAGAGCAGCGAGCAAAAACGGCAGATGTGGCGAGATGGCACCGAACAGTCCACCCATGGCTGGCCCCGCGATCATTCCGCCGCCATAGCAGGCACTGAGTAAACCGAAACGCTTGGCGCGCTGGTGGGGTGGCGTGATGTCGGCGATCACGGTGGCGGTGACCGCATTGGTCGCTCCGGTTATCCCAGCCACTGCACGGGCGATATAGAACACCGACAGAGCGGATGTCGTGGCGAGCACGAGATAGTCGACGGTCGCACCGGCCAGGGAAACAAGCAGCACCCGGCGGCGGCCGAATCGGTCCGACAGTGTTCCCAGTACGGGGGCAAAGATGAACTGCATTACCGCGTAGAGCGCGATCAGCACTCCGACGTTCAGCGGAACCGCATCAGCGGTGACCCCTGCCTCGTGTAGCAGTGCGGGGAGAATCGGCATCACCAGGCCCATGCCGGCGGCGTCGAGGCTAGCCGTGATGAGGACCGTGGCCAACGAGCCACGAGCGGAAGTGAGAGATGACACCTTATCAACGATAAAGTTATCGATGATAAAGTGCAAGCATGGCTCAGAAACAAGCGCGACTCGATCGTGCAGCAGTCTTGCGCGGTGCGAGGCATGTGCTCAATAACACGGGGATCGACGGTTTCACCACGCGGGCGCTGGCTGCGCATCTGCGGGTGCAGCAGCCAGCGCTCTACTGGCACTTTCGGACAAAGGGCCACCTGCTCGGATCGCTCGCAGCTGATGTGCTTGATCGCGAACACCACGCCTCACTCCCAGAGTCAGGGGAGCGCTGGGACGACTTTCTCCTGCGCAACGCGCGGAGCTTCCGGACAGCGCTTCTGGCAGTCCGGGATGGAGCACGGCTGCACGCAGAGTTTCACCGTCAAAAGAGTGACCAGATGCCAGCGGGCTCGGATGCCCCCGAAAGTCAGATCGAGTTTCTCGTGTCCGAAGGATTCGCTGAGGTCTCTGCGGTCCGAGCTCTCATGGCTATCAGCCGCTATACGGTCGGTTTCGTACTAGAAGAACAAACAGCGCTCGACAACGGATGTGAGCCTGTCGATCAAGACCTAGATTTCGAGTTCGGGTTAGTTGCAATGGTTGAAGGGCTGGCATCAAAGCGATGAGGGATGCTCGCGCTTTGGGTCTCTGCGTCAGTAAGGTCAATCCTTTCCCGCTCCCGCAGCAGCTCCTCCGCGATACTGACGTTTTGCTCATGGCTACGGAGCTCACTAACGAGCAAATCAGGGACCGTATGCATGTCGCGTCGCGATCGCGGAACGGCACATCAGCAGCATCTTCACCATGCTCGACCTTAACGAGCGCACAGGAAACAAGCGCGTCATCGCCGTCCTCGAGTACCTCAAGAACTAAGCGTCGAGTGCGTGACCGGCGCGATGACCATAGGTAACGGCGGTTTAGCATCGGTGCCGCATCTTGACACGACTCAATCCGCGACAGCTAACCTCCGCATATGGAGTTCGACGGAATGGAGATCCCCGACGATATCGAGGTCACGGTCTGGGGGAGCAACGAGCACCGGCTCTGTAACGTCTGCCGCGCAGAATGCGACCCCGAGCCGAGCGGCGCCGACGGGTACGGCGTGTGAATCGTCTACGTCTGCCGCGACCACGGAGTCCAATCCGTCGTGGACCCATTCGAGCATCTCCGTTGAAGCGCGCTCTTCGCTATCTCCCTGCATTGACGCAAACATCGCGCTCTCCGCCTTCCGAGGGTAGATCCCAAGATCTGCGGCGCACCTGCCCAGTGTGACGATCTCGATCAGGGTCATGACCGCTGGGGACGGGTACCGGTACCTGCTGAACGCAGTTGTCGCTGGCGACGGGGATCGCGATGCGTCGTCAGCGCTGACAAGGTACTACCTTGAAGCAGGAACGCCTCCCGGCATCTGGCTCGGGGCCGGCCTCCCAGGACTCGCCGGAGAGATCGCCGTCGGTGCCTCGGTGAGCGAGGAGCAGTTACGGCGCCTCATGGGGCACGGGCAGGATCCGAACAGCGGCGAGCAACTGGGGCGTCCGTACCGAAAGTTTGCCACCGCGGGCGAGCGGACGCAGCGCCGCCTCGATCAGCTCCCGAAGTCCCTTACCGCAGGTGAGCGTACCGCGCAGCAAGCGCTGATCGAGGCGGAGGAAGCACAGAAGCCAACGAATGCGCCGGTCGCAGGGTTCGATCTCACGTTCTCGGTCCCGAAGTCCGTCTCGACCCTCTGGGCAGTTGCCGACGGCGGCACGCAAGCACTCATTGCCCAAGCTCACCACGCAGCGATCCGAGACATGATCGCCCTACTCGAGCGCGACGTCGCGATGACCAGGGTCGGCGCGAAAGGGGCGCGTGGCGCCGTCGCGCAAGTCGACGTGCGGGGTGTGATTGCGACTGCCTACGATCATTACGATTCTCGGGCCGCGGATCCACAACTCCACACGCACATTGTCGTCGCCAACCGCGTGCAAGCAGCTCATGACGGGAAGTGGCGCACGCTCGATTCTCGCGCTATCCACGCCGCCGTCACCGGCCTATCGGAGCATTACAACGCGGTCCTCTCGGACCATCTCACTCAGATCCTCGGCGTCGGGTGGGAAGCCCGTGAGCGCGGTGCGGGGCGCTCCACGGCGTGGGAGATCGTTGGCGTGCCGCAGGAGCTGATGGACGAGTTCTCTTCCCGTACTCGCGATATCGAGCAGGTCAAAGACCGGCTGGTCGACGACTACGTCTCGAAGCACGGGAGGCAGCCGTCCCCGAAGCTGGTGTGGCAGTTCCGGCAGCAGGCCACGCTCGAGACTCGGCCCCCGAAGCAGCAGCACTCTCTCAGCGATCTCACCTCCCAGTGGCGAGAACGCGCGACCGCGTTGCTGGGTGAGGACGCGCCAACCTGGGCGTCGGCACTGCTCGCCGGTAGTGAGCACGAACCGTTGCTGCGGGCAGACGATATCCCGTTGGAGGATCTCGAGGAGGTCGCCGAGGTCGTGGTGCAGCAGGTCGGTGACCGGCGAGCGACGTGGAAACGGTGGAACCTCCACGCGGAGGCCGTGCGACAGACGATGGCTCTCCGCTTCGCGTCCGCGAACGACCGGGACGTCATCACCCAGCAGATCGTCGATGCCGCAGAACGGGTCTCGCTGCGCCTCACTCCGCCCGAGCTCGCGAAGAGCCCCTCGCTGTTTCGTCGCGCGGACGGGTCGAGCGTGTTCCGACCCAAAGCCGGAACGGTGTTCTCCTCCGAGCAGGTGCTCGCGGCAGAAGACCGACTCCTTGGCGCGTCGAATGATCGGTCGGCGCCGACCGTACCGCTGGCATGGATCGAGGACGCTGCCAGAACGAAGAACCGCGACGGGCACACCCTGTCGGTGGACCAGGAGCAGGCGATCGCGAAGATCGGCGTCTCCGGCCGCGTCCTCGACGTACTCGTCGGCCCCGCAGGGACTGGGAAGACCACAACGATGCGTGCCCTGCGCCGAGCCTGGGAGCGACGCTACGGGCCAGGCTCGGTGACCGGGCTCGCGCCCTCGGCCGCTGCCGCCGACGTCCTCGCCGGGGATCTGGAGATCGGGACGGAGAACACGGCGAAGTGGCTGCATGAGCATCGCCTCGGGAAATGGAACCTCACGCGCGGACAGCTCGTCATCATCGACGAAGCCTCCTTGGGTGGCACGTTCGCGCTCGATGCCATCACCAGTCACGCCCAGCAGGTCGGCGCGAAAGTGCTGCTCGTGGGCGATTGGGCGCAACTCGCAGCGGTGGACGCGGGCGGCGCGTTCGGGATGCTCGTGCGTGACCGCGGCGACGCCCCGGAACTGGTCGATGTGCGTCGCTTCCGAAACGACTGGGAGAAGCAGGCGTCCCTGCAGTTGCGGATCGGCGACACCGACGTCATCGATACCTACATTGCGCACCAGCGCGTCACGCCGGGCGGATATGACGAGATTCTCGAAGCCGCCTACCAAGCCTGGCGCACAGACCTCGCAGCGGGAAAGAGCACGGTGCTGATCGCGGAAACCCTCGACACGGTCTCTGCGCTCAACACCCGCGCCCGCACCGACCGAATCCTCCAGGGCGACGTCGCTGTGGACGGCGTCAAACTCCATGACGGCAACGAAGTTTCCCGCGGAGATCTCATCATCACCCGCGAGAACAATCGGCGCCTCTCGCTCGGGCGAAGCTGGGTGAAAAACGGCGACCGCTGGCACGTCGCCCATGCGAACGACGACGGATCCCTCACCGTGCGGCGGGCAGGATCGAAGCGGCGCACCACGATCACGCTGCCCGTGAGCTACGTCGCCGAGCACGTCGACCTCGGCTAGCCGAGGTTCCCCAAACACACTCACCTGTGAACGTGCGCGTGCGCGCGGTTCTATTCTACCGGTCGCCGTGAGGACGCTCACGCGACCGACTCGTCATCGCGGGCCGAGAGACCACGAATCGCGAAAGTTGTGTCGTGCATGGTGGCTCTGGGGGTGGCTACTCAGGTATCGCGTTCCAGATTCCGGCCCACTGCTCCGGTGTCAGGTCCCTCGGCAGTGCGCGTGTATCGACGCCGCACTGCCTCAGGAGTTGCCGGGCTCGGCCGGGGTCGATGTGGCTCGCGTTCGCGATGACACGGTCGAGGGTTCTGCCTCGGCCGGTGAATACCGCGCGTACGAACTGTTGGTACCGGGTGCGCTGCGAGCCGGGAATCAGCGGATCTTTGCGCCTGCTGATCTGGATGATGCCGCCATCGACGCTGGGGCGTGGTCGGAAACCCCAGGAGGGAACCCGGCCGTGGAGGTCGAAGGTGAACCAGGGCGCGGTTTGTGCGGTCAACATGGTGGAGCCACCGATCCCGCAGCGTTTGCGGGCGACCTCCCATTGCGTAAGGAGCACCGCCTGAGTCCAGGTGCCGACGCGGAGAAGTCGGCGCAGGATCGGGGTGGTGAGATGGAAGGGGATGTTCCCCACGATCACGGGGTGGTCGAGAGGGACGGTGAGCGCGTCGGCGTGATTGATTTTCACATCCGGCAGCGCGCGGCGGAGGCCAGCGATCCGGTGCTCATCGAGGTCAATCGCGGTCACCGGCCTGCCGAGCTGGGCGAGAGGTCTCGTGAGTGCGCCGTCTCCAGCGCCAAGTTCGAGTATCGGCCCTTTCGTCGCGGTGACTAGAGCGGTGATCTTGCTGATTGTGGGTGTGTGGATGAGGAAGTTTTGGCCGAGTTCGTGGCGGCCACCGTGGGATGAACGAGGCATGTTCGCGCTCCAAGAAAGAAAGGATGGAACGCCTCGGAAACAGGGCAGAGCGCAGACGGAGAAAATGGATGCGCAAAATCGCCGTTCCGAGACGCGAATGGTCTCTCGGATGGACGACGCGCGAAGCGTTCAGCGAGGCGCGCCGTCAGGCGCGGCGGTCGCGAACAGCAAGCGTGTGCGTCACAGCGAACACGCAAATCAAGTTACCCATGCCGATCATCTTACCCGATCGCAGCACAGAGTTCATCGGAGCAGCAAACCCGGGAATCACAGGCCGCGTGCTGGCCCGTCACGACCTGGGTCGCTGCCGGGGGTGGTGCGCTGGAACGGGTTGAGTTGCCGCTCTCGCTGCTCCAACAGCCGTCGTGTCTGTTCCTGCTCGGCCCGCTTGGCTGCAATGATTCGTGCAGCGTCGTTGACTGAGAGGTTGCGGAGTTCGTCGGCTTCGGCGCGCGCCAATGTTGCTCGCGTGAGGGCGTCTCGGGCGGCACGCTGTGGGTTGACGGTGCGCATTCCGAACTGATCGCTGCGTGCTTGCTCGGTTCCAATTTCACGAGCCAACAATGCGAACCGTTCTTGCTTGTGTCGCCGCGAGGTTTTTCCTCGGTCGGTGCGCGCAGCGTCGGCGGCGCGGGCGGCTTCGGCCACGCGGGGGTCACCTTTCGCTTTCTGTGCCGCTGTCTGGGCTGCCCATCCGGGGAGTGCTTGGTGATTACGGGGCGGTGCGCTGCCCCAGTTGTCGCGCACTCGCGCCCGTTGAGTCTGCGTCTGTTCCTTCGCGGCCTGGTGCTCGGCGCGGGCTTTGCGCCGACCGAACCTGCCGACGGCCGAGAGTCGGGTGCTGGCGGCGGCTTCGTCCTCGACAGCGGCAAGGTAGGTCGCGCCGTCCTGCTCTGCTCGTTGGACGAGTGGCCTGGTGACTTCGGTACGGACGTGCTCGGCTGCGTCCTCAGCAGCGTGGATTACGGCGTCGGCTTGCTCATCTTCGGCACGGTGGGCGTCTCGTTGGGCGTCGAGGCGCGCGGCTTTTTGCTCCCACCGGTCTGCCTGCTCCTTGGCGCGCTCGGCTACCTGGTCGAGGCGAGCGAGTTCTTCGGTGACGAGCTTGACCGGGCCATTGGCGACGAGGCCGCGTACGGCTTCTGCTGCTTGGGCTGTGACGTGGGCGAGGCCTCGGTCTGCAGGGTCGCGTTCCAATGCCTCGATGAACTGTGCTCTGGCATCGGCCATGTCTTCGGCGATGACATGCAGCCGGTTGGTCTCGCGGCCTCTGGTCATCCCGACGTAGACCCCGGCCGCGGTGGTCGCCTCCGACAGGATTGTGTGGGAGGTGGTGACGGTTGCGCCTTGGACGCCATACGCGGTCGCCGCATAGGACAGGTGCGCATGCCCGGCCACATACTCCGGCGGCAGGGTGACAGTGCGGGGGTTCTTGCGGCCGCTGCCAACCTCGCGGGCATAGACGGTGCCGTCGTCGGCGATGTGCTGGACGATCCATTGCTGTCGGTTTGCGACTCCGAGCGCGGTGTCATTTCTGCGGGTCTGGATCAGGTCACCGGCCCCGATGGGCAGGCCGTCGCTGCCGGTTGCCGTCACCTCGTCATCAACCTCGCCACGCTCAACCCGGCCGGTGCGCATGCGCTCATTCAACTCCGCCGCCTCGTCGTTCGTAACGACCGTGATCGCCTCGCCATGGTGAGCGGTCTCGGTGATACGCTCGCAGGCTTGCTCATCATCGGCGTGCAACGTCACGAGCCCCAGCACGGCAAGCTGGTCGAACACGTCGCCAGGGGTCTCGCGATCGCGCAACGCCAGCGTGAGTGCTGCGTACTCGGCATCGGCGAACCTGTGTAGTTCGGTCATGTCATAGGTTCGGCCACGTATCTGCGCGGCCATTTCGAGCACCCCGCCTCGGCCGACGGCGGGGAGTTGGGCGCGGTCGCCGACGAGCGCGACGTTCGCGCCTGCCTCGGCAGTGACGGCCAGGAGGGCGTGAGCGGTGTCTTGGTCGAGCATCCCGGCCTCGTCCACGATCACCCGCTCACCCCGCGACAAGCGCGTATCTTTCGGCGGGCCGGTGTAGGCGCGACCACTCTCGGGGTCGGTATCGCCCACAGCGATGCGTGTCCATACGCCGTCAGCATTCCAGCGCCACCCGTGCGCATACACGAGCGCCGCGACGCTGGTTGCGGGCACCCCGAGTTCTTCGTGCGCGACCTGCGCGGCGCGCAACGTCGGGGCAACCACCCGCGACGGTCTGCCATGCTCGGCGGCAACGTCGATGGCGGTGCGGAGCATGGTCGTCTTTCCGCTGCCTGCTGCTCCTTCCACGATCACCAGCGCATCGGCAGATGCGACGGCCGCTGCCGCGACCGTCTGCCCTCTATCGAGTCCGGCGGCGATCGCCGCCTCTGTCACGTCGGGGTGCTCCGACTTCCGCTTTGGCTTCGTGGCGGTGAGTTGGTCGCGGAGCGCGGCCTCTGCGGTGAGCACGCTGAGGCTGGTCAGGTGCGCGACATGCTCCGGCGTCGCCGCGCCAGGCGGCAGCACCGAGAAGCAATCCGAGACGGCAAGCTCGGTCGCCAGGGTGATGAACTCCCGTAACTCGGCAGGGGTTGCCTGCACACCTGCTTCGGTGGTGATGCGGGTGACGTGCTCCTGGAGCGTGTGCCTCGTCCACGCCGAGGATGAGGCGGCGCTCCGATCCAGCGCCCGCGATGCAACCTCCTGCACTGATAGCTCATCCACCGCGACGGCTGGTTGCGAGGTGCGGTGCTCAGACGTTGCGGGGTCGTATCCGGCCTCACGGAGTTCCTGCACCCACCATTGCTCATCCTTGAGGTCGACAGGCTTCTTGCCAGGCCGCTGGTGCGTCCACGCGATGCCTTGCAACCGCGCCGTCATCACCCGCCCCAGCTCCTCGCCCGGATGCGCGGCCTCCCACTCGGCTTCGAGCCGGTCGAGGTTGCGCCTGATCTGCGCCGACCGCTTCGACATCATCGCGTTGAACGGCTCCAACTCCCTGATTTCGCCGCTGGCCGGGTCGAGAGCCAGGCCATGCCTGGTAAGGGTCTGCGCGAGCTGCGGGTGCGCAGCGATCACCGCCGTACCGAGGGCGCGGATCGCGCCCTGCTGCTTGAACAACGCTGCCGTATCCAGTGCCCGCCACTTCCCAGCCGCCCACACCCGCATGCCGATCTGCATATGGATATGCCGATGCGGATCACCCGCACGCGAGGTCTTATGACGGATACCGACGACCTGCATCCGCTCGATAGGCAACACTTCCCGCGCATCACGCGGACCGACCCGAGTGACCGAGTGCTGACCCAGCCACTGGCGAATCTCCGCAAGGGCGTCCTGCTGCGCAGCGTCGAGTGCCACCGATACATCGGGGTGGAGTGCAGCGGCAACCGACAGGCTCTTGGGGGCATTGATCGTCATCTCCGCGAACAACGGCGACCCCTTCATACCCACGGCCGCCGCGCGCGGAGTTCCCATCGACTCGCCCGTGCCGGGATTGATCCAGTCCACCCACCCCTCGTACTCATCCGCCGACAGAGCGTGGGTAGCGGTGACTTCGCCGCGCCCGTCGAGTACCGCGTACTCGGCCACGGCATCATCCGCGCCGAGGTAATACTCATCCGCGCGGGAACGGTCGGCTTCGATATAACGGCGCGCGGCAGCACCGTTGCCGCGAAACAGGATCACCCCGCCCTTCATCTCGGCCTCCCTCATGAGTTGTCTCATGAGGGAGGTGCGCACGCCCCACCCACGGTGGCATACGTGCATATTCGGTTCTCTGCGGTTTCTTGGGGGCAGCGGCGACTGGGTCGGCGGGCGTGAAGGCGGGCAGTCTGCGGCTGTAGCGTCGTGGCTGGCGTGTCTGATGCGGGCATGTCGATGAGTTGCCCGATGCGGGTGTGCGACGCCTCGGGTTCTGGTGTGTTCGTTACATAATGGGGTACGGTTGGTCTCATGGCGCGACCGAGAGCTTTCGATCAGGAACACGTGGTGGGCACGGCACAGCAGGTGTTCTGGCGGCACGGCTTCCATGCGAGCAGCATCGAGGAACTGTCGCGAGCCACGGGGCTCGGGCAGAGCAGCCTCTACAACGCGTTCGGCAGCAAGGACGGTCTCTTCGCTGAGTGCCTTGGCGTGTACCTGGACGAAGCTCAAGGTCGTCTCGCCGGGATACTCGACGACACCACTCGTGACGCAGTCGGGCGGATCGAGGCCCTGCTTCTCGCGATCGCTTCGGATGAGATCGAACGCTCAGCGCATGGTGGTCCGAGGGGGTGCCTGGCGGTCAACACCGTGGCCGAGTTTGCCGATGACCCTGATGCCACGGCCACGATCGAGCGGGTCGGCCGCGACACCAGGGAACGGCTAGAGCTACTGGCGAGCGCACTTCGCATCGGTCAGGCAGCCGGCGAGATCACAACCGACGTCTCTGCTGACGGCCTGGCGGCCTATGTCAACGCCGCGATCGCCGGCCTGCGCATCTCTTCTCAGGGAGGAGCCAGTCCCGAGACGATCCACGAGATCGTCAGCGCTACCATGCGCGCCCTCCGTCCGGCGTAGACGCGGCGGCCGGAACGCACCGCCAAGCACGCCCAAGTCTTCCATGTCCACATTTTGAAGTATTCGTTACAGAATCGGAGAAGGAGTCTCTCTTGATCACGACCACTGAAACCGCCGCGACGCGGCGGGTTCCCGCGGCGGTGTACATCCTCGCTGCGGGCATCTTCGCGATGGTGACCAGCGAGTTCGCCGTCGCCGGGCTTATGCCCCAACTCGCCGACGGGCTCGGCACCGGTGTTGAACAGATCGGCTATCTGGTGACGATCTTCGCCGTGGCGATGGCCGTCGGCGGACCGATCCTCACCCTCTTCTTGCTACGTGTACCTCCCAAGACGGCGCTGATGGTGATCTTCGCTATCTTCCTAGTGGGGAACCTCCTGGCGGCACTGGCCACGTCGTACTCGATGATGGTCGTCGCCCGCATTATCAGCGGAGTCGCGGCACAGGCATTCTTCGGCGTCGCGGTCTCCCTGTGCGCTCGCTTGGTCGACGAGCGGATACGCGGCCGCGCGGTGGGTGTGGCGATGAACGGCCTGATGTTGGGAACCTTGCTGGGCCTGCCGTTGGCCACTCTCGTCGGCGGACGGCTCGGGTGGCAGTCGGCGTTCTGGACGATCTCGATCATCACGGTGATCGCCGCGATCCTCACCGTGGTCGTGGTCCGCAACCCGCCGCAGGCGGATAGCTCCGAGCGTCCGAGGCCATCGGCCTCAGACGAGTTCGCGGTGTTGCGCCGGCCACAGTTCCTGCTGGCGATCGTGTCCAGCACGCTCATCATTGGCGCGACGTTCTCCGCGTTCACCTTCTTCACCCCGATCCTCACTCAGATCACGGGGTTCGCTGAGGGCACGGTCCCGCTGCTCCTGCTGGCCTACGGGGCAGCAACCCTGGTCGGGAACATGATCGTGGCCCGTCTCGCGGACCGGCACACCATCTCCACGCTTCTAGGCGGCACCGCCCTGAACATCGTCTTTCTCACCGGGTTCGCGATCTTCACCGATGTTCCTGCACTGGCGCTGGTGTTCATGTTCGGCATCGGCTTGGTCGGGGTAACGATGAATCCGGCGATGGCGGTCCGCGCCCAACGCGCCGGGAATACCGCGCCGCTGGCGAACACCGTCCACTCGTCGTTCATCACCCTTGGGATCATCCTCGGCTCCGCCATCGGCTCAGCCCTCATTCCTGTCTACGGGCTCCGCTCACCGGTGATCCTCGGCATCGGTATGGCGGTCCTCGCGATCCTCGTCATCTTGCCCGCACTCGCGAGCCCGTATCTCCGACACGGCATTCGTGAGGACGCTCACGAGCGAGAAGAGGTGCAGGCATGAGAGCCATCGTGTCGTCAGGGGGTCAGTTCGTCTTCGCTGAGGTGTCAGAACCTGTGCGGGCGGACCCGGAAGAGGTGCTCATCGAGGTCGAGTATGTGTCGCTGAACCGCGGCGAGTTCGGTGTCGGCTGGCAGCCGGACGCGGTGATCGGGTGGGATGCGAGCGGCGCCGTCATCGAGACCAGCTCGGATGGTCTTGGCCCCGTCCGCGGCAGCCGTGTCGTTTCCTGGGGATTGAGCGGCGGCTGGGCACAGCGCCGCGTCGTGGACCGCCGGAATCTCGCCATCCTGCCCGCGGATATCGACTCAGCGACGGCTGCCGCGCTTCCCGTTGCGGGACTGACGGCACTCCACGCTGTCCGGCATCTGGGCGAACCGCCCGGCGCGAACATCGCTGTCACCGGTGCCACAGGAGGGGTGGGGCACCTCATCGTCCAGCTCGCCGCCCGCGCCGGATTCCACGTGGCTGCACTCACCCGAAGCCCGGAACGAGCCGCTCCACTGGAACGACTCGGCGATCCTCTCACCCGTGTGGTCGACGTTCGCGACATTGGCAAGCTGCGCACGATGGAAGCCGTCATCGACACCACGGGCGGCCCAGTTCTCGAGCAACTTGTCTCGCTGGTTGCGCCAGAGGGCAAGGTCGTACTGGTCGGCGCAGCAGCTGGCTCACCGGCCCTGCTCGACACCGCCTCGCTCATTGCAAGTCGCATCGATTTGGTGAGCGTCAAGATCTCAACGCCGGTCGGTGCCGAACTCAAGTATTTGGTCGATCTCGTCGCCAACGGACAACTTCACGTCGCCGTGCATAACGCCGAGAGCTGGGACGGCCTAACGAACCGTGTAACGCCTGACACCTCAGCCTTCGGCAAGACCGTCTACCAAGTCGAGAGTTCGCCGCAACGGAGTCTCCTAACCGAATAACTCTGCGCATGGCCCCGTAAGCCGGGTGTCCATCGCGCGAAAAACTCCACGTAGCGATTCGGCCCACCAGAGGGGACGGTCCCGGACAGGGGATCGATAGCGAGCAAGACCGCAAGTCGGGCTCTCGGCAAGCCACGCGGCTCCAACAGGACCGTGCACTGCTTTTGCGCGAGCCACGCAAAGCGTCTGTCGGCGGGTGGCCGGCGTAGAGACCCGGTAACAGGCGCCCGGGCGTGGGTGTCGGTGGCGCACCTCCTTCACGGGAGGCGCCACCGTGACCGAACACACCCCACCCATAGCAGGCGACGATGCTGCGGCCCTGGCTGGCTCGGCCAGCCACGAGTTCGAGACACCAGAGGGACTACGTGCTCTGCTGATTCGCTTGCATGAGTCCGGGCCTGGAGCCTGGCAGGGTGATCGTGAGGCGGCGGAGCTGATGCGATACACGGCGGTCAAGTACCAGCCATTGGCCCGTAAGCACGGGTTGGATGCCTGGGAGGTTGCCTCGGCAGCGTTCGAGGTCATGCTCGCCCCCTCAACGCGGAAGGCCGATAATCCGTGGGCGGTGGTGACTCGCGCCGTGCAGATCACCTGCGGCGTCGAGGTTCGGGCTGCGGGGATGCTGGTCTCCACCGGCAAGGTTCGGCACACGTCCAGGATCGCCGGATTCCACGATGCCATCCGGTTCGCCGAACGAGAGAACCTGGCCGACTACCATCCTGCCTTCGCCGTCACTGCCGAGACCGACGACGAAGACGAGTCACAGGACGGCGACTGCGCCAGGGTCGCTACGGCCCTGTCAGAGATAGTGGAGCTCTTCGCCTCGGCGGGGTGGGATGCGGTGCTGGTGGCCGATTGCGTAGAGCATGTCGCCTACCGGCTTGCTGATCTGACCTCCCGCTCGAACGCGGTGGAGGTGCTGCGTCGCGACCACACGGTGCCGGTGCTGCTGGGCGTGCCGCCGAGGTCCTGGTCGGCGTTGTTGCGGATCGTGTTGGGGCATCCTGCTCCGAAACACGCGGGTACTGCGACCGGCGATGGTGTTCTGCTGCGCTTACTTGGCGGCGAACCCCTCGACTCGCTGCGTTGCGACACCGGCCTGTTGGCCGCGATCTGGGCCGCGAAGCCGGATAAGTCGGACGTTCCCTGAGTCTCGACGGTGCGCGGGTGAAGCGTCGCACCTGTCAGTATGAGCACTCCCGCCACTACTTGTACCGCTGCCTCTGCTGTCTCGTCCTCCTGCTCCGCGTCGCCGACACCTCCTGCCGATTCCACACTGGGGGCGCGCCTGGCTGCTGCTTCTCGCCAGGCGCAGGGATTCTCTTCAACGGTGAGCGATCCGACAGTGCTGACCGAGCTACGAGGGCTGTGCGCGACACCCCGTCCGACGAAGCGGGCGGTGGCCGTGACGCGACGAGGCCCCTCTCCGTAGACCGGTTACGCTGGCCAGGGCGCGGGGCCAAGAGCACCCGATTCGTTGGGGGTCAGGCGCGCCAGATGAACTCGACCCGGCGGGCGAGGATGTCGGCACGGTAAGCGGCACGGCGGACGTGGAACGCTTCGACGCTCTCGTTACGACGGCGGGCTGGTGTCGCACCGTTCATCCCTTCCGGGAGGGCGTGAATGAGTACGGCTTCGAGGATCAGGCTTGCGGCCTGGTACTGCCACAGCGGAGTGCGCCCTGACCACTCCGTGGCGACGGTGGTCACGTCGATGCCCGGCCCCGCGTACTGTTCGGGCAGGGCGGCGGTGTACTCGCGACGGGTGGCCTCGATCCGCTCGGCGATCCTCGCCCGCTGCCGCATCCACATGGCCTTGTCGATCAGCCCGTCGTAATGGTCATCATCCAACCGCGCCAGACGCTCCCGATCCGCGTCGAGCCTCGCGGCAAGCCCGACGCGCGTCACGAGATCAGCACCGGACTCACGGCGTTTGCTGGGGTGGAGGGTGATCTGCTCGAAGGTCGCGAGCACCGCCTCTTCTACGAGCTTTGAGATGTCGGCAGAGCGGATCGACCGGTGACACCCGCCGCGCGTGGCCTGCACGCACTGGTACACGTTGCCCCGGTGCACCATTGTCGTTCCGCAGGCAGAGCAGCGGATCAGCCCCGAGAACGGATACATGCGTTTCGCCGCCCCGCTGCCTGGCTGATGGAAGTTCCTGGCCTTCTTTCGGGCGTCGAGGATGTCGGAGACTTGCTGCCAGGTGTCCTCGTCCACGATCGCGGGCCATGCCGCCTTCACCTGCATCTTCGATGTCTTCGCTCGGCTCCCGTCCGGCAGGATTGGACGATACTCACGCACCCCCTTGATGGAGGGGTTGCGCAGCATTAGCTTTAGCGTCCGATCCGACCACGCGCACCCGTGGGTTGTGAGAACTCCACGCTCATTCCAGTCCTTGCGAATCCGGTACAGCGACTCACCCGCCAGCACCCGCTGCATGGCCTCGACCACTATCGGCCCGGTCACCGGATCAATAACGAGGACGCCTTTCTCGGCGCGGTATCCGAACGGCACCCTGCCCCCATGCCAGGCACCCTCGACCGCCTGCTGCTTCGCTGAACGGGCGACACGTCTTGCGGTGTCTGCTGAGGACTTGTTCGCCATCGCCACCAACACCCTGGCCATCGCCACATCGGAATCGGTGTCCAACCGAAGCGAGCCGGTCACGGAGCGGACAGTGAACCCGCCGAGGACTTTCGCGTCGATCAAGTCCTCCAAATCCCGGGGGTCACGCACCGCCCGATCCAAGTCGTACGCGACCATCACCTGCGACTGCCCGTCGCTCAGATGCTTGAGCATGGCGCGGAACTGCGGACGGATCACCCGCCGCACCCGCTCACCCGAGGGCAACGTGATCGTGCGCTGCTTGAACGCCGAGGTGTCATTCTCCCGAAACACCGCCACGACTTCCCACCCGTGCGCTTCGGCGTAGGCGCGGCAGTCGGCCTCCTGCCGGTCAACTCCACGCTCGGTGCCCTCCGGGTCATCACTGATCCTCACGTACACCACCGCCAGCAACGGCTCCGTGGTCTGTTCCTGCTGTTCGTGGCCCATGCTTCGGTCCCACCTTCCTACTCATGTGAGAGGTAGGTGCGTTTACAGAACCTCGGCTACGCCGTCACCGCGCACCGTGCCCAAGGGGCCACCGTCGACACCGCACACGCGGTCGTCCACTCACCGGAAGTGACCCGAGAATCCCTCTACGTCGCGATGACCCGCGGCCGCGAATCCAACCGCGTCTACGTCGCCACCGACGAGCATCACCTCGAGGAGCATCAGCACCGTGAGGACCTGCAGAACACCGCCCGGAGCATCCTCTACGGGATCCTGCAGCACCCTGGCGCAGAGCTCTCCGCACACGACACGATCACCGTGGAGCAGGACTTCTGGGGCTCACTCGAGCAACTCGCGGCCGAGTACGACACCATCGCACAAGTCGCCGGACAGGAACGCTGGATCGCCCTCCTGCACGCCGGAGGCCTCACGGCGGAGACGATCGACGAGCTCGTCGAGACAGACGCCTTCGGGATCCTCACCACCGAGCTGCGCAGGCTCGAAGCCGACGGGCACGACATCGACAGTCTTCTCCCGCGCATCATCCAGGTTGGAGGACTGGACGAGGTGCAGGATCTCGGGTCGCTGCTGCGTTACAGGCTCCAGCGCATCACGGCGGCCTACCAGCCTGCTCCGCAGCGGACCGCCAGGATGATCGCCGGCCTGGTCCCGCGCGCGACCGGGATCACCGATCCCGCGATGAGGCAAGCCCTCGACGAGCGGGAGCAGCTCATGGAGCAGCGCATCGATGCCCTGGTCGAGAAGCTCCTCAAGCAGCCAGAGCCCTGGTTGACGGGACTCGACGAGACCGCTCCCGCAGAGGGTGAGGCTGCGGCACGGGCGGTCATTGCGTACCGCGACCGGTGGGGCGTCACCTCGAGCAGCCCACTCGGAGCGGTGCCCGGCGACGATGCTCAGCGCGTCGACTACGAACGCGCCCAGGGCGTGCTCGTGAGCCTTCAGCAGACCGAGCACTCCCCGGAGGAAGTGCGGTCCAGACGGAGTCAGAGGCGGTCGATTTCCTGATGTATGCGGCCGATATTCTTAGTGCATGACGCCAACGAACCGCGCGCGGATCTCTCGCCAGACGCGCTCAAACGTGTTCGATTGGCTCTCGCTTTCCGAGTACGACTGGTCGGGGCGGCTGCAGCATCCGCAGTTCCTCGCCCGGCTCTACGACTTGGAGGAGCTGCCGAGCAGAGACCACAGGTACCGCACTGCCAGCGGCGACATCTACCAGCACATGGTGAACAACTGGGACTGGGAGGATGACTGGGTCTTCAACGACGACCGTTTCCAGCTTCGTAACGGCAGCGACGAGACGTTCCTCAACTTCTTAGCCGAGACAGTCCATCCCATTGTCCGCGACGATCCAGACGCCGCTGCCGCGATGGTCGCTGCCTACAATGACACCCTCCGCCGAGATGGGTATGAGCTCATCGAGACAGACCGTTTCGGAGATCGCATCATCTATGGCTGGCGTCAGATTTCCGCGTATTACGCCCCAACCGAGCTAACGCTCGCCAAGACGCCCGACCTCACCGAGAACTCTGTGCTGCGCCGTCACCTCGATCTAATCAACCGCGACCTCAGCTCAGATCCCGCTGCGGCGATCTCCTCCTGCAAGAACCTCCTCGAGAGCCAGTGCAAGATCGTGCTCACGGATCTGGATATCGAGTTCTCCGAACGAGACGAGCTCCCGGCTCTTTTCGCAAGCACCGCATCGGCACTCGCGATCAATGCCGACGCGGTAGACGGCAGCAAGCGCGGCAGCGACGCCCTCCGCAAAGCGATGCGCGCCCTCTCCACTCTCGTGCAGTCCGTCGCGGAGGCACGCAACTCAATCGGCGACGGGCATGGCTCCGTCAACGAGAGCCCCGCGACTCCACGACATGCACGCCTCGTGTTCAACTCGACTGTTGCAGTCGCGCAGTTCATCGCCGACACCTGGCACGAAACCTCCCATGAGCAAAAGGCTGCGCTGGGCTCCTCCTTCTGACGCTTCTCCACTCCAATCCGCAAGCGGAACTCCACCGCTCTTCCGCACTCCAACCGAGCAGCGTAGACTGCGAAATGGCAGGACAGACCACGCGCGAAGCCTGACGTCGGGCGGAGCAGACCGCCCCAAGAAGCCTCGGGGCACTCACCACACAGGACCAGCCACATCGAAGTGCTCCCGTGTGAAAAGTGAGGCCATCATGAATCTCATGCAGCGTCTGTGGAACGCCAGCGTCCGCACCCGCATCTTCCTGCGCCGCCGCAGCCGTACTTGTCATGCTGACACCTATCGAGGACAGCAGACACTGACCCAGTGCGCTCCGGTGGCCACCACTTCGTGCCACCGGAGCGCGCTGACCGCGGCGGCATGCCCGGGCGCATGTCGTGCCCTGGGTTCGGTTCCGTGGTGAGGACGAGCCGCGGGCGCGGGCATCTGTTGCTGGACATCCAGCAGGCCGACGGCCAGACCATCCTGGTGTAACTGAACGCGAGCATGGCTGGGCAGATCGTGGTGGTCGCCGGCTATCGCTGGTCGCCCGCGTGGCGGGCCGCATATCGGGCCCACGGTTCTGCGGACTTTTCGGCGTGGAGGAAGGCGACGTGGTGGCTGTAGCCGAGTGCGTCGGCGACTAGCGACGGTGGGCATTGGAGGACGAGCTCGCCGAGGGCGCTGTTGCGGGCGCCGAGGAGGTTCACGCCGAGGGCTCGCAGTCTGTCCATCACGGTGTTGGGGTGGAGGTGTCGTCCGGCGAGGATGCTTGGGAACATCCAGGGGCTGTCCGTCCCTGCCGCTGTCCGGAGGTTGGGCCGAGCATCGCGGTGCTGGCGGATCATGTTGGCGAACGGCTCAGGCACGTCCACTGGATGGCGGCCGAGCTGGATTCTCATGCCGTGAGGGCTCTCGGCGATGGCCTCGGTCGTCAGAGTGACGACTTTGACCAGTGGTTGCGCGTAGAGGAGCAGGAGCATGCCGGCGACGCGGTAGGGGAGTGACTCGCTGGTCCCGGTGAGCAATTCGCGGATCCAGGCAAGTCTCTGCTCCTGGCTCAGGGACGGGCTCGATCGGGGAGTGCGATGCGCGACCGTGACACCGGTGTTCAAGCGGGACTTCTTGGCGAGCTGGAAGAAGTTCCTGATCATGGTGCGAGTGGTCGGTCCGCCTGCCAGCCACTCGTCGGCGTCTTGCTGGGTGCAGGTCGCGGCGGTGCGGTGGTGTGTCTGGTGCAGCCAGGTCAGGAACTTGACTGTCTCGGTGATCTCTTGCTTCGCTGAGTGCACCGGGCCGCGCGTGTTGGCGCCTGCTTCGGATTTGGCGCGGATGTTGCGTAGGTGGTGCCAGGTCGCGAAGTGCTGGACGGGCTGACGGACCTCGGCGGGGAGCCCTTCTAACTTGACGGCGATCCACTCCTCGAATCGGTGCAGGTAGGCATCGCGGTAGGGGAGTAGGCCGTGATGTTGCAGGAGTGCTCGGATGTGTTCGGTCGGCTTGCCGGGAACGGCGTCGAGGCCTTCGTGGGAGATCGGGATCGTGCCGTCGCCAAGGCCACGCAGGAGCGTCTGGACCTTGGGGGATCGCTTCCAGACGAGGATCGACTCGGGTCGCTCGGATGCGCATAGCGCGTCGACCAGACCGCGCAGAGCGGGGTGTTCCGGCTCGCCGCCGAGGACCTGGTGGAGGTCGGCGCGAAGCGCACATCGGGCGCAGAGCCGCCCTCGGTGATGCCCGGCTTCGGTGTCGCAGCTGTCGCAATGGAAGTCGTGGGGGATCTCCGCGCAGGTCGCGCAGATCGGACCGCCGCCGGCGCTTGCGGGTCCTGGTAGCAGGCGGTCTTGGAGGCACTCCGGGCAGACGCCTCGGGTGTGGACGGCGTTGTAGTAGCAGATGTTGCAGAGCCGGCCCTCCGGCCATGTGACGGCGACCCGCGGGATCTTGCGGCCGCAGCGTGCGCACGGGTTCCCGGTCGTCGAGGTGATGCGTGGACGACCCTGGATGGTGGAGCGGGGGGACAGGCCTGCTGGTCCTCGACTCGCCACGGCAGCCATCCCTACTCGTCGAGAATGTTCGCGCGCCGGGGTCGAACTGATCGGTCGAGGCTGACGACGTTGGAGCCGGGCTCGGTCGCGGTCTTCCGGCGCCGGACGTCCGCGGCGGTTGTCGTGACCAGATCGGCTGGTGTGCACTCGAAGATGTCGCAGAGTGCGGCGATAACTTGGAGCGAGACGCGCTCCGGCCGCTGATTGACGAGGCGGTAGACCTGCGGTCGGGAGAGCGTGATGTCCCGTTCGCCGAGCAGCGGGATGAGATCGGTCGTGTTGTGCAGACCTCTGGCCGCCATCAGCTCGGCCAGGCGCCACTGGTAGTCGACCTTGCGTTTCATGGTGTTCCATCCTTCGTGGTGCGGGCCAGGGCCTCGTTGACGGTCCTGTCGAGAGCGCTGCGGAGCGTGCTGCGCCGGAACTCGTCGCCGACGAACTGGTAGATGCCGGTCGTCGAGGCGTACTCGTGCCCCATCTGGTCCTGGACGAACCGTGGGTCCCAGCCAGCCTCCAACAGATGCGTAGCGTAGGAGCGTCGGAACGAGTGCAGATCGAGCCCGTCCGAAAGTCCGAGCTCGTCGCAGTAGCGGCGTAGCCGGCGCAGCAGCGCCGGTTCTCCGACCAGGCCGCCGCGTTCGCTGGGGAACAGGTCGAGTGTGTCGGGCTCACCGCGACCGTTGGCGAGCCAGTCCTCGAGGATCGGAGGCGTCCATCGCCAGACGGTGAGCACGCTGCGGGGTTTGTAGGGCGAGGAGCGCTTTGACTTGCCGTAGCGGACCTTGCAGACGCCGAACCGGCCGAACTCGCGCGCATGCGGGTTGCGGGCGAAGTCGACGAGCTGCAGGTGTCGCAACTCGTTGAAGCGGAGGCCGTAGGCGTAGGCGATCTTCATCATGACCGCATCGCGATAGGCCGCCTGCCAGCCCTTGCGTCCCGACCGCCCCATGCGTTCGACCTCATCGTCGGCGTAGACGAAGAGTCGATCGAGCTCGGACCGCGTGTAGGGACGCTTCGTGGGTCCGCCGTCGTACTCCTGGACGTGCGGTGCGGAGTTCCAGTCGAAGAAGACCTGCGCCGGGTGGGTGCCGAAGTACTGCTCGCAGACCCGGTCCCATCCGTAGTCGGGGTTGCTGACGTAGCTCGTGAACGCCCGAAGCGCAGAGTGGTAGCTGCGCAGCGTGGAGCGAGAGACGTGTCGGACGGTGCGCAGGTCGGCCGAGAACTCCTCGACCATCGCCGGCGTCCAGTTCCACGGATCCTCGTTCATGTGCTCAACGAACCGGCGCACACAGCGCAGCCGCTGCTCGATCGTCGCGAACTGCAGGTTCCTGGAGAGCTGCTGGTTGCGCCAGCCGTCCAGCATGAGCTGGAGCACCTGCTCCTCGGGCCGAAGGACCGGCAGCGAGGGCACCACCGAGACCCGACCCACACCGTCGACGTGCATCCGACACCTCGTTCCGCGGTTGCATCCAATGAGTCAATGATGCATCCGATGAGACGCCAAGGGTATACGTGCTGGTCAACGGCGTGTCTGCGGGCTCTGTTGCAAAGATTGGCGGCAGTCAGAGGTAGGCTGTCGCTCTGCGCCGATCAGGCGGCTGCTGCGAAATGGTGGTTGAGCATGCCCATGGCCTCCGTCAGCGCCGAGGGCCCAATGCCAAAAGCTCTCTCCACAAGGCGCACCTCGCCCCTGATGCCGGGCTGCAGGCACCAGGAGCGAGCCTGTCCTTTGCGCAGGGCTCGCATGACTTCGAATCCCTTGATCGTGGCATAGGCCGTGGGGATCGATTTGAAACCGCGCACCGGCTTGATCAGTATCTTGAGCTTTCCGTGATCGGCCTCGATCACGTTATTGAGATACTTCACCTGCCGGTGGGCCGTCTCCCGGTCCAGCTTTCCTTCGCGCTTCAATTCGGTGATCGCTGCACCATAGCTCGGCGCTTTGTCGGTATTGAGCGTGGCAGGCTTTTCCCAGTGCTTCAGGCCTCGCAGGGCCTTGCCCAGGAACCGCTTCGCTGCCTTGGCGCTGCGGGTCGGCGACAGGTAGAAATCGATCGTGTCGCCCCGCTTGTCGACTGCCCGGTACAGGTAGGTCCACTTGCCCCGCACCTTGACGTAGGTTTCATCCAGGCGCCAGCTCGGATCAAAGCCACGCCGCCAGAACCAGCGCAGCCGCTTCTCCATCTCCGGGGCGTAGCACTGGACCCAGCGATAGATCGTCGTATGGTCGACCGAAATGCCGCGTTCCGCCAGCATTTCCTCAAGGTCGCGATAGCTGATCGGATAGCGACAATACCAGCGCACCGCCCACAGGATCACATCACCCTGGAAATGGCGCCACTTGAAATCCGTCATCGTTCCGTCCGTCCAATCTCCGCCAAGCATGCTCAAGCTTCACGATTTTTGCAACAGAGCCTCACATCACCCTGGAAATGGCGCCACTTGAAATCCGTCATCGTTCCGTCCGTCCAATCTCCGCCAAGCATGCTCAAGCTTCACGATTTTTGCAACAGAGCCATATCGACAACCTCTCGCGCAACCAAGACATCGCGGTCGGACTGCAAGTGATCTTGAAGCCACGGGCCCGTCCCACCCCGACATGGACCTCGATGCCCGAACGGACGTTAGATTTCGAGTTCTAGGTGTGATGTCCAGGGACGTTGTTGAGTCGGTCGAAGGGTACGCCGCCAATCGCAGAGTGGTGTCGGTGGTGGTTGTAGAAGTGGAGCCAGCCGGGCAGCGCCAGGCGTCGTTCGGCCTCTGAACCGTAAAACCTGGCATAGGCCCAGCCGTCCCCGAGCGTGCGGTGGAATCGCTCGATCTTCCCGTTCGTCTGCGGCCGGTAGGGGCGTGTCCGCTTGTGTCGGATGCCGAGCCGAGCGCAGAAGTCCCTCCATGCGTGGGATCTGTATGCCGACCCGTTGTCGGATAGGACTCGCTCGACGGTCACGCCTCGTTCGGCGAACCAGGCCACGGCGCGTTCGAGAACTCCCACCGCTGTGCTCGCCTGCTCATCCGACCAGATTTCTGCGTATGCGACGCGGGAGTGGTCGTCGATGACTGTGTGAACGAACGCCGTCCCGGTGCGCGGCTTGTGATCTTTTCCTCGTGGTAATCCCGGAGTCGCGAGCTTGTTCCGTGCGCCTTGCTGCCGACCTACGTAACGATGTCCACCGCCGTCGGGGATGTTGCCGAACTTCGTGACATCGACATGAATCAACGATCCCGGATGAGGATGCTCATATCGCCGCAATGGCTCGCCAGTGACACGATCGATATGCGAGAGGCGGTTCACGCGGCAACGGACGAGGACCGCGTGAACAGTCGACGTCGAGAGACCAAGTCGCGCAGCGATCTGGGCTGGCCCCAGTCGAAGCCGCCAGCGCAGGTTGATGATCTTCTTCTTGACATGCTCGGGCGTCCTGCCTGGGATCCGGTGCGGCTTGCTGGAGCGATCCTGCATCCCAAACTCACCCTCTTCCCGGTAGCGGCCTGCCCATTTCCGGGCAGTGATCGGGGAGACCATGAACATCTTTGCGGCGATCGTGGCCGGATAGCCGTCTTCGACAATCAGCCGGGCTAACCGGAGACGGGCACGAGGAGTGAGAAGAGCGTTCGGATGGGTCATCAATTGGCCTCCGCCGCGGTCTTCGTAAGCGCGCGTCTGGTGAGAAGCATGATGACGAGAGCGATCGCTGTCAGCACCGAAGCGACCCAAACCGGCGCGAGCAGCCCCAGCCCGGTCGCGAGCCCGAGCGCACCAAGCACGGGCCCCGCTGCAGCTCCGATATTCAATGCTGCGGTTGCGTACGAACCGCCCATCGTTGGCGCACCCGATGCTGCATACAGCACACGCGTGATCAGAGTACTGCCGACGCCGAACGACAGGAATCCCTGAACGAGGACGAGGACGATAAGCGCGACGGGATGAGATGCGACCACTGCCAACACGATCCAGCCTGTCAGCAATAGCGGTCCGCCGACTGCGAGCACGAGGCCAGGTCGTTGATCTGATAGTCGTCCTGCGATCGTGACGCCAAGGAACGATCCGATGCCGAACATCACCAGCGCGACGGACACCCACGCTTCGGCCAAGCCCGCGGTCTCGGTCACGATGGGTGCCAGGAAGGTGAATGCCGCAAAGGTCCCTCCGTTGATCAGCGCTCCGAGTACCATGGCCAGGATGAGCCGCGGCGTCGCCAACTGGCTGAGCTCGACACGGAGCCTTGGTGAGGTCGCGCTAGTCTCGCTCCGACCAACATTGTTCGTGACGCCACGAATGACTCCAACGGCCGCGGGAATACAGAGGATGGCGATCGCCCAGAACGTCGTTCGCCAGCCCAGCGCTGTGCCGAGCAGTGCCCCGGCGGGGACGCCCACGACGGTTGCGATCGTCGTGCCGGAGAGCAGGATCGACAGTGCACGCCCCTTCTGGTTCGCTGGCACGAGGGTAGTGGCCGTGCTCAGTGCTACGGCGAGGAATCCTGCGTTTGCGAGAGCGCTGAGCACCCGGGTGATGAGCAGGAGAGAGAACACTGGTGTCATCGCTCCGATGACGTGGCTTCCCGCGAACACGAGAAGGCAAACGATCAATGTGAGCCGCGGTGGCCAACGGCGAGCGAATGCCGCCATCACTGGCGCGCCGACGACCATACCGACTGCGAATGCGGAGGTCAGCAGGCCCGCAGTGCCGACCGAGACGTCAAGTTCGGTCGCGATCGCGGGGAGCAATCCCGCGAGCATGAATTCTGAAGTGCCCATGACGAAGACCGCCAGGGCAAGCATGTAGAGGGCAAAAGGCATCGAGTACTCCGAGGTGTGAGATCAAGAAATGGTTCTTCTTGTCACCACGGCCAGCGCCCCGGGTACGCCAGACATACGCCCACACAGATCGTGGGCGTCGTAACTAGTGGTTCAAGGGGCTGGCGGTGTGACCGACAACCCCTGACCTGTCTGATTCGGGACTCGACATGCCCCAAACTCTAACATGCCTTCAATGGCGAGCGGTCTGGACAGATACTTCTTGAATCGGCACGGTGTCATTACGGGCGGGGGCCAGAACAACGTCCCTGGACATCACATCTAGGCGTTCTGCGATGAAGGTTGGATCCCAGCCGGGATTGAAAGTGTCGACGTGGGTGAATCCGAGCCGCTCGTATAGGCCACGCAGGTTCGGGTGGCAGTCGAGCCGCAGCTTGGCGCACCCCTGCGTTCGCGCGGCATGGCGGCAAGCCTCGATCAGCGCGGAGCTGACACCCCGGCCCGCATGTGTCCGTCGCACCGCGAGCTTGTGCAGATATGCGGCCTCCCCCTTGAGGGCGTCGGGCCAGAACTCGGGATCCTCGGCCGACAAGGTGCAACAGCCGACGATGCCGTCGCTGCAACTCGCGACTAGGAGCTCGGATCTCAGGACGAAGGTCTCCGCGAATGTCCGGTCGATCCGCGCGACGTCCCAGGCGGGCGTTCCCTTGGCGGACATCCACGCCGCAGCGTCGTGCATCAGCCGCACAACCTCGTCGATATCACCCGAGCAGGCGACCCGAACGTTCGGAGGCTCCTCGCTGTCCATTCGCTCCCCTGGCGCGGTATGAACCGCCGCCTCATAGTGCAGTTTGATCCTGACGAGCCCAGCATGTCTGCGCCCACCTTCGCGGAACCTGACCAGGGTCCGCTAGCGGGCGGCCGGAAGGTGAATGCTAGGCATGATCTAACCCTCGGTCTCTGGCGTCGCGACTGCGAAATTTCGCGAGGGTTTCCGAGAAGGTGATTGCGCTTCGCAGATCTCCAGGCGCGTGGGTGCGGACGTAGTCAGCGCCATTGCCGATCGCGTGAAGTTCCGCCGCAAGGCTCGCTGGACCCAGATCCTTTACAGGAAGGCCAACGGTGGCGCCCAAGAAGGATTTCCGCGACACCGAGACCAATAGCGGAAGCCCCAACGCCGACTTCAGCTTTTGAAGGTTCGACAGCACGTGCAGCGATGTTTCCGGTGCGGGGCTCAAGAAAAATCCCATCCCCGGATCGAGGATGAGCCGGTCGGCAGCGACCCCGCTCCGTCGCAAGGCGGAAACCCGCGCCTCGAAGAACCGCACAATCTCGTCGAGCGCGTCTTCGGGTCGAAGGTGACCGGTGCGGGTGGCGATGCCATCCCGCTGCGCTGAGTGCATAACCACCAGCCTGCAGTCCGCCTCAGCAATATCGGGATAGAGCGCAGGGTCAGGAAATCCTTGGATATCGTTCAGGTAGCCCACGCCGCGCTTGAGCGCATAGCGCTGGGTTTCCGGTTGGAAGCTGTCGATTGAAACACGGTGCATCTGATCGGACAGGGCGTCTAAGAGCGGCGCAATACGTCTGATCTCATCGGCCGGCGATACAGGCCTCGCGTCCGGATGGCTGGCGGCCGGTCCGACATCCACGACGTCTGATCCGACTCGCAGCATTTCGATCGCCGCGGTGACAGCGCCGGCGGGGTCTAGCCGCCGGCTCTCATCGAAGAAGGAGTCCTCGGTGAGATTCAGAATGCCGAACACCGTCACCATGGCGTCGGCCTCCGCAGCGACTTCCACGATGGGGATCGGGCGAGCAAAAAGGCAGCAATTATGAGCCCCATACCTACAAAGCCCCACGCATCAAGCTTTTGCCCATGAAGCAACCAGGCAATGGCTGTAATTATGACGACGCCGAGTCCCGACCAGACTGCATAAGCAACACCGACAGGGATGGATTTCAGAACCAGAGAAAGAAAATAAAATGCGATGCCATAACCGATTATGACAACGGCGGAAGGGGCAAGCTTAGTAAAGCCCTCGCTAGATTTTAATGCGGATGTTGCGATTACTTCGCCAACTATTGCGATAACAAGAAAAAGCCAGCCTTTCATGATATATCTCCCAATTTGTGTAGGGCTTATTATGCACGCTTAAAAATAATAAAAGCAGACTTGACCTGATAGTTTGGCTGTGAGCAATTATGTGCTTAGTGCATCTAACGCCGGAGTTAAGCCGCCGCGCGTAGCGCGGTCGGCTTGAACGAATTGTTAGACATCATTTACCAACTGACTTGATGATCTCGCCTTTCACAAAGCGAATAAATTCTTCCAAGTGATCTGCGCGTGAGGCCAAGTGATCTTCTTTTTGTCCCAGATAAGCTTGCTTAGCTTCAAGTAAGACGGGCTGATACTGGGCAGGTAGGCGTTTTATTGCCCAGTCGGCAGCGACATCCTTCGGCGCGATTTTGCCGGTTATTGCGCTGTACCAAATGCGGGACAACGTAAGCACTACATTTCGCTCATCGCCGGCCCAGTCGGGCTGCGAGTTCCATAGCTTCAAGGTTTCCCTCAGCGCCTCGAATAGATCCTGTTCAGGAACCGGGTCAAAGAATTCCTCCGCTGCCGGACCTACCAAGGCAACGCTATGTTCTCTTGCTTTTGTAAGCAGGATAGCTAGATCAATGTCGATCATGGCTGGCTCGAAGATACCCGCAAGAATGTCATTGCGCTGCCATTCTCCAAATTGCAGCTCGCGCTTAGCCGGATAACGCCACGGGATGATGTCGTCATGCACGACAAGGGTGACTTCTATAGCGCGGAGCGTCTCGCTCTCGCCAGGGAAAGCCGAAGCCTCCATAAGATCATTGAGCAATGCTCGCCGCGTCGTTTCATCAAGCTTTACGGCCACAGTAACCAACAAATCAATATCGCTGTATGGCTTCAGGCCGCCATCCACTGCGGAGCCGTACAAATGCACGGCCAGCAACGTTGATTCCAGATGGCGCTCAATGACGCTTAGCACCTCTGATAGTTGGTTCGAAATTTCGATGGTCACCGCTTCCCTCATGATGTCTAACTTTGTTTTAGGGCGACTGCCCTGCTGCGTAACATCGTTGCTGCTCCATAACATCAAACATCGACCCACGGCGTAACGCGCTTGCTGCTTGGATGCCCGAGGCATAGACTGTACAAAAAAACAGTCATAACAAGCCATGAAAACCGCCACTGCGCCGTTACCACCGCTGCGTTCGGTCAAGGTTCTGGACCAGTTGCGTGAGCGCATACGCTACTTGCATTATAGCTTACGAACCGAACAGGCTTATGTCCACTGGGTGGCTCTGTTGCAAAGATTGGCGGCAGTCAGAGGTAGGCTGTCGCTCTGCGCCGATCAGGCGGCTGCTGCGAAATGGTGGTTGAGCATGCCCATGGCCTCCGTCAGCGCCGAGGGCCCAATGCCAAAAGCTCTCTCCACAAGGCGCACCTCGCCCCTGATGCCGGGCTGCAGGCACCAGGGGCGAGCCTGTCCTTTGCGCAGGGCTCGCATGACTTCGAATCCCTTGATCGTGGCATAGGCCGTGGGGATCGATTTGAAACCGCGCACCGGCTTGATCAGTATCTTGAGCTTTCCGTGATCGGCCTCGATCACGTTATTGAGATACTTCACCTGCCGGTGGGCCGTCTCCCGGTCCAGCTTTCCTTCGCGCTTCAATTCGGTGATCGCTGCACCATAGCTCGGCGCTTTGTCGGTATTGAGCGTGGCAGGCTTTTCCCAGTGCTTCAGGCCTCGCAGGGCCTTGCCCAGGAACCGCTTCGCTGCCTTGGCGCTGCGGGTCGGCGACAGGTAGAAATCGATCGTGTCGCCCCGCTTGTCGACTGCCCGGTACAGGTAGGTCCACTTGCCCCGCACCTTGACGTAGGTTTCATCCAGGCGCCAGCTCGGATCAAAGCCACGCCGCCAGAACCAGCGCAGCCGCTTCTCCATCTCCGGGGCGTAGCACTGGACCCAGCGATAGATCGTCGTATGGTCGACCGAAATGCCGCGTTCCGCCAGCATTTCCTCAAGGTCGCGATAGCTGATCGGATAGCGACAATACCAGCGCACCGCCCACAGGATCACATCACCCTGGAAATGGCGCCACTTGAAATCCGTCATCGTTCCGTCCGTCCAATCTCCGCCAAGCATGCTCAAGCTTCACGATTTTTGCAACAGAGCCTGTCTGCGTAACCGGCTCAAACGCGTCCACGCACAGCCCCGGGCGCCTTACCGCTGCTCGACATCGTGTACGGAGAGGCATCTGCGCAGGTCAGAGCCCTCGCCAGACGTCTCGCAGCACCATGTCGCCCGGGGGACCGTGGTGATTCATCTGATGCAATACGCAGACTAGTAGTTCGGATAACTGTGATTATCGGCGGTTAGATTCACACCCCTTGAAGTGAGATGGGGCTGAGCTGAGATTAACACGCAGGGCCGCGGATCTGCACGGAAACGAGCAGACCTACGCCCGGGATCGCATGTCGACTCAAGACCACGCCGGGCAGCATCTGGCGTTCTGTCGTAGAGCCCTGCAGCAGGTGTCGGCGCTCTCTGAGAGGATGACGTCGTGTCCACCACCAAGCAGGCGAGCGACGACTCTGCGTCGGCGATCGTGTCCGATCTGCCCACTGAGGAGGAGTCGAGCTCGCGCAACTTGAAATGGGTCTGGTTGATCGTCGGCCTCGTCGTCGTCCTCGCCGGCGGGGTCGTTCGGCAGCTGTGGGGCGATGCGCTGGGTGAAAGCATCGCGGACTGGTGGACTGGCGTTGGCGGCTGGTGGCATACGGACGGTTGGTCATGGGTCAGTAACTGGCTGACGACTGCGGGCTTCGGTGGCTTCGCGGCCGTCGTCGCCGCGTCCCTGGCGTTTTCCGGTGCCCGCCATCAGGCGCGCCTGAACTCCTGGTGGCAGCGAGCTGAGTGGGCGCTCAATCTGTATACGAAGCCGGACGCGAAGGATATGGAACGTCGTGTGGGTGCTGCAGCTGTCGCGGCGTTGCAGAGCAGTCGGCTCGCGAAAAGGGACGAGAAGCGGTTCCTGGCCGAGGTCGCGGCGGCCGTGACCTTCGATCCAAAGGGCGACGGCGTGGGAACCGATGACTGGTCGGAGGCTGCCGCGGACGTCCAACCGTCCTCCACCACGAATGGGGACACGCCAGCAGCCTCGATTCCCGGTAACGGCAAGGAAGAACGCGTCCGTGATGAGCGTTGATCTTGATGACCGGTGCTGGTGTGGACTTTTCTCGCTACGGTGACGGATACTTGAAGCACATAGGACAGAGGGAGGTGCGTGATGACACAGGCAGAGCTTGAGAAGCGTGCTGGCCGTCCTGCCCCAACGCAAGCCGAGCGCCGGATCGCGGCCCGGATCGTTGTCGAAGGCAACAAGGCAACTCGGACGAAGACTCCGAAGTGGATCCTGGAGTTGGCGAAGTCAGCCTGAGTTTTTCATTGAGCCCCTGGCCGAACGGCCAGGGGCTCTGCTGTAGATGCGAGCCGCTGTGTTCGGGCCAGAGGAGTGTGCAGAGATGCGCAAGATCAAGCTGAATGATCCGCAGCCGAGCTACATCGAGCGTCCTGTAGACGACCCGAAGAGGGCGATGGACGGTGCTCGGAAGCAGATACGCGCTGAACGCAAGCGTCGTGCTCACTTCCTGATCACGTCGCCGGTGCGCCTCAGAGCCTCAGCGCAAGAGAGCGGAGGTGGCAGCGTGAGCACGCAGGAACCAACCGACGACTTCTCCGGGTCGACGCCACTCGAGATCTGCCAGAGCTATGCCGCCGGACGCATCTCTCGAGCCCGCCTCGTGGACGAACTCACGCGATTCCCCTACGTCCCGGGCGGCATGACGGACGGCTACGACTCCCTCATCGTTGACCCACCCGGCACCTGGTCAGAGGTCAGCGACGCGATGCGTCGAGGAATCATCGACGACGAGGTGTACGAGGAAGTGTTCAATCGTCGGCACGGACTCTCCGGGGAAAGCTGACGCTTTGCCCTGTCGATAGCCGGAACCAGTTTTCACACAGCACGGGGCTCGGGCACGATGACTCGTACTCGGTGGCCCCGACGAGTTCACCGCACGAGAACGGGTCGCTGGGGCGCTCGTATCTGAACCGATCGACACGCGTTCGTCGGTTCGGGCATCTACTCGGCTGTGCCGTCTCAGGACGGGATGTTAGCGATGGGCGCGTTGATCGTCGTGCGAAGCGCCTGGGCTGCGGAGCGCTCTTCGATGATCTGCTTGTCGAGCTCGGCGTTCTCGTGTCTCTTCGCCTCAAGCTTCGCGACGGCATGCCCTAACTGGCTGCGAGCCACCTCGACTTCAGCCTCGAGCGCTGCCTTCTCGGCCGCATACGTCTCGGCCGAGGCCGCGGCGGCGCGATCTGCCGCATCGAGTCTCTCGTCGGCGGCCGGCGACGCGCTGAGAGTGCTCGACGAGAGCTGCCGGCAGAGCAGCGATGGTGGCGGCTGACGCTGCCCGACCTTCGCGCCACTGCCGCAGGTACCGCGTCGCATCAGCATTGTTCACGCTCGCGCGCTCCCGCACTGATGCGACGGCGGGCTTGACGCCTTCGCGGTCGACCTCGTCCGTCGCGGCGTGGATGCGGGCTTCCGGTGTGGCTTCGTTGATCACGACCCCTGTGTCGACCAATCACGACCCCTACATCGACCATGGGTAGTAGTAGTAGTAGTAGTAGTAGTAGTAGTACTACTACTACTACTACCCGCAACATGGTGGCGCTGTGCGCATCGGCGTTACCTTCTCGGCCACCAGCTGGGGTTCAAGCCGATCTCCAGCAGAACGTGTGCCGAGCTGTTCGCTGCGGTGACTTCGCCTTCCTCAACGCTGTAGAGGAAGAGGGGCATCGCTGCTCGTTCGGCGGCCTCGAGAGCGCCGGTGGCGTATGCACCTGACGTGAAGAACAGAGGGCGTCGCTCCTGAGCATCTACGGCGGCCACGCCGATGTGCTCGCGAATAGCAGCGACCCCCACCGTGCCGGTGTAGTGCTTCACTTGTGCGATGAAGTGTTGGTTCTCGACGTCGATGCCGCCGTCGCCGACGAACCGAGTCACCGTCGCATTCTCGGCACCCATGTGGATCATCCAGTCCCGCACCCAGCTCTCCGCGCCCAACGCAGACACCCCGTATGGCTGCTGGTCGGGGTGTGCGTGGAGTACCTGCCACTGAGCGAGAGACTGCCGAGCAGGGGCAAGGACGGCCTCGAGCTGTCGATTGGCGGCCTCTTGCTGTCGATCTGCTCGCTCTTGCTCGGCCGCGAGCTCCGCTCGGATGCACGAGTGGAAATGCTCCAGCCCCTGATGCTTCGCTGACTTGATCACATCCATGTCGGGAGAGAGCCGGGCGAGGATCACACAGCCCACGGCGAAGATCACGAGGGCGATAAGCGCGTTTCCCAGCGCAACACCCGCAGCGACGGCGGAGGTGAGAACGACGACAGACCCGATCACGATCCATGGCAACCGCTTCGCGATAACGGACTTCACGTGAGCATCCAACGATCGCACTTCAGCGGCGTAGCTCTCCGCTGCCGCAGTCGAGAACTCACCGAGCACTCCGGGCCCTTCTTTACGGACGAGCGCCTGAGCGCGATCGGCAAGGTTGGCGTAGAAGCGCGCAGCGGTGTCCGTGAGGGTGGTCATACTCACCTGCTGTTCTGGAAAGGACGTTCATGGGCTCGGGCTCGGGCTCGGGGAGATCGACGCGGCGAATACGACAGCGGGGTCTCAGCGCGAGCTTATCTGCGCATGGCGACACAGCTCGGGCGCTCTCGGAACGGTGAACCCGCGGGCGCGCTGATACCGTCAGCACTATGGCACGCAGAATCATCCACCAGCTCGTCGACGACATCGACGGTGCGGTCCTTGACGACGGCGCAGGCGAGACGGTGAGCTTCGCGCTCGACGGGCGGCCGTACGAGATCGACCTCTCGGAGAAGAACGCGCTGGCTCTGCGCGATGCGCTCAACCCGTGGATCGACGCTGGACGCCGGGTCCCTGCCGGCGGCCGCCCTAGTCGTGGGCGCGGGCGACGCGGATCTCAGGCCAACCAGAGCAGCGCGGGTGCGAAGCGCGATCTCAGCGCCGTGCGCAGCTGGGCGCGGAAGAACGGACACGCGGTCTCTGACCGCGGCCGTGTGCCGGCGTCCGTGCTCGAGGCATACGACGCCGCGAACTGATTTCCGGCGTTGGACGCCGGCACTGTGCCGCAGCGGGAAGCGTCTTGTCGGCCACATGCCAGGCGATGTCCGTGGCTGCTCATAGGATGAGCACAGCACCGCTCGACGAGGGGTGTAAGGGGACCCGGGTCAAGGGGTCAGTATCCGATCGTGCGCTTTGCGCATATGATCGCCGGCCTACTCGGGACGCTGCAGCGCGTGAGGCTTCGCCGGCGGAACGGTGGAGAGATGACGAGCACTCCGGTGGCGGGCTGGTATCCAGACCCAGCTGATTTCACGCAGATGCGCTGGTGGGACGGCGCCGCGTGGACTGCGCACACGCGGTCGATCCCTCAGTCCGCTGCACCGTCCGGCCTGCAGACACTCCCGCCGCCGGCCAGTGGCACGGCGTTCTCCACTCGAGAAGGCGGAGAGTCCGGCGAGAAGGTCCGGAAGAAGCTTCCCCTGTGGGCGTGGGTTGTGATCGGCATCCTGACGCTAGCGGGGATACTCCTCTCTCCCATCTTCACGATGCTGTGGCTCGTAGTGCTGATCACCGGCATCGTCGCTCTGACGAAGAACACCCCGACCTGGCTGCGGTTCCCGAGCCGGAAGACGGCGACGATCGTCACGGCGATCTCCGCCGTGTGCTTCCTGCTCACCGGCAGCGTCGCCAACGCCGTCATCGGCGGCAATGCTGACCGCCCGAGTTCTGCTTCTCCGCCAACGACAGCTCTGGAGAGCCCTGGTCTGCCGTCGCCGTCCGCGGAGCCCACCGAGAGCTCGACACCGGCCGCCGTCGAGGAGGCAGAGTCTGTGCCGTTCGCGGGTGACTCGTCGACGGTCGCCGACACCTCGAGCACCGAGGGCATGACGGCGCTTCAGGTGCTGGAGACTCTGCCGGTGAAGGGCAGGGCGTCGAAGACCGGCTACGACCGCGACCTGTTCGGGCAGCGCTGGCTGGACGTCGACCGCAACGGGTGCGACACCCGCAATGACATCCTCGCCCGCGACCTCACCGCGATTGTGCGCTCGGGTTCATGCCGGGTGCTGACGGGCGCGCTGAACGACCCGTTCACCGGTCAGGCAATCAGCTTCGTCCGCGGCCAGGGCACCAGCGAGCTCGTGCAGATCGACCATGTCGTCGCGCTCTCGGATGCGTGGCAGAAGGGCGCGCAGCAGCTCACGGCGAACCAACGCGCGACATTCGCCAACGACCCCCTGAACCTCCTTGCTGTCGAGGGGTCTGCGAATGCGCAGAAGGGTGACGGTGATGCAGCCACCTGGCTGCCCAAGAACACGGGCTTTCGCTGCGAGTACGTTGCGCGTCAGGTCGCGGTAAAGGCCACGTACGGGTTGTGGGTCACTCAGGCTGAGCACGACGCGATCGCCCGCGTGCTGAGCGCGTGCCCCGAGGAGCCGGTGCTCACCTCAGGCTTCGCGAAGGTCGTGCCGGTGAAGCAGGAGCCGGCACCTGCACCTGCACCTGCTCCTGCGCCGGTGCCTGTGAAGGAAGAGCCCGCCCCTGCACCCCAGCCCGCGGCCCCAGCGCCTGCAGCACCGGCCCCTGCTCCCGCACCTGTGGAGAAGGCACCCGTATCCGTCTACTACGAGAACTGCACGGCGGTGCGCGCCGCGGGCGCTGCGCCGATTCGCACCGGAGACCCGGGGTACTCCCGCAAGCTCGACCGCGATGGTGACGGGGTGGCCTGCGAGTAGGTGCTACGGCTCGTGGCTAGTCAGCTCGCATCGCCGACGCCGGATACTTCCGAACTTTGGTTCAGATGCCGTGCGTAACCGTGGAACCTGCCGTGCGTTACCGCGGAGCTCAGCGGACCCTGGTCTCCACTGGCTCGAGTAGGAACATCGGGTCTACGAATGCGCCAACCCGGGCGACGACGTGCACGTTGGTGCCGACGCCAATCGCGTCAGGAACGTCACCCGTCAGATGCAGGTCGTTTGTGATGTTGACGTCGCGGAACTGGAAACTCGGACCGCCGTTCGAGTGAGTCTCGCTGTAATCCCCGTACGTGATGAGGATGTCGTACCGGGTCGCGTATCCCTCATGGCTGTTCATCGCCCCGATCGAGCCATCGAACTCGATCAACCGACCGGCGTATTGCTGCGCGAAAGCCGCGACAGTCGGACCGTCTGAGGGACCTGTGAGAAGAGCCGCGAGGACGGGGCTATTATCGACCGTCAACGGAGCCTCCTCAATTGGTGCCGTTGCGATCGGCTCGTCCGGCTTCTCCGAGGGCTCATCCCGCGGCGCGCCACCTTCTGCGCTGGAGGTGCTTGCCGGCGCCGGGGTGTCATCGCCGTCACCGCCCGTGATCGCAGCCATGATGGCGATGAAGGTGAAGAGAATCACGAGCACCCCGCCGAGGATCGCGTACATCTTCCACGGAGTCTTCGGCTTGGGGCGGCGGAAGACGAGCTCGGTGCGTAACTTGCCGGGCTTCTGGGTGACGTACTCCCAGCCGTCCCCTTCCCACTTCGAGATCATGAGCTTCTCGGTGCCACGGACCGTCTGGACGCTCCTGGTCTCATACTTCACCGTCTCGGACTCAGGGCGCACGTCACTGTCCGTCATTGGGTTCTCCCTCTGCAGATCCCGGGAGAACAGCTCACCGCCGGGTCATGGGGAGCATATCGGCTGGACGGTCAGTCCGAGAACGGACGCGAGCATCTGTCGTCTCATCCCGGTAAGGGCTTCAACCATGCGCAACAGTGCGCAGATGGATCAGCAACAGTCGTGCCGGAAAGCGTCCGCTGCAGCGCTTGAGTGTGCACGACGGCTACGTGAGCGGATAGGCGACCACCTCGGCGAGGCGATACCGCGCCCACCCGTCGCCGTCAGGTGCATCCCACTGAAGACTCCGGCCGGCGCGGTTCAAGCGATCGTGCTCGTCCTTAGTGACCCAGCACTTCTGGAGAAGTTGGCCGAAGATCGACAGCAGGTGGTCTGGTGACGTGGCAGGTCCTCCTGCGATCGGCTCCTGGCGCGTGTTCGATCGCGGATCAGCCTGGCTCGGATCGACGATCTCGACGATGATCCGCTTGAAGGGAATCACGTGCTCGACGACCCGTTCGGCCGGCTCCAGCTGCATCGCGTCCCGGGTCGCGAAGGCCGCCTCATGGCTGTCGTCGAGTACACGGAGTATCTGCCGAAGGCGGCGCGGGTACCCTCCGGACCCTTTGGTCCACAGGTTGCCGCCGGCCGCCAGGTGTGGCCGGACCTCCGTCTCGATGAAATCGAAGCAGCGGTCGCGGCGCGTGCACGGCGCTCATCGGGGCGCGAGGCGTTCATGGTGTGATCCTTCCATCGACGGGAGACCGGGTCGTATCCCTAGAGTGACCAGGGAGAGCGTCCGTTCGCTCGTCGCCAGTACCGATGGGAGCACCGCTTGATCACCTTCAAGGATTTCCTTCCCGTTCCGCAGCCGCAGCTCACGAAGGTGAAGTTCAACATGCGCGCGGGCGATGGCAGCGGTGAAGCGTGGGATTTCCTCATGGATGACCACGAGCGCTGGCTCAATTTTGGTCGCTGGCGCACGAAGCAGACGAACAACAACATGGGTGGCGCGCGGTACTTGCTGGCCTTCGCGCAGTATTACCCCTATGGGCCGCAGTACTTCATGTTCGGCGGCGCGTTCGAGGTGACCGAGATCAAACCCGATCGCCTCGACGACCTGGGGTACGAGCTGGCCCCGCTCCCGCTGCACGAGGAGTACATCAAGCGCCTGATCATCAAGCTCGACAGGCCCATCGGTCGTACTCCGTACCTGCGCCACTACGTGGGGCTTCAGGAGAGCCGGCTCGCCCCGCAGGTCTACGAGCTCGCACCCGACGTCAAGCTCGGCACGTTCCCCGGATACCAGAACGTCCGGCTGCGGCATCACGAACTGCAGCGCATCATCGCCGGCGACGAGCCCAGCTGGAAGGACGCGCTCTCCAGCGTCAAGGGCGTCTATGTCATCACCGACCTGAGCTGCGGGCGGCTGTACGTCGGGTCGGCGTCAGGGGAGGCGAATGGGCTGTGGCAGCGCTGGTTCAGCTACGCGCACTTGAAGAACCTCACCGGCGGCAACCGGGAGCTCGAGCAGCTCCGCAAGGATCTCGGCGATGGGCACATCGTGGAGAACTTCCAGTACTCGATTCTGGAGATCTTCGACCCCAAGACCCGAGCTGACACGATCCTGGCTCGCGAGTCGTTCTGGAAGAACGCGCTGGACAGCCGCGCGCACGGGATGAACTGGAACTGAGAGCTGGGGTTCAGCTGGTCGGGGCGTCAGGCTGTGAGAACTCGCGGCGCCTGATCACCTTGTCGACGCCTACGATGGCGGCGAGCTTGGTGACATCGCGGCCGCCGGGCACGCGGTTGAGCATGAACTCGGGCGGGAACTGCTCGAGCAGCGGGTTCTCGCCGGCGAACGAGCGCGCGGTCTTCAGCGCGAAGATGCGCGTGGTGTCGAGCGCGCGGAAGCTGTCGATCGAAATGATCGAGGTCTGCGGGTCTCCCCAGATGAGCCGGTCCAGGGGCTTCGTTCCGGTCCAGTGCTGCTTGATGCGCTTCAGGATGCCGGTGGTCTCGTTGGTCGCACCGACGTAGGCCTGACGGTACTCGTCGAGCACCATAATGTAGAGCCCGGCGACGCCGTCCCACTTCCTGAGGTCGGTGACCTCGACGATGCCGCGCTGGCTCTTCACAGCGCGCTGCAGAGCAGCATCGAACTCGCCGTGGTCGAGCGACGCGAAGTGCGACATGTTGAGGTCGAAGTTCGCCAGTGCCTGGGCTTGCATCTCCACGCACCAGGCGTCGGTGTAGATCCTGTGCTCGGCGTCCTCATAGAACTGATCGACCCTGTCCCAGAGTTCGGGATCCATGTCCCGTGTCCAGCGAGAGAGCGACGAGCGCTTGCTGATCCTGGCGTAGGTGTCGCGGGACATCCGGAGGCTCAGGCCACGGGTCGCGCGCACGGGGATGCCGAAGTGGATGGCGGACTCCGTGCTCCTGGTATTCGTGCCAGCCCGCCGGATGGAGACCGCGACGCCCCAGATCTTCCGCGGCGGTCGCGGCTGCCATCGGTGCCAGACGAGGGAGTGCCCGGAGTTGACGAGAGCCTGCAGTGCCGCGTTGGCCTCAGCGCCGATCTCGACGTTGAAGATGCGCGCGGGATCGAACTCGAGGTGTTCGTCTTCGGGGATGAGCTTGTGCTGGTCGAGCTCCCACGGGGCGGCGGCGACGACGAGGAAGCCGGCATCTGTCAGCTCGCGGCGCAGCTGGTCGGCCTGCTCGGCCGAAGGTGCCCACACGAGCGTCTCGCGCGGCGTGGTGGTGATCTCGAGTTCCATGAGACTCTAGCTCTCAGGGCCCCATGCGGCAGCCTCTGCGGCCATCGCGGCACGTGCAGCAGAGAGGCGGGCGAGCTTGCCGGGGTTCTTGTCCAGGTTGATCGGCGGCGTGAAGCGCACGATGACCGCGGTCTCGACGTCGCCCAGCGGGACGGGCATGCCCGCCGGCGCCGACCAAATGGCGAGCGTGAGTCGCGAGTGCATCCACTCATTGAGGCGCGCGTCTCCGCCGTCGGCGAGCCCGTAGTTCGAGAAGCGCTCCGGCTTCGCAAGATTGCGCGGCACGGCGTGCAGATCAAGCGCCTGGCGCAGGAGGGCTGCGAACGATCGGCGCACGGTGGAGCCGCCGGTGCGCGGCGTGGAGTTCGGGTTCGTGGCGAAGTGGCCGTTCAGATCGCGTGAGACCAGGCTCGCCTCGGCCTTGCCCACGTAAAGAGGCAGGTCGAGTGCCGGCTCGAGTTGGAGGTCGTGCCAGGCCTGCTCGTCGCCGTAGATGGCGTACAGGCCCGGGCGTGCGGGGACGTGCTGCGCGGCATCCGTGATCGCCCAGCGCTCACCAGTGAGCGTCGCGACGGCGGCCGCGGCGAGGTCCTCCAGGGAGGGTTCCGTCATGTGGTGACTCTACTGGCGTGACCGGCTTCTCCGAGCTGGCGCTCGTCGCCTCATCCCACCGACCTCCGAAGAGACCATTGTCGTCGGCGTATTGCCACGGCACCCACGACCACGCGTCGGGCTCATGCCCCGCATGCCAGACGTCGCCGAGACCGTCTGCGACCTCGATCTCGAGTCGGTCTAACATCATCCGATGTACGCGAACGACTTCGCCGCGGCGATGACTTCGCGGGCATCTCTGAGAGGATCGCCCTCACGCAACAGCTGGGCCGGAGCCTGGTCGTTCAGGGCCGGGTTCATGCCCTTGAACCAGGACTGGACCGTGGAGGTGTCGTACCGCTCGCGCAGGAGAGCTGCTGCGTAGAACGCGTGGCGCAGCCGCTCGCGGTCTACCTCTCCAGGCTCACCTGCGCCGTCCGCCCACGACGTGACCGAGCGTGCTGCCTTGACGCCTCCGATGTACGCCACCAGCCGGACGCCGATCATCTCCCGCAGTTGCACGATCAGCTCAGCGAAGGGAAGCCTGATCGAGTCTTCGTAGGCCCGCAGGGGGGGTCGCTGGTCGGAGGTGATCGTGGTGCTCATGACTCGATTCTACCGTCGAAATGCGCTGTAAAGATACGGTAGAAATGCATCCAAAAATGCAGCTATGGCGGTGCCCCTCAGCCGCTGAACGAGTCGTCGACGAGCGCCTGAATCGCGTGGGAGATGTCAGTGAAGCGTCCCTCGCGGATCGCGTTGACAGGGGTATCGTCCTGTAACCAGGGATTCGCACCGACGAACCAGGCGCGGGCGGTGTCCGGATCCTCAATACTCGAGATCCTGCGCCACTGCTCGGCGGCGAAGCGGATCCGCTCGGCGGCCCACGGCCACGGTTGGGGGCCGTTCTCCGATGCCCAGGACTCTGCCGTGTGGGAGTTCTTCGCACCCGCGAGTGCGGCCACCAGTGTCGGGCCTAGGGCCTCGGTGAGAGTGTGCACCAGCTCTCGCGGATCGGAGACCATCGTCGATTCTGCTTCGTGTTCAGTCACGATGCGTGCTCCCGTTCTGCTCGGTAGGTCGAACCTATCCGGTGCCACTGACTGTGCGGGATAAGCAGAGTCGAGCGTAGGCGCGTCGATCTAGCGCGTGAGCGCGACGGATAGGCTCTGTCCATGGAAGCCTCCCCGTCCTTCGACCGGGACGCGTGGGATGCGCAGACGGCGCGCGCCAGCCGCCGTCGCACGGCGCGGAGCATTCTCATCGTCGCGGCGGTGCTGTTCGCGTTGTTCTACGTCGCGCGCGTGGGATGGCTGTTCATGTGGGCGGACGAAGGTGATGTGCCGCCTTTGTCGTCCGTGCCGCTGCCTGATGGAGCCGCGGTACTCAACGAGACGGTTGGGTGCGGGAGCGGCGGGTGCTCTGTGGTGTTTCTCGTGCGGCCGCCCGAAGGTCAGTCCGCCGAGGAACTCGCTACGCAGATGGGTGCGACGCCGCAGCTGTCTGTCCCGGGCAACCTGTGGGATCCGCGCACGGTGTGGCTTTGGGCGGAGCCGGCAGCCGGCGCCCTGAAGATCACCGCCGACTACACGTCCAGCGAGTGGGTGCCGTAAGCCGAGCATGGCCGTGGCCAGTAGTGCGTCAGGGTCTCGTGTTGAACGCGCTGTGCCACGACCACGCCCGCAGTCTCTATCACCTCTGCTCGACTCGGTCGGCCTGGCCACTATGCTCCAGCTATGCCTGCGCCCTCACGTCTCGTCCTCGCAGCGGTTGTTGCGGTCCTGTTTCTCGCTGGGTGTGCCCCGCAGGTTGGTGACGCTCAGGTAGAGCAGTCGCCGTCACCCACCCTGACTCCGATCGTGGAACCCTTGAAGCTTCAGGGCCTCCAGGTTGGCGCGCCGCTGACACCTGCTCAAGCCAGGAAACTGAACGGGATGCGCGGCACGCTTCGCCCGTACGAAATGAACGACGGATCGTTCATCGTTCTGGACGTGAAGAAGTCGCTACCCGAGCCGGTCATGCAGGAGGTCGTTGCGTCAATCGGGGAATCCGACAGCTCCGACCTCGGCGCGTTCTTCCGGAAGACTGACGAGGCATCTGCGAAGACGGGCAAGACTCTCATCGTGGTGCGCTACATGTCCGCGTCCACGAAGGACGGCGAGCCGCTCACTGCCTGGATGGCAAGCTCCGCGGCAACGAGCTTCCCGGGGTTTAACGGAGGCAGCGCAGAGGAAGTCGCAGCTCAAGCGCGGGCGTGGGCTGACGAACAACGCGACCCGGCTCAGATGGAAGTCGTCATCGTTCCGAGCTGACGCTGCGACACTGACGGTGATGTGGCGTCACGATGCACGGAAGCTGAGTCCCACCGAGCGCTCCGATCATGAGCCGTCGTCGTCGATGCGCAGCACGTTCAGCATGCCCGTGGTTTTGACGCTGCCGTCGATGTAGATGTCCTGAACGCCGGTGCAGGGCCTCGTACGGGATGTCAGACGCGCCGATACGGTAGGAACACGTGCGCCTTCTCGGGATCGCCGACGCACGTTACAAGGAGTACCGATGACGCTTGCACCCGCGAACCCCGACCACTTGACGCAGCGAGAGCTCGAGCAGGCCCTGTGGGGTGCTGCGAACGCGCTTCGTGGCCCGGTCGATCCCGGCGACTTCAAGGCGTACGTGTTCCCGGTGCTGTTCTACAAGTGGATCAGCGACGTCTACGACTACCACCACGAGCAGGCGGTTGAGGACCTGGGTGAGGACTGGTCTCAGCAGCAGGAGGACGACGAGTACCAGACCTTCCTGATCCCCGACAGTGCGCACTGGGATGAGACCTTCGAGGTCACGAAGAACTCCGGGCAAGCCCTGAACAAGGCGCTCGTCGCGATCCAGGAGGCGAACCCCGGCAAGCTCGCCGGCGTCTTCGGAGATGTGAACTGGGCCAACACGGAGCGGATCCCGCAGGCTGCTCTTCGGGCGCTGATGGCGGTCTTCGACAAGCTCACCCTCGATCCTGCTCACGTCTCCGGCGACATGCTGGGCTCGGCGTACGAGTACCTGCTGCGGGAGTTCGCAGAGGCGTCGGGCAAGAAGGCGGGCGAGTTCTTCACCCCGCGGCCGGTGGTGCACCTGCTGGTGAAGATCCTCGACCCGCAGGCCGGCGACTCCGTGTGTGATCCGGCCTGTGGCTCCGCGGGCATGCTCGTGGAGACGGTCGAGGCGGTGAAGCTCTCCGGCGGCAACCCGCGGTCGCTGTTCCTCTACGGCCAGGAGTACAACCTCACTACCGCCGGCATCGCCCGGATGAACCTCTACCTGCACGGTGTGGAGGACTTTGAGATCAAGCGCGGCGACACGTTCCGGGAGCCGAAGCTGCTGGACGAAGCAGGACGCCTGCGGAAGTTCAACGTGGTGATCGCCAACCCCCCGTTCTCGCTGGACAACTGGCCGGCATCCACCTGGGCGAAAGACCCGCACAAGCGCGCCCTGGGAGGCATCGTCCCGCCGGCGAGGAACGGCGACTGGGCGTGGATCCAGCACATGCTCTCCGTGATGGACGAGCGCGACGGTCGCGTCGGGGTGGTCATGCCGCACGGCGTGCTGTTCCGCGGCGGCCGCGAGGCGGAGATGCGCAAGTGGGTCGTCGAGAACGACAAGCTCGAGGCCGTGATCGGCCTGCCGAACAACCTGTTCTACTCGACCTCGATCCCGGTCAGCCTGCTGATCTTCCGATCAGACAAGAGCGCCGAGCGCCGCGAGCACGTGATGTTCATCGACGCCCGTGCCCGCTTCAAGGCCGGCAAGAACCAGAACACCCTCAGCGACGACGACGTCGACGCCATCGACGCTGCCTACAAGCGGGGCGAGGACATCGACGGTGACGGCGGGCTCTCGCTCTCTCTCGTACACCGCGAGAGGATCCGCGAGCAGGACTACGACCTCAACATCGGACGGTACATCCAGACCGAGACCAAGGCCGAAGCAGACGTCGACGCTGCGCTCGCATCGTTGCGCGAGGCGCAGGAGCGCATGGATGCCGCCCGGGCGGCGCTGGACCTGCGGCTGCGGGAGGCAGGGTTCGATGCGTGAGGGGTGGCGGGAGGCTCGGCTGGGGGATGTAGCGGCCGTCTCCTCGACTGCGGTACCTCTCTCGAGTGTGACGTTGCCGTACATCGGCCTTGAACACTTCGACAGCGGATCGCCTGCGATCGTGAGGAGTGCCCTTTCAAGCGACATGAGTGGCTCTGGGATCCTGGTTCAACCGGGTGACGTTTTGTTCAGCAAGCTGAGGCCTTATCTCAACAAGGTCGCTGTAGCGCATGAGACCGCAGTGTGCAGCACGGAGGTACTGGTGTGGAGGCCGAAGCTCGATACCGGCATCAGCAAGGCCTTCCTCTCCCTCGTCCTGCGGTCGAAGGAGTCCATCGACTTCGCGAATAGGTCTTCCAAGGGCACCAAGATGCCTCGCACCAGCGCGACGGCTATGGTTGCCCTCCCTATAGCTCTCCCCCCACTGTCAGAGCAGTACCGGATCGTGGATCTGATGACATCTGTCGACACCGCGATCGCTGCTGCTGAGGCGGAAGCGACCGCCGGACGATCTTCGTACATGGCGCATCTGACTGCGGAGTTCACCTCGGGCGCGAGTTTCGCTCCTCTCGGAGCAGCTCTATCGCGCTCTGAAGATCGAACGCGAGTCGAGCCCGATGCAACCTATCGGCTAGTGGGGGTGCTTCGATCCGGCGAGGGATTCATAGACCGCGGCGTCGAAGCGGGTGAGAACATCGGTTACTCGACCCTCACGCGCGTCAGAGAGAACCAGCTCGTGTATCGGAAGTTGACCGCCTGGGAGGGGCCCATCTCGGTTTCCACTCAGAACGAAGATGGTGGATTCGTCAGTAGCGAGTTCCCTGTTTTCGAGGTCGATAGCTCCAGACTGCTTCCCGATCTGCTTCGTCACTACTGTCGATGGCCGGGGTTATGGTCGCTGATGCAGCAGCGTCTGAAGGGGTCTGTTCTCCGACGCATGCGTCTCAACGCGGACCAGCTCGAAGCAATCGCCGTACCTATGCCGGGGCTCACTGCTCAGGAGACGTCGCTTCGACTATTGGATTCGCAGTGGGAGCACGTTGCGACAGCCCACGCCACTGCCGAAGCACTCCGCACGCTGCGCAGCAACCTGCTCACCGTGCTGCTCTCCGGAGAGCATGAGATCCCTGAGAGCTACGACCATCTCCTGAACCTCGACGACGAAGACGACAAGGGCGCAGCAGCATGACCGGGTACACCGAAAAGGGCACTGTGCAGAAAGCGCTCGTCGAGCTGCTGGTCGATGCCGGATGGGCGCACGTGGAGGGCAAAGACCTCCCGCGCACGACGCAGCAGGTCTTCATCGAGAGTGACCTCCGCGACGCGATCGAGCGGCTGAACCCGGCCCTTGTGGGCAGAACCGACGCCGTGCTGGCGAAGGTCAGGCAGGTGGCCCTGAGCGCGGCGGCCGAGGGACTCATGACCGCCAACGAAGAGTTCACGCACCTGCTGCGCGGCGGCGGGACGGTGCTGATGCCGGACACCAACCATGACGAGCCGTTCCGGCTGCTGGACTTCGACAACCCCGGCGAGAACACCCTGCTGGTCTCGGACGAAGTGACCTATCAGGGCGCGCGGTTCGACCTGGTGCTGTGGATCAACGGCATCCCGGTCGTCGTCGGTGAGACCAAGACGCCGGTGTCGTTGGTGAAGAGCTGGAAGGACGGCGCCAAGGACATCTACACCTCCTACGAAGTGCACCAGCCTGCGTTCTTCACTCCCAACCTGCTCTCCTTCGCCACGGAGGGCAAAGACTTCAGGTACGCCGGTGTCCGCACGCCGTTGGATCACTGGCAGCGGTGGGGCTCGGCTGACGTGCCGGCGACCATCGAGGGCTGGGCGCGCGTGCAGATGAGCGTTCAGGGCCTGCTTACACCCGAGGTGACCCTGAACCTTATCGAGCACTACGCGATGTACGACCGGCAGTCCGACGACGGCGCCGCACGCACGATCAAGCTGCTGCCGCGCTACTTCCAGTACGCGTCCGTGGAGAAGATCGTCGAGCGCGCGACCAGCCAGGCAGGATCGCGGGGACTGATTTACCACACGCAGGGGTCCGGCAAGACGCTCACGATGAGCTGGGTGGCGACCCGGCTCTACTTCGACCCGCGGATGCACAACCCGACCATCGTCGCCGTGGCGGACCGCACGCAGCTGGTCACTCAGACCTTCTCCCAGTTCGCCTCTGCCGGCGTCCCCCAGCCGGTGAAGGCGGGGAGTACGAGCTCGCTGCAGCAGGCGCTCAAGGACGGAGCGCGGGGCATCATCGCCACCACCGTGCACAAGTTCGCCGGCGCCGGCGTGCTCACGGAGCGGGAGAACGTCATCTTGCTGGTCGACGAGGCGCACCGCACGCAGGAGGGGTCTCTCGGCGCCGACATGCGCGCGGCGCTGCCGAACGCGCACCGGTTCGGTTTCACCGGCACCCCGATCGCGGATCTGGACCGCAACACCTACCAGCTGTTCGGCGACGAGCGGGACCCCGGCTGGGCGCTGGACACGTACGACTCGGACCGCTCGATCGCCGACGGGACGACCGTCCCAATGAGAGTGATCCCCAGGCCCGTCCGGTTCGACGTCGCCAAGGAAGAGCTCGACGCGGCGTTCGACGCGCTGGCGGACGAGGAACAGCTCAGCGACACGCAGAAAGAGTCTTTCGCGCGTCGGGTCGCCAACGCCCGGGCGATCTTCCACAACCCCGAGCGGATCGCACAGGTGGCCGCCGACATCGTCGCGCACTTCTACGCCTCGATCGACCCGCACGGCATGAAGGCGCAGGTGGTCGTCGCCGACCAGGAGCTGTGCATCCTGTACGAGCGGGCGCTGCGGGAGGAGCTTTCGCGCACGGGCAGGGGTGACCAGGTAGCCGTCGTGATCTCCGCCACCGGCAAGAGCGAGTTCGAGGCGTACAAGCTCTCCGAGGGGGAGGAGGAAGCGCTGCTGGATCGGTTCCGTGACGTCAACGACGGCCTGAAGTTTCTCGTGGTTACGGCCAAGCTCGGCACCGGCTTCAACGCGCCCATCGAGGGGGTGCTGTACCTGGACAAGCCGATGAAGCTGCACACGCTCTTCCAGACCATCACCCGCACGAACAGGCCCTGGCGGCACCCGGATACCGGATTCACGAAGCGCTACGGCACGATCGTCGACTACGTCGGCCTCGGCGGTGCCTTCGCGCGCGCGATCGCCCCTAGCGACCCCGAGCACGTCCAGCGCGAGCTGGAGACGGACACGCTGCTGGAGAACCTTGAAGCCGCCCTCAAGGAGATGCGGCGCCGCTTCGTGGGCATCACCCGCGACGGTTCGATGGACTCGCTGCAGCAGGCTCTCGAGCGGCTCCCGCCCGGCAGCGAAGACCGCGCCGAGTACAGAGCCGAGTACCTCTACGCCCAGGGGCTGTGGGAGACGATCGCTCCCGATGAGCACCTGACCGAGTGGGAGGGCGACTACCGCTGGTACGCGCAGGTGTATGCCGCGATCCCGAGTGAGGACTCCGAGGACGACATCCTCTGGGAACGGCTCGGGCCGAAGACCCGTGCACTCGTGCACCAGCACATGCGCAACGTCCGGGTCGACGACAAGCAGGTCGCCGTGGTGATCGCCGACGCCCAGACCATAAAGCAGATGACCGACGCCGGTCAGCTGCCGCCGGTGCCGACCGAGTACGAAGGCAAGTCCGCGCAGGAGATCATGGACTCGCTCACCCAGCGGATCCGCAAGAAGCTCGACGGGGGCGGCGCCAACGAGGCTGCGTACAAGTCGATCGCCGAGCGGCTGGAGCAGCTGCGACAGCAGATGATCACCACCGCCGAAGACTCGCTCCTGTGGCTCACAAAGCTGTTCACCGTCGGCACGGACCTGAAGACCGTGGAGGACGCCGACGAAGAGGGCGTGCTCGCCGACCTGCCGGACCCGAACGTGGGGATGCTCACCCGGATCTTCGAGGAGCACAAGCCGGCGGGCATGACCGTGCTCGTCAGCCAGGTCGCTCGCGAAGTCGACCAGCTGGTCAGCCACGCCGTGCACCCGCAGTGGACGTCACAGGAGGGTTCCATGAAGGCGATCAAGCGTGAGCTGAACGCCCTCTTCAAGAGGTACGGTCTGCCGCGCACCGGCGAGCCGATGGCGTCGGCATGGAAGTACATCCTGAAGCACTACTGAGATGCAGATGCCCCGGTCCGACCGCCGATGGCGGGTGAAACAGGACCGGGGCGTGGAATCCTCACACGAAAGGGAAGGAACCAGGTGCAACCGTAGCAGGCAGTTGTACACGTGAGCCATGGTTCGCGTCTCATCCGCCACTGCCGTGACACGCCTATCGCGATCTCGACAGCGGGAGCGCCGTTGCCATTCAGACGTTGGGCCAGTCGCCGGTGAGCCGCGGTCGATCATGCCGCGCACGGTGTCGAGCCGCTGCGCGGTGGTGCCGCCGTCGGTGACCTCCTTGAAGCCCATCAACTCCGCGATGCGGGTGAGCGTTCGCTCGGCGAGATCAGCGCGCTCGGCGAGATCAGCGCGCTTGATAAGGTTATCGAGCTGAGGAGTTCGGCATGTCATTCATGGGGGTGGATCCGTTCGAGGGACAGCGCTGGGTCAGGCCGCGGCGTGCCGGCGTCGACGCAGTCCGTAGATGGCGTCGTTGGTGCCGTCGTGGCACCAGCCGATGCGCGTGGCCAGCGGGTCCGTGCAGCGCAGCAGCTGTCCCGGGCGCGAGCGGGCGTAGCGCCATGCCCGGCAGCCGCTCTCCTCCAGCTGGGCGCGCAGGCGACGGCTAAACGTGTACCGGCTGAGGGGTTCTTCGCGTCGGTGACGCTCGTTCATCCACTCGAGGTAGACCTCGTGCAGGAACGACATCGGCAGGAGTTCCAGATGAACGCGCTCTCGTGCGCGTTCCAGAGACTCCTCCCCACGCGCAAGCACGTCAAGGTCACGGCAGGCTCGAAGCTCAAGGCGGCAGCGGAGTAGTCACCGCCGCGCGCTGAAGAGGCCGCCACCGGAGTATCGGTGGCGGCCTTTCTGCTCAGTCAGGGGCCATCGGGGCCGAAAGTACCGTTTCTTGGATCTGCATCGGTTACACGACGCGCAGCAGGAAAACCGAGGTCAAGAGCTATTTCGGACCATTGCTCGCGGAGCAGGTGTAACCGGTCGGCGGAGCTCGCGGAGCAAATACGGTACGCCGGGATGGCGGGACTTCCCTTGATTTCTCGATGAAGTAGAGAGAAAGAAGAGAGAGATGTAACCGATGTACCGCAGAATCCGAGAAAGTACACACATGCGCGCATGCGCACACGCATGTATAGAGTTCCTTTGAAAGCGCGGTACTTCGGTTACAACGTGGTTACTCGGACTCGTTAGCCCTGATCAGCGGGTAAATCGGGATGTACCAGCGCGCGACTGGCTATCGGTAACAATCACTCTGGCTAACACTGTTGAATTTGAGTTTTTATTCCCGTTGGCCGGGGCTTTTCGCGCCTCATTGCCCTGTACCGCCGATTCGGTACGGGGCTAGTTCGGGGCATGTCGCGCTGCGTTCGTTCCATCCAGATTGAACGCGACCTCGAGGTTAGCGGTAACCCGACGAGCTTTCTCCATATTTGCTCGTAAACGTGGAGAATTCTTGCATATCGAGCGCCTCTGAATGCTAACCTTGCATTGTTCGACCGCCGGTCGGATGCACCCGACGGGTAACGGGGTCGGATCCCGCCGTCGTCACTTATTTCCGAAGCCACAGGCGAGTGCGATCACCAGCGCATGATGAGCCCAGCGGTGAGAGTCTGGTGAGACGCGGGTCAGGTCAACTGACCCTGGCGAGAACACCATCGGCAGATGCTCGTGAGACATGCAGGTGCCCTCCTCTTTGAGAGGAGCGGGCCTTGCCTGCTATTACGACCCCCCGAAACAGTTCTCGACTCACTCTCCAGGAAGCTGCGCGTCGTCGCAGTATCGGCCAATCGACGCTTCGTCGAAAGATCGCCGACGGTATCCTTCCAGCCGAACGGATCGGCCGGCGCATCTACATCAGCCCGGGCGACCTCGATGCGCTGGCGCAGCCGATCGTCGGGCGCCCGACCGCCGAGCGGTCAATCGATGCCGCCGTCGCTCGCGTCGTCGCCGAAGCCCCACGACTGACACCAGCGCAGCTCGAACGCCTCGCTGTCATCCTCGGAGGTGCACAGTGACCGACGAATCGAGCCACCTCGACCACGCAGGGCCTCCCAACGAGCCTGTTGGCGCGCTTCGCGCGGTCCCGTCTGTTCACGCGAGCTCCGCTCGCGGGCAGAGCACGGCCGAGGAGCGCATCGAGCCGTTCCCTGGAGGAACGGGTGGCGATGAGGGAGATGCTTCCCCGCGAGGGCTCGATCCGAACCGTTCTCACCCGTTCCCTCTAGGAGAGGGAACGGGGGAACGGCACGGATCGGTGTTCGCAGCGCCGTCACCTCGAGTCGTTCCCGAGGGCGGGAACGACTCGAGAACGGGAACAGAGACGACTGAGGACTCCTTGGCGTCTATCGGGCTCACCCTTGCTGGCAGCCAAGTTCACCCGTCATTCCCTGCGAGCCAGCGAGCGGAGCGAGCGGTCCAAAGTACGACGGTCATCCCGCCGAAGGCGGGCTCGTCATGGTCTGCGCACGGCCTGAGCGACATCGTCGCACGATTGCGCAACGGTACGTTAGATCGCCCGCGTCCTACCGTCGGACGGCTGTCGGACGGCTCGCACTGGTTATACAGCCGCGCGGTGAACGGGCTTGCTGGCGAATCTGGCTGCGGCAAGAGCTGGACGGCGCTCCAAGCCGTCGCGACGGAACTCCAGGATGGCAACAGCGTCGTCTACGTCGACCTCGAGGACAGTGCGATCGGCATCGTGTCCCGTCTCCTCGACCTTGGTGTACCTGACGCATTCGTAGCTGACCCCACCCGGTTCGGATACATCCATCCCGAAGAAGCGTTCAAAGACGATGTTCGTTCCGATCTTTGGGCAGTCCTTGACTTCATGCGGCCCACCCTGGTCGTGATCGATAGCACGGGCGAGAGCATGGCGCTGGAGGGGACGGACCCGAACTCTGATGACGCAGTTGCACAGTGGTTCAAACGTGTCCCGGATGAGATAGCACGCCGTGGCCCCGCCGTACTACTCCTCGATCACCTACCGAAGTCGGACAGCGCCGCTGCCTCACCAATCGGGTCCCAGCGGAAACGTGCAGCGATCTCTGGCGTTCAGATGATCCAGACCGTACGCGCGGGCATGTCTTTCGCCAAGGGGCGGCCGGGTGAAGCGCGCTTGACCTGCACGAAAGATCGGCATGGGCACTTCATCACCGGCGAGGTTGCCGCGATCCTGTCTGTGAACCCCGCCCCCGCTCGCGGCGACGAAGGCATCGACGCTGTGCTTTCTCGAACATCGGGTGATGACTGGGCGCCGACCCGCCACATGCACGACATTTCGCAGCATCTTCAGCAGGTGGGCACATCCCTCAATACCGGAGAGATCAAGCGGTCAGTGAAGGGCAAGGCCGACACCATGACGGCTGCGCTGCGCATCCTCGTCGACAGCGGCTACATCTCATCGACGCCTGGCCCAAGGAACTCGACCAACTACGAACACATCAAGCCGTTCCGCATCGGGGATCCCTACGACGTGCCGCACGATATCGCCGCCGGTGGCCGCTCGCAATGCGGTCATCCGTGGCACGACGGTACCTGCAACCCTGACTGGTGCCACGCAACGCATCGCGGGCGATGCAACCAGCTGATCGACGAAGGGTACGACCTCGATATCGACGGTGAGGTCATTCAGGAGCCAGCGGAGACAGCGGAGCGCAAGCGGCAGCTCGTGAGGTCGATAGTCGATCGCCCGGCGGTGCCAGGTCGCAACTACTCCTCTGTGAAGGAGTGGGAGTGATGTGCGCGAAGACCATCGGGAGGACACGAACGGAACTCCTCTTCAGCACGATCGGGCACGCCCCGATCGTGCGGTGGAGCAGCCGTGCTGCGACGCGCCCCGCAGGGCCACAGGAGCTTTCACGGAGCGCAGCGCTCGCGAAAGTGTATGGGGCTACACCTTCTTCTGACGCGAAGGAGGAGCCCACCCACCGAAGGAAGCACTGGGGTGGGCTCCGGATGAGCGACAGGAGAAGCCCCTCGGGAGAGCCGCCGGAGGCTTCGTGGGCTGTTGCGTCGAGGACGGAACAGCCCACGAATCACGTCGAGAGGAGCGAAGGATGAGCTACACGATGACGTTCGACGCGTCCCACAAAGTGGGGCGTGGCGGCCACGCGCAGGCTTTCTTCAGGCACATTGCGCGGGATCTCGATCAAGCGGCAGGCTTCCAGTTCACACAGGCGAATAAGAACATCGTTCCGGACAGGACAAGGCTCAATCTCACCGTCGTCAACGACGGTGAGGGTGGGTTCAGGAAGGCGCGCTCCGTGGCCGGCCGGCCTCCATCCGACGAGTTCGATGTCTACCTGAAGCAGCGCTTGAGTACCGTCGACCGGAAGCTTCGGAAAGACGCGGTGCTAATGCGGGGTCTGATCCTTCAGCTGGACCCCAGGTGGTTCGAGGAGCACAACCCAAGCTGGCGCGCCGAAGGGATGAACGCTGAAGCTGCCCGGTACATGGGGGCCGCGCTCGACTGGGCATGCGCGGAATTCGGACAGGCCAACGTGGTCGGGTGGTCCGTTCACTTGGACGAGGTCAGTCCTCAGTTGCAGGTCATGGTTACGCCCATCACTGACGACGGTCGACTGTCGCAGAAGGATTTCTTCAAGGGCCCGGCCGACCTCAAGCGCCAGCATAAGGAGCTGCGCGACGCTGTGGCCGCAGTCGGCTACGACGTCGAGTATCGCGTCACCGAGCGCTCGAGGGAACACCTCAGCAGTAGTGAGTTCCAGGCGAAGGCGGATCGGCTCCGTGACGCAGCGCAGGAAGCGGAGAGGGCGCAGAGCGCAAATCAGCTCCAGGCGATGAGGCTGCTCAAGCGGAAGTCCGATCTCGATGAACACGAGGCACGTCTCGCCGACCGTGAGCAAGAGGCAAGGGTGCTCAGCGCCAAGGCAGATCAGGCTGCGCAAGACGCTCGGGTGGCAGCCGAGTCCGCCCTTAGGGCTCGGGAGGCTGCATTGCACGCGCGCAGGGCAGCAGACAACGAGAGGCACCGGATGGAGGACATGCATAAGCACCTCGAGGAAGTGCCCGCGGATGTCGACCGATGGCTGGACAAGGTTTCCTTCGGAGGGCAGACGCTACGGAGCCGCTTTGATGCCGACATGGCTAAGCTCAAGGCCCTCCGGCGAGAGGCTCTTGCGATGACTCAGAAGAGCGACCCGCCGCCGAAGTCGTCACGAACAGAGTTGGAACTCTAAGCCGACCACGAAGGGCCATCGAGTGTCCATGTTATGGGCACTCGATGGCCCTTTGCTGACCACTCGATAGTTTCCTCGTTTTGTTGGACTGATCTGGCCGTCAGGTGGGCCATCCTGAGGCCTATGACTGGCCGACTGATGGTCAGGACCTTGTTGATCGTCCCACTAGTGTCCACTATATGGACACTAGTGGACGTCGCGTGGGCACCTCCCGGCCCTCGAGCCAGCGCGAGCAACAGAAGTTCGGATGATAGGGGTGAGCGTCCCGTCACCCGTCAGCGCGACCGGACGCCGGAGCTGCGGGGAATATGGCCCACTAAACCCAATTGGCACCACGATGCTGCGGACAACTCTGTGAGACTCGCCGCCTCAACTTGTGAGCAAACTGTGGACAGAATCACAGCCGTGTAATTCGCTTGGGGCCCGAACTCGCTGAATCTGCCCGGAAATCCGCCTAAATCGTCCTGTGACGTGCGTTCGGGCACCCACTGGACAACTTCGACCTCTGCGACATGCTGAGCGCTCAGATCGCCACACAGCCAGCCGAATGTCGGAGGGCGCCAGTAGAGTGGGGGCACAAACAAGAGCCCCGATCCGACGGCCGGAGCGGAGCTCTTCATACGGGTCAGATCGGGGCCGAGTTGTCTATGGCAGGACTACTTGACTCTAGACGCTCCATAGCGGCTGCGCGAGTCGATTCACGTCGGTTCACGTGATCTGCCCTCCTTTTCAAGCAGGAAGGAGCGCCCCATGGCGAAGACATCGTCGCGGTCGTCGGGAAAACCCTCGAAGGCGCAGCTGAGCAAGGCGGGTCGCGTTCTCGCGACCGACTCGTCGGGCAAGGCCGCGAAGTCGAAGGCCGGCTCGACGCTCGGTAAGGACTAATCAAGCGCGGAGGGTCGGTGGTCTGATTGCCGGCCCTCCGTGTCAGCTCTTCTCCACGAGAACGCGTCTTCGAGGTTCGCTCCCACTGCGCCAGCACCCGATTTCGGGTGAGGAAGCAGGAATCACAGTATGGACTTCAAGTTCAACGAAGAAGGAATGCGCCGCGTCGCCGAAGAAGCGGTTGCCAACATGGCAGCGCAGCAGACTCAGGATCTGGAGCGGCTACGCCAGCAGTATGTCGGGCAACCGATCGCGGTTATCCGTCCGGCGCTGCGACAGCTCTTCGCGAGCTACGACGGGAACATCACCGAGCCGGACTTGTCCGAGTGGGCACAGCTGATATCCGATGGCACACGCATAGAAATGACGCCTGAGCCGATCGATTGGAGCCGCTGACAGCCATCGAGCCGGAGCACGAGCACCATCCGAACCGATAGCGCGGCGTGAGTCAGCGAGGAGAAGGACGAGCCTTGACAGCTCGTCCTTCTTTCTGGCCGCTGAGCCGCCTGCTTGCGGCTCTCGCTACCGCGCTGGTGTTACCGAGGCAGAGTTCGGTGTGCGGGTCGGCACCGACCGCGCGACGCGTCAGTCCCGCTTCCATCGGATGGTCACCGTCTTCTCCGCGGCATCGAGATTCGTGACACGTTTCCCGTGCCCGACAGGGTGAATCTTCACCGTCATGAGGTGCTCCACGAGCAATCGCTGGCGGGCGAGAGTACCGCCACTCCACCAAGCCCGAACGTCATCGATTTCCGCCAACTCAGCCAGAGGGTCTTCTCGGACCGCTCGCGCAATCGCCTCGCTGATCGACCGCATTTCATCGGCGATCTCGCGAAGGCTGTCGTCGGCTTCCAGGTCGGTCATGAGTCCGCGCGCAACGAAGCGTGCGATCGACTGCCTCCGCGTCTTCAGCCCTTCCCGGTTCGCGTGAAGAACGCCGACGTCCACTCCGTCCGCGCGGGGCGTCACCAGCTGTACGGCATCAACCTCAGACAAGCGGGCGATGCACACCTCGGACACGAAGTCGTCGATGATGTCTCCGTTGCGCATGAAGTGGCCCTGGACGCAGCGATATGCGTGGTAGCGGCGGGTCTGCGCTGCGCCGCTTCCGTCCGCCCGCGCTGTCGGATGGGTCTCCCCTCGGGCAGAGCGCACCGGGGCAGAACACACAGCACAAACTGCGAGCCCCGACAGTAGCCACTTCCGCGCCGTCCCGTTGTGATTTGGCTTCGTGCCGATCAGCCGGCTGCGAGCCGCCACCAGGTGATCGCGCTCGACGATCGCGCCCCATGACCCGGGCGTGCACGCTTCAAGGTCAATTGCGGTTGCGTCATACTCACCGCTGGGCTGCGCAGGCGCCAAGAGGGCCGCATACACCGGGTTCAACAGCACGCGTCGAACCGTGGACGAGCTCCATCTAGACCCCCTGCGCGTCAGCCGACCAGCTTCGCTGAGATCCCGGGCAATCTGTCCGAGAGGCGCTCCCGAGAGAAACTCACGGAAGATCTGTCGCACGTCTTCCGCCTCTGCGTCGTCGATTCGATAGCGGATACCCGTCGAATCACGTTCGATCTGAGGAACCCACCGATACCCGTGCGGCGGCTTGCCCGGAGTCGGGTGTCCGGCCGCTCTGCGCGTCGCTGCATATCGCGCCGCGCGCGCCCCCTTTATCTTCACCTCACGCTCCGCGAGAAGGACGAGCTGCTTGAGCATGAAGTCGTCATGCTCCGTGTCGATTGCCTCACGAATGACCACGACTCGGATGTCTCGACGCGGAGGACGGATGTCCAGAACGTCAACAAGGCTCCGAGTGATGCGCGAAGTCTCGGTCACGATGATCGTGTCGAACTCGTCCGAATCGAACGCCTTGAGCATGGCAGCCCACGCCGTCTTCGGGCCGCGCTCCTTAGAGGCGGAGGTGTCGTTATCCTGAAACTCACCAGCGATCTGCCACCCCCGTCGCTGGCACTCCGCTCGGCAGTCATCGAGTTGTTGACCGATGCCCTGCTCCTCGTCTACCGACTGACGTGCGTAGATGACCGGTCGCGGAACAGCGCTAATGGCAGAGGACATACGCTCATCCTGACAGAGTGTGCCCTGGGTCGACCACGGCGGCCATCGTCGTGATCGCGTATTCGGCGGTGGCCGCTCCGGTCTCGTCGGAGAACAGCTCGGCTGCGCGGCCTCGGGTCAGCGGAGGCAGCGGATCGGTGTGGAGTGCGGTCATGGTGTTCCTTCTCTCTCATGCGGGGCGGCTCTCGCCCCGGACGTCTCAGATGGGCAGTGGCGTGGACGCGAGCACGCTGAGCATGAGCGGTGCGACCCCGAGCAGCAGGAATGCGGGCAGCGTGCAGGCGCCGAGCGGCAGCAGCAGCTTCGACGAGAGCCGCGCGGCCCGCACGCGCCCTCGCACCCTCGATTCGTGCCGCTGCTGTGCGGCCGTCGCGCGCAGCAGCTCGCCGGCCGGCACCCCGGCGGAGCGCGACAGCTCCAGCACGGCGTCTGTGGCGCCGCGATCGCCCGACAGTGCGGCGGGGCTGTGCTCGACGAGCCGCAGCGCCCGCGGGATGCCGACGCCGCCGGCGAGTGCCACTGCGACCAGCTCGGCGTGCATGCCGGGGGTGCCGGCCGCCGGCTGCGCGGCCCGCACCATGCGTGCGGTCCACCAGCGCGCGACAAGCACGAGGGCCACACCGAGCACGACGCAGGCGACACCGAACGGATTGCTGACCAGTACGCCGATGGTGTCGAAGCCCAGCGCGAATCCCAGCAGCAGCCCGGCGAACGGCAGCCAGAGCAGCAGGCGGGCGGTGCCGGTGGGCTCGGCCAAGGCGACTCGCACGTCGTCCGCGGCGGCAGCGGCGTCCTGCAGCGATTCCGACAGCGCCCGCAGCACGTCCGCGAGCGGTGCGCCGACGGTCGTCGCGATCTCCCAGGCGGCGGCGACGTCCGACCATGCACCGCCCTCCGCGTCGATGGCGCCCACGAGCTCTGCCCCGGCGTCCGCTCGGGCGACGACGCGCCCCGCGACGATGTCGCCGGTGTCGGCGAGGTGCCGCCAGGCCGTGTGCGGTCGGGCACCGGCCTGCAGCAGCACGGCGAGGGTGCGCACGGCGGCCGCGGCCCGCGGCGGGTCGTTCGAGTCCGGATGCCGCTGCCGCCACCTCACCACGGCTGCACCTCCTCCATCGCCAGGCGGTCGTTCCGCAGCACGAATCGTCCGGCGTGCGCGATGCGCCGACGCCCATCCGCGTTGCGCTCCAGATGCAGCACGATCGTGAACGCGCTGACCACCTGGCGCGCCAACGCCGTGGCATCCATCCCCGCGAGGGCGCCGAGCGCCTCCATACGCGCCGGAACGTCCGCCAGACCAGAGGCGTGCAACGTGCCCGCGCCCCCGTCGTGACCGGTGTTGAGCGCGGTCAGCAGTTCCCGCACCTCCTCGCCGCGGCATTCGCCCACGACGAGTCTGTCGGGGCGCATGCGCAGCGACTCCCGCACGAGCATCGCGAGGGTGATGCATCCGGCGCCCTCGAGATTCGCCTGGCGCGCCTCGAGCGAGACGTGATGCGGGTGCCGGGGTCGCAGCTCGGCGACGTCCTCGATGGTCACGATGCGCTCGCCCGGACCCACCTCCGACAGCAGCGCAGCGAGCAGCGTTGTCTTGCCCGTGCCCGTCCCCCCGGTGATCAGCACGTTGGCCCGGTCGCGTACGAGCTGCGCCAGCCACGCCTGCTGGGCGTCGCTGAAGGTGCCGGTCGCGGCGAGCGCCGCGAGGTCGGCGCCGAGCACCCGCGGGATCCGCACCGACAGCGCGGTGCCGCTCACCGAGACGGGGGCGAGGACGGCATGCACGCGGATGCCCGAGGCGAGCCGCACGTCGACGCAGGGCGACTGGTCGTCGAGGTGCCGTCCGCCCGCCGCGACGAGGGTGACTGCGATGTCGCGCACCTCGCGCTCCGACGCGCGCCACGCCGGCACCCGCTCGGCGCCGCGACCGCGATCGACGTAGAGGCCGTCGGCGCCGTTGACGAAGATGTCCGTCACCTCGGCGTCACGCGCATAGTCGGCGAGCGCGCCGAGGTCCGGATCCGCATCGACGGGACGGTGAGCACCGTCGTGCGTGTCGGACGGCCGTGGTCGGAAGACGAACGGTTCGGGCATGCGACGACGTTAGGCTCGTCGCGTCGCGCGGCCAGGCCCGATTCCCAGGCGATGTGCACAACCGCCGCGACGAGAGCCCTGTGCAGTAGGAGCGCCGCCCCGTAGACGGACGGGCGGCACCTCACGGGGGGAATGAGGTGCCGCCCACGCGCTGGCCCGGAACGAGGGGGGCACCCGGGCGCGCTGAAGCCGTATACGAATCGGCTGAGGTCAGTGTATGCGTGGGCCGGCGCCACGGCAAACCGCTCTCACTACCGACTTTCGACAGTAGGCCTCTTCCGGCGGCGGGACTAAATTCGCCCTGTCACGGTCGTGTCCCTGCACGATCGCCCGACCGCGCAAAGGAGCGAGTGCATGAGCAGCCAGATCGACCACCTCCTCGACGAGGCCCGCAGATTCCCGCCGTCGGAGGAGTTCGTCGCCCAGTCGATCGACGACCCCGCCCTGTACGAGCGGGCTGCCGCCGACCGGGAGGCTTTCTGGGGCGAGCAGGCGCGGGAGAGCGTGCACTGGCACAAGCCGTTCACGCAGGTGCTCGACTGGTCGAACCCGCCGTTCGCGAAGTGGTTCGACGACGGCGAGCTCAACGTCGCCTACAACTGCCTCGACCGGCACGTGGAGGCCGGCAACGGCGACCGCGTCGCGATCCTGTGGGAGGGCGAGCCGGGCGATGAGCGCCGCATCACGTACGCCGAGCTCACCGACGAGGTCAGGCGCGCGGCGAACGTGCTGCAGGATCTCGGCGTCGGCCACGGCGACCGGGTGGCCATCTACCTCCCGATGATCCCCGAGGCCGTAGTCTCGATGCTCGCCGTCGCGCGCGTCGGCGCGATCCACTCGGTCGTCTTCGGCGGGTTCAGCGCCGACAGTCTGCGCTCGCGCATCGACGACGCCGGCGCGAAGCTCGTGATCACCGCGGACGGCGGCTATCGCAAGGGCAAGGTGTCGGCTCTCAAGCCCGCCGTCGACCAGGCGCTCAGCGACCGCAACGGTGAAGGCGAGCAGCAGACCGTCGAGCACGTGCTCGTCGTCAAGCGCGGCGAAAACGAGGTCGACTGGACCGACGAGCGCGACATCTGGTGGCACGACGTCGTGCCGCAGGCATCCCGCGATCACGAGGCTCAGCCATTCCCCGCCGAGAACCCGCTCTTCATCCTGTACACGTCGGGCACGACGGGGAAGCCGAAGGGCATCCTGCACACCTCGGGCGGGTACCTCGTGCAGGCCGCCTACACGCACAAGTACGTCTTCGACCTGCATCCCGAGACCGACGTCTTCTGGTGCACGGCCGACATCGGCTGGGTGACCGGACACAGCTACGTCACCTATGGTCCGCTCGCCAACGGCGCGACCCAGGTGCTTTTCGAGGGCACACCGGACTCGCCGCACCCCGGCCGCTGGTGGGAGCTGATCGAGAAGTACGGCGTGACCATCTTCTACACCGCGCCGACGGCGATCCGCTCGTTCATGAAGCTCGGCCGCCAGATCCCGCAGAAGTTCGACCTGTCGAGCCTGCGCCTGCTCGGCTCGGTGGGCGAGCCCATCAACCCGGAGGCGTGGATGTGGTACCGGGAGGTGATCGGCGGCGGCGCGGCCCCGATCGTCGACACCTGGTGGCAGACCGAGACGGGCGCCATCATGGTCTCCCCGCTGCCAGGCATCACCGCGACCAAGCCGGGCTCCGCGCAGGTTCCGATCCCCGGCATCTCCATCGACGTGGTCGACGACGAGGGCGTCGAGGTCGGGAACGGCAACGGCGGGCTGCTGGTCATCACCGAGCCGTGGCCGTCGATGCTGCGCGGCATCTGGGGCGACCCGGAACGGTTCAAGGAGACCTACTGGGAGAAGTTCCAGGACAAGGGCTACTACTTCGCGGGCGACGGTGCGCGTCTCGACGAAGACGGCGATCTGTGGCTGCTCGGTCGCGTCGACGACGTGATGAACGTGTCGGGTCACCGCCTGTCCACGACCGAGATCGAGTCATCGCTCGTCGCGCACGAAGCCACGGCCGAGGCCGCCGTAGTCGGCGCCTCGGATGAGACCACAGGTCAGGCGGTGGTCGCCTTCGTGATCATCAAGCAGAGCTACTTCGAGGCGCACTCCCCCGAGGGCCTCGCAACGCTGCTGCGCGGCTGGGTCGGCGAGCAGATCGGCCCGATCGCGCGCCCCCGCGACGTCTACATCGTGAACGAGCTGCCGAAGACGCGCTCGGGCAAGATCATGCGTCGTCTGCTGCGCGACGTCGCCGAGGGCCGCGAGGTCGGCGACACGACGACGCTCGCCGACACCATGGTGATGAGCACGATCACGAGTCAGGTGAAGTAGCGGCGGTCTCGAAGGCCCCGTCCCGCGATCCTCGGTGCGGGGCCTTCACCGTGCGGGTGCGCTCAGCGCCTGCATCCGCTCGCGTACCGTCCGGAACACTGCGGGGTCGAACGGGAAGTCCTCGCCGTCCTCAGCCACCAGCCGCATGACCTCGTCACCGAGCGTGATGGAGAAGTTCACGATCATCCGCGCCTCTGTGGCGTGATCGGCATCCACCAGGCGAGCCGATGCCGGATGCGCATCAAGCCAGTTCTCGATCACGTCCTGCAGACCTGCGCGGCTCGCCTCCGCTCCCCACGACACCGTCGTCGTCGTGCCCGGCTCCCGGGCGAACAGCGCGAACCGCTTGCGCAGGATTTCGTCGTCCCCCTGCCCGCGCACGGACTCCATCACAATCCGCGAGGCGGCGATCACAAGGTCGTCTCGGTTCGCCCTCAGGATGCGCTCGGTGAGTACCGGGTCGTAGACCAGAGCGGGCCCGAAGATTGCATGCTCGAGCGAGGGAAAGTAGTTGAAGAACGTGCTGCGCGAGACCATCGCCGTCTCGCATATGCGGTCGACCGTCACGGCTTGGACGCCTTCGTCGTAGGCGAGCCCGACCGCAGCCTCCTCCATGGCCCGACGCGCGACGCGCATCTTCTTCTCTCGGAGTCCTTCCGCCAACTCCACCTCCTCGATGTCCCTCCGAGACTACGCCATATTTACTGGGTTGCATCCAAGATTGGATTCAGTCCATAGTTAGCGTTGAAGCGATCAGAAGGGGTCGATATGCCACGCGCCACCAAGGAACGACATCGAGATCTGATCTCACCGCTACGCGTTGCAGGAGTGCTGTCCACTGTCACCGGAGTCATCCTCATGGGGCTGCCTGTGACCGCGAGCGCCGCGGAGCCCGAAGCAGAACACATACTCATCACGACGACGCTCTCCCACGGGGCGGCATCCTCACCGCTCGGCGGCGCTGCTGTGACCGTGCTCTCGACCGACGGCCTCGACCAGTTGATCGCCACCGGCACCACCTCGGCAGACGGGACCGTATCCCTCCGCGTGCCCGCGACGGACACCAGCTTCATCGCCGAGGCATCCTGGCCCGGCAGTGTCGGCGACCTCGTCGACTCGACTGTGAGGACGGAGTTCAATCCCACTCTGGGCGATCCCGTCACTATCGCACTGGAGGGTTCGTTCGGTGCGATCCGCGGTGCGGTGACCGCAACCGCGGATGCCTACCCTCTCGCCGATCTCTCGGGCTCGAGCGTCACCATCCTCAGCGGGGGGACGGCAGTGCAGCGCGTCGCCGTCGCCGCCGACGGCACCTTCCGATCCGGCTCGCTGCCGACGACATCCACCGACGATTACCGCATCTCGTTCGAGCCGGCACCGGGCCTCACGCTCGCGGATGCCCAGCCGTCGACCAACCCCGCCTTCGCGCTTCCTCGGGGCAACGAGAGCCCCAGCCTCACCGATGTGACCCGCTCGTTCGCGCTCATTTCAGACAGCGCGACGCCGACGCCTACCCCGACACCGACACCGACACCGACACCGACACCGACGCCGACACCGACGGACGCCCAGTCCCCGTCGCCATCCCCGACGACTCCGACTCCGACTCCGACTCCGACTCCGACCGGACCCTCTTTCGATCCGGTTCAGCAAGTCCACATCGCGTTCTATCAGCGCCCTGACGACACTGATCTCGCGGACGTTCTCAGCGGCATATCCGAGTCCGAACTTGCCACTCTGCTCGACGCAGCAGCAGGCGCGCCGAACAGCACGTTCCCTCTTTACAACGGCTCGGGGCAGGCGCTCGGTCTTGCGCAGCAGCCGACTCCGGACAAAGCGGCCGCCGCATCCCGGTTGCTGTCGCCGGTGATCTCCAGCCTGCCGGGCGTGACCGTGAACCAGCTCTCGCTCACTGCGTTCGATCTCGAAGGGGCTCTGCTCGCTGCCCAGGATCAGCGTGCCCAGCTGCTCGACCAGGAGCTGGGCTCTCAGGTCACGGATGTGCAAGGACGCAACGCCCGCATAGCCGTGCTCAATGCGGCAGTCTCGGCCTTGCATGCGTACGTCGCCGCGCCGACTGATGAATCGCTGGCGGCCGCGATCGCAGCCGCAGGCATCGCCGTGGAGTCGCACGCTCTCCTTTCAGCCACCTCGGACTCCGCCGAGGCGAGAACGGCCGCGGCTGCGCTCGTCACATCGCTGCGTCGCGAACTCGACACCCTCACCAACGCTCAGCAGATGAACATGCTGCGGCTGGCCGGCCTGACCGACAAGCGCAATGAAGCGGTCGGCGTGATGTCCTCGTTCCTCCAGAAGATGCAGAACTCGCGGTCATCGATCATCGGCAGTATGCGATCGACTCCGGTATCGATCGGCACTGTCCAGTGGGACAGCACAGCCATCACCGGCGACTTCGACCTCGCCGGGGTCGCCGACGGCGAGCATCACCTCATCGTCAGCTTCGACAAGATCGGCCTCACCGTGATCGCCGCGGTGACCGTGCAGCGCAACGAACTGGCCGCGACCGGCGGCGACTCGAGTGCGGCGCTCTGGGCCGGGTCAGCGCTGCTCGTGCTTGGAGCGGGGGCGCTGCTCAGCTCATCTCTCCGGGCGCGGCGCCGCGCGCGCGTCTGATCCGGCGACAAGTACGGAGGCCGCCGGCGCCAGGGGCGCGGGCGGCCTTCGTATGCGATGCCCGGCTCAAGCGAGGATGAAGGTGACCTCGACCTCGACAGGGGTGTCGAGCGGCAGGCTCGCCACCCCGACAGCCGCGCGGGCGTGCTTCCCCGCGTCACCGAAGATCTCGCCGAGCACCTCGCTGGCGCCGTTGACGACGGCCGGCTGACCGGTGAAGGCGGGGTCGGATGCCACGAAGCCCCCCACCCGCAGCACGCCGGCGATCCGGTCGACGCCTCCCGCTGCCTGAGCGGCGGCCGCCAGCGCGTTCAGCGCGCACGTGCGGGCGTAGCTGTGGGCATCCACCGCATCGATCTCTGCGCCGACCTTCCCGGTCGCCGGCAGCGCGCCGTCGACGAAGGGCAGCTGCCCCGATGTGTAGACGAGACCACCGTGCACCACGGCCGGGACGTACGCGGCGACGGGAGCGGCGACGGCGGGCAGCTCGATGCCGAGCTCTGTCAGACGCGCGGAGACGCTCACTGCTGAGCTCCGTCGAACTGACGGGATGCCTCGGCCGCGGCGGCGAGGCCGGCGTTGGCTGTCGAGTCCTGCGTGATCGGGCGCTTCAGGTAGGCGACCAGGCCGCCCTCCGGGCCCTGGACGACCTGCACGAGCTCCCAGCCCTGCTTGCCCCAGTTGTTGAGGATCGCCGCCGTGTTGTGGATCAGCAGCGGCGTGGTCAGATACTCCCACGTGATCATGGCACTCCTGTGCGTCGGCGACGTACGGCACGGGATGCCGAAGCGTCGAGGCTCTTATTCAGGGAATTCCCTTAACATCAGCGTATGCCTCAAAAGAAACGCACGCTGTCTGGTGTGCTCGGCGGTCTGCTCGGCCTGGTGGGTCTGAGCGCGGTCGCCGGGGTGCTGGTCACCGCAGCCGTCACCCCCGCCATCGCCGTCGCCGGAGTGACGGGGTCGCAGGCACTGACGATCTTCGACAACCTGCCGAACAGCCTGACACCCAACCCTCCCATGGAGCCGACCGAGTTCTATGGAACCGGCGAGGACGGTCAGCCCTTCCAGCTGGCGAAGTTCTTCGACCAGAACCGGGTGCCCGTGACGTTCGAGCAGGTGTCGCCGTTGCTGTACGACGCGATCCTCTCGAGCGAGGACAAGAACTTCTACGAGCACGGCGGCGTCAACCTCCTCCAGACCATGAAGGCCGCGGTCGAGAACTTCACGGGCTCGTCTTCTCGAGGCGCGTCGACGATCACCCAGCAGTATGTGAAGAACGCTCTGATCCAGGAGTGCGAGCAGGGCGTCAGCCCGGGCGACGAGGACTACGACGGCAAGATCCGGCAGTGCTTCGAAGGTGCCGCGCAGTCGAAGGGCGCCGAGGGCATCGAGCGCAAACTGCAGGAGATGCGCTACGCGGTGCAGATCGAGAAGGACTACTCGAAGAACGAGATCCTGCTGGGATACCTGAACGTGTCGAATTTCGGCGGCACCACCTACGGTATCGAGGCTGCGGCCAACCGCTATTTCGGCACGAGCGCGGCGAACGTGACGCTCGTGCAGGCGGCAACGCTGGCGGGCATGGTTCAGGAGCCCAACCTGCTGCGCATCGACCGCCCGGAGGAGGGCACGTGGACCGATAAGGACGGCGTCGCGCACAACAATGCTGCGGACGGCTACGCGACGACGCGCGACCGCCGTGACTACGTTCTCGGTCAGATGCTGAAGAACGGACAGATCACCGAGGAGCAGCACGCTGCCGCCGTCGAGGCGCCGATCGAGCCGAATCTCACGCAGACCACGCAAGGCTGTGCAGCTGCGGGCGCCAATGCGTATTTCTGTCAGTATGTGAAGTCGGTCGTCGAGTCGGACGAGGCATTCGGCGCCACGCCCGAGAAGCGCGTCGAGAACATGCGACGCGGCGGCATGCAGATCTACACCTCGCTCGACATGCGGGTGCAGGGTCCCGCGGTGCAGGCCGTGCGCGAGAGAGTGCCTGCCGCGATGCCGGGCATTCTCGTCGGCGGCGCCGGCGTCTCGATCGAAGCGTCCACCGGCCGCATCCTCGCAATCGCGCAGAACACGGAGTTCAGCGAGTCGTCGAATGCGAGCCTCGCCAACGGGCAGTCCTCGCAGGTGTTCGCCGCCGATAAGAAGCACAACGGCTCCACGAACGGCTTCGAGACCGGATCGACGTGGAAGCTCTTCACGCTGCTGGAGTGGCTCGAGCGCGGGCATTCGGTCAACGAGGTGCTCGACGGGCGCTATCCGGTCTTGGGCAAGTTCGCGCAGTGCGGCGGCACCTACACCCTCACGCGAGAGAATTCGTCGGAGAACTTCGGAGGAGGACGGGGATCGGTCAGCAGCGTGCGCAGCTTCACCGCGGCCTCGCTGAACACCGGCTTCTTGGCCATGGCTCAGAAGCTCGACCTGTGCGACATCAACAAGATGGCGAAGCGGCTCGGCGTGCACTACGGCAACATGGGAGATGTCACCACTGACGGCGCCGCGGTCAACGACCCGTTCCCCACCGTGCTCGGCTCGAAGTCCGTCGCCCCGATTCAGATGGCGGGCGCCTACGCCACCGTCGCCAACAAGGGCATCTTCTGCGAACCTCGCGTGATCGACAAGATCGTCGCCCAGGACGGCAAGGAGATCCCCCTCCCGAAGACCAGCTGCACGCAGGTGATTTCCCCTGAGGTGGCGGCGACCGCCGCATACGCGCTGCGGGGCGTGATGGAGGGCGGCACCGGCTCCGGCGCCAAGCCCAACGACGGGATCCAGGTCATCGGCAAGACCGGTACTGCTGAGAAGTCGCACACGATGCTGGTGGAGTCGAGCACCAAGGTCACGACAGCGGTGTGGGTCGGAAACGCCGACGGCCGCGAAGACCTGAAGAACTTCCGTGCGCACGGGACACGGCTCAACGACATCCGCTATCCGCTCGCAAGGGACATCCAGCGCGCGGCGAACGCGGTGTACGGCGGCGACCGGTTCCCCGAGCCCGACCGCAGTCTGACCCGCACGGTCCCGAAGGATCTGCCCGACGTGGTCGGCAAGTCTGTCGAGGAAGCCACTCAGATTCTGGACGCGGCAGGATTCAGCGTGCAGGTCGGAGAGCCCGTCGACAGTCAGATCGGTGCCGGCCTCGTCGCAGAGCAGACTCCTGGCGCCGGCCGGGTGGCCAGTGGCACCACGGTGACGCTGCGACCGAGCACGGGCAATCAGCCCGCGGCGCAGGCGACGGTGCCGAAGGTGACGGGCGCGAAGTTCAACCAGGCCAAGACCGCGCTCGAAGGCGCCGGTTTCGGCGTCTCGGCAGACGGATGCAAGAACGGGTCGACCGTGAACGGCCAGAATCCTCCCGCCGACACGGCCGCGCCCGCCGGCACCGTCATCACGCTCACGTGCGCGGGTGACGGGTGAGCCGTCGCACTGCCGCACACCCGGCCCTCATCGCGCTCGGCGCGATGGGGGCCGTCGGCGCCGGCGCCGCAGTCTGGGGAATCGGCATCGAGCGCTACCTGTTCACCGTGCGTGAAGCCAGTGCAGCCGCTCTGGCACCGGGCAGCGCACCTGTTCGCGTGCTGCACATCTCCGACGCGCACATGGCACCCTGGCAGCGCCGCAAGCAGCAGTGGCTCGCGTCGCTGGCAGAGCTCGGTCCCGACCTGATCGTGAACACGGGCGACAACCTAGGGCACACGGAAGGGCTGACCGGAATCCGGCGCGCGTTCGCCCCGTTCGCCGGCATCCCCGGTGTCTTCGTGCACGGGTCGAACGATGTGCAGGCGCCCGCACCGCGCAATCCGCTGAACTACTTCCGGGGCCCTTCCCGTGTGCATCACAAGCCGCAGCCGCTCGACACCGCAGCGATGGATGCGTTCTTCATCGACGAGCTCGGCTGGGTCGATCTGAACAACACGGCCGCGCGGATGGACGTCGCCGGCAACAGCATCGATCTCTTCGGCGTCGACGACCCCCACCGCGGGTGGGACGATTTCGGCGCGGTCACCGCCGCGATCTCATCGACGGACGCCGCCCCCACCACGGCCACCTCACGCATCGCCGTCGCCCACGCGCCGTACCGGCGTGTGCTCGACAGGTTCGTCGATCTGGGCGCCGACGCGCTGTTCGCCGGTCACACCCACGGCGGGCAGGTGTGTCTGCCCGGCTTCGGCGCGTTGGTGGCGAACTGCGACATCCCGCTGAAGCAGGCGAAGGGTCTGAGCAGTTGGTCGCACCGCGGTCGCACGGTGCCGCTGAACGTCTCGGCAGGGTGCGGTCATTCGATCTACGCCCCGGTGCGGTTCGCCTGTCGCCCGGAGGCGACCCTGCTGACGCTGACCGCCCGGCTCTGACGCGCCCGGACCCACCGGCGGATTCGTCGTTGCACCGTCGGCCATGTAGACTTGAACGGTTGCAATCACGGGGTGTGGCGCAGCTTGGTAGCGCGCTTCGTTCGGGACGAAGAGGCCGCAGGTTCAAATCCTGTCACCCCGACAGCATGCAGAAAGGGACCCGCCGAAGGTGGGTCCCTTTCTGCATGCTCGAGAGTGTCAGTGGGCCCCACGGCGCAGGAGGCTCCGCGCGCCGCCGTTGCACAGGGGACTCGAATAAGCTGGTTCATCATGACGCACCCCCGCCTGGTCGCCTTCGACCTCGATGACACCCTCGCGCCCTCGAAGGGCGAGATCGATGACCGCATCGCCCACCTGCTTCGCGAGCTGCTGCGGCGTGTGGATGTCGCGATCATCTCCGGCGGCAACGAGCAGCAGTTCCGCACCCAGGTGATCGCCCGCCTCAGCGAACTGCATCCCGACGAGTACTCGCGTCTGCACCTGCTGCCGACCTGCGGTACGCGCTACCTCCGTCACGACGGCTCGACCTTCACGGCCGTGTACGCGCACGATCTGAGCGACGACGAGAAGACCGCCGCTCTCACCGCCCTGCGCGAGGAGGCCGAGCGGCTCGGCCTGTGGGAGGCGGAGCCGTGGGGTGACATCCTCGAGGACCGTGGCTCGCAGATCACCTTCTCGGCGCTCGGTCAGCGCGCTCCGCGCGACGCCAAGCACGCGTGGGACCCGAGCGGCGAGCGGCGAGCGGCGCTTCGTGACGCGGTGGCACCGCGTTTGCCCGGTCTCGAGGTGCGCTCGGGAGGTTCGACGTCGATCGACATCACTCGCGCCGGCATCGACAAGGCGTACGGCATGCAGAAGCTCGTCGAGCACACCGGCCTCCGCCTCGATGAGATGCTCTTCTACGGCGACCGCCTCGACGAGGGCGGCAACGACTATCCGGTGCGGGCGATCGGCGTGCGTTCCATCGCGGTCGAGGGCTGGCAGGACACCGCTGACAAGCTCGACGCCCTGATCGCCACCCTGCCCGATCCGGTCGCCCGCTGAGCGGCGACCGGCCGATCGTCAGTCGAGGACGCCGCCGGATTCGTCGAGGTAGCAGTTTCCGCACAGCGACTCGTACGCCACCTCGGCGCCGTCGATCGCGACCTGGTCGCCGGCGAACACGAAGCGGCCGTCGACCATGCGGCCGTTGAAGACCGCTTTGCGGCCGCACCGGCAGATGGTCTTGAGCTCCTCGAGCGAGTGGGCGATCGCGAGCAGACGAGCCGAGCCCGGGAAGGCGTGGGTGCGGAAGTCGTTGCGGATGCCGTACGCCATCACCGGGATGCCGTCGAGCACGGCGATGCGGAAGAGGTCGTCGATCTGCTCTGGCGTCAGGAACTGCGCCTCGTCGACCAGCAAGCACGCCACGTCATGCGGCTCGGCCGAGTGCTTGCCCTCTTCGAGCACGCGCTCGCGCACGCTGGTGAACAGCGCACGGGCCTCGTCGTGCGGTCCGATGAGGAAGTCGACGTCGCGCGTCATGCCGAGTCTGCTCTCGATCTGCGACGCGCCCTTCGTGTCGATCGCGGGCTTGGCCAGCAGCACTCGCTGACCACGCTCCTCGTAGTTGAAGGCGGCTTGCAGCAGGGCGGTGGACTTGCCCGAGTTCATCGCGCCGTAGCGGAAGTACAGCTTCGCCACGGTCGGGTCGTCAGGCCGAGAGGGACAGAACGGATGCGGTCGCGCTCATCGACTTCTCCGCGGCGTCCGCGTCGTCGTTGAGCCGGCGGCCCATCGTCGGGATGAGATCCTTCAGCTTCGGCTCCCAGCCGGCGTACTGCTCGGGGAAGCAGCGCTTGAGCAGTCCGAGCATGATCGGCACCGCGGTCGATGCCCCGGGCGAGGCACCGAGCAGCCCCGCGATGGTGCCGTCCTCGGCCGCTACGACCTCGGTGCCGAACTGCAGGATGCCGCCCTTCTGCGGGTCCTTCTTCATCACCTGGGCGCGCTGCCCTGCCTGGATCAGTTCCCAGTCCTCATCGCGTGCGGTCGGCACGAACGTGCGCAGGTTGTCGACCTTCTTGCCGTGGCTCTTGACCAGCTCACTGATCAGATACGTGATGAGATCGGGGTTGGCGAACGCGACGCGGAGCATCGGCCACAGGTTGTGCGGGCGCACCTGGGTGATGATGTCGAGCATCGAGCCGTGCTTGAGGAACTTCGGACTGAAGGTCGCGAAGGGCCCGAACATCAGCGACTTCTCCCCGTCGACGACGCGGGTGTCGAGGTGGGGCACCGACATCGGCGGGGCACCGATCGCGGCCTGCGAGTAGACCTTCGCCTGATGCTGCGAGACGAGCGCCGGATCGGTCGTCTTCAGCCACTGACCGCCGATCGGGAAGACGCCGTATCCCTTGATCTCAGGGATTCCGCTCTTCTGCAGCAGCTTGAGCGCCCAGCCGCCGGCGCCGACGAAGACGAAGCGCGCCTTGACCTGACCCGGAGTGCGGCCGATGACGTGACGGTACTTGACGAGCCAGCTGCCGTCGCTCTGGCGCTTGAGGCTGCGCACCTCGTGGTCGGTGCGCACCTGCACGCCCGACTTGGCCAGGTGATCGAAGAGCTGGTGGGTGAGCGAGCCGAAGTCGACGTCGGTGCCCGAGGGCACTCTGGTCGCCGCGAACGGCTCACCCTTGCGACGCTTCTGCATGAGCAACGGGGCCCACTTGTTGATGACGCGCGAATCCTCGCTGTACTCGATGCCCTCGAAGAGGGGCTGATCCTTCAGCACCTCGTAGCGCGCCTTGAGGAACGCGACATCCTTCTCGCCCCGCACGAAGGTCATGTGCGGCACCGAGTTGATGAACGTCGACGGACCATCGAGGGTGCCGCGCTCGACCAGCGTCGACCAGAACTCACGGCTCTGCTGGAACTGCTCGTTGATCGAGATCGCCTTGGCGGGATCGAGCGAGCCGTCCTTGCCCTGCGGCATGTAGTTCAGTTCGCACAGAGCGGCGTGACCGGTGCCGGCGTTGTTCCACGGGTTCGAGCTCTCCTGAGCGACGCCACCGAGTCGCTCGTAGGCGACGATCTTCCAGTCCGGCTGCAGCTCGTGCAGCAGGGTACCCAGCGTGGCGGACATGATGCCCCCACCGATCAGAACGACATCGACGGTTTCGGTCACCAGAACAGTCTAGTCGTCCGTGGCGGTGCGGCTTTCCGGCCGCGGAGCGCCACCGACGCGGCCGCCGGCGACCCCGTCGATCCCCTCCGGCACACCAGGAAGACCGACCAGGGCGCCTCGGAGCGTGCGTCAGACCGCCGCGGGCTCGAGGCGCCTGGTGAGCTCTTCGGCGATCTGCACGGCGTTGAGCGCGGCGCCCTTGCGCAGATTGTCGTTGCTGATGAACAGCACCAGGCCCTTCCCCTCGGGGGCGGACTGGTCGGCGCGGATGCGACCGACGAAGCTCGGGTCCTTGCCGGCGGCCTGCAGCGGCGTCGGCACCTCGTCGAGCACCACGCCGGGGGCGGATGCCAGCACTTCACGCGCACGATCCGGCGTGATGTCGTGCGCGAACTCGGCATGGATCGACAGCGAGTGCCCGGTGAAGACGGGCACGCGCACGCAGGTGCCGGCGACGCGCAGGTCCGGAAGGCCGAGGATCTTGCGGCTCTCGTTGCGGAGCTTCTTCTCCTCATCGGTCTCGTTGTCGCCGTCGTCGACGACCGAGCCCGCGAGTGGGATGACATCGAACGCGATCGGCGCGACGTACTTCTGCGGCGCGGGGAAGTCGACCGCCGATCCGTCGTGCACGAGCCGCAGGGTGTCGCCCTGCGCGAGGACTCCCTCGACCTGGCCGAGCAGCTCCTCCGCACCGGCGATGCCCGAGCCGGACACAGCCTGGTAGGTGCTTACGATCAGCCGCTCGAGACCGGCCTCGGCGTGCAGCGCCTTCAGCACGGGCATGGCCGCCATGGTGGTGCAGTTCGGGTTGGCGATGATGCCCTTGGGGCGCTCGTCGATGGCATCCGGGTTCACCTCGCTCACCACGAGCGGAACCTCGGGATCCATCCGCCAGGCGCTGGAGTTGTCGACGACCACCGCTCCCGCTGCGGCGAACTTCGCGGCATACGCGCGGCTCGCGGTCGCGCCCGCGGAGAACAGGGCGATGTCGATGCCCGAGGCATCCGCCGTCTCGACGTCCTCGACGATCACGTCGACGCCGCCGAAGTCGATGGCAGTGCCGGCCGACCGGGCGGAGGCGAACAGGCGCAGCTCGCGGACCGGGAAGGAGCGCTCGATGAGGATGTCGCGCATCACGGTGCCGACCTGGCCGGTCGCGCCGACGATGGCGATCGAGAATCCGGAATCGGAGATACGGGTCATGGGGGATCCTTGGCGTGCAGGCGATGCGCCAGGCTCAGCCCCGGGGTGCGGACGCTGCGCCTGGCACCGATGTCAGGGTTGCGGTGAGTCTATCCCGTCGCCGTCGAGTGCGGGTCCGGGATTTCAGAGGGTCAGCGGCCGGTGCCCGCGTGCACGACAGCTTCGATCTCGCTGTCGAGACCGTATGCGCTGTGCACCGTGCGCGCCGCCTCGGCGACGTCGTCGCCGCGGAGCACCACCGAGATGCGGATCTCCGACGTGGAGATCATCTCGATGTTGATGCCGCCGGCGCTGAGCGCCTCGAAGAGGATCGCCGAGACGCCGGAGTGGGTGCGCATCCCGGCGCCCACGACCGAGAGCTTGCCGATCTGATCGTCGTGCAGCAGGTTCTCGAAGCCCACCTCGCGCTGCTCGGCGGCGAGCGCCTTGAGTGTCGTCGCCGCATCTGCCTTGGGCAGCGTGAAGGAGATGTCGGTGCGACCGGTGGATGCCGCGGAGACGTTCTGCACGATCATGTCGACGTTCGCCCCGGCCTTCGAGACAATCTTGAAGATCTCGGCTGCCTTGCCCGGCACATCGGGCACACCGGCGACGGTGATCTTGGCCTGGCTGAGGTCGGTGGCGACTCCGGCGACGATCGGTTCTTCCATGGCTTCTCCCTCGATGGCGCGCGGGTTCTTCATGCCCTCGCCCAGAACGTACGTGCCCTCCGACGACGAGAAGGTCGAGCGGGCGTGGATGAGCACGCCGTGACGGCGGGCGTACTCGACGGCGCGGATGTAGAGCACCTTCGCGCCGTTGGCGGCGAGCTCGAGCATCTCCTCGCTGGAGACCTGCTCGAGCTTGCGAGCGCGCGGAATGACTCGCGGGTCCGCGGTGAAGATGCCGTCGACGTCGCTGTAGATCTCGCAGACGTCGGCGTTGAGCGCGGCGGCCAGGGCGACGGCGGTGGTGTCGGATCCGCCGCGCCCTAGCGTGGTGATGTCGCGGGTGTCGCGGTTGAATCCCTGGAAGCCGGCGACGATGACGATCGCGCCCTCGTCGAGCGCCTCACGGAGGCGAACGGGGGTGACATCCACGATGCGCGCCTTGCCGTGGTGCGAGTCGGTGATCATGCCGGCCTGGCTGCCCGTGAACGATCGCGCCTCGAAGCCCATCGAGTGGATCGCCATGGCGAGCAGCGCCATCGAGATGCGCTCACCGCTCGACAGCAGCATGTCGAGTTCCCGCGGTGCCGGGATGGGCGCCACCTCGTGCGCGAGGTCAAGCATCTCGTCAGTCGTGTCGCCCATGGCGCTGACGGCGACGACGACGTCGTGACCGGCACGACGGGTGTCGACGATGCGCTTGGCGACGCGCTTGATGCTCTCCGCGTCGGCGACGGACGAACCGCCGTACTTCTGCACGATCAGGGCCACGATCACTCCCGGGGACGAAGGGCGGATCCGCCCAGGCACATTCTACAAATCACCCTCATGCCGCCTCACACATGTGACGCGTGCACGGGACGCGGCGTCAGCTGCGGCCGCCGGAGTCGGGCCGGTCGCCGGAATCGGATCCGTCGCCGGCGCCCGGCCGTTCAGCGAGGTCGGGCCGGTCGCCGGAGTCGGGGCGCGGGTCCGAGACGATCACCTCCGCGGTCTCGGTCGTGGTGATCGGTCCCGTGGTCAGATCGGGAGCGGATGCCCGCGGCCGAAGGCGTCCGCCGGTCGCCGCGAGCCAGCATCCGATCAGCACGACCGGGAAGCCGATCAGCAGGCCGGGCGTGAGCGGCTCGGCGAGCACGATCGCACCGAGCACGATGGCGACGATCGGATTGACGTAGGTGAACAGCGGGGCGCGCACCGGACCGACCTCGCGGATCAGTGCGAAGAAGGCGACGAAGGCGAGCGCCGTGCAGACGATGCCGAGCAGCAGCAGCGACACCGTGGCGCGGACGGTGGGCACCTCGTGCTGCGTGAGCAGCGCGGCTGGAAGGTATCCGATCCCGATGGCGAACAGCGCGAGCGTGATGGTGCCGAGCGACGGCACGTCCTTCAGCTTGAGGGCGATGATGAACGGCGCGACCGCGTAGAGCACCGCGGTCAGCAGGATCTCCCCGATCGCGAACGCGCTGCTCGGGCCGTGCGGGAAGAGGCCGGGGCCGGCGACGACCACCGCGACGCCGGCGAAGCCGAGCAGCAGGCCGCCGAGCCGGGCCGGCGCGAGAGCGGATCGGTCTCCTCGCAGCAGCGCGATGATGACGGCGAACAGCGGAACGGTCGAAACGAGCAGGCCGGTCAGACCGGACGGCAGCTGCGTCTCGGCATGGCTGAGCAGCAGGAAGGGCCCCGCCATCTCGACCAGACCGAAGGCGAGCACCCAGGGCCAGTGCCGCCAGGCCGCGGCGAGCGCGCCGGCACGCAGCGCGAAGGGCAACAGGATGATGCCGCCGAGCAGCGTGCGACCGGCGACCACCGCCGGCGGCGAGAACGAGTGCACCGCCTCTTTGATGAAGAGGTAGGTGATGCCCCAGACGAGCGCCATGATCGCGAACAGGATCCAGCCGCGGCGAGTGAATCCTGCGTGCTGCGCGCTCATAGCCGGCGACGACCCTCGAAGGCCCGCCCCAGCGTCACCTCGTCGGCGTATTCGAGGTCACCGCCGACGGGCAAGCCGGATGCCAGTCGTGACACGGTGATCGACATGCTGGTCAGCAGGCGGCTCAGGTAGCTGGCGGTCGCCTCGCCCTCGAGATTGGGATTCGTGGCGAGGATCACCTCCTGCACGGTGCCGTCGGCCAGCCGCGCCATCAGCTGCGCGATCCGCAGGTCGTCGGGACCGATGCCGGCTATCGGGCTGATCGCGCCGCCGAGCACGTGGTACAGACCGCGGAACTCGCGGGTGCGCTCGATGGCGGCGACGTCCTTGGCGTCCTCCACGACGCAGATCAGCTCCGGGTTGCGGCGGGGGTCGCGGCAGATGGCGCAGCGATCCTGCTCGGAGACGTTGCCGCACACCTCGCAGAAGCGCACTCGCGCACGCACTTCGGTGAGCAGCTCGGAGAGCCGCGCGACGTCGAACGACGGCGTCTGCAGGATGTGGAACGCGATGCGCTGCGCGGACTTCGGCCCGATGCCGGGGAGGCGGCCGAACTCGTCGATCAGCTCCTGGACGATTCCGTCGTACATCAGTTGAACCTCGAGGGCGGCTGGTAGGGCTCTTCACGCAGGAACTTCGCCCCGAGCACCTGCCTGATCACAGCCTCGCCGCGACGCTCGACGCCGTCGGAGGCCTGGGGACGATTCGCGGGCGGGGGCACCTCACGAAGAGACGGGCGAGCGGGCGCCTGCGCAGGATCAGCCGCGCGTGCCGCAGGTGTCGCGGGCGTCGCAGCCTGGCGACGTGGTTCGTCGTATTCGGGGTCGTACGGCGGCTCGTCGTCGAAAGGCGGGTAATCGTCCTGCGGCGGAGGCGCGTCGATGTCGCCGTCGTGCGGGGGCCGCGGGGCCGACCCGGCCGCCTCGACCTCGCCCGGTTCGTCGTCGACCGGGAACTGCGGCTGCGGAGCGCTCGACGCGGTCGCCGGTGCGCTCGGGCTCGGGCTCGGGCTCGGCGAGCGATGCTCCGCCTCCTCGACCGCGGCGGGGGCCACGGCCACCGGAGCAGATGATGGGATCGGAGCGACGGCCCAGTCGGTGACCGCCGCCGACGCGGGGCGGGTCGCGTTCGACGCTGGCCCCCCGGTGCCCGGTCGCGGCGGCACCGCGGCGCCGCCTGCCCCGCCGAGATTCTGCGGGCCGCTCATCGGATTCGCCCAGCCGGAGGCCGGGGCGTCATCATCTCGCGCGGGTGCGGCGCCCGAGCCCGATCCGGAAGAGGCGGGTCCGGTCGACGCCGCCCCCGACCCTGCGGGGCCTGATCCTGCGGGCGCGGTGGGCGCGGCTGCTCCCCCGCCGCCGGGTGGCAGCGGGGCCGGACGGTACTTGACCGTCACACCCAGCTCCTGCTCGATGGCCGCGCGAAGGTGGTCGGACGTGCTCCTGCCGGGTGTGGTGCCCTTGAACCGGGGCACATCGCTCGGGCTCGAGAACCCGAGCGTGAGCACCTCGCTGCGCGCGTCGAACGCGAGAGGCTGGATGCCCGTCACGATCAGCCATGAGGGCCGGCTGATGGACTCGAGGCGGGTGAGCACGGCCGGCCAGGCTGCGGCGATGCGCTCGAATGTCACCGGTCCACTCGGCGCGGGAGCAGCCGTCTCCGCAGCGGTGTCAGCCGCACCCTCGGACGCGTTCTCGATCCTCGGCGTCGCGGTGCCGGATGCCGGATCACCCGCCGCATGGGCGGGCTGCGGTGCGGCGACCGCACGATCTGTCATGGGAGCCGAGCCGGAGGGGGCGGCGTGCGTCGAGTCGGGCTCGACGGGGACCGACCCGGTGAGGTTCTCGACGATCACCGGCGACACGCTGGGCGCATCGGCGGACGACGCGGCCTGCCCTGCCACCGGCTTCTGCGCGGGCGCGCTCTGCGCAACGTGAGTCTGCGCGGCAGGGTTCTGCACCGGCGCCTGCCGCGCGAGCATGCTCTGCGGGGCGGGAGTCTGCGCAGGCGCGCCTTGCGCCCGCGCCGCCTGCGCAGATGCACTCTGCGGCGCCACGGTGCCGGCATCCTGCGACGAACCGGCGAGCACACGCGCGACCATCAGCTCGAGGTGCAGCCGCGGCGACGTCGCGCCGCTCATGTCGTCGAGCGCCTGGCTGACCAGGTCAGCGGTGCGAGACAGGCGCGCCGCGCCGAAAGAAGCCGCCTGCCCCTGCATGCGCTCCATCTCGTCGGCGGGGATGCCGCGCAGCACCGCCGACGCACCGTCTCCCACCGCCTCGATCACGATGAGGTCGCGGAGGCGCTCGAGCAGGTCATCCACGAAACGGCGCGGGTCCTGCCCCGTCTGCACGACGCGATCGACCGCGGGGAACGCCGCCGCCGCGTCGCCGGCGGCGAGCGCGTCGACGATCTCATCGAGCAGCGCGGCGTGCGTGTAGCCGAGCAGCGCGACGGCGCGCTCGTAGGTCACGTTCCCCTCATCCGACCCTGCGATCAGCTGATCGAGCAGCGAGAGCGTGTCGCGCGGCGATCCGCCGCCCGCCCGCACGACGAGCGTGAGCACGCCAGGCTCGACCTGCACACCCTCCTCGCCGCAGAGCTTCTCGACGTACTCCAGCATCGCCGCCGGCGGCACCAGCCGGAACGGGTAGTGGTGCGTGCGCGAGCGGATCGTGCCGAGCACCTTCTCGGGCTCGGTGGTCGCGAAGATGAACTTCACGTGAGCGGGCGGCTCCTCGACCAGCTTCAGCAGGGCGTTGAAGCCCTGCGGGGTGACCATGTGCGCCTCATCGAGGATGAAGATCTTGAACCGGTCGCGGCTGGGAGCGAAGGTCGCGCGCTCGCGCAGATCGCGCGCGTCATCGACGCCGTTGTGGCTCGCGGCGTCGATCTCGACCACGTCGAGCGAGCCGCCGCCCGCGCGAGACAGCTCGACGCAGCTCGGGCATACGCCGCACGGCGTGTCGGTCGGGCCCTCGGCGCAGTTCAGGCACCGTGCGAGGATGCGCGCCGAGGTGGTCTTACCGCAGCCGCGCGGACCCGAGAACAGATACGCGTGACCGACACGGTCGCCGCGCAGGGCGGTCATGAGCGGATCGGTCACCTGGGACTGCCCGATCATCTCGCCGAAGGTCTCGGGCCGGTAGCGGCGGTACAGGGCTGTCGTCACTCGACCAGCCTACGGCGTGCCGCCGACATCAGCCCTCCCGGTCCGATCCCCCTGTGGGCGGCGCGGAGGGGGGAGGGCGCGAAGGCGCCGAACGGAGGTCAGGCCTCGAACGCGTCGATGATGGGGATGGTCGTCGTGGTCACCGGGAGCGAGACCGACAGACGGGTGCCGTCGTCGCGGCGGGCATCCTCGATGCCGCGCAGCGTCGGCCGCCCCGGCCGCACCGGGCCCTGGCCCGCGAGCAGCACCGACGCGGGCTCCCCGACCGCCGCGCGATGCGCCGCGCCGCGCACGGTGAACTCGACGGCATCGCCGTCGCGCACCTCGAGGTCGAGCTGGTTGCGCGTGATGGTGACCTGCAGCTGCGAGCCACGCCATTGCAGCGGGTACGACAGCTCGGGCCAGTCGAGCGGCAGACGGGGGTCGAAGCTCAGCTCGCCGTCGTGATCGCGCATGCCGCCGAAGCCGCTGACGAGCGCGGTCCAGATCCCGCCCGCCGACGCGACGTGCACCCCGTCGGAGGCATTGTTGTGCAGGTCAGCCAGGTCGACGTACAGCGCCTGCTCGAAGTACTCGCGGGCGAGATCCTGATAGCCCACCTCGGCCGCCATGATCGACTGGACGACCGCCGACAGGGTCGAATCGCCCGTGGTCAGCGGGTCGTAGTAGTCGAAGTCGGCCAGCTTCTCCTCTTGGGTGAAGTGGTTGCCCTGAAGGAACAGCGCCAGCACCACATCGGCCTGCTTGAGCACCTGGAAGCGGTAGATCACCAGTGGGTGGTAGTGCAGCAGCAGCGGACGCATCTCGGCCGGCGTCCCCTCGAGGTCCCACACCTCGCGCTCCAGGAAGAACGCGTCCTGCGGGTGGATGCCTAGCGCCTCGCTGTACGGGATGTGGATCGCCTCGGCCGCGCGCATCCAGGCATCCCGCTCACCGTCGTCGAGACCGGTGCGCTCGACCAGCGCCGCGTACGCGGCAGGGGCGTTCACGGCCATCTCGCCGACGATGCGCGCCGCGAAGCGCAGGTTGTAGCGGGCCATCACGTTCGTGAACAGGTTGTCGTTGACGACCGTGGTGTACTCGTCCGGCCCGGTCACCCCGTGGATGTGGAACGTCGAGTCGCCGTTCGTGCCGCGCCAGAAGCCGAGCGTCGCCCACAGGCGCGCGGTCTCGACGGCGATGTCGGCGCCCTCCCGGCGCAGGAAGTCGAGATCGCCGGTGGCGCGCACGTACTTGCCCAGCGCGAAGCTGACGTCGGCGTTGATGTGGTACTGCGCCGTGCCGGCGGCGTAGTACGCCGAGGCCTCTTCGCCGTTGATCGTGCGCCACGGGAACAGCGCACCCGCCTCGTTCAGCTGAGCGGCGCGCCGGCGGGCGGCCGGAAGCATCATCACCCGCGAGCGCAGCGCGTTCTTGGCCCACTGCGGCGAGGTGTAGGTGAGGAAGGGCAGCACGTAGATCTCGGTGTCCCAGAAGTAGTGTCCGCTGTAGCCAGAGCCGGTCAGGCCCTTCGCAGCCACGCCGTTGCCATCGGCCCTCGAGGCGGCCTGCGCGAGCTGGAACAGGCACCAGCGGGTGGCCTGCTGCAGGTCGTCATGGCCGGCGATGCGCACGTCGGAGCGCTCCCAGAACGCGTCGAGCCACGCGCGCTGCGCGGCGAACAGGGCATCCACCCCCTCCACCCCGACACGGTCGAGGGAACGGCGGCAGCGGTCCACGAGCTCGCGGGGCGGGACGCCGCGCGAGCTGTGGTAGCTGACGATCTTGTCGATCCGGACCGGCACCCCGGCCTTCGCCTGGATCCGGAACACGTTCTTCGCGATATCGGGCTCGACGAGCGTGCGCGCGCTGTACTCGTTCTCGGTCTCGATGAGGTGATCGGCGACGACGGCGACCGTCATCCCCGAGTCGGAGACCCGGTACGACAGAGCCGAGCGCAGCCCGTCCTGCCAGTACTCCACCGGCTGCAGCACGCGCTCGGTGATCCTGTTGCTCTTGCGCGGATCGAAGCCGGCCCCGCCGTCGCCCTTCCGCGCCATCGGATCGCCGGCGTAGATCCCCGCGCCATCCTGCCGGTTGATCATCTGGCAGCTGACCGTGACCGGCGCATCGGCGTTCTCGACCGTCAGCTCGAGACGGAGCACGGCGAGGTGGCGCTCTTCGAAGCTGACCATCCGCTCGTCGCGCATGCGCACGCGCTTGCCCGACGGCGTCACCCAGACGACGTCACGCTGCAGCACCCCGGTGCGCATGTCGAGCGCTCGCGAGTACTCGTGCACCTCCATCTCGTCGAATGAGAGCGGCTCGTCGTCGATGTAGACGCGCATGATCTTGGCGTCAGGCGCGTTGACGATCGTCTGCCCGACCTCCGCGAACCCGTACGCCTGCTCGGCGTGGCGGATCGGCCAGGTCTCGTGCAGGCCGTTGATGAAGGTGCCGTGCTCGTGCGCCCCGCGCCCCTCGATGTGGTTGCCGCGCAGCCCCAGGTAGCCGTTTCCGACGGTGAAGACGGTCTCCGACACCCCCTCCTCGTCGTAGCGGGTCTCGATGAGACGCCAGGGGTCGACGGGGTAGCGGTCGCGATCGATCATGCTCTCTCCGAAAGCGTGTGAGGGGGTCAGTTCTGCGCGTCGTCGAGCAGACGGGCAAGATCATCGACGATACAGGTCGCACCCGCCGCGCGCAGAGCCGCGGCGCCCGCGCCGCGGTCGACGCCGACCACGTCCCCATATCCTGCGGCGGCCGCCGAGGAGACGCCGGACACGGCATCCTCGACGGCGATGGCCGCGGCGGGGTCGACCCCGAGCATCCGGGCGCCGTCGAGGAACATGTCGGGCGCGGGCTTGGATGCGAGGTGGTCGCGCTCGGCGACGAGCCCGTCGACGACGACGCGGAAGAAATCGCGGATGCCGGCGCTCGCGAGCACCTCCTCCGCGTTCTTCGAGCTCG